>JBGCDU010000013.1:0-85152 GCA_045105635.1 Congregibacter sp.
GGGTAGATTCCTACGCGTTACTCACCCGTCCGCCGCTCTACTCAATCCGAAGATCTTTCGCGCTCGACTTGCATGTGTTAGGCCTGCCGCCAGCGTTCAATCTGAGCCATGATCAAACTCTTCAGTTTAATCTTTTACCTCTACTAACTCGGCAAGAGCTAATAAGAGGGTTGGTTTGCGCGATTACCCGCGTCCACCAACAAATCTCGGCTCAGACACAATTCGAAATCAAAAATCCTGTAACCATCCTCACCCTGCCCGTGAGTAAACCCACAAGCAAACCGAAAACAGCCAATGAATCGATGAGTCACTTGTTGTGTCTGAATAGTTAGCAACTATCCCAACAAGTGCCCACACTTCTGTCTTCATCAAACTGTTAAATATCGCCCGCAAGCGCCAAGGCTCGGGGTGTTTCCGGTATCTCGCTGGATACCGGGGAGGCGTATTATACTGACGCCCTCAAGCCGCGCAAGAACTATTTCAATTTAATTACCAAGCCCCGCTGCACACCCGGTAACTACTCCGTTAGTTCGAACAGGTGATACTTCTTTTTACCTAAGCGAACGAGATAAAAGCGACCATAGAGGGCTTGATCAGCGACGAATACCTCGGCAAGCCTGGCGTTCTTATCCATACCCACCGCCGCTGCATTGACCACCACTGCTGTACGCTGCAGAGCGTCCTTAACCTGCTTGCCGGATCCTGCGAGACCGCAATCTGCGAACAACTGGGTCAGGGTCTCGGGCAACCCCTCTATAGATAGAAGGCTAGTCGGCAGACCGTCGAGCTTCAGTTGCTCAAGATCAGCCTCGGAGAGCGAGCCAGCGTCTCCGTTGAACAGGCTCTCGGTGATTCGCTGAGCTGCCTGCAATCCCTCATCACCATGGACCAGCCGCGTGACCTCACGCGCCAGTATCAACTGGCCTTCGGGTCTGCCACTGCGCGCCGCATCGGCTTGCTCAATCTCCGCAACCTCGTCAACGCCAAGGAACGTAAAGTAGCGAAGAAAGCGATACACGTCGTCGTCGGTAACGGACAGCCAGAATTGGTAAAAGCTGTACGGCGAAGTTCGGGCCGGGTCCAACCAGACGGTCCCCGACTCGGTCTTGCCGAACTTGGTACCATCCGACTTGGTAATCAGCGGCATCGTGAGGCCAAACACCTGCCCACCGTGCAGACGACGGGTCAAGTCGATGCCGGCAGTAATGTTACCCCACTGATCCGACCCGCCCAACTGTAAACCACAGCCGAAACGCTTATAAAGTTCAGCAAAATCATAGGATTGCAAAATCATGTAGGCAAATTCGGTAAAACTGATACCGCTGCCTTCGCGTTCAATGCGCTGCTTTACCGACTCTTTTTGCACCATCGCATTAATCGAAAAGTGTTTGCCCACGTCGCGCAAAAAACTGAGTACATCGAGTTCACGAGTCCAATCGAGGTTGTTTGCAACGATGGCGGAGCGTTCGCCCACATCAAAGTCAATGAATCGCTCGATCTGCGTGCGCAGCCTCTCTACCCACGTAGCGACAATCTCCGGAGTGTTCAGTTGTCGCTCCTCAGCCTTGAAGCTCGGATCACCGATCAAGCCCGTTGCGCCGCCCACCAGGGCGAGCGGACGATGCCCGGCCAACTGAAAGCGTCGCAACATCAGCAAAGGCACCAGGGACCCTATGTGCAAGCTGTCTGCGGTGGGGTCAAACCCGCAGTACAGGGTACGCACTCCGCCATCCAGCCAGTCCGAGAGTTGGTCTTCTCCCGCGATCTGGAATACCAGGCCACGATCTCTTAATTCTGCGAGTAATGCACTGCTCATGGGCGACTCTTCAATTCCGGGCTACAACCGCTACAACGAACGGCTGCGGACCTTACCTGACCCAATGCTGAACGCAAGTGATCAATCCGCCACTATCCGTGAAACGTGTGTTTTATATATACTCGGTGTCCAAATCTCGGGCACAAGCATGATATTCCATAAGAAACCACTCAGAGGCGCAACCCCGGACCCGAAGAAAACCGCCCGGCAACCCTTAATAGAGGCAGCGACCGCCGCGGCAAGGGCGGCAACAGCGGCGGCAGATGAACGGGTCTTATCGCGTCATCATATTATGGCAGTCGCGGCGATTTCAGCACTTGTGGCGCTAATCGCCATAGTTACGCCCTCGGGCGATGTGAAAGCGAACCGTTCAGCAGTCGAGCAAGAAACCAGCGCCATCACGCCTGACACCGCGGCAATAGATGCCGTCATCAAGTCAGGCGAGATTTCCGATGACATACCACTGGAAGTCGCCGGACTCCTCGCCACGGCCACGAAAGAGTCTGGTGGTGTGGACGCGCTCCGGGAAGCCCCACCAGCCACGTCGTCGCAACTTTGGGAAGAATTCATCGTTCGCAGCGGAGACAATCTCTCACTTTTGTTCAAGCGCGCTGGCTTCAGCACGGCGGATGTCTATCGCATCGTGCATACAGCGCCCCAAGGACGAGGCCTCGAGCGGATATACCCGGGGCAAAGCCTGTCTTTTTTGCGTGATGAGGACGGCGGCCTCGCGGCGGTAAAGCACACTCTAGACGATCTCCAATCGGTTATTTATCGCCGCATGGACGGCGGATTCTCATCCGAGCGGAGCATTCGTGAAACAGAACTGCGGCAAAGCTGGGCGACCGTGGAAATCGAATCGTCACTGTTCCTGGCGGGCAAAGAAGCCGGTATGTCGAGCAACTTCATTATGGAAGTAGCAACGATATTTGGCGGCGTTATCGATTTCGTGCTCGACCCGCGCAAGGGAGATACGATGGAGGTGCTCTACGAGGAGCGCTATCTGGACGGGGAGAAGTACGCCGAAGGCAACGTGATCGCCGCCTCATACACGAACAGGGGAGAGCGCTTTGATGCCTATCGGTACATCGATAGCGAGGGCATGACCAGCTACTACAACGAAGTCGGCGTCAGCATGCGCAAAGCCTTTCTTATGGCGCCGGTCGACTTCACAAGAATCAGCTCGAATTTCAACCCGAGGCGCAAGCACCCGATTTATAAAACCGTACGTCCCCACAACGGCACAGACTACGCCGCGCCGCGCGGTACGCCCGTGTTTGCAGCAGGCGATGGCCGTGTCGTAAAAGCCGGTTATAGCAGAGCAAACGGCAACTTTGTGTTTGTGCAGCACGGTGATCGCTTCCAAACCAAGTATCTGCATCTGGACAAATCCAAAGTCAAAGAGGGTCAGCGCGTAGTGCAGAGCCAGGTCATTGGCACGGTGGGTTCTACCGGCGCCGCTACTGGGCCCCACTTACACTACGAGTTCCTTGTGGATGGGCGCCATCGCAATCCCAGATATATCCACAAGAGCTTGCCCAAGGCGAAATCCTTGCCGGAGACCGAGATGCCCCGTTTTCGTATCGCGATTGCCGAGTCCGCAAATCAGCTCGCGAATCTGCGCAAAGAGCGTCTGCTGGCTGCAGGGTCCGCAGATAGCAATACCGGCGCTCCTTGAAACACGAGTTGGCGCATGAGCCGACGAGTGACTATGCGCCTACGCGGCCGCTGCATAACTAGATGCATGATCCTGTTCAAGATCCTTTTCACGACCCATTGCATACAGACAATCCCGCTGCCGGCCTCTACATAGGCCTGATGTCCGGCACCAGTGTAGACGGCATAGACGCCGCGCTGGTTGCCATCGAAAAAGACGGTACAGCTTGTCTAAAACACACTCACAGCGAAGATTATGACGCGAGTCTTCGAGCCGCTTTATTCGATCTAATGCGCGGCGTGAAAGACGACATCCACACACTGGGCCTGCTTGATCGGGCGGTGGGCAATGCTTTTGCAAACACGGCGAACACCTTGCTCAAGCACGCAGACCTGGAGGCTCGTGACGTCACCGCGATTGGCAGTCACGGCCAAACCGTAAGGCATTATCCAGCCGCAGATCCCGAGCGTCGGTACTCCTTACAAATCGGCGACGCGGCAAGCATTGCTGAAGTAACCGGTATTACCACCGTGGCAGACTTCAGACGTCGCGACATTGCCGCTGGCGGAGAGGGCGCGCCTCTAGTTCCGCTGTTCCACGCCGCCCAGTTTGGCGCGACAGCTGAAAATCGTTGCATTGTGAATATCGGCGGCATCTCTAACGCTACATTGCTGTGTGACAAGACGGTAACGGGCGGTTTCGACTGCGGCCCGGGGAACACGCTTCTGGACAACTGGATTCGGCAAAGCTCGGGGCAGGATTTTGACGATGGTGGCGCGTGGTCCGCTGAGCACAACGCCATCCCTCAACTACTCGAAGTCCTCTGCAAAGATGCCTTTTTTAGCGCAGACGGTCCTGTTAGCACCGGGCCTGAACACTTCAACCTGGCATGGCTCAACGCGCAACTGAGTGGCGACGAATCCCCGGGAGACGTACAGGCCACTCTCGCTGAACTGACAGCGTATGCGATTGTCAGCAGTGTGGAGCGTGCGCAGCAAAAGCCGGACTCTGTGTACATCTGTGGTGGTGGCGCTCGCAATACCGATTTAATGCGGCGCTTGCACAATCGCCTCGAGGCGCAACGAATCAGATTGGGTACTACGGACGAGCTAGGCCTCGCGGCAGAATGGGTGGAGGCCAGCGCCTTTGCGTGGCTTGCGCATCGAAATCTGCAGCAGTTGCCAGGAAATGCGCCCGTTGTTACCGGAGCGCGGGGCGAACGCGTGCTGGGCGCCGTTTTTCCGGGGAAGAAAGCAGACTAACGCGCTAGATCGAAAAAGACGCCCCGCAACCACAGGTAGTCGTGGCGTTGGGGTTGTTGACGATAAACCTTGACCCTTCAAGCCCTTCGTTATAATCGACCTGCGAGCCGGCGAGATACGGGAAGCTCATCGGATCAATAATCATAGTCACGCCGTCGCGCTCAACCCTGGTGTCATCGTCTTCGGCGGCTTCGTCGAAGGAAAAGCCGTACTGAAAGCCCGAGCAGCCGCCACCGGTGATAAAGACCCGCAACTTGAGATTGTGATTTTCTTCCTCGCTGATCAACTCCTGTACCTTGGAAACTGCGCGGTCAGATAGCGTGATGGCATTGGGATCGAAGGCTTCGGCGACAGTCATAGGTTCCTATTGTATGTACTATTACTTGGTTGACTATTTGCTCAGGTACTTGCTCACTCAACTATTTTCACTGCTTCCGCTGCGTTAGTATAGAAGCGCTGTACTAGTACTCAGCTCGCTGCAGAGCGCTCTCCGCGCCTGAACTCGCGCACGAAAAGCTCAGCGTACGTAGCAGTAAGACCTAGCGCGCAACTCAAGTATAGCCCTAAGCCAAGGCTCCTAGCTAATCGTGGAGGAATAACCAATACCCCGCCGCCGACCCGATGGTCGACACAGCTCCCGGACTCCGCGTCCGTTCTCGCCATACTCGCTACTACACCTGACCATGTTTTGAACCGGCTACGCAGGCAAAGGTAACGCTACGGCTGCAGCCCGGGAAACGCCAAACCGACTCGCTCATCCAGATCGTACATGATGTTCATACACTGAATTGCCTGGCCGGCAGCGCCTTTTACAAGATTGTCCTCGACGACGGTGATCACGGCGGTGTGCCGGCCCTGCGGAACAGACACCGCTATCTGGCAGTTGTTCGAGCCCCTGACACTGCGTGTCTGCGGGAACACGCCAGCCGGGAGCACATCGACAAAAGGCTCCTTCGAGTAATACTCGTCAAAAACCGTTTGCAGGTCAGCGGAGCGGCCATCTTCGTTCAACCGCGCAAACAGAGTCGCATGAATACCGCGAATCATGGGTGCGAGATGCGGCACAAAAGTAAGCTCAACATCAGTACCTGCCGCGTCGCTCAGCCCCTGCTCTATTTCCGGCAAATGGCGATGCCCGGCGACACCATAGGCCTTCATACTGTCGGCAGCCTCACTCAATAGATTATCGATTTTGGCCTGGCGGCCCGCGCCGCTCACCCCGGACGCAGCGCTGGCGATCAAAGAAGCGGCGTCCACCAGACTTTCGGCGAGCAGGGGCATGAACCCCAACTGCACGGCGGTGGGGTAGCATCCCGGGCACGCAATCAGCCGAGCCTTACGTATCTGCTCACGATTGCGCTCGGGGAGTCCATACACTGCCTCGGCGAGCAGAGCCGTACAGGCGTGCTCTTCCCCATACCAGCGCTGCCAGAGCGCGGCATCGCGGATCCGAAAATCCGCAGAAAGATCGATCACCCTGGTGCCCGCGTCAAGCAACGCGGGCACACTGCGCATGGCGACGTTATGTGGCGTCGCAAAGAATACGACGTCACATTCCGCCAAAGCATCGCCGGGCGGCGCAAACGCCAGATCGACGTATCCACGCAGGTTCGGATACACCTCATCGACACGGTGCCCCTCCTCACTGCGAGACGTAATTGTGTGCAGCTGCACACCGGGATGCACGCACAGAAGCCGCAATAGCTCTGCGCCGGTGTAGCCCGTCCCACCAACAATACCTACCGTGATCATTTTGTCTTCCCCTGTGCCCGCAGCAAGTATATCGCCAACCCGGCCGGCAGAATTGCTACCATGCGGGTTTTTCGCCGGAGCAGCCACTTGCGCGCAAGCTTTGGACGGTATCGCTACTCTCTGACACGCTACGAATCAGCATTGGCGTACGCGTTGCTGGGCGTCATTGCGGGAATTCTATCGGGCGGCATCGTGATCGCCTTTGAGCACAGTATCGAAAAGCTGGCATTGCTATGGGGCGTCGGTGCGCGTGGCGACAGTTTTGAAGCCCTTCCTGCACTGCAACGCTTTCTGATTCCCGCCGTTGGTGCCCTCTTGCTCGGACTGGGTTTCTCGCTATTGCGGGCTGAGGATCGCGAGGTCGGGATAGTACATGTGATAAGTCGGCTTTATTCGAGCTATGGCATGCTGCCCTGGCGCAACCTCATCGTGCAGTTCGTAGCCGGTGCCATCGCGCTCGCCAGCGGCCAGTCCGGCGGACGCGAAGGCCCGGGGGTGCATCTCGGTGGAGCCATTAACAGCGTGGTTGGCCAAAAACTGGCGCTGCCTAACAACAGTCTGCGAGTGCTCATTGCCTGCGGTTCTGCGGGGGGCATTGCCGCAGCCTTTAACACGCCTTTGGCGGGCGTCATCTTTGCAATGGAGGTCATCGTTAGCGAGTATACGGTGGCCGGGTTCATGCCGGTGATGCTGTCAGCCGTTGTCGCTTCGGCCATGAGCCGTCAGCTCGGTGGGGGCTCGGAGATATTCGAACTGTCCAGCGTCACTATGGGCACGCTCTGGGAAATACCCTACGTCATCGTACTGGGCTTCGCCTGCGGCATTGCCGCCGCCATGCTTATCCGCATCAGTACCATGACGGCGAAACTCGCACACTGGCCGGTAGCCTTGCGTTTCAGTATCGCTGGCGTGCTCACCGGCGCACTGGGGATAGTAATACCCCAAGTACTCGGGGTTGGCTACGACACGCTTGGCGCAGTGCTTTATGGTGAAATTGCTCTGGGCGCTCTTTTGATTATTGCCGGGGCCAAGATTTTCGCGACGGGCGTCAGTCTGGGTTTCGGCATGCCCATCGGGCTAATCGGGCCGAGTCTGCTGGTGGGCGCCTGTACTGGCGGATTCCTCGGTTTACTAGGTATGCAGTATTTCCCAGAGCTCGTCGTGGACTCGGCGCTGTACGTCACTATTGGCATGGGCGCCACGATGGGGGCAGCGTTTGCGGCGCCGCTGGCCGCGAGCTTTGCGGTGATCGAATTAACACAAAGCACCAGCGTCGCCATGCCCGCTCTACTGGCGATTATCACGGCGCATCTCACCAACCTGACACTGTTTCGCCAACGCTCGGCACATCGCAGCATTATCCAACAACTGCGTCGACTGCTGCCTGATGACCCGCTGAATCAACTATTGCATCGCACGGACGTGAATGCAGTGCTCGAAGGCAGTGTCATTGAGCTTAGCGAGCAGCTTCGCCCCGCCGTCGCCAAGACATTGGCGCTGCAGGTACCCAAATGGTGCCTGGTGAGCCGCGACGGCGAAGACCTGTTCCTCATCGGCGGCCAGGAGCTCATGGACTGGACCGCGGAACGCTACGCACAGTCAGATGACCCGGACATCACGCTCAGCATTACGGAATCTACGCTGCGACGCTGGACCATTGCTATTGTTCCCGAGCAGGCGACGCTGCGCCAGGTACTGGATATTCTCCAGGCCCGAACAGTCGAGGCCGTGTGTGTTTATACACGCGTCTCTGGCCGCGAGCGCCGCCTGCGCGGTATCGTGACCCGGGACCGCATCGAACGTTTTACCCTCGATAGCATAAATTCATAGGATGACCGCAATGCTCTGGCTTCGTGCACTGCATATTGTATTTGTCGTTTGCTGGTTTGCCGGCTTGTTTTACCTGCCGCGTATCTTCGTTTACTACGCCGCAAGTGAACACCCTGAAACCCAGACACAGCTCGCCATCATGTCGCGCAAGCTGTATCGCTTCGTCACCCCATTTATGCTGCTGACTATTGTGTTTGGCGTTAGCATGATCGGCCTGAATATCGATTATTATTTGCAGGCCAAATGGCTCTGGCTCAAGCTGGCCGGGGTGGCGTTTCTGGTGGTTTACCATTTTCAGTGCGGGCGCTACGTCAAGGCGATCAATGCCAACGAGGACAAACACAGCCATGTTTTTTACCGGTTTTTTAACGAGGTGCCCGTGCTTTTCCTGTTCGCGATTGTGTTTCTGGTAGTTCTGAAACCATTCTGAGAGCATATGCGCGGGCAGCGCCACGCACTTGCTGTAATCCGGAGTTACGGCAGGCGCGGCATTTATCCACCGCTTAACATCTGACACAAGGAACGGCAGAACAATGAGCCGATCAACAGAACTCTTCGAGCGCGCCAACCGGCACATACCGGGCGGCGTCAATTCACCGGTCCGCGCCTTCAAGGCCGTGGGCGGTACGCCCGTATTTATTGATCGGGCCGACGGTGCATATATGTTCGACTGCGAGAACAAACGATACATCGACTATGTGCTGTCATGGGGACCCATGATCATGGGCCACAACCACCCGGAGGTTCGCGAGGCGGTTATCAAACAGTCCGAGAAGGGCCTGAGCTTTGGCGCTCCCACTGAACTCGAGATTGACCTCGCCGATACGATCTGCGACATCATGCCGAATATGGACATGGTGCGCATGGTGAACTCGGGCACCGAAGCGACCATGAGTGCGATACGCCTGGCCAGGGGTTACACCGGGCGCGACGTGATCGTCAAATTCGAAGGCTGCTATCACGGCCACTCGGACTCGCTACTGATCAAGGCCGGATCCGGTGCATTGACACTGGGCGTGCCAAGCTCGCCCGGAGTCCCCGCGGCCCTCGCCGACTTCACGATGACGCTCACTTACAACGACGTCGCGGGACTGCGTCAGGCGTTTGCCGAGCATGGGAACCGCATAGCCTGTCTGATCGTAGAACCTGTTACTGGCAATATGAACTGTGTTTTACCCACCACTGATTTCCTGACAGCCATGCGCGAGGTATGCAACGCAAGCGGCGCTGTGCTAATCCTCGATGAGGTGATGACTGGCTTTCGCTTTGGAACGCACGGTGCGCAAGGCCACTACGGGATTGAGGCGGACCTGACCTGCCTCGGCAAGATCGTCGGCGGAGGTATGCCCGTCGGTGCCTTTGGGGGTAAACGGGACATTATGGAGCAAATTGCGCCTCTCGGGCCCGTCTACCAGGCCGGGACCTTGTCGGGAAACCCCATCGCCATGGCCGCAGGCCTTGCGACGATGCGAATTATTTCCCGCCCCGGTTTTTACGATCCATTGTTTGATCACACGCAGATGCTGTGCGAAGGCATGCAGAGCGCGGCAGACAAGGCAGGCGTACCCTTTACCACCAATCACGCGGGCACCATGTTCGGCGGTTTCTTCACTGAAGCAGATGAGGTCAACAATTACGCCGATGTCATGGCCTGCGATACGGACAGCTTTGCGCGCTTCTTCCATCACATGCTCAAGCTGGGCGTGTATCTGGCACCAGCATCCTACGAAGCGGGATTCATGTCTGCCGCACACACCGACAGCGATATCGAACAGACCGTCGATGCGGCAGCAACTGCTTTCGCGGCGCTGTAGGGAATCCCTGAAATGGCCTTTCAAACAAGTCGCGGTTCGTTTCCGCACACACGCATGCGCCGCCTGCGCGCCAGCGATTTCGCGCGCCGGCTCGTGCGCGAACACGCACTCACGCCAGATGACTTTATTTACCCGGTGTTTGTACTCGAGGGGGAAAACCAGCGCGAGCCGGTCCCTTCCATGCCCGGGGTAGAACGAGTCAGCATAGACCTGCTGCTTGACCTCGCGGAAGAAGCAGTCGCTCTGGGCGTCCCGGCGCTTGCACTTTTCCCGGTGGTACCCACGGAAAAAAAATCACTGCTTGCTGAAGAGGCCTTTAATCCGGATGGGCTGGCGCAGCGCGCTGTCCGCGCACTTAAGGCGGCACAGCCCACCCTGGGTGTAATGACTGACGTTGCCCTGGACCCCTTCACCACTCACGGGCAGGACGGCATTCTGGATAACAATGGCTACGTAACCAATGATCGCACGACGGAGGCACTGGTCCTGCAAGCATTAAGTCACGCCAATGCCGGAGCAGATGTAGTCGCACCATCGGACATGATGGATGGCCGAATCGGCGCCATACGGCAGATACTCGAGTCAAATGATCACGTAAACACAATGATCATGTCCTACGCGGCAAAGTACGCTTCAAGTTACTACGGCCCGTTTCGAGACGCAGTCGGTTCCTCGGGCAACATCAAGGGCGGCAACAAGTTCAGCTATCAGATGGATCCGGCAAACAGTGACGAAGCTCTCCACGAGTGCGCTCTCGATCTGGCCGAGGGCGCCGACATGATTATGGTCAAACCCGGCATGCCCTATCTGGATATTGCTCGCCGGGTGAGTGAGGAGCTCAAAGCACCGACCTTTGCCTATCAGGTGAGCGGTGAGTACGCGATGCATATGGCTGCCTTTGAGCAGGGCTGGCTGGCCCGGGAGCCCGTGATGCTTGAATCTCTGCTCGCCTTCAAACGCGCCGGCTGTACCGGGATTCTCACTTACTTTGCGCTCGATGCGGCCAAACTGCTCCAGTAAGCGCAAAGCGGCGCTGACAGTCTGGGTAAGGCTTCTGGCCTGCGCCTTGGCAGGGCTATTGCCGGCCTTTGCGCATGCGGAATGTGGTTGTCTCTGGGAAGGTTCTTTCGCCGATGTGCAGGCGAACGCCGATCTCATCGTTGCCGGCACGGTCGCAACACACAAAGGCAACGCGGCAGATTTCATGATCGAGGACACGCTGCGTGGTCCCGACTACCACGAGACCGTGCGAGTCTGGCTGCAAACCGGTGATTATTGTCGACCGCCTATTGAAGACTTCCCACTCGCATCACGCTGGGTTCTGGCACTCAAGAGCATTACCGAATTACCCCCCGGGGGGTTCGACCCCGGGACACCCAGCCTCAGCTTCGGTCGCGTTGGCGATTACTATCTCTCCAGCTGCGGCGGGTATTGGCTGGACTACAGCGGAGAGGCCGTGACGGGCAATTTAATAGATGCACCTCGATGGGCGCGAGACCCGGATATGACGCCAGTGCTTATCGATCTCTTGCGCGCTTACGTGCAATCCAAAGCATCCCGTGCGGCACTAAAGAAGGCCAGTCGAGAAGACCCGGAACTCATTGACCTCAGGCTGAATACCAAGGCTTTTCTGCGTGGCGATGACGATGACGATGAAGCCGAAACAGAATAACGTCAAACTCATGCGCGCGGTTCCTGGTAAGAAGGACTCCTGATTCGCGGTGGGCATTCGCGGTCGATCACGGCCTCGGAATGCTCAACTAAAAGCGTCGCCACAGTGGGCGCTCCGGCGACTCCCCGGCCACGACGTTCATCAGCTCGTCCAGCATGTGCAAAGACAGGCCCCAGATGCGGCGACCTTCGTAAAAATAACAGGGCATCCGTAACTTCATGGCGCCGCGCTTCCATGTCATCTCCTCGCGGTTATCAGTATCGAGAAGAAACTCAAGCGGCACCCAGACGACTTCCGCCACCTCCTCATTGGGATGAAAGTTGACACTTCGCTTCAGATGGAACACAAAAGGTGAGATCACCATGCCAGCGCGAAAGCGTCGATTTACTGCATTCAACTCGGACAGGCGCCCGATGCATGGCTCTTTAGCCCCGAGGTGCAGGCCAATCTCTTCCTCGGTTTCACGTCGTGCTGCATCCAGACTATTCGCATCCTCTGGCTCAAGACGTCCGCCAGGAAACGCCATTTGCCCGGACCAGGGGTCACCCTCACGGTCGGCACGCCGAATCATCAGCACGCCCAGCTCACCGTCCCGGAGTTGCAGAATCAACGCCACAGCGGCTCGGCGCATAAGGCCTTTCAGCCATTTTCTGGAAGGTCGGTGATCGGCGAGACCAGCTTCGGCCATCTGCAGTAAGGCTAGCGACAAAGTGAATACGCCCTGTATCAACAGAAAAACATAGCCGCTAATTAAGCCAGCACGCGGAGCCCGCAGCAAGGGAGAGACCTGCAGGACAATGAATTACACTGCCCGTTTGTCTGTGAGCGAACAAGCCTGTGCCACAATCCCCCACTCCTTTGACGCCTCCTACTGCAGACGCAGAGCCGCTTTTCTCTTTCCGGGGGCTGGGTCTGAGCTATCGCGCCAAACCAGCGCTGCGCGGAATAAACTGGGACTGGATCCCAGGTCAGCACTGGGCAATCTTAGGCCCCAACGGCGCAGGCAAGACCACCCTGGCCAGCATACTCACAGGTGAACAGAAGCACTATTCAGGCGACTACATACCCAGTGAGCGTCTGCGCCGTGGCGGAGTCGCTTATGTGTGCTTTGAGCGCGGGGCGCTGCTTTGCGAGCGCGATCGAAAACGTGATTGCGCAGAGTACGAGAGCAGCGCATCGGACACGGGGACCCGGGTCCGCGAGCTACTCCCGCTCAGCGGTGACAATGAGCAAGCGTGGCAAACGCTGGTAGACATGCTTGAACTCGGCTCGATACTTGATCGCGGGCTGCGCTATATCAGCACCGGCGAAATGCGCAAAACGCTGCTTGCGAGCGCTTTACTCAGTGAGCCGGAACTGCTCATCCTCGACAGTCCGCTGGACGGACTGGACAAGGCCACGCAGGCGCGCCTTGCATCGGCGCTGAGCACGATCATACAGAGTAGTCAGGCGGTAATGCTGCTCTGTCGCAGTGCGGAAGACGTGCCCGAGGGATGCACACATTTAATGCTTCTCGATCGTGGCCGCACGGTTGCGCAGGGAGAACGCCTGCCCTTGCTCAATAGCGAGGTGGTGTCCAGGGTGCTGCGGGCGCCGGCCATCCAGTTCAGTCCACCGCCCACTCGCGCCTCGGCGCCTGTGCCACAAGACGACACCGCTACGCTGGAACTGCGCAACGTGTCTGTTTCGTTTGGGGAGCACTGCGTGTTCAAGGATCTCAACTGGCGCCTGGACAGACATCAGCACTGTCTTATCGCGGGGCCCAATGGCAGCGGCAAAAGCACCCTGCTGGATTTGCTCACCGGAGATAATCACAAAGCTTACGGCCAGCAGGTAGATCTGTTCGGCCGTCGCCGCGGCACGGGAGAGAGTGTCTGGGATATCAAGGCGCGCTTTGGGCGCGTGGACTCACGGATGCAATTTCAAGTGCCCAACGGCAGTAAAGTCGAGGGCGTTGTTCTGTCAGGGTTCTTCAGCAGTCTTGGTCTGCATGATCGACCCTCTGATCAGCAGCGCAGCCAAGCTAAACGCTGGCTGCAGTCGCTGGGTCTCGCCGCGTTGGCGGGCGAGGAATTCCATACCTTGAGCTTTGGCATACAGCGTCTGGTGCTGCTCGCCAGAGCAATGGTGAAGGACCCTGTGATCCTGCTGCTGGATGAAGCGACTATCAGTCTGGACGCGGGACATCGAAGGCTACTACTGGACGCAGTTGATCATGTGGTCGCCGAGGGCCGGTGCCAGCTGTTATTCGTAAGTCATACGGCTGGAGAGAGGCCATTGTGTATCAATCAGATACTCAACTTTATCCCCGCCGAGGGTGGATCGACTGTGGCAATAGAATCCAGCGCTTAAGCTACTCTCCAGTCACAACCAGCTGACGCGCTAGCTCTTCAGAAAACGTCGCAGCGCGCGACAGGTGCCGCCTTCGCAATACAGCAGCCCTCTTTCCGCACTCGCTGCCGCGCGCTCCGGCTTGCCCGCGGCAAGGTAGCTACGCGCCAGCTCGAGATATACATCCGCGCGCTGCGGAGCGATACGCAGGGCGCGATCAAGACGTGCAAAACTGCGGTCAAAATCTCCACTGTCGCGATAGCGACGCGCCTGCACCAGGAGGTTATCTACCGGTGCAGCAATCGGTGCAGGAGCGCCACCTACGGTATTCCCCGGGGCCGGGGTTGTTGTCGCCGGAGTTGCGCCGGCACTGGAGCCGCTGCGCGCTGCCGGCGATTGCGGCGGCACCGGTTCAGGGCCGCTCACACAGGCAGTTAGCATCAGGCTCAACAGCAGTAAGCAAAGCCCACGCATTAATTCTCCCCCCCAAAGAGTTTCTCGAACCAACCCCGAATACCCCGACGTTGGGGCACACACGCCGAGCGCGCAGACGGCTCAGAGCCTTCGGCAAAGGGTAGCAAGCGCGCGTTATCGCAGCCCTCCAGAGCAAGCCTTCCAGATCGATCGTCGACCCAGTGTAACTCCACACCTGATGGCATACGGTAGTCCAGCGGGCGCTGAGCGGCGCCGCGCATAAAATCGGCCCACACGCGCAAAGCGCCACTGGAACCCGTCAGTCCCGTGGCCTCGTTATTGTCGCGACCGACCCAGGTAACGGCCAACAGATCCCCAGAAAAGCCCGCAAACCACGAATCCCGGCCGTCGTTGGTAGTGCCCGTTTTGCCGGCGACATGAAAGTCAGCTGGCAGACTGCGATAAACCCCGCGACCCGTGCCCTCACGCACCACCTCGCGCAGCGCGTAGTGCAACAGGTGTACGAACCGCGGATCGACAGCGCGCTCATATTCCGTAATATTGTTGCGTAATGTTTCGCCGTCGCGATTTACAATACTCAAAATACTTCGCAACGGAGTGCGCGTACCGTCAACAGCGATGGTCTGATACACACGCGCCATCATTAGTGGCGAATACTCTCCAGCGCCAAGCACCAGCGACGGTACCCGAGGCACATCCTGTCGCAAGCCCAATCGTTGCAGCATTTCTACCACGGCGGGTACACCCAGCTGCATGCCGAGGCGCGCGGTGGCCTGGTTGTAGGAACGGGCCAGAGCAGCGTGCAGTAAAATCTCACCATGCGACTGTCGATCAAAGTTTCGCGGCGCCCAGACATCCCCATCTGGTCCGGATATTTGCAGGTTGCTGTCATCCAGTGACGTGGCCAGGGTAAAACGCTCTGGCTGTTCCAGTGCCGCCAGGTATACGGCGGGCTTGAGCAGCGATCCAGCAGGTCTGCGTGCATCGAGGGCACGGTTGAAGCCGCCGGCCCGCGGCTCACGTCCACCCAGCACAGCGACAACTTCTCCATTGGATGTCCGCGTTACCACACTGGCTGTTTCGAGTTCCCCGCTCGCGTCAATGGCATCCATCACCCGCGTTGTGCTCTGCTCGAGCATCCGCTGGGTATTGGGATCAAAAGCGGTAAAGATTCGCAACCCGGCGCTAGCGTAATCCTGCTTGCGGTATTGATCTTTCAGGTGACGTCGGACCAAGTCGAGGTAGGCGGGAAACCCCTCACTGCGGCGTCCGGGTGACAGCGACAGTGGCATGGCCGCAGCCACAGTCGCCCGCTCTGCACTAACCACGTTCTGGTCGGCCATGACCCGCAGCACCAGATCTCGACGTTTGCGCGCTCGCTCCGGGTTGCGCTGCGGGTTGTACAGACTTGGGCCCTGAATCATGCCCACCAACAAGGCTTGTTGATGCAGCCCAAGTTCGTCCAGGGGCCTACCGAAATAATGCTGCGATGCCAGGGCGAAACCATGAATGGCCCGCGGGCCCTGCTGACCGAGATAGACCTCATTCAGGTAACTCTCAAGAATCTCGGCCTTGTCGTAGTGCAACTCGATAAGTAGCGCCATAAGAAGCTCGGTGAGCTTGCGCCGGATGCTGCGCTGTGGGGTCAGGTAGTAGTTCTTCACCAGCTGCTGCGTGATCGTGCTACCGCCGGCAACAACGCGGCCAGAGCGCAGGTTTCCGAGCGCCGCTCGCGCAATGCCAGTGGGCGAAAACCCCCAGTGGGTGAAGAAGCCCTGGTCTTCTACCGCCAGCAGGGCCCCCTGGAGGGTTTCGGGAACGTCCTCCAGGCGAACGAGCAATCGGTCCTCTCCATGTGTGGGATAGATGCCTCCCATCACCGCGGGCTCCAGGCGCAGTATGTCTAGATCGCGACCCTGAGCCTCAAGTGCCGCTACCTGACCGCGGGAGAAGTCCACGGTGACTACGCGGGCAGGCTCCCTGCCGTCAGGAAAATCAAAACCTCGACTGTGCAAGCGCAACCGAGCATCGCTCAGCGCGTACTGTCCGCTCTCGCTAACACGACTCACTCGCCGATAGCCGAGCGTTTGCAACTCGCGTTGCAGCGACTCAATGGAAAAAGCGCTGCCTGCATACAACTCCAGCGGCCGCGCAAACACCTGTGCAGGCAGGGCGTAACGCTTCGCCTCGAAGGTCGATGTAATCAAGGAATCGAGGTACAGCATGCAAGCGCCGAATACACACACGGACACCAGCAGAAGCTTGCCGAACAAACGAGGTAGGAAGGACATAGCTGTGCAGTGTACTGCGCTGGAAAAAAGGCAACCAGCGTAACAAGCCTCTACTAATCGATAGGCAAGATGCGCATAATGCGGCGTTTTCTATCGGGACGGAATTTTTAATGAAGTCGTATAAAGTGTACGGAGTGGGCGCAGCCCTTGTGGATACTGAAATCCGCGTGGGCGATGAGGTGCTGGCAAAACTGGGCGTTGAAAAGGGTCTCATGACCCTCGTCGATCGTGATCGACGATCGCAGTTGCTTGCGGACCTCGAAGGCCACATGGTCCAGGCACATCACAAGAGTGGTGGTAGCGCCGGTAACTCACTGATTGCGACGGCTTTGTTTGGAGGACAATGTTTCATGAGCTGTCGTGTCGCGGACGACGCCGATGGACAAATCTATCTTTCCGATCTGCAGTGCGCCGGCGTCAGCCACATGGGCACTAGTAATAGTGGCGAACCTACGGGCAAATGCCTGGTCCTGGTGACGCCCGACGCGGAGCGCAGCATGAACACCTACCTGGGCGCCTCCGAGGGTCTCAGCGTTGAGCAACTGAATCCGCAGGCTATTGCTGACTCCGACTATCTCTACATCGAAGGTTATCTGGTGAGTTCGGTGACTGGCCTGGCTGCAGCCGTGCGCGCGCGCGAAATTGCCGAGGAAGCGGGTGTACCCGTCGCTTTGAGCTTTTCCGATCCGGGCATGGTTGAGCACTTCCCGGAGCAGTTCAAGCAGATAGTGGGCAACGGCGTGGACCTGGTCTTTGCCAACGATGCAGAGGCGATGAGTTGGACCGGAACAAACAGCGTGGATGCGGCCATCGACGCTCTGAAGTCAAGCAGTCGACGCTTTGCGGTGACCTGCGGCGCCGCGGGCGCTATCTGTTTCGACGGCGAGCATACTCACGAGATTCCGGTGCACAAAGTAACCGCGGTGGACAGCAACGGCGCTGGGGACATGTTCGCAGGCGCGTTCCTGTACGCGATCACGCGTGGAGAGGACTTCCGCACGGCTGGAGCATTTGCCGTGCGCGCAGCGGGAACCGTTGTGTCGCAATGGGGACCGCGTCTGGAAAACGAACAGTACGGAAATCTGCGCGACGAGTTTTTTAATGGCGCTGACGCCCGCTCTTGAGTGTCTTCGCATAAGATGAGATGACAGGGCCAAAATGCCTGGCGGCGAGACGCGACTGACGCGCGCTCGAAGCACCGGTTATGCGTGCTCATGTCAGCGCGAGTTTGCCCTGCTAAACGGCCAGCGATAACTTGCTAAGAGGATTGAGGGAACAATGGACAAACCCTATATTAAGCCTGACCCGCTTTACCAGTTGCTGCGCAATGAGGATATCAAGGCCTTCAATGAGCAGAGAGACATGCTGGACTCATCAGAACTGAAGAATGGTGACTACCGCGGTCGCGACCTGCGCAATATGAATGCAGCTGGTCTGGACTTTAGCAATGCCTACTTTCGCAACGCGGACTTGTCGGGCGTAGATTTTCGAAATACCAATTTAGAAGGCGCCAGCCTGCTAGATGCGAAACTGTCCGGCGTGTACTTCCCGAGAGCGCTCAGCGCAGAAGAAATACGCCTGTCTCGTGACACGGGAACGCGCCTGCGCTGTAGCGACGACTGAACCATCCCTCGACCGATCAGCCTCTCGATAGCAAGTCCCGAAGGTCGATAATTCTCGCGTTGGCCCGGCTGATGTAAGACGCCATTACCAGTGAATGGTTAGCCAGCATGCCGAAGCCAGTGCCGTTGAGAATCATCGGGCTCCAAACCACGCCCTGAGTCGCCTCGAGCTCGCGAATAATCTGCCGTAGACTGATCCCGGCGTTTTTATTGCGCAGCACATCGCCAAAGTCTATTTCCGCTGCCTTAAGAAAATGGATAAGTGCCCAGGCAGCGCCGCGAGACTCAAAAAACACGTCGTCTATCTCGCTCCAGGGCGTACGGACGGTCAACTCACTCGGTGCGGAGGTAGACTGCGTAGCGCTTCCATCTCCCGCCAGATCGGTATTCACTCGTCGCTGACCTACGCTGGCAGACAGGCGTTGGGACAGACTGCCTAATCTCGTATTAATCATAGCCAACCACTCGCGCAGATTGTCGGCGCGCGCGTAAAACTGTGCATTTGACGCTGCGGGATCAGCAAGGCGGCGCAAATAACCATTGGTGTATCTGATCGCTTCACGATATTTCGTTTCTGAGGCGGGCAGTAGCCAGCTATCCGTCTGAAAATTCAATCGTGGCTCACCGACCGCAAGATCCTCATCCTCCTTGGACTGCGACTGGGACCGGGAAAAAAACTCGCGCATCGCCCGGGCAAGATCCCGAGACTGTATAAGCGCGCCGTACTCCCAGTTAGGCACATTGTCGAGATAGAGACCCGGCGGAAAATGGTCATTGGAGAGGAATCCCCCGGGCTTGCTGAGCAAGGTGTCTACAACGCCGACAAGTGCTGCCGTAGTGACTGCACCGGTTACCGGGATCGCAGGCTCGCCCTGCTGCTCGCTGCCTGTTTCATCGCTGTCTACGTTAAGGCCGTTGGTATAACGCACCAGATTTTCGCGCACATCAAACTGCGCTGGCGCAACACTCCAATAGATCCCAAGGACAAACACCACCAGCAAATAAATACCGAGTCCCGCTGCGAGAATGCTGGGCCAGCGTCCCTGCGGCAGATAATCATCAGCGAAGTTCTGCCAGCGTCTGCCCGACGGCACCTTTCCCGCCGTTCCCGATGTGGTGCTCGTTGCTTTCGTTGTACCTATCATTGGCAGGCCCTATTCATGGGTGCGACGCGTGCGGCGATGCGTTGACGGTCAGGCTGCGCTGCACCGGCGCATCAACACAGAAGTCACGGGTGTTGCTTACCATACACAGTTCGCTACTCTCTCCCTCAGCGGGCACACGTTTTAGCCCCATGATCATGATGTGTAGTGCCCCTGGCTTCAACGCAAGGATTTTTCCTGGATCAATACGTAAGGTGTCTACCGGCCGCATCGACGAGCGACCTCCCTCTACGCGAGTCTCGTGCAGACTTGCCTCGCCAAGAGAGGAGCGTACCGCAGTAATGACAATTGGTTCGGCTGAGTCGTTACGCAGGGACACATAGGCGGCGGTCATTTTCTGTGTCGGTGGCATCGCTCTGATCCATGCGTTAGACAGCACCAGCGCCGCGCTGTCTTCCGCGTTGCTTGCGGCCATCGCCGCATGCCACGGGTCGAGCAGCATTAACAGCAGGCCAAAAACACAAGAGCGTCTCAACAGTGTCGTCGTGCGAGCCGCGGCGCCGACATTTTGCACGCCGGCAATGGTCACTCCGTTTAAAAAGGACACATGGGGCATAGAGTTCTTCGTCTCCTGGAGTGGATTAAACACAATGCAGCGGGGGAACCTTTTCGCTCGCAGGCTCATCTTAGCAACTAGAAGCGGCGCATGCCGTTGACACTGCTAGAATACCGCTCGATTTCAGAAGAATACCGGCATGATGATTGCTCCATGATAGCGCTATGACAGTTTCACAAAGGGTGTGCACATCCAGAAAACACGGCTGGGGCCCAGCGCTTGTGCTCAGTCTATTTACGCTGCTGGCGCTTGTTACTTTGCGCCCAGCCGCGCAGGGCGTGACCTCTCTGGGTGCAGAAGGCACAGGCTCCAGCCAGGGATCTGAGCTTCTGTCCGGTGGGAGTCAGACCTTCGAGCAGATTGAGTTTCTTCCCGTGGAGGTGGCGTATCCGCTGGGAGTCGAGCTTGAGAACGAGAAACAGCTTCGCCTGGTATGGCAGATGCCCGCAGGATATTACCTGTATAAGCACGCTTTTCGCTTTGCACTTGAACGGGATACTGGCGAAGACCCGCAGGACACTCCTGGCGCGCCGGACGCGATCGATATCGACGTGGTTTATCCACCGGCCATCGAGCGTGTAGACGAGTTTTTTGGCCGGGTTGAGGTGTATTACGACAATGCCGACGTAACGCTGTTCGCTGACGCGCCGATCGCAGGCACCCGTCTGACCGTGAGCTCCCAGGGCTGTGCTGACGCGGGGCTGTGCTATCCACCACGCACCCAGAACTTCAGTATAGATGCCAGCGGCATCATCACTGACATCACGCCAGACCCTCGATCAATGTCAGCCGCAACCGCGCTGTCAGACGGCGCTGCCTCGGTTGTTTCAGCGTCCACTATTGCCTCAGCACCGATGAATCTCAGCGGGCTTCTACCCATGCTGCTGCTCGCCTTTGTGGGCGGCATGATCCTCAACCTGATGCCCTGCGTGCTGCCCATACTGTCACTCAAGGTGCTCAGCTTTGCCTGCGCCACACCTCAAGAAAGGCATCGCCACGGGATTTTTTACAGTATCGGAGCGGTCAGCGGCTTTGTCGCCATTGCCATATTACTGATTGTGCTGCGCAATGCGGGACAAGCAGTAGGCTGGGGCTTTCAGTTGCAATCGCCGGGGTTTGTCATTGCACTGGCATACCTGTTCGTTGTCCTCGGACTGGCGCTCAGCGGTGTGGTTGAACTGGGCAATCGTTTCATGAATCTTGGCAGTGACCTCGCATCCAGTGGCGGTGCCAAGGGAAGCTTTTTTACAGGCTTGCTCGCCGTGGTAGTCGCCAGCCCCTGCACTGCACCGTTTATGGGATCGGCCCTGGGTTATGCAGTGGTGCAGCCGGCAGCGGTAGGACTGCTGGTTTTTGCGGCACTCGGCGCAGGCATGGCGGCACCCATGTTGCTGCTTTCTTACAGTGGACTCGCACGACGCTATGTGCCAAAACCAGGCCCCTGGATGGAGCGCGTCAAACAGGCTCTGGCGTTCCCGCTTTACGCCACGGCGCTATGGTTGTTTTGGGTTGCGGGCCGGCAAACCAATGTCGATGTCATGGCGGCAACCCTACTGGGCGCGCTGCTTCTGGCGCTTGCTCTTTGGCTGTGGCGCGGCGCAATGCTAGCCAGGGGAACCGCCCTTGCCTGCGTGGCCGCGGCGCTGATGCTCAGTAGCTGGCGACCAGACAATCTGGGCGATAACGGCGTTGCCGGGCAAAACCTGCCCGCGGGCAGTATCGCGTATTCGGCGGAGACCCTGGGCAGCTTGCGCGCTGCGGGCCAAGCGGTGTTTGTCGATGTGACCGCCGACTGGTGCATTACCTGTCTCGCCAACGAACGCGCAGTCCTGGCTACGGACACGATACAACAGGCATTTCGAGACACTGGCGTGTCCTACATGGTGGCTGACTGGACTGACTATGACCCGGCAATTGCGGAATTCGTTGCCAGTCATGGACGCAGCGGCATCCCCCTTTACGTCTTCTATGACGGCACAGCGCAGATCCGCGTATTACCGCAAATTCTGCGAAAACAGACTTTACTCGACATTTTCCGTGAATCTGCATCGAACTCGCTGCGAACCGGCGAAAACCGGCTGATAGCGACCGAATCTGACTGAACAGGGTGTCAACATTCGTCAATGCGTGATTAAGCTTCTAAAATACGCAAAATAACCGCGATCTCCCCCTAAATACTTATTAGACTAGACAAGCCTGTGAAATTAGGGAACACTGGGGCGATAAATACAGATCGAGTTGCCAGATGGCTACGGTTCTTGTGCTCCACGGCCCGAATCTCAATCTCCTCGGAGAGCGAGAGCCGGGGATTTACGGCGCAGACAGTCTAGAAAACATCAACAAGCGCCTTGTTAAGCAAGGTGAGCGTTTGTCCTGCGCGGTGCGTTGTGAGCAGCGCAATGCCGAAGTCGATTTGATTGAATTGATTCACGCGGCTCGTGGCGATGGGACGCAGTTCCTGATTTTTAACCCAGCCGCCTATACGCACACCAGCATTGCACTCCGTGACGCGCTCTCCGCGAGCGGACTGCCGTTTGTCGAGGTGCATTTATCTAACGTGCATGCGCGCGAAGCGTTTCGACACCAATCATACTTTTCTGACATTGCCGAGGGCGTCATTTGTGGCCTTGGCGCCTCAGGCTATGAATACGCGCTGCAATTTGCCGTGCAGCACCTGACCAAATCCCAACCCCCCGAAGATTGAGAGCGACTCATGGATATTCGCAAAGTCAAAAAACTCATTGAGTTATTGGAAGAATCCGATATTGGTGAAATAGAGATCAAGGAAGGCGAGGAGTCCGTGCGCATCAGTCGCGGCGTCCATGCTCCACCGCAGAACTATGCCATGGCACCACCTCCGGCGCCGGCAATCGCGGTGCCAGCGGCGGCTCCCGCTCCCAGCCAGGCAGCGCCAGCTGAGACTGAAGCAAAGCCCTCCGCGAGCAGCGGTGCGATCGTAAAGTCGCCTATGGTCGGGTCCTTTTATCGCTCGCCATCGCCCTCCTCAGCATTCTTTGTCGAAGTGGGCACAACGGTGAAGGAAGGAGATGTGCTCTGTATCATTGAAGCCATGAAGATGATGAACCAGATCGAAGCGGATGTTTCCGGCACTGTCGAAGCGGTTCTCGTAGAAAATGGCGAGCCGGTCGAATTCGACCAGCCGTTGTTCTCGATTATCTAAACCCCAGGTAACCACACCATGTTGGAAAAAGTGCTGATCGCAAATCGCGGTGAGATCGCCCTCAGGATTTTGCGTGCCTGTAAGGCGCTCGGTATCCAGACCGTTGCCGTCTACTCAAAAGCAGATGCTGATCTGATGCATGTGCGACTGGCCGATGAGGCCATCTGTATCGGTCCCGCCGGTGCCAGTGAGAGTTATCTCCACACGCCAGCCATTATCTCAGCCGCAGAGGTGAGTAATGCTGACGCCATACACCCGGGCTATGGCTTCCTCGCCGAGAACGCGGACTTTGCTGAACAGGTCGAACAATCCGGCTTTATTTTTATTGGGCCGCGCTCAGAGACCATTCGGCTGATGGGTGACAAAGTCTCGGCAAAAGACGCCATGCGTAAGGCCGGGGTACCCACGGTGCCGGGATCTGCAGGGCCACTACCGGACGATCCCGACGAAATTATCGAAATGGGCCGCCAGGTTGGCTATCCGGTGATTATCAAAGCGGCCGCTGGCGGTGGCGGGCGTGGAATGCGTGTGGTGCACAATGAGGCAGCGCTCGTAAACTCCGTCAACATCACCAGGGGCGAGGCCGGCGTCGCGTTTGGCTCCGATGTGGTCTACATGGAGAAGTTTTTACAGCGGCCCAGACACGTCGAAATTCAGGTTATTTCCGACGGCAATGGCAATACCATCCACCTCGGTGATCGGGATTGTTCACTCCAGCGTCGCCACCAGAAAGTTATCGAGGAGGCACCGGCGCCTGCGATCGACGACCAAGCTCGATTAGAAGTCGCCGAGGCCTGCGTAAAAGCCTGTAACGAGATCAACTACCGTGGGGCGGGAACATTTGAGTTCCTGTTCGAAGACGGCGGTTTTTACTTTATCGAGATGAACACGCGGGTTCAGGTAGAACACCCTGTCACAGAACTGATTACCGGCGTCGATATCGTGCGCGAGCAGCTACTCATTGCCGGAGGCCTTCCGCTCTCGGTGAGCCAGGAAGAAGTGTCGTTTCGGGGACACGCGCTGGAATGCAGGATCAACGCCGAAGATCCACATACCTTTATGCCCTCACCCGGACGCATTACCACCTTTCACGCACCGGGCGGTCCTGGAGTTCGCGTGGATTCGCATATCTATGACGGCTACACCGTACCGCCTTTTTACGATTCCCTGATCGCCAAGATCATCACCTATGGCGAGGATCGTGATCAGGCGATGGCACGCATGCGCCAGGCGCTTGACGAGCTGGTCATCGAGGGTATTCGAACCAACACGCCGTTACATCGCGAATTGGTCCGTGACGCCTCTTTCATGGCCGGCGGTGTAAGTATTCACTACCTCGAAAGCAAACTTGAGGATGGCTAGCCACGCATGAGCTGGTTGCAGCTGCGGCTGGACTGTAATAAATCCGCCGCCGCTGCGCTCGAGCAGGCTCTCCTCGATGCGGGCGCCCTGTCGGTGACTCTCGAGGACTGTGCGGACCAGCCTTTGCTTGAGCCAGGTGTCGGTGAAACGCCGCTCTGGGACGCCATTCGCATCACTGGCCTGTTTGGTGCTGACCATAATATGGACGCGGCGCTCGCCGGATTGCAGCCGCTCGCAGCCGACGCGGCGCCGCGAATCGAGATTCTCGAAGACAAGGACTGGGAACGGGAGTGGATGCAGCACTACCGCCCGATGCGCTTCGGTCAACGCTTGTGGATTTGTCCGAGCTGGCAGGACCCGCCGGATGCACAGGCGGTTAATCTGCTGCTGGATCCGGGTCTGGCCTTTGGCACCGGAACCCATCCAACCACCGCGCTCTGTCTGCAGGCGCTTGATGCTGATGATCTTGCGGGCAAGCGCGTCGTCGACTTTGGCTGCGGCTCAGGCATCCTAGGTATTGCAGCTCTTAAACTAGGAGCGCGCTATCTACTGGCCGTCGATAATGACCCTCAGGCGCTGCAGGCGACCGCCGCTAACGCCACACGCAACTCCATTGCGGAGACGGCTCTAGAGCTTGCGCTTCCCAACGCCTACGCAAGAGACACGTGGCAGCACAGCGCAGACCTGGTGCTGGCCAACATACTTGCCGGACCGCTAGCGACGCTCTCGGGGGTGCTATGCGACTTAATCGCCCCGGGCGGCCGCCTCATTTTGGCGGGCTTGCTCGATACACAGGCGGAGGCCCTGATAGCGCACTACTCGCCCCGCATAGCCTTGACGATCCATAGCCAGAGCGACGACTGGGTGTGCCTCGCAGGCACGCTGTCAGAATAAGCTTGCTCAAATAATAGCCACTTTTTGCCTGCTTAGCCTTTTTTGACTTCGTCCTCTCACGTAAGATTGCGCGTCGTTTCTCTTACGTCACCCGGGCACCCTCGCGTTATGCTGACTCAACCGTAAGCTCATGCTAAGCAAATGCTGACAATCGGCCCCTACCTCACTGCTAATCCCGTAGCCCTGGCACCTATGGCTGGCGTCACAGATTTGCCTTTTCGGCGACTCTGCGCGCGGTTCGGCGCCGGGCTTCTGGTCGGTGAAATGGTGCACAGCGACCCGGCACTCCGCGAGTCGCGGAAAAGCCGTCAGCGCCGCCAACACGATCTTGAGATAGCACCTCGCTCGGTGCAGATTGTCGGTAACGATCCGCTAATGATGGCCGCCGCCGCCCAGCACAATGTGAAATGCGGCGCGCAAATCATCGACATCAATATGGGTTGTCCCGCCAAGAAAGTCTGCCGCAAAGCCGCTGGCTCGGCACTACTCGCCGACGAGAGACTGGTCGCAGAGATATTACAGCGGGTTGTGCAGGCCGTAGACGCACCGGTGACACTGAAGATTCGTACAGGTGTAGACCCTGCGCATCGCAATGGGCCCTCCATCGCGCGCATCGCAGAGGACGCCGGCATTGCGCTGATTTCGGTACACGGCCGCACGCGAGCCTGCGCATTTCAGGGCGTCGCCGAGCACGACACTACTGCACGTATCGTCGACAGCGTCGATATCCCGGTCCTCGCCAACGGTGACATCGGCAGTGCCCAGCAGGCGCGGCAAGTGCTGGCGCATACCGGAGCCGCCGGTGTCATGATCGGCCGAGCGGCGCAGGGCGCGCCTTGGCTGCCAGGACTCATTGCCGCCGAGCTGGCGGGTCAACCCGCCGTTGTTCCGGACACCGACGTGCAGTACCGGGTGATGCGTGAACACCTGGAACAATTGCACGGCTTCTACGGTGACATCGCCGGGCCGCGCATTGCACGCAAGCATATCGGCTGGTACCTGGATGGGGTCAGCGACGTGCGCGAGTTTAAGCGCGAATTCAATCGTATTGGTTGTCCCACCGCGCAGCTGTCGTTTCTCGACACAATCTTTGAACAACTGGATCGATTCAAACAACTTGACCGACAGGATGTCGCAGCATGAGTAAAGCCGAGGCCCTGGCTGAAAGCGCTAGCAGTACCAGCTCTGTTTTTGAGCTTACACAAACCCACGAAGCAACGACGGTCACCTCCCTGCGGGACGCGGTGGATCTGTTCGTGCGTCGCTATCTGGATGAGATGGACGGTGAAATGAGTTCGGACTTTTATGAGCTCGTATTGTCGGAAGTCGAATCCCCATTGCTGGAGGCGGTCATGGATTACACGCGCAGCAATCAGTCCAAAGCCGCGCAAATGCTCGGACTCAACCGGGGTACTCTCCGCAAAAAACTCAAGCAGCACGGTGTACACGGCCGAAGGATAATTTGATGAGTTCAACTGACAGGTATCCGGTGCGCCGGGCGTTGATCAGCGTGTCGGATAAGACTGGTATCGTTGATTTTGCCACCGCGCTTGCACGCATGGACGTCGAACTGCTCTCCACCGGCGGCACACATCGGCTGCTGTGCGACGCTGGACTCACGGTAAAGGAAGTCTCACAACACACGGGATTCCCCGAGATGATGGACGGTCGCGTGAAAACGCTGCACCCGAAAATCCACGGCGGCATCCTCGCGCGCCGTGGTCAGGACGATGCTGCGCTCGCGGAGCATGACATCGCCGCGATCGATATGGTGGTGGTGAACCTTTACCCGTTCGAAGCGACGGTCGCAGACCCGGATTGCAGCCTGGAAACGGCCATAGAAAACATCGATATCGGTGGCCCGGGGATGCTGCGCGCCGCGGCAAAGAATCACGCCTGGGTAAGCTGCGTAACGCGTGCAAAGGACTACCCACGCGTACTTGAGGCACTGAGCGACAACCACGGCTGCGTGCCCGCCGCCATGCGCCGGGATCTGGCTGTGCGTGCCTTTGAGCACACAGCGGCCTATGACGGCGCCATCGCCAACTATCTCGGCAGCCGCCTCGGCGAGGCTCAAGAATCCGCAGCAGCAGAATCGGAGACTGATCAAACGTCTGCACAAGCGCTCATGCAAGTGCCCCCAAAAGAGGATTACGGCCGCACCCTCAATGTGCAGTTTCACAAGGTTCAGGATCTGCGCTATGGCGAAAACCCGCATCAGTCCGCCGCTTTTTATCGCGAGCGTGAGCCGCGAGGCGTATCCCTGGCCACGGCCAAGCAGTTGCAGGGCAAGGCCCTCTCGTACAACAACATTGCAGACACCGATGCAGCGCTGGCCTGTGTCCGCCAGTTCACGTCACCCGCCTGCGTCATCGTCAAGCATGCAAATCCCTGTGGAGTGGCCGCCGCCGAAAACGCACTGGAGGCCTATGAGCGCGCCTATGCGACAGACCCGGAATCAGCTTTTGGCGGCATTATCGCGTTTAATCTGGAAGTAGACGCAAGCGCTGCACAAGCGATTATTGATCGTCAGTTTGTCGAAGTAATTCTAGCTCCTTCTGTCAGCGCAGAAGCCGCCGAGACCCTGGCAAAAAAGCCCAACGTCCGCGTGTTGACGGTAGGAGCTTTGGACAACGGCCAGCCCGGCAAGGACTACAAGCGTGTCAACGGCGGCTTGCTGGTGCAGGACAGCGACACGCTGGTCATTGGTTCCGATGACCTGCAGGTTGTCAGCAAGCAACAACCCGATGAAGCACAACTTCGCGACCTGCTATTCGCCTGGAAAGTAGCGAAGTTCGTGAAGTCGAATGCCATAGTCTATGCCAGCGATGCGCAAACGATTGGCGTTGGTGCAGGGCAAATGAGCCGCGTAAATTCAGCACGTATTGCCCTGATCAAGGCAGAACATGCGGGACTTGAAGTGCACGGCTCGGTCATGGCATCGGACGCGTTCTTTCCCTTTCGCGATGGCATCGACAATGCCGCCGCCGCGGGAATCCGCGCGGTTATCCAACCCGGAGGCTCCATGCGTGACAGCGAAGTCATCGCCGCTGCAGACGAACATGCAATAGCCATGGTATTCACGGGCATTCGGCACTTCCGCCATTAATGGACAATTGGTGCGTGACGATGTCGACGCTGCGCTCGCCTAAGGGAGTACAGAATGACAGATAGTAGACGGGTGCTGGTGCTTGGCGGGGGTGGTCGAGAACACGCACTGGCCTGGCAACTCGCCCAATCCGCGCAGGTGGAAAATGTGTATGTAGCTCCGGGGAATGCGGGCACCGCCGGAGAGGCAAAAATCAGCAATGTGCCAATCGACCCGATGGACTTCGCGGCGCTCACTGCGTTTGTCGAGAAAACCGCTATTGACCTGACAATTGTCGGTCCCGAAGCCCCTTTGGTTGCCGGTGTCGTTGATTATTTTAGCCAGCGCCGCCTGCGATGTTTTGGTCCGAGCGCGGGCGCAGCCCAGCTTGAGGGGTCCAAGACCTTTAGCAAAGACTTTTTGGCCAGACACGAAATTCCCACCGCGGCTTACCAGAGCTTTACCGACCTGGATGCGGCGCTGAACTATGTTCGTGGCCAGGGCGCGCCTATTGTTGTAAAGGCCGATGGCCTGGCAGCAGGCAAAGGAGTAATTGTTGCCGAAACGCTGGAACAGGCCGAACGCGCAGTGACCGACATGCTGTCCGGGAACGCCTTCGGCGAGGCTGGTTGTCGCGTGGTAATCGAGGAGTTCCTCGAGGGCGAAGAAGCAAGCTTCATTGTCATCAGCGATGGAACCAGCGTGCTGCCAATGGCAAGCAGCCAGGATCACAAACGCGTCGGCGAGGGTGATACCGGCCCGAACACCGGAGGCATGGGCGCCTACTCACCGGCGCCAGTGGTCGACGAAACGGTACACCAGCGTGTACTCGACGAAGTGATCATGCCCACGATTCACGGCATGCGGGCCGACGGCATTCCTTACACGGGGTTTCTGTACGCGGGACTAATGATTGATAGCAGCGGTGCGGCAAAAGTGATCGAGTTCAATTGCCGCTTCGGTGACCCGGAAACTCAGCCCATCATGCTGCGTCTACGCAGTGATCTGGGCAAGCTGTGCAACGCCGCGATCGACGGTAGCCTGCACGAACAACATGTCGACTGGGATCCTCGTCCGGCAATCGGCATCGTACTCGCGGCCGGTGGCTATCCGGAGGGCTACAGTACCGGGCAAAACATCTCGGGCATAGATGGCGCAGAGAAGCTTGACTGCAAGGTTTTCCACGCGGGCACTAAAACTGACGATGCGGGTGCCCTGCTGACCAGCGGCGGCAGAGTCCTTTGCGTGACTGCGCTGGGCGATGACATTCTCGACGCCAGAGACCGCTGCCATCGTGGAATTGCCTGCATTAGCTGGGACGACATGATTTATCGGCGCGATATTGGCTGGCGCGCTGTGGAACGCTATAGTCAGCTGCAAAGCTGATACGGGCGTCGCTGCTACCGTGACTAGAAAACTGACATTACTGGACAGACTGATTTGCGAGGCGGATACGGTCATGCGAACGCTGACCAGCCGTGGCAACGCTGCGCGCCGCGTGTCGCCGGCGCAGGGCCACAACGAAACAACGCTTGATGAACGCAGCAGGCGTCACGTGGCGTCACTTATGCGCGTTAATCACACCGGTGAAGTCTGTGCTCAGGCGCTGTATCAGGGCCAGGCACTCACCGCCAAACTTCCCACAGTCCGCGAAGAGATGCAGCAGGCGGCCGCAGAAGAGGTCGACCATCTGGTGTGGTGCGAGGAACGCCTGCGCCAACTACAGAGTCGACCGAGTCTGCTAAACCCGGCCTGGTACGGTCTTTCGTTTGCGATTGGTGCGCTGGCAGGCGCGGTTGGAGATGCTGTCAGCCTGGGCTTTGTTGCCGCAACAGAGGAACGCGTTTGCGCGCATCTAAAAGAGCACTTACACGTGCTCCCGGAGGATGACCACCGCTCTCGCCTTATCCTGCAACAAATGCTCGAAGACGAAGAGCGGCATGGCGAGAACGCGCTAGCTGCGGGTGGCCGGGACTTCCCCATACCGGTCAAAAACGCCATGACGGCCCTATCTCAGGTAATGACCCGAAGCAGCTATTACGTCTGAAGCACTGTTTTCCGAGGTACAGGCCCAGATCAAAGCCCTGAATTTACCGGAACCTAGTCTTCGCCGAATTCCTCTATCGCGTAGCTGTGCGACATCGCAACACCGGCAGCTTCGAACATAATCGACGCGGAGCAATACTTCTCTGCCGACAGCTCGACGGCACGCTTTACCTGACTCTCCTTCAGATCCTTGCCCGACACCACAAAGTGCATGTTCAGCGTGGTAAATACCGCCGGAATAGCATCAGCGCGCTCCGCCTGTATGTCCACCCGACAATCGTGCACTTTCTGTCGCGCTTTCTTCAGCATGCTAACCACGTCAAACATAGCGCAGCCGCCGGCACCAAGAAGCAGCATTTCCATGGGTCGCGGACCGAGATTCCGTCCACCCAGATCTTCAGGCCCGTCCATCACCAGGGAATGCCCTGACCCGGATTCGCCAACAAACATTGCCCCGTCCATCCATTTCACCGTGACGTCCACTGTGCCTTCCCCCATAAAAAATGGCCGCGAGCGTAGCATAGTCCCGTATTGTTACTGCGTATCGCCCTTTGCCTGCCGATCTATGCCGGGTAAACTCTACCCACAAGTTCACCATAAGAGGGTTGCACATGCTGAGACCACAACTTCTCCAAGCCATACCGAATGTCGAGGAGTTCCTGCGTTTCTGCGAAGTTCGTGAATACCCCAATCGCACAACGATCCTTCGCGAGGGCGAGCAAAGCGACAAGCTCTACCTGATCATGGATGGCTCTGTATCGGTCATGGTCGAGGACGAGCAGGACGAAGATCACAAGATGGTCGTGAGCTACCTGAATCTCGGCGATTTTTTCGGCGAGATGGGTTTGTTCGGTACGGAAGACGAATCACGCAGCGCGGCGGTAACCACGCGCGAAGCCAGCAAGATTGCCGAAATTTCCTACGAACGCTTTATGAAAATTAAAGCACAGTTCCCGGACATTCTGTTTGGCATCGCCAGTCAGATGGCGACACGACTGCGCAAAACCACCTACAAACTCAAAAACCTTGCCTTTGTCGACGTATCGGGGCGCATTGCCCACACACTAATGGAACTGAGCAGGCAACCGGACGCAATGACGCACCCGGAGGGCATGCAGATCAAGATAACCCGTCAGGAACTTGGCAAAATTGCCGGCTGCTCGCGCGAAATGGCGGGCCGCGTACTCAAGGCGCTGGAGTTGGAAGGTCTTGTTTCTGTTTCCGGAAAAACCATTGTGGTTTACGAGACGCGCAAATCGGTCCTACCTTAGCCAAACAGATCCCGGAGCGCCGCACCGGGATCGCTAGCGCGCATAAACGCCTCCCCTACGAGGAACGCCGACACGCCAGCTGAGCGCATCACCTCAACATCATTGGGCTGGTGAATCGCGCTCTCCGTCACCAGCACTTTTTCGGCGGGAACTAGCGGAAGCAGCGACAGCGTAGTGTCCAGCGATGTGCTGAAATCGCGCAAGTTGCGGTTGTTAATCCCGAGCAGCGGACTGGATAAATCCAGCGCTATATCCAGTTCCGCGCGATCGTGAATCTCAACCAGAACATCCAGACCGTAGTGCTCAGCGGCGGCGGCGAGATCCTCAAGATGCGCCTTGTCCAACGCGGCCACAATCAGCAGGATTGCATCCGCACCGATACTGCGCGCCTCCGCGACCTGGTACACATCGACGGTAAAGTCTTTGCGCAACACCGGGAGTGTACAGGCCTGCCGGGCAGACTTGAGATAGTCCTCGTGACCCTGAAAAAAATCCCTATCCGTAAGCACCGACAGACAGGTCGCCCCACCCGCCTCGTACTGACGCGCTATGTCAGCCGGCGCAAAGTCTTCGCGGATAACGCCCTTGCTGGGAGAGGCCTTTTTAACTTCGGCGATAACAGCCGCCTCACCCGCTGCAACGCGTGCCTGCACAGCAGCAGTAAACCCACGCACAGGATCGACGTTGGACAGATTTGCCTCAAGACTGGCGAGTGATAACTGGCGCCTGCGCTCGTCTACTTCCTCGCGCTTGCGCGCGAGAATCCGTTGCAATACGTCTGGAATGTTCCGGGTCATCCGTCTTTATCCCCAGTCATCAACTGCGTGATATCCACAAAGCCTTTGAGCTTTTCAAGCGCCTGGCCAGTAGAAACGAGGTCCTCCGCGAGAGCCACACCGTCCCCGACGCTCGCCGCGAGACCAGCCACGTATATTGCCGCTCCCGCATTGATCGCTATGATCTGCCGCGCCTTGTCCGCATCGTGAGCGTCCAGTTGACGACCCGCGAGCGCGGCGCGAATCAGCTTGGCGGAGGCGTCGGACGAATTAACCGTGAGACCCTCAAGGCTGTCGGCGCCCAGATCGTAGTCGGCCGGGTCAATAAGATAACTGTGCACAGCGCCGTTTTTCAGTTCTGCTACGAAGGTGGGCGCAGCGATGGAAATCTCATCAAGGCCATCGCGCGAATGCACGACCATCGCGTGCTCGCTGCCCAATGAGTTGAGTACATGTGCCAGAGGCTCGCAGAGCGACTCGTGAAACACCCCAAGCACTTGTCTGCGCACCCGCGCAGGGTTTGTGAGTGGTCCAAGCAGATTAAACAGTGTGCGCAAGCCTAATTCGCGCCGAGGGCCAACCGCGTAACGCATGGCACTGTGATGCGCCGGGGCAAACATAAATCCAAGCCCGACTTCCTCGATGGCTCTTGCCACTTGCTCCGGTGTCAGATCAAGAGGTACGCCGAGCGCCTCTAGCACGTCCGAGCTACCGCTGGTGCTGGATACCGAACGGTTGCCGTGCTTGGCGACCTTTCCACCAGCAGCTGCCACCACAAAGCACGCGGCGGTCGACACATTGAACAGATTAGCTCCATCTCCGCCTGTTCCAACCAGGTCCACGAGATGCTCCGCGTCGATCACTACTGGCGTTGCCAACTCACGCATTACCTCTGCGGCACCGGCGATCTCGTCGATGCTCTCGCCTTTCATGCGCAGTGCGATGAGCAAAGCGCCAATCTGTGCATCGCTGGCATCGCCAGACATGATCAATCGCATGACCGAGGCCATTTCGTCGCGCTCGAGATCGTGCCGCTCAACGACTCTCAGGATTGCATGCTGTATATCCATTGAACTACTCTTTATCGTCTTCACCGCTACCTGCATCGCTGCCACGCTGTCCCAGGAAGTTAGCTAGGAGCGCATGACCATGCTCGCTCAGCACTGATTCCGGGTGAAACTGCACGCCTTCGGCACCGGTGCCGCGGTGGCGAAGGCCCATCACTTCATCTTTGTCACCAGCGTCATTTAAGGTCCAGGCCGTTAGCTCAAGACTGCCGGGCAAGCTGTCACGGTCCACAACCAGGGAGTGGTAGCGCGTGGCGGTAAATGGAGACGGCAAGCCAGAAAAAACACCCACGCCAGTGTGATAAATCGGCGATGTCTTGCCATGCATTACGCGCCTGGCGCGCACTACTTTGCCGCCGTACACCTGGCCGATACTCTGGTGGCCCAGGCAGATGCCCAGCACCGGTAACTCCGCCGCAAAACGCTCAATAAGCGCCAGGGAAATACCGGCCTCATTGGGCGTACAGGGACCGGGTGAAACAACAATCCGCTCCGGCTTCAACGCCTCAATCTCTGCAACACTAATCTCATCATTGCGAAAAACGCGAACATCGGCGCCCAGTTCAGCAAGATACTGCACCACGTTGTAGGTAAACGAATCGTAGTTATCGATCATCAGGAGCATGTGGGTTCCTCTCCTGCTTCGACCATGGCCGCGGCGCGTAGAATTGCACGCGCTTTGTTAAGCGTCTCCTGCCATTCGAGCCTGGGAACAGAATCTGCCACCACTCCCGCGCCCACCTGAATGTGCAACTCACCGTCCTTCAGAACCGCTGTGCGAATGGCGATCGCCGTATCCATGTCACCGGCCCAGGACAGATAGCCCACGGCGCCGCCGTAGATGCCGCGTTTAACCGGCTCAAGCTCGTCGATAATCTGCATGGCGCGAATCTTTGGGGCTCCGCTCAACGTTCCTGCTGGCAGGGCTGCGCGCAGTGCATCCATCGCCGAGCAACCATCCGCAAGTTCGCCCTCGACGTTCGACACGATATGCATCACGTGGGAATAGCGCTCAACCGTCATATTCTCCGTGAGCTCTACTGACCCGGTTTTAGAGATCCGGCCAACGTCGTTACGTCCCAGATCGATAAGCATCAAATGCTCGGCTATCTCCTTTGGGTCGTTGAGCAGATCTTCTTCAAGAGCACGATCGTCGATCTCGCTCTTGCCGCGCGGCCGGGTTCCGGCGATGGGCCGTACGGTGACTTTTCCCCGTTCGGCACGCACCAGTATTTCCGGAGAAGAACCCACCACCTGAAACTCGTCGAGATCCAAAAAATACAAATAGGGCGACGGGTTCAAATTACGCAACGCTCGGTAGAGATTTAGAGGCGGTGCCGAGAACGGAACGCTCATACGCTGCGACGGCACGACCTGCATGACATCACCCGCGAGCACGTAATCCTTCACCGTGTCGACGGCGGCTTCGTACTCGGCCTGCGTAAGACTGGTGCGCGCCCGCGCTTCCAGGGCACTGCCGTCGGCCCCGGCGAGCGAAACGCGTGGCATCGGTGACAAGGGCGCGTCCAGTGCCGCCACCAGCTCATCCAGGCGCGCAGTCGCCTTTGCATAGGTCCCGGGTTCCTGTGGATTCGCGTTGACCACCACACGCAAAGTACCCGCGAGATTGTCAAAGACAATCACTTCGTCGGACAGCATCAGCAGGATATCCGGTGTTTGCAGCGTATCGGCCGGAGTGCTTTGTGCCAGCCGAGGCTCTACGTAGCGCACGCTGTCATAGGCGAAGTACCCGACCAAGCCTCCGTGAAACACGGGTAGTGAGTCCTGCTGCGGGCTGGAAAAACGCTGCTGGTAGGCTTCGACAAACGCCAGGGGATCATCCACTGTTTGTCGCTCAAGGAGTTCCCCGTTTGACCAGGTCTCCACGCAATACCCATAGACACGCAGCAGTTCACGGCATGGGAGTCCGATTATCGAATATCGACCCCATTTCTCCCCACCCTCAACGGACTCAAACAAGTAGGAAAAGGGGCCTTCGGCCAACTTCCGGTACGTCGATAACGGCGTTTCGAAATCCGCAAGCACCTCGCGATGCAGCGGTGCACGGTTGTACCCGTCGGCGGCAAGCGCCGCGAATTCTTCAGCATTCATTGCACACATCCAGGAAGCGAGCGGTGCGAACAGCCATCACTGTAGCGGCGGAAGCGCCGCGCGCATCTCGGCGATGACCGCCGCGTAATCTGACTGGCCAAAGATCGCGGAACCGGCAACAAAGGTATCCGCTCCGGCTGCTGCTATCTCCGCTATGTTGGCTGCGGACACGCCGCCGTCGACCTCAAGGCGGATATCCCGTCCGGAGGCATCCAGCACCGTTCTTGCGTCGCGGATTTTCTGCAGCGTCGTGGGGATAAACGACTGGCCGCCAAATCCCGGATTGACGGACATCAGCAACACCATGTCGACCTTATCAATCACATATCTCAACGCATCCAGGCCCACGTGTGGGTTGAACACGAGACCTGATTTGCAGCCCGCAGCGCGGATCAATTGCAGGGAGCGATCCACGTGTGTAGAAGCATCCGGGTGAAAGGTGATATAGCTCGCCCCCGCCTCGGCAAAGTCTCCAATCAATCGATCCACAGGGCTCACCATCAGATGCACATCGATAGGTGCAGTCACGCCATGCTTGCGCAGCGCCTTGCACACCATCGGACCGATGGTGAGGTTTGGCACATAGTGATTGTCCATCACGTCGAAATGTACCATGTCGGCACCCGCCTCAAGCACAGCGTCCACCTCCTCGCCAAGACGCGCGAAATCGGCGGCAAGGATCGAGGGGGCAATGAGATAATCGGACATGTTCTGATCCTTAGACAATCAGTTTTGACTGGATTCGGCGTGCGTGTACTGCTGGTTAAGAGCGTCCAGACGCTGGGGCGTTCCCACATCGGTCCAGGCGCCTCGATAATGTTCGCCCAACAACCGGTGCTGGGCCATAGCCTGTTGTAAAAGCGGCAATAATGGTCGCTTCCCCTCGCTGTATCCCGCAAAGAAAGCGGGATGATACAGGCCAACACCCGAAAAAGTGAGCCTGCCGTCGAATCCGGTCTCCAGTCGCCCACGGCGCAGGGCAAAATCGCCGTCCGGGTGATGTGCCGGGTTATCGACCATGACCAGATGCGCACAGCTCGCCGCCAGCGTCCGCGTTCTGAGACTGACAATGGGGAAATCGGTCCAAACGTCAGCATTGAGCACAATAAACGGCGCATCACCCAGCTGTGGCAGCGCCTGCAGGATCCCACCCGCGGTCTCCAGAGCCTCGGCTTCCTCGCTGTAGCCTATGTGGAGACCCCAACGGTCACCAGCACCACAGTAATCGATAATTTGATCGCCCAGCCAGGAGACGTTGATAACAACGTCCTTTATGCCCGCCGCCGCAAGATTCGCGAGATGCCAGGCAATGAGCGGTTTTCCGGCAATTTCCAGCAGCGGCTTGGGACGCTCAAGCGTTAGCGGACGCATCCGCTCTCCCTTCCCCGCTGCCAGCAGCATGGCGCGCATTAGTCTTGCTCTCCGTACCAGCGCGCTGCTTTGGCCCGCGGCAGAACTTTATCCTGAAACCATTGATAACAGTCTGCCAGTGCAGCCTCGGTCGGATAGTTGGCAAGCACATCCTGAACATAACCCATAACGCGCGGCAGGTCTGGCAGATAGCCTGGCTTGCCGTCTCTTGAATACAGGCGCGAGAAAATCCCCAGAACCTTGATATGACGCTGCAGACCCATCCAGTCAAAGTCACCCAGAAACGCGTCTTCGCTGGGCAATTGAATGCCGCGCGATATCATGATCTCGCGATACTGAAGAGCCCAGGACCGTACACGGAGGTCGGGCCAGCGCACATAGCAATCGCGCAACAGGGACACCGCATCGTAGGTAAGCGGTCCGTAGACCGCATCCTGAAAATCGATCGTCGCCAGGCCCCCATCCTCGAGCACCATCAGGTTACGGGCGTGAAAATCCCTGTGCACAAGCACCCTTGGCTGATCGAGGGCTCTTTCACACAAGGCTTTTTCGAGCCCGGCAAACATGGAGAGCGACGATCGATCGAGATTAATGTCCAGCAAGCCTTCGCAAAACCACTGAGGACATAGTGACAATTCACGCGCAAGCGCAGCCCGATCATAAATTGGCGGCGTAAAAGTCGAGCTTCTGGCCTGACTAATCCGCACAAGCATCTCCAGTGCCTGACGATAAAGCCCATCGGCACTTTGCTCATCGAGCAGCGGCAGCAGTAACTGGTCTCCCAGGTCCTCGAGTATGAAAAAACCCTGATCGAGATCGGCATGCACGATGGCGGGTACCCGCACTCCTGCCTCGGTAAGCAGGCGCGCTATGGCATCGAACGCGTGATTCTTCTCCGTCTCTGGCGGCGCATCACAAAGGATCACAGTCTCAGTACCCGAACCGGTCCGTTGGGAACTGTGATAGAACGCCGGGCTAGCGGCGCGAAAATAGCGCCTGAAGCTCGCATCGCCCGATACGCTGGTTAAGTTCGTCGCTGGCCGCCCGGACCATGCTGCAAACCAGGCGCTCAATGCATCTTCACGCGCTACAGTAGCCATGGCAGTTGCTCTATCGGTAAACTCTCGGTTCGCATTAAGGCTGCGATTCAAAAAAAACAAAGGCCGTCGCAGCTAACGCGACGCTCACTGATTGGATTATTATGCGGCGACTTTCGCGCCACGGCCGCCACTGATGCCCGCAGGCAAGATTCCTAGATACTTGGCAAGACATGCACAATTTTTCCTCCGGTTTGCCGGTCTGGACTCACGATCTGGATCCGATGCCGAACCGTGTCTGTGGCCTCGGAAAAAAGACGATCTTCGAAGGGAGCGATGGTACGCCATGCTGGGTCTGCTGTGCACGGCTCTTGCGAATGCACAAGACCCTGGCGCTGCTCAGGAGGTAGACGGCAAGGGGCCAGTTGAAGAGCAACTCGTGGAACTTGCCGTTCCCGCAAATCCTGGCGCAGAACTCGACTGGGTACCCCTGCAAGATGTCCCGGGCGCCCAACGCGACTTCCGCTGCCGCCTTTGCGGTGGTCGATACATTGATCCGCAAGCCACTTCCGACCCCAGCAAGAACCCTGAGACCTCGCCAATAGAAGCCAGTGCCAGACGTACGGAAATGCAGGGAGACACGGTGCGCCTGTCCGGCGGCGTTGAGGTTGTACAGGGCTATCGCGAGCTATCCAGTGACCAGGCGAGTATTAACCGTGCATCGAGAGCAGGCACGCTGGAAGGAAACATCGAACTGCGCGAACCCGGGTTGTTGCTCCGCGGAGAGCGCGGCGAGTTCTACTCGCGCAGTGGCGAAGCGCAGATGGAAAACAGCCGCTTTGTATTGCATCAGCAAAACCTCAGAGGTAAAGCGGGCCTGCTGTCACGTGACGCGGACGAATTGATCCGGATTGAGGATGGCGAAGTCACCTTTTGCGCGCCGGGCGACAACGATTGGGTGCTGGAAACCGGTCAATTGGAACTGGATCTTGCGCGGGGCGTGGGAACTGCGCGTGATGCGACGCTGCGCGCTGGTGGTTTCCCCATTTTTTACGCGCCCTGGTTGAGCTTCCCCATCGACGATCGGAGACGCACGGGGCTGCTGTTCCCTGCGCTGGGATCTGATAGCCGCGGCGGAATCGACGTGGGCATACCGGTTTATCTCAATCTCGCTGAAAATTATGACCTGCTCTATAGCCCACGCTACATCGGCCAGCGTGGCTTTAACCACGAATTCCAGGGACGCTATCTGGACCCCTACGACGGCGAGTGGGCGCTGGGCGGAAGCTATATCGGTGACGACGAACAGTATGCCAGCGACTTCCCCGAGGAAACAGAAGCCAATCGCTGGCTGGCCAACATCCGACATCGCGGGGTCTACGGCGAGCGCTGGCGCTCGCAAATAAACTACACGCGCGTCTCGGACGTCGATTTGATTCGCGATCTTGAGACCTCGCGTCTGGATTCGCGCCGCTCCGTCAACTTGCTGCAACTAGGCCAGGTGGACTACCTTGGAGACCGTTGGTTGGTCAACTTCCAGGCACAGCAATTCCAGCCTCTGGCGACAGACATACGCTCGGACTACAAAAAGTTACCGCAAATCACAGCGCAGTATCGTGCCGACAGTACGCCGTTTCAGCTCAACCCAATAGGTTTGCTGCAGTATTCTCATTTCGATACTGATGAGGCGAATCAGGTGGTCGGCCAGCGCTTATACGCGGAGGCTGGCGTAAGCTATCCGATGACCTGGCAGTACGGTTTTCTGCGCTCTACGGCCAAGTACCGCACGCTCGACTACCACCTGGATCGCCCCGCTGATGATCTGGATGAAAATCCGAGCGCCCGGTCGGCGCTGGCGAGTATTGACGGCGGTCTGTTTTTTGAACGCCAAACCCGGCTCGCGGGCCGCAACGTGCTGCAAACCCTCGAGCCGCGCGTGTTCTACCTCTACAGCCAATTCAATGAACAAACCGATCAGCCGGATTTTGACAGCGCTGAACTGACTTTTAACTACAACCAGCTATTTCGAGACACGCGCTTCTCGGGCCGTGACCGTCTGGACGATGCCCATCAGATGGCGATTGGCCTGACCACGCGTTTTCTCGATGAGGACACCGGTGAAGAGCGATTCAATGCGAGCATTGGGCAAATCTTCTATTTCACCAATCGGCGTGTACGCTTAAACGCCTCGGATCCGGAGCTTGATCGCTCCAACTCGGAGCTGGCCGGCGAATTCAATTTTTATCCGAACGAGCGCCTGTCGATGCGCAGTAATCTGCAATACGACCCTTCCACGCGGAAAATGAATGCCGGTAATTTCCTCGCCAGCTACACCCGAAAAGACAACAGCATTATTAACATGGGGTACACCTATCGTCGCCCGGTCAATCTCGTCGGGAACCAACCGGTCACTGATCAGGTCAATCTATCTACTTACTATCCAATCAACGAGAACTGGCGCTTCTTCATGGCGTGGAATTACAGCTTCGAGGCCGAACGCAGCGTAGAAGATATGATCGGTGTAGAATACGATAGCTGCTGCTGGCGAATACGCCTGCTGCACTTACGTTACTTTGACACCGTACGAGACTCCATACCCGATTTTGACTCCCCAGACCTTGATCGCGAATATGCCACTCAGGTGCAGTTCGTTCTCAAGGGACTCGGCGGATTTGGCCAGGGAGTCGAACAACTCATGGGCGATATGATTCGAGGCTTTGACAGAATTGCTAACCGAATTCAATAAATTGCTGCAAACACGCAGCCGGACGTTTTTTGCAACCCTGGGGTTGATTGTTGGCACCGCAGCGGGCGCCGCCACCGAAATGCTCGATCAGGTGGTTGCGATTGTTGACGACGACATCATCATGGCCAGCGAGCTTCGCGAGCGTTTAGCTACAGTCGCCGAGAATCTGCAAACACGAGGTGTAGAAGCGCCAGCGGAGGACGTCATGATCCGCGAGACGCTCGACCGCCTCATTCTCGAGAGTATTCAGCTACAGATGGGCCAGCGCTACGGTGTGCGCATATCAGACGCACAGCTCGATGCGGCCATGACCCGTATCGCCGCGCAAAACCGCATGTCCCCGGAGCAATTTTCTGAAGTGCTGGAGCAAGAGGGCCGCTCCTACGGCGAACTTCGCGACAATATCCAGCGAGAGATGACAATCCAGCGCGTGCAGACCGGCAATGTCAATCAGCTTATTCAGATTACTGAGCAGGAGGTCGAGAACTATCTGAGCACCGAAGAAGGGCAGAAGCTGGTGCAGCCCGAGTATCGAATTGTGCATGCGCTGCTTCCGCTGTCGTCAGGCACTGGAAAGTCAGTGGTAGAACGCAGTGAGCGCGACAGCGAAGAAATAGTCCGGCGCATACGCGACGGAGAGTCCTTCGACGCAGCCATTGCTGCCGCCGCCGACGATTACACGTTTAGCGGCGGCGATCTTGGCTGGCGCAAGCTGGACGATCTACCGAGTATCTTTCAGGACGTGGCGCAGGAGCTGAAGGCCGGAGAAGTGGCCGACGTCTTTCGGAGCCCGAGTGGGCTGCATATCGTGCAGATGGCAGAGCGCCGGGGCAGCGAGCTCACGGTTCCGCAAACCAGAGTCCGACACATCCTGATCAAACCTTCGGAGATCCTCACGAATGATCAGGCAGAGGCGCTCGTCAAAGAGTTAAAAAGGCGCATCGAGGCAGGTGAAGATTTCGTTGCCCTGGCTCGAGAGTATTCAGAAGATATTGGCTCTGCTTCAGAGGGTGGTGAATTGGGCTGGACCAATCCGGGGCAAATGGTTCCGGAGTTCGAGAACATGATGGCGAGCACAGCCACAGGCGAGGTCTCCCAGCCCGTGCGCAGTCAGTTCGGATGGCATATTCTCGAAGTGCTCGAACGCCGCGAAAAGGATATGACGGAAGAAATGCGTCGGGGCCAGATTCAGGAGTTTCTTCACGGCAGAAAATACCAGGAAGAACTGGACGCCTGGTTGCGCAAAATCCGTGATGAGGCCTTTGTCGACATCAAGTAAGCTGCCGAGGCTGGCGATATCGGCGGGGGAACCCGCCGGTATCGGCCCCGACACGGTCCTCGTCAACGCCCAGGCTGACTGGCCCGCGGAATTGGTCGTTATTGCCGACCGGGATATGTTGGAATCACGGGCGAGGCTTCTGAACCTGAAGGTACGCCTGCGCGATTACGACCCAGCCTCCCCACGCGCTAGCGTCAGTGGATCGATTTCGTTGATACATGAACCACTGGCAGTACCCTCGCAAGTCGCCATCCCTGACACTCGCAATGCGGCGGGCGTTCTGCGCGCGCTTCGCCGCGGTGCCGACGGTTGTCAGTCAGGCGAATTCGACGCATTGGTCACGGCACCAATCAACAAAGCGGTGATAAACGATAGCGGGACCGCTTTTTCTGGGCACACGGAATTCCTGGCTGAGCTCACTGGCGCCAAGCACGTTGTCATGCTGCTAACAGCGAAAGCGTTGCGCGTAGCCCTGGCGACCACACATCTGCCGCTGTCACAGGTGCCATCCGCCATAACCACCGAAAGCCTGCTGGGAACGCTGCGCATTATTCACCGGGATCTTGTCGATAGGTTTGCTATCTCCGCGCCGAGGATCAGTGTGCTCGGCCTGAATCCACATGCTGGCGAAGGCGGGCATTTAGGGCATGAGGACGCGGAAGTAGTTGCGCCGGCCATTGAGGCCGCACAGGCTGAAGGTATTCGGGCAAGTGGTCCATGGCCCGCGGACACTGCGTTCAACAGGAAGCTCCTTAAGGAAACCGATGCGTACTTAGCCATGTACCACGACCAGGGTCTGCCGGTATTGAAGTACGCGAGTTTCGGAGCCGCCGTCAACGTAACGCTGGGGCTTCCGATTATCCGCTGCAGCGTAGATCACGGCACGGCATTTGATGTGGCAGGCACGGGTAAAGCAGATTCAAGCAGCCTTGCAGAGGCTATAGGCACAGCACTTGAAATGTGTCAGAGGCGAGTTTTTTTGTAGAGAAAAAGTCGTTTCAGAACTCGAAGACACTGTCCGATAGAAAACGTATATCAGAAGTGGCTGTTTTTTTACTTATCGGACTTATCTTTTAGCTGTCTTCTTGCTAGCTGCCTTGCGAGCTGCCTGCGTAGCTATGCCTTCTGCTATCTTCTTATTTCTTTCTCAATGACTTTCTTAACTACTTTCTTAACTACTTTCTTAATTACTTTCTGAACTACTTTCTGAACTACTTTCGTGTTTATTCATATATTTGTTTACTTATTCGCTCAACTTACTTTTCATTCATTTATTTGTATATTTTGGCGATCGCTCGCTATGAGTAAACAGGGGCGCCTCTAAAAACGTCGAATTAGACAAGGTGTACATTTTTTTGGAAACGCGCACATACCCTGAAAAAAACGATCACAGAAGCCGCCCCGGGTGCAGATCAAGCCCTATATCGCGCAGGTTTCCTTAGACTTTCCGGAGTCCATATACGCCTTGAAAACCTTGGGTGGACGACCCCGTCCAGACCATAGATGCTCCACGCCACCAACAACAAGGCGATACTTGGGGGCGGCCTTTTTACGTTTCATAGCCGGCCCTTTTCGTTTTCGACCACGGCCAGAGACCTTCAGGTCCGCAGGCTGCAAACCACTTTCTTCCATAAGTGCTTTGATTTTTGCGATTTTTGCTTTTTTACTGGCTTCGCTTTTCGCTTTCTCTTTTTCTTCCGCGGACTTTAAAACAGCCTGCAAATTGGCGATCAATTTTTCAATTTCTGCAGCCGATAAGCCCTTTGCGGCGGCACGTACTTTCATTTTCGACTTCACCAATGGAGTAAGTGTAGAAGACATTGTGGACTCCCTAAATCATATATTTTATATAAAACTATTTTGGGTAAAGCCGTTGAATTGTAAAGCTTTGAGGTAAATTTGCACGCTGCTTGGGAGTCAGGCCTGCAACATTTTTAGTTACCAGCTATATCAAACGAGGCTGCCAGCCGACCAGGCCAACATGGCAGCCCTCAACCTCAGCGATAACGCGTTCGTGCTACGTCCATGCCGATTTAAGGAGGCACATGAGAGCATTTTTTTTCTTCAAAAAAAGATACAGTTTACAGCTGTAGTGCCCGCCCCTAGAATTCACGTTCCGGTGCATCCCGCCACCATGCAGCAGTGCTTACATGTCTAGTACAACGTCTATTGGGACCACATATTCCTATTCAGGTTCCACGTCTGTCAGCGGTGACTTCGGCGCTCAACGATCCAACGCATCTGCTGTACCACTAGTCGCGTTCGCAACATGCGATCTGATACCGATCGACGGGCAATTGGTCCTGATGATTAATCGTGAAAATGGCAAGCAGCAGCTCATCGCGACGCAAGTAGTGGAGGCCCTGAAGACCTGCACTGCGTTTGATACGGTGAAAGCACACGTGCAGCGTATATGCAGCGGAAATCCAGCGCTCAGCGGACAAGCCGCTTCTGTGCAACAAACTCTGGAGCAATTGAAGCAAGCAGGATTTCTGCTGGAAGCGAGCACCGTATGCCTGCGCCTGAATCAGACAGTGGAGACACCGCTATCGTCGACTCGCGTTTGCGTTATTACCTGCGACCGGCCCGCGGCTCTCGAACGACTTCTCGAGTCGATGCTGCGTGCCGGGGGCTTGAGTAAGCATGACGCTCTTTATCTTATCGACGACTCGAGGTTACAAGAGAACCAAACTGCCAACGCGGAACTGATCGAGACCTTCAACATCCGCAGCGCCAAACCCATGCAATACATCGGGCGCGACGTGCAAAACAGATTGATGGGACAGTTGATCAGCCAACTACCCGACCACGAAAATGGAATTCGATTCCTGCTTGACGCTCAGCGCTGGAAAGATAAGCCGACTTATGGGAGATCCCGCACGCTTTGCCTGCTGCTATCCGTCGGCTACCGGACCATCATGCTCGACGATGACATTCTATGCCAGGCGGTGCAGCCGGCGGTGCCGGAAGAAGGCGTGTTTGTGGGTAGCGAGGGTCGACGGGAGGCCTCGTTTTTTGCAGACGTCGACAGCTTGATGTCTTATGCAACACCGCTCGAGAAATCGCCACTGGATCTGCATACATCCGTACTCGGTACAAGCGTCAGCTGGGCGGCGCAAAGCCTGAACAACGGACCACTGCAGGAAGCACAGCTACTGGGTGCGAACGCTGCTATGGCCAATATCTGGAAGCCGAATTCCCCAGTCCTGGTTTCGCAGTGCGGCTCCTGGGGAGACCCGGGAACCGGCGATGCCCACTGGACGATTAATCTCAGCGAACACTCGGTAAGCCGCTTACTCAGCGCCAACGGCGGCATCGTCAGCGCGATTGAGAGTCGCTGCGCCTGGTTGGGCACTCCACGCCCTACCATAATGAAGATGGCGTTTATGTCACAAATGACCGGTGTCGATAACAGCGCGTTACTGCCCCCTTACTTCCCAGCATTTCGTGGAGAAGACCTGCTATTCGCCGCTATGGTTGAGGCCATGCACCCCCTGGGCTGCATTGTAGAGCTTGCTTTCGCCGTCCCGCATCTACCAGAGCACCGAGAGCGCAAGACACTGCGGGGTCCCATCGCCAATGCCGGGGGAATTGGGCTGTTTGCAGCGTACTTAACCAATCAGATTGATTACACTGACGGTAATGACCCTGCGCAGCGTTTGAGCATTGTGGTCCAGGATCTTCGTCGTATGGCTAAGAAAAGCACTAATAACCTGCTCCTCGACTATCGGCGCGAGGTCGCTACAACCCATGCAGCACAGTTGCACACCCTGCGAAGCCAGCTGGAGGCTACACGGGACTTTGACTCCGGAAACTGGCAAGGCTATCTCGAACGTGCCATTGTTGAAACCGAGCAAGCACTGCAGCGCTCATGGAGCCCAACCGATATCGATGAAATTTCTGGCGATAGTAGTGAAGAGCAGATTGTGCAAAGCTTTAAACTTATGCTGTGCGATTTTGCGGATGGTCTTGAAGGATGGGAATCGATACGAAGCGCTGCGTCTCACTTTTCGGCTCAGCTAACGGGCTAATCTACGCCACAATTACAGACTACGATTACGGTCTCAGATATACCTGAGACCGACGATGCGAATAAATCCCGGGCGATCAGTGAGGGCGTTAGTTGAGCACAGGGGCCGATAAGGAAACTAAAGTCTCCGGGCAGCAAGACGACCCTAATCACTCGAGCGTTACTGCCATCGAGTTTTTAGGGACTGCACTAAAAGAGGCCGCACTGGTCTTTGTAGGTGCATTTTTTCTTCTTAGTCTCTTTTACGCGCTCACCTTCTTTCATCTCCACCCGGAGTTCCAGCGCTTCGCCAACAGCGATGCAAAAAATCTTCTATTGCCGGGCTCGGACTTTACGCCAAAACTACTGGGAGATGGATTCATTGATGGTGATAACGCCGTCATAACAAAGTACCAAAGCGGGGAAGCCGTTCTGGCCATAGCCACCAATTTTTCTGCGGAAGACTACCCCTTTATAAAATTCGACGTTAGCGGCCTGACGACCTGGTCACAGGCGTTCGTTTTCTGGCGACAGGCCGAGAATCCGGGAGAACTTCAAAGCCTGCCGCTTAAACGCTCTTGGGATGGACTCACACAAGTAGCAATGCCTTTCGAAAATGAAGTCTATACGGGCAGGGTTAGCGAAATTGCAATTGGCTTCTTTTCGGACGCGACCAGCCATGACAACAATAATGTTCCTCTACGGATCAAGAGCGTAGAGCTCAGAACTTTAACTGCAGCGCATGTGGTTGAGCAGATTTTTAAGGATTGGACAAACCCGCCGTTATGGAAAGCCTATTCCAGTAACATTGTTCGTGGCGTCCACGAGCGCGCGCTAGTTTATCCAAACTTTGCAGCAAACTTGATTGCTGGCTTCAGTATAGCTTTGTGGTGTTTTATTCGCTTCGTCAGAAAACGTCGAGCTCCGTTCACTACGCCCATGCTACCAGTGCTACTATGTATCTTGCTGTATAGCTGGGCATTGACGGATCTGCTTAGGTGGAACTGGCGCGTCGCACAAGTTATTGACACCCAACACCGGTATAGCGGACTACCATTGGAGGAACGAATACGAAACAACGCACTACGCTGTTCGCGATTCCCCAAGGACTGTTTTTCAGACCTTCTACCCTACTATTGATGAGTCTGCTGATGATAGGGCTGACGGAAATGGTTTTGCTGGAGACGGCTCTGCTGGCAGTAGCTCTTCTCAGGATCGTCCGATCCGTGGATATACGGCTCGCTTCGCAAAACGGGTGTTGAACCAAGAGAAAAACCTACAGTGATAAACTACAAATCGTGAATTTCCATTCAACCAATACACAAGAGCAGGAACCATCTTCAGTTCGATAGCTGGCGAACGAATGTAATTGCACGATGACCGCGTTTATTTCTCAAAGTCTATTAACGCAAGACTCACAGCAAATCCGCCGCCATCCAGGAGGTATGGACTTTTGATAGAACCTTTTGTGTTCATTCATGTTGCGCTGCCAGCCCTTTTTGGCGCGGCGATCGCAACATGTATTTTTCAGTCCCTAAACCTCAATGACCTATCTATTCTGGCTATCTTTTTAGGTACGGGCTCCGTGCTGGGTAATCTGCTTTTCGCCCTGGTGGCCTACGTACTTAGCGCGCTGGGGCTTAATCTGTTTGACGGTTCTCTTCTGCTGCTCATGGATTCTTTGGCATTTGCCTCCACAGCAGTACTTATGTGCGTGACGTTGAGACGCCGAAAACCATCAAGCCTGCGAAGACCTGAAATTTCTACTGCTCTGGTCTCTCTACCTTTGGCATTACTGCTCCTCGCACAACTATTCGTAATCCTAGGCAGACCAATGACTGGCTGGGACTCGATTGACTTCTGGCTACCGACCGCGAGCCAACTCATCAATCCTGATGAGATCACAGCCAACTCAGGGGAGACACTTCGTCACCGTCACCCTCTCACTGCGGCATTTATCGCGGCAAGAGATGGAACTGTCGCCTCGGCATCGGAACATTATGCGGGCATGCTTCTATCCTGGTGGGTCTGTTTGGTCTCAATGGCTGTTATTGCTTCCGGAACAGTTGCACATTTCTCTAAATCCGGACGGATTGGTCTATTGGCCGGATACGCCACAATGTCGGCTCCGCTATTAGAGAACCATGGGCTAATTGCAGGATACGCCGAGCTCTGGATTGCTGCACTTTTGGTTTCTTCATGTGCGTTTTTTATGCTGTACTTTAGGTGGCGCTCCATCGTTTTCCTTGCTATTGGCGTTGGAATATCTTCTATAGCAATATTTCTAAAGAACACCGGAGTGATGTATTCATGCGCATTAGTTTTTGCTTTTATATTCATATCGACAGTAACAAAGCCGCTCAAACGATTTAAATATATCGCGTTGACGTCTTTTGCATTTGTGATTGGCGTGGCCTACACCTACGAGGCACTTAGATCGAATAGCTTCACGACGTTTGAGCTAATTGATAACGTCCTGATTTACAACGGCGGATCGCTAGAAGCGACGACGCTTGCGGAGGATAGTTTCATGATTCGATTCTATCCTGTCGATACAGAAGCGCTGCCAAAAAAGAGAAAGCGCAGGGGGTATGACTACAGAATTATTGACCGTAACGAAAAAATAAAGACAAGCGAGAGCGTCGAAAACCTGAAAGTGAATCTCCCGAAATTTGACGTAAAGTACGTGCGAATAGGAAAGTATTCATCCCAAAGTAAGGTACTTTGGATACAGACTCTTTCGCCAAACTCAAAAATGACAAGCTATCTGGGTGGCTTATTTATTCGTCACTGGGGAGACCACAAGCTCATTGAGTTCGCTGGCTGGGTGGTAGATATAGAGAGCGTAAACTCATTGCGTCAGGTATTAAAAAACGAAATAGTTTCACTTCTGTTTAACTCAAGTTTTTCGGTATTTTTCATCGGTTTGCTGTTTATAAATATCAGCATGTTTAGATCTGCCTATGCCCATAATGCGGGAAACCAACAAGCGGTTTTATTCGCCAGCACCGCATCACTGACTATTCTGGTCGTATTAATGGCTTCGCAGATTTTCAGCTCCTATGTCTTTGAGCACAGCATACCTGGCAACGATCAGGGGAATAGTCGTTTCTCTCTGCCATGGCTTGCTCTAACCATCATAAGCCTAGGCGCGTCGCTGGGTCTTTCTAATAGGGACTGGCACCCTAGTTCACACTGAGGATCTCGCAGACTCAACGCGACGTCATTTCGGCAATGTTGCAATACTAATCCGGTACCGCTGTGACATCACTACGGCGTTCTCAAAAGGGTTTTTCCACAGGCTTACAGAGTACAATTTCAAAGCTCTCGCAATAGTCTTTAAAAAGCAGGATCTGTGCGAGCGTCGCAGCCCGCCAAATGATATAGAAAGGGAAAAAGAACGTGAAATACGTACTATAGTAGGTCTTATTCAGCTTATCAGCTTCAACCTGCAGGCCACTCAGCAACGCCGATTCCATAAACTTCGAGGGTAAGCAGTCATTGTAGTAAGCGGGGAATCCATCCCCTCGTTTGTGCGGAAAAACAAAGTGCAACAACCGCTTCTTTAAGTCGCCCGGTAGTAGCAGGTTTAACTGGGCGAAGAGGGCCAACTTGCAAGGCACTTTTATGTATAGTTTTCCGCCGGGTTTGAGCATTTTGGCAAGATTTTGGATTGCCACTCTGGTATCGGTCACATGTTCCAGAGTGCTGACGCAGATTACTTTTTCATACTGCTTGCTGCTTTCAAAGTCCGGTTTCACCAAGTCTATCCAGTATATTTCTGAATATTCATGTTTTGCCTGGCGTAGCTCGTCCAGATCCATATCGTAACCATCGTAAAGAGCATGACCACCTAGGCGCGTAGGAAAAAATTTTTTCGCAGGCTTTTTTCCGCCACCAACATCCGCTACGCCATCCGCTGGCTCAACCGACGTCAAAAATTCTTTTAACATCGCCATATCGTCCGACCGATAAAACAGCCGATCCACATATTCGCTCGCGATTTGGTTTACCCGAAAAAGCCATTTCCACATTTTTTTTCTTCACGTTACGTTACGTTTGAATAAAGCGTGCACCGACGGAATAGGTATACCTAACGTCGGTGTATTTACAGATGTCGAATCCAAGCCCAAGAAGCCACCATGCACCGATTTCTTTGAGCACGATGCATAGGACGGTGATGGAGCAGGTCTGAGCTTGCTTATACAAATGCCAATAACTTTTTATCCGCCCATAAGACTACCGATTAAAGTCCGATACTGATCAATGACCAATTTTTCATCATATTCATTTTCCATCTTTTCCCGACCCGAAAGCGCCATTGCCAATCTTTCGTCTCCACTCTGGCGAACGACCTGCTTCATCTTTTCTGCGAGGTCCGCAACATTACGCGGCTTGCAGAGGTACCCATTTACGCCATCGTCTACGGGCTCACGACAACCGACTGTATCTGCCGCTATCAATGGACGTGACATACTAGCACCCTCTAGCAGGCTTCTCGGGGTCCCCTCTCGATAGGAGGGCAGCACAACACAGTCTGCCATCTTGATGTGCGGTCTGACATCGTCTACTTTTCGATGCCATTCGAGCACGCCTTCTTGCTGCCACTCGAACAATTGCTCGTTTGATACGGCACTGGGATTGCCGGGATCTGAATCACCCAGTAAACAAAACTGCGTTTCAGGATAGTCGAGCCTCACTCTTTTTGCTGCTTCCACGAACTCCACGACGCCCTTATCTGCAATCGCTCTCGCCATCATCAGGAATCTTGTTGATGGCCCGGCTACCTTCGGCATTGCGGAGAACGTTTCCAAATCAACCCCGGACCCAGGCAAAAGTCTAGCTTGACTGGCTAACACTAATTTTGACTCGGTAAAAAGTCTAAGATCATCCCGGTTTTGAAAGAACACTACTTTTGCGCTGCGTTGCGAAACGCGATAAAGAACCGAGACAACAAAACCCAACAAGCCTCCTCTGATAAACGCGGTACCAAGCCCCGCAATATTATTTATAAAAGGAATGCCTAGCATCGTCGCGGCAAGCGAACCATATATATTAGGCTTTGGCGTAAAGTGTAAGATGATCGAAGGCCGATCTCGTCTGTATGCGCTTAAAAAGTCTCGCAAAGTGAAAACTTCGCTTAAGGGATTTACTCTTTTGCTGTCAATCGCGATTGGCGAAAACCCTACGCCCACAGATTTGAGTCGCTCAGAATACTCATCTTCGGGCGCCAACACGGTGACGCCAATCGACGAATCCAGCAGCGATTTGATCAAATTCATGCGAAAGTTATAGACATACCATGAGGTATTAGCCGCTATCAGCACATGCCGACGGGAGGTGGTTGAGCTAGGCATCTAGGTCAAAAAAGGCATCGTAGAGCGATCTCCTACGCGGCTCTATATTCGTTAATAAGTAGGCTTTGGAGACCTCTCTATTCCGCGCGCCATCATTGATCATGAGATCCCTCGACTGCGCGTAGGTTAAGATTTTTTGTGCAAGCTCATCTGGACTCTTAGTATTGACAATAGATTCCTTTGCCAGCAGCTCGGGGATTCCACCCACGGTCGTACCGACACACGGTAGACCCACGGACATCGCCTCAATAAGAGCTCTAGGCAAACCTTCCTGCAAACTTGGTTGAATGTATAAGTCACCGCCACTAAGCCATTCTAATACCTCTTCACCACCTCGAAGCGGGTCCTGAAACACCAAGTCGTAACTTGCGTTGTGATTTTGGTACCGTTCGACATAGACGGCTCTGCTTCCACCTCCAAGCACGTGTAATGACAAACCGGGAACCTGTCGAGAAGCAATCTCCATGGCGTCCTGCAGATAGCTCAGGCCTTTGTATTTGCTGGCCAGAGATCCGATAAACATAATTTTCAATGCGCTTTGCGCACCTGGATTGGCGCTCATGGAGTGCGGCATTAACTCTACGTTAGAGGCCGCAACCGTTTTCCCGGCCGTCGGGTATCTTTCCTGCAGCACTTTACTGGTCACATAGACGGAATATTTTGATTCCGCCATTATGCGGCGAAGCTGATAAGCCGCGATGGGCGCGTACATTCTGGCGAGCAGAGAACCGTAGCCTGCGCAGGCGTCATAGGGGCATCCAACAACCTCCACCAATGTTCGTTTTGAAAGCTGTCGAGCTAACCAGAATGCTCGGCTGCCCAGGAAGCTTGGGAGGCGGCAAACGATACGGTCGGCCGCCAAAATCCGCTCACGAAGAATTTTGTCAACTCGACGAGAATACAGCCGGTCTGTAACAGAACTTTTTTCGATGCAGAAAAACGCCACCTCAGGCCGAGATGAAACACTCAGACCAGCGATCTCCGCGATAGAACCATTCCTGACTCTGGACACAACATCTAAACCCTCGCAGTAATCCAAATAACGCTGCCAGGTCTTCTCAGTTAACTTTCCATCGCTGTAATACTTTGAATCTATGAGCGCGAACTGATGGTCATGTACAAAAAGCGTCTTCACTATAATTCTCGTATCCGTTTAGATGGTGCACCAACGTAAACTCCACCGCTAGCACACACGCCGGTAACGACCGCCGAAGCGCCGATCACACATCTCGATTCGATTCGGGCGCCCGCTAATATCCTGACCGCACAACCTACCCAGACGTCATCGTCAATATGGATAGCGCTGAGACGTGTCGGATTGTATTTAATGGGAACGCCTGCTTGGTCCCAAGTATGCTCAAAGGACACTAACGAAGAGGCATGAGCTATTGAGACATCATTCCCGATTACAATTTTTCCCGCACCGTCCAAGTAGCACATATCATGAATCGACACATTTCGGCCAAAAGAAATCCCTGCGAGGTTTTTTATTACCACGTTAGAGCCGCAGTAAACATTACTGCCGCATTCGCGAGCCTTCGACTTCAGAAGAATATAGCGAAATCCTATTGCCAATATTCCTCCAAAAGGACGAGACAAAGACCAAAAGAACTGCCAAAGAAAATTTGGCAGAAAACTCGCGACAAACGAAATAGGTACAATCAGCCAATAAAAATACTTGAATCGATTTCTCCAGCTATTCATCGCGCCTCACTTCTAATTGCGTATCCAACCGATGACTTTCTTCATCATTACTACAGTGATCAAAATCTTTTAAAAAAATGACGTAAAGCGAAGCAATATTTCTGCACCCTCTCAAAATAGCATCTAAAAAATGGCCATGGATTGAGGGCTAGCAGTCAAGAATTTTCGCTTGAGGGCGCTCGACAGACCATACAATTACTGCGGGCATTCGGACCGGCGCCCGGTAGTTTCACTCCGCTCGCTAGCCAATCTATCGCCTGCGACGTCGTCAACGGTACCAACCTCGCTCGCAGGCCTCACACTAAAACCGATAGAGCAGTGTGTCTGCATCAAGACCCAGACCGGTATTTTTCCCCAACCCAAAAGCTGCAGAATGATAGCATCCAGAGCGTGCGTCAGCGATAGCGTTCATCCACACCGCGCTTAAAATCTCAAAGAGACTGACTTTTCCGCAGTCAATACGATTGCTAGCTCAAGGGCTTAGGATGCTCCCGACCTGACGAACGCCCTGATACCAGGAAGCCAAATATTTTTTCGAGCACAAAGACAGAAAGAAAAATGAGGGGCAGAATCTTAAACGTCATTGACACGAAACTGGCAAGGTCGGATCGAATTACATATATCGAACTTACCAACAGCATGGTGTAGGCGGCGTTTGTCATCACAGAGCGCTGGGAAAATCGGTAGAAGATCCCCATAAGAAGCCCCAACAATGACAGCAGAAAAACCACACCAACCGTTCCTCCGACAACAAAACCCTCAGGGACCAAACCGAACCCCCAGCCTGACCTGCCAGAAATTCCGTTCTCTACACGAAATTCGTTGTTATACCAGCTTCCCGCGCTCTGCCCATCAAAGATGAAACTCGGAATCAAGCCACGAGCCATATCTGAGAAAATCAGGGAGATATCTGACTCCGCATCAAAATACACAACGGCAGTTAAATTTCGCCCAGGTCCAATAAATTCGTTTGAAAACAACAACGCCATTAACGAATCTTTGTTCATGTTTATTCCAGATAACATGACACTTTTGAATATCTGTGAAGACGGGACGATAAAAGCGGCTGCGAAAACCAGGACGAGCGTCAATATAAATGCAAAACGTTTCGCGCTATTTGTTTGTGAACGAATGACGACATAAATGAGAAGGAATCGGAACAGAGGATCTCGCTCGCCTGCTACCAAAAGGTACGCCAGACATACTGCTATCAGAATAACATTGTATAGAGAAAAAAATTGAGGCCTCGTCTGCGCAACCAGTCTTATCGCACAGACTGCTATCAGCAGCGTAAACAGATGCAGCGCCAGCTGATTGGGTGTGGACAACAGATCCACAATTTCTCGCTTACTTTGAAAGCCCTTGCTTAGAATTAATAACAACAAACACAGAATCAGCAGAGTTCCGATAGAGAAAATGGATCCATAAAAGGCCGTGACTTTCGAGTTACAAAAATACTGTTGGCTCGCAACTTCGATCGACAAAGGCTTGTAGCCATAACAGGCAATACTTGTACCGACCAGATATGCGACAAGACCAATCGTAGCCAAATGAACAGCCTGCAAAGCACTATGGCATGAAAACGGAAAAACCAGATCGAGACCAATATAGCCGCCAATTTGATAAAAACTTGAGTACAGCAGATAGAAGCCCACAAACAAAAGACGTGGGTCCTGGAGTCCATTCGAGCCGTAACGCAGGATAATTGTGATTCCCAAAACGTACAATAGCGTTATGGACATGACAAGGCTATCGGACAGATAGCTGGCTGTTAGAACAAAAATCACCAGAGACCAAAATGCCAATGCCTTCGCTATAACAAATTGGTACAAAGCTATATCTCCTCCCCTGTGCACCCGAACCGACCGGAGCACGCGCAGAAAATCATTACGATGACAGCCAATGCGAGAGGTCTCTGCCCGAGAATGCCGACAACTTTGCAACGTCTTGCTCAAGACGCTCAAGCAGGACTTTCTTCTCTTTTAAAGAAAAAGAAGAACTTTTTTCTGTGACCGATAAACTCTCATACAGCGGGCGCATAACCGTAGACTTACCCGAAAAGAGCCAGCTGCGTAGTTTTGATTTAATCACGTTTAGCGGAAAAGGCGGCCTAGCGAGAAGCCGCGTTAATTTAGGGTAACGGTGTCGACGTGCCTTGTTAATTTCCGGGAATGTGTTTCTCCCGTCGTCCGGAGCACCTAGAAACTGAAGAACATCGATATACGTCTCTCTAGCACTGCTCACCAGATCCTCATGAAAAACGAGCTTTAGTTGGCCCCGACCTACCTTTTTTACAATCTCCTCCACATGTCGACCAAAGGAAGCAAGATCAACGTATTGAAGGTGCTCTCCTCCAAGGACGTTTTTGGGGAGATTCTTTCCAATCAACCGATCTTCTTGCAAGGATACAGCTCGGAAGACTGAATGCTCACTTTCCTTGAAGGTGTAGAGTAGCTGCGAGTGCAGTGAAGCGATCATGTCTACAGGATTCCTTACGAGGAATATGAATTTGGCACCGGGGAAGTCTTCCAAAATGGCGTCGATCGCAACTTTAGAATAAAAATACCAGGCAGAAGCCTCCCCAATCAAATATTCTTCTGGTGCGGCGTCGGAAAAAATATCTAAATATTTGTGCCGCTCTGTTATCTGCTGCATTATTGGTAAATCTGTCGAATAGAAATGCGGCTCCTTCAGAGCCGGCATGAAAATCGAGGGGTGCGCAGACAAAAACGAATAAAGTGCTGTCGTACCACACTTCGGCGCGCCAATAATAAAAAAGCGTTGCTTGGTCATTTTTCCCACGTATAGACAGTCTCTTTTTTATTCAAATTTCTTATGCTTCAGCCATTTTTTTATCCACGGGCTGCCTGCTTTATTCGATAAGACATGAGTCCTTACGGAAGTCAAAATATTTTAACTAAAATATATCGGACACACGAATTCACTTTAATAACCTGCCGTCATCATTTTCATCCGACGAATAAATCTTATCGGGCAAGCCATAGTCAAAGTATTCCAATTCTTCAACGAAGATTTTCTGCAGTCTTCTTGTTTGATCACCGTTCAACTCGAAGGTCGGCTTGGCGAAGTTTGATTGACCACGCTTTTCCTTTCCAAGACTAAGTACGGGCAATCCGGCCGCACCGCAGGCGTGCGCGAAGTCCGTCTCCAAGTCCTCGTACCTGCCTATATAATCCACCGCCGGCTCGCCGTTAATAGTCAATATGTCCCAGTTACGAACCGCGGAAGCGAACCCATCTTTGCCATTCACTTCAAGAGAGTCGAGAAACTGGTCGAACGTAAAAGCTCCTCGCTTGCGGTTCGTTCGACGCCAGAAATAATCAGAAATCACCTGCTCAAAGGGATTCCTCACAAAACAGAACTTGTAATAGCTATTCCATATCTGCTCGCCTACAAAGGCCTTCACGACGGCAGCGGTAGCATGCGGCGGATTAGAACCCAAAGGACCTTTGTACCTCGCCTTGATGGCTTCGTTTATACAGTCCGGCACAGAATATCCTCGAACCCGGCAGGCCAGAAATCTAGCAAGGCCTATAGGGGACAGCAGCGCACGCCGGGTACCGGAGTTGAGACTACAGCCATTGTTAATGGCCTCATGCACGCTGCCCACCATGACATCTCGACTACCCAGGCAGGGATAAATAGCCGTTTTTACAGAGCTACCCGCTACTTTTCTGCAGTGGAGAAAGATGAATTTATGTTCATGGCTTACTATCATTCACCTCTCCATTCTGTTGCCGCCAAAATCGACTCAGGGCCACTTTCACTAGTATTTGCAACACTATCATCGACGCCGAGGTGCTTATAGCCGCCCCAACTGCTCCATAACGCGGTATCAGGATCAGGTTCAGAACGATGTTGAGACCCAGTGAAGTCAAGGACGCGCGGGCGGTGGTGCGATCGTGGCCCGCCATATTGAGAGCAACAATGGCAGGTCCAACAGCCGCATTTACCAACTGCCCCAAGCCCAGAATCAAAAACGGCAAATAGGATGCCAGATAGTCCGAGCCGAACAGTAACTCTAAAAAATACTGCCCGAACACCGCAAAACTCAGGTAGACCAACAGCGCGAAAAGGAACGATATCAAGCCATACTTCCTGACGGTTGCTCGGGCGGAAGAGAACTTACCAAGCGCAAACCTGGTCGCGAGCGAGGGCGCAATGTACAGGTTGATCGCCGTTTGAGCGAGGATCATTACACTCGTTAGCTGAGCTGCCACTCTATAAACGGCCGTTTCAGTGATATCTGCAAGACTACCTAAAAGGACTATGTCTACGTGTTGGTTGAAGGTGGTGGTGATCCCCACAACGGCCAGTGAATAGGAGCTTTTCCGCCAGGGCTCCACGCTCTCTGTTTGGTCGGCCGCTCGTCGGATGCGGGGGTCTTTACGCTGCATGAGAATGAGCGCGCTTAGGCCAAGCACGAATAGCAGCGTCAGGGCTTGCAACATAAGTGCGGTTGACGCGGTGAGCCGCGACGGAACGACCAAATACACTGAGGTAATCAGCCCGATAAATATGATCGGTCTGTACAACAGCTCTGGTGCCGCACCCGAAACAACAAAACCAAGGCCCCGCAACCGAGCACTGCTCAGAGATAGCTTGCTCAGGAGGAGAACAATCACCGCTACGAAAAGAACATCGGCGACGACGAACCTTTCAAAGGCAATCCCGGCAGCATAAACCAGCGAAACCATAGCGAAAACAAGACAATAGAGCTTTAGCGCATCACGCTCTGCCCATTTCCAGAGCTCATGGACCCGAGACCACTCCTTGTCGACTACCGCCTTCGCGGTCTCTCTGACAATGAGCTGAGGCCGGCCAAGCTTTACGACTACCGCAATCAGCGTTGCGACAGAAAGAAGGAAGACGTATCCACCGAACTCGTCTAAGCCCAAAAACCGACTCAACATCAGTGTAACCGTGAACCCTGTGATCACGTTCACAAGCTTCAGCAACGCTATAGCCAGCCCTTTGTGACGAAAAAAATTTCCTTTCATTTCTAAAGCCAACTGCAAGCGCAACTATTTTCAAGTAAGTCGGGTAATTCGATTAAGGAAAGTGGAGTTCGCGCAGTGGAATCAGCGAAAGGATGGATTGTACTCTAAATCGCAGTTTCTACAGCAATTACCTGCGAACCTGTAGCACCCACATCCTCAAGTTTTTCGTGACTCCAAGCAGCCGCGACACTATCGCTATCCGGCGCCTACCTGGGCGTTGGACGGAGCTCCGGGCCAGGCTCAGGACGGAGCGGCAGCGCCGGAACGAGCGGAGGTCATCGCAATTCAACTCGAGGATTTAGCCTATGGCGCTAACTATATACCTTAGGACTGCGGTATAGTTTTGCCTGAGATCAAGTTACGCTGCGCTATGTCCATCGCCCTCCAGCAGGTTATCTTTGCGTCCGTCCTGGCACTGGCGCTGATTGTGCTTCTATCGCGTATCGCACCTTACTTGCGACTGATGGATGAGCCTGATCATCGCAAGCAGCACTCAGGGTCGGTGCCCGTAGTGGGCGGCATAGCAATCATGCTAACGCTGCTGACCGGCGCGCTGGTCTGGCAGGACCAGAATGGAACCATAATCGATAATACCGGGAACACTCTGTGGGTGTTTTTGGTGGCCGCGACAATCCTCACGCTGATGGGCGTCATCGATGATGCGCGCGGCCTTAGTGTCTTCACGAGAACGATTGTGGAAGTTGCCGTAGCGCTGGTAGTCATCGAAGGCTTGGACCTTCTTCCGAGAAACCTTGGGGATATCATCGGTACCGGCAACATCCGTATGCCTGTGTGGATTGCTTACCCTTTTACAATTATTGCAATATTCGGGATAGTTAACGCCTACAATATGCTGGACGGCATTGATGGGCTTCTGTCGGTAATGGTGCTGATAACCGTCTTTGCTTTCCATGTTTTTTCGGGCCTGCAACCGGGCTTTGTTGCGCTGACAGTCTCCGGCTCGCTCGCCGCATTTCTTGTCTCCAACCTGCGTCTGTCACCCTATATTCCGAAGACTTTTTTAGGGGATGCCGGTAGCAAACTACTAGGTTTTATTGTGGTTTCACTGATCTTGACGGTGACGGCCGCACAGGTCGTAGGGACCAAGTATATCCAGCCCGTTACAGCGCTTTACCTGGTCGGGCTACCGCTGTTTGACATGGTTTTCACGGCGCTCCGGCGCCTTCATAGCAGAAAGTCACCGTTCGGCGCCGACCGGACACACATTCATCATCTCATGCAAAGTCTTGATATGAGCCACCGCCGCTCTCTACTGCTAATTGGCTGCGGCGGACTGTCTATTCCGTTCATTGGACTCATGCTCGACCATGCGGGCGCGGCGACTCCACAGCAGTTTTTTATCTTTCTCGGCCTGTTCGTAATGTACTGCCTGACAATGAGCCAGGCGTGGCAAGTCGCAAATCGATACCAACGGCTCAAAAGCGACACGCAAGTCACCGTCAGCTACAGTATAGAAGAGAACCCAATCAGCGCCGACTCACCAAAGGATGAAAATGAACCGCCCCACACCACGCACTGATCAGCCTGCAGATGCGCCTTCACCCGAGGACTCAGCCTACCGGCAGAAGCTGCAGCAGGCAGACAGCGAAATTGACGTTTTCGAGCTAGCCGCCGGTCTCTGGTCTCGCAGGGCTCTCATCGCCAAGATCATATCTGCTTTTTTACTGATTGCAGCCTTCTACGCCTGGGTCCTGGCGTCGGAAGTCTACACGAGCACAAGCAGCTCTCGCGCCACAAGCGAGGCCGCCCTTGTCGCACTTAACGAAACTGGCGCAGTAAGAATCACCCCGGAATCTGCGCTGGCCCGAGTAATCTATGAAGCGCAGTCGCGAGAGACACAGCGAGCGGTGTTTGACTCACACCTGCCTCAATTCAATACCGGCAAGACCTTATCCGATCGAAACCTGAATGAGACGTTCGTAGAATTGTTTACACCGAAGCTGCAAATCCTCGTCAGCGGGGCCGAGGACACCAACACGGTGACAACCCTTCAAAGTCGCTTTCAGCACAGCGACCCCGACTATGCGGCGTCCATAGCCAACGCTATTTTGGAGCAATCACACAATCGTGCACGTGCAGTACTGATCGGCGATTTACGAGCTGCACTGGAGGGGCAACTAACCACCCTAGAAAATACGCTTGCTCAGCAGGTCACCGTAGCTAGGCAACGAGATCTCGACGAGATTTCACGATTGACGGAGGCTGACACGGGAAAACGCCTGAGACTAATGGATCGCCTAACCGTCCTCAGAGCGAAAGATCAGCGTCTTCGCGAGGACAGGATTAAGCAGCTGGAGGAGGCGCTCGCGATTGCTGGTTCGCTCAACCTCACTGAACCTCGAAACACAGGGCTGCTCGCCCAGTCGTCGAGCGTTACACCAGATGAGAGTGCAAACTCATCAATAAGCCTGACGGTTATTGTCGATCAAGAATATTTAAAGGGTACAAGGCAGCTTGCAGCCGAGCTTGCAGCGATAAGCAATCGCGAGTCAAATGACCCGTTCGACCCTGAAATACGTGACCTCGAGGCGGAGTTGGCGCTACTGGAGCGCAATCCGAAGATAGAAGTACTGCAAGCGCGAGAGGACTATCTTGCGTACATCGAAGGTGTAGACGAAACGCGCATGGCAATCGTCAGCTTGCAGGCCAAGCTCGCCAAGAACTATGAAACCGCGCAGCTTATGCAGATGGATCAGCTCGCTATCGCGCCCAGCAGTCCCGTCAAACCCAGACGCCTGCTCATTCTAGTGTCAGCTCTGGTCGCGGGCATTGTCATAAGTCTCATAGTAGCGCTCACTCTAAATGCGGCGTCTTACCGAATCCGCGCACAAAGTTAGCAAGGTCTGCACGCTTAATGCAGGGTAGTCGAAGAATCTTTACCCGTGTTTTGTTGCTGACACGGTGACAGAAGCAATGACTGGCACAGTCAATTATCGACGCGTGTCGTACTCAGCTCGATACGCTTTTATTATATCTCTGGTAGCTCCTGCACCAGCTACCTGGCCCTGATCAATCCATACCGCTCGATCACACAATGCTTCAATCTGATTTAAATTATGAGACACAAGAACTACAGTTTGGTCCCCACCGATTCTTGCCTTGAGGGCCGCTGCTGCCTTCTCACCGAACTCTTCGTCGCCAACAGCAAGCACCTCATCAATAAATAGAATATCAACATGACTGATCATGGCGGTCGCGAAACCAAGTCTGGCGCGCATGCCCGTAGAATAATTGCTCACAGGACGATCAAACGCTTCGCCGAGGCCCGCGAACTCGCGAATTTTTGGCAAAAAACCGGTTGCTTCCCGTCGCGAGCAACCCTGCAGCATGGCGGAGAGAAAAGCATTGTCCCTGCCAGAGAGATCACCCCTGAAGCCAAGCCCTAACGCCAGAACAGCACGAGAAACCCCTCCATCCACCCTTACTTGTCCAAGAGTCGGCCGCAAGATGCCCGCCATAACGCGTAGCAGCGTGCTCTTACCGCAACCGTTACGCCCGATCAGACCCAGAGTCTCACCGCGACGAAGGTCAATACTCAGGTCGGTAAGGACAACTTGCTTCTCTCTCGACAGAAAACCGGTGCGTCGTTGGAAAACCAGACAGGCCTGATCGACCGACAAAATTATCTCCCGCGTCCCAAGGCTTGCAGACTCACTCACAGAGACAATACTCGCATTGCGATCCAGTGCTCCAGTCGTGAGACCAAGGCAACCGCTCCGCAAGTGGCGGCAACACCCGCAAGTCCCAGCCAGAGCAAGTGCCCGGCATCAGGCAAAGTGTTAAACATTAACACCTGTCTATAGCTGTCCAGCAAAAATGCAATCGGGTTAACGGCGAAGATCAGTTGCTGCATCTCGAGCGAAGGAATCGATCTTACGTCCCAGAATATCCCTGAGACGAACATAAGAAATATCGTAGCCAAGGCAATCACGCGCATAAAATCCTGCGCAACGCACACCAACACCGAACCCAGGATCGCACAAGGCACAATCACCAGGTACTGCACCAACATCAGCGGAAATAACCAGAACCAGGTGAAGGTAGGCTCAATCCCATTGGAGTAAACGATGCAGAACAGTAGAGCGAACACAGCGGCTTGACGATACAAGCCCTCTTGTACCTTGGCCAAGGGAAACAAAACCTTGGGCAGATTCGTCTGACCTATCAATCCGCGCGCAGCAAGCATCGAGTTTGAGGCGGTGTTCACACTGCCTGAAAACCACATAAAAGGCAGCTTCCCACACACCAGAAACAGTAGAAAGTCTTCTCGTCGACTGTCCAGGATCACACCGAAAACGAGGTAAAAGACCGCCACGTAAAGCAGCGGTTCCAGCGCCCACCAAAAATACCCAAGGAACATTCGCGACGCATCCGCGCGCAAAGCCATGCGCGCCTGAATATCGATAAGAGAGACAAGCTGAGAAATTTGAGGTATCAATTGCAATGCACCACCGCGAGTGACCCGCATACTAGGTAAGGCGTTGCCAGACGTCCAGTCCCGAAAAAGCTGCCGCGCCAACACGAGTCACAGCCGGGCCTAGTAAATCCGGATGGCAGTGTCCAGGCATCCGACACCCATCATTCAGTTTGCGGAGCGCTGCTGATCGATGATGGTCTGAAGCAGGAAAATCCTGAGCCCCGCCGGCAGTGTGGCGGGCGTAGCGCTTACCGAGGTGGAGCTGGTGCTGGAACCCAGATCCGTATTCACCACAACGCTGCAACTGTAGGCCTGTTCATTAGTCAGGCCAGTTACGGTTATGAGTGTCGAAGTGGACGTCGCAGTTTGCAAACCACAGCTCGCTGTGTACCCCAGCACCGTATAGCCACCCGCAGCGACATGCGGCTCTACGCGCAAACTGATCTCCTCGTCGTAGCTATTTATCTCGATGATTTCCGCCGGCAGAATCGCGTCGGTACGTACCGCCGTTACCGAGGAGCGGGGGCTTTCACCCAGAGCATTTCTGGACGAAGCGGCACAGTCGTACTCCGTATCGGGCTCAAGGTCCGATAGCACGATTGGCGAACTCGAGCTGGTCTCAGTTTGATTGTCGCAATAAACCGTGTAGCTGAGGATTGGCGAACCTCCGTCGCTACCGGGCAGCAGTGCCAACGATATGCTATCGACGGCGACGGTCACATCTGTAATGGACGGTGCTTCAGGAGGCGTTTCGTTCGGGTAGATCGACGCAAACTCCACGCTTACTTCATTGATCGCTCTGGCCACATCTGCCTCACTCGCGTCTCCGCAAATGTTGTCGTTGCAATCGCTGATTCCCGGATTCGAGAAGCGAGTCACGCTCGGGCTAATGTACGACATGATCGTGCCAAATTGACCGGAAAACCCATAGCCATAACCGTAGGGAAAACGGGGAGCTAAAAATGCGTTAGCCCGATCGTGCTGGACACCAAAGTTATGGCCCAGCTCATGCGCGAGCGTATCGTCCGCGCAAAACACGAATCCGCTGCGCCCGGTCATGGTCACGCTAACGGCATAGGTTTTTGTGTAGTTGGTCGTTGGCGTGAACCCGGAGCCGATCAACCAGGCGCTGCCACAGCTGGAGCCGCCATCGTAAGCCCGGATGAACGCGACCATGTCTGCGCTGTGCAACTCCCTCAAATCCGCCACCTCTTCGCTGAGCGGTGTACCGGCGGTCTCCGTGATTTGCCCCAGCACTGAGGAATTGCTGCCGCTGGTATTGCTAATCGCCGCGATGGCGGCAATGGTGAACTCAACATTAATCTCGCTGTCTGCGTAGTAATCGTTAGTCTTTGCTACTAGTGATTCCAGTACCTCAACCGCGGAATCCAGTGATGGATCGTGCAAGAGCAACAGGGAGATTACGGCTGGCGCGCTGGATAAGCTCTCGGGGTCGCTAGACAGTATAGATAGTCCTCGACGGATCTCGGCATACTGGCTGTCGTCAAGCGGCGGTGCAGGTGGCAGCATGATATCGTCGCCCAGGACCTGTCCGACCGCAGCGGGCGCGGTCAGCGCAACGCACATCCATACGATCCATCCCAGATATTTAGTAGCCTTCGCCAACAGCCGCGATACCTCGTTATCTGTCAAATACCCGCCTCATGCTGGGGCATTACCCGACGTTTAAAAAGCCTTTGCCGGACGTTTACAGACCCATCACCCGCCAATGGAAACTGAGCAGCTCGCAGCCAAGAATCTTCACTTTTGCGCATATCAACCAGCGCCTGCTTAAATAAATAGCGGACTCAGGTGAAATAACTATAGCCGCCATATTGTTGTCGTCGCGATATGATGGTGGGATGCCGCGAAAATCAAACGTACGTCCTCATCAGCCCCGGAAACGTTTCGGCCAAAATTTTCTGGTTGATTCTGGCGTTATTGCTCAGCTGGAAAGTGCCATCCATGCTCAGAAAACGCAGCACCTGGTCGAAATCGGTCCGGGCCTGGGCGCACTCACGGGCGCGCTCGTGCAATCTGGCTGTCGTCTCGACGCGGTAGAGCTCGACCGGGACCTCGCGACGCCACTGCTCGCTGCTTTTAGCATTTATGAGAATTTCCAGTTGCATCAAGCAGATGCCCTGCGTTTTGACTTCGGACAACTCGCCGATGACGACAGACCTCTCCGGGTGGTCGGCAACCTGCCCTACAACATATCGACGCCGCTGATCTTCAGTCTGCTCGCGAATGCCGCTGTCATTCAGGACATGCACTTCATGCTACAGCTGGAGGTCGTACAACGTCTGACCGCAGAACCCGGCAACAAGGACTGGGGCCGCCTCGGCATCATGGCACAGTTCTATTGCGACACAGAGCTGCTATTTGAAGTGCCACCCGAGGCTTTCGATCCCCCGCCCAAAGTTCACTCGGCGATCGTAAGACTCACTCCACACCAGACTTCACCCTGGCCAGACTGCCAGCCTGATCGCTTGGCCAACCTGGTGCGTGCTGCGTTTTCGCAACGCCGAAAAACACTGCGCAACAACCTGAAAGGCGTGCTGACTGCGGCATCTGTGGAGTCCATCGGCATCGATCCGGGCTGTCGAGCTGAGACGCTTACTCTGTCGCAATTTGTCGCACTGTCCAAGTTGCCCAGGGAGAACTGAAATTGCCCGGACCAAACCTGGCTTGAACACTGCAAACACGCCACTATCAGGGCTTGCGTACGCTCGCATCTGCCCGTATAAACTTTCCTGCAGCATCCACTGGCCAGACACTCCGGACCCAGGCATGAGCGAAATAAAGACCATGAATCCGGCGCTGATCGGCATAGCTACACAATCAACGTATCTGCCAACGCATTCGCGGCCTGACGACGACCAGTACACTTTCGCTTACACGATCACTATCAGTAACGCCGGTGACGTGTCCGTGCAACTGTTATCGCGGCACTGGGAAATTACCGATGCCCATGGCGGCATCCAGGAAGTGCGCGGAGAAGGCGTCGTCGGCGAGCAGCCAATTATTCGTCCGGGACGCTACTTCCGATACACAAGTGGCGCAACACTGCCGACGCCTGTGGGCTACATGCGCGGTGAGTACACCCTCATTCTTCACGACGACGATCGCATTGCCGACCCGAGCGAGAGCCTTGCCTTTGAGGTGGGCATTCCTGCATTTACCCTGCATACGCCTACGTCGCTGAATTGACGAGAGGCGGAGCATGAGTATCTGGGTCGTTGGCGATGTTCAAGGCTGCCGCAAGCCGCTCAAACGCCTGCTCCAGCGCGTTGATTTTCGCTGGGATCGCGATCAGCTCTGGTCCACTGGAGATATCGTCAATCGCGGACCACAGTGCCTGAAAACACTGCGATTCTTTTACCGACACCGCGACAACATCCGTTTGGTGCTGGGCAACCATGACCTGCACTTGCTGGCAATAGCTTCCGGGGCCAGAAAGCTTGGCCGCTCTGACACACTGGCGCCAATTCTGTACGCGAAAGACAGCGATCTCTTATTAAGTTGGCTACAAACCCAACCACTGATTTATCAGGAACATGACGCAACGCTGGTACATGCGGGGATACCCCCGCAATGGAGCCTGGAGGATGCCGCCCTGAGAGCGCGCGAAGTAGAAGCTGTGCTTGGGAGCGAAAAAGCGCCGAAGTTCTTCAAGGCCATGTACGGCAATGAGCCCTCGGGCTGGTCCGATGAACTGGAGGGCCTGGCACGACTGCGCGTGATTACCAACTACTTCACCCGTATGCGCTACTGCCACCCGGATGGGCAACTCGACCTGCTCAGCAAGGGGCCTCTCAATGATCCCGGCGGTCCCGCCGCAGGCAGCACCACGCTGGATGCCTGGTTTAGGCACCCCAGACCCAAACATGGGGACGCGAGAATACTGTTTGGACACTGGGCATCGTTGCAGGGTGTGACCGGCATTGAGAGTGCTATAGCGCTGGATACCGGCTGCGTTTGGGGCAATGCGATGACGCTCTATTGTCTGGAGACACAAGAGCGGGTAACGGAACCCTGCGAGTGCAGGAGCTAGCGCATGCAAACCTTCCTGGTTGGCGGAGCGGTTCGCGATGCACTACTCGAGCTTACCGTGACCGAGCGAGACTGGGTCGTCGTGGGCGCCACCGCGCAACAAATGAAAGAGGCTGGATTCCGGCAGGTCGGCAAGGATTTTCCGGTGTTTCTTCACCCGGATACCAAAGAGGAGTACGCCCTCGCACGGACCGAACGAAAACAGGGTCACGGTTACACCGGCTTTGAGGTCCACTTCGATCCATCGGTAAGCCTCGAAGAAGACCTGCGCAGGCGTGATCTGACGGTCAATGCGATTGCACAGGATAGCGATGGCATGCTCATTGACCCCTATGGCGGTCGCAAGGATCTGGAAGATCGTCGCCTGCGTCACGTATCGGAGGCATTCACCGAGGACCCTCTGCGCGTGCTGCGTGTCGCTCGCTTCGCCGCGCGCTATGCGCATCTGGGTTTCGGCATTGCTCCCGAGACGCTGCGACTCATGGCTGAGATCGTAGGTCAGGGGGAACTTGCGCACTTGCCTTCGGAGCGCATTTGGGTAGAAACAGAGCGCGCACTGCGCGAACGCAATCCCCAGGTGTTTATCCAGACGCTCCTGGACTGCGGCGCGCTGCAGCAACTCATGCCGGAAGTCGCTGCTCTTTTCGGTGTGCCGCAACGCGCAGAGCATCACCCGGAAATAGACACCGGTGCGCACATGCTGCTCGTGCTCGAACAGGCCGCCCTACTCTCCAGCGCGACCAGCAAGCCTGTGCTGGCCCCAAGCAAAAGCGCCGAGCCAACAGACAGCCTTGAGCCAGCAGACAGCCCTGAGCCAGCAGACAGCCGGGTAGTTTTTGCCGCGCTCACACATGATCTCGGCAAGGCGGTAACACCCAAAGACATCCTCCCCAGTCATCGCGGCCATGAACACGCGGGCCTACCATTAGTAGATGCGCTATGTGATCGACTCAAAGTGCCCAACAGCTATCGACAGTTAGCGCTGAATGTCTGCGCGCAACACCTGAATTGCCACCGTGCCGGTGAGCTTCGCGGCAGTACCCTTTTAAAGCTGCTGGAGGCAACCGGAGCCATGCGTGAACAGGAGCGCTTCGAGCTGTTTCTCCTTGCTTGTGAGGCCGATTCTCGGGGCAGGACCGGGTTTACCGACCGGCACTATCCGCAGGCCCACTACCTGCGCCGCGCGCGATCTCTCGCCGTGGCGGTAACGGCCGATGAAATCAGGCAGCAAGATAAAAACGGTAACCCCGTTGCCGGGAAGGCGCTGGGCGAGGCGATCCGTGCCGAGCGTGTACATCGTCTTAACGCGCTGCGGACAGAATCAGCCGGAAACTGAGCATAGGGCTAAGCCACTCGCTTGAGTGGCTGCGAAGCCTGATCAAATGCCGACCATAGCTGCTCAAAGCTCAGCCCGAGAGCCGGATGCAGTGTCTGCGGCACCAACTCTGCCAATGGACGCAACACAAAAGCCGCGTCAAGAATTTCGGCCCGAGGCAAGACAACACCCTCGACGCTTCCCACCGTATCACCGAAGGTCAGAATATCGATATCCAGCGCCCTCGAACTGAAGCGCTGTGCGTTCTTCGGGCGGCCATAGGCGTACTCGATATCGCGCAGCGCCGTCTGCAGCTCTCCTACTGACCCAGGAGTCTGCGCCTCAATGACCAGGTTCCAGAATGGCGTTCCCACAAAACCGCGTGCGTCTCCCTCGTAAACGTGAGACGCGCGAAAATCTCCGAGCAAATTCTGCAGTGCACTAATGCCGAGGGGAATATGGCGCTGCGGGTCGATGTTGCTCCCCAGGCCGAGCAATACGGTAGTCACTCCGGACGATGTCCGCGTTCGATGAGTACGCCCACGTCCTGCGCCTCTGCGACAGCACCCGGTTTACACAGCCTCAGTAGCAACCACGGGATGCCAAACTCGCGCTGCAGCAAGTCCGCCAGCGCTGCGGCCATCTTTTCGATCAGCTGATAACTCTGCGCAGCGGCAAATTCGCGAAGTCGCTGCGACACGGCAGCGTAATCCAGGGCATCGGCCACGTCATCGCTGCCGCCCGCCGCCGACATGTCCCAGGCCATCTCGAGGTCCAACAGCAATTCCTGGCGCACCTCACGCTCCCAGGCATACACACCAATGACGGTAGGTAAGCGCAGACCCCTGATAAACACGATGTCCGTCACGCAGCTGAGTCACTGTTTGCTGCGGCTAACGGCGGCAATTCTGTGATCGGCCATCGCGGCCGCACCAACACCTCGAGCGCGTCTCTTTGGCCCGCTACCAGGCGCTGAGCACCAGCGTACGCAATCATCGCGCCGTTATCGGTGCAAAACTGCGGCGCCGGATAAAACACATCGGCCCCGACTCTGCCCAGCTTATCGGCGAGTTGCGTGCGCAAGTTTCGGTTGGCGCTAACGCCTCCGGCCATCACCAGGCGACTGAGTTGTTCCTGCTCGAGCGCGCGTCTGCACTTAATTACCAGCGTTCCCACTACCGCCTCCTCAAAAGCCCGCGCCACATCTGCTTTATCCTGCTCGCTCAGCTCCCCCTCCGCCGCCAGGGCCCGAATGGTAGTCAGCGTATGGGTTTTCAAGCCGCTAAAAGAAAAATCCAGACCCGGTCGGTTCACCATGGGCCGTGGGAACTCGAAACGACCGAGAATGCCTGTCTCAGCAAGCTTCGCAATATGTGGACCGCCCGGATAGGGCATTCCCAGCATCTTGGCAGCCTTGTCGAAAGCCTCACCGGCTGCATCGTCCACCGACTCACCCAGCAGTTTGTACTGACCAATGCCATCGACGCGCACCAACTGCGTGTGCCCCCCGGAAACGAGCAGCGCCACAAAGGGATACTCAGGCTTATTCTCTTCCAGCATGGGGGCGAGTAAGTGACCTTCCATATGGTGGACGCCGAGCGCCGGCACGCCCCAGCCCAGTGCAAGGCCACGCGCCAGGGTGGCGCCAACCATCAAAGCACCCACCAGACCCGGGCCCGCCGTGTAGGCAACGGCGTCTACGTCCCGCGCATTCAGCTTGGCCTGCTGAAGCACCTCCTGAACCAACGGCAGGGTTTTACGCACATGGTCCCGAGATGCAAGCTCCGGGACAACGCCACCATACTCGCGATGCACGGCGACCTGGCTGTAAAGCGCATGCGCCAACAAGCCCCGTTCGGTGTCATAGAGCGCAATACCTGTCTCATCGCAGGACGTTTCTATACCGAGCACGTTCATCAAGCTGTTTCCGAAAACTCAAACGAGGACTACCGCAACGTGTGCGACTACCGCGCATTAGCGTCGCGGGGGCGCAGTGTAATCAATCTACCCCTCGGCTTACAGACGGACGAACCGAGCTTGCGCAAAAAAAGCATGTTTGCAAGCAACAATAACTGCGTATAGAATCCGCGCCCCCGAAGGAGCTGATTCCATTTCGCGACTTGGGGATGGCGCAGCGTTGCCAGAGCTTGGTCACGGGTAGCCGTGAATAAGTCACGAATTACTCAGCAATTGGTACACAGGACAGAATTTACATGCCTCAGATAAAGGTAAAAGAGAACGAGCCCTTTGACGTCGCCCTGCGTCGTTTCAAGCGCTCGTGCGAGAAAGCCGGCGTACTTTCGGAAGTGCGTCGTCGCGAGCATTACGAAAAGCCGACGACAGTTCGCAAGCGCGCCGCCGCCGCGGCCGTAAAGCGTCACCTCAAGAAGATGTCTCGTGAAAACCGCAAGCGCGTCCGTCTGTACTAGCACATCACTGGCACGTTAGGGAAAGAGCTCGACACCTCCTGCGCTCTTCAGGGGTGCTGTCTCTCACGAGACGTCGCCTCTAGCCAGTACAAATCTTCCTATGCCGTCAACCACGTTGTCTCCCATGCCATCAACTACGCAAGCTGCGATTAAAACAGCCATGAAAGTGGCGATGAAGGCCAGGGACAAAGACCGCCTTGCTGCTATTCGCCTCATGCAGTCTGAATTCAAAAGGGTTGAAGTCGACGAGCGCATCGAGCTCGACGAGGCCCGTGTGCTGGCGATTCTCGACAAGATGGTGAAGCAGCGTCGTGATTCCGAGAAACAATACAACGACGCGGGTCGAACAGAGCTGGCCGCAGTGGAAGCCGCAGAGATTGTGGTGATCCAGAGTTTTCTCCCCGCACAGCTCAGTGAAGAAGAGATCGACAGTCTGATTGATGCCGCGATCTCGCAGATCGACAGCTCGGGCATGCAGGCAATGGGGGCCGTAATGGGCGTCTTAAAGCCACAACTGCAGGGCAAGGCGGACATCGGCGCAGTAAGCCAAAAAGTGAAATCCCGCCTGATTGGCTAGTTGCGAGCTGCCGCTCTTTAAGCGACTCTTTATTCTCAAGCAGTTTCAGTTAAACCTGTCCTCAGGCAACTGACTGAGGCGAGTAAAAACGCATGGCCGGCCGCATACCGCAGAGCTTTATTGATGACCTGCTGGACCGCGTCGATATCGTCGACGTGATAGACCGGCGCGTGAAGCTCAAAAAAACCGGCAAGAATTACAGCGCGCGGTGTCCCTTCCACGACGAAAAAACGCCCTCTTTCAGCGTCAATCCCGAAAAGCAATTTTACTACTGTTTTGGCTGTGGCGCGGGCGGCAACGCGCTCGGCTTTGTGATGGACTACGAAAACATTGATTTCCCTCAGGCCGTTGAAAACCTGGCGACGAAGGCAGGGTTGGAAGTCCCGCGAGAACAAAGCCGCGGCCCGGCGGGCAGCGCGGGACAGCCGTCGCCCAACAAACCTCTGTATGAACTCATGGAGCGCTGCAGCGCGTTCTACCGCGACGCACTCAAGTCACACCCCACGCGTGACAAAGCCGTTGAATATTTAAAGAACCGCGGCCTTACGGGCGCTGTAGCCAGAGACTTCAGCCTCGGCTTCGCACCACCCGGCTGGGACAATCTTATGCGCCATCTGGGCGATGACGATGGGCTGCGCAAAACGGCAATCGCCGCAGGTGTACTGGTAGAGAACGATGCCGGCCGCACCTATGATCGCTTTCGCGAGCGAATTGTCTTTCCCATACGTGACCGGCGCGGTCGGGTTATCGCGTTCGGTGGCCGCGTTCTTGGCGACGACAAGCCCAAGTATCTGAACTCGCCGGAGTCGCCCATTTTTCATAAGGGTCGTGAGCTGTACGGTCTCTATGAGGCACGTCGTGCCAACCGCAAGCTCGAGCAGATTATCGTTGTCGAAGGCTACATGGACGTCATCGCTCTGGCCCAGGCCGGAATCACCTGCGCCGTGGCTACCCTGGGTACTGCCTCCAGCACGGAGCATGTAGAGAGCATATTCCGCGTAGTGTCCGAAGTTGTCTTCTGTTTTGACGGCGACGAAGCCGGACGCAAAGCCGCAGAACGTGCACTGCACAACACTCTGCCCACCATGAGCGATGGACGGCAGGCAAAGTTTCTATTCCTGCGAGAGGGGGAAGACCCGGACACGGTGGTGCGCAAAGAGGGCGAGCGGGCCTTTCTCGACCTTGTTCACGCCGCGCTGCCACTTGAGGAGTTTTTGTTCCAGAGCCAGGGCACATCGCTGGAGCTGGACACCATGGAGGGCAGAGCCAGCCTGTCCAAACGGGCTCTGCCATTGATTCGACAGCTACCCGAAGGGGTGTTTCGACAGCTCATGTTTCAGGCGTTGGCCGAGCGTACAGGGCTTGAGCTCGCGAGTCTTATGAAGTTGGAGCTCCCGCCTCCCGCGACGCCGGAGCCCTCCGAGGCTTACCCGCCAACAAACTATGCGGACGACGACGCGCCACCTCCCATGGACGATGATTGGCCACCGCCCGAGGACAACTCTCCGGTGCAGCGCAGCCCACTGCGTGCTCCGCAATCTCGACATGCCACCCTGACCCAGGCTGCTATTGCCCTGCTGCTGCACAAGCCTGGGATAGCCAGCCAGCTGGATGGGACTGCCGAGGGGACGGCATTGGAGGCTCTGCCCGGCGAAGAGGGCACACTGCTCCGTGACATCCTGGCACTCCTGCATAAACGACCGGAATCCAGCACCGGTATGTTGCTTGGCCACTGGCACGGCACGCGCGATGGCGAGCTCCTGGCTGCGCTGGCCGGCCAGGAACGCCTGATACCCACTGATGGTATCGAGAAGCAGTTTCAGGACATTATCCGAAGGCTCTCGTCGCAGCCCCTGCGCCTGCGCATCACCGAGGAAATAAACACCCTCAAGAGCCGTCCTTATAGTGAACTGACAACAGATGATAAATCCCGTCTCAGAGAACTCATCAGGGCTCTTCGAGATCTGGACACGCGCAGTGCCCCGCAGACCCTGTGAGCAAGGCAGTGGCTCCGCGCACGACACGTGCCGATACTACAAAAGGTGCACAATTCATGGGCATCTTTTACGAGTGTCTGCTATAATGGCCGGCTAATTTTTAGTGCTTTTGAACTGGCCGCAAACGGCCAGCCGAGCCGCCCAGATCAACGAAAGCCTGCTGTTGGTGAAAATTCACCACCGCGCCTGGCTTAGGCCTAAGCTGAATCGACACTGATTCAATTAAAGCATCGATAACAGCATCGATAACAGCATCGATAACAGAAGCAACAGTCGGGCCGATACCAGACAAAAACCAGTGCAAAAACGAAGGTCGATACAAGGGCCAGAATTAATGCCAAAACTAGCCGAGACAAGGAAAGCAATGAACGACGCCGTTACACAACAATCGCGTTTGAAGTCCCTGATCTCCAAGGGCAAGGAGCAGGGCTACCTGACCTACGCCGAGGTCAACGATCACCTGCCCGAGGACATCTCGGACCCGGATCAGGTCGAAGACATCATTCAGATGATCAACGACATGGGTATCCAGGTTTTTGAGCAGGCGCCCGATGCCGACGATCTCATTCTTACCGATGGTGATGGCTCAGCTGACGACATCGCGGCTGCGGAAGCCGCTGCGGCACTTGCGGCGGTCGAGACCGAAGCCGGCCGAACCACTGACCCTGTGCGCATGTATATGCGCGAAATGGGCACCGTTGAGCTGCTCACGCGCGAAGGCGAGATTGTTATCGCCAAGCGTATAGAGGAAGGCATCCGCGAGATGCTGGCAGCGCTGGCGTTTTACCCCGGCTCCGTCAAGACTATTCTCGACAACTACGCAGACGTAACCAAAGAAGAGCGCAAGCTTGCGGATATTCTTGTGGGTTACCTCGACCCGGCTGACCACGTGCCGTCTGCGCAGCAGATCGCCGAGCAACAGGCCGCGAAAGCCGAGGCAAAAGCCGAAAATGGCGAAGAAGAAACGCCAGTAGACACCGGGCCGGACCCTGTAGAAGCCAAAAAACGCTTCACGGCTCTAAAGCGACAGCTCACCAAAACTGAAAAGGCTATCGCTGCCAAAGGACGCCAGGACGCTAGCTCAATCAAGGAAATGGAAAAACTGGGCGAGCTGTTCAAGTTCTTCAAGTTCACGCCGCGCGTCTCCGATCCAATCGTAGACAGGCCACGTGCCGCTCTGGCTAACGTACGAGAGCAGGAGCGCGAAATCATGCTGCTGGCCATTCGTCGTTCTGGGATGCCACGCAAGGAATTCATCAAGTCCTTCCAGGGCAGTGAATCCAACATGAAGTGGGTCTCGCGTCACGCACGCAAGAAAGACTACGGTCCCAAACTGAACGCTTATAAAGAAGAAATACAGCGCGCGCAGCGACGCATTGTGCAGATCGAAGACGCTACCGGCCTCACGGTGACCGAGATCAAGGAAATTAACCGTCGCATGTCCATGGGCGAGGCCCGGGCACGTCGCGCCAAAAAGGAAATGGTCGAAGCCAACCTTCGCCTGGTGATCTCGATTGCCAAAAAGTACACCAACCGCGGACTGCAATTTCTGGATCTGATTCAGGAAGGCAACATCGGCCTTATGAAAGCGGTAGACAAGTTTGAGTATCGTCGCGGCTACAAATTCTCGACCTATGCCACCTGGTGGATTCGCCAGGCCATTACCCGCTCCATTGCCGATCAGGCGCGCACGATTCGTATTCCAGTGCACATGATCGAGACGATCAACAAGCTGAACCGCATATCGCGCCAGATGCTGCAGGAGATGGGTCGCGAGCCCACGCCGGAAGAGCTGGGTGAGCGCATGGAAATGCCGGAAGACAAAGTGCGCAAAGTCTTGAAGATCGCGAAAGAGCCGATCTCTATGGAAACGCCGATCGGCGATGACGAAGATTCGCATCTCGGCGACTTCATCGAGGACCAGACCATCAATTCGCCGATCGACTCGGCCACGGGTCAGGGGCTGCAGGAGGCGACCAAAGATGTACTTTCTGGTCTTACCGCCCGCGAAGCCAAAGTGCTGCGCATGCGCTTTGGTATCGATATGAACACTGATCACACGCTTGAGGAAGTCGGCAAGCAGTTTGACGTGACACGGGAGCGCATTCGCCAGATAGAAGCAAAAGCTCTGCGCAAGTTGCGCCATCCCACGCGCTCGGATTATCTGCGCAGCTTCCTGGATGAGAGCTCCTGATAGCGCCCCTGATAGCGCCCCTGACAAAGGCTTCTTAAAGGCCAAATCTCAAAGCCGCTCTATAACAGCGGCTTTTTTTTGCGGCCCCCACAGGCCCAGGACAAGGCATAGACAAGTATATTTCGACTCACGATTAACCACGCATGGAGTGCAATGATGTTGCAATTTATTCTAGGCACACTCACAAGTTACGCAGGCGGACACTCTCATTACGCCAAGTACATCGCAGGCGGTCTGCTCAGCAGTGTGATGCTCTGTGCGTCTGTTCAGGCTGACGATGCTACCTACCTCGCGCCGGAGGGCCGCAGCAATACGCCCTATTCAGAATCCGTGATCTATGGTGGTTTTATTTTTCTGGCGGGGAAGCTCGGCACGGTGCCAGGCACCGGCAAGCTTGCCGAGGGCGGCATTGGTCCGCAAACTCGGCAGACACTGGAGAACATCAAGACCGCCCTTGAGCGAGTCGGTGGCTCCATGGACAGCGTGCTGAAATGCAATGTGTTCCTGGCGGATATCGACGAGTGGGCGGCGATGAATGCGGTTTACACCACGTTTTTCAAGAATAAGCCCGCGCGCACCGCGATTGGCAACGCGGGTCTTATTCCCGGCGCGCGCGTAGAAATAGAATGTATGGCGGCGGCTCCTTCTCCGTAGCCGCAGCACGCCTCGAGCCGGACCGAATTACGCTGGGGGCAAGGCCAGAGTTATACCAGAGTAACGATCAAAGTAGCGCTCAGATTGATTGACTGCGACGCCCAAAGGATCGCAGATTATCTGAGTCAAGGACTGCACAAGAATCGGGCAGTCAGCCCCTGAAAGGATATCGACATGCAACAGTTAAGCGGCCTCGACGCCTCATTTCTCTATCTTGAGACACGCAACTCACCGATGCACATCTCCGGACTGTACATTTACACACAGGAGACAGCACCGGGCGGCAAGGTACGATTCAAGCAAATCATTGATTCCACGGCGGCACGCGTGTCACACGTCGCCTCTCTCACCAGGCGTCTCAAAGAGGTCCCTCTGGGACTTGATCACCCCTACTGGATCGACGATGGCCAGTTCGATCCGGAGTTCCATATCCGCCATGTCGCATTGCCAGAGCCCGGCGACTGGCGACAGCTGTGTATTCTCGTGTCGCGCATCCATGCGCGCCCTCTCGACAGATCCCGTCCGCTTTGGGAGATGTATGTCATTGAGGGACTGGATAACCTGGAGGGCTACCCAAAGGGCTGCTTTGCGCTGTACACAAAAATGCATCACGCCGCCGTAGACGGCGCATCCGGCATGGAAATCACGGCGGCTATTCACGACGTCGAGCCGGATGTCAAAGTTGTGGAGAAGCGCAACAGTAAACCCGAATCTGAACCCAGCACTATGGACCTGCTGGCGCGCGCGCAGCGCAATAGTTTGCGTCAGCCGCTACGTTTTATCTCCGTCGCGCGCAACACCGTTCCGGGATTCGCAAAGGCCTACATGCGTATGCGCAAAGGCGAACTCAAGCGTGTAGGAACCGTACCCAGGACCCGCTTTAACGCCTCGGTTTCAGCGCACCGGGTGTTTACCGCTGTCAGTCTGTCTCTGGGCGAAATCAAGGCCATCAAAAATGGTGTAGACGGCGCAACGGTCAACGATGTGGCGTTAACCATCGTCGGTGGCGCTATGCGTCTATACCTCGATCACCACAAGGAGCTACCAGAACACTCACTGGTAGCGATGGCGCCGATCAATGTGCGGGACACCTCGGAAAAAGGCTCGGGCGGAAACGTTGTGTCCGCCATGGCCGCAAAAATTCGCAGTGACATCGCCGAGCCACGCGAACGTTTGCTGGCGGTGCAGGAGGCCTCCAAGTCGGCAAAAGAAGTCGCAAATGCGGTCGGTGCCAAGACCATGACCGACTACTCACAGTTCATACCCAGTACCCTGACCGCGCAGGCAGCCCGCCTGGCCAGTCGCTGGGGTCTGATGAACCAGGTGAATCCGATCTACAACTGCGTAATTACCAATGTACCGGGACCGCAGGTGCCGCTTTACCACACGGGCGCGCGTATGATCTCCAATTTTGGTACCGGGCCGGTGGCTGACGGTCTGGGGCTGTTCCACGTGATCACCAGCTACTGCGGCGAATTCACGATCTCTGCCACATCGTGCCGCGAAATGATGCCGGACCCAGGCTTTTATCAAGAATGCCTCATGCAGAGCTTTAGCGAACTCAAAATCGCGGTTCTTGGTGCCTCGAAAAAAACCACGCGCAAAAAACCAGCAACGCCAACACGAGGCGGCCGACCCCGACGCGCGGCGTAGCGCGGAAAATAGCGGGGTCCGAAAGGCCCCGGTTTTCTTTATTGTTGTAAACACGCACCGCACCGCAGCCGGCGGATTCGACATGCGTCCGCCCGATGCACTACCTACTGGTGTCAGCGGCTCAACTGTGTATGCTGCGCGCCGCTATTTACTTAAAACAAAACACCGAAAATCAAAAGGACCCACCCGTGCTCGACACGCTGCGCCAGGACTGGCTCGCCAACGCCAAAAACGATCTGCTTGCTGGGCTGGTTGTTGCCCTGGCTTTGATTCCCGAAGCTATCGCATTTTCGATTATTGCGGGCGTGGACCCCAAAGTCGGACTCTACGCCTCGTTCTGCATCGCGGTGGTTATTGCGTTCACTGGCGGTCGCCCGGGGATGATTTCCGCGGCAACCGGTGCCATGGCACTCGTGATGGTCGTGCTCGTCAAGGAGTATGGTTTGCAGTACCTGCTGGCGGCCACGGTACTGACCGGCGTGCTGCAGATTGTCGCGGGCTGGGTTCGCCTCGGTAGCCTCATGCGCTTTGTCTCGCGCTCGGTCGTAACCGGCTTTGTGAACGCCCTGGCGATCCTCATCTTTATGGCGCAACTCCCGGAACTGATCAACGTAACCTGGCATGTTTATGCGATGACCGCCGCCGGCCTCGGCATCATCTATGGGCTGCCCTACATAACGCGCGCGGTGCCTTCACCCCTGGTGACTATTGTCGTCTTGACCGGAGTCGCCATGTGGCTGGATCTCGACATTCGCACTGTCGGCGATATGGGCGAGCTGCCCGACAGCCTGCCGATCTTTCTGATCCCCGATATTCCGTTCACGCTGGAGACACTGAAAATCATCCTGCCGTTTTCGCTCACATTGATGGTCGTGGGATTGCTTGAGTCCCTGATGACGGCCACCATTGTGGACGACCTTACGGAAACCAAAAGCAACAAGAACCGCGAATGCGTCGGCCAGGGCGTTGCCAATATCGCCAGTGGCTTCATCGGGGGCATGGCCGGCTGCGCCATGATTGGTCAATCGGTTATCAACGTGAAATCCGGTGGTCGCGGCCGTCTATCGACGCTATCGGCAGGTCTGTTTTTGTTGATCATGGTGGTGTTCCTCGATGCCTGGGTCAGCCAGATACCCATGGCCGCCCTGGTGGCGGTCATGATCATGGTGTCGATCGGCACCTTCAGCTGGTCCTCTATTCGTGATCTGCGCGTGAACCCGCGCAGCTCCAGCGTGGTTATGCTCGCGACGGTGGCGGTGACGGTGGCCACGCACGACCTCGCGCGTGGAGTGCTCACCGGAGTGTTGCTGTCGGGCTTCTTTTTCGCGCACAAAGTCGGTCAGATTCTGTATGTGCGCTCGCTTGTCGATGAGGGCGGTCGAACACGCAGCTACCGGGTGTTTGGTCAGGTGTTCTTCGCCAGCGCTGACCGCTTTATTGCCGCGTTCGATTACCGTGAGGTAATAGAAAAAGTCAGCATTGACGTTAGTCGTGCGCACTTCTGGGACATCACGGCCATCAGCGCATTGGACAAGGTCATTATGAAGTTCCGTCGCGAGGGCACAGAGGTAGAAGTCATCGGTCTGAATGAGGCCAGCGCCACTATGGTCGATCGTTTTGCCGTGCATGATAAAGACGGCGCGGACGATATGCTGATGGGGCACTAAGGCATGGCAATGCGCGACGGAGAGAAAGTACTGGCCTGCGTGGACCAGTCCCAGTTTGCCGAACACGTAGCGGACTACGCGGCCTGGGCAGCTGGGCGTATGGGCGCACCGCTTGAGTTTCTGCACATTATTGATCGCAGTAAGATTGCACCCACTGCCGAGGATCACAGCGGTGCGATTGGGTTCGATGCCCAGGAGCAGTTGCTCGACAAGCTGTCGTCGGAAGACGCCGTGCGAATGCGCGAGGCGCGGGAGCGCGGACGCCTGTTCCTGAACGGCCTGCGCGAGCGGGCCACGCAGGCTGGAGCACCGGAAGTGGATATCAGGCAGCGCTATGGGGAGTTGGTAGAAACACTACACGAGCAGGAAGCGGGCATACAGCTTATGGTTCTGGGTCGTCGTGGTGAAGCCGCCGAGGCCACACAGCGAGATCTGGGACGCAATGTAGAGCGGGTAGTGCGCGCGGCGCGCAAGCCAATCCTGACCGTCACTGAGGGTTTTCGCGAACCGCAGCGCGTGATGTTTGCCTTTGATGGCAGCGCGGTGACTCGTCGGGGCATAGAGATGATCGCCGCTAGCGCACTTTTCAAGGGCCTCCCTATTCTGCTTTTAATGTCCGGGAAGCTGGGTTCGGATGCCGAGAAGAATCTCGAGTGGGCAAGAAGAACCCTGGACGACGGGGGCTATAGCGTGGCGACGAAGCAGATCCCCGGCGACGCAGAGAGTGTGATTGCCCAGGCGGTGCTTGACGAAGGCATCGACCTGCTTATCATGGGCGCTTTCAGCCACTCCCCGATAAGGAGTCTGCTGTTTGGCAGTAAGACGGCCGATTTGTTGCGTTCGTCTGGAATTCCCACGCTATTGCTTCGTTAAGCATTCAGGCATTATGGGGTTTGCTGGGCCGGTGACGGTATTTACCGGTCACTGCGTAATGCCATTTAGAGACCACTAACAACACAAAAAGACATAAAGTCAGACTGGAGATCGACATGAGCAAACTCAACCAACAGCAGGAACAACGCCGAAAGGTGATCACGCTTCTGGGTACTGGCGCGGTTGCACTACCCGTGTTGGGTCTCGCAGGCTGCGGTGGCGGCGAAGAAGCCAGCAGCAGCGCGCCCGCCAAGCTGGCCGCGGACGCCGGTGAGTCCATGCAGAAAGTCGCAAGCGAAGCGGCGAGCAGCGCACAGGCAGCTGCCAGCGAAGCCGCAGATTCCGTGGCAGAAACTGCAGAATCCGCAATGGATTCAGCGGAGCAAACCATGGACGATGCCATGGACTCCATGGAAGAAGCGGCTGATGAGGCTACGGAAGAGCTCAACACTATCGCAAGTGACGCTACACAGGGCCTTCCCCGCGTAGACGAAAGCGGCCCACAGGCCTCTGGCCTCGGCTATCGGCATGACGCAACGACCGTCGATGCCGGCACGCAGACACGCTATGCGGCGGGTCAGCAGTGCAGCAACTGTGTGCTCTTCCAGGGCGGCAGCGCAGAATGGGGTGGATGCCCACTCTTTGCCGGCAGCCTGGTAAAAGGGACCGGATGGTGCAGCGCCTATTCAGCGGCAGGTTAAACACCTGATGCCCTGGCTCAGTGGTCAAAGCGATCATTGAACAGGGCTCACCCGAGTCGGAGAGTCACGAACGGTTTACCGTGATCGCCAACGTGGCGGTGCATAAAACGACTCATATGATGCCGCACATGATGATACGCAACCCGTATGGCTGAGCCTGCGGGTTTTTTTTCACAACAATTTCAGCGCGCCTCTTGTTACCCGGGTCGCATACGTCCAAGGTTCACCCCCTTAACCTTACATCCGCATCAGGCCCCGCATTGAGCAATAGCACAGACGCCGCCCTCTCCACTTTGCAGCAGGTATTTGGTTACCCGGATTTCCGCCCCCCGCAACGTGAGATTATCGACTGTCTGCTCGCGGGCGAGGATGCTCTTGTGATCATGCCGACCGGCGGCGGCAAATCTCTTTGCTATCAGCTGCCTGCTCTGCTGCGCGACGGCTGTGCCATCGTTGTGTCCCCACTTATCGCGCTCATGCAGGACCAGGTCGAGGCGCTGCAACAGTTAGGAGTACGCGCCGCGTATCTCAACTCGAGCCTTGCCCCGCAGGATGCGACTGCGGTGGAGCAGGCATGGCTGAACGATCAGCTCGATCTTCTGTATGTCGCTCCCGAGCGCTTGGTGCAACCACGTATGTTGTCACTGCTCGAACAGGTGCAGCCCGCGCTGTTTGCGATTGATGAGGCGCACTGCGTGTCCCAATGGGGACATGATTTTCGCGAGGACTATCTGCTGCTGAATGAATTGCACCAGCGATTTCCGCAGATACCGAGGATAGCGCTCACAGCGACCGCCGATGCGCGAACGCAGAAGGAGATCGCGGAACGACTCAGTCTCAAAGAGGCGCGGCACTTCCTGATCAGCTTCGACCGCCCGAACATCTGCTATCGCATTGCACTCAAAGACAATCCGCGGGGGCAACTGCTGCGTTTTTTGCGCGATGAGCACAAAGAGGACGCGGGTATCGTTTACTGTCTCTCGCGCAAACGTGTCGACGAAACCGCGAGTTGGCTACAAACGCAGGGCTTCAATGCCCTGCCCTACCATGCGGGACTCTCCTCAGACACGCGGGCCGACAACCAACGTCGTTTTCTGCGCGAAGAAGGCGTCATCGTTGTCGCCACCATTGCCTTTGGCATGGGTATCGATAAACCGGACGTGCGCTTTGTGGCGCACCTCGATCTGCCAAAGACCGTAGAGGCGTATTACCAGGAGACGGGCCGTGCCGGCCGCGATGGTCTTCCCGCCGATGCGTGGCTTGTCTATGGGCTGCAGGATGTCATCACCCTCCGCCAGATGCTCGACCGCTCCCAGGGGAATGAGGTGTTTAAACGCGAGGAGCAGCATCGGCTTAACGCAATGCTCGGTCTCTGCGAGATCACCAGCTGTCGGCGGCAGGCGTTGCTTGCTTACTTTGATGAAAATCTGGATAACGCCTGCGGCAATTGCGACAGCTGCCTGACACCGGTCGCCACCTGGGACGGCACCGAAGCAGCACAGATGGCCTTGTCAGCGGTATACCGGACCGGCCAGCGTTTTGGGGTTAATCACCTCATCGATGTACTGCGCGGTGCCGAAAACGACAAGATTTTTCAGAACGACCATCACCATCTACCCACCTTTGGCGTGGGTAAGTCACTGGACGCAAAGCGCTGGCGCTCGGTCTACCGGCAGCTGGTGGCACGCGGCTATCTGTCAGTGAACATGGAGCGCTTTGGCGCGCTGTGTTTGCAGGAGTCTTCCCGGGGGGTACTGCGCGGTGAGGTAGAAGTTGCCCTGCGTCAGGACCCAAAATCCAGCAGCGCAAAACGCACGACCAAAAAGGTATTGCCGGAACACATCGATGTGGAACTGTGGGAGGCGCTACGGGAGCGAAGACGCACCCTGGCCGAAGAACAGGGTATCCCCCCGTACATCATTTTTCATGACCGTACCCTGCAACTCATCTGTGAGGAGCGTCCGCAAAGCGTGGACGAGTTTGCCGCCATCTCTGGCGTGGGTGAACGCAAATGCGAAAAATACGCCGAGGCTTTCTTAGCGGTGGTGCGCGGTAACTAAAAGGCGATTCACCCGCGCGCTGAGCTCAGCGCAAACGCCGCGCCCGAATGCTGCGGCCCTTCACCTTACCCTCGGACAAAAACTTCAGCACCTGCTTGGCGACGCTTCTGTCCACCGCAACAAAGCTGCGCATGTCGAGAATGTCGATTTTTCCGACGCTGGCACCAGCAATCTTTGCGTCCCCGGTTAGCGCACCCAGCAAATCACCCGGGCGCAGCTTTTGCTTGCGTCCGGCATTGAGTTCCAGCGTCGCCATGCTGCCACTGAGCGTAAATCCCGGATCCCGGTCAAGAGACGCGGGCGTGTCCTGAATACAGGGGCTGGACAACAGTGCCTCTATGGGCGGCAAGCGCCGCTGCTCGGCCTCGGTAAAGAGGGACATCGCCAGACCCTTCTCGCCAGCCCGGCCAGTACGGCCGATGCGGTGCACGTACACCTCGGGATCGCGCGGGAGTTCGTAGTTGAACACGGCTTCAAGCAGCTTTATGTCTAGTCCCCGTGCGGCCACGTCGGTCGCAACGAGTACCGGACAACTGTTATTTGCCAATTGCACCAATACCTCGTCTCGCTCGCGCTGCTCGAGATCGCCATGAATCGCCAGGGATTCGATACGATTCTCCTTTAGCAGTTCGTTTACATCTGCGCACTGCTTGCGCGTGTGACAAAACACCAGCGTCGACGCCGGACGGTAATGCTGAAACAGCGACAAGAGCGCAGCGTTTCGCTCATGCGTTTTAACCTGGTAAAAAATCTGCTCAATCACGCTCGGCCGATGTACCGAATCCACGCTCACCGTCACCGGCGCGTTCTGAATCTTGCGGCTGATGGCGGCAATCTCGTCGGGATAGGTGGCCGAGAACAACAGCGTCTGGCGCTTTTTAGGTGCCTTGGTGATGATCGCCTCCATGGCATCCGCAAAGCCCATATCAAGCATGCGGTCCGCTTCGTCCAGCACCAGCGTGCGCAGACCATCGAGTTTGAGATTGCCTTTTAGCAGATGGTCAAGCACACGACCCGGAGTACCCACCACCACGTGAGCCCCATGCTCAAGAGAGCCCTTCTGCGGTCCAAAGGGCTTACCGCCCACCAGCGAGAGTAGCTTCATGTTCGGTACCGCCCGCGCCAGGCGACGCAGTTCCTTGGTCACCTGATCTGCCAACTCTCGCGTAGGGCACAGCACCAATGCCTGCGTACCAAAAAATCGAGGATTGATCTGCTCAAACAAGCCAATACCAAAGGCTGCGGTTTTGCCGCTACCCGTCTTGGCCTTGGCGATCAGGTCCTTGCCCGCAAGCACCTCGGGCAGACTCGCCGCCTGAATAGGCGTCATCGACGCGTATCCCAGCGATTTGAGATTTGCGATCTGCGCGGGAGAAATGGCGAGGGAGGCAAATCCATCGTCGGTTTTGTTTGTCATGAGCTGCTGTGAATCCGTGGTATGGATGCTGTTCGCCGCCTGATTGCAGCGATGGACGGCAATCTACACTATCGACCGCGGATCTGCGCTGTGAATTAGGAGAAAGGAAATCGTCGAAGACGGTGCGGGACGACGAATGATCCCCTATAATCCGCCGTCGCAACGTGCACACGGGCCCATAGCTCAGTTGGTCAGAGCAGTCGACTCATAATCGATTGGTCAACCAATCTATAGGCCCTGCGGAGGATGGTAGAAACACTGCCAGTAGTATCGGTAGTGGTAAAGTAATGGCATATCAATGAGTTATGATGTGCTGGTAAAAATATGCCCCGTTAGCTCAGTTGGTTAGAGCAACCGACTCATAAGGCAACTTGTGACCCTCGTCAGTAACGGCGGGTGGAAAAACCGGATGAATTCAGGGAAACCGTAGCGCGTAATGGCGCCGGCAATCCTGAGCCAAGCCCGCCAAGCGTGGTGGGAAGGTGCAGAGACTAGGCGGTGCAGTGCGATCTCGCTGCGTAATACGCCATTAGCGTCCGGCACCCTACCAGAGGAATCTGGGGGTGATGATATAGTCCAGGTCCGAGGGAAACCTTGGGTAG
>JBGCDU010000014.1:0-453430 GCA_045105635.1 Congregibacter sp.
CATCGCGAACGCCAATTTCACTGCGAGTGTCATAAATTATCCCGAGAGAATGTCCTCACATTGTACAGACATCGAAGCGGCAGCTATTGGTCGGGAGCGGACCTTTGAAGTTCCAGACTATCAGTGTCTCTTCCTAGGCGATTCCTGTCATAGAATCCACTAGAAGTATCAGCAGCGGTAGCGATTGTCGGAGGACCGCTCTTGGCCGAAAGCACGCGTAGAAGCGTAAGTTCCTAACGTCGGCTATAGAGAGCATCCCCTGCGTGGAATCGTTGTTAGGGTCAATAGAAACCGCAATCCGATTTGAGACCGTCGCCGATAATCCGGGTTCTATCGCACAAACACTTGCACAATCTGTGACACGACCGCGATAGTTGCTTCGGGGGCTTTTTCGATGCAAGCGGCCTGGCGCCGCTTGAAATTAATAGATCGTCTCCGATGCGACAAAACGCTCCCCTTGGTCTTCGTTCATTCCAGCACAACCTCCAGTCGCACAATCCGAATGGCACTCGTGATGGGAGCATCGAGCGCACATCTGGTGCGGTCCTTAAAGGCTTTTCGTGAAACAACATACACCGGACGACGCTTCATGCCCTCCCGGCCGCGCTTGGTTCAAAATCCAACCAGATAATGTCGTCGCGATCAGAGGTTTACATCAAATTTCGCGGCCCACGTCCCGGGGCGTCAACCCACTCAGGATCTTCATCAACAATTGCCACGCTTTCTTTTGGGCTTCCGGCAAGTAACTCATTTAGCGTCAACTCGCTTACTGCCGGCGAAAGAATGACTTTACCATCCAGTGCGCATGCATCGAGCGCCCCTAGTAAGACGGAACCCTACGAGCCTCAAATTGAGGCCGCTTCAAATACCTCAGGTCTGACACTTGTGCACTCAGTAGACCGGTCAACCAATATCTAGGGCAAGTCGCGGGACGACGTCCGTAAGCGTGGGCAGGACGCGGGGCGTCCGTCTCCGCATCGATCGTCACGCTTATCGATGCAACAAATTCAAGGTCACCCCCGCTCAAGTGTGGCTACCAACTCGCTGAAACGTTTTCGGTTGGAATCGGACACGTCCATGAGCGTTCGATGTGCTTCGATCACTTTTTCGCGCACGGCGTCTTCACTGCCGGGCACCATCGGGATCGACTGGTTACAGTGGGCCGCAGCGCAAGCGCTTGCATGCATCTCAAACAGTTGATCCAACCCCATACTGCCCAGCAAACGGTTGATACTCGCGTTCTGACTGTAAAGCGCTGGACGAAACTCGTAGCGCTCGTGCACGGCCAACGCGAGTTTGGCAAGTTGTCCGAGGGTCGTACTGTCTATCCCTTCGGCATCGCAAAGATCGACCCAGACGCTAGAAAACTCCGGGTCGCCGAGCATGCTTTCTACGTAGTCTTCTATCGATGCACAAAGCGTCAAGCGAACATCGCCGACAAGGCGAATAACGTAGGCACCGTTTTCTCTGGCGGCCAGCACCTGCCCCTCAGTCATCGCCGGCTCGCTTGCTCACAAACAACGCCGCAATATCATCCGGGGCGGTCTCAGCGCCATCCAAACCGAGCTTGGACACCAACTCCTCAGGCGTATCTGCCGTGTGGGCAAACACATCAAGAAAAAAGCGTTCTTTATCCACCAGATTGTCTGGTGGGAGAGTTTCGAGAATCCCATCCGAAAAAAGGGCGAGCATAAAGGTATCGGGAAGATCCACGCGGCTCTCGGTGTACTGCGCATCCTTGAGCATGCCCACCGCGTTGCCCTTGCCTGACAGGTATGCCGCGCCCGAATCAGAAACCAGCACAGGCAGTGGCAGATGTCCCGCCACACTGTAGTTGAGACTGTTGTTCGACTGATCCAGAACACCGACCACCATGGTGGCATACTTCCCTACGTCCAGTTCCAGTAGCTCACTATTCGCAAGATTGAGCATTTCAAGCGGCCGCAGGATTGCGTCGTCGTTGCGGCGAAGGTAATCCGAGCGTTTGCGTGCAAACAGGTTCTTCAACAGCACGGTCGTAAACGCCGAGGAACTGCCATGGCCAGACACATCGGCCATGAAGAACACCACGAAATGGTCGTCGACGGTAAAGTAGTCGGTAAAGTCACCGCTCAAATAAAGCGATGGAATTACCGTGTGGCTACACATGTAGTCACCGACCACCATCGGCGACGTAGGCAGCATACGCATCTGCACCTGACGGCCCGCTTGCTGGTCCTTCTCAAGCATACGCACGGTATTTTCTAACTCGCGGTTGGTGGCCTCAAGCGCCCGCCGGGAACTGCGTAGTTCTCTCGCCATCGAGCGCAGCCGCACACAGCGACCCATTGACGCGAACAAGGCGGGTGTGTCTTGCACGGGGGTAGCAAAAAAGTCGTTAGCACCGAGACGCAGAGCGCGCATCATGCTGGTGGACTGAGACTCGTTGCTGAACATCATGACTGGCACCTGCACGTCGAGCTCGCGCAGACTCGCTCCGTCTCTCGCCCAGGCCTCGGGCGTTGCATGCACATCACAGAGCACAACGTCCCAATCACTGTTTTCATCAAGAGCGGTGCTGAAGGATTCTTCAGAGCTGGCTACCGTAGCAGTGAAGCCAGCCGAAACGGCCAGATCAGCGAGTTCGCTGGCCCGGTTGGGGTCGTCATCAATGACCAGGACCTTACCGCTGTACAACATGTATTCAGTTGCTTTCTATCTGCTCTGGCAGAACAGTACGCTTGCGCAGTTGGGCAGGCAACAGGCGTTCTCGTCGGCCTGCTGGCTTTGAGAATAATTTCACACTTTTGCTGTGGTATCTGCGGTTCCCGCCAAGCCAGGAAGCAGTAATTGTTATCTTTTAAGCCGCTTTTGCAAAAGATCCTGAGGCTCGAGGGCTCAGAACTCCTCCGTCCAATCGTCCTCAAAATCAGAAAAACTGTCGATCACCTTCCCTTCATTCACGATGGACGCGCGTTGCTGTAGATAGGCGTCGCGAAGAAAAATATAACGATCACCCGATATCAGCTCGTCAGACTCGAGAAACTGGGCGCGCAGGTGGATAAGCTCGGTCGCCCAGATGCTGTTTCTTAAGGACCGATCATCGACATACGGCGGAATCGACAACGCGAAGGTATCGACTAAAGTGCCCGCACCGCTGCGAAACGTGCGCGGCCCCAACAGCGGGAGCATGATGTAGGGACCCTCGGGTACCCCCCAGATGGCGAGCGTGTGACCAAAATCAGTCCTGCGCGGATCGATTCCCAGCGGCGTGGCCACATCAAAGATACCTGCAACGCCAAGCGTCGAATTCACCAAAAAACGCGCCGTGCCGTGCGCCGCACCATCCCATCGCCATTGCAATGCGGAGTTGAGAGCACTGGTGACATCATAGAGGTTCGAAAAGAAGTTGTTCACGCCCCGCTGTGCCACGGGCGGCATGACCACATCGTAGCCCTTGGCAAGCGGTCGTATCGCAACGCGGTCGACCGCGTCGTTAAAGACGAAGATGGGCCGATTGACTATCTCAAGTGGATCGTTGTCCGCTGCCGAGGCGAACGCGCTCGAAAAGGACACTATCGTGGCCAGCAGAAAGCACGCGCCGATAATAAGATTAAACCCGCTAAACTTGCGCTCGAGGGTCTGCTCACCCCGAGTGAGGAGGTGCGCACGTGAATCCTGCGTGTCTTGGTGTGTCATCATAATTTCCCATTTCCGAGCCAAGCGTCCCAGTAACCGTAAAAACGTCTTCTCAGCACTCACTTCTACCTCACAATTTAGACGAGCGGACGCGGTACTTAATTCCATACACTGAACTCGAACTTCATAATCGCGGTATACCATCAGACAAGCCGAATCACCAGCATTCTTGGGTTGAAAGGTGGACTCGACGCGATGAACGGTACTCGGTTGACTTGGCTTGCACTAAACCTAGTCATCACCTCCCTAAGGTGAGACTCGAACTCCCGGAATAAGTTTCTATACCGCGCCAGCAATGTTGCTGACTACTTATGTCCGCTCTACGGAGGATTCCAGCACACGACCGGCCGTTTGTTGATGCCATGCCTCGACTGTTCCCCACAAAGCCTGCAGACGCTTCGCCGAAACTGGCTTTGAAGTTCCGAGGTGCTGAGCGAAAAGCGACACGCGAAACTCTTGCAACATCTGCTCATAAAGGCGCATTGAAGAAGATAGAAGAATTGCGCCAGGCAGCGATGTTTCGACCGCGCGCATAGGAGTCTCAAGTTCCAGAACCAGATTTTGCTGCTCCTGATCTCGCCGGTAGTTTGCTGCGAGACGTTCCGCTCGAACCGTCATCGCCTTGGCATAGCGCGGGTAATGCCGCATTTGTTCGAGCGATGTCGCTATGAGCAGCTCTCTCGATAGCATCCGCTTGCGCTGCACGGCCAGATCTTCAGCGGCCTCCGGGTAGCTCTGCGCGAGGCGTTGCACTATCTGCAAACTTTCCGCCATTGCCTGCAAGGTATTGCGCATTAGCTGCTCAAACTCATTGGCAACACCTGCACCAGATTGCGCCAGTTGCCGCGAGGCCTGATCAAAAAGCGCTTGTTCACGGCAGTCGCTGTCACTCAGGCCCGCTGCTTCCAAGGCAATAGCGGGCAGTAAGTCATCCATCAATTGTTCGCGAGCGATTCCCAGTGCCGCCAGCATCAATGTCCCCGCGTTGTCGCGTAAAAAGCGTTTACGCAACTCACGGAAAAGGGGTTTGTTCACGAGCATAAGGAGTCTTGCCAACCCGCGCCGCTGGGACTGCCAGGCTTCGGCGGGATAATCCGTGAGAACAACATCAACGCTATCGCCCGCATCCCGTAAAGCGGGATAGGCGGTGATGGCAACACCGGCCTGTTTGAATTTGTATTCGCTTGCCAGGGATTCAAAGTCCCAGCGCTGTCGACCACTCAGCGCCGGAGAATCCTGCGTCGGCGCGCTCAGTTGCTCCCGGTTCAAATCCGCGAACTCACTCAACAGCGTGTCGACCTGGCGACTCTGGCCCAACAGGCGCCCTTTCTCGTCGACTATGCGCAGGTTCATGCGGTAGTAGTCGTCCAATGACGCCTCGTTCCAATCCGACTCAGCAATCGCGGGACCTCCCGCAGTCCGCAGCGCTGAGGCAAGCGCACTCGTCAGCGGCTGATCCTCAATCGACATTATCGCCAGCGCCCGATCTACCCAGTCCGGCACAGGTACCAGCTGCTTTCGCAGTGGTTTGGGGAGGCCTTTCAATAGCCCGATACTCTTCTCCCGGAGCATGCCGGGGACCAGCCATTGCAATCGAAACCTGGGCAGACGATTCAGCAGGGCCACCGGCACGGTGATCGATACACCATCGGCCTCCTTACCTGGCGAGAACTGGTAGGAAAGCCGCCAGTCCTGGCCCTCGTGCTCCAGGCGGTCAGGAAACTGCTCCTCGAGACTGCCTGGGTCGCGCGTCAGGAGCTGTGCGCGTTGCAGCTTGAGGAGCTCCTGTCGCTGCGGATCCGTCTTCAGCCAGCTCGCCAACGCACTGGCATTTGCTAAACGCGCCGGCAGGCGCTCGTCATAAAAAGTGAACAGCGCATCCTCATCCACCAGTAAATCACGGCGGCGTACACGCGACTCAAGCTCCTCCACCTCTCGCTGCATTCTTAGATTGTGCTTCAAGAAACCGGGCGGTCGTGACCAGCGCCCTGCGACCAAACCCTCACGGATGAGCAGTTCTCGAGACATCACCGGATCGATTTTTGCGTAGCTAACGCTAACGCGGTCAGATACGGTCAGTCCAAACAACGTAGTCCGGCGCCAGGCAACCACCTGGCCCTTGTCGCGCTGCCAGCGCGGCTCGTAATACTGATGCTTAAGCAGAGCAGGATTAATATCCAGTACCCAGTGGGGCTCAATTGCGGCGGCCATCCGGGCATACACCCGCTGGGTTTCCACAATCTCTCCAGCCACCAGCCATTTCGGCGGTTTTTTGTACAGCGCAGAACCCGGAAAAATCTGCAGGCGGCGATTTCGCGCTGCGAGATATTCCCGGCGTTCGTCCTGTTGTGCGATGTTGCCCAGCAATCCTGCCAGCAAGGCGCGATGCACGCTGCGATAGTCGGTTTCTTCGGCCAGCGCGAGCGCCGGTTTCAGACCCTGCGATCGGCAGGCCACGGATAGCTGACGATGCACGTCTCGCCATTCGCGCATACGCAGCCAGGATAGATATTCCCGCTTGCACAGTTTGCGAAGCTTGTTTTCGCTAAGCGACTGGCGCTGCTCCTCATAATATCCCCACAGATTCACCAGACTTAGAAAATCCGAGCGAGGATCACTAAACCGCGCATGCGCCTGATCGGCCTGGGCCTGCTTCTCAGCCGGACGCTCACGCGGATCCTGAATGGAGAGTGCACTGACGACCACCAGCAACTCGGCAAGCACCCCATCCCGATCGCCGGCCAGTACAATGCGAGACAAGGTCGGATCGATCGGAATACCCGCCATGCGGCGACCAAGCCCAGTGAGTCTGTGCCGCGAGTCAACGGCGCCAAGCTCTTCCAACAGGCGATAGCCGTCGCGGACTAGCCGAGGATCGGGAGGCTCAAGAAACGGGAAAGCCTCGACGTCACCCAGACGCAACTGCAACATCTGCAATACGACCGCGGCCAGGTTACTACGCTTGATTTCCGGCTCTGTAAACTCTGGGCGCGCGGTGAACTCTTCCTCTGTATAGAGACGAATACACACACCGGGACCAATACGTCCGCAACGTCCCTTGCGCTGATTGGCGCTCGCCTGCGATATGTCCTCGATGGGTAGACGCTGTACTCGAGTGCGATAGGAATAGCGGCTAATACGAGCCTCCCCGGGATCAATCACATAGCGGATACCCGGCACCGTAACGGAGGTCTCAGCGACATTCGTTGCGAGGATGACGCGCAGCCCCTGGGAGCGACTTTTTCCAAACACCCTCCCCTGCTCCGCCTGGCTGAGGCGAGCATAGAGCGGTAGAACATCCAGCCCCCGAGAGCCACGCAGACGTTTGGCCACATGACGTATATCCCGCTCCCCGGACAAAAACACCAGCATGTCTCCGGGCTCGCCGTGTGTGCCTTCCTGCACCGCAAGCACCACATCAGCTACCTGTCGAAGGAGATCCTCGGAATCGCTACTCGCCCTGGGCAAATACCGAGTTTCTACAGGATAGGAGCGACCGGATACCTCGATGATTGGCGCATCGTCGAAGTATTTTGAAAAACGCTCGAGGTCGATAGTTGCACTGGTGATCAGCAGTTTAAGATCCGGTCGACGCGGCAAGAGTCGTTTCAAGTAGCCCAGCAAAAAATCAATGTTCAGACTGCGCTCATGCGCCTCATCGATGATCAGCGTGTCATATTGCAGAAGCTCTGGATCTCGCTGCATTTCGCTGAGCAAGATACCATCGGTCATTAGCTTGACGGCGGTCTGCTCGCCAATCTGCTCCTGAAAACGCACCTGGTATCCCACCAGATCTCCAATCGACTGGCCAAGCTCCTCGGCGATACGCTGCGCTACCGTGCGCGCCGCAAGACGCCGCGGCTGCGTGTGACCAATACGTTGTAAAAGGCCGCGCCCCAGCTCAAGGCATATTTTCGGTAGCTGAGTGGTTTTACCGGACCCGGTCTCCCCCGCCACCACCACCACCTGATTGGATCGCAGTGCCGCGGCGATCTCTGTCCGATGTTTCGCAACCGGCAAATCCTCGGGATAGTGCAGCGGAGGAACCAGCCTCGGGTCACCGCTTTTTGTCACACGCACTGAAAATTACCTCGCCGTAGTACCCGCGCGGATAATAAACTGTGCCCACCAGCAGCTGGGAAACACCAATGAGCGAAACGAAAGGTAGTAACTACGATAACCTCCAGGAGGGTCAAAGTTGTGTATTGCAGAGACAGCTGCGCGCCGAAGAAATAGATGCTTTTGCCGATCTCAGTGGCGATCACAACCCCCTGCATATGGACTCTGAATTTGCCAAAGCCCAGGGTTACCCGGATCGCATCGCGCACGGAATGCTGCTGGCGAGCTGGATTTCTGCTGCGCTGGCGCAAGAACTCCCTGGTCGCGGGACCGTCTATTTGCGACAGAGCCTCGAATTTCGCCGCGCCGCTATCCCCGGGGACCGACTGCGCATTAAGCTCACGGTCACTGAGAAGAAACGTCGAGGCCGCGTCTTGATCGACTGCACAATTAGCCATGAAGATGGACATGATCTGCTGCGTGGATCCGCCGAGGTGATCGCCCCGAGCTGAAGCTTCTCTCGCCTGGCAAGCGCCTCAGCCGACTGCTGAGCCACCTTTTTTGCCATCAGCACTGTCTACAGCACTATCCACAGCAATATCCACAGAACTATCTACAGAACTATCTACAGAACTATCCACAGAACTATCTACAGAACTATCCACAGAACTATCCACAGAACTAACACCAATGCCATCTGCGACATCATCAAGCTGGTCCTCGAACTGCACGTCATCGATATAGGTTAACTGCAGCTTGACCACCGGCTGCCCACCACCGGAATCCGCGCCCAAGAGTAATATGCTAGGTTTTCCATCGTCCACCGTGACTGCGGGTATCGCAAACAGAACAGAGTCCGGGTTATGTTGATCGCGATAAGTGCTGAGCTTGTCCGGGGTTTTCAGCGCTTCGATGATTGTCCTGATGAGATGAGTCACACCAATGCGGAAATTGCCGAAGTTGAACTTCCCCTGGTAGCGCTCATGATCTAGAGCAAGATCGAAGCGAACGAGCGACTTGTCCTCCATTTCGAGGTGGGTCAGCGGCACGATTTTGCCCTGTTCGAGCGAGCGAAAAATCCTTTTGGCGTCAGTTCGACTGGCCTCAAGCAAGGCCGTATTCAACAGGTTGATCGAAATCCTCAGAAACTTGTCCGTAGAGAGGCTTTTGGTCTGGGTGTTTTCTGACATGGTCATTCCACAATGCGCGATGCTGCGACGCGGAAGTCTACCGACTGCGCCTTCTGCTTGCCAGTACACTGCGGCGGCAACGCGCTAACAAGGTGGTGGCTCTTGGCATAGCGACCAGCCCGTCAGTCGCGAACCCCCAACGCAAGTGACACGCGATACAGGGAATCGGGGAAGCGCTATCTTTTGCTATGCTCGCGGATTTTTCGACGTCACGCTTACTGGACAGTCCATGATTAGATCGACAGGCCCGCTGGCAGCGCTGGACGAAGCTGTCGTGGAATGGAGCGATGCGGGCGAGCCGCGTTCAAGGCAATACGCCGACTGCTACTTTTCTTCTTCGGCCCACGGCAGCGAAGAAAAAGAACATGTTTTTGTCGCCGGCAGCCAGCTGCACACCCGACTCCGGGAGCACCCCCGGGACAGCTTTGTGGTGGGCGAACTCGGCTTTGGCAGTGGACTCAATTTCCTCAGCACCTGGCAGGCAATTCTGACCCATGCCCATCCAGAGACGCGCTTGCACTACTGGAGTCTGGATCTCCATCCTTTGCGCAGAGCTGATCTTGAATTGACCCTGCAGCGTTTCCCCGGCCTAGCGCTCGAATCCGCAGAGCTTCTCGCTGCCTATCCTCCTCCCATTCAGGGTGTGCATCGCCGTATTTTTGCGGGAGGGCGCGTCGTGCTGGACCTGATCTGGGCTGATGCAGCGGACGCAATGGCAGAGCTTTCGAGCCTAGATCAACCGCTTATCGACAGCTGGTATCTCGACGGCTTTGCTCCGGCGCGTAACGAGGGCATGTGGACGGACGCGCTGTATCAACACATGGCAGCAAGCAGCCATCGAGGAGCGAGAATAGCCACCTACAGCGCCGCGAGAAACGTCAGGCTCGGCCTCGCTAAGGCTGGCTTTAGCGTTACAAAAACCTTGGGAGCCGGACTCAAACGAGACAACCTGCAGGGCTATCTCTCCGTGGCTGAACCCAGAGCTGAGCAAGCGGCTTCCAGGCTGACGCCCTGGGATATCCCCAATTCCCAGCCACCACCCACCGATAACACTATTCTTGTATTCGGCGCGGGTCTGGCGGGAGCACAGGTCGCAGCGGCGCTCGCGCGCCGAGGTAAACAGGTGCAGGTGGTCGACACGGCAAAATTGGCGGGCCTGGCATCTGGTAACCCGCAGGGCGTGCTGTTTACGCGGCTTTCGCATCAGCGCTCCAATCTCACGGACTTTTCCATACTCGCGTTTCTTTTTGCCCGGGACCTGTATCGCCAAATGTTCCAGCGTGAGCAATTGCGTCCGGCAATCGATGGCGATCTGAACGGTTGTTTTCAGGCTGCTCCCGAGCAGGCCGCGCATCTATCGCTGCACAGCGCATTGGCAGGCCTTCCGGAGCTTGCCAGTATTACTAGCGCCGCGCGGGCGAGCGAGCTTCTAGGCACGAAGGTATTGACGGATGGTCTCTGGCAACCCGGATCCGGCTGGCTGTCTCCCCCGGCCGTATGCGCCGCGCTTCTAGACTCACCGAATATTCGTCTGCTGCAAGACTGTGGATCGCTGCAGTTGCATCGCAGTGCCGTGGGCGCCTGGGAGGCAAGAGACGACACAGGCAAGCCTGTGGCAACGGCAGGCACAGCCATTATTGCCACAGGCACTCACTGTCGGGATTTCTCTCAATGCCAGGAATTACCGCTGAAAGTTGTCCGCGGCCAGACTACGCAGATACCCGCCCCTGCAACGGGCAGACTCCAGCACGCGTATTGTCACCGTGGCTACATCGCACCCGCAATCGACGGAGAACATTGCATTGGTGCGAGTTTCCTCCCGGACGACGAGGATCAGCGCCTGCGTGTGAATGAGCACAGCGCCAATCTGCGAGCGCTGACAGCAGCCCTGCCTGAGTGGAGCACACACCTTGAGCAGTTGGACGTGAACGCGCTGCGGGGAAAAGCAGCCTCGCGATGCGTGACGCCGGACTACCTCCCAATGGCAGGACCGGTACCGGATGCGCCGGCTTTCAAGGATCGATTTGCTGTTCTCGGTCTGGATGCAAGGCGGTGCATTCCCGAAAGAGGTGACTACCTCCCCAACCTGTACCTTAGTTCCGGCTACGGATCGCGAGGCCTTAGCTATGCTGCGCTGGGCGCAGAGATCATCGCCAGTCAGATTTGCGGTGAACCCCCGCCGGTTAGCCGGGAACTGCAGCGCGCAAGCTCCCCCGCGCGTTTTCTCATTCGAGGTATTATTCGCGGCACTGTCCGAGGCCAGACATGAACGAATTCAATTCCGCTCCGCTAGATCCACCGGGCCAACCGCAAAAGCTCGGTCGTCTTCTAATTTGCGTCGTCGCCCTCGGGCTTATCGCCGTGATCGCGCCTCGCGGTTCGCTCCAGGCGCAAATGCTGCTACCCGTGGTTCCGGTGGTATATGACTACGACGTCGTTGAACGGGTGGCACAACCTCGTCAAAACTTCGTTCAGGGGCTGCAAATTGTCGGCGACACGCTATACGTCAGCACTGGCATGTATGGCGAATCGCGCCTGCGCGAGTATGCCTTTCCGTCGATGGAGCTGCGCCGAGAACGAAGTCTCCCGGACTCAGTTTTTGGCGAAGGAGTCACCCGCCTGAACGACAAGTTGTATCAACTGACCTGGCGCGCCGGGCGCATGCTGGAATACGACGCATCCACAATGAAACTTCTGCGCAGCCACGTGATTCCTACGGAAGGCTGGGGCATCACCGACAACAATAGCGATCTCATCTACAGCGATGGCACGCCGCAGCTGTATTTCCTGGACCCGAACACACTGCAACGCCGCAGAACGCTCAACGTAACGCTCAACGGAACCCCCCTGCCACGACTGAATGAGCTCGAGTGGATCGATGGCGAGATATGGGCGAACGTTTTTCAGGCTAACCAACTGGTCAGGATCAACCCGACGAGCGGCTTTGTCACTGCGGTCATCGATTTACGGGGGTTGCTGGCGCCGGAAGACTACGCGGACGATACAGATGTGCTAAACGGTATCGCCTGGGACGCCGCGGAGTCGGCGCTCTGGGTCACGGGGAAACGCTGGCCCTGGATTTTCAGAGTGCGCCTAAAAGAACGCTCCGCTAGTCCGTCAGCGACCCAGTAAAATCTTCAGCTGACTATTACTCCGATCAGGGAGCGCCCCCAAGTTCGCACCCTGGTTGGGCTTGGCTGAGCACCCGGCTGATCTTTAGCTGGGATTCTGCTGACATTCAGCCCGGACATTCGCGTTAGAATAGTGCGCTTAGATTTTTACCTGGCCAAGCAATATATGAACAGCCCCAGCAATCTCCCGACATGCCACGACGCCTTCGTTCCCCTCCGACAGGAACGAATCGACGCTTTGAATCTGCGCATTGAACAATTTGAGCACCGGGAAACCGGTGCCATGCATTATCACCTGGCCGCTGAGAACGCAGAAAACGTTTTTCTGGTTGCCCTGCGCACTGTCCCTGAAGACTCGACGGGCGTCGCGCATATTCTCGAACACACGGCACTGTGCGGCAGTAAAAACTACCCGGTGCGCGATCCTTTCTTCATGATGCTGCGGCGCTCCCTGAATACCTTCATGAACGCCTTCACCAGCTCTGACTGGACCGCCTACCCCTTTGCGAGCCAGAACCGCAAGGATTTTCGCAACTTGCTGGACGTCTATCTGGACGCGGTATTCTTCTCCCGACTTGATCCGCTGGATTTCGCACAGGAAGGGCACCGGGTCGAGTTTTCTGATCCCAAGGACAGCGACAGCGAACTCGTTTACAAGGGCGTCGTTTTCAACGAAATGAAGGGCGCGATGAGTTCGGTAGCATCAACGCTGTGGCAGACGCTTTGCCATCACCTTTTTCCAACCAACACCTACCACTTCAATTCCGGTGGTGATCCAGAGCGCATTCCGGACCTCAGCTATGATGGCCTGAAGTCGTTTTATGCGAGTCACTACCATCCCTCTAACGCGACCTTTCTGACCTTTGGCGACATTCCCGCAGAGGAACACCAGGCGGTTTTCCATGAGCAGGCTTTAAACCAGTTCTCACGCCTGGAGCGGCGCGTCGAGGTACTGCCCGAGCAGCGTTTTGATACGCCCCGGTCGGTCAGCGACAGCTATGCGTTTGATGAAGATGCATCCACCGATCAGCGCACACATATCGTTATGGGCTGGCTTCTGGGGGAGAGCACAGATCTCAAGGAACTCCTCGAAGCACAGCTTTTATCCAGCGTGCTGCTCGAAAACAGCGCTTCGCCACTGCAGAACGCACTCGAAACCAGTAGCTTGGGCACCGCGCCGTCGCCACTGTGTGGCCTGGAAGATGCCATGCGGGAACTTGTGTTTGTCTGTGGCATCGAAGGCAGCGAAGATCAGCACAAGGAAGCGCTGGAGAGCATGGTTCTGAACGTGATTGAGTCTGTCGCCAATGACGGTATTGCACACGAGCAACTTGAGGCGGTGTTGCATCAACTCGAGCTGCACCAACGGGAAGTCAGCGGCGACGGCATGCCCTACGGTTTAAATCTGATTCTACAGGCGCTGGGCCCAGCCACGCACTATGCTGACCCTATACCCGCCCTGGACCTGGAGCCAGTCATCGCCGATCTGCGAGAAAAGATCAGCGATCCGGCCTATATCAGTGAGTTGGCTAAACGACTGCTTCTGGACAATCCGCATCGCGTCACCCTGGTAATGACGCCGGACAAAACGCTCTCTGAACGACGTCTCAACACTGAGCGAAAACGTCTCTCCGAGATAAAAGCACAGATGAATGATGAGCAACGCCAGACTGTGATTGATCAGGCAGAGGCCCTGCTCACTCGCCAGGCCCAGGAGGACGACCCGGAAATCCTTCCCAAAGTCACTCTGGCCGACGTGCCCACAGCTCTACCGAGGCTGAAATACAATGAATCCACGGTAAGCGGGATACCGGTAACCCGTTACGAGCAAGGGACCAATGGACTCGTCTATCAGCAGTTGTGCTGCTCCATGCCGCAATTATCCGAGCAAGAGCTTGCCGCGTTGCCGCATCTAACAGGCATGGCGACAGAGCTGGGCCTGGGCGACAACGATTACCTCAGTACCCAACACCGGCAGTCTTCCGAGGTCGGCTCAATCAACTTCTTTACATCCATGCGTGGCGGCGTTGACGATGAGCAAACCACGCAGGCAAGTATGGTTCTTTCTTCCAAGGCCCTGACGCGGAAAGCTAGTGAACAGTCTGAGCTCATGCGCGACACGCTTCTCGATCTGCGCTTTGACGAGCTGCCGCGAATCAGGGACCTGTTGGCGCAACAGCGTGCGCGCCGCGAGCAATCGATTACGGGAAATGGACATAGCCTGGCGATGCAGGCGGCCTGCGCTGGCATGAGCCCAATCGCCAAGCTGCATCACTCGCTATCAGGCATCGAAGGCATCGCACGACTTCGTCAACTTGATGACGAGCTGAACAGCGAGGAATCGCTCAAGAGTTTCGCGGATCGACTCGCGGCTCTTTATGCGCGTCTACGGAACGCGGACTGGGAGGCGCTTGTCATCGCCGAGCCTGGCAAAACCACAGAGGTCGCAACCGCCGCTGCGAATCTCTGGGGCGAGATACCTCGACAGGCTGTCGACAGGCTGAATTTACCCGCACTACGGGAGCAAACACGTGAATGCTGGGTTGTAAATTCCCAGGTCAGCTTCTGTGCGAAAGCGTACCCTACGGTACCTACGGGTCACGCTGACGCGGCGGCGCTCACTGTTCTGGCCGGCTATCTGCGCAATGGATTCCTTCACCGGGCTATTCGCGAGCAGGGTGGCGCCTATGGTGGCGGCGCTAGTCAGGATGCCAGTGTCGCGGCGTTTCGATTTTTCTCCTACCGTGACCCGCGCATCGCCGGCACCATGGATGACTTCGACGCCAGTCTTCAGTGGATGGCAGGTAGCGATCACAGCGCCTCCGGGCTTGAGGAGGCAATTCTGGGCGTCATTGGTAGCGTCGATAAACCCGGATCACCCGCCGGTGAAGCCAAGCAGGACTTCCATAACCGTCGCTTCGAACGCGATTACGATCAACGCATGTTGTTCCGCCAGGCACTGCTGACGGTGACGCTGGACGATCTTAAACAGGTTGCTGCGAAATACCTGCGGCCTGAACTCGCCTCCGTCGCTGTGATTACCGGAGCGAGCGCCTACCAGGAAAACAAGCAGGCTTTGGATGCAATGGATTTGCAGATGAAAGAGCTCTAGTGAAGATAAACAGTATGCTATTTCGATCTATTTTGCGGCTGTCTGTAACGCTACCGGTGATCGGACTACTCAACGGCTGCGCAAGTATTGACACCGGAGCCTATCAATCGCGATTGATAAGCACCCTGCCCAATAAGCGTGAAGTGAGTTTTCGGGGATCCGTGCAGTATCCCGGCAACATTCTCTGCGGCAGCTATGAGGCCTTGGATTTTGATGGCTATAGAAACTACACGAGTGACTACATCGTGGGGCCGGAGATAGTCATACCGCGACCCAGCGAAACACAGCTGGCGGTGTACTGCAGCAATGATTCGGCTGCAGGCCTGTACGAGCAAACAGGTGTCGGGGGGGATGACGAAAGCTGGCCTATCATCAAAAAAGTCAGCGCAGACATGCTGGCTATCGAAGCGGCGATCAATATGTTCTATGGCGAGTTCAACATCATGCCTCGCAACATTGAGCAATTCCTGGAAGGAGACTTTGCGGTACCTGCAGAGGTTCTGCTCGACCCTTGGGCAAGACCTTACCGCTACGAAGAGGGTCTGGCAGGCCGCTCCACACCACAATACAAACTCTACACACTCGGGGCCGACGGCGCGGCAGGCGGAAGCGGGAGCGATGCAGATATCTCGAAACAGCAGCTGGGCCTCATTCTGCATGTACTGCGCGTCAGGGACATCTAACCGGCGGCTACGGTTTTCTAGCGCCTTGATTCCCAGCCCTGTTGGACACGTAAAAACGTGACTAAAATGGAAATACCCGCGGCAACAACAACAGCACGACTACCGAGTAAGTAAGCGACACGGGGAATCCATAGCGCAGGTAATCCACAAAGCGGTAGCTCCCGAGGTTCTGAACCATCAGGTTAGTCGTATAACCATAGGGCGTCATAAAACTCGCGCTTGCTCCATAGGCCACGGCCATCACAAAGGGCAAGGGACTCAGCCCGAAGCTCTCCGCCATGCCATAGGCAACCGGAAACGCCAGCGCCGCTGCCGCGTTGTTGGTCATGAGCTCTGTCAGCAAAAGGGTGCTCAAATACACGCCGGCAAGTGCGAGGTACGGACCGGCTCCCGTCAGCTTCACGTGCAGCAACTCTGTGATCACGGACACTAAACCTGTGTTCGTCAGCGCCTGCGATAACACCAGCGCCGACGCGATAATCATCCCCAGATTAAAAGGAAAACGCCGCTGTAACTCACCAGCACTCACCACGCGCAGAGCGAGCATTAGCGCCAGAATTCCTGCCAATCCTTTTATCAGCGGAAGGATTTCCAGCGCTGCCAGCACCACCACGCTGAGCATGGCAACGCCAATAAGCTTGCTGTAGAGCGGCCGTAAGGGTGATTGCACCGCACGCGAACCAACCACCAGGAAATTCTTGGAGACGTTACGACGCGCATGAAAGTCTCCGCCCACGGCAAGCATCAAACTGTCACCGGCCTGTAGCGTGATGCTACCCAGCTTCCCCGACAGGCGTTGGCCACCCCGCCGCAAACCGACTACGGCGGCGTCAAATAGCGAGCGAAAGCCTGAATCTTTGATCGTTTTGCCATCGACGCTTGAACCGGGAAGCAGCACGACCTGCACCAGGTTTCCACTGAGAAGCCCCTCCCCGGCAGCAAATGTGCGCAGCCCATCAAAGCGCTCCAACACACTGACACGACCGATATCACCGGAAAAAATAAGCTTGTCGCCTGCCTCTATGTATTCCTGAGGCGAGACTGGAGAAATCAGATGGTCACCCCGCACAATCTCTACCAGAAATAGGTCACTGAGCTCGCGCAATCCATTGTCGGTGATACTGCGTCCGATAAGGCTGGAGCCAGCGATAACCTCTGCTTCGACCAGATACTCCGCAACCGTTACCTCATCGCGCGGATGATGAGGCAGCAATCGAGCCGTCAAAAGCAACACCACCAGACCCGCCGCTGTTGCAGCAAGGCCAATCGGCAGGAAGTCAAAAAATGCCAGGCCCTGGCCACTCGCATCCTCCAAAAACGAACTCACAATCAGGTTTGTCGATGTGCCTATCAGGGTGGTCGTCCCTCCCAGCACGGCGGCGTAGGACAGCGGCAGTAACAGACGACTTGGGAGGTGGTGACGGTTTTCGCGAATCGCATTAGCGAGGGTAGCTACCACCGCCGTGTTGTTGATCACGGCGGAGAATGCGCTGGTGAAAAAGGTAAGGCGCAGGAGAGAGAAGCGATAACCTGGCACCACCAATTCACGCGACATGCGCGTGAGCCAACTCAATTTTTCCAGGCCAATGGAGACCAACAACAGCAAGATAAGGGTGATGAGCCCCGTATTGGTAGCTTTTTCGAGTAAGGCTGCGGTATCGACTATGCCTGCGAAATATGCTGCGCCCATCGCCGCGGTAAACAGCCATGCGGGAGCATAGGCGGTGAATATCAAACCGTAGAAAAGGCCAAGAAAAATCGCCGCAATCAGAAGCTGTTCTGTCATCAAGTACAATCTACTGGAAAAGCGCGAGGATACGCGCTGCAGGGCGTTCGCCTCAAGGCCGATACGCTTGCGCCGGTCACGCGATCGTTTACACTGCGCCGGCGCTTGGGCGCCTCTTTCCGCTTTTTCACTACTTAAATAAGGAGTTAGCTATGATCGGCTACGTAACCCTCGGTGTTAGCGACATGGAACGCGCAAAAACCTTCTATTCGGATCTTTTTGAGGATATGGGCGCGTCTCTTCAGGCAGATATGGGCCGTATTGCCTTTATCGGCAAGAGTATGGCTGACCCGCTGGTGGCCGTCTGCATACCCTACGATGAGCAGCCCAACCATCCGGGCAACGGCAACATGCTGGCTATAACCGTCGGATCAAAAGAAGCTGTAGACGCGATGTACCAAAAAGCCATTTCCCTTGGCGCAAGCTGTGACGGTCCCCCCGGTCAGCGCATCGCTGACGTGTTTTACGGCGCCTACGTGAAAGATCACGATGGCAACAAGCTAGCCTTTTACATTTTTGGCTGATTAACGAGACGAGAGCAGCATTGAAGGCGCGCGAACGCGAAATCTGTCGGTACGCGCGTCAATTCAAGCCCGCATACTGCTAACGATGCAATTTCTGAAGTCACTGGAGGTACGCCTCCGCGCACTGCGCAATCGCTATCTGTCGTCGCGCAAATACAGCGGTGATGCGGTTGCCTGCCCGATCTGCGGGCACAGCTTTTCGCAGTTTCTGCCCGCGGGTACCGGGGCCAGAGCCCGGAGTGCCGCCGTGTGTCCACTGTGCCGCAGTCGTGAACGCGATCGGCTGAGCTGGCTGTTCCTAAAGCATCGCAAAAGCGAATTACTCCAGCCCAATATGCAGTTTCTACACATCGCACCGGAGCCCCGGCTAAGCGCGTTTTTCAGTGACGCGATTGGGGAGGGCTACATCACGGCGGATCTCATGCGCAAAGACGTGATGGTGCGACTGGACGTTCAGGATATGCTCTATCCCAACGAAACCATGGATGCGCTTTACTGTAGTCACGTGCTGCAGGATGTACCCGATGATCAAAAAGCCATGTCTGAATGCTTGCGCGTGCTGAGGCCAGGGGCCTGGGCGGTAATGAACGTGCCTATCTTCACCGACATGACGCACGAGAGTGATGCGCCGGGGAATGTGCGTGCCTCTTGGGACAACCGACCAGATGAGCACGTGAGAAGCTACGGAGTGGATTACGGAGCGCGTCTCGCAGCCGCCGGGTTCGAGGTAGAAGTATTTACTCCACAAGACCTCGAGCCAAACGCGGAGCTACGCGAGCGTTACGGTATTTCCGGAGTGCGCACAGGTTTCGTACACTTTGTGCGCAAGCCTTCTCTCCCATAGCTGAAGACGCCACGAAGCGGCATCAAACATCTCCGTCAAAGCGGTAGCCCATAATCTCTATTTCTCTGTGGAAAAGCCTCGCGATATGTTTCCGGCTCTGCGGGTTGTAGTACTCGCTATAGTGTTTGCGCTCGGTGGCGACCCCGGTCTTCTCGCGCGGCAGCGGCTCAGGCAAATTCAGCTCAAGGCGCTCGCGCAGTTCCTGCAGTGCAGCTGAGATATTCCGAAACTCAAACACACGATCAACCATCACGCCCTCATTATTACAGTACAAGGGGCTGTCTACCGGAAGTCGATGCGCCTTGCGCGTTATGTAGTCCTCAAAAGAGGGCATAGCCCGACCTTGACCGTGCTTCTTCCAGAGGTAATAGGACACCGTTTTATCCCAGGCGTTGCGTTCGAAGCAAAAGGTAAAGTAGCTCTCCCATATGTCACTACCGACCAGCTCGCGAATACGCCAGGCAGGCATGTGCTCATAATAATATTCACCCAGTAATGACGAGTGCCTGGATACCATTTTACGCAGCAGTTTGTGCCGCTTGTAGCTCGACCCAAGCCCCGATGTGGGACCGTAATTCCTCGGAATCCCCGTCGCTATATTGTCCTCCATATGCGACACGATATCGTCGTCTGCGCACTCGCGCCCCAGTGCAGTCTCCAGTGAACTTCCGGCAGTTTTGTGGGTTTTCACAAAAATAAAGCGATGTTTGTGACTGACAATCACGCCGGCGTATCCTTGGCTGCAACGACTGGCACTTTTTCACTCAGCGCAAACAAATACAAACCCAGCATGAGCCAAAGAATCAACCCAGATGAAGACGAGTACCAGGCCTGATGGCTGTTCAGGGGGAATAGGATACCGAGCAGCGAAACCCCATAAGGCAATGCCCGGTGGCGAGCTTGCGTCGAGGCGCGTTTCCAAAGCCGCAGCAGCAACGTGCAGAAAACCAGATAACCCAGCAGACCCAGCACCCCGGCTTCAGCCCAGAGATCCAGCAATATCTGGTGCGCGTGAGTAGCGCGACTTCCACCGGTGTTTCCCGGTCTGGCCCAGAGATCCGTTGTGTCGGCAAACTCCCGATAGGCGACGCGAAACCCACGGGGACCCACACCGTTTATGGGGTTCGCTTCACCCATCCGCAAGGCCGTTGCCCATATGGGCAAACGATTCCCGCTGGCGCGATTCAAGGTCGCATAGTCACGCTGCTCAAATGCCTGCGCAAACACGTCGCTACGCTGCTGAACCCAGTCGCTGCCGCTATAGGCTAGACCGGTGGCGAGAGCAAAACCTCCAACAAACAGCAGTAAGCGTCGCACGGGCAGGCTCCCGCGCAGCAGGTAATAAAGTGCAAGAGCCATCAACTCAACGCCCGTTACGACCCAGGCAGTGCGCTTGCCAGACAGAACAATAAGACTCACTGTCAGAAACAAAAACAGCCACAAGCTTGGCGTGGGCAAGTGTCGCTGCACCGCCACCAGCGCCGGAGGAAGCAGCAGCGCGACGGTCAATCCAAATTTGATATTGTCGTCGTCGCCAAAAACACCGTTGATGTAGCCCTCCCCCAGTCCGTAACCGAGGATATTGGTGCCGCGAAAAAACTGCAGCAAACCATCCATACACCAGAGCAAAAGCAGGAACGACGCGCAGAGACTGAACACGGTTAGTAAGCGCGTCTGTATCGCTGCCAGATCCTGCCCTGACTTTGTCGGCAATGTCCCCAGCGACTGATAAAACCAAAGCAACGCACAGCAGGAAAAACCATACCGTAGCGCGCCGATCGTATTGATCGTCGATTTCTCAAAGGCCACAGCATCTGGCAAAGCGAACAACATAGGCAACCAGAACGCGAAGAACAAGCCACCCAGTGCCAGCCAGGGTGCCCCGCTACGCAAATCCGGACCTCGCAGCAGAACCACAATTCCAACTATCGACAAGACGCCCATAGGTATTTCGACCATGCGCCCGAAGGGCAGCAGGACCAGCGCCAGTACAAGCAGGATCGATGGCAGCAAGAGCCGCGGGGGATTCATACGATTATCCAGTGCGGAGTTTTCAGGGCTCGGCGCAGACAAGCAGAGTCCGGGCGAGGCTACTATGTACTGTGAGGCCCAACCAGTCAAAGCTATCGCGAGAACTGCACCCTGTCCGTACATCTCGCAGCGCGCTGCATGCAAAGCGTCGACTGCGGTACACTGCCGGCCGATTCCCGTAACAGCATTTGCGCATGCTAAAGCTCAAGCACAGCAAACCCATATTCGTCGGTGGTACCCGCTACTGTTTCCAGCACCCGGAGCATGCCAATCGCTGTGTGAAGGTGCTACGTCCGGACCGAACGGGCGTCGCCAGAAAGCAGCTCCGCAAAGACTTCAAGCGCTATCTACCGGCGCGGTTTCTGGATGACCAGCGCAAGGAAATCAAGGCCTACAGTGAGCTTTTAACGCGAGCAAGCGAACCGCTTTGGCGACATGTGCCGCGCTATCACGGTACCCAGGAAACCGACATGGGTATCGGCATCGTCACACAGCTTATGCGCAACGTAGACGGTAGTTGGCCAAAGAATCTTCAGCAGCTACTGGCCGACGGCGTTGATGCCCAGTTGCAGGAGGGTATCGACGTATTTGTGCACGCGGTGGCCGACTTGCGCATTCTCAGTCGCGACTTGTTGCCGCATAACATCATCGCCGTGCGGGAACTCTCCGGGTATCGAGTCATGCTGGTCGACGGCATCGGCAACGCAGAGTTGATTCCACTATCCACCTGGTCGCGATTTTTTGCCGATCGCAAGACCGCTCGCAAGATTCAACGTTTTCATAAGCGCTGCGCGCAGTTGCTCGAGTAAGCAAGATAAAAGACAGTGACATTGCCCGCCAGCGCGGAACGCGCCAAATCGGAAACGAGGACTAGCGACAGCGCGCGTCCGCCCAGGACAGCACCTCACGCGTCAGCGCAATGCGACTCCAGGAAAAAGAATGATCGCCGCTGATCCTGCGCGCAGTAAGGTCAATACCCCCAAGCTCCGAGTAGGCCTCGACAACCGGGTCAAACATAGTCGCCGCCGGTGTCACCTCATCCTGCACCCCGACCATCATCAAAACCGCCTTGCCCTGCAAACCAGGGCCAAAGCCAGTCGTATCCAACACAGTGGAATCGGCAACCAGCAGTTCCTCCTCCAGGCGCTCTCCGGTCAGTCCGCGGAGCATGTACAAAGAGTCGGCATAAGGCTTGAGTCGCAGCGTCGTTGCTCCACCGGCATCACCAATGCCATTTTTCCACAGCGCAAGATTAGCCGGTGACAAGGAAACCACACATTGCAGCCCTTCGTCTCGTGCCCCGGTTGCCAGCGCCGTGAAACCACCGAGTGAATGCCCGAGTACGGACAGGGCTCGAAGGTCGACACGAAACGCTTTGGCGCGCTCAGGCTCGCGCAGATAATCGAGTACGGCAATGGCGTCATCAGAGAGCTGGGTAAAACGAAACTGCCCGGTCGCCCCCCAGGCTCCCCGATATTGGAAGTACAGCGTGTTGAACCCCATTCTGCGCAGCGCCTGGGCGATGTCCAAATTGCGTTCGTTGCCGGGAAGCCCATGCAGCAGCACGATTGTCGGGTGCGGGCCCTCGCCGCTGGCAACATACAGATGCCCCGGTAACCGCTCTCCGTGGCTGGGTATCGAAAGTTCTATAACAGCAGCGGGATGCTCTGGATCATGCGGCGGATCGAGTAGCAGCGCATCCTGTACCCCGTCCGCAACGGCGCCGTTGGACAGCATGCAAAGAGACCCAATAGTGAGCGCAGCTAAAATTCTTTGGTACACAATCAACTCCTGTAATTTCACTCGCGTTTTTTCTGCACCCTGAGCGTGAGAGCCGTCGGCGTCAGAACAGCCAGACGCCGACTCAAATTGACCTGAGGCAGTCGCTTGCGTAGTTTAGCGGGCTTTCGTATCGAGCATATAACAATGAATAGATCTATCCCCCGCGACAACGCCGACGACTTCGGTGCAGACATTATTGCGAAGCGGCAGCAGTTTATCGAGGAAACCACCGGCGCGCCGTTGGACCACACCAAACAGTACTCCTTCGACCCGGAAGTCATGGCGGGCAATATCGAAAATATGTTCGGTGTGGCACAGATTCCTATCGGCCTGGCCGGGCCGCTGCTGGTGAACGGCGAACACGCCAAAGGCGAGTTTTACGTACCTATGGCAACCGTCGAGGGCACTATGCTGGCCAGCTATAACCGCGGCATGAAGGTTATTCGCGAATCGGGAGGCGTCACCACCACGGTAGTTGGGGAAGCCATGCAAAGAGCCCCTTGTTTTGTGTTCCGAAATGCCCGCGACGCCAGGGATTTCGAGCACTGGCTGATGGACAGTTTTGAGGCAATAAAAGCGGTCGCTGAAGCCACCACCTCTATCGGCAAGCTCATCGAGATTGAACACTATTGCGCGCACAACTTTGTCTACACACGTTTTGATTACAGCACTGGTGATGCCGCCGGCCAGAACATGACCAGTCGCGCCACCTTTGTCGCCTGCGAATGGATTCGCGAGAACTATCCGGCCCTAAAGCACTACCTGCTCTCGGGCAACTTCGACACAGAAAAACGCACATCCTCTGTCAACATGCTAAAAACTCGCGGCCGACGCGTCACCGCTGAGATCACGATTCCCCGTGAGGTTCTGGAACGAAACCTGCGCATAACGCCAGAGGCTTTCCACTATGGGCAGGGCATTACCACTATCGCTTCATTCATGACCAGCTCCTCCAACAACGCGGCGCACCCGGCTAATGGTCTCGCGGCGCTCTATCTGGCGACCGGGCAGGACATTGCGAATATTGGAGAATCCAATCAGTGCACGGTGTACAACCGCGTGACCCGTGAAGGGGATCTGGATTTCTCCATTACGCTTCCAGCCATTATCATGGCGAGCTACGGCGGCGGGACCAACCTTCCCACGCAGGCGGAATGCCTGAAGATCATGGATTGCCACGGCAAAGGCAAGGCACTGAAGTTGGTGGAGATTGCAGCAGGCCTGGTGGTTGCAGGCGAACTTTCACTGGCGGCAGCGACGCGGGTCGATAAAAAAACGCGCAAGAACGAATGGGTAGATGCACATGAACGTCTGGGTCGTAACCGCTAGTAACCCCGCTCAAAATCGATCAGACCTTGCAGCGCTTCCCCACTGCGATAGCGCAGTAAGTTGTCTCGAAAAACCTGAACAATAGCCGCCATGCGCGTGGGAGCCGACGTGTGCGAGGTGATATACAAGCCCTCGGTCGTCCAGTAGGGGTGGTCTTCCGGTAGCGGCTCCTGATGCAACACGTCGAGTACCACCGCACGCAAACGCCCGGCATTGAGAGCCGCCAGCATCGCCTCGTGATTCAAGGAGTTCGCCCTTCCGGTGTTGATCAGCACCGCACCGGGATTAAGCCTCTCCAGCACCGAGGCTTCAATCAGTCCACTGGTCCGCGGCGTGTCTGGCAAAATCATCACCAGCGCATCCAGCCCCTGAGAAAACTGCTGAACATCCCGCATGGAAAAACATCGAGCAAAGCCGTCTACGTCACGTCCATCGCTGTTGAGCCCCTGAATGTGAGCAAAAAAAGGTGCGCAGCGCTTTGCCACCGCAGCGCCGATACTGCCAGTGCCGGCTATTCCGAGGCGCAGCGAGGAGAGACCACGTTCCTCCCGCCACTCCCAGCGGTGCGCCGATGCATGCGCAAGCACGGATCGTTCGAAGGCCAGCATCCAGGCAAGAACATATTCGCTCATGCTCGCACCAAAAATCGCCTTTACCCCGGTCAATTGATAGTCACGACGCGGGCTAGCAAGGAATGGCGTGATCCCGGCCCAGGTCGACTGCACCCACTGCAAATGTGGCATATGCGGCAGTGCCGGCGCCAAAACATCGGGCGCACCGACGGCGATCTCCGCCTGGAGAGCCTGCTCATCCATCTGATCCGGTGAGGAGAAATAGCGACACGCCAGATTCGGTATCTGGGCCTGCTCGATAGCCAGGCGCAAATCGTCAATGCGACCACTAACCACTGTCACTGCTGTCACTGCTGTCACTGCTGTCACCGCGGCGGCCTGCTCATCCCGGGTTGCCATGCGAGTTCGGAAACACCTATAAATTGGCAGGCCGGGCGAGCATAAGCGGAGACACAAAACCCGGTGGCTTAAGTGCCAGCACGGACGTCCCGCAGCCGGTGAGAATTGATTCTGTCGTCGCACCGATAAGGACACCAGGATTCGCCGATGTGCCGACTGTGCCCAGAACCAGCATACCCGCCGCAGTTTCCGTGACCGCTTGCTGAACAACAGGCACTGGCGAGCCTTCAACCAACTGTGCGTGAACAACGAGCTCCTCGGGAGCTATGCTCTCAATGCGCTGTTTTATTCGCTTGAACCACTGCTCACTATCTCTGCGCTGCTGCTTGCGGTAAAAATCCAGCTCGCCCTTCTTTAATGCAAGCTCTGACGTCTCCAAGAGTTCATAGCCGTAGGGGCGCCAGGCGTGTATCACGTGCAACTCCCCGCCCCGCGCCGCCGCCAGCGCTACCGCGGATTCCGCCAGCGTGATGGCAAACGCTTCTGCCGTTGTCGTTTCGTCCGCAAGCTCCCGGTCCAAGGCCAAAAGGACGTTGGCGCTCTCGGCCGGACGTTGTGGATGCATTGCCCAGACCGTGCAGGGACACTTGCGCATCAGATGCATACCTGTCGCGTTGAGGCCAATACCTGTCGACTCTTGCACGCGTTCGCTAATGTGCACAACAAGATCAAAATCCTGCTGCAGCACCTGCTCTGTGATGGTCACAAAGGGCACGCCAGTGAACACCGAGTAATCGATCACCGTATGATCTGAAAAGTGGTCACAGATTCGGCGCAGACGCTGAAACGCCAAAGACCAACGCAGCTTGCTCACACGTTCGATCACACCGCGGGGGTCGTGCTTTCTGGGTGCCGGCTCGACTATTTCACAGACAGTGATAGCAGCGCCGTGCGCGGCTGCTATGTCGACGACCTGCGCGAGACAAGCAGCGTCATTAAACTCGGCGTATACCAATATATCCCGGAACTGTTGCACAACATGGCTCCCGCCGTTACCGCGATGCGTAGTTTGCCCGGTATCGTCACGCTCGGGAAGTATTGTCAGCCCTGCTCTGACAGGGTAGGGAGACGTCTGTGTCACACACCAAGTCGGACGACTTATTCTGGCAACGACTACTTTAATTGGGGTAAATTCTAGAATGAAATTTGAGCGCCCAAAAGCGCTCATAACACTAGACTGCAAGAGCTAATTTTATATATTTTACTTTAAATATATAACTTATATCATTGAATAATATCTATTTTTTTAATACCTTATAGCTCGCGCTTACCATCGCCGGTCGCGACTTTTAACTCGCTTCGGCGGATTTCTCCAGCGCCCCGCGCGCCATCTGATCCCGCTCGATCGATTCAAACAGCGCCTGAAAGTTGCCCTCACCAAAGCCCTCATCCTCTTTGCGCTGAATAAACTCAAAGAAAATCGGACCGATGAGCGTCTCGGAAAAGATTTGCAACAGTAGCTTGGGTTCATCGTCCGTAGAGCCATCCAACAAAATACCGCGCGACTGGAGTTCTCCCAGCGGTTCGCCGTGACCAGGCAGACGGCCTTCCAGCATCTCGTAATACGTCGTCGGCGGCGCGGTCATAAACGGTACGCCGCGAGCCTTGAGCTTGTCCCAGCAAGCAATAAGGTCGTCGCAGGAGAACGCTATGTGCTGAATCCCCTCGCCGTTGTACTGCATGAGGAATTCCTCGATCTGCCCTTCGCCACCGGCGCGACCCTCTTCGTTCAGCGGAATCCGGATCTTGCCGTCTGGCGCTGTCATAGCCTTGGATTTAAGCCCCGTGTGCTCGCCCTCGATATCGAAGAAACGGATCTCGCGGAAGTTAAACAGCTTTTCATAATAATTCGCCCAATAATCCATGCGGCCACGATAGACGTTGTGCGTTAGGTGATCGATGATCTGGAATCCGCAGCCCTCAGGGTTACGTGGGACACCCTCCAGAAACTGAAAATCGATGTCATAAATCGCCGTGCCATCTTCATAGCGGTCGATCAGATACAGAATTGCACCGCCGATGCCGCGTATTGCCGGCATTTTCAGCTCCATGGGGCCGCAGGGGATGTCAATGGGTTGCGCGCCCAATTCAAGGGCACGCTTGTAGGCAGCTGCGGCATCTCTCACGCGAAATGCCATGCCGCAGGCGCTGGGACCGTGCTCCTCTGCATAGTAAAACGCAGGGGATGCAGGCTCGTAGTTAATCACGAAATTGATGTTGCCCTGACGCCAGAGGTCAACGTCCTTGGTCTTATGCTTTGCCACCAGGCTAAAGCCCATCATCGCAAAGGTGGGTTCCAGCACATCGCGTTCGAGCGCCGCGAACTCAACAAATTCAAAGCCGTCCAGGCCCATGGGGTTTTCAAACAGATCAGCCATCAGAAGTCTCCGTTGCGTCGTTGAAAAAATATCACCAAGCAACTTTACAGACATAACTGCGCATTAATCCCCTTATTTATTGCTTATAAAAATCAATATTTGCAATTATATGCTTAAATATAGAAATTATTGGCAGATAAGCTCATTACCTATGTCCGTAACTCGTACATTTGACCGCACCGAGCGTCGAATTCTGGAAGTGTTGCAAAGCGATGGCCGCGCTACCAATGTCGAACTTGCGCAGGCTGTTGGTCTGTCAGAATCTCCCTGCCTGCGGCGGGTGCGCAATCTTGAGGAGGATAAGGTGATCATCGGCTACCGGGCGGTGCTCGATCAACGGCGTATCGGACTGCAGGTCACTGCCTTTGTGCAGGTGCAGCTGGAAAAACACGATGATAAAAAGACTCGCGGATTTCTCGATCAGCTTAGCTCGGAGCCACACATTGTGGAGTGTCATGCTATGAGCGGCGCCTACGATTATTTACTCAAAGTAGTCGCCATGAGCATGGATCATTTCTCTGAGATCGTCATGCAGGGCATTCTGCGTTTCCCCGGCGTCAAGGATATCGAGTCCAGCTTTAGCCTCATGACGGTCAAGCAGGACGCGCCAATGCCCGTTGACGCACGACTCTAGGTAGACATCGCTAGCTGGACAACAACCAGACCATGGCGAAAGCCATATAGTTGCCAAGCGCCATACCGCCCGAGCCAACCAGTATGGCGGGGAGCTCCAGGTCGCTGCGACCCAGACTACGGGCCAGTGCCAGTGCCGAGGTAGGACCGCCAATATTGGCCTGGGACGCCACGGCCGCGGTTTGAGGGTCGATGCGCAGCACCCGCGCGGTGCCAAACACAACAAAGCCATGGATCAGAACCAGCACCACAACGAAACTGCCAATCACCGGCGCCAACTCTCCCATTCGACCCAGCGCCCGGACATCACACAGCGTGCCAATCACTGCCAAAAACAGATACACAGCCAGCAAGCCCATCAGCCGAGATCCCCGCAACCGCTGTACCGGAGGCCATTGAGCGAGCGCCAGTGCAATGGTGGTGAGGATCAACGTCGCGGGAATGGCCAGGCCCAAGGCTTGCTTGAACCAGTCCGCGAGGAATTCAGACGTGACAATACCCGCGAGGCCCAGCGCTGTGATCAAGGCGGCGTCAAACAATGGAATCGCCTCTTTATCCTCGCTCGCGACGCTGGTATTCGCGATTCCGGCGCGCTCGGTCCCCGCCGGCCAGAAGCGGAGCAGCAATCTCGGTAATCCCACGCAGACGGCCATCCAAACAGTCGTCATAGCATTGTCCACGGCGGCAGCGCCGGCGTACAAACCCGCATCCTGCATAACCCCGTACTCCAGAGCGACCGCGTTGTAATTCACACTGCCGCCGATATACGTCCCCGTAAACATACCCGCCAGCGCCGCGTGAAATTGCCCCAGGGAAGCCGCGCCACCTACCAGCCAGTGTCCAACCGCAGCACCGATTGCCGTGCCCACAGCCCCGGCGCAAAACAACAGCAAAACGGGCAGGCCCACCTTGCCCAGACTACGCAAATCAACCAGCAGTAGAAGCCAAAAAATACCCAGCGGTGCAATGTAATTAAAAATCTGACCATACAATGGTGTCGCATCACTGTAGGTGGGGATCACCCCAAGATTAGCCACAAAGGCCGTGAGTAAAATGACCAGCAACGCCGCGCCGAGGTGACGCAGCCATGTATGCAGGGCGAGCCATTCGGAGACTGCTATCAGGGATGCCAGAACGGCGGCTATAAAGAGAGGATGGTCGAGCATTGCGACTATGTTACACGCTGACACTCAAAAAAACGTCCCGAGGTTTTAGTGTCCGCTGGATGAGTCATCCAAATTAAACAGCTGGGCGTTACCGCCTCGCGCCACCACGTTATCTGTACGCGTGCGTTCCGTCGCAAAACGCAGTAGGTAATGCGGTCCGCCGGCCTTGGGCCCGGTACCCGATAGACCCTGACCACCGAAGGGATGCACACCCGGCACTGCGCCGATCATACTGCGATTGATATAGGTATTGCCCACGTGAGTGGCGTTAAACACGTCACGCGCAAATCCATCGATCCGGCTGTGAATGCCGAGCGTTAAGCCGAAACCGGTGTCGTTAACTTCGCGTAAGACCCGGTCCAACTCATCGGCACGATAGCGGATCACGTGAAGGATTGGCCCAAAGATTTCGCCGGGCAGCTCTTTGATTGACTGTATCTCATAGGCTCTGGGCGCGAAGAAATGGCCGTCGTCGTTTGCCGCGTTAGTGTCGCAGATCGCAATCAAGCGCGCCTGCGTGCCAAGTTGATCCGCATAACTCTCGAGCATCTGGCAAGCCTGAAGGTCGATAACTGGCCCTATATCGGTGCTTAGGTTTGTCGGATCCCCGATGCTCAGCTCACGCATCGCACCGGCCAGCATACTGAGTACGCCTTCCGCAATGTCCTCCTGCAGATACAGGACGCGGAGCGCAGAGCAGCGCTGCCCGGCGCTCCTGAACGCCGAGGTAATCACATCGTCGACCACCTGCTCAGGCAGCGCTGTCGCGTCAACCAACATGACATTGAGCCCGCCGGTCTCGGCAATTAATGGGGCGATCGGGGCATTCCGCGCTGCCAGTTGCTGATTGATAGCTCGGGCCGTGTCTGTACTTCCGGTGAACGCAACGCCCGCCACGCGAACATCGGCGACCAGCGCAGCGCCAACAGCACCATCGCCGGGCAGCAGATGTAACGCCGCGCCGGGTACACCCGCCTCGTGCAGTAACTGCACCGCCCGCGCAGCAATCAGCGGCGTCTGCCCCGCCGGCTTTGCAACCACGGCGTTGCCTGCCACCAAGGCGGCTGCGACCTGGCCTACAAAAATGGCCAGCGGAAAGTTCCAAGGACTGATGCAGAGAAAAACGCCGCGACCATGCAGGGAGACCTGATTGAGTTCGCCCGTCGGGCCCGGTAAGACGCGCACGGCGAACGACTGTCTGGCAGCTTGTGCGTAATAGCGCAGAAAATCCACCGCCTCACGGACCTCCGCCACACCGTCGTCAAGCGTACGCCCGGCCTCAATCGCGAGCAGACCAATCAGCTCGGGCATCTGGGCCTCAAGCAGCTCAGCGGCAAGTTCGAGGGACTGCGCACGCGCATTCACGCCGAGGGCGTCCCAGGCTGGCTGGGCCACTTGCGCGGATGTGAGCGCGGCATCGACAGCTTCTGCATCAGCCTCAATCACGGTGCCCACAGCTTGTGCCTTATTCGCAGGATTAAACACCGCTCGCGAGTCTCCGCATAAACTCGCGCCTGACACCACGGGCGCCGCTACGTGTGCGCTGCCCGCAACCCAGTGCACCGTCTGCAACAGCTTCTCGACTACATCCGTGTCACTCAGATCCAGACCCCGGGCGTTAAGCCATGCAAAAGGCTCGGAACCGTAAAGGTCACGTGGCACAGGAATGCGCGAATGACGCCCGACCCCGAGTCGACGCGTCTCCAGCACAGGATCACTAAGCAGATCCTGCGGTGCGACCTTGGCATCGAGAAAGCGGTTGACGAAGGAGCTGTTAGCGCCATTCTCCAGCAAGCGCCGCACGAGATAGGGCAGTAGATCTTTGTGATTCCCAACCGGCGCGTAAATACGCACTCGCGTCGCCGGTGTGCGAGAACGAATGTCGTCGTAGAGAAGCTGCCCCATTCCGTGCAGCCGCTGGAACTCGTAATCCCCCGACGCCTGCGCCTGCTCCCGGATCAATGCCGTGCTGTGTGCATTGTGCGTGGCGAATTGCGGATACACGGCATCTGGGTCAGATAGCAAACGCTGTGCGCACAGCTCATAAGACAAATCCGTGTGGATCTTGCGCGTAAATACCGGGTAGTCTGCAAAGCCGTTCTCCTGGGCATGCTTGATTTCTCCGTCCCAATACGCACCTTTCACCAAGCGCACCATAAATCGACGACCGCTGTCCCTGCCAAGCTCAATGAGCCAATCACAGACCGCGAGAGCGCGTTTCTGATAGGCTTGCAGGACAAACCCCAGACCGTTCCAACCGGCCAGTGCCGGGTCGCGCGCAAGGGACTCGAAGATATCCAGGGACAAATCCAGCCGGTCGCATTCTTCCGCGTCGATGCTAAGACCAATGCCGCCGGCCTTGGCCATGCATGCAAGCTCCTGAATGCGAGGCAGCAGTTCCGCCATCACCCGGGCTCGTTGCCGATACTCATATCGGGGGTGTAGTGCCGACAGCTTGACCGAGATTCCGTCCGCCTCAATCACACTGGACGCGCTGTTCGCGGCTCCGATGGACTCAATGGCATCTGCGTAGGCGCGAAAGTAACGTTGCGCATCCGCCTCGGTGCGCGCACCTTCGCCCAGCATATCGAAAGAAGAACAAGCCCCGACGGCCTGGTCTTCGCGGGCGCGACGCAGACCCTCTGCAATGTTGCGACCCAAAACGTACTGGCTACCCATGATTCGCATCGCCTGCAATACAGCCTGACGCACCACAGGCTCACCGAGACTCGTGACCAACCGCTGCATCCAGTTCCCGGTGCGTGTAGTGATCTCGTCATCCAGGCGGACAATTCGACCCGTCAGCATCAGTCCCCAAACGGAGGCATTTACAAAACGCGAAGCGCTTTTCCCCTTATGCGCACCCCAATCACCGGACTGGATTTTCTCCGCAATCAAACGATCGGCAGTCTCGTCGTCGGGCACTCGCAGCAAGGCCTCGGCCAGACACATGAGCGCAATACCTTCATCGTTCGACAGTCCGAACTCTTGCAGAAATGCATCCAGTGTGCCGGCCTCGTCGCTCCGTGACCGACATGATTCGACCAGGGCGATAGCTTCGCACTGCACGCGGGCCCTGGCCTCATCGTCCAAGGTAACCGCTTCCAGCATCTCAGTGACCCGAACCGGTTCATCGGCATGTATCAATGCACGCACTGCAGCGCGACTCGCTAGCAGAGTGTTGGAAGCTGGGACGGACATAGGCAAAACTCAGTAACAGCGCGTGCGGAATTATGACCGCTTTTTGGAGGAAATGAAGGCTATTTTTCTCAGGGCACAAGCGATGTGACACGATGTAAAGCGGTGTATAGTCGCAAACAAATTTGCAATCCTGGTACCCAGAATGCGCGGAAATCCGACCCCATACTCAATCATTCCCACCTGTGTCCGCCTTGCCTGCGCCCTCACAGCGCTGCTGTTGCAAAACGCAGCAATAGCGCAGTCGAACCCAAAGCCAATCGAAGGTTTCGACTACTTTGCAGAAAATCGACTGTTCGTACGCAATGGTGTGCAGGCGGTGCTGACCTGCAATGGCTTGTTCACCTCCAATCGTACTTTGGAGCAAGTTTTTGACCAGGAACTCGCCTACCTGCAGGATCGCGTACTCGGTGATGCGCAGGGCGGCCCATATACCATCCATAACGAACCACGGGCCGTGTCAGTGGGGGGCGGCGAGAATGGTGCAGAAATTTCGGCCGTGTTTCGCGAGGGTATCGGCTGCGTAGTTATGCCACCGGAAGCCACTCTCGCTGAGGCAGACACGCTTCCGGAGCTGACACTGCCCTACCCGGATGAGAGCGCTGCAATGCTCGATTGGCCCCGCGGCGATGCAAATGCCACAGCTACCCTCTCAGCGGCGCTGGATAGCGCGGCGCTGGACGCGGCGTCCGACTGGGCTTTCGATCGCGAATCCCCGGAGCAGGACACCTTGAGCCTGCTGGTCGTGCACAAGGGCAAGATCGTCCATGAGCGCTATGCCGAAGGTATTGACCAAAACACGCGAACACGTACCTGGTCGACAGCAAAGAGCATAGCCGCCACCCTGATTGGTATGCAGGTCGATGCTGGCAAGCTCTCCCTGGATGGCCCTCTGGGCCTTGAATGGTTGCCGGAGATGAAAGGAGATGCCCCGGACCCGAGAGACCGTATCACTCTCAGACATTTACTCAATATGTCGAGCGGACTCTACCCGGTAGACAGCAATGGCATGGAATACGCCACCGGCTCCGGTCTAGCCTATTGGGCAGGCGCCAGTTCGATTGATGGTATGCGTAAGCGTGGATTGGTTCGCGAGCCCGGTAGTCACTGGGATTACGAAAACTACGACACTCTGTTGGCAATGTATGCACTGAAACAAACACTGCCAGACGCGCAGACCTACCTCGAGTTTCCGCGCCGGCGTCTGCTAGACAAGCTGGGCATGCGCAACACCCTGGTCTCCACCGATCGCTTTGGCGATTTCATTCTCAGCAGCCAGGTGTATAGCAACGCCCGAGACCTCGCAAGATTCGGGCTGCTGTATCTAAATGAGGGCGTTTGGGAAGGCGAGCAGCTTATCTCAAAAGAATGGGTCGACTTCGTGCGAGAACCCGCTCCCGCTGAAAACATCCCGGGTCACTTCTACGGCGGTCAATTCTGGCTAGTATCGGACAAGCGTAAGGGCGAGGTCCCACCCGGCGCTTACACGACTCTCGGCAATCGCGGGCAGTACGTCATCATAGACCCCTCCCACGATCTGGTCATCGTGCGGCGCGGACTCGACTACGGAAAACAAGGCTTCAATGTGTGGGACCTGTTGCGCGAGGTGCTCAAGGTCTTCCCCGCGGACCAAAGCTAGTCCAGCTGACAGGCGACGTGTCGCTGTCTACATGCAGCCACGACGGTGTTTCGAAGCAGGCAGGCGATCGTCATTGGCCCAACGCCTCCAGGCACCGGGGTGATCGCCCCTGCTATCTCAGCGACCTCTGCAAAGGCAACGTCTCCCACGAGTCGCGGCTTTGCATCCCCATCGCTGGGAATGCGGTTTATGCCCACATCGATGACCACTGCGCCCGGCTTGACCCAGTCAGCGCGGACTATCTCGGCTCGGCCAACGGCTGCAACCAGGATGTCGGCGGTCCTGCACAGGGCCGGCAAGTCGCGGGTCTTGGAATGCGCGATAGTCACCGTGCAACTTTCCTGCAACAGCAACTGGGCCATCGGTTTACCCACAATATTGCTGCGGCCCACCACTACCGCGTTCAGACCCGTGAGGCCATCGGCGAACTGTTCACGCAGCATCATCAGACAGCCCAGTGGTGTGCAAGGCACCAGCGCCGCCGGATCACCGTTAGACAAGCCGCCCGTATTCGTCGGATGAAATCCGTCTACGTCCTTGGCCGGATCGATGGCCTCAATAATGAGTTGCTCATCGATATGTTCAGGAAGCGGTAACTGCACCAGAATACCGTTGACCGTCGGGTCCCCGTTGAGTTGATGCACCAGAGCAAGCAACTCGCTCTGTGGAACGCTCGCTGGCAGTTTGTGCTCAAAACCACGCATCCCCGCCTCGACGGTTTGGCGGCCTTTGTTTCTTACATAAATCTGGCTGGCGGGATCATCACCGACCACCACCACTGCAAGGCCAGGCTGTAGATTGTGGGCGGCTTCCAGTCGACTCACTTCCGCAGTCACTCTCTCGCGTAAACGCTGCGCTGCAGCTTTACCGTCAATGAAATTAGCCTTCATTCGTTCTGGATGTTCCTTGGGCAGAGTCGAAAGAGGCGCCAGCGTGCACGTGCGTTGGCGCCAAAAGTCGAAAACAGCAACAGGGTACACACTGTGACTGCTGGAATCACCACATTGCCGTCTTTGACGCAGCGAAAAATCTCGGGGCGATCACGGCTGTTTTGATATAGTCTTGCTGCCGCCAACTGACACGCTTCGACAGGATATGACACGTTTAACTTGCATTCGGACCTTCAATAGCAACCTTACCCGGACCTTTACCCGGACCTTTACCCGGACATGCAATCTGACGACGGCACTCCCATTGTCGTCGTTCATTGTATTGCTATCACTGCCATTGATGCTCTCCGTGTTCTACACACCCACCGCGCAGTCCCAGGGCTTTGAGAAGTATCGCGAACACACGGAGTTTGACGACTATTTTCGCAAATACTCCAAACGTTTTTTTGGGGTGGGCTTTGACTGGCACTACTTTAAAGCCCAGGCGATCGCTGAATCCAATTTGAACCCCAATGCCGAGAGCGCGGTAGGCGCCAAAGGCATCATGCAGCTGATGCCGCGCACCTTCGAAGAGGTATCAGGAAAAAGCAGCTATATCGACGGTGCCCTGATGGAACCGCGCTGGAATATCGCAGCGGGCATCTGGTACAACAAATATCAATTCGATTATTGGCAGAAAGGTCGCGCCTTAGACGAACGTCTGAAGTTTATGTACGGCTCCTACAACACAGGCCGTGTGAATTTGCGCAAAGCGCAGCGCGAAGCCATTAACCAGGGACTGAACCCCAGGCAGTGGCAATCAATGCATCAGGCACTTCCGGCAGTAACTGGACGGCACTCGCGCGAAACTCTAAATTATGTCGAGCGCATATTCGAAATTAAGGAAGCAATAAAGTGATGGATTGGACAATCGTTGGAATGAATTTCCTTTACGCGACGCTAGGTACGGGCTTGACGCTGACCTTTATGCTGCTGGGGTACTGGATCTTCGATTTTTTTAATCCCCTGGATATTAATGAAGAACTGGCAAAGGACAACCGCGCTGTAGGCATGGTTGTTGCGGCCATTTTTATCGGCCTGGGTATTGCGGTAGGCCTGGTTATCGGCATGGGACTGAACTAAGCGCCGCGGAGTTGCACCGCGGACATGCGCCGCGAAACTATCACAATGGCCACTGCCGCCAAGCCATAGGCGGCCAGCGATATTGTAAGCACGCCGCTGTAGTCATCGGCAGAAACCAACATCGCCATTGCAGACGGACCTGCCCCTGCGCCGGCTCCACTGGCAATACCACCGGCGGTAACGACGGCTCCTCCCGGGTCCATATTCGCAAGAATTGACTGTATGTATGGCGTTGTGAACGCCCAGCTTACGCTATGCACACAGGTCCACACAAAGAACACCGAATAGCTCTGCGCCTGCATCAGCCCCATCAAAGACACCACACCCAGCGCCACGCCGCTGAGTACCGGCAGCGCATGCCCGAAACGTCCGCTGACAAACATAATGGCAAATGCGCCGGGCACGCCGAGTAACGAAGCGGTGCCCAGTACAGTGCCAATTTTCTCGTCGCCGTAACCCGCAAGCACTGCGATGCGCTCCATGTAGGCATCGGTGCCGATGTTGCTGCTTTCGAAGAAGAACAGAGCCGCGAGACCGGCGAGTGCGGGAACGCTGAGCAGAAGACGCCACTCCCGGGCGCGGATGGTCATTCCAGCGATATCCGCCGCGTTGGCCGGCAACAGGGAGACAAGCAGAAAGGCACCCAGGTTAAGCGCGAAAAACCCAAGAAACATCTCGGATGCGTTCATCTCTGGAAAAAACGTCGGCAGCCCCCAAAGCCCCAATGCTGCAAGACCAAACTGCAGCATCATGAACATGCCGTAACAACGCTCTGAGTGCGCTTCTCGGGCAAATGCGCTCATTACTGCGGCGTAGATTGCTCCATCGCCTAGCGCAGTAACAATGCGAAACGCGTAGAACACGTCATGCCACTGGTAAAACACTGCCGCACCGAGATTGCCGATGACCGCGAGACAGACTCCCGCAAAAGCGAGTTTTCGCAGAGGCAGACGGTGCATACTCAGCGCGCAAATCAGCGCAACGCTGACCGAACCGATCGCGCCGTAACCCGCCGTGAGACCCGCTGCTCTATCATCAAAACCGCCATAATCCACCAGCACGCCGGTGATGATCGGTCCGATAAGAATCGGAATAATGCTGGTACTCCCCAGCAGCGCAAGACCCCAGAGACGTGGACCTGGTAACACCTCGAGAAGCGCCTAGCAGGTAACGGGTGTGTGCATGCAAAGATCACCGTAAAGCTCGGGACGACGATCGCGAAACACGCCCCATTGAGTCCGGTATTGCTGCGCCTCATCCAGATCAAAATCACTGATCAACACGGCTTCGCTGCTGTCATCTGCCTGCTGCACAATCTCGCCGGTGTAGTCCGCGATGAAAGAGTGGCCATAAAAACGCATACTCAGGCTCTCGTCCCCAGTCGCGAGTTCTTGCCCAATGCGGTTAGAAGCAATAATCGGCACCACATTCGCCGCGGCATGCCCCTGCATCGTGCGTTGCCAGTGACCGCTGGAATCAAGATCCGGCTCGCCCGGCTCGGTACCAATCGCCGTAGGATAAAAGAGCAGCTCTGCGCCGCGCAGTGCCATGCTGCGCGCAGCCTCGGGAAACCATTGATCCCAGCAGATCGCCACGCCAACCCGCGCGTAGCGCGTATCCCAGACCTGAAAGCCTGTATCACCGGGTGTGAAATAAGTCTTTTCCTGGTAGCCGATGGAGTTCGGGATATGCGATTTACGATAGTAACCGAGTACTGAGCCGTCCGCGTCCAGCATGCAAACGGTGTTAAAAAAGTTATTCCCCGCGCGTTCGAACCAGCTGATTGGCAGCACTACTGCCAGCTCTTTTGCCAATGCCTGAAAGCGTTGCAGCAGCGGATTATCGTCGCGCTCCGACGCCAGCTGCAGATGCTCGCCGCGCTGCTCGATGCAGAAATAGGGCGTCTCAAACAACTCCTGCAGGAGAATAATCTGTGCGCCGCCGCCGGCTGCGGCACGCACCAATTGAATCGCTCTCTCAACATTGGCGGGCTTATCCCAGGTGCAAGCCATTTGCGTGGCCGCGACGGACACGTTCCTCATTCTCACATCTCCAAAAAAAAGGCGTCCAGTAAACCTTGCAATCTGACCCAGATCAAACGGTTTAGATCTTTCATTTGTCCGAGCCGCCTCCGTCCCTTACCCTGCGCTCCATCATCTCCAAGAGCGCAAGGATTCAAGTTGAGCACGCAATACACAATGCCCGCCGAATGGTCGCCACACGAGCGCTGTTGGATGGCCTGGCCAAACCGGCAGGAAATGTGGCCCGATATAGCAAAAACGATTCAGAGCTATGCGGATGTTGCTCACGCAATAAGACAGTATGAGCCGCTAACGATGCTCGTACCGCCACAATTGCTGCAGCAGGCTAAGAACTATCTGGGCAGCGACATCGATATTTTCGAGGTACCCACGGATGACTCCTGGGCACGCGACACTGGGCCGAATTTCGTGCGCAGTGCGGCCGGGGACGTCTCGGGCGTGTGTTTTGGTTTCAATGCCTGGGGCGGGAAATACCAACCGTATGATCAGGACGCCCGGATGGCGGAACGTATTCTCGAGCGCGCCGGCGTAGACGCTATTTATTCATCACTCATCGCCGAGGGGGGAGGTCTGTGCGTCGATGGCGAAGGCACGCTCCTGACAACCACCACTTGTTTTCCCAACAGCAATCGCAATCCCGACTGGTCTCGCGATCAGATAGAAGAAGAATTAAAAGCTCGGCTGGGAGTGCGCAAAGTGATCTGGCTACCCGGTGACCCGCTGGACGACGAGACCGATGGCCACATTGATGGCATCGCCACTTTCTCAAGAGCCGGCAGTATTATTGTCGAGGCCAGCAGTGACAGTAACGATCCTCGTAAAGCTTTTTTCGACACATTGCGCGAGCAGCTGGAATCAGAAACCGATGCACAGGGTCGACACTTTGAGCTCCTGCCGCTGCCTGAGGCGCCCGCAAGCTGTGCCATCGGTGATCGCTTCTGCCTATCTTATGTGAATTTCTACATCGCTAATGGCGCAGTCATTGCTCCGTCCTATGGCATCAAGACTGATGAAGAGGTCCGCGAGCGGCTGCAGTCTTACTTCCCAGGTCGGGAAATCGTGCAAGTGCGTATCGATCATATTGCCGAAGGGGGCGGCGGGATTCACTGTATTACGCAACAACAGCCCGCAGTTGGAGCGAGTGAGAGCCCGGCGGCGTAAAAACGAGCTCTTCGAAAATGCACAGTAAATTTTTAGCCTAAAGAATGCAGCATGGCTGAGGCCAACGTAGACTGGCTCACCTAAAGGAACAGGATCCAGAATGAAGAAAATCGTTATCACGCTGCTAAGTTTGAGCGCCTTATTGGTTCTGCTCCTGATGCGAACATTCACCCACTTTCCAGATCGACAGTTGCAGGACGCACAAGCTATTCCCGTGGTACCCGTAGATGCCGACGCCATGGCACTGCGCCTCGCTGGCGCAATCAGGATACCCACCATCTCACACGATGACCGCAGCAATTTTGATGCGGCGGCATTCATAGCGTTCCATGAACACCTGGCGACAAACTTCGCGCGAGTCCATTCCCAGGCAAGCCTGCAAATAATCAATCAATACAGCCTTGTCTATCGCATCCAGGGACAGCAGCCCGAACTCAAGCCGGCGCTTTTCCTTGGCCATATGGATGTAGTCCCCGTTGACCCAGCCACCGCCGGTAACTGGGGCTACGCGCCCTTTAGCGGCCAAGTAGCTGATGGGGTGATCTGGGGACGCGGTGCACTGGATGACAAACTGACCGTGCTGGCGCTAATGGAAGCCATGGAGTTGCTGCTGGCAAATGGGCAACGCCCACAACGTACGGTCTATCTTGCATTTGGCCACGATGAAGAAGTGGGAGGAAAGGATGGTGCCGGTCAGATCGCTGCACACTTTGCTGAGCAGGATATAGAGTTTGAGTTTGTTCTGGACGAAGGGGGCGCTGTTACCGAGGGCGCGGTTCCCGGTGTGGAAGCGCCCGTGGCCATGATTGGTATCGCGGAAAAAGGGTACGTGAATCTCCATCTGACAGTAAACGCGGCCGGCGGGCACTCGTCACAACCTCCACCGAATACGGCGGCGGGTGTACTTGCCTCAGCGATCGTCGCAGTGGAGGCCAATCCCTTCGCGGCTGATTTGCATGCCTTGGATGCAAATCTCAACTATCTGGGTCACTATCTACCTCTTGTAACCCGCATCGCAATGGCCAACGAATGGCTGTTTTCTGGCTTGATCAAGAACAAGCTGCTTGCCCGGCCTTCGACCGCAGCCAGCATACGCACAACCACAGCAGTAACCATGCTCGAGGGCAGTTCGAAGTCCAATATCCTGCCGACTCGCGCATCCGCAGTAGCCAACTTCCGCATATTGCCCGGAGACAGCGTGGCTTCAGTGGCAGCACATATCGAAAACGCGATCGATGACGAGCGTGTGGACATTTCGGCGCAAATGGCAAACGAACCTTCTCCGGTGTCCTCGACCGACAGTTTTGGGTATCGCCTCCTTGAAAAAACGATACGCGGCATGGACAAGGATGTGCTGGTCGCACCCTATCTCGTGCCGGGCGGCACGGATGCAAAACACTTCGTTGCGCTGTCAGACAACGTGTATCGATTCATGATGATCAGGGTGAATCTAAACACCATGCAGCGATTGCATGGGGTCGATGAGCAAGTCACCGTTGAAGACTACGTGACTGCTGTACGCTTCTATCATGCCCTGATGAGCAATCTGACAGGTGCCTGACACAAACTGGTCGACTAACATGCACCGCATGGTAGTGGTGCCGACGAGAGGATTTGAACCTCCGACCCACGCATTACGAATGCGTTGCTCTACCGTGCTGAGCTACGTCGGCAAATAGACTATATTTTCAATGTATTACGGCTGTAGATTAAAGTTTATTCGCAGAATTTTTGCATTGACGATAGTGCAAACTTGCGCCAATTTCCGCTGCGCCAAGTTTGCAAACACGCCTGACGGCGAAACAGTAATCACGCTTAACATGGACAGCCGCAGCGGCCGCGCATTGTAAAGCGCGCGCTTATCATCCACAAGATGACACGGCCCGGGAACGACTTCGACGTTGTACAGCTCCGGCAGAGCGAGGGCATCGATTACTCGGATGAAGCGGGCTCGAAATACATAAAAGAATACCAGTCACGTGAATCCTGCCATAACTGCTTAATCCCAAAGCCCGCGCGCGCAGCCAGCGCTATAAATTCCTCGGGACGATATTTGTACGAAAATTCCGTATGCAAAAGTTCGTTTTCAGTAAACGCCAGGTGTTGGCCCGCGAGCTGTGCGCTATGGGATTTTATGCACCGCAGGTGCATCTCGATACGACCTTCTTGTTCATTATAGAAGGCGTGATGCTCAAAGTTTTCTACGGGAATATTGCCCTCGAGCAAATCATTCAGATGGCTCAGCGCGTTGACATTGAATTCCGCGGTAAGCCCTTCTCGATCATTATAAGCCGCATTTAACACCGAGGATTCCTTCTTAGCATCAACACCAATCAGCAAGCCACCCGGTGCGGATCCGCGGAGCGCCTGGCTTTGCAACTGGGTCAGCATACCGCGCAAGAAGTCCTCGGCCGCCGCTGGGTCAAAGTTACCAATCGATGAGCCGGGATAGAAAAATACCGGGCGAGCAGCAGCACCATCGATATCGATATTCATATCCCGGGTATGATCTCGAACCTGCGGCGTTACGTGCAGCTCAGGATAGATACTCTTTAACGCGGCAACGCTTTCTTCAAGGTGCTCAGCTGAGATGTCCATGGGCATGTAAACTTCGGGCTGCAACTCTGGGAGTAGCCATTTCACTTTTTCACAGGAACCGGCCCCGGGCTCAATCAGCGTGGCCCCTGCGCCTATGGCGGTACACATCTCGAGTCGATACTCCTCGAATATCTGCTGCTCGATGCGCGGCAGATAATAGTCGTCCACTCGCGTGATCGCATCGAACAGAGCCGAGCCTTTTTGATCGTAAAAGTACTTGGGAGAGATTGTCTTGGGGCTTTGTGCCAGGCCTTCGAGCACCTCTGCGGCAGTCGCAGCAGGAAGAAAGCCAGGACTCCCCTGCTCCATCTCCGCTTCGATTGGCTCAACTGCTAACTGCTGATTTAACCCTGCACTCATACCTTGGAACCCTTTCTTTTTTTACTCATTGATTATGAAAAGCCGTGCTAAACCTACAAACGCCGTAAGGCGTACTAATGTCAGCGTCGCCGATGGTCAATTTTCGCGTGCGAAACAAACCGGATTATAAGGGCTTTGTATAAGCTCACCGGGGCCGACCGCAGGCATGAACTTACGCCAGTCGCCCGAAATCATTGTCGGCGAGGCTATGACCCGGGCCCCGTCGTCGAAATAGGTCGTTGCCAGAACCATGCGGGACTCCGAAGTGTGGTTGGGTCCGGCGGTGTGAAACGACTGCGCATGATGAAAACTAATCTCGCCCAGGTCGAACCCGCCGTCATCCACCGTTACACCTTGCTCTGAGAAAATTTGGTTCACGGCGCGATCGTAACTCGTGTCGAATCTGCTGAGCTCCACAGATTCCACCAAGCGATAATTTTCTATACCGACCGCAAATGCCAGCGGCCCCATGTTTTGTGGAATTGCCTGCAGAGGAATCCACGCAGTACAGACGTTTTTGCTCGCGATTGGGAAATGCTCTTTATCATAGTGCCAGGGTGTGCGACCGCAACCCGGCTCCTTGGCCAGCGCATTGTCGTGGTAAAGACGCACGCGCGGGACACCCATTAGCGCCGCTGCTATCTCAGCGATGCGCGAACTCAGTACAGCCTGTCGAAAAACGTCGTTTCTCAGCCACATCATCTCGCCACTGCGAAACGCCAGCTCGGGATCTTCACCCAAGTCCTCGCGCAGGCTGGCCTCCATTTCCCGCCGCAAGAGCGCGAGCGCGCCGGGCGAAAGTACGCGCTTCAGTTTCACGTAGCCATCACGGTTGAAACGCACAACTGCCTGTGGGTCAAGGTCGTAAGGAACCTTGAGCTCGGCTTCCAGCCCAATCAGGGTTGGCAGGGACGCTGGCGTCATTGCGGCAGTGGTCGTGCCGACGGCGCCGCCGGTTGCAACGGTAATCTCATTATCAGCGCTGGCCATATACTGGTTCCACCACTGCTGATTGTCGTGCCCCCACTCGCGCGAGATTTCCTCTTCACGAACTGGGGCCTTCAATGGTAGGTCGTCCTTCACTCAGGCGACTCCTGCTTTTTTAGCGTCGTGTAACACAAGCGGGGCCTGCGTGTGCGAAAAGAGCGACATCCCGACCTTTTGCGGAAAGCGATAGTCACCGGAACCCGGGTCACGGCACGATGCCAGATACGCCGCAAGTGGCTCGCGTGAGAGCATCTCTTCAAGACCAACGCTATCGTCGAATGCGCAGCGCTGCAGGTAGGATTCGAGCAGTCCGGGTCGGTTTGCGGGCACCGTCGTGGTGTACTCAATCACACGGCTTTGCACGTGCATACCCAGATTTTGGAGCGCCGCGGCTACCTGCGCACCGTCGCTATAAGAGGTTCCTTCTCCAGCGCGCAGGCTGGTAAGGAAGAGATCATAGAAATTGACGTAGTGACCGTCGCGCATTCCCTGCGCGACAAAGCCAAAACCTTCCCGTGACAGCGCGCTGCACATACGCGCAAGCGCAGGCTCCAGTTCTTCCTCGGGCACGCAGTAGAGTGCGTGCGTTGCCCAGGCTACCTGGTAATGACCCGGCTCAGCGTCCCAATCCTGCAGCGTGCAACAGAACTCGGCATCCGGCTCAAAGGGAGCCATCAATGCTTGCCTGGCCTCGCGCAGCGAGAAGTCGCTCGGGTCGAGCAGGTCGTAATCGATTTGCACGTCTGCCGCGTGCCCCAAATGCGCTATGCCAGCGTACTGAAGCAACGCCTGTGGAAATTTACCGCTGCCACAGGCGATGTCGGCCAGGCGCACACCGGCATTGACGCTCGCGAGAGTCTGGAATGCATCAGCCCAGTCGTAGGCCTCAGCCAGATGCCGGTAGTCGACTTGTGCCAGCTCATAGAATGCTTCCATTTCGTTGCGCCCGGCGTCGCTCCAATGTTCACAGCTACGCTCAAAGGTGTCGGCTTTTGCCGTCATTACTACTCCTGGTGTTTGGGGTGCACCCGCGTGAATACACGGAAATCGGGCGGAGCATTCGTCCGCGGGCGCCATTCGAACAGTTATCGCACCTCGATAGCAAGGCAGATTGCAGACTCTATGTCTTCAATATCCGGTCAGTTCACCGCAGAGCGATAGCAAGTGCGATAAAATATGCGCCCAAGCGGTGTAGATCTGATCAAGACTACGGGAGGCTAAACACCGATCGAACACGACGCGAAAGCGACTCACAGGAATCGAATAGCTCAGCATGAATATCAACGATATTCGCCAGGAAATGGCGCTCCTCACCGATGTTGTACCACTCGAGGGGCCTCGCTACGCAGCATGCCTTCACACTTATGAGTCCGCGAGTAACCAACGGGAACTCATCCTTGGCTGGTTCACTGAGCATGTGATTCCGAAGCTCTCTACGGACAGCACGTCGCTGCTAAGCGTGGGCTGCGGCGCCGGTGAGCTTGATATCGACATTCTTGCTGCGGGAAAAGAACACACATCCAACATTTCCTATGTCGGGCTGGAACCAGACCCTCGACAATGTGAAAAGTTCGTCTCGAGCATGGATCTCGCAAACGAGCAACATATCCTTATCGAAGGCCACAACACCCGTTTCGAAAACTATACCGAGGAACGTCGTTTCGACCTGGTGATCATGGTGCACTCCCTGTATTACATGGATAATCCAGTAGAGGCCATTGCGAACGCCCTCAATTTGCTGAGTGACATAGGGAAACTCGTGATTTTGATCGCCTCGAACGATACGCTGAATGAACTTTCGTCCTCGTTCTGGGACATGGAGAATTCGGGCTCGACATGGTTTAGTGAGGATTTGAGCACACACCTGATCAACCGAGGTATCGCCTTCGACTGCAAACGTATCGAGGCGACGCTCGACGTTACCACGTGCTGCGAACCCAGCTCCGAGTTTGAAATCGAGAAAGGACGTCGCATCGCCGACTTCGTCGCACAAGTACCCACGGGCGAATTACCACAGCAACTTCGTCAAATGATCTTCAGCTATCTCGAAGCAACGTCGCAACGCGATGGTGATACCCGCTGGTTGCCCCATAACGTCGACGCTTTTACGATCCATACCTGCCAAACAGACCTCGCAAGTGCGGCGTGAAGATGCCCGCAAGCTAAATCTGCGCGGCGCTTGAAGCCGATCACGATTGTGAGTGCTCTCTGATGCGCGACAGCACGGCCACGCGGTGGCTCTACATGACCAGTCTTATTCTGGCGGGCGACAGTATCTATCTGCTCGTGTACATGCGGCAGAGCTATCAGACCAGCATGCAGGAGGTCTTTGCTGTGACCTTTACCCAGCTGGGCGTCATGAACTCCATGTTCGGTGTGCTGGCCCTCAGCGCCTATTTCGCCGGCGGCTGGCTCTCAGACAGAATCGCTACGCGAACCCTACTCGTCGGATCGCTTTTCTCTACAGGACTTGGCGGATTCTACATGGCAACGATTCCCAGCTACCCAATGCTGCTGGCCCTGCATGCATTCTGGGGTGTTTCAACAATTCTCACGTTCTGGGCAGCGCTGGTTAAGGCCGCACGACTGTGGGGAGGAGCCGATGATCAGGGTAAGACCTTCGGCATTCTGGATGCCGGCCGTGGACTGGTCGGCGCTGTCATGCTGTCTGCAGGGGTTTGGTTGTTTTCAAGGTTTACGCTGGTAGCTGATGGACTGGTAGCGGTTATCATCATGTATTCCTGCGCTTCCATCGTAGCGGGATTGTTCGTGCTCGCCTTTATTCCTGAGGACTCGGCTCACGGTTCACTGACCGGAACCAACCGCACGGCGATCGCCAAAGGGCAGCTGCGGATTGTCGCCAAATTGCCCGCCGTGTGGCTACAGGCGCTGATCATTCTCATGGCCTATTGGCTTTACCTCGGATCGTTCGAGTTTGCGACCTTCGCCGAAAAGACTTTTCAGCAAGACAAGGTGTTTGGCGCGACGCTCAGTGCGTTCCGAGAATGGCTGCGCCCCCTGGCCGCAATCGCCGCCGGCTTCCTCGCGGATCGTATTCGTCCCACGCGGGCAGTCACACTCTCGTTTACGGTCGCGGCCATCGGCTATGCAGCGCTAGCCGTGCTTCCCGGCAAAGCCAGCCTCCTGTGGATGCTATGGATACAGGTCGCCGCCGTAGCCATAGCGGTGTTTGCGCTCAGAGGCATTTACTTCGCACTGATGGAAGAGAGCGGTGTGCCGCTGCTGGTGACCGGCACAGCGGTGGGGCTGGTTTCTACTATCGGTTTCACCGCGGATATTTTTGCCTACCCCCTGGTCGGGTGGTTTCTTGACCACTATGGTGCGGCAACGGGCTACCATTATTACTTTACAGTGCTCGCGTGCGCGGCGGTTTTCGGAGTTTGTCTAAGCCTCGCGTTGGCACGCCTCAATGGGCAAAGAGCGACGCCTCCCGGATCACCCACCTGACTGCATGGGCATGCAACACTCATCACAACCCATCAGGCCAGAACGCTCTGCAACCAGCGCGATATCTCCGCAATTTCTTCCAGACATACCGCGTGCTCCATCGGGTATTCGCTGTACTCCACCGAGTAGCCCATGGCGCTCAATCGTTCACAGGCCAGCTTTCCCTGTTGCACGGACACCATGGGGTCGTGGCTGCCGTGACATATTTTTATGGGTATCTGCCTGTTGGCAGTATTGGGCGTAATCGTATCCTTGGTTGCGAAATAGGTCGATAGGCCCATTAAGCCAGCCAGGGGATACATACAGGTCAACGCGGTTTGATAAGCCACCGCACCACCTTGCGAAAAGCCTGCAAGCACAATGCGATCACTGGAAATACCGCGTTCAATTTCCCGATCGATCAACAAACGAATTTTCTCCGCCGACTCGATCAACTGCCCAACATCTACCTTTCGCTCGATATCCATGGCCGTAATGTCATACCAGGCGGGCATTACGTGGCCACCATTAATAGTTATGGGTATCGATGGTGCGTTGGGAAATACAAACCGCACGGCCATACCGGCCGGCAGGTTCAACTGTGGAACAACGGGCACAAAATCGTTGCCATCGGCCCCCAGACCATGCAGCCAGATCACGCTGGCATTAGCGGGTGTTTGGGGTTCCTTTTCGATACAAGAAAGCAGCGGCATATCAGGTCGACTCAATAGCAATGTTGCGAGCGCCGCAGTATATAGAAGCCGTTAACAGCTTAGTATCGAGGCGCCCATTCAGGCCTGGAGATTCGCTTCCACCGCATCCAGAAAACCTCGCATATCCACGAGATTCTCCGAGTCGGGGTCTTGCGTTTTACCCTTGAGGTCCCCGGTAATCGTGCCCTGGGCAACCGTATCGATCAAGGCGGATTTAAGCTTCTCGGCGTAATTGGCCAAGGCCTCATTGCCCTCCCGTTTGGCGAGTTCTTCCAGTGCATTGCCTACCGCGAAGATCAGCGCCGAGGAATTGAAATTGGCTTCTTTGCCATCGGATTCGAGATAGCGTAGGTACAGGTCGTGGGCAGTGCCATGTGGCGCCTCGTACAGCATCGTGCCGTCTTTGCTTTCGATCACCGAACTGGCGGTCGCCAGGCTGCCGCCTAACGCTGCGGAAATATCGGAGAAGATATCGCCGTCCAGATTCTGCGCCGGATACAGCCCCCAGCGGGCCGGATCAGTAATCATTTTGCTCAGCTGGCGCGAAGGACGCATGATCATAAAAGAAGGCGGCGGGGTATCTAGCGCTGCCAGTTCTTTGCGAATCTCAAGAATAATCGAGCTGTACACCTCATCGTAATTGACGAACTCACGCTTTAGACCAAAGTAGACTTCCTTCTTTCTGAAGGATGCATCCCGGAACACCTGCTTAACCCAGTCCTTGATCGCATCGCGGTCATTGGACATAAACAGAATGGGATCGTTGGCCTTGACTGTGCGGGCGTGCTTCTCTTCCCCGTCCATAATCACTTTGACAATGCCGTCCTCGGGAGCGGGCGCGTTGTAACTTCCGTACTGATCGCCCCCGCCCGCGCTCATGCGGGAAATGGAGACATGCGCCTTGCGCTCGGGCAAACCGTAATGCTTTAACTGCTGCACGAGTTTGTACAGCTTCATGCCGCTGACGTTATCCGGCACACCCCACAGTGCGCGCTCCGGGGGATTTGAGACAATTCGCGCAGCCTGCGCGTCAATGAGTTCGTAATGATAGTTCAGGCCCGCTGCGGCAACTTTATCCTTGTAGTCACTCTCGTAGATTGCTTCGATAGCGGCACGCATGACGCCGTCATAGCCAGGCACTACCGTGTCCTTCAGACCCAGATAAATGTCGCGCTTCTCATCGATAGCGCGCTGAAAAAATCGGTGTGCCCATGCCTTCACCTCATCGAGGCAATTGCTTGCCAGCATCCAAGGGTCGCCCTTCTTAAGTGTGCGCCGGTGCATTTCCACCGGGTCACCGCTGCTGCCGACAAACATCACCTTGGCTACACCCGTAGCGTTAGACAACTCGCTATAGCTAAAGTCCAGGCCGCCGCTGTCCATGGAATCCACTTCGATATCTCGGTTGATCCAGTCGGGGCGAACAGCGGTCAGATTGCGGAACTCAATGTCCTCGCGGGTGATGTTCCCTCCGATACCTTTTCGGATAGCGCCGTTAGGGGACTTGGTCGCCAGCTTGTCCAACTCCGCTTCCTGAATCTCGGGATACTTGCCCAGCAGCTCATCGAGCTGGCTGCGGTTAACCGTCATACCGGCATTTTTTATGCCCACGCCGTATTTTTTGAGCGCATCTATCGCATCCAGTACAACGCGGCCATTGCTAGTCAGCCGTTTCTCCGCTGACAGATCGACCTCAACCAGCTCGACTTCAAGCCGAGAGCTTACAAACTGCTCGAGGATCCGATCGAATGCGATTTGCGCCATTTCGTCTCCATGCAAAATGACCAGCGGCTTCTCGACTTTAATTCTATCGCCCACGTTTTAGACTCCTGCTTGTGTAGGTGGTGCCGAATGAGACACCAAGTTAACCGGCCAGCGCCTGAAAAGAAACGTTTCCGGGCAAAGCTTCTTGGTGCCTCGATGATGATTGGGCGACTCGGGCGTATTGCGGATCTATCGCAAGCCTTCCGCGAATAACTCGATGGAGGCTGCATAAAAACCGCTGTCACCCCGTGGCCGCCAGCAGCAACTCACCCGGCCATCTCCCCTCCTCATGCACCTTTCTTACCGCCTGCCTGATGGTATCCATAACCGCGATCGTCGCCTGAGTGAGCGGCCTGTGGGAAGGATAAATCATACTGACCTTATGGGTAATCCGGGGCCTGATAATCCGCCGCGCGGACAGCTTCTTGTCGTCCACGCGATCGTAGATAGCCGCCCAGGGTAGCAATGACTCGCCCACCCCGTCCTCGACCAGTGCCAGGGTTGGGTGCAGCGCCGCAGTTATAGACTCCAACGACATTTCTATATTCTGGGCATCCGCAATATCGTTGACCATGCCCCGAACACCGTGCTGATCCGGCGGTATGATGAGCCGGTGTTTGGCCAGGGACTTGAAAGTCACGTCATTGCACTGCAGGTCCGGATCATATTTGCTGGTCAGGAACAGCTCCTCCTCAATCAGGTCTTCGCAATGTACCCGGTCACCGGGCTGCACCATGTAGCTGATCACCAGATCATAGAGACCGGCTTCGAAGCCCTGATGAATGCTCCCGGCAAGACCCTCCACCAGATTGAGTTCAATACCCGGGTAGGTACTTTTCAGGGATCTACATAATGGAACAGTCAGGACATGCAATGCACTTGCAGTCATCGCTACGGAAACAAGACCTTTGGGGTTATCGCCAATCGCAGATATATTCTCCCGGGCGCGGTTGTATTGATTGAGAATGCCGTAAGCAGACTCCATAAACAGACGCCCCGCCTCTGTGAGTTCCATGCCCCGCCGGCTGCGATTGAACAGCACCACACCCAGGTCCTCCTCCAACAACCGAATGGATTGGCTGAGAGCAGGCTGCACAATGTTCAGCCGTTCTGCCGCCCGAGAAAGATTCCCGAGCTCCGCTACGTGCAGAAAATGACTGATGCGTCGAAAATTCATGTCTTGCTGCAGCGCCTGCTGGCCAGCGTGTTCTGCCACATAAAATCAACCACCGCATTTTGCAAAAAATATTTAATATCACTTTATCTTATGGAACGTATCAATTAAACATATTTTACGATAGCCCAGCACCGTCTTAGCTTTAGCTTATTGGTTAAACGTTTGCCGCATCGCGCAGCCCACCCGGCATCAAAGTTCATTGATCAACCGGATGCGTGTGCGCGGCACGCTTCAACCACCTGAATAGAGCGCCGGGGAATTAGAGATGAATCAAAGAGTTGAAAGGGGCCTTGAGGTCGAATTGCATGACGTGTTCTACGTGACCCAGGTAACCCGTGACACATCGATCGAAGAGGCCGTGGGGGCTGATATGGTGCGAATGGACGCGGGGCAGGCCTCCCAAACCCACCGTCATAACTTCTCCGAGACCGTGCTGTTTTTTACCGAGGGTGAGGCCACTGTTTTTGTGAATGACGAACCTCTGGTGGTCGCCACCGGAGACCGCGTCCTGATTCGCAAAACCGAATTCCACAGCGTATCCACCGGACCGAATTGCGGCTGCTCGTTCCTCTCGGTGCAGACACCACCTATCCTGAGCAAGGCGACGGGTTTTCGCGATCTCGAAACGCGCGAAGAGGCCGAAGCGACAAGCATCGCTTAGGCCGAGCATGATAGAACGTGGCTACATCGACAACGGAGAAAGCGGGCAAATACACTTTGCGCAAACCGGGACGGGTATACCTGTTTTGCTGCTACACCAAACGCCGCGAAGCTGGGATGAGTTCCGGGAGGTAATGCAACAGTGCGATAACACGATCCACTGCATTGCCATGGACCTTCCCGGCATGGGGGCATCGTCGCCCACACGCGAGCCCCCGACCATCGAGGCGTTTGCGGATGCAGCGATACGTTTGATCGAGAGCTTCGACTGCGACTCCATTGTCGTCTGTGGCCACCACACGGGCGGCGTTGTCGCTATCGATATTGCCGCACGTCGTCCGAATCTGGTTCGTTCTCTGCTGCTGTCCTCCACTCCCTGGGTAGACAGAGCCGCTCGAGTACAACGCAGAGACAAGACGCCCATCGATACCGTCTCCCGCAGCAGGGACGGCTCCCATCTGATCGATTTGTGGCGTCAACGCGATTCTTATTACCCGAAACATCCTGAAACCAGCGTCGAATATATGGATCGCTTTATGGCCAGTGCTCTACAGGCAGATGGACCTGAGCGTGGCCACCATGCGGTGGGTCGCTACGAAATGGAACTCGCCGCGCCGCGTATCCATTGCCCAACGCTGATCGTTGAACACATGGCAGATCCCTTCGCCACGAGACATACTGCGGATTTGCAGCGCGCCTTCCCCCACGCTGACTTTGAACAGATTCCCAAGGGCGGGGTGGCACTGGAGGCAACTGCTCCTCAATTCGCTGACATCCTCCAACGCTGGGTGTGCAAAACTGACTATGCGTCACAGCAAACCCCGTGAGGCTCACCCTATGACAGACGATGTAATCGCCACGACGGTTTCCACAGATAGCATCGCTGACGCGGCGCGCAAAAAAAAGCTCGACCCAGGTCGCGACTGGAGCGGATTCCCGGACTACGAGGCCGCCAGGCAAGGCCTGCGAGACTACTGGTATCCGGTCCTGTGGGCGCGTGATCTAAAACCCAAGAAGCCCGAAGCAATCAAGCTCTGCGGAGAGAAAATCGTTCTGCACAGAGACAAAGAGGGGCGCCCTCGCGCACTACAGGACCGCTGTGCGCATCGCGGTGTACGTTTGTCCCAAGGCAAACAATGGTGGAATGACACCCTCAGCTGCCCTTACCACGGATGGACGTTCAACGTTAAGACCGGTGAGCTCGTCGCGGTGATTACAGACGGTCCCGACAGCAAAATGTGTGGAAAGGCCGCGGTAAAAACTTTTCAGGCGGAGGAGCGTATTGGTCTCATTTGGGTGTACGTAGGTGACAAGGAACCGCACCCTTTAAAAGACCAATTGCCAGAAGAACTGGTTAATCCACCCCGGTACGCGGTTGGTGGCCGTATTCAGGACCGCAAGGGAGACTGGCGGCTCTATGCCGAAAACGGCTTTGACGAAGGTCATGCCAAATATCTGCACAGAACGTCGATCTGGCGCATTATGAAAGTCATGCCGACCTGGAACAAAATTCATATCGAAAGGGCCGGCCGCTGGCTCTATCGCATTGAGGACGAGCGTCATTGGGAGGCGGACTATCCGGGCCTCGGCAAATGGACCAACGAACGCTGGTTCAAGATCAAGCCCAAACAACGCCAGGGTAAGTTCATGGGTAACACCGGGGGCGGTGACACCGACCCGTACATAAAAGAGCGCGATTTTCCAGGGTTTGCTTCGTTATCGCTACCGGGCGTGCTGCGCATCGCCTACCCGCAGTTTATCCACTACGAGTTTTACGTACCCATCGATACCGACGAAACAAAATACGTTGGCGTCATGGTGCAGTTCAAAACAGGCATCGCCAAGTGGCTGTACTATCTAAAGTATCTGACCCTGATTCGCTGGATGTTTCACGGCCATTTTTCCAGTCAGGATCACTGGATGGTCGGAGAAACCAATGCACCTCCGGAGCGCCTCTATCGACCCGACGTCTCGCTTATTGCATGGCGTAAGCTGTTCTCCGAAGCCCATCCGCTTTCGGCGGGCACCACAGCTGCCAACACAGACCGCGAGAAAGAATGATGTTCGACCTATCGCCCAAGCCTATGCCCGCGGGCCGAATGATTCCTGCCGGCGACAACCACTACCATGTCATCGAGAAAGGCGCCGGGCGCGAGGTGATTTTTCTGCACGGCGGCGGTCCGGGCTGTACAGCATGGTCAGATTTTGCGGTCGTCTCAGATCTGTTTGCCGAGCACTATCACTGCACCATGCCGGACATTCTCCAATACGGTAGATCAAGCAAACCCATCATCGCCGGGCCTATGTGGGACTTCCATAGCCACTCGCTCGCCCAGCTGATGGACACCCTGTCGATCACCCGCGCCGATCTGGTTTGCAACTCCTGGGGGGGAACCATCGCACTTCGCTTTGCCTCCTTGTATCCGGAACGAGTGCGTTCACTCACCATCACCGGTTCCATGCCCGTGTTCTACGGCCCACTGGCACCGCTGCCAGAAAACGGCCGTCGCGGACGCAACGCGCGTGATCGGTACTACGGCGGTGATGGCCCAAGTTTAGAGAAAATGCGCGAGCTGATTGGCAACCTCGAGTGGTTTGATCGGGAAAAAATTCCCGAAGAGACGGTACGGCTACGCTATGAGCAAAGCATGGACGAAGAGGAACGAGCGCTAGCGGCGCACTCAGACAATCCGCGCGGCGACTGGCAGGACCTCACCAACGTTCTGCCCACCGTGACCTGCCCTACGCTCTTCTGCTGGGGGCTCCAGGATGACTTCCTGACCCCGGACTACCCGATGATGCTGTGCCGAATGGTGCCCTCGGGTCAGTTACATGTCCTCGACAGGGCATCGCATCATTTGCAGGAGGAGCGTCCCGAGCACTATTTCCATATCGTGCACGGATTCCTGCAGCAGCCGGAGTCGAGAGAGGACGATGTATGAGTCTTAATCCGCTACGTCTGGTGAAAAACCTGTTCGTCGATTTTCTGCTCGCCGTCTCTGGTACCTGGATCGGCGCGCCGGATGATCAGCCATGGGAAGACGGTACATCGGACGAGCAATCGAAACCCAGCGCAAGATGATTGAACTCGCGCGCATAGCCGATTTAATTTCGGCCAATCGCTTAACCGGGACACTCTCAGGTCTGGTCAACATTCCTTCACCGACTGGAGAGGAATCCACATTGGCAGCGCACATTGTTGAATGTCTGCAATCTGCCGGTGTTAACGCCGAACTGCAGTATATTGACCCGACCCAGGCCAATGCCGTCGGCCTGTTAAATTGTAAGAAGTCAGCAAACAACGCTCATAAGAAACTTTTACTCTACTCTCCCATAGACACGGTCACCTCAAGTAATGAGGACGAGGATATCCCCTGGGTGGGGCCGGAATTGCGTCCGGACATGCAGGCCACCGCATACACGCGCGACGGCCACGTAATGGGACTGGGGGCGCACAATCCAAAGGGGCACGCTGCCTGTGTGATCGAAGCGTCTCGAGTCCTCAGCGCCCTGGGCGCCGAGCTCAGTGGCGATGTTTACTTTGGATTTGGTGCAGGTGGCATGCCTACGCACGCCAGAGAGAAAATGCGTGCGGATTCGGGACACGGCATTGGCTGTACCAGGCTGATCGAAAAGCTACCGGCCATGGACGGCGCCATCATCGCAAAGTCCGGGCAAGCCGTGACCTGGGAAGAAGTGGGTTTTATCTGGATGGAGGTCAGTGTCGCCGGCACCCACACATACGTCGGATCCCGTCATTTATTGCCGTACCGCAATGCCATCGCGCAGGCGAGCAAACTCATACTCAGACTCGAAGACTGGTTCGAGGAGCGCGCCAGGGCGCAACAAACAGACTGTGTTTTCCCACAGGCGGTGATCTCACAGATCGAGGCCGGCTGGCGGCGCATGCCAGCTTTTACACCGGCGTGCTGTCGCTTTCTTGCGGACCTGCGATTTGGCCCATTTACCTCCGCAGACACCGCAGAGGCAGAATTCCAGTCGGTACTGCGCAACCTCTGCGCTGAGTTGGACATCGAGGCCTCAGCGCGGCGTGTGCAAACTATAGAAGCCTCACATACCGATAAAGATGACCCTGTTGTTGCAACCACCATAGCCTCTTGGGAAGCCATCAATGGGAAACCTCACGAACCGTTCAGAGAAATGTCTGGGGCGACGGATGCCAATATGCTCCGCCGCGCAGGCATCCCCACAGCGCGGGTCGGATTACCCAAAGCCCTACTGCCTGAACTCGATTTTCAGCTCGGCATGAACTGTGTGTCGATAACTGCCTTGCAGGAGCTCACCTTACTGCTGGTGAGTTCCGCCCTTAACTTTTGTGCCGACCCTGCCCCCAACCTAGAGGGCGATTCGCGCGCGGCAACGGAACACTTGAAGGCGTCTCGCCGTGGCTAGAATCATCCTCGGAATCGGGGCCTCACACACCACCCTCATGAATACCCGCTGGGACAGTGTTGATCATCTTCCAGAGGCGCATGCGTTCAAGGCAGCGTTGCAAACCGCCAGCGAGACGCTGCACGAGAAGTCTCCGGATATTGCCGTCGTTATCGGCTCTAATCATTTCCGGGGCCATTGGCTGGATCTCATGCCGACCTTCACAGTTGGTGTAGATGAAATACTGTCAAGCGGAGAGCACGGCACACCCAAAGGCCCGCAAAAATCGACACCCACCCAAGCGCTGGCGATCGCCAACAGCCTTACGGAACAGAACTTTGACATTGCATTTTCTACCCGCTTGGTTATCGACCACGGCCTCAGTCATGCCATCCAGTATCTGACCGGGGAAAACGGCATTCCCGTGGTACCCATTATGATCAACAGCTTTGCACCGCCCCTGGCAAGCCTGACGCGCTGCGTCGCTTTGGGCCGGGCTCTAAAAAAGGCGGTGGCGCAGCTACCGGAAGAACTCACTGTTGCAGTTATCGGCAGCGGCGGTCTCTCTCATCAGTTGCCGTTCCCGGACTGGCGGAGTCCTCAAAGCGACAACGACGACTTTCTCGTCGACTCCTGGAAAAATGGCCGCGGCGACTGGGAACGCTATGAAACCCGGCGCAGGGAGATCATCGTAAATGCCCCCGCAAAAATTAATAGGACGTTCGATGAGAACTTCCTGGATCGGTTGTGCGCCGGCGAGACGGAAACCTGGCTCTCTGAGCTAGCAGAGGATGCCCTGGCAAAAACCGCCGGTAACGGCGCCAACGAACTGCGCAATTGGTTAGTCATGCATGCCGCTACGGGATTTAGCGGTGGCACCACCCTCTCTTACGCTCCGATAGCACAATGGCTGACTGGCATGGCCGTTTTTATTTGTGAGCCCCACAACCTGGAAGCAACAATATGACAATCTGGACTGATCTGACAGGCATCGACTTTTGCATCAAGCACATCGATGCACGAGGCATTAAAACTCGCGCGCTCATCGCTGGCGAGGGCGATGACGTATTGTTCCTGCACGGCACCAGCGGTCATCTGGAGGCGTTTTCACGCAATATCGTGCCGCATGTTCAGGCCGGGTTTCGCTGTCACGCGATGGATGCGCTGGGACACGGCTATACCGACAAGCCGGATTTCAACTACGAAATCAAACACTACGCAGATCATGTGCTCAAATACATGGATGCGCAGGGCATCGAGAAAGCGCACTTCGCCGGCGAGTCGTTAGGCGGCTGGACCTCGGCAATAATCGCCATAGAGCAACCGCACCGCGTCAAATCTCTACAACTGATTGCATCGGGCGGTACAAAAGCCAATCCGGAAATTATGGAGCGAATAAAGACCAGCACCACCAAGGCCGTGCAGTCGGACGATATAGAGCTGACGCGCAACCGCCTGCATCTGCTCATGCACGACCCTGCCAGGGATGTGAGCGAGGAGTTGGTGGAGGTACGCCACGCTATTTATCACCATCCGGATTTTGTAAAGAACGTGCACAACCTGCTCTGCCTTCAGGAAATGGATATACGCCAGCGCAACATGCTGCGGCCCGAGCAGCTGGCTCAGATCAAGGCGCCGACACTGGTAATTTGGGGTCGCAACAACCCGTTTGGCGAAGTACCCGAAGCGACCCGTATGCATGAGGACATACCGGGCTCTTTGCTCGAACTCTTTGACGACTGCGGGCACTGGCCGCAACACGAACGGGCAGAACTCTACAATTCACTCGCTATTGAATTCCTCAAGCAGCACAGCGCGTAGCCCGCTGCGAAGAGCAACAGCGAGGAGGAATCCATGTCAGAAGCCACTTCACAAGCATCTTTACAAGCCAATGCATCTCATCAGCACACCGCAGCACAACTGCGAGATGCCTACAGCGGTGAACCAGTCCCGCCTTTGCGGAACACACTCGAACCCGGCGATTCAGACGGCGCCTATGCGGTCCAGAAGATCAACACCGATTTTTGGCTTGGCCGTGATCGTGTAATTGCAGGTCGTAAAATTGGACTCACATCAGCAGCCGTCCAGAAGCAACTCGGTGTCGATCAACCGGATTTCGGAGTGCTGTTTAAGGACATGCAAGTTCCGAACAATGGAACTGTGGACCCCTCTAGACTCATTCAACCCAAAGCCGAGGCCGAGATTGCGATTGTGCTGGGCCGAGATATCGAGAACCCCGACTGCAGCCCACAAGAGTTTGCCGCGGCGGCCGAATGCGCCATCGCGGCTATCGAAATCGTCGATAGTCGCGTTGAGAACTGGAATATTACTTTTGCAGACACCGTTGCGGACAACGGTTCCTCTGCCTTGTTTGTGCTCGGCGATGAGCAGCACGCGCTCAATGAGTTGGATCTGTATTCCTGCGGCATGGTTCTGGAAGTTGACGGCGGCGTTGCCTCTGTGGGCGCCGGGGCTGCCTGCCTAGGACATCCCTTTAACGCCGGTGCATGGCTTGCTCGCGCACTGATCGAGCGCGGTGAGCGCTTGCCCGCGGGCAGTATTGTCCTGACAGGCGCTCTGGGTCCAATGGTGACCCTGTGTCCCGGGCAGGATATCCGGGTGCAAATAGGTGGTCTGGGTGCTTGCGGGTTTCGCTTCGCTGCGGGGTGAACCGCTTAGACTTCAGCTATAAGCAGGCAAGACAAGCAGGTACAAGCATGAGCAAAAACACCAAGGTCGCTATCATCGGGTCGGGCAATATCGGCACCGACTTGATGATGAAAATCGCGCGCACATCAAACACGCTGGCGCTCACAGCTTTAGTGGGAATCGACGCAGCGTCGAATGGATTAAAGCTCGCACAGGAGCTGGGCGTATCCACAACTGCCGAGGGAATCGACGGGCTCACGCGCATGCCGGAATGGCAGGACATCGAGATAGTGTTCGACGCTACCTCAGCACAGGCTCACCGGTACCACGACACAATCACCCGGGCCGCCGGGAAAACTATTCTGGATCTTACCCCTGCGGCACTAGGGCCGTATGTGATCCCCGTCGTAAATGGCGCAGCTGTCCTCGATAGCGACCCCGGCATCCTTAACCTGAACATGGTGACCTGTGGAGGCCAGGCTACCATCCCGGTCGTCGCCGCGGTCTCTCGGGTCGCTGAGGTTCATTACGCTGAGATTGTCGCGTCAATTGCGTCCCGAAGTGCAGGCCCTGGCACGCGTGCCAACATTGACGAGTTCACCGAAACAACCGCAGCGGCTATCGTCGCGGTGGGCGGCGCGGCCAAAGGCAAAGCGATTATCGTGCTAAATCCCGCAGAGCCGCCCATGATCATGCGTGACACCGTGCTCACGCTGTGTTCCGGCGCGACAGAGGAAGCAATAGAATCATCGGTCCTCGCCATGATTGGCGAGGTCAGCCACTACGTGCCTGGCTACCGCCTGAAGCAAAAGCTGCAGTTTGAGCACTTTGGGCCAGACAATCCCGCGCATATACCCGGGCACGGTACCTTTGAAGGGATCAAAACAACGATCTTTCTTGAGGTTGAGGGCGCCGCGCATTATCTGCCGGCCTACGCGGGCAATCTCGACATCATGACATCGGCTGCACTGGCAACCGCAGAACAGATCGCAAGCCACCGCCAGAGCGTACGGCAGCCACGCAGCGAGGCCATCGTATGAGTGTCTTTGACCCTAGCACTACGCCGCTGTATATCCAGGACGTTACCCTGCGTGATGGTATGCATGCCATTCGACACCAGTACAGCATCGACGATGTGCAGAAAATCGCTATCGCCCTTGACGAGGCCGGAGTCGATGCGCTCGAAGTCGCGCACGGAGATGGCCTGAGCGGGTCCTCCTTCAACTACGGCTTTGGCGCACACACCGACTGGGAATGGATCGAAGCGGTGGCGGACGTTACCCGAAACATTCGACTCACCACCTTGTTGTTGCCGGGTATAGGCACTATCAGCGATTTGAAAACCGCGCACAAACTGGGCGTCAAATCGGTTCGCATCGCGACGCACTGCACCGAGGCGGATATATCGAAACAGCATATTGCTGCCGCGCGCGATCTTGGTATGGACACCGTCGGCTTTCTTATGATGAGCCACATGATCGAGCCGAACGAGCTGGCACAGCAGGCACTACTGATGGAGAGCTTCGGTGCGCAATGCGTCTATATCACCGACTCCGGCGGCGCCCTGGATATGGATGGCTACCGCGCACGCCTCGAAGCTTATGATCGCGTTTTGCAGCCCGAGACGCAGCGTGGCATTCACGCCCACCATAATCTCTCGCTCGGCGTTGCCAACTCGATGATTGGCGTGCAGTGCGGTGCGATTCGCATCGATGCCAGTCTTGCGGGAATGGGCGCGGGCGCAGGCAACGCGCCCTTGGAGGTGTTTATCGCAGCGGCCAATCGCAAAGGCTGGAAGCATGGCTGCGATCTATACAAGCTAATGGACGCCGCAGAAGACCTGGTAAGACCGCTGCAGGATCGTCCAGTACGGGTCGATCGAGAAACGCTGAGTCTGGGCTACGCCGGTGTCTACTCAAGCTTTCTCCGTCATGCGGAAAAAGCCTCTGAAGACTACGGCATTGATGTGCGCTCACTACTCGTCGAACTGGGTCGCCGTCGCATGGTCGGTGGACAGGAAGACATGATCGTCGACGTTGCTTTGGATCTAAGCAACAAGTAGGCATTGGTTGCACATGATGCAAGTGACGCCATGGCCAACACTAAATTCGATTGGAATTCTGCGGTCATTGTCGACACCAAACTAGACAACCAGAGCGACAACAAAGGAAACACCCTCAATGTTAAACATGCTCGACACCCTCCCGGACGATCCGCTCTTGCAGATTATTGCTGATTTTCGCAGCGACTCGCGCAGCGAAAAAATGGATCTGGGCGTGGGCGTTTACAAAGATGCTAACGGACAAACGCCAGTGATGGACGCCGTCAAACAGGCGGAGGCTATTCTTCTTGACACCCAGGACAGCAAATCCTATCTGGGTCTGGCAGGCGATGAGGCATACCTGGATGAGCTGGCCAAGCTCACGTTTACCGGCGACATGCTTGCGCATGGCATCCAGGGTAAAAGCCGGCTCACAGGCATTCAAACGCCTGGCGCATCGGCCGCGCTGCGACTTGCCAGCGATTTGATTGTGCTTATGAACCCGGATGCCTCGATCCTGGTGGGCGAACCAAGCTGGTCAAACCACATACCGATTTTTCGAGCCGCCGCGCTTGGCGCACTGACCTACCCCTACTACGATCAAGCCACCGGCTCGCTCGATCTCGACTCAATGCTTGCAGCCTGTTCTGCTGCGGCGCACGGCACGGTCGTCCTGTTACAGGGATGCTGCCACAATCCGACCGGTGTCGATCTCTGCGTAAGCGACTGGAGTCATATCGCTGACATTTGCAACAGCAATGGCCTGCTTCCGCTGATTGATATTGCCTACAACGGCCTGGGCAGCGGTTTTGACCAGGATATGGCTGGAGTGAACGCCTTACTGGCGTGTGTTCCTGAGGCGCTTATCGCCGTCTCATGTTCCAAAAGTTTTGGGCTATATCGCGAACGTACGGGGGCACTTTATGCCCTGGCTGCGGATGCTGACACCGCGCGGAAAACTCGGGGAAACTTGTTCGCACTAGCTCGTACCAGTTACTCCATGCCACCCGATCACGGCGCGGCGATCGTCCGTACGATCTTGCAAAATCCGGCGCTGAGAGCGCTATGGCTAAAGGAGCTCGGCGACATGCGCGCCCGTATCGATAGCATTCGAAGAAGCCTGAGTGAGGCCCTGACAGCAAGGGGTGTCGTAGTCAGTGGACTTGCCACGGACAAGGGCATGTTCTCATTGCTACCTTTGTCGCGGAATGACATCGACACCCTCCGACATGAGGATGGCATTTATATGTCAGAAGATGGCCGAATCAATGTCGCCAGCATGCAGGCCGCCGATGTCGACAGATTTGCTGCAGCTATTGAGCGCGTTTTATCAACCAACCGGCAGGCACCTACGCTAATGCAAAGTTCGTCACCGCCGCTATAATTGATAACAGGAGCGTGCATTCACCAGAGAGCTATGAGCTAGCTTGTATCGATTTTTGAGTGAACGCGTCGTGAATGTTGCCAACGACCCCGCAGCAGCCTTGAGCCGCATGGAATAAGGCTCAGGACAGCACGTCACTGTGATACAGGCATTACTAAGATAGTTTCCTGTAGACGCAGATGCAGACACAAGCACAACGACCAACACAGTCATCGAAGAGCATTGATGGGACAGGTAATGAACATTAAGACTTTCGCGTGCACGGCATTGATGACCTTGTCGATGCCAATATCAGCGGCCCTGAACTTCCAGTTTGTAGACGGCGCAGATATAGGACTCGATACCGTTATTAGCGAGCACGTCACTGCCTGCGGCGAACGTCCGGCCTGGCTCTGGGGCGCTGCCGGGTGGACAGATTCATCCGGATCTTATTTGTATTTCACTTACCATGGCCAGTGCGGTCGCTCCACGTTGTTCAAGAGAAACTCCGACGGAACGTACACCGACATAACGCCGCCCAACGAAGACGGCACCCTCACAGGCACTACGGCACCGAATCAGATCGGCACCGTGGGACTGCCTACCGAGAATCGTCCAATCGTTGCGGACTTTAATAACGATGGATACATGGATGTCATCAGCACCGGTGATGAGACTGCCGGGACATCCGGCTCTCTCATCAGCCGAGGTCCCAGCGTATGGGATATCCATCAGAACTACCGGCTGTACTGGAGTACTTACTCAAGCGTGCTGGATATCGACGGAGACGGATACCTGGATGTCCAGGCCACGAGACCCATCAACAAATCAGAAAGTTGGGGCAAAGGATTTGTGCGCACCGCCCGCAACCTCGCTGGCGAAGGCTTCAGAATAAGCACCGAGCAACTGGTGCTTCCGGCGGACGCGCCGCAGGAAGTTGTTGATCGTGTCAATGAATCCGATGACCGTTTTCACTTCACTCGTGTGCTGCCGATAAGCAACGGTTACATCGTGACCTATGGCGGTGCATACGCTGGTAAAAAATGGCACTACCGCGTCGAGAATGGTGAGATCTCAAATCGAGGCTTACCGGGCTTCGGTACCGCTTTGCCGCCGTTAGAAATGGATGGGAACTACGCTATCCCCGTACAGTATGGCTCTGCTGCCGGCATCTATCGTCAAGACTCCGAGGGCGAATTTTACCGCGATGAGAGCGGCAGTATGCCGTTGATCAACGATGCCCTAAGTGGTGGCGCCTATCTCGACGAGTTCTGGTCGCTGGACCTGGACGAAGATGGCGACAACGATCTGGTGATGAGCAACCTGCGCAACGGCCTTGGCTACATTATGGAAAATGACGCCGGTGTGTTTCGTCTTCACCAGCGGATCGAGCATGTGGACGGACAAGCGATGTCGGTTGCCGATCTGGATGGTGATGGGGACCTCGATTTAGTCGTTGCGGGTAAAGGGGAACGCAAAGGTGAAAAGCGCAATGGCCGGGATGGAACGCTGTACATTAATCAGCTTCGTCAGCCTGGCGACCCAGTACCCGAGTCCAGCCCAAACCCGCAACCGCAGCCGCAGCCGCAGCCGCAGCCGCAGCCGCAAGCACAGCCCGTAACGCAGCCTGAGCCAACAGCGCAGCCCGAACCAATAGCAGAGCCCAAACCAGACGGAGTTCCAGAACCACAGGCCGAGCCAGCAGCAGAGCCCGAGGCGACACTAGATCCACAGACGCAGCCCGACGCAGAGTCTGTCACCGTTGCAGCACTCGTTATGAATTGGCTAAGTAATACCGCCTCGACGGCGGAAGAAAATGTGTCCTCTGGCTTACAATTTTCTATTGAGGCGCTGCGAAATCTGATTGAGGAAGCGAGACAGGCATTACCGCCGGGCACTCCAGAGCCGGTAGCCGAATCTCCAATCGAGCCGGCCCCTGTGGATCCTCCCATCATCGAGCCGCCCATAGTTGAAACACCCGCAGTTGAATCACCTGTCAGCGAGTCGCCGGTAAACGAACCGCCCGTCAGCGAACCGCCCGTCAGCGAACCGACCACCGGTGAACAAGCTCCACCTCCCCCGATAAACGTTGGCGCTATTCCGTTGCCAGACCATGACCCGCAGAGTGCCGCATGGGTCGATTGGGTGGGTCGCGTCGGCAGCAGTGGCGGCCGGGCCAATGAGCACGCTTTAATCAGTGTCGTCACAGGTAATTCAGAGCATTGCGATACCGCCATCGGTAAGGCGCAATGGGTCGTGAATAGCGATACGGTCGCCGGCAATCAATACCTGGCGGCAGGTCCGCAGTTTTCGCAGGTCTTTGAGACCCTGGCGTGGTGTGACGTACCCGAAGCACAAGCTGCAGAGTGGGCGGCCTGGGGTCGAGGTCATCTCGGAGAGACAGACGGTAGCGCCGGCAGTCGCGTGTCGAAGATCTGGTGGTCGAACCGCTGGTCACGCAACAATCCGGCAAACAACTACTACCACTCTTTTATCGTCGCCACGACAGCCTACGCTATGGCGACCGGCGACCAGGAATGGCTCGACTGGCTGCGAGCTGATCGTCTCCCACGGATGCAGGCCTATTACGCCAGGTCACCGGAGGGTGGCAGCAGAGAAGGTACGGGGTACGGCGAAAGCCACCGCGAGGTTTTCCGTATCGCAAAAATCTGGCGGGACTACGATGGGACAGAAGTTTTGCCTCAGGAATTCATCGACAATTCAATCCGCTACTGGGTGCATGCGATTGCGCCGGGACATTGGCAATTAGCGCCGATTGGAGACCAGACGCGTGCGAAAGGCAGAATCGACGGCTACCACTGCGACATCCTGGACAACGCGCTACAAGTTGCGCGGGACCCGGACGCCATTGCACTGGGCCGCTGGCAGATATCGCAGCTGTCTTGTTTCAGCAGCGCTGTGTTTAGACGCCTGATACTCCGAGATTATCCAAACAGCCCAAGGCCAGATGACATACCACTTGCTTACTATGCAAAGGGTGCAGGCGTTCTCTTTGTCCGCGACAGCTGGGAATCGGATGCAACCTTCATGTTCTTCACCGCGGGCAAGCGTGATGAGGCGCACCAGCATAATGACCAGGGTGCGTTTGCTGTTTGGGCGAGCAAACGCTGGCAGACAATTGGTGATTCTGTCTGGACTCGTAACGGTATTGAACAGGGTGTTGGCGTACAGAATGTGGTGCGTTTTCCGAGCGCCACAAACATCAAAGGCAAGTCAGGCACACTGGAATGGTCCATGGGCTGCTGTGAGCTTAGCGTTGATATGGATCTAAGTGACGTAGTTGGTGAGTCATGGCAACGTTCTATCGAATGGGCACCGGGCAGCCGCAACATGCGGATCGAGGATCGTTTTGACAATAGCGAAGCTGTATTTGGTTTCGAGGTTCCCAGCGAAGATGACGCACGTGAGCCTTATATCAGCGATGCGGAAGTGACGGTTGAGCAGACTCCGTCGGGATTCAGTAGTGTGGTCACCTGGTAGCGTTCGCCAAGACAGTAGCAGTGTAACAATTCCTGAGCGTTCCGCGTCGCGCACCGTTATCACGGCGCTTTGAGCAACTGCAATCCGAGACTCGACAATGCCCTATTTCATGCGCCCTTTCTGGATGCTGATGCTACTCACCGCTTCTACTTGCGTGTTTTGCACAGCGCTCGGCTCGCATTAAAAAAGCAAAGTCACGAGGAGATGCTGTCGATGGTTCCGCAATCTCTCAAATTCGCACGCAGCACTCTAATTTTGTGTTGTCTGGCGTTCACGCCAACGGCCGTCCAGGCAATAATCCGTAGAGCGACTAGTACTGCTAAACCTGTGCAAGGCCACAAACGCTTCGAACTGGTCTAACAACACCGGTCGGCTCTTAGAGCGGGACGAATGTAGTTGGGCTGGTATTGACTGCATTGATGATCGGGTCTGGCAAATTAGTCTTGCCGCCAACAATCTGAACGGGACACTACCCGAAGATTTAGGCTCGTTGACAAATTTGAACGACCTCCACTCTCAGAACAACAATTTGACCGGCGCAATTCCCAGCCATCTCAGTGAGCTGAACAGTCTTGAGGAGTTGGGGCTTTTAAAGAATAGCCTGAGTGACCCCATCCCGCCCGATCTTGGGATGATGAGTAGCCTCGAGTCTACAAAGAAAGCCTGACTATGCTTTCTTACGCTTGCTCCACCCAAGGCCAGCCAGGCCGAGTCCCAGGAGAGCGAGAGTCGCCGGGGTAGGAACCGACTGGGATCCTCCACCCGCTGTGCTGGTACCAAAGGTAATGTCGTCGAACGCAACTTCGTTCGCTACGCCCCCAAAATCTACTGAAAGCGCTGTGCCACCAAAATCTATTCCCACCGCCGACCAGTTACAGAAAGATCCGCTTGGGTCGCCAGTACAGCCGTTGGTATGTTGTGCAGCGAGAGACAAGCTGGCAAGGACGTTGCCGGTGGCATTTAGACCATCATAGACGCTGATGTTTGCCACGGTTGCCGAAGAGTAGAAAAACGAGAAGCCCGTATCAAAGCCCCCGAAGAAATTTAGCGTCGCAGACGTTCCCGTTTGAAAGAAAAGGGCCGTGTTTTCTGAAGGTTCGTTTGCAAAATTGCCATTCCCGCCGGCGTCAGCATCGATTAGGCCAAGAGAATTGGAAGAAAATTCGATCCCGTAGTTCGTGCCGCCGCCACCATTATAGAAATCAGCGACCGATGCAAAGTCGGCGACACCCTCAAAATCGAGAACAATAATGGATGCCAGTGTTGGGGCCGACATGAAGGTAACAAGCGACGCTGCTAAATATTTTATGTTCATTTCCGCTATTTATCCGATAAAAATGTGACAAATAGTGAAAAGCAACCTTTGTGCCAAATATATTATTATTGGAATAAAACAATGTTTAATGAAATTTGAAAATAGTTACAATATGTTGATGTGTAAAAAAAGCTGACACAATCTGCGCTCAGAAAACACCAGAAAGCTTACTTCTTTGACATCGCTTTTAATTGCTACGAGGCTGCGACCAAATGTCTCAAAGCGCGATTTTCAGTTCTTGCGTTGTCATTCGCGCCGGATTCAGCTGAGAGAATGCTCAGTCAACCATCAATACGAACAGTGTTTCGCCCGCTCGAAGCCGATCACCCGCTGCCTCAAGTTCACTTAGATACCGGTTTTCCACCCCGTCGCGTTTGGTTTTAAGAGTGTGCGTGAGTATCTCGTTTTCCTGAGTCCACGGTGTTCGGGTCACGATAAGCGCGCCGATCCGTTCGTGCTTCTCTAAGTCATGGTTAAGCGACTGCGCCCATTCCAGCAATTGTTCCGCAATATGCTCATCGCTCGCAGTTCCCGGCACGGCCGCGAGCACGGCAATCATTACCGTTTGCGCCAGACCACTCCCGGCCAAACAGGCCTGTTCTACCAGGGGTGTTTCAAGAAAGCGCCCTTCGATCGGCGCGGGCGCCACGTACTTGCCCCGGGAGGTCTTGAAGATCTCCTTCACCCTGCCAGTGATAAACAGATGACCGTCGTCATCGAAGCGTCCGCGATCACCGGTGTGAACCCAGCCATCAGGCTCAAAAGTGTCCGCTGTCTTCTCTGGTGCGTTGAAGTAGCCCAGCGCTGTGCCGCCCCCACGCGCCATAATCTCGCCGTCTTCGGCTATTTTAATATCCACGCCTTTTGCGGCAGTGCCGATAGAATCCAGCTTGCGATTGCCTTTGCGATTACCGCACACCGGGAGGATCTCCGACTGGCCGTAGCCATCATAGAGAACGATACCTAGGTCGTCGTACCACGCTTTTAGCGGCGGTGGTGTAGGGGCCGTTGAGGTAAGCACATAGTCGATCTCGCTGAGCCCGAGAAAAGTCCGCACCTTTTCTCCCAGGGCGTCGATCTCTCCCGCGGTCCTGGCCGCCTCAAGATCGTCCAGACTGACCAGATGCGCCAGCACGACTTGCTGAAGTTTTTCCCAGATGCGCGGCACGCCCAGCATAAATGTGGGCCGCGCATTACGCAGATCCGTGAGAAAGCTATCCAGATTTTCATTGAAGTAGATCGTGCCGCCAAACAACATAGCGTGATGCTCAACGACTACGCGCTCCGCCAGGTGCGCGAGCGGAAGATAGGAGACAAAACGGCAACCCGACTGTGTTGCAGCGACGTGACCCATGCCCAGCGCAGCCTGTCGCAGACTTGACAGCGAATGCATAACGCCCTTGGGCTGTCCGGTCGTGCCCGATGTGAATACAATAGTGGCGAGGCTGTTTTCATCCGGCGTGGGCGCCGTGGGCAGTTGGGCGCCATCAGCCACAACACTTTCCCAGGGAATCGCTCCATGTACAGTCGGCGCGCCGGGCAATGTGAGCACTTTTATATGCGGCGGCAGGCTTACCCGGACAGCGTCCCAGTTCGCTGCATCGCCCAGCACCAGCAAATCTATACCGGCAAATTCCGCGGCGTACACGACGGTCCCGGCGTTCATGGTAGTGAAGATCGGGACCGTCACATGGCCCGATGCCATAATGGCGTAGTCCGCCAGCATCCAATGTGCACAGTTGGAGGCCAGTAGACCGACCCGAGTCCCGGGCTCCGGTAACTGATCAGCCATCCAGGCAGCCGCATTGCGCACTATCGTCGCGCCCTGGGCCCAAGTGATTTCCCGGGAGTTTGAATTCCACCGCTCCACCAACCACAACTCATCTTTACGTTCCTCTGCCCAGTGATGCAGGTCTTGCAGTAGCGTGCGGGATTCGTACGCGAGGTCATTCATAGTCAGGTCCTGAGAGATTTTGAGTCTATTGCGATTCTTCTATGCCGGCGCCAACGTTCTTTGCTGGCATGTCATCAAGGGCGTCTCTGATCAACGCAGCAAGTCGACCAACACCCAAAGCAGCCGCTTGCGCATAGGCATCGTAAGCGTAGCCTGCCGCCGGCACATCGATATCAAAACGTATTGAGCGGACCTGTTGCTTGTCGCGTATCAGGTCGACGCTACCGGTGAGCAACGCCGCACCCTGCGCGCTGCGTAGAAAAGAATCGAAACTGACCATCGCCCGATAGTCACCTTGCAAACGGCTTGCCGACATTGTCGACCAGGCATTTACCCCCTGCTGACGTAGTCGTTGTATCAAAGCGCCCGTCAGCATCTCAGAGGGATAACCCGTCCAGCGGTGGTTCGCATCAATCTTTATAGTGCTCGCTCCACTCTGGGTAGCAATGCCCTGATCTTGCGCGTAGGAAGGTAGTTGCACCTCTGGGACCATAACTACCGGCGCAGTCACAGCAGGTGTTTGAGCGTAGATCGGTGGTGGCAAGGTATAGCGAACAAGTTCAGGAGCACTGGTACAACCGGCGAGGGCAAACGCCATCGGCATGACAAAAATAGATCGCCTACGCCCAAACAGAAAGCTACTTGCGACCGGTAAGCAGAGCATTCGGATTCTCCTCAAGCAATGTCGCTAACGCCGAAACGGAACGCGCTGCATCACGAAGCTCGCGCACGGTTTGCGAAAGTTCGATATATAGCGCTGAATCAGGTGATAAGCCGCTGAGTGTTGCCTCGCCCTCGCTGGCGACGCCGCCCAGCTGCTGCGCCAGCATGTCAATTGACGCAAGACTTTGCGAGAGCGTCTTTGGCAGCGCCTGCGCCTGCTCACTGCCCAGCAGCGTTGCCGCGTTCACCAGCAGGCTCGTCGCCGACGTCGCCAGCTCTTCATAGCTGACACCGGCGAGAGACTCGGCAATATCACCCAGGTTTTGTGTTACCGCACCCATTGATGATGCGACAGTAGGAAGCTGCGGATACGGCATCGCCTCGCGCTGCATACGCGCTGGCTCACTATCAGGTCGCTCAACTACGTTCAGGTACTTCTTACCTGTCAGCAAATTGCTCGTGGCTATTTCCAGCCGCATGCCCGAATCTACCCAGCTCGACAAGTCGTCCCTGGCCTGCTCTTCGCCCACCACATCAAGGCCAATTCTTGCGGGCTGTAAATCCAGGATCACCGTCAGCGTGTTGTCACCGGGCCTCTCACCAATATCAAGCTTTATATCTTCTACTGTACCCAGACGAATACCCTGCCAAATCACCGGCGCACCCGGCTCGAGTCCCTCCAGAGTGCTTTCGAACACAGCACTGAAGTAAAAGTGCGGGGCATCGTCAGCCTCAAAAAAGCTCTCCTCGGCGGCGCCGCGATTGCTGAACAGCGTGAAACGTTGTCCGGGTGCAGCGGGCGGGGCAACTACCTCACCAGTCGGCGTGTAAAATGACACCCCCCCCGCAGCCAGCGTTTGCAATGACCCGATCTGCAGGGCAACACCCTCTGCCGTGACCGATACCGCTAGCCCTGATACGTCATAGAAACGAGTACTGGTCGCTATGAGGCTATCGAAGGGCGCTTCGATAAACACCTCAAACTCTATGCGCTGATAATCCTCGCTCAGACCCCTCCGCTCTACCTGTCCCACCTGCAAGCCGCGATAAATGACTGGCGACCCCACCGCAACAGAACCTGCATCAAGCCCATTCAGGACAAAGTGTCGACCACCGACGCTCGGCGGTGTTAGGGGTGGTTCGAGGCGACCCTCAAACTCACGTCTGGGGTCGCTCGCTATTTCAGACCAGTCCACTTCGATGTAAGCGCCTGAGAGTAGCGTGCTCAGTCCACGCAAAGACGTGCCCGAAATAGCCGCGGTAACAATCCAGAAACCGGTAGTTTCACCGAGATAGGGCTCTACTTCCCGGTCGAGGCGCGCTGTCGCTATTACGCCGTTTAAGTCATCGGTGAGGCTCAGCGAATCAACCGTCCCGACGACCACGTCCTTGTAGCGAATCTCTGTCTTACCCGCTTCGATTCCCTTGCCCTGAGCAAAACGAATCTCAACCATAACGCCACTTTCGACGTAGCTCCGGTACACCGTCCAGGCCGCCACGGCCACAACGAACAACGGCACCACCCAGATCCACGACAGCCGTTTGCCAGCCTCGACTGTGAGCTCACCATTATCTTGCAAGCTAGCGCCCACGAAGCGTGCTCCATATCAAGCGCGTATCCAAACTCCGCGCCGCGAACATTGTCATAATCACTGACAGTGCAAAGAACTCTGCTCCAGGGCCGGGCTCGACACGCATTACGCCACCCAACTGAATTAAAGCGGCAAGCGCCGCAACCACGAAAACGTCAACCATCGACCAGCTACCCAATGTCTCCGCAATCTCGTGCGCGCGATGCCGGGCATGCTCATCGGCTATCCAGTGGCGCTGTATCGAGAGGGTGATCCAAGCCAGCACCGCAAATTTGCTGAGCGGAACAACGATGCTAGCGATGAAAATCACGGCGGCAATCGCGTAGCTGCCGTGATGGGATAGCGTAACCACACCACCAATAATCGTCGAGCCAGAGGATCCTGTTGGTGTGTGTGTAAACATAATCGGCAGCAAGTTACCCGGGACATAGGCAGCCAGGCCTGCAATCCAGAACGCCCAGACTCGCTTCAGGGTGACCACATGCGGAAGCGCTGTAGTCTTGCCACATACGAGGCAGGCCGTCCCTGGCTGGTCTGTCAGGGTGTTGCAGACTTTACACATTGCAAGTCCTGCTTCACATGCAGTATTCATAAATTCGCCCGCGCTCTGGACCAGAGAGTATCAGCGCACAGTGCGGAGAACCCCAGACTCATGGTGACCGTCAGCGCACCCATCGCCCAGAATGCAGCGCCGAGATGGATGTCGGCAAGTGCCCCGACTTTCACCAGTGAAACGACCACACCTAACATAAAAATTTCGGTCATCGCCCAGGGGGCTATTGCCTGATTTGTGGCCAGAATACTCCTCAGCCGGGTTGTCATAGGCCGATGCTGTAAGAGCTGAGCGCCCACGAGAATCGAAAGCAGAATTCTCAGCATCGGGAAAACGAGGATCAGCAGCGTGCAGGCGAAGGCCAACCACGGATAGCCCGACACCCAAAGTCCAAACACGGCTTCGATCACTGATATCTGATTGGTGAGCCCAGCCGCTTCCATGCGCATGAAAGGGAAGAACGCCACCAGCATGAATAGCACAATACTCGAGGACAGCAGTGCCACTGTGCGCTCCGCGCTTTCGGCCTTGCGTGCAAGTATCTGCGAATCACAGCGCGCGCAGCACGCGCTAGTACCGACCGGAAGCTCGGGTCTAGCCCACAGCGCATCGCAACCAGGACAGGCAACAAAGCGACGGTTAAGGGCTGCTATGCGTTCAGACGGACTTTGGCCGGACACAGCGTCTGAAACACCGTCTGAAACAATTGATGGTGATGCCATAGCGTAGACATGTCTGTCGATTCTTGGAATTCAAATCGCTGCTGAGTCACAATAACTCAGGCGATATTGGAATGAATATAGCACGAGCACGAGCAGCACAGGCCTTGCGATCAGTCGACTCAATGCGCGGAAACGCGCAGGCCAGGCGCAACAGTTAGTTGCCGCCGCGTGGCTGCGGTCTTCATCACATACTGCACCGTTCCGCCCAAAGGCAGACTAGCTAGTTAATGAAAGTTTGAATCGCCCCGAGCAACAGATCGTTAAACCTATCGGGATTCTCCATCATCAGGAAGTGCCCTACTCCGTCCATCAGTTTTAACTCACTCTTCGGATGCAGAGACAGGATAGCGTCAAAGTTAGTCGGCCTGTTGTTAGCGTTGATCAACACCAGTGGCACATCAAGGTCGCTTAGCTCCGCCGCAATGTCCATTTGGAGCATGCCGCGAAGTGCACCCAGTCCGACAATTCGATCACTCGCCAACATATCGTCGATGATTTGGCGCTTTAACTGCGGATCTGCGCTTTCGGTGAACATTGAAGCAAGTAGTGGCTCAGTTGCCGCCGCGTAGTTCTGTTCCAGAGGGGCCAGCATCGCCTGCAACTGCTCCGCCGAAGTCACCGGCGGCGCAATCTGATGCAAGGTATCCACAGCGATCACGCCCAGCACACGATCGCCGAGCAACTTAGTCGCCTGCAGAATCACAGGCCCGCCCATAGAGTGTCCCACGAGCACCACCCGATCTTCGCCTGCAGCCGCAGCGGCGACGTCGGCGCCGAAACTGGCCATACTGTAATGTGCCCGGCCCAGCGCTGATTCGCCGTGACCCGCGAGATCCACAGCAATAACTCTATAGCGGTCCGCAAACACCGACAATTGACCAGACCAATAGCTGCGATCACAAGTCCAGCCGTGGACAAACACGATTGTCAGGTCGCCGGTACCGCCCTCGGCGTAGGCGATCTGCAGGCCATCTGCAGACAAAGCCTCACGGGCTGCCAGCTCTACAGCGTGGACCTGAATCGAAAAACCTGAAAGTAGTAGCAACGAGGTAAGCCGTAGCAGTAAACGTCGGTGCATAGAGACATTCGTCAGCACTTTCAATATCCTCACTCACTCCCCCTCAATACCCTCATTTACTTCAGCGCCTAAGAGCTCTGCCTGGTATAGCGTCTGACACGGATGTCAGCCTGCTCCTTATGGCCGGCAAACCCTTCCACCGCGCAGAGACGCGAACAGTATTCGCCGACCACAACGGACGCTTCTTCGGTGACCCGTTGATACGTGCAGGTCTTGATGAATTTACCGACCCAAAGACCTCCGGTATAACGGGCAGCCTTTTTTGTGGGTAAGGTGTGATTGGTGCCTATCACCTTGTCGCCATAGGAGACATTGGTTTCAGGCCCAAGGAATAAGGCGCCATAATTCGTCATATTGTCGAGGAAATACTGTGGGTCCCTGGTCATAACCTGCACATGCTCAGAGGCAATATCATCAGCGACGGCCACCATCTCCTCATAACTTTCACACAGAATTACCTGTCCGTAATCCTTCCAGGCGGCACCGGCAACCTCTGCAGTGGGCAGTATGGTGAGCTGTCGGGCCACCTCAGCCACCGTATCATCCGCCAGCTGCCGGGAGTTGGTGAGAAGAATCGCCGGAGAGTTGGGTCCGTGTTCCGCCTGTCCCAAAAGATCGGCCGCGCAGAGTTCGCCGTCGACCGTGTCATCGGCTATAACCAGGGTTTCCGTCGGGCCCGCAAACAGATCGATACCCACCCGGCCAAAGAGCTGACGCTTTGCCTCGGCGACAAAGGCATTGCCAGGGCCGACAATCATGTCCACTGCCGCTATTGTCTCGGTGCCTATTGCCATCGCGCCAACCGCCTGCACACCGCCCATACAGTAAATTTCGTCCGCACCTGCCAAATCCATAGCAACCACTATTGCGGGGCTAGGTTTACCGTCAAACGGTGGTGCGGCAGCGATAACTCGCTCTACGCCCGCAACCTTAGCAGTGACAACGCTCATGTGCGCCGACGCGACGAGCGGATACTTTCCACCGGGCACATAGCAGCCCACACTGTTTACGGGTATGTGTTTGTGACCCAGCACTACGCCTGGCAAGGTTTCCTGCTCAACATCCAGCATCGAGTCACGTTGTATCTGCGCAAAATTACGAACCTGGGTCTGCGCAAAACGAATGTCTTCGATCACTTGGTTGTCCAGCTCTGCATAGCAGGCATCGATCTCTGATCGACTGAGACGAAAAGACTCGGGCGCCCAGTGATCGAAACGTTCGGAGTAGTCCTTCACGGCCGCATTACCGCGATCCTCAATATCCGCCAGTATGCCTTCTACGATCGCGCGGACTTTACTGTCCTGATCCTTTGCTTCCTGCTTTGAAAACCCGGGTTTTAAAACGGTGACTGCCATGACTGCTTGCTCTCTCTCAGTAAATGCTGCGGAAGCCTAGCACGTACGGTAGCTTTGACTTCCACTGTAGTTGTTTGTCAGAGTGCGAGCCGCATCAGCTGCTCGACAGGTCTGTTGTAGAGCTAGATTTTAACAATAGGTTTCCATGAGCGACGCATGTAATGCTGATTTAAATAATCGCTACCAGCTTCGCAGTTTTTCGAACTATCGGACCAGGAACGAGACCCGCAATGAGTATGCCTACTGAACAAACACATCCAAGCGAACTTTTGAGCCTCGCGGGTAAAGTGGCGATCGTTACGGGTGCAGGTAAAGGGATCGGGCGCGCCTGCGCAGAAACGCTGAGTGCCGCGGGCGCGCACGTAATAGCGGTGGCACGCACACAGGAGGATCTCGATAGCCTCGGCGCTGAGATTGACGGATCTATCGAGGCCTGGTGCCTTGATGCCACCGGAGAGGCTTTGCTGCAACGGATCGAGGCACTCGAGCAACTCGATGTATTGGTGAATAACGCGGGCACCAATCGTCCACAGAGTTTCCTCGAAGCCGATGTGGACGCGCTGGACTCCCTGCTTGGACTAAATCTTCGCGCCGCGTTTAGAGTCGCACAAGCCGCTGCTCGGGTTATGGCGCGCAGTAGCGTTGGCGGCACTAATAGTAGCGGCTCCATCATTCACATGGGTTCGCAGATGGGACATGTAGGGGCAATCAATAGAAGTGTTTACTGCATGACCAAAGCGGGAATCGAAGGTTTGACAAAAGCCACCGCCGTAGAACTCGCACCGCTTGGGATACGCGTGAACTCCGTAGCACCCACTTTTATCGAAACACCGATGACGCGCCCAATGCTTGACGATCCAGACTTTGCACGCAATGTGCTCGCAAAGATACCCTTGGGGAAGCTGGGTAAGGTGCACGATGTCGCAAACGCCGTTTTGTTCCTCGCGAGCGACGCCTCGGGCATGATCACAGGCGACAGCATCAAAGTAGATGGCGGCTGGACTGCTGTATAGACAAGCGCTGCGCAACGTTGCGCTAAAAGCATACGAGTCGCGGGAGGGAGATATTCGCGAGTGAATAAGCTGTTTTTACTGGCCAATGCCTACCTGCCGTTGCTATCCACCCTGGCGGTGGTGCTATTCCTCTTAATCGGGGCCAACGTGCTGCTGCGCCGACGCTGGCAAAAAACCCCGGACATGCAGTTCCGCTTCCAACTCATCATGCTGACGCTCACTCTGACCGGTCTGCTCGCCTTAATTCTGGCGTTACCCATAGGTGATTCCCTTCGCGGCCAGCTACTCAGCCTGATGGGGATTTTACTAAGCGCATCAATCGCGTTCTCTTCGACCACATTCATCGGTAACATTCTCGCCGGCTTTATGCTCAAATCGGCTGGAAAAGCACGCCCCGGCGACTTCATTACAGTGGCGGATCTAACCGGCAGAATCACTGAGATGGACCTGTTGCAGACCGAAATTCAAACCGAATTCCGGGATCTGGTGACAGTGCCCAACATCTACATGGTCACTCAACCGCTCAAGGTGGTGCGCGCATCTGGATCTATAATTACCGCAGAGGTATCGCTCGGGTATGACCTCTCGCAAACCAAAGCGGGAGACGTACTCAGAGGGGCGGCTCAAGCCTCGGGTTTGAAAGACTGTTTCGTGCACATTCGCGAGTTGGGCGATTTCTCTGTCACCTACCGCGTTGCGGGCCTGCTAGAGGATATTCAAAGCCTTATCTCAGCGCGCTCGGCGCTTCTTGCTGCCATGCTTGATGCACTACATGCCGCAGGTATCGAAATAGTCTCTCCCAATTTTATGAACACCCGAGTCTTGCAAGATGGAGAAACGGTAATGCCTCCAGTAACCATAGCTAAGCGCATGAGCATTGGGCAGGTCATGGCCGAGGATATCGCCTTTGACAAGGCGGACGACGCCGCAACGGCGGAAAAGCTGCGCCTGAAAATCGAGAAAATCGACGCGCAGCTGAAAACCCTGGATAAAAGCCCCGGTGAGCACGACGGAAGAGACACCAATAGTCTCGAAAAAGAAAGAGACGAGCTACTGGAGACGCTTCACGACATGGTGGCTCGCATTAAGGTCCGCGAACGCGACGAAAAAGACAGTGATTGAGTGCCGGCCTCGGCATCTCTGCCTAAAAAATCTCGCAGGCGGGCGTTAAGCGGGCCGCCTTCAGGCCCTCTCGCGATTGCCCCCAAGCTAACTCAAGCCCCCATCCAAAGGCTCTAACCCGCTTCCGTGGATTACTCCTTAACTTTGAACCCGAGCAGCACGTTACCCGGCATATGGAAATAAATTCCGTAGCCCGAGTTTACGAATAGCATGTCCCCACTGAGCACGGGCCCCGATGCGCCACCCATTGATCCACCGCTCGCGGTGTCACCGGCAGTCGAAGTAAAGTCGACGGCCGTGTCGTAGCGCCAAACGACTTCGCCGGTCTTCTGGTCATAGACGCGCAAAACGCCATCCATGGCACCCGCCAGCACACCCCCATCCAGGGACGAAGCGGGTGCCGAAATACCGGGCTGGCAGAACTCCCGGCCTCGGCATTCGTCTTTGGCCGCGGCATACCACAGAGTCTCGCCACTAGTAACGTCCAGCGCGAACATACCGGGCATGGGCGTGCCAGACCAGCGGGCTCCACCGTCAAAATCGGACATGGGCACATACAAAGTCTGCTGATTGAGTGCCATGCCAAAATGCACGCCACCCTGTATACCTCCGCGACCGAGCTTGCGCTGCCAGACGATCTCTCCGTTAGCATCCAGATTCAGTGCATGCACCTCACCGGATTTCTGCCCCGCTAGCAGCAAGTCTCGCCCCTTTGCGTCCTGCGCAATAATCGTGGCTGCGCCGAAATCGTAGTCCGGGCCATCTTCTGGTGGACAATTAATTCGCGCGCTCGTCTCGCAGCCCATGTTCCAGGCATCGCGAGCAGTCATCTGCCGATGCCAGGCGATCTCACCGGTGTCCAGTCGGAGCGCTACGATGGCATCACTGGTGTCGTTGGCGGGTGACGAATAGTTCTCACCGGTACCCACATACAACAGGCCGCGTTTTGAATCGATGCTCGGTGTATTCCAAACCGGAGCACCCGAGGGTGCGATTCGATCAGTACCCAGAGCGTTTTTCCCCACCACAACCGGAGGCGTGTGGATTGTGCGCCCAACCCAGAGTTTTTCACCGGTGATCGCGCTATAGGCGGCGACCCCGCCCTGAAAAGTACAGCAGGCGTAGCCAGGATCCGCAGCCTCGGTAACCTCGAGGGAAGACAACGGCACGTAAAGCACCTCGTCATGTAGTGCAGGCGCCGCGGTCAAAGTAAGACTGGGGTGTATATCCGGGCGATCGCGCCAAGCTAGCTGACCGGTATTCGCATCGACCGCGTACACATTCCCAACAAGATCACCGAAGTAAAGAAGCGTCGGCTTGGCGCCAGAATCGGGATGATGTTCGCCTATCACAATCCCAGTGCGAATCTCTGCGATGGTTGAGAAAACCCAGCGAATGCAACCGGAATGCTTATCGATGGCGAAAACACTGCCATTCTGACTGCCCACAAAAAGCGTATCTCCCGACACCGCGGGCTGGGATCGTGCTCGTATGGCCTCTGGATAGGCGAAGGCCCATTGCAACTCCAACCGGGGAATATCTATGGCCGCAATAGAAGTTAGCTCGGCGCCATAATGGCGCTGATTATCAGGGGTAGTACCCCAAAGACTCGGCACCTCTGAGGCCGCCAGGCCCGGAGCAGCGAGCGACGCCTCGCAATAGTTTGCGGTGGACGCTTCAGGCTTGCTCAGGCTCTCTAGATCTGCTCCGGTCAAATGCGCGGCGAGGACTTCTCGCTCCTGCGCGCTCAAATCTGCCGCGTAACTTTGCATAACCCCGGATTCCATGGCGCGGAGCACTGAACTTCCCGCCATGATCGCCAGCAGAGAGCGTGGTGGTGCTTTGGCAACGGTCCCGTTGTGACACTCGGCACAGTGCGTTTTATACAAAATCTCAGCTGCGTCTGACGCGTAGTTAGTCGATGCCGCCAGGCCCAGAAACAATGCAAAGCATAGGCCCAGGGAATCACGTACGCCGTTATTTGAGCATTCTCTTATCACTTTTTTTTCACCTCGTACCCTGTTCTTGGGAAATGTACCGTGATCTCGCCCAATGCATTCTCTTTGCGCTGTATCGCGATGTCGCGCTGCGAGAGCCGCAACAGGGTCCCCTCCACCGGCACCGCGCCGTAGTCCTCTGGCGTCACAATCACTTCCGCTCCCGCCTGTAAATCAGCAGACCAGGCTGAGGACTCAACCCAGGCAGTTGATCTAGAAATACTGTTGGCAGCGCACTGCAGCGCGTCTTCGGCACTGACCGTCTGGCAGTGACCGTGACCTAGGGACTGCATGCGTGCTTCCCAGTCTTGCAACACTTGCAGTGGCGCGACTAGCTCCGCGGTGGCCGCAATGTTTCCCCGCGCCATCCACAAGGGAAAGTAAGCAAGAACGTCGACCCACCCGGGTCGGTCGCCCAGCAAATAGGATCTGCCATCTTCCAGCATCGACTCAAGCAGCTGGAGCTGCGCACGAAATTGCGCAAAGAAATGTGGGATACGCGCATGCATACTGTCGAAATCAAGGAAGGTAAAAAATGCCTCTCGATCGCGCAGCACATCCTCTGGAAGTCCCGCGTTGGTTGCCATCGACAGAGCCGCTCCCGGACGAAAAAACGCGTTATCACTCCAGTGACTGAGCACCATCGCCAGCGCCTCCGAGTTATCCGGAAACAACGTGGGCTGTGGAAAACGACGTTCCAACTCAAGAGCAATGCCCTGAGTATCACAGTAGATGTCGGCACCTATCTGCATGACTGGCGTCTTGCGATAACCACCGGTGAGAGCCGTCAGCATCGGCTTTGGCATCACCATGGGTATCTCCACGGAGCGCCAGGACAGACCTTTCAAGCCCAGTGCCAGGCGGACTTTTTCTGCAAATGGAGAGGCGTCAAAATGATGCAGGATGATATCGGTGCTATTCATCTTACTCGTGTCTCCCGCCCTGGCTTGTATAGAAAGAGCTTTCACAGCGGTCGAACATTTTCAATACCTCATACCGGCATTAACCGGAGATCACACCAGAAAACAGGCTAAAAAAAACCGGGGGCAGCAGAGCCGACCCCGGTCTCATCGGCAATGCCTCTACCAACCAAAGTCCATACCGGCTTCGATACCCAGCATGCGCGGCGCGCCGTAAAAGGACATGACCCACAAGTTGGCCACTGGCAGCTCACCCACACGATACTCTTCATCCGTCAGGTTCTTGCCAAAGGCGCGCAACCACCAACCACCCTCATTGGAGCGATAGGTCACCGACGCGTTCACCAGGGTTCGCTCATCGGTAATGCCGTCGGCGGTTCCGGGCACAGAGGTATAGGCATACACTGCCTCGTCTACATAGTTAACATTCAACGCGTAGTCCAGGGTGCCGCCGGAAAATTGCTGGTCATAGAGAAAGTCCAGGTTCCAGGTCATGTCTGGCGCTCGGGCTACCGCATTGTTGCTAAGGTCTGTGTCAATCGTCCCGTCAAAGTTGGTATCCGCCTGAAACTGGTCGAACTCACTATCAAGCAGACCCAGGCTGCCCTGAATCGTAAAGTTCTCGGTGGCGATCCAGGTGCCCTCGGCTTCCAGACCGAAGACTGTAATTTCCGCGGCGTTGAAAAAGCGCGTTTCCTGGAAGGTGCTCTCATTGACGCCATCTCCATCGCGATCTGCTTCGATCTCAGCCAGCAACTGCTGCTGAGAATCGTCGTAGGTGACGTAGAAACCGGTCAGATTCAAACGCAAGCGGTTATCGAGCCACTCGGAGCGCATACCCACCTCGAAGGAGTCCGCTGTTTCCGGATCGACCGGGCGGGCCTGCAGAGCCTCGATAGGATTACCGCCGGTGCCCGTCTGATCGTTGTAACCGCCACTCTTAAAACCACGCGAGTAATTCACGTAAGTAAAGAGATCGTCTGTCGCCTGATAGCTGAGGGTCAAACGCCATGTGGGCTCGTCCCAGGATTCAGAGTCACGCACGACGCCCGTTGGGAAACGGTTAAAGTCGGCAGCGGCCAAGGGCTCACCCAGTTCGCGCCAGGTAAAATTGGGATCGAATCCACCGTCCAGGGCTTGGACAAATACTTGATTTCGCCCGACCCAGTCCTTCTCCTCACTGGTGAAGCGCACGCCACCACCCAGCTGTAAACGATCGGTCAGATCGAAGGTCGCATCCGCGTAGAACGCGATGGATTCTGCATCCTGACCATTCGACAATACCTGCGGGTTGTTGTTGAAAAACAGCGGGTCGCCAAACAATGCAGCGCTGTCCAGTGTCATATCCACAAAGCCCAGGACCTGCGCTACTGTGAAAATAGTTTCGTCTTTCTGATAGAAAGCGCCGGCAACCCAGTTAAAGCCATTTTGCAAGTCCGAGGCAATCCGCACTTCATACTGCGTTGTTTCCCGCTCGTCCTGTCGGTTGGCGTCAAACAGTGACACGGGGCCGACTTCGCCGGTATAGGTGCTTGGCAACCAGGAAGATGTTTCACGGTGACCGGCAAACGCACTCAGCGTGTAATTGTCACTAAAACGCCAATCCACGTTGGCATAGTAGCCATCCACGTCGATCTCATGACCGCGAGTACCCATATCCAGCAGGAAACCATTCCGGTTTGTGGCGGCGGCAACGTCGACCCGATCACCCGGATCCTGGGTAAAGCCGAGTGCGTTAAAGACGTAGGCGCCGTCCGTTGGCGTTCCGTTCACAGACGGTGGAGCCCCACCTTGGTCACGCACCATTTCATAGGACAGATTAATGTCGAGGTTTTCCGTCGGCTGCCAGCGGAATTTGAAGCGTCCGGAGAAAAGGTCGTCGCCACCAACATTTTGGCCGTCGCCCTGGCCGGTCGCCCCGGCCAGCGGGTAGTTGGGATCAAAAGGTGTAACCGGACCAAAGCTCGCGCCGTTTTCGTAGAAGCCATCCGACTCACGCTGCATCGCGGCAACGCGGAAGGCCATGGTATCGCCGATAGCAAAATTCGCCACGCCGCGCAGTTCCCGGGTACCAAAATCGGCCACCTGGCCTTGAATACTCAGCGTGCTTTCTTCCAGCTCCGGGCGATTAGTCTTTACGTTGATCACACCTCCCGTCGTGTTCTTGCCAAACAAGGTACCCTGAGGTCCGCGCAGAATTTCGACGCTGGAGATATCCAACATCTCGATGTTTGCGGTCTGGATGTGTGGAATAACAAAGTCGTCCACGATGACACCGACCTGGTTTTCAAAATACAGAATGATGCCGTTTTGCCCGACGCCACGAATCGCAAAGTTCGCTGCTTTAAAACCGGGTTGCTTCCCGTCAATGACGTTTGGTGCGTAGACCAGCACGTCACCCAGATCCCGGGGTATCAGCCGTGTAATCTGTTCTTCGGACACCGGTGTCACGGCAATCGACGTGCTTTGAATATCCGTCTCCGCACGCCGGGTGGCTGTTACCACAACCTCTTCGAGCTTTTGCGAAAATCCCGGAGCACTCCCCAGCACCAGCGTGGGCGCCAGCCCCAATAGCATCGCCCGCTTGGCAAGTTGCCAGTTTTCATATCGTGTTGAACGTTTGAAGGTTTTCTGCATTTTTATCGTCCTCATAAGGGTCAAACTCTAATTATTCTCAAGTCCCAAGCGTCGCTCGAGCTCAATATGAAAATGACGCAAGCGCTGCTCCTGCTCGCTCCATAGTTGTCCGCTGAATCCTCGGCTGCGCATACCTTGCTGCACCACGGGGAGCAACGTCGAATCCTGGCTCAGCACAAGCCCAAGGTTTGCGTCTTCATCAATCGCATAGTGCTCTGTGGCCGGCCGCACCTGCCCTGTTACATCTGTCCCTTCCGGTAAACCCATCCACGCCGGGGGGCAGTAGTTGGGGTCATCAGCAGGGATAAGCAGAGTCATCGTATCGTAGTAAAAGCGCTCAGGATCTGTTTCGTGAGGCAAAAAGCGCATCAGAAAAATTGCCTCCGGGTGACAGCCAATCTGCACATTCGGAAAAATGCCCGTCGCCCAGCTATCTGAGAGTTGACCGTCCACAAAGCGTGAGTAATCGAGCCCCAAACGCTCGGCACGCTCACGCTTGCCAAGCTGAATCGCGCGGCGCACATCGGCCGCGGTGCCGGTGAAACCCGCCGGATCGACGCCAGCATCGCGCAACATCATCTGCAAACCTTCGTTAACCGTTTCCTGGTCCTGTATTCGCGGGCTGGGTTGGCCGAGCGGAACAATCATGCGGCTGGCACCGTTCGGATACAGGTCATACTGCACATTTAGATCGCCCATAACGCCGCGAGTCTCGGGGTGCACAGAATGCAGGTGATAGCTCTCATAGAACGCCTCTACGCCCACCTTCCAGTTTGCGCCCCACTCGCTGCGCACGTGGCGTACGACGCGCATCTCGGAGATGCGATAGTTCTCGAGGTAGCCTTCTGGCAGACCAAGCATTGTATCCAGCGGTTGCGCATCGTTATCCATACACACGAAGACAATGCCTGCGTGCTCCTGACAGCGCACCGGCGTCAGCCCCGGGCGATGCGCAATAACGTCGGGGTGAAAGGTCTCTTCATCGGTAATGCGACGGAGTTCGCCATTGTTATGGAAGCTCCAGTGATGAAATGGGCAGACGAACACATTGCGGTTGCCGCGCTCTTCGCTAAGCAGTCGAGCCCCGCGATGACTACAAACGTTGTAAAAGGCCTGCACGCCGTCTTTGGTTCTTGTAACGATGATCGACTCTTCGCCGATATCAAACAAAAAGTAATCGTCAATTTCGGCTAGATCTGAGCTAATCCCAGCAATAAGCCAGCTCTGGGTCCAGAGACGCTCCCATTCGAGCTGCATGTATTCGCGACTGAAATAACCCGCTTTGCCGTGATTTCGAGTGCCGTTATCAACAGACGGTTGTTTTGCTTCAAGCGAATCGTCGGGCGCATCGGGGTTAATAATCGCCAGGGGAATAGCTTCTGGTGCATTCATAGGAACTCTACCTCCTTCTTCTCGACCGGCGTGAAGACCGGCAAGCTCACGTCCTCGGCCCAGGACTCAAAACGCACGGCCACGGGCATACCTATACTCAGCGCGTCTAAATCGCCGTCGACTATATTGCTCATCAATCGTGGGCCCTCAGCCAATTGGATCAGACCGACGACGTAGGGTGCACTGTACCCCTTTGATATCGCGTGACGCACAATACTAAAACTTGCGACCGTGCCCGCACCTGAGACCTCTGCCCACGCCGGAGTACCCGCACCGCAATGCGTACAGAGGATTCGCGGATAAAACTGGTATTTGGTACAGCTGTCGCAGCGCTGCAATAGCAAACGACCCCGATTGCAGGCATCAAACCACGGTTCGGAAAAACTGTTCCTGACGGGCTGAGTACGCCGCATATCAGGACGCCTCCCGACCCAGAATTAGCGCCGTGTGCGAAGACATAATTCCACCTTGCGCATGTACCAGGCCGACCTCAGCATTCGGCACCTGGCGCTCCCCCGCCAAATGCCGTAGCTGACAGACACTTTCTGTCAGCGCAAACATGGAGCCTGGATTACCCGCGTGACTATGTGACAAAAGACCGCCATGGGTGTTTACCGGCAGGCTTCCACCGGGTCCAATACCGCCCGAGGCTGCAAAGGCACCGCCCTCGCCTTTGGCACAAAAGCCTAAATCCTCAAGCTCAACCAGAACCGTGGGCGTAAAGCAGTCGTAGAGTTGGGCAAAGTTCATGTCCTGAGGTCCAAGGCCCGCCATGGCGTAAGCTCGCTCGCCTGCCTCCTTTGCCGAGGACGTAGTGAGGTCATGTGCCTGACTGATATGCTCATGTGTGTGCCCCTCGCCCACACCCAAAAAATACACGGGATGGTGACGCAAGTCCCGGGCGCGTTCTGCCGATGTCATTACAATCGCAGAACCGCCATCCGATACCAGGGAGCAATCAAGGAGGCGCAGCGGATCCGCGATCGGGCGTGAGTTCTCAACGTCACCTACTGTGATCGGCTCGCACATCTGCGCAGCGGGATTAAGTACCGCATGCGCACGTGCTGCGACGGCAATATGCGCCAACTGCTCTGACGTCGTCCCAAATTTGTGCATGTGAGCCTGCGCGATCAGCGCGTAGTAGGCAGGTACCGTCGCACCATACGGTTGTTCAAATTGCGGATGTCCGGTCGCAGACTGCATCATTAGCGCCTGCTCACGGCTAAGTCCCGTGCGCAGGCTATCGGCCATTGCAATGACAACCGTGTTCGCCATACCCGTGACAATTGCAGATGCAGCATGGTGCAGCACCGAAAAAGTTGTCCCGCCACCCGCACCAGCAGCAAAACAGTAGCGCGGAAAAATCTGCAGGTATTCCGCCATTGCCTCAGCGTGATACAGCATGGGCTGCGCCATGGAATTGCAGGTAACCAGGCCATCTACGTCCTGAAGCGTCAGTCCCGCATCATTCAGAGCGGCGAGTGCGGCTTCAACACACAGTTCCATAGGCGATCGGTCCGGCAGCGAGCCCACAGCCGTGTCTGCGGCGCCGACTAACGCGACTTTACCGCGCATCTCAACAGACACAGCTTGATCTCCACGACTCACGCATTGTCAGCCACCTTGTTCACCTTGTCGAAGCGCACCATCGCACGACCCGGTGTTATGACATCATTGGCCTCGTTGCGTACGTAGACCTCCACGTCAACAAGACGCTCCTGCTCATCTACGGCTAATACCTTCCCACCGCAGCTCAGCGTTTCTCCAATATACGAGGCGATGCGATTGGAGTACTCAATAGAGATGATTTGTCCGTCATCCCCCAGCCATTCCGTGAGGGTCTGATGTAACCAGTCGCCGAGCAACGGCCCGGCAATAACCAAGCCCGGATACCCCTCGACGTCTTTCGTGTAAGGCTCATCAAAGTGAATACGATGACCGTTCCACAACGCGGCGTTGTAAAGCATCAATTGGACATTGTCCGGCGTGTGCTGTCGCTCGGGCAAAGTGTCTCCCACCGCAACATCGCTGAAGCGATCTTTCATTACTTCGCCGGTCATCGGAGAATCCTTGTGGTCTTCTCTGTCACAACCGCGTCCCCGGCGTCATCTACGATGTGCATGGTTACTTCATAGAAAATCAGTGCGCCGCTACGACCTTGCTTGTCGTAAATATTGGTCAAGGTCCGCGTCGCCGTCAGCCAGTCCCCGGGGCGAATCTGACGGTGATAGTCAATATGCAGACCGCCAGCCATGGCCTTTTCGAGGGGAAACCTGGGCAGCAGCGTGTCTATTGACACCCCGTCCGGCGTCAACTCACTCAGTTCAACCACGTCCCAGAAAAGGCTCAGATGAAACAGAGGCGGAGCTTCGTCACCGTCCAGATAGCGCCGCTGTTGATTCCCCGTGGCGACCGCGTACTTGCGGATATCCCGCCGCGTGACGATCTCCCGACGCGGTTCGCTCGTGCGACCGATGCAGGCCAGTATACGGTCATCCAGCAGCGGACTCACACCTGACTCTCCCGGGATTTCCAGTAGGGGTCGCGCAGCAACCGCTTGAGTATTTTCCCGGTAGGCGCCTTGGGCAGACTGTCGACAAAATCAATGGAACGTGGCTTTTGATAGGAAGCCAGATGTTCGCTGGCCGTAGCGATAATCTCCTCCGCAGTCGCTTGCTGCCCTGGCTTGAGCACCACCACGGCTTTTACTGCTTCGCCCCACTCGTCATCCGGGACACCAAACACCGCAGACTCAAGTACCGCCGCATGCTGGTGAATCGCGGCTTCGACCTGGGTGCTGTAGATATTCTCCCCGCCGGAAATAATCATATCCTTGGCGCGATCCACGATAAAAATATACCCGTCGGCATCCCACATGGCGACGTCTCCGGTGCACATCCAGCCATCCCGAAAGGCGGCCTCAGTGAGGTCCGGGCGTCGCCAGTAGCCCACCATGTTCGCTTCAGATTTCACCAGGATTTCACCCGGTGTCACTCCGTCACGAGGTACCTCCTCACCGTTCTCACTAACCAGCTTGATACTGGTTACAAACCCTTCGCGACCACAGGAAGATAGGCGCTCCGGGTGCTGATCTGCGATGGCCGCCACGTGATCTTCCTGAGAAAGGAAGCTCATGGTCATTCCCTCGGTCTGGCCGTAACCCTGAATCAGAGTGCAGGGAAAGGCATCCAGAGCCGCTGCGACTACGCTGCGCGGCATGGGTCCGCCGCCGTACTGAATATTGCGCAGACTGCTCAGGTCGTAGTCAGCAAAATTCTCCACCGCCATCATCCAGTTGAGCATGGTCGTCACGCCAAGAAACGCCGTAACCTTCTCCTGCTCTATCAGCTCGAGCGCAAGCTTCGCGTCAAAGTTGATTAATACCAACGGGCAGCCATGCGCCATGTAATTCATCGCCAGAGCAACGGGTATATGGAACATCTGTCCGGTCAACAGGTAAACATCCGATGCCACAATACGCTCGGCAACGGTTTGATTGAGCATGCCCATAAACAGGCTGTGGTGAGTATGCAACGCCCCCTTGGATTGCCCCGTCGTTCCACCTGTATACAGAATCAATGCCGGGTCATCACCGCCAATCATGTCTTCGGGATCTGGCTCGTGCTCATCGCTGGTAGCAATCAGTGATTCGTAGGAGCCGTCGGAACCGCTGCCGAACTCGAGAAGATGCGCCAGTGCACCTCGCTGCTGTAGCGCCATGGCCTCGCTGCTGTATTCACTCGAGGCCGCGATAAGCAGAGGCTCGCCGTCACTGACTATGCGCTCCAATTCTTCAACGGAGAGCCTCCAGTTCAGCGGCTGAGCTATCAACCCACATCGGGCACAGGCGTACATAAGCTCTATGTACTCAATGCAATTTTTCGAGAGTATCGCAATGCGATCGCCCTTTTGCGCTCCGTACTGCGCCAACAGACCATTGGCGAGTCTTCTTACTCGCTCATCCAATTCCCCGTAGCTGATGCGCCGCTGCGAGTGCGGATCAACCACAGCTTCGCGCGCAGGTGCCAGACGCGCAGTTTTCGCAGGGATTTTTCCGATATTCATAGGGGCGCTCTAATAAGGACCATCCAGATCCAGGTGTCGCCGGTAAAGGCGCCAGACGCCATCTTCGTGACGCACAGTATCGCTATAGACACCGGTGGTCAGCAGACGCGTGTCCCCGGAGTCTGTGGCAAACAGGGTTAGGTTTGAGATAATCTTTGGATCTTCGGTTTCGCGATCGAAAAACGCATTAGACACAACGTGACGACGCACATCTGTCTGCTGCTCCAGCGCGCCGCGATACAGGCCCATAATCGCCTCGCGGCCATCAAACGGACCCATCATATCCGCATCCCGGATCAGAATGCTGAACTGCGCGTCCTCGGTAAAACAGGCGGCCAGCATATCGAGCTTGCGCTCATCGTAGGCATAGGCTGAGCGGGACAAGAGCTCAAGAATCTCGACCTTATCTTGCGCTGAAATACTCATGTTTTTGGCTCCATTCCGAGTACATCGAGGGTGCCACGCCAGGCTAGCGAGCCGCCGTCTATGTTCCAGACGACGCCGTTTACAAAGGCTGACTCCGGGCTTGCCAGAAAGCAAACCAACTCGGCCACATCAATGGGCTGCCCCATTCTTGGCACAAGATGCGTCATGGTCATCGTATTCAGCATCGCCTGCGGATCGGGTGCTGCCTCGAGAAATTTGTCGACCATTTGCGTATGGATAGAGCCTGGGCAGTAACAGTTCACTCGTATGCTGTCGGGCGCAAGATCGACCGCGAGCATTTTTGTCAGTTGCATGACGCCACCTTTGCTGGCGCCGTAGGCCTGACATTGCGGGTACCCGGTCAAGGAGCTCGTAGAGCCCGCCATAATAATAGACGCACTATCACTCTCGCGAAGGTAAGGGAGGGCATATTTGGCGCACAGCCAGGCGCCCGTAAGGTTGATACCCACGACGCGCTCGAACGTCTCGCGGCTCATGGATTCCAGCGAAAGCTCCTTTGTGAGCATACTTTCGTGAATGCCCGCATTGTTGTGCAACACGTCGATACCGCCAAACGCATCCGCCGCCACGCGCATTAGATGCTCTACATCGTCATCGACCATCACATCGCAATGTTGATAGATCGCCTCTGCGCCCGAATCTCGTAGGCTTTGCGCTAGATTCTCTCCTGCCTCATCGTTGAGATCAGAGATAACAACTTTGGCCCCTCGCTCGGCAGCGAGGCGCGCAGTTCCCGCACCAATTCCAGCGGCGCCGCCCGTGATGACAATGCGTAAGCCATGTACACTCATAGAACATTCAGCCTTTCGTATTTTTTTAGTGGCAGATTGCCATGAGGATAGGCCAGACTTGAATATTGTTCAAGAAAAAAAAGCCCGCTCACCTGCGATGAGTCCCGGTCGTCAGGCGCGCGGAGAGAAACGTCGGCGCATCATTTTTCGGGCGCTGCATGACTGCATTCTGGAAAAGGGATACAGCAACACAACGCTGGCCGACATAGCGGAGCAGGCCGGCATGTCACCAAGCCACTTGCTCTACTACTTTTCTGGCAAGGAAGGCATCCTCGAGCAGTACTTCGCAACCGTAGCGCAGTGGTTTCTCGAGCGCGTGACAGCAATCAGTGCAGAACCTGTAGAGCAACAGCCGAGCCTCATCGCAGAGCTCTGGTTCGCGGGCGATACGAGCAGCAATGCGGAGATCGGCTTTATGCTGGAGTGCTTTGGTGAGGCGGTGCACGATGGCGTGATGCGCGATACCAAGTCTCTCTTTGACCAACAGTGCAAGCGCTTCCTGGAGAGGGTCTTTGCCGATGCCCCCATGAGCGGACCAATCTCCCAGGTCGACGCCGCGGAGATCGCTTACTCGCTTCTAATCGGCTTACGTAATTCGGTGTACTTTGACAGTGAAGTTTCCCCGGTTTCGGCCAGACGTATTTTCCTGCATACCATCGAAAACCTGAAAACAGTCAACGCGGTGAGCAGTCCCGAAACCTGAGCCCTGTAACAAACTGGACGCGTGGCATGCTCGAACTTCAACTACAAAGCCCTTACCTGCTGTTTCTCGGTGACGAAAGTCGACCAAGCTATGCGAAGACTGCGCAGGGCATCGCGGACTGGCGACCGCATTTATGCGTTGGACAACTGCGTCTAAGCAACACAGCTACGGATCTTGGGCTGCCCGATATGGGAATTCCCACTGCGCTGGAAGCGGGTGCCCGCTCTCTGATTGTCGGCACGGCCCTAATCGGCGGGTCGATTCCAGACACCTGGGTAGACACGCTCTGCAGCGCAGCCAGAGCGGGTATCGACGTAGTAGCTGGCTTGCACACCCGACTCGACAGCATTGCGGCGCTCGTCGATGCCGCAGACGCCGGCGGCTCGCGACTGATAGACGTGCGGACACCGCCCCCGGGAATCCCAGTGGGAACAGGTAAACCACGCAACGGCAAGCGCCTGCTGACCGTCGGTACAGACTGCGCACTGGGAAAGAAGTACACGGCTCTGTGCATGGAGCGCGACATGCGTAGCGCTGGCCTGAATGCGGATTTTCGCGCCTCAGGACAAACCGGGATCATGTTGGCGGGCCGCGGCATACCTATAGACTGCGTGGTAGCCGACTTTATTTCCGGCGCGGCAGAACTGTTATCACCTGACAACGATCCACAGCACTGGGATGTCATCGAAGGACAGGGCGGCATTTTTCATCCGGGGTATGCCGCGGTGAGTCACGGCCTGCTCATCGGCTCGCAGCCCGACGGCTTTGTGGTCTGCCACGAAGCGCGACGCACCCACGTCAGCGGCTGGCCAGATACGCCACTACCGTCGATCGGTGAGGTCATTCAGCGCACCGTCGACATCGCGGCGCTGACCAATCCTCACACCCGTTGCCTTGGCATTGCCGTAAATACCAGCACGCTTGATGCTGGAGAATGCGATGACTATCTCCGCGCGCTCGAAGATTGCTACCAACTGCCCTGCGTTGATCCAATGCGTGAAGGCACCGCACGCCTGATCGCCGGGCTATAGCCTTGAACCATACCTAACCGGATTCTCGCCCATGCAACTGCGCATCGAAAAAGTCATCTTTGAGCTTGAACAGCCTTTCACGATAACCGGGCATACCTTTGTAGACACCGAAACTCTGCGTGTAACCCTGGAGCATGATGGGTGCAGGGGTCACGGTGAGTCCGTAGGCACTTATTACCTCGACGAAACCGTCGAAAGCATGATGGCCGATCTCGATAGGATCGCCGACTCCATTAACGACGATCTGAGCCTCGAAAAAATTCAGACACTACTACCGCCCTGCGGAGCACGGAATGCGTTGGATTGTGCGTTCTGGGACTATCAGGCAAAACGCGATGGCCGCAGTGTTTGGAACACGCTGCTACTGGAGCCGCGCCGCCTCACCACGGTTTTTACCATTAGCATCGAAGCCATCGAGGTCATGGCGGAGCGTGCGAGCACAGCAACTCGTTATCCTCACCTCAAGATTAAGCTGGATGCCGATAAACCCATCGAGCGACTTGAAGCAATTCGCGCGCGGCGCCCGGACGCCACACTGATCATAGACGTAAACCAGGGTTGGACCTTTGCGCAGCTCAAAGAGTATCTGCCACACTGCGAACGTCTTGGGGTCACCATGATCGAACAACCCCTGGCGCGTCATGCCGACCACGCACTCGAGGGCTTTTCGTCTCCGGTGCCCTTGGGCGCAGATGAATCCTGCTTGCACATGGGAGAGTTTGCGACGGCGTCCCAACGCTACGACGTGCTCAACATCAAACTCGACAAATGCGGCGGTCTGACGGAGGCTCTGCGCCTGGCCGAGGCGGCCAAGCAGGCTGACATGGCGCTGATGGTCGGCAACATGATGGGAAGTTCACTGTCGATGGCACCGAGCTTTGTCATCGGCCAGTATTGCGCTTACGTGGACATCGATGGGCCTTTGCTGCTCGCTGGCGATATCGCACACGGTCTGGCGTACCTGGATGGCGGCGAGGTCCTGGCTCCGCGACCAGAACTTTGGGGCTAATCGCCGGAACCAAGCACTCCTCCAAACCTCACTACTAAGCAAGCACGGAGCGCGAATCCAGCGCTATGGGCGATCGCCCCGGTGCCAACTGCTGTGCAATTGCCGGTAGCGCTTCCTCCCCGGCCAGCCAATCGCCACTTATCTGCGCCGCCACCATGGCTCCCACAGCGGGTGCCGTTTTAAACCCATGCCCGCTAAAACCGTTGGCGACAACAAATCCCTCGGGGCCATAAGGTCCCAGCACCGGGTGCACGTCCGCCAGGTTGACCGTGTACAGACCGCAGTAACTACGGATCGAACGATTCAGTTGCAGACCGGGTAAACGGTGCTGCAGCAGATGCAGTTTTTCACGGCTGAACTCGTCATCGGCTACACGCAAAAAATCGTCCGGAGTATCCACCTGTTCCCGATCATCCTCTTCTCGTACCGAACCCACGAGCAACTGCTGCCCGCGATTCTGAGTGCGAAAGTAAATACCCGTGGCCACGTCCGCGCATACGGGGATGCGGCCCGGCAACTCCGGGGTTCGATCGAGATACACAATCTGAATACGCACCGGTCGCAAAGGCATGGGCGCTTCCACTCCCATCGCCCGGTACAGCTCGTTACACCAGGGACCAGCGGCATTGACGACACAGCCTGAGCCAATGTGCGACCCTTCCGCAGTTTTTACGCCCGTCACACGGCCCCCGCTCTGGTCCATAGCCACCACCCGCTGCCGAAACCGCACATCCACCCCAGCCGCCCGACAAGCTTCCAATAAGTCCTCAGCGGCGTTCACAGGGTCGATATGCCCCCCATCTAATTCCAATAGGTGCTTGCCCCCTTCGCCGCATACATGTACATCCAGACACTCCAGAGACACTGGCTTGATGCAGGGGTTCAGCGCTGGAAATGCCTCGCGTAGTGCCGCGTCATCCAGCACAAAGGTTCGGATACCAAGCTTAGCCATACGTTGATGTTCCCGCTCTGACCAACCGGTATCGGACCCGGTGAACCAGAGCACGCCGTCATTAACAAATTGCGCCCGCGGCTTGCTCAGCTGAGTGAACGTCGACCAGTTGCGGTATTGATCGATACCAGCCTGAGCGAGACGAATCATCTCCAGCTTGCTGTAGCGATGACGGCAGATCGCCGAAGACGCCCCGGTGGAGCCCTCGCCAATGCCAGCCCCTTTTTCCAGAACTACAATGTCGCGGAAACCGCGGCGGCAGAGCTGCCAGGCAATACTCAATCCGACGATGCCTGCGCCGACGATCACTACTTTTGAGGTCTGCATATCGAGGTGTTGTCCTAATGCATGGGCGTGTCTTCAACACCGCAGTAGCGCATTGCACGGCGCAGCTTGCGCTTGCGTCCTATAGGCGCGGAAGCATCACGATAGGCTTTGCATTATTCATTGATTTGATTAAAAAACCAGAGGTTTGCCGCGTGCCGAAAAATAGAGGTGTTCCGTTTGTCCACACAGGCGTCGCTCTCGGTGTAATGGCCGCTCTTGCAAGCGTTCCCAAAGAAGCCGGCGCGCAGCAGCTCGAAGAAACTATCGTCACCGCGCGTCGTCGTGCACAAGATGTTCAGGACGTACCCCTTTATATACAGACCTTCGACGAAAAGTCGATTCGCGAAGGCATGCTGCGTGGTTTTGAAGACTACGCGCGCGACTTGACCAGCGTGTCCTTTGGCACAGGGGGTCCCGGCGCCACCACGATCGCGTTCCGCGGCGCGCTCTCGCAACCCACGGGTTTTGACACAATCAGCTCCTCGACGCTTTATCTCGATGAGATACCCATAACACGCGACGGCCAAAATCCGGATGTGCGCCTCTACGATATTGAAAGAATCGAAGCACTTTCGGGTCCTCAGCCGACGCTCTACGGGGCGGGATCACAGTCCGGGACGTTAAAGATTGTCACGAACAAGCCCAACACCAGCGAGAACGGCGGCTGGTTCATGGCCGAGGGCGGTTACCTGGACGAGGGAGAACCATCTTACAACCTCAGTGGCGCGATGAATCTCGTCGCGGTGCCTGACAAGCTCGCCGTGCGACTCGTGGGCTTCTATGAGCATGAGGGAGGCTATGTAGACAACGTACTGGGAACTACAAGCGCCTACTCTCCGGAAAATGGCGACCGCAATAATGCCGATCAGGTCGAAGACGACATTAACGACTGGACGACCAAGGGCGCGCGTCTCTATGTGCGTTGGCAGCCGAACGAAAACTGGACCATCGATGCCGGCATCATCTATCAAAACTCGGAAGTGGATGGTCTGTTTGACTTCAACCCGGCTTTTGGCGATCTGAACACGATCAAATTCAAGGACGAAAAACGGGATGACGAGTGGTACAACCTGTCCCTGATTATTCAGGGTGATCTGGGTTTTGCGGACCTGACAATTGCCGGCGGCACCCACAACCGAACCATTGACTACGACTTCGACTCCACCGCGTACATGACCAGTTATAAAACCAACGGGCTGGACATTGCGGAGTACTACACGGGTATTCGCGCTTTTCTGGATTACGACACTTGCGCGGCGACCGCCTACTGCTATCTATTTGTAAATTACAACGATTTTGGCCCTGACCCTACAGGCACGATCAGTCTGGACCAGGAAATCCGCTCCTTTGCTCAGGAAGTGCGCCTCGTGTCCAAAGATGACGGCGCGAACAAGTTCAACTGGCTGGTGGGAGCATTTTACGAACGCACGAACAACGATTGGGATTATCTGTCCACCGTGGACGATTTTGCGGCTAACGGCGGAGGTGGCTCGATCTTCACCTATTACGGAGTCGAGCCTACCAACGACTGGTTCGATCAGGGATTCCGTTCGGATCGCACCTACAATGGCCTGTCGGGAGGTAATCTCAACGGTCAGCGCCAAGATATCGAAACCTTCGCTGTTTTCGCAGAATTCAGTTATCGATTGACCGATACGCTGACTGCGGCTTTTGGCGGACGCTGGTTTGAAACAGACCGGGGTGTCAACGAAAACTCCCTGTTTGTGAACCAGGTTTTTGATACGTTCAGTGTCTCAGAAACCACGGAAGATTTCAGTCCGCGAGTCAATCTGACCTGGACTCCCACAGACGATTCCATGCTGTACGTCACCTACTCCGAAGGAGTACGCGTCGGCGGCCAAAACGGAGGAGTGACGCAGAATCCATCATCAATTGCACTCGGAGCGCCCGAGGTGTTTGGCCCTGACCGTCTCATTAACTACGAGTTTGGTGGCAAGGCGACCTGGATGGACGGACGCCTGCTGACAAACCTCACTGTCTTTATCATGGATTGGGAGGACTACCAGATTAATGTGGCACTGCCTGTCGCGGGCGCGACCACTGTCAACGCAGGCAATGCATCGATCGATGGGTTTGAAGGCACCATGGCTTTTCAAATAACCGAGAACTGGGAGTTTAGCGCCGCAGCCACTTATATCGATGCGGGGATCGACGATGACATCGTATTGAACAATGGGACTATTGTCGCCGGTGAGAGAGGCGACCCACTGCCGGCGGTGCCAGAGTGGAAAACTGTCGCGAGTATTCAATACAACGCCGACCTTCCCTGGGATGGACTGTCGGGCATGATGCGTTTTGATTACAACTTCGTCGACGAATCTGTGAATGGTACGAGAGCTTCCGTTTCATTGTTTGGCGCCAGCGCAACTGTGCCGGCCACGCAGCCATCCTATGAGGTGGGTTCGCTGATTTTCACCGTGGAATCTGAATCCGGATGGTCGGCTTGGCTCGGCATTGATAACCTTTGGGACGAGCGTGCCATTACCTATATTTATCCCCGCTTTGCCGATGACCGTGCGTTCACGCTGCGGCCACGGGAAATTTCGGTCGGCTGGTTTATGGAGTTCTAAGAGGGCTAGTGCATCGAACTAGTGCAGCGCGACGCCTCGGCAAGCGGTCGCTCGGCAAGGCCACAGAATGCTAGGCTGCGCTTTTGATTGACTCGACCCTGGCGCGTCCGAGGCGCGGATCATCATGGCAAAACATCCTTGCAGCAATCAGTCCTCCGATCAGATTCCAATGCCGAATACGATATCGGCGATCAGCTCGCGCCGAGTTTTTGATGAGGCTGCCGCAGCGCTGCGTGCCGATGCCTTCGCGGCGGCAGAAACCACTCTCCTGCAAGCGCTCCCCCAGTATCCGAACGACCCCAATTTACTACGGCTACTGGGTATTGCGCTGGCCAAGCAGCAACGCTACCCAGAAGCAGAAGAGCAACTGACACACGTTGTGCGCCTGATGCCCGCGCACGCACGGGCGTATGACGATCTCGCGGACGTTCAACTCCCGCAGGGCAAGCTGGAGGAAGCAGTAGCGTCCCTGCGCCAGTCCATCAAGCAGGACCCGTCGGCGACACATGCTCAACAAAGACTCGGCGAGCTACTCAGTATCATGGGGCGTGATAGCGACGCCGAAGCGGTGTTCAAACACTCTCTGGATAACAATCCCATGCGTCGTGCGCTGGCCGAAGCCATGGAGATGGTCCAGCAAGGAAACCTTACAAAAGCCGAGACAGCCTATCGGAATATTCTTCGCCAGCAACCGGAAAACGTCGACGCCCTGCGCCTGCTCGGTGTGCTCTGCGTCAAGCGAGAGCGCTATGACGACGCGGCAGCCCTGTTTAGACGCGCGGTCGACGTAGCGCCGGATTTCTGGAAGGCCTGGATCAATCTCGGTACAGCACTAAGCGAGCAGCAGAAGTTTCTGGAAGCGGAGTCTGCATATCTCTCAGCGCTGGCACTACAACCAAAGTCGCTGCATACACTGGAGCGCTTGGGCTCGAACGCCATGAAAGCCGGCAATCTCGAAGCGTCCGTGGACTGGTTGGAGCAATCCCTCGCAATTGATTCAAATCACTTCCCGTCACTGCTGTGCCTGGGACACGCATTGAAAACGCTGGGCCATCAGCAAGAAGCGATAGACGCTTACCGACGCTGCGCTGCATCAAAGCCCGATTTCGGTGAGGTTTACTGGAGTTTGGCCAACCTGAAAACCTTCCGTTTCGACGATGCTGAAGTCGGGCATATGCAGACTCAGCTGCAGCAACTGTCCGATACTCCAGAAGACGAAGATTCGGAAATAGCCTTTTCCTTCGCCTTGGGCAAAGCCTGCGAGGATCGTCAGGACTTCGCGCGGGCGTTTGATTTCTACTCGCGCGGGAACCATAAAAAGCGCTTCAAGGTAAATTACGACCCGATTGAATTCGAACAGCAAAATGATCGCATCATCGACGTGTTTACAGCCGATTTCTTTGCGAAGCGTCAGAGTTGGGGTTACCAGGACGATGCACCGATTCTTATTCTTGGCTTACCGCGCTCCGGCTCCACATTGCTGGAGCAGATACTCGCCTCGCACTCTCAGGTAGAGGGCACCGCCGAACTGCACTACCTGCTGCGCGGCGCAACTGAGGCAGGGCTGAATCGCACAGATGGCATCAAGTATCCGCAAGTCATGCACAATTTGGCCATGCATCACGTAGCCGGCATGGGCGAAGAATACATCGAACACACGATGAAGCATCGTAGCGGCGCACGTTACTTCACGGACAAAATGCCCAACAACTTTACCGGCATTGGTTTTCTGCACACGATTCTACCCAATGCCAAAGTCATCGATGCGCGCCGCCATCCTCTGGACAGCTGCCTCGGCACCTTCAAGCAGCTCTTTGCCACCGGTCAGGTTTTCTCCTACGACCTCTACGATCTCGCGCACTACTACACGCAGTACCTGCGCATGATGGAGCATTGGGACCAGGTGCTCCCGAACAAGGTGCTGCGAGTCAACTATGAGGACGTCATCGACAATCTCGAGACTCAGGCCAGGGCAATCGCAAGCCATTGCGAGCTGCCCTGGGAGAACGCCATGCTCAACTTCCACGCGAATCAGCGCGCCGTGAAGACCGCCAGTTCCGAGCAGGTTCGGCAGCCCATCTACAAAAGCTCTGTGTCACTGTGGCGTCGCTATGAGGATCAGCTGGACGAACTCATTGACTATCTGGAGCCCGTGCTGATGACGCTTGCAGAAAAAGATCGCCCGCGGTCGCTTCTAAAACCCGAGTGAGTATCCACTACCGAATGGATGAGTGCCTTGTAGCTGCTGATAACGCGTGAGTGCCGACTCAGCGCTGAGGCCACTCGTAAGGCCATAGGGCGAGACCGTGAATCGCATTGCGCACATCCATGGTGAGATTGATCGACGTAACAGGTTTCTGCTCGCGTAGGTCATACAGGGTGACCGTGGACGGCGAAGAACCGGCGGCGATGAGCTCGTCGGAGATCACACACAGCCCCCTGCCGAACCCCTGCCTGGCAATACGTGAATCATCCTGATCCGTGTGCGTTAGTTTGTGATCAGGGAACCGGGGCACACGGTAGGCTTTGCGCGTACGCGGACTCTCAAAGCGCAGCGCGTCTGCAGCCGTATCATTGAACAACACACCGTCTCGAAATGGCTGCGCATTGTGCACTCCCGGCGGTAGGGTCGTTGTCACACCTACCGCTTTTCCGTCAAAGCGCAGCAGCGCTTTGGTACGAATACCGCTCAAGTACATTCCGCCGCTGTCGCAGTGCACATTGTTCAAGTGCAATTTATTCAATAACAGCGGACCTTCGTCGCCCAGGGGATCGAAACGCCGAACCACAAAGGCCATGCCGTCGGTCACCAATTGCAGTGCCCAGTCAAAGACGCCAGTCTCAAGATTGAGCCCCAGCACGCTGTCATAGCCCGTTGATATCACAAATAAATGATTACCGTGGATGCACATCTCGTGGCAGTGCTTGAGGTAGGGATTGCGATATGAGCTGATCAACTCGAAGCGTTGATCCAGCACAAATATCTCGTCGCTGGCAGCGATAAATATTTTTCCAGCATGCAACGCAATGCCACGAAGTCCCCTGTCCCAGCCTCGACCGCTCCAGTCGATATCCATGGTATTCCAGTCAATGGGCTTGAGTAGCTCGGCGGTCTCTGTGTTGATCAAATATACACCGCCGTGACTTTCGCCCTGGTTGCTGCCGCGCACTACGGAGGTAGCGATAAGAATGCTCACGTTGCCACTTCAAACCCGCGCTTGGCCAGACACACCCGGCACATAGTCAAAGATAAAGGTAATGCGATCGTCCACACCACCGTTCATAACGCTATGACGCTTCTGATTATTTATTTCGTAGGCCTTGCCAACCTCCAGCCGGTGCGGCCGCCCGTCGATCATGAAACGGACTTTGTTGTTGCTGGTAATCGGCACATGTATGCGGTGGCTCTGATGAAAGGACTGGTGTTGATCCGTATGTGGCGTGATCGTTTTCCCGGCTTTCAGCTTAGCGGCCATAGCGCGGATAATGGTGCCACCGGGCGCGTAGTGCGTAGCGATAATCTGGTGCATCAGCGGTAATGCGAACTCTGAGAGTCGATCGAAGCTTGCGCCCTTAACCACATCGATGTTGGGCCAGTCGTCGTGATCACAGAAAATTAGTATTAGAGACTCGGTGTTGTAATGCACCTCCTGATACTTTTTTTGCCGCAGCTCTTCCTCTCGCCACAGCGGCTCGTCGAGGGCGAGCATCGCATCACGCAGCTGCTGTGATTCGATCTCGCCGAGGTCCCTCAGCGCTTGCCCGATATCCATTACCTATACGGCTCCCCCGCTATGCCACCAGATCTAGTCGCTATCTGGCTGAAGGTTGTCGATAGGTACTTCCGGCAGCGTATCTGCGGGATTGATTCCGAGTACCTTGGCATAGAAGTACAACTCCGCCTCGCGCGAACTAATCTGGTTTTCAGCTTTGCGAAAGCCATGTGATTCGCCTTCGAACGCGATGTAAGCCGTAGGCACGCCGCGATCCTTCAGTGCCTGATAAATCGCCTCGGACTGGTTGGGAGGGACAATAGGATCGTCCAGACCCTGCAGCAGTATCAACGGTGCACTGAATCCCTCGAGGTGATGGATTGGAGAGCGCTCCACATAGAGGTCCCTACGCTCCGGGTAGGGACCAATCAGCTGATCCAGATAGCGTGACTCGAACTTGTGCGTTTCTTTTGCGAGCGCCTCGATATCGGACACCCCGAAATACGAAGCGCCCGCCGCAAAGGTGTCGTGAAATGCATGCGCCGCCAGCGTAGTGTACCCGCCTGCACTACCACCGCGAATGATTAAGCGATCAGGGTCAGCCAGACCCTGCGCCGCCAGCCAGGCCGCTCCGCTGGTGGCATCCTCCACATCAGCAATTCCCCACTTCCCATACAGCGCACGTCGATATTCTCGCCCAAAACCAGTACTGCCTCTATAGTTAAGATCAAGAATCGCAAATCCACGGCTGGTCCAGTAGTAATGCCCAGGCCTATAGCTGACCCCCGCCACGCCCGTGGGTCCACCGTGCACAAACACGATGAGCGGTGGCGTAGCATCGCTAGGTGCGCTGACATCGGGGTTCTGGGGTGGGAAATAAACGCCATTGGCCTCGCCGCCGCTCTCAAGCGGAAAACTAAGCTGCTGAAACGCCGGAATCCACCCTGCGGCCAAAGAATCATCCTGCGACGCTCTGATGATCTTTTCAATCTGCCCGTCTTGACTCGCCTTGACCAACGCCGCGGGCCGCTCTGCAAAACCTGCGATAAAATACAAGCCACTGTCGTCGGTCACGATACTACCGATACTGACCGCACCGGTGTCCAAAGACGTAAGCTCGCCTTTTGCGCTAAGGCGATACAGCGTTTCGAGACTGCCCGCCCGCGCAACGAGCAGCAGATCACCGTTTGCCAGCGTCTCGTAGTAGCTGCTGTCGATGCTCCAGTCAGGGCCACCTATCTCGACGCCCTCCAGTCCCGTGGTAACCGCCGTAAACCGGGTTCCCGAAACGCGGTACGGGCGCCACCAATTGTCACGATCAGACAGCGCAAGCAACGTATTGTCAGTCAGCCACTTGGGATCCACGACCGATTCATTCTGATCGGGGTTATGCGTCACCAGCCGAATGAATTGTCCGGACTCATCGAAACCCGCGCTGTGCAGCTGCGTGTTATCCCAGGGCATATTCGGGTGCATCCAACTGGTGAACGCAATTCGGGTACCGTCCGGCGACACTCGCGGTGCGGAGACAAAGTCAGTGCCCGAGAACAGGACCTCGCCCTCGTGAAACTCCTCCTCTGCCGCCGCCATCGGCAAGGCCACAAGCGCGTTGCCGGGCTCACCCAGTCCTCGATGGTCCTCGCGGATACAGATCAGCCTTTGGCGCGGTGCATCCACAGTGCAACCGGCAAAGCGCAGCTGCGCATCAGGTGTTATTGGCCGAGGTTCTTCTGAGGGCGTAAATGTATAGAGACGCTGATCGCTGAAGTTGGAAAACCAAAGCCGTCCATCAGCTACCAGCAAACTCCCGCCACCATACTCCTGAACGCGTGTTCGGATATTCCAGGGCGCAGGCAATATCTCCTCGGGTTCTTTCCCTTCTTGCCAGCGCATAACCGTAACCCGGCCCCCTTCCTGGGGGCGAGATTCCTGCCAGTAGAAGTAGTCACCATCCTTCACCAGACCCCAGATACCTCGTGCCCCTTCAACCAGAGACGCTGCGCTGATGGGTGATGGCCAACTGCCGTAGGGTAATGTGTTCATGACTTGCTCGCTCGACGTACTTTGATTGATTGCGGACTCTTGCTGCGTTGAGAACTGTTCCGTCGAACGGCGCTCGTCATTGCAGCCGCTTACGCCGGCGACTATGCCGGCGACTATGCCGGCGCGTAGGCAGGCGCGTAGACAGGCAACTTTAACGGCAGATTTGCCGGCACCTTTGTAAACTGCGAATGACGGGATTGTCAGCACACGAATTTGACCACCTCTCACTTGAACAACTGCCCCCGGTATACCACTCACCCAGTATTACGCTTTTGAATACTTGAGAAACCGACACCACATGAAACCAGCAGTCATTGCTCTACGATTGGCAAGCATACCTGAGAATCGTGGCTACAGACCTTGACGGCAGGGCAACTCTTTCGAATACGACCGCGCGCCGCCTAGGAACTGCTTGGGGGCTTTTTAAATCGCAGAGTCATACGGTTTGATTCGCCAATGGCTTCATATCGCGCCTTAAGCACAGGATCCTCAGCATCTTCCAGCGTTGGCGGTAGCCGCCACACATAGTCATCTTCGCCAGGCATGTCCAACGGATTCTCGTTGTGATCCGATTCTGCATCGAGCACAAATCCTGCTTGCTCAAAAGCGCGGATCACTGCGCTCTTCTTCAGATAGCCGTTATCGCCGTTGGCCCAGGCGTCGGATGCAGACTCTGGTCCCATGTGCTGTACAACCCCAACGATGCCGCCTGGCTTTAAGGCGGCAAACGCGTCCGCTATGGCAGCGCCAAGATAGCCCCCAGTAGATTCGTAGGCCTGCAAGCTATGCAAAGCCCTGATAAACAGCACGGCATCCGCCTTGCCCTGAACTCTCTCCGGCAGGCTGCCCAAGTTGAACGCGTCTACGGCAGGCGTGTCTGCTGCACCGCCCTCTCCCCAGGTCAATACCTCGACGGGCCACGTCGTTGACCATACTTCCTTGGCGGCTAGCTCGTCTTCGCTGTAATAGTCAAACAATCGATACAAGGACAAAGGGTAATCTGCGCCTACCAGCACGCCTTCACTGCTCAGGTAATGATAAAGAATTCTCGAATACCAGCCGCCCTCCGGCGTTACTTCAACCACAGTCATACCGGGTTCAAGGCTAAAAAAGTCGAGAGTCTGAGCCGGTCGTCGTGCGGCGTATCGACCACGTATTTCTGCGCCCTGTAAAAACAGCGCCCGCTCCAAACGGCCAGCTGAGGAGACGCCTGCTGCATCCGGTCCACCTTGGACAGACGCCGAGGCAGCCGACCCTGACGCTGCGCCAGCTGAGCCTTCGCCGTCCTTCACTTCGCTACACCCAAAGAGCACCAGAGCCCAAAGACATAGTGCGCTGGCACATAACCCCCTATAATTTTTGCCGGCCAGCAGTCGCGGCCGACCGACCTGCTCCAATATCTTCGATCGTGGGTGTGTCGGCGTAATCACTCTGATCACCTCAGCATTAAAATCAGGTTGATGAAATCCGCTCAGTAAACATAGCGAACACGGGCAGATGACCCGATTTTTACATAGCAGTATTCGCCGGCGAGTCCGCGCGGACAGGCTGGGAAGAAGCCCCCAAAAGGCAATGCTGTACTCACAGCATGGTCAACCCCGACACGCTTACGGAGAATCAACTGTAATGCAGCAGAATCAAGCCATCGAACATGACACGCTTGTTATCTCCTGCCCGGACAAGCCGGGCTTGGTGGCAGCTGTATCCGGCGCCGTTGCCCGATACGCTGGCTCTCTGACCGAATCTCACAACCACACTGACCATCAACAGCGCTGGTTTTTTATGCGCAACGTAATCGGCTCGGACACAGTCACAGACGGGGCCATGGGTTTTGACCGCCACGGATTCTGCGCTGAGTTCGAGGTTATAGCCAACGCGCACTCAATGGTCTGGAGCCTATCCAGTAACAAAAAAGCCCAGCGAGTTGTAATCCTCGCCAGTCAATCATCACATTGTTTATCGGACTTACTTTATCGCTGGAAGAGCGGTGAACTGCACTGCGAGATCCCCTGTGTCATATCCAACCATGAGAATCTCAGAAGTATGGTGGAGTGGCACGGCATTCCGTTTTACTTCGTAGAGGTGCCCAAGCGGAACAAGCACGAGGCCTTCGCCGACATAGACGCTATTGTCCAAAGACATCGAGCCGACACCATCGTTCTAGCGCGGTTTATGCAAATCATGCCAGCAGCCCTGTGCGAGAAATATCAGGGTCGGCTCATCAACATACACCACAGCTTTTTGCCCTCTTTTATTGGCGCGAACCCCTACCAGAAAGCCTTTGATCGCGGTGTTAAGCTAATTGGTGCAACCTGTCACTACGTCACCACCGATCTGGACGAGGGACCTATCATCGAACAGGATGTGGTGCGCGTTGACCACTCCTGCAGCAAGAACGACCTTGTTCGCCTGGGTCGCGACGTCGAACGGAGTGTGCTATCGCGAGGTCTGCGTTTTCATCTCGAAGGCCGCGTATTGGTCTACGGAAACAAAACAGTGGTCTTTAAGTGAGGCTCTATCGCACTCTTGAAATAACAGATAGTGGCCATAGCCAAAAAGACATCGACGTAGCGATGCGAGATAATGACAGAGGCGTTGGGAGGCAGCGATGAGGACAGCAGACGAAGAGGCACCGGCAGAAAGTTCCGTAATACATACGGCATCATCTGTGTGTCCCCTGGACTGCGCTGACACCTGCAGCCTGCAAGTCTCCCTGGAGCGCGGCCAGATCAATTCCGTACGCGGGAACGACGACAACCCGTTCACCCGCAGCAAGCTCTGCGCCAAAGTCGTGCACAGTCTGCCAACGCAGGTACACGGCAGTGAACGCATTCTGACGCCGTTGCGACGCGTCAAAGCAGGCGTCAGCCCGGAGGCGTTCGAGGCGACCACCTGGGATGATGCATTAGACCTGGTTCACGAACACTTCTCGACAATCATTGCCCAATGGGGGGCCGAAGCCATCGCACCGCTTAGCTACGGCGGTCCCATGGGGGTGCTCGCTGGCGGCTCCATGGACAAGCGTTTTTTTCACCGCCTCGGTGCCAGCAAAGTTGACTCATCACCATTGTGTGCTGGGACTTCGGGGGCGGCCTGGGAGGCAGTATTTGGCGACGCCGGCGGTATCGATTTTGAGGAGCTTGCCGACTCCAGACTCATATTGGTCTGGGGTAACAATGTCACCACCTGCAATTTGCATCTCACCAAAGTCCTGCGCGACGCGCAGAAAAGTGGTGCAACTCTAGTTGTCGTGGATCCAAAGCGCACGCGCATAGCCAGGGACGCTGATTTGCACATACCGCTACTGCCCGGCACCGACGTTGCCCTCGCTTACGCTGTGGCAGCGCTGCTGGACGACTCTGATTCGATTGATCGGCAGTTCATATCCAGGCACGTGCATGGTGCGGACAAGTTCCTGAATGAGGCACGCAAATACCCTCTAGCGACCGCCGCAAGCATCTGCGGTATCGCGCCCGGTTTGATTACCGAGTTGGCGTCACTGTTTGCCAACAAGCGCCCTGCCGGAATGAGTATTGGCGTCGCGCCGGAACGCAACCGCAATGGCGGAGCGGGCATCCGTGCCGCTTTTTCTTTGCTGGCGCTCACCGGAAACATAGGGCCTCGTGGCGCTGGCCCCTGCGATGTATCACGGTTCTTTCCCATCGCACGCGACGCGCTCGCTCGGCCTGACCTAGCCCCCGAGGGCCTGCGCGAATTCAACGTTCTGGATATTCCAAGAAAGGTGCTTTATCCCGACGATCAAACGCCCATAAAGGCGCTTTTTATTTACAACCACAACCCCGTCGCCGTTCACCCAGAGCAGCAGCTCATGCGTGAGGCGCTGCTGTCGCCTGATGTGTTTGTGGTGGGCAACGATCTATGTATGACCGACTCCATGGCCTGCGCTGACGTGATACTGCCGGCCGTCTCACATCTGGAGTATGGGGACTTGTACACGGCGTATGGTCATCGATTTCTGCAGCGTTCCAAGCAAGTGCTCCCCGAACAGGGCGAGGGTGTAAGCAACATGGAACTGTTCCGACGACTCGCAGCACGCTTTGGCTTTGCTGAACCGTGCTTCAGCGACACTGACGATGATCTGGCGCGTCAGGCATTTGAGCCGCAGCACGCTGAGCTGGCGATGCTCTCTGCCCAGGGGGCCGTCGATATGACACCCTACGCCGAGCCGGCGATGTTGCGAGGTACGCTACCCAACACCACAAGCGGGAAAATCGAGCTATTCAGTGACGCACTCGAGGCAAGCTGCGGCGAGGGCCTACCGCATTTCAAGGCCCTCAAAGCACCGCGAGATTTTATCTTGGTGACCCCTGCATCGGAGCAACGAATCAACTCCACATTTGGTGAGCAGAAAGCGCAGCAACGCGACCTCCTGTGCGAAATAAATCCGCAGGATGCCGAGCGACAAAAACTCATTGACGGTGACATCGTACAGTTGTTCAACGCTCAGGGCATGGTCGACCTGCCGCTCAGCATCAATCCCGACGTGCGCGCAGGAACGCTTTACGTGCCCAAGGGCGCGTGGATTCGTGGAGCATCCCCAGGCGACGCGGGCAACACAGTCAATGCACTGATACCAGGACACAAGGCGGATCTCGCGGGCGGTGCCTGCTACTACGACTGCACCGTGAGTATTCGACGCGTATAGGCCCGGTGGTCCACCTCCTTCACCAAACGTACCTTTATCAGCAATAACTTCAGGGATTTCTTTGTTGAGTAATTTTGACGCAATTGTCGTCGGCGGTGGCCACAATGGACTTATCTGCGCGACTTATTTAGCCCGAGCCGGACAGCGAGTACTGCTGCTGGAGGCCAGATCAGAGCTCGGCGGCCTGGCGGCGAACCGAGAATTTCATCCGGGCTTTCACGCGTCCGTAGCACACAGTTTTTACGCACTGTCGTCTAAGCTGCTTCGCGAGCTACAACTGTCACAGCACGGATTTGACCTCGGCAACGACACCCTGCAGACGGTAGCGCTATCCCCCAATCCGGCAACGGATCAAGCATCAAAGGAAAAACCCGTCGTGATAGGCGATGAAACCGTCTCCGGCGTAAGCCCCGCTGATGCCGCCACGTATCGGGACTACCGCCGCCAACTCAGAGTCTTCAGCAAGGCATTGGCCCCGTTTTGGCAAAAGACGATGCCCGGCATCGGCAACAACAATCTTAAAGAGCTGCTGACGTTTGCGCATATGGGCGCGAAATTACGCCTGTTGGGCAGGGACGACATGCTGGAGTTTCTGCGCATTGCCTCGCTGCCTATGCGCGATCTGGTCGATGAACGATTCGACAGCGAGTTGCTCAAGGCCGCGCTGTGCTGGGACGGTATCGTTGGCTCTAAGTTGGCGCCTCGGTCACCCAATCAAGGTGTCCTTACCCTGCTAAACCGCATGGCGGGAATGCACGGCGGCCAGCACAGCTTACCGAGTACAGGAATGGGTGCCTTCGTGAATGCCCTGCGCAGCGCAGCAATTGCCGCAGGCGTAGAGATCCGCTTGAACTCGCCGGTCAGCCGATTCGTCATCGAGGGCGATGAGGAAGGTCAGCGCTGCGCGGGGGTAGAACTCAAAGGCGGAGACACATTGCAGGCGAGCAAAGTCATTTCCAGTGCGGACCCACACAGCACTTTTCTCAAGCTCACCGGCGCCCAGCATCTTGAAATCGAATTTGGCAACCGGATCAGGCGTTTGCGCTGCGAGGGCTACGTCGCGAAGCTGCATGTGGCACTGAGCGACATCCCCCGATTCACGGGTGTGGACAAGCCTAACGGGCGAATGCTGCTGGCAGAAAACGTGGATGCCATCGAATTTGCTTATGACGATTCAAAGTATGGGGAGTGGTCTACACGGCCAGTCATGGAAGTACTGATCCCAAGCCTGCGTCAGGCGAATCTAGCGCCGCCCGGGCAGCATGTGCTGTCCGCTCAGGTCATGTATGTTCCTGCAAAACGTAAAGGCGGTTGGGACGCAAGCGCCGAGGCCGAATTGACCGCCGTGTTGCTGGCGGAGTTAGAGCGCTACGCACCGGGAATTTCTGCGCTAACGCTGCACACGGAACTGCTGACGCCTGAGCGCCTGGAGCGCGAGTACGGGCTTAGCAACGGACATTGGCACCATGCGGAGCCCGCGATTGACCAGTTGCTCATGATGCGTCCAACTTACGAAGCGGCGCAGTATCAGACGCCAATCGAGGGGCTCTATCTTTGCGGCGCAGGCAGCCATCCCGGTGGCGACCTGACGGGTAACCCGGGACGCAACGCAGCGAGGGAGATCCTCGCATGAAACAGTATGATGCAGTGATTATTGGCGCCGGACATAATGGTCTCACGACCGCTGCCTATCTTGCGAAAGCCGGGATGGACGTCGTTGTGGTCGAGAAAAACGACTACATTGGAGGCGCCGCCGTCACCCGCGAGATGCACGATGGCTGGTTCTACTCGAGCTGCTCCTATGTCTGCAGCATGATGCGCCAGGCCATCCACCGAGATCTCGATCTCACCCGACACGGACTCCTGCTCGTACCCTATCTTGGGACGGTAAACTTTAGCAACGACGGCAAGCAAACGCTGATCGATTACCCGGATGAAGAAGCCGCTTACCTGGAACTGCGCAGGCATTCCCCGCACGATGCGGATGCGATGTCGCGCTTCCAGGCTGACCTTGGGCGATACGCACAACTCATCCGCAAAACCCTGCTGCGAACCCCGCCGGATCCGAGCTCGTTCAAACCTCGCGATATCATGGAGTTGCTGTGGCTCGCCAAAGAGTTCTGGGGACTCGGCGAGCGCGAACTGTACGAATACATCCGCTTCTTCACCATGAGCGCCGCAGATTTTCTGGAGGATTACTTCGAGAACGATCTGATCAAGGCCGCCATGGCCAGTCCGGGCATCATCGGCACCGCATTGGGTGTCTATTCGCCGGGCTCCGCTTATATTTTATTGCATCACGTTATGGGTGATGTCGACGGGAGTGTCGGTGCCTGGGGGCTGGCTCGCGGTGGTATGGGTGCCATTTCCCATGCGCTAGCCGGGGCACTTCGCGAGGCCGGTGGCGAAATTCGTACGAACGCTGGCGTGGACAAAATCCTCGTGAAGGACGGCGCCACCGTAGGCGTTGCCCTGGAGACTGGTGAAGAAGTGTCCGCGCGCATCGTGGTGTCCAATCTCGACGCCAAGCGTACGTTCACCAAAGTCATGGATCGAAACGATCTTCCCCCTGGCATATACGAACGGGCCGACAACTTCAAAATTCGCGGCTCCTCCGGCAAAGTCAACATTGCCCTGTCTGGCATGCCAAGGTTTAACGGCGTACCCGATAACCGCTACATCAACCGCGGCGGCCAGGGTTTCACGGGCAGCTTGGAGACAATGGAACGTGCCTACGATTGTTGGAAGCGCGGCACCTGGTCCGACGATCCATTTATCGAAGCCATCATTCCCTCAGCCTGGGACCCAACGGTGGCACCGCCCGGAGCACACTGGATGTCATGCTTCGTACAGTACTGCCCACCAACGCTCGCAGACGGCGACTGGACACCACAGAAACGCGACGCTTTCGGCCAGACCGTGCTGGATAAAATTGAGCGCTACTCGCCAGGCTTCAAAGACTTGATCGTGCATGCGGAGATCCGCACGCCACACGAGATCGAGAATGAAATCGGTCTGACCGAGGGCAATATTTTCCAAGGTGAGCTAACCATCGATCAGCTGCTTTTTAACAGGCCCTTCCCGGGATACGGACAGTATCGAATGCCGCTGCGCAACATGTATATGTGCGGATCTTCGACGCATCCCGGTGGTGGCGTGTCTTCGGCTTGCGGCGCAAATGCTGCCCGGGAAATCCTGCTAGATCGCAAGTATCCGAATTCCGTTCCCGCAGACGATTGCTACGACGAGTAAGTCATGACATTTACAGAGACATCTACAACACCACCTGCAGCGACAAGCGCAGATCCGCTGGCCGGAGAGCGCCTGTCAAAGTCATTCTTTCATGAGCGCCAGGCGCCCATGAACCTGCGTGATGCCTGGTCGTCCTGGAATGGCTACAAGTTTGCTGACTACTACTACGACGTCGCCTATGAGTACTTCTGTATTCGCAATTTTTGCGGCACCTATGACATCTGCCCGATGCAGAAGTATCTAATCGAGGGACCAGACGCAACGGCCATGCTTAATCGCATGGTTACCCGGGATGTGAGTAAATTGGGTGTCAACCGGGTGACCTATCTTTGCTGGTGCACAGATTCCGGCCGTATGATCGATGACGGGACGGTGTTTAAGCTGGATGACAACCGCTATATGCTCACCTGCGGCAGTCCCTGCCTTGCGTGGCTGCGTAAAAGCCAGCTTGGCTTTGACTCTGTGACTATCGAGGATTACTCAGAAAAGTTCGCTGCACTGTCACTGCAGGGTCCGACTAGTTTCGCGGTGCTCAAACGCATGGGGCTAGGTGTCGTCGCCGAGCTCAAGCCCTTTGGCATTATGCATCTCCCCTTTAATGACAGCGTGATTATGTTGTCGCGCACGGGCTTTACCGGCGACCTGGGTTACGAACTCTGGATAGATCCACCACAGGCTCTGGCTATGTGGGACGCACTCTATGCGGCAGGTGCTGACTACGGCATTCACCCCTACGGCGAGGCTGCGACAAATATGGCGCGGCTAGAAGCGGGCTTTATCATGCCCGATATGGAATTCAACGAGGCGCTTAAGACCATCAACTTCAAACACGACCAAACGCCTCTGGAGCTGAATCTAGGCTGGTTAGTGGATTTCAAGAAGCCCCACTTTAATGGTCGCCGCGCACTGCTTGAACAAAAGAACAGAGGTCCGGATAAACTTTTGGTAAAGCTGGATATTGAGGGTAACAAGCCGGCGGAGGGTTCGATTCTTTACGCCAACAAACGCTGCAGTCGAGAGATAGGCTACGTGACCTCGGCCATGTGGTCGCCTGCTGTCAAGGCCAACATCGCCCTTGCAATGGTGGACCGGGAAGCAATAGACGACGACATTTGGGCTGAGGTGTACTACGAGCGCGAACTTCGTCATCATCACAAAGTAGTTCGCTGCAGCGTCGTGAAAAAGCCGTTTTGGTCGCCTAAACGCGCTCGACAAACACCGCCCGCGCTTAGCTAGGTCGAGATAATGCCAGGCTTCGCACTCGCCTCCGCCTCGATCTCTTTGCGCCATTGCGACAGATTCATACCAATAGCCATAAAACCAAAGATCCATAGGCTTACATCCCAGACAAACATCCAGTGCCCGCGGTACCCCCAGTAAGCGGCGAGACCCCAAAGCACCACGTAAAACACTGTTTTCGACCCTTTGGCAAAGCTGCGCATAGGACCCGCAGTCACACCCTTCTCCTGCAGACTCACCATCACCTCAATCATGATCAGGATGAGTAGCCATGCCACGACCTCGATAAGATCGACCCAGGCCAGCTCCCACTCCACCTGCATACCCGCGCGATCCGTAACCACCTGGTTCTGCGCAAACTGAAAAAAGTCAGTCTCAGCCGATAAACTCGCGCAGTTACTGGCATCGATCTCCCAGTACTCCAGGTTACGTGCGAAAGAAAGCCCGCTGTCCGCAAGACTGCACAAGGATACGTCGCTGAGAGCCACGGCCTTGTTGAGGTCCAACAGATAGTCTGAAAACGCGAAAACCGTGTGTCCAATCGCCAAAAAGCACACGACACGCATACCCTGCATGAGACGCACACGACCCGGCGTAAACGACTCATCTGAGAGCAGGTAAGTCTCCAACTCCAACAAAAAAAGCAAAATCAACCAGGCACTGACATCGAGCGAGGTCGCAAATGCTCCAGTCCAATCCTTCAGGCTCCAGCCCGCATGCATGGTATGACTGGCGATCGTAAGATCGTTGTGCACATATTGGAAAAAGTTGACCAGGAGCAATCCATAGACAATTATCTTGATGAGTTGCCTGGGATCCATCGCAAACGATGTTGTGCGTGGCGATGCAACGGTGCCGAGGGGCGTTTTTTCTGGATGGGTACTCACGCCAATCACAGTACCCGTGGAAAAAGCTGCGTATCCTCGCCGCCTATACGATCAGAAAGTGATGAGAGGCATTTGCATGGGCTTACAACAGGATTTTGTAAAAAGCTATCTGGAAGCCTGGAACCAGCATGATGCCGGCGGAATAGCGGGGCACCTGTGTTCAGGAGGCGTTTATTGCGATGAGCCGGTACAGAAGCAGCTGTCCGGAGATGCGTTGATTACCTACTTAACAGAATACTTTAATAACGAGCAGTATCGTTATGAAGTTATAGGGGATGTTTTGGTCAATAAAAATACCATGGCATTTCAATATCGCGTCTGCACACTCGACAAACATCAGGAAATACCGGGCTGGAGCGGCGCTGAATTCATTCAGCTGGAGGGCAATGTCGCCAAACACATCACCGACTATTACCGCCTATCCATTGAAACTACATCACGCGGAAAAATAGGCGATCCCGGACGCCGCTATGCGAAAAGCGGGCTCAGCGATGATGACATGCAGCAATTGCTGTCTGCCCTTTCGTGCGCTATGACTGATAAGCAAGCCTATCTCGATCCGGAACTGTCGCTGCCGAGCCTGGCCGAAAGTCTGAATTGCTCCGTGAACCACCTATCCCAGGCGATCAACTCAGGGCACTCCATGAGCTTTTTTGATTACATCAACAAATACCGCGTCGACGCAGCCGCCCAAATGCTGCGTCAGAAAGACTGCCAGTTCCCGGCTATTCTCGACGTCGCTCTCTCCGTGGGCTTTAACTCCACCTCCACGTTCTACACGGCCTTCAAAAAGGCGACGGGGCAGACGCCCGCAAAATATCGCCGGGGCGGGTAAAGGCACTAAATAGCTCGCAGGAACCACTTATAGTCAAGGTCAGTGACTCGACCATGGTAGTCATCGCACTCGGACTGCCGCAGTGCCGCGTAAGCCTGAGAGTATTCCACCCCGAGGTAAGCCGGGAGCATAGCGGAACATCTGAAAAGATCGAGTGCCGCATCCAGGCGAACGGGAAGCGTCACGACCGCGTTAGATAGATCCGCCTCTCTGGGAATCGGCTCACCGGGATCAGCGCCTGATCGCAGTCCTGAGTGAACGCCGGCGAGAACCGCCGCAAGTACCAGATAGGGGTTTGCATCAGCGCCAGCGACGCGATGTTCGATGCGTCGATTGCTCTCTGAAGAAACCGGTATGCGCAGTGACGCTTCGCGATGATCATAGCCCCAGCTCGGACCCGATGGCGCGAACGCACCGGCCTTGAAGCGGCGATAGGAATTCGGGTTGGGTGCAAACAGCGCCATCCCCTCGTCAAGGCTTGCCACCAAGCCACCCACTGCATTGCGCAGACGCGGCATCAACCGCGGATCCTGCCCGCCTGCGACACCAGCGTCTGCGCCAGCATCACTGTCTGCAAAAACGTTGTCGCCTGCTTCATCATAAACGCTAGTGTGGATATGTAAGCCGCTTCCCGCACTGTCGTCAAAGGGCTTCGCCATAAACGTTGCGGCAATACCGTGCCGACGGGCAACCGCCTTCACCACGCGCCGCAGCAGCATCGCGTGATCTCCCGCCACAATAGCGTCTTCCTGGTGATGCGTATTGATCTCCCATTGCCCTGGCGAAAACTCGCTGTGAATGGCCGTCAGCGGCACTGATTGTAGCTCGCAGGCTTCTCTGACATCGTTCAGAAAGTGATCACAGTCAAACAGATCATCTGGCATGCAGTACTGGATACCGTCTTGTTGCATGTCCGTGCCGGGTATCCGCCCCGTGAGACGCTCCGGGCGAGCACCCAAGCCGACCTCATTGTCCTGCAGTAGATAAAACTCCAGCTCCGTGGCCACCACCGGACTCAGGCCATCCTCACGAAAATAGTCCAGTACCGACACAATCGTGCTTCTCGGATCGATCCAGGAAAAACCACCCTGGGTATCTGCAAAACCCGTTAGCACCTGAGCAACCGGGGAGTCGTACCAGGGCACTCTTGCGAGTGTCCCGCTGATAGGGCGCAATGTTTGATCCGGGTCGCCGCCGATGATGCTCTGGCTCAAACCCTCATACATATTCCCGCGAATCCCCAGGAAGGGCACACTTTTTGGCACCGAGAAATCGGCATTGAACAGGGAGGCAAACTCGCGCCGTTGAATACGCTTGCACCGCAAGATACCGTTGATATCAGGCATCAAGAGTTCCAGCAACTGGATATCCGGGTTCTGCTCAAGAAATACATCCAGTTCGTCGCAATCTGCAAAAGCCATGTCAATCCCATTATCATTCAGAGCAAAATCAGCCTAGGAACGGCACGACCCCCGATCTACCTGACGTATAGGGGTGCACTCCGCACGGCGTAATACTAGTCTATTCTTCCGGTTTGGAGGCTGTTCTGAAACGCAACACGGTAGCGACACGACAGCGACACGACAGCGACACGACAGCAAAATGGCAGCGGAACGGCAGTAAAAAGGAACCGAGCATGTTTGGCCTACGCAAACCGCAGGATAACCAGGAACACGCACCCTCGTATTATGCTGCCTGCGCAAATTGGGAAACAGACTACCCGCGACTCGAAGATGACATCAGCGTCGATATCGTCGTTGTAGGCGGTGGCTTCAGCGGGGTGAACACGGCTCTGGAGTTGGCCGAGCGCGGCCTCGAAGTCGCATTACTGGAGTCAAACCGTATCAGCTGGGGCGCCACCGGGCGCAATGGCGGCCAGATTATTGGTGGCATTGGCCACGACCCGGAACGCTTCGTAAAACGCATCGGCAAGAAAGGCGTTAAAGCCATTTATCAAATGGGGATAGAAGCGCGCGATATCATCAAGGAGCGTATTGCTAAGTACGATATCGACTGCGATCTGAAGTGGGGCTACTGCGACGTCGCCTTGAAACCTCGCCATATGAAGCAGTTCGCCGAATGGCGGGATTTCGAAAAGACGATCGGCAATCCGCACACCTACACGCTGCTGGATGAGAGCGAACTAAAAGAATACGTAAACTCCGAGTGTTACCTCGGCGGGCTACACAATGAGGCGAATGGGCACATACAGCCACTCAACCTGTGTATTGGCGAAGCGCGAGCGCTGGAAAATCAGGGCGGCAAAGTCTTTGAACAATCCCGTGTTGTCCGCCTGGAGAACGGTAGCAGACCGGTCGTACGAACCTCGCATGGCAGCGTAAGTGCGCGTCACGTAATCCTGGCTGGGAATGCCTATCTAGGTGGTCTGGTCCCAAGTCTGGCTAGCCGTATTCTGCCGGCGAGTAGCTCTATCGTCGCCACCGCGCCCTTGACTGACGATCAGGCCAACAGCCTCTTGCCCGGCGATGTTGCCGTATGCGACCCGCGAACAGCACTCGACTATTTCAGGCTATCCGCCGACAAACGCCTGCTTTTCGGCGGCCTGTCAAACTACACCGGACTCGAGCCTAAAAACCTGGAAAACGTTATGCGACGCAAGCTTGAGACAGTATTCCCCGACCTTGCCGGCATCGCCATCGACTACGCCTGGAGCGGCCACATGGGGATAGGGCTAAACCGCATGCCACAACTGGGTCGCCTGGCGGACAACGTCGCTTATATACAGGCCTACTCGGGTCATGGCGTGGCGCCGACGCACATCATGGCGCGCATCACCGCCGAGATGATTGCCGGGGTGTCCGAGCGCTTTGACACGATGGCAAAAATAAATCACTGGCCCTTCCCGGGCGGCAAGTGGTTCCGCCGCCCTGCGCTTGCAGTAGGCATGGCGTATTACAAGACCTTGGACGAAATCTAGCACTGACAATAAAAAAGCCGGCAACGCACCGGCTTAATATCATCTGCCAGGCAAAAGGCGCGCATCGACGCTCCTGGCTCAACAACACTTGCGCTGAGCTTGAGCTTACTCGGAAAGAAGCATCATGTAGACCTTGCGGACTTTCTCGACCACTTCTGCGGTGCCTTTCCAGCCCTTCGGGAACACCCAGCTATCCCCGGCTCGGACGTCCGTCACCTGTCCAGACTCAGATGTCAGCTTCCAATGCCCTTCCAGCAGGTGGCAAAACTCTGTGACATCGAGATCGAGCTTCAGTGTGCCGGCTTCGCACTCCCAGGTACCCGCCAGCATATTGCCCTCACTGAAAAAGCCCTTATCTGTCTGCCGTGGTAATGGGCCAACGGGCTCTCCAAAGGTATCAACCAATTCGAGACCCCCAAGGTTCGCACACTGATGCTGAACACTAATTTCCGGCATTGCTTTTCTCCTGTTTAGTAACGATATAGAACCAACATCATTCTCCGGCATGGCCCTCGACACGTGCTTCCTAGCCCATCGGCTCGGAGGCTGCTATGGTTTTGCTTACATACACTGGCATTCCGACGTCCGGGCAATTTTCCATGAGCGACGAACAGACCACCGATGCCATCGTCATCGGCGCGGGCCACAACGGGCTTGTGTGTGCGGCCTATCTGGCCAAGGCCGGTCTGTCAGTGCGAGTTCTCGAGGCACGCCATTGCATCGGCGGCGCCGCCGTCACCGAGGAGTTTCACCCCGGGTTTAAAAACTCGGTCTATTCCTATTCAGTCAGCCTCTTACACCCCAAAGTTATTCGAGAACTTCGCCTGGAGGAACACGGACTCAAAATCATGGAGAGACCGGCGGGCACGCTTAGCCTACTGAACAATGACCGCTTGCAGCTGAGCCGTGACGGCGAGCAGGCACGCCGAGAAATAGCGCGTTTTTCAGACAAAGATGCAAGGCGTATTGACGCCTTTGAAGACGAGATCGCGGCGGTGGCGATGGCCGTACGCAGCCTGGCTACGCAGGCGCCGCCCAATTTTGGCGGCGGCTGGCGCGATGCCTTGTCACTGCTGCAAAGCGGTAATCAGTTACGCAAGCTATCGCATAAACATCAGATCGTTCTCTCTGAACTCATGACCCGGTCGCTTGGTGATCATCTCGATGCATGGTTTGAAGGCGAGGCTCTAAAAGGAGTCCTGGGCTTAGAAGGTGTGATTGGTAACTTTGCCGATCCCTACCAGGCCGGCACCGCCTATGTACTGCTGCATCACGCCTTCGGCGAAGTGAAAGGGCGCGCTGGCGCTTGGGGAATTGCAAAAGGCGGCATGGGCGCCATTAGCGATGCCATCGCCGCCTCAGCACGAAGCCACGGTGTGACCGTCGATACCAATACGCCCGTGGCCAAAATCATCACAGAAAAAGGTGTCGCAAAAGGCGTCACTACTCAGGATGGCCGAGAATACTACGCACGCACGGTCGCGGCCAACGTGCATCCCCAGATTTTGCTGACACGCCTACTGGATCCAAAGACACTTCCAGAAGATGATCGACGCCGTATCGATGCTTACCGAAGTCACTCGGCCACCTTCAGAATGAATGTGGCCCTGTCAGAGCTTCCACGCTTTAGCGCCATGCCCGCCAATGACACGGCGCATTTTATGGGCGCTATCGAGCTATGCCCGTCCCTGGCGTACATGTCCAGGGCCCATCGCGAAGCGATGGACAAGGGCTGGTCCAGCCGGCCTATTATCTCCATGCAAGTACCCAGCACCCAGGATGACAGCCTGGCGCCCGAGGGTGCGCATGTTGCGAGTCTCTTCTGCCAGCATTTTCAGCGTGACCTACCGGACAATCAAAACTGGGACGACGTCAAGGAAACCGTGGCCGATCAGATCATAGCCTCAATCGACGAGCACGCCCCCAACTTCAGAGCATCGGTGCTGGGACGCCAGATCAAGTCCCCGCTGGATATCGAACGTGATCTCAATATGGTTGGCGGCGATATTTTCCACGGGGCCCTGCACCTGGATCAGTTCTACTCCATGCGCCCTATTCCCGGCCACGCCGGTCATCGTATGCCAACGAAAGGCGTCTACCTCTGCGGCTCCGGCGCTCATCCCGGCGGTGGTGTCAGCGGGCTCCCGGGCCACAATGCGGCTGCCGTGATTCTTCGCGACCGATGAACATTTACACAATCACCATCGCAGTGAGTGTTCTCCTATTCATCGCGATCGGCAGCTATAGCGGTCGTAAGGTTCGATCAATAGACGACTATTTTGTAGCCGGACGGCGCGCGCCAACGCTATTGATCGTCGGGACTCTGGTTGCGAGCGTCTTCAGCACCTCTATTTTTCTAGGCGAGGCCGGCTTTACCTACGACGGCCAACTTGGCCCCTACCTCCTGCTACCCGGGATCGCGGTAACCGGCTACATTTACGGGGCCCTGTTTTTCGGCACGTTCCTGCGCCGCAGTAGAGCACCGACCGTCGCTGACTACTTCGGGCAGCGCTTTAACAGCCACCGCGTACAGCAGGCAGCGGGTGTCACTATTATCCTGGGACTTGGCGGCTATCTGCTGGTGGTAACCCAGGGTGCAGCGATTCTTATCTCCGATCTGGTGGGCATCGACTACAGGACCGCAATCGTTCTGGCGTGGCTGAGCTACACGGGTTTCACGCTCTACGCAGGGTCAAAGGGCGTGATTATCACCGACACGCTGATGTTTATTCTGTTTTCTGTAGCGACCATCATCTTTGTAGTCTACTTACTGGATGCCTTTGGCGGCGTTAGCCTCGCCATTGAAGAACTGACACGCCAAACGCAAAAACCCGATCTTACCGCCTGGCATGGCACCATAGGAGAAGGAACGGATTGGCCGACCTCGACCGACTTTCTCATCTGGCTGGTCATCATTGATTTGTCCTGGAGTATCGTCTACGCCGTTAGCCCGTGGCAATCAAGCCGGCACCTGATGGCAAAAAACGAACACGTGGTGCTGCGAGCGTCCATCTACGCCTGTTTCGCCGTTATTTTTATGCAGATTCTGATCTACGGGGCCGGCGGCCTGATCAATCTCGCAAACTACAACATCACACCCTCAGAAACAGTGATGCTCTGGGGCGCCAAAAACCTGGTCCCTCCGCTACTCGGCGCCCTGCTACTCGCCGGTATCGTTGCCGCAGCTCTGTCCTCCGCATCGACGTTCCTCTCATTGGTCGGCTTCAGTGTCAGCAACGATTTGGCCAGTCACAAGCGGCCTTTAAAGCTCCGCAGCACCCGGATTCTAATGTGTGCCGTCGCATTGATCGTGTTGGTGCTGAGTATGTATCTACCGCCAAACGTGTTTTGGATCATGCTATTTATCGGCACGGTGTTCGCGTCATCCTGGGGACCGGTGAGCTTTATGAGCGTTTGGAGCAAGCGCATTACCGCCGATGCTGCATTCTGGGGGATGATTGTCGGCCTGCTTGGAAATGTTGTACCAGCTGGGCTGGATTTCTTCGGCCTGATCGACTTGCCTAGCTACCTGGAACCAGCGCTACTGGGTACCGTGGCGAGTATTTTAATAATCGTCATCATTTCGCGCAGACAGCGTCCTTCTGAGGAAGAAAAAACCTTTCTTGCCGCGCTACATCAAACACCACCCGAGGACATCGATGCAGGCAAAACGCGCGCCACGCTGATTGCACCTGCTCTGCTGACCCTTTACGGGCTCTGTATGCCATATCTGTTGCTGAATTTTTACGTCCTGCCCTTTCAACGGGGCAGGAACACGGTAGCGCCCGGTGACAGCATAAACTGGAGCCAGATCGAGTCCTGGATAGCCTTTGGTCCCGCTCTGCTGTTTATCCCGCTGGGGTTAATTGCCGCAGTGACTATTCGGCGCCGCTACAGTCCGCGACAAGTACTGCGATAGTGGCGCTATGGAAAGACGCTCGGCAGCGCCAGAAACACGCCCCGGGAAGTGGCGGCGCAGGCGAGTACGCAGCAGTATCAGCGGTACCTAGGCATGAGCGTCTGATTGTTTAGCTCGATCTAGATCAATTCGTGCACGGCTCTGTGCGCCTGCTCAATCGCCGCTTCCATCATGGCGCTGGCGGCGGCATCCGAATTGGCGATTGCAATACGTCCATAAGGTTTGCGCGCCTGCATATGGGGGTACCTAAGATCCTCCGAGTCATCGTAGTAGTCATCATCTAAGCCGCCGTAGCCATAGGAATATCCGTGCGCCCAACGGTTGACCGTGATCCCTGCGATATCACGCCGTGCATCGAACCCACCGGGGGCCAACGCCTCGCCCAACTGTTCACGGATACTGGCCTCGATGCTCGCAAACGGAGTGCTCAGCAGTTCATGCCGACCGGCGCGCAGCCGGTCCCGAGTGCTCAGCCCCGGTTCCGTGCTGTGGGGAAAGCGCTCCATGTGCACAACGACCGGATCATCCGGGGATTTGGCGTATTGGTAGCCGCCAATATCCACCGGAAAATCCAGCATGGCGTTGATGTGATAACAGCCCGGGGCCACGAAGCCGCCAAGCTCCATATTTTTCCAGGCGCGCCAGTTCGCCAGCGCCACGCTGGTGTACAAAATCGGGGTTTTGACCTGCAAGGACATAGCCTCCCGTTGAGTCTGCGGCAACTCCGGACAAAGCGCAGGAATCACCGAGTGGTAGCACGCCAATACCGCGTGTGCAGCGCGGACCGTGTGCGCAGCGCCCTCCTCCACATAACTCACCTCCACGGTTCTGGCACACCCTACGGAACCTCTATGCCGTACATTCACCGCCGTGCTATTCAGACGTAGCCGGACCGGTGTATTGGGGCGATCCAGGGCTGAGTAGTCAAACCGCGTCTGTACGATGTCCAACATATCGTCCCCGGAAGCCGCTGCGGGAATCAGCCTTCTCACCAGGAGACGGGCAATAGACGCGTTTCCATCGGGAAAATGGTGGATATAGGGTTCATACTCGCGCTCGTCTGGAGGCAAACCGGTGGCGGTGCGTCCCGGCAAAGCCGAATAGAAAATCGCGTCTCCCGCCGGGGCCGCGTCGATACTCACACCGGTATCGGACGCCAGGTCCTGCAACACCTTAAACACCTCCGGCTCGGTGACATCAAGATGGCGCGCCAGGAACTGCCGATAGCTCAAGGTATATAGATAGTCTCGTTTCTCATCCTCTGGGACCTCAGGCATACTGTCGCTCGTCTCAGTTAACACGCGCAGCAACTGAGACCGCGCTTGGGCTGTGAGCGGCATCTGTGCCACCGCATCCTGCGCGCTCAGCGCGTTTTTCTGCAGCGGCATGTAGTCGCCGAGCCCTCCAATATCCAGCTTGACGAGCTTGCTTTCCCCCCAATCCCTGCGATTAAAAAAAACACCGCCACCCAGCGTATTCCGACGGAAAAATTCTTGATCAAAGGCGCTGTCAAAGGCTCGCATATCGATGCGAAGATCCTTGAGTAGGGACTTCACGATGCGCGAATAGGCGCCGGGCGACTCCATACTCTGGGAACCGCCGTAGCCAAGCAGTGTCTTTCCATGCACATCAAACTCATTGCGCTTGGCATGCCCGCCAAAGTCGTCGTGGTTTTCCAAAATAAGAATCCGCGCGCCGGGTTTTTCCTGCAAATAAAAATACGCCGTTGCCAGTCCGCTAATGCCGCCACCGATGACCACCAGATCGTAGTCGCCATCGTCTGCCAGCGTTGCCGCACCCCACTGACGCCTCCCCGCTCGTGCCAGTTGGTGCGCGACCCCCCAGGAACCGGGATGGTTACCGCGCATACCGGTGAGAGATGGAGGATACGGCGACTTCTCAAAGGCCATCACGGCGTCCGCCAGCGCTCGACCGGGCAGCAGCGAGGCTCCGGCAAAACCGGCAAGACCATGCAGCAGGTCTCTGCGTGTAACTCCGGAACCGCCTATTTTTTTACTCATCAAACTTTCTCCTGCCAGCGGTTTCAGATCTCCTGGATGGGTATGGACTTGGCTGGGGTCCGCTTTGATTAGATCCGTCCATAGCCTGCAAGTCGAACCGGATACGCGAGTACGCCACCGCGTAGACAACGAAGGCGCATAGCGAGGCCCCCGCGCAAAGCACAAATATCGCCGAATACCCGTAGCCGGCGGCGAGCAGGGACGCAGCAATATTCGGCCCGACTATCTGACCCAGCCCTTGCGCAGCGGGAATCAATGAAGCAAATCGTCCTGACTTGTCCAGGTTAGCTATCGAGCCCATCTGGTACACATCGATAAATATCCACAGGAAATTAAACGCGTACAGAGAGAGAAGAAAACGCGGCGCATCAATTTTGTTGACCAGGATAAACACGGCCGCCGCGTGCAGTATGAGCGTGATCAGCAGGGGTCGCGCGAGCCCGAAACGATCGCTGATCAGGGTTGCCACAAGGCAGCCCGCGACAGAGAAGAAAGACACCCATATGAGAACGCCGGACACCCAGTCGGAGTCCAGCCCCGCATCCATAGACGCGAGCTCTATATACGTCCAGTAGGCTCCGATGTTGACGTAGGTAAGTGCCATGGCGAACAGACACAGCCAGATCACCAGCACCGATACATTCGGCATTCGCAATCCCTTCGGCAGCGCCTGTGCAGCTCCCGCGGCGATCGAGGACGCGGCCTCCGAGCCTGATCGCGGAGGCACTGGAGCCGCAAAATCGGGTCGGGGTGGCAACCAGGAAAGAAGCAGCAGCACAGGCAGATAGGAGGCAGCAAACAGGTAGTAAATGTGCTCCATGGAGAGCCGCGGCAATACGTACATTTCGCCCGCTTGCACAAAGGCGAAGGAAAACAACAGATAGTTGAACGCTCGTGCCGGATGCGTGCGACCGCCAAGAGTCGCAACCGCAACACCGGTGAGTACGCCGCTGGCGACGCCCGATAAAAAACGCAGTACCAGGGTCTCGACATAGGTATCAAAGCGGACACAAGCGAGGTTGGTGGCAAGCGCAAACAAAACCGCGGCCACGACAATCGCGCGTCGATCCACTCGGGAGACCAATAAGGCCGCTATAATCGCGCCGCAGGACAGGCCGCCCAGGTCAGCGCCGGCAACACGACCTACCTCGGTCTCGCTAAACCCGAGTAAGGTAGACCAAGCAGTACTGATAACCGGTATACCGGCCAGAACGCTATAGCCAACGATAGACATGTAAAGGCCAACGCTCAGCGATTGCCAGCGATCAAAGAGCGAACTCAATTGCTCTTCTGGATCCGACACTGACTCAGATAACATCGACATCAGAACTCGGCAGGAATGCTGGCACGCAGTTGCACAGGCACCGACTTAAATCCAGGCGTCTTGCTCCTCGAATCGCGTCGCCGGCTGCTGAGACAGTTCGCCTCAGGATAGTAGGCAAGTATGTTGCCCGGCGGTAGATCAAATGGCAGTACCACCAGCTCTCGCATTTCACCCTGCGATGAGAACAAGTCCGCATGATCACCCTCTGCCAGTCCCAGCGCCTGCATATCGTCCGGTGACACCAACACTGACCAGCGCGGGGCCTTGTTGCGATAGCTGTCCGTTTCTTCGTAGATAATGCTATTGAACTGTCCCTCGCTGCGCACAGTGGCCAGCAGAAACGGGAACGCCTTAGAGTCTTCGTTGACCGTGGGAATCCGCTGCACCTGGAAACGGGCCTTGCCCGAGTCCGTATGGAATTCGGGTTTGTGCAGCAGCCGTCCGCGGACATGAAACTCCCGCTTGGCAATGCCGATATCCTGGAGCGCCTCCATCCCGGGAATAGTCTTTGCGATTGCTTCGCGCACAGTCTGGTGGTCAGCAAAGCCGGCAAAATCCAAGCCGACATCCGGCAACACCCGTGCGCCCAACTCGGACAGGATGGCAACCTCTGAGCGCACCCCCGCCAGCCGATGTATACCGCCATCGCTGAGTCGCACGTAGTTAAACATCGATTCCTGCGTAGTGGACTGCGACTCTTCATCGCGCGCCGCGACAGGCAGTATCAGAATATCGCCATCAACAGCGTGGAGATGCCCATGGTTGAGTGTGGTGGTGAGGTGCACGCGACATGCGATCTTGTTCATCGCCCGAGCAGCCCACTGCGAATCGGGCGTGGCGGCGTAAAGATTGCCACCGACAACGCAGGCAAAATCGATCTCTCCAGCATCCGCAGCTTCAAGCGCCGCCAGAGTGTCAAAACCCGGGCCCTCCGGGAGTTTCACGCCCAGCTCACGTTCAATATTCGCAAAGACCTCGTCGGCTAGTACGGGTTTAACCCCAATTGTGCCGATACCCTGAACGTTGCTGTGCCCGCGCAGAGGCAACAGCCCTGCACCGCGTTTGCCGACCATACCGCGTAGCAGCGCAAGGTTGGCGATGTATTCGACGTTCTCGCTTCCAAAACGATGATGGGTCATCCCCATCCCCCAGGCAAACACAGTGCTCTCACTGCGAGCATAAACGCCGGCGACTCGCTCAATCGCCTCGCGCGGGAGACCGGATCGGGCACAGATCAATTCCCAGGATGTTGACTCAATATCTCCACGAAAAGCATCCCAGTTCTCACAGTGAGCCTCAATAAAATCACTGTCGGCAGCGCCTAACTCAAGCACGGACTTCGCCAATCCTTTGAACAGGGCAATATCGCCACCGATGCTGGGTTGCAAGTATTGCGACGCGATTTCCGTGCCGCCAGTGAGCATTGAGCGCGCGCTCTTCGGTGCGGCAAACCGTACCATGCCAGGCTCTTTCGCCGGGTTAAGCACGACCACCTCCCCACCGCGTTCGCGACAGGCCATCAGTTTATGCAGAAAGCGCGGATGATTGGAGGCGGGATTCGCACCCATCACAAATACCAGATCGCAGCCCGCCAGATCATCCAGCTCGACCGTGGACGTCCCCGTGCCGATGGTTGATCCCAAGCCTACGCTGGTCGCCTGGTGGCAGTAATAGGAGCAGTTGTTTACATTGTTGGTACCCCACAATCGCGCCAATAGCTGCAGCACAAAGCCGGACTCGTTGGAAGAGCGGCCGGACGAATAAAAAAACGCGCGCGCGGGATCGGTTTTCGCCATACGCTGTGCGCTGACATCCAGCGCCTCTTCCCAGTCAAGCTCGCGAAAGTGCGTCTCGCCCGCCGCCTTAAAAACAGGGCGTCCAAGACGACCCGCATGCTCCAACTCGCGTGCGGATAGTTCCCGGAGTTCCTCCACAGAGTGGCTAAAAAACTCTGGGGGAATCGGTGGCTGCACGTCTGTGGACTGTGCCTGCACGCTCTTGTTACAGACCGACGGGAACTCACCGGCCTCATTCGTCATGCCGCCTAACTGGCCACCCATACCAAGACCACAAGCCTTGCATGCGTTGCGTGCACGCAGGGCCTTGGCAGAGTTGGCCAAACCCATACGTTGCACCGTCTTAAGCGTGTAGAGAACCTTCTTGGCCCCTCCACCGACAATCTCAGACATGCACATCTCCTAATTGTTTGAGGCGCCGCGGACCCCAGCATCTTGCTCGAGAGTTCAAAGGTCGAACTTCAAAGGGCCAGTTTCAGCCGCGGCGCCGACTGGGCGCATCAGCGATCCCGCAGAATGCGCGCTGCCGCGTTGTATCCCGGGGCGCCGGTCACGCCGCCGCCCGGATGCGTGCCAGAACCGCAGAGGTACAGCCCCGGTACCGGCGTGGCATATTGGGCTGCCTGCGGATGAGGACGCATGCTGTACAACTGATCCGGTTCCATTCGACCGTGACAGATATCCCCGCGGGTCATCCCCAGCATACGCTCCAGGTCCAGCGGCGTCAGGCACTGCTGTCCGACCAGAATGTCTGGAAGGTTGGGTATAAATTTAGCGACATGCGCGAGAATCGCATCCATCACATAGGGCTTGCGTTCGTCCCAGTGCTGTCCATCGGCGAGGTCGTAGGGCATGTACTTGCACAGCAGGCTCATCACATGATGCCCCGGCTCATCTGTCAGCTCCTCATCGATGCTGCTGGGAATGATCGCCTCGATAATGGGAGGATCTGCAGGTACGCCCGCTCGAGCGCTGTGGTAGGCCATATCCAGATGTTGCGCGTTTTCTATCAGCGTTATGCTACTTCGATGTTGCGCCTCTGGCGCCGCGCCCGTCGACGGTATCGCGGCAAATTCGGGCAGACCCGAGAGCGCCAGATTGACGCGAAGCGATGCGGATTCCTGACGAAAGGCGCGAATATCTCGCACAAAATCGGCGGGCAGGTGCTCCTCGCCAAGCAGTTTGAGGAAGCTCCGATTCGGATCTGTGTTCGCGGCGATAACCGGCGCCCTGATGAGTTCGCCGTCGTGCAGACGTACTCCCACCGCCGCGCCATTTTCAACCGTTATTTTCTCGACCCCGGCGTCTGTGCGGATCTCCACACCATGCTCAATTGCTGATGCGGCCATGGCCTGCGTGATGGCCCCCATGCCGCCTTTTACAATACCCCAGGCACCCTTCTGTCCGGCTATCTCGCCGACCGCGTGGTGCAGCATGGCAAGACTCGCTCCGGGCTGCGATAGCGGCGCAAAATTAGCGGGCATGATATGTGCCGCGACCATCGATTTTACTTTTGCGCTCTCGAACCAGCGATCGATGATTGATGAGGGAGCCCCAATAAAAAACTGCATCAAGCGCCAGCGTGCTTCTTCGTCGAGACGATAAACATCCATGCCAAGACGGAGGCTCGACAAAACATCGCCCATACCGTCCATGGCCAGTTTTGGCGGCTCGTGCAGCCACTGCCTGGCCAGTAAGTCACCCACTTGCTCCACGCTGCGTTCAAAGGCGAGATAAGCGTCGTAGTCGACATCTGAATACTTGCCAAACTGCGCGCGATCATTGCTCTCATCGCCATTTAGCAGAAGGTACTCGCCGCGGCTATCCAGGTAGAGGGAATGCTCCAACAACATCGGCTCATACCCATGACGCTTCAGTTCCAGATCGTTGACCACCTCGGGTCGCAGCAAACTCACCACGTAGGAGGCTATTGAGTTGCGATACCCCGGATGAAACTCCTCGGTCACCGCAGCCCCGCCGACGATGTGGCGGCGCTCTAGCACACATACACGCATGCCACCGCGTGCCAGATAGTTAGCCGTTGTAAGTCCGTTATGCCCTGCACCCACAACGATTGCGTCAAAGTGTCTCAATATTTATGCCCTGCATCGGCTCGTGTAGGCACAAAACCTCGTACCAGACGTTTATCTCAAGATCCTATCCTATACTCCTAAAGTGTCATTTCACCGCCTATACGGAAAGAAGATAATTCACTGGCACAGTGAAGAATTGGCGCCAGATGCGCAGAGGCTATCAGCATGACAAGTATTGCAAACTCATTCACCACACCGGAGAACATCATCACTTCGGAGGGGCTCGACGCCCACTGGATGGCCTACTCCGGGAATCGCCAGTTTAAGCAGGACCCACGCATTATCGTCGCTGCCGACGGCATTTATTTTATCGATGATAAGGGACGTCGGATTATGGACGGGCTCTCCGGCCTGTGGACTTGCGGCCTGGGCCACAACCGACCAGAAATTGCCGATGCGGTGAATCAGCAACTGCGCACGCTGGACTATTCTCCAGCCTTTCAGTTCGGGCACCCCAAGGCTTTTCAGCTCGCCGAGCGGCTGCGCAACATCATGCCGCAAGATCTCAACTATGCGTTTTTCACCGGCTCCGGCTCTGAATCCGCCGACACCTCATTAAAAATGGCCCGGGCCTACTGGCGCCTGAAAGGCCAGCCCAGCAAGACGCGACTCATCGGCCGGGTAAAGGGTTACCACGGCGTCAACTTCGGGGGCATATCAGTCGGCGGCATCAGCGCGAACCGAAAGATGTTTGGACAGGGGATAGAGGCCGACCACCTCTCGCACACCATACTCCCAGAGAACCACTTTTCCCGGGGAATGCCTCCAACCGGGGCACATCTGGCCGAGCAACTACTGGAAATGATCGCGCTGCATGATGCCAGCAATATTGCGGCTGTGATTGTAGAACCCATGGCAGGCTCTGCGGGTGTGCTCCCACCACCGGTCGGCTATCTGAAACGTCTGCGCGAGATCTGCAGCGCACACAGTATCCTGTTGATATTTGACGAAGTGATTACCGCTTTTGGCCGCTGCGGTGCAATGACCGGCTCCGAGGCTTTCGGCGTTGTGCCAGATATACTCAATGTGGCCAAGCAGATCACCAACGGCGCTATTCCCATGGGCGCGGTGATGGCCCGTAAGGAAATTTACGACACGTTTATGCAGCAGGACAGCCCGGACCATTTGCTGGAGTTCTTCCACGGCTACACCTACTCAGCACATCCAGTAGCCTGCGCTGCGGCACTGGCCACGCTGAACCTGCTTGAAACGGAGAAACTCCCAGAGCGCGTCGCCGAGAAGGCCCCGGTACTCGAAGAGCACATCCACTCTCTACAGGGCGCTCCGCACGTCACAGACATCCGCAATCACGGTTTTGCCGCCGCGTTAACGCTCGCCCCCAAGGATGGCGATCCAACGCGCAGACCTTTTGAGGTTGCTATGCGTATGTGGGAGAAAGGATTTTACGTGCGCTACGGCGGCGACACCATTCAGATAGGACTGCCATTTGTCATCCAGGACGATGAAATCGGACAGCTCACCGAGGCACTCCGGGCGTCTCTGGTGTAAATTCGTGTGTAAATTCGTGTGTAGAGTCGTGTGTAAAGTCGTGTGTAAGTTCGAGTTAAGCTACCGTTTACGTTCTGGCTCAAGCGTTGGCTTAATTTTGGCCGTCGCGGGTAAAAAGCGAACGCTTACCGCGACACCCCTTTTTAGCGCAGGGCAACCCTGAACGCCTCAGCATCAGTTTTCAGCGAGTGCATAGATAAAGTCTACGTAAGCACTCTCTATATCCGCAAGACCCGATGCGCCGCTGCTCGCGGCCGGCTCTATCAGCATCACCTCATTCGGCGCGTGCGCGCCATTCCCAAACCCCATGCCCCAGGGAATCATAGGCAGCCCCAGGCGCTGGGTAAATTGATAGAACGGCGCTGAGCCGGCTATGCGTGGATTAACTCCGGGAGTCAGCCCCCGCTTCCGCGCGACGCCGATGGCAGCCTGCACCAAGGGCTCCTGAATAGAGGTTTGTGCGGCCGGGTAGGACGACAATTTTCGCATGACGATATCGTCATAGCCGTTGGCATCCAGGTACGCGCGTATCTTCATCAGATGTTCATCCGGGTCTATGCCCACCGGAATACGCGAATCCATTTTTGCGGTCGCCACATGCGGCAGAATCGTTTTGACGCCCTCCCCGGTATACCCGGCGTAAATACCGTCGATATTCAGCGTCGGCGTATAGGTTAGCTCCATGGCCCGCTGCATGGGATCTGCGTCATCCATCCAGCGCTCAATCGCAAAAATATCGGCCAACTGACTGGTGCGATCGCCGCCGAGCAGCGACGCTGCAATCAGCGACTGCTCCTCTTCTGTGGGCGGGCGAATGCCATCGTAAAATCCCGGGATCAGCGCTGTATTGCCATCCGGTGTTGTCAGTGACGCCAAGGCTTGCACCAATCGCCATACCGGCGAATCCAAAGCGGCCTTGTAGGACCCGTGAATCTCAGAGCTTACCGGTCCGCCCCAGGCGCCACCGCGGGCTTCCAGTTCCCAGTAAACAATCCCCTTTACACCCAGGAACATGTTCATGGACCCGTCCGGAGCCTGCAGATTCATCGGAAAGATAACGCCATCGGCTGTGCGTAGCCGCTCCTCATAGCGATCGATAATCTGCGGGTAGTTCGGCGAACCCAGCTCCTCTTCTCCCTCGGCGGTGATCATCAGGTTGACTGGCAAGTTGCCGTCAACCGCAATAATCGACTCCAGCGCATTCAGAAAAGCGCGCTGTGGTCCCTTCTGGTTGGTTGCGCCTCGCGCCATGATGACCTTGCCGCTGGGATGATCAACAAGTTCTGCCGCAAAGGGTGGAGATTCCCAATCATCCGGATTCACTGGCTGTACGTCGTACATCATGTACACCATGAGGGTTTTGGCGGCGCCAGCGTCGTAGTATGCCCAGACCCCTGGATGACCATCGGTAGGAACCAGCTCTACCTCGGCAAAACCCATCCCTTTGAAGTCATTGACCAGCATTGCTGCCATCGCATCAATGCCGTTGTCCTGGGCACTGATGGACGGTTGACGCAGCCAGCGCTGCAGCGCCCCAATATGTCCGTCGAGATTCTTGTCGATGTGCGCGTAAATCGCTGCATGCTCACCGGTGTAAGCAGGAATCGCATTGACATCGTAGGGGTAGGTCATATCAATGCTAAAGGTGGGTCGCTGTGGATCGATAGCACCTGCGGCTGGCTGAGCGCTTGTTGGAATGACAACACCACTTAGCGCTGCAGCAAGAAACCCGGATACAAACAATCTGGACATAAAGAACTCCACGGTGAACGAACAGCCGAACAAAAGAGAATATAGTCGACCCGCCCCCCAGCGTGCTGCGAGGGCGGGGTCACACAGATCGATTCTTCTAAGAGGAAATTAGTCTGCGTTCATACTGACGCTGGACAACAGATCCTGATACTGCTGCTGCAGGACTGCATAGCGGTCCAGAGCCTCATTGCCCGGCGCCTGATCAGCGTGATCGAGCATACGATAAAGATAACCGATCTGACCGATTAACTTGGCTGGCATATAAGTCCCTTTGGGTGTTTCCAGCTCAGCGAGCGTCGCTTTCAGGGTTGCGCGACGGGCCTCATCATCATCGAGCGCATCAAGTTCCACGTGCAGCGCCTGAGCAGTTCGTCGCGCGGAATCAAGCAGTGCCAACACCTTTTTTTGCAGTAAGGTCTGCGCTGCGATGTCATCTTCCGTGACGCCCAGGTCCGCCACCCGGGGATCCACGGCTATGGTCACTGCTTGTTCCAGCACCGTATCGTTCACTGTCAAACGTACGTGATAGTCACCGGGTGCGACCAGTGGACCATCGCTAAATCGTTCATCTTCGTCTTTATGCCAGGCACCGCGGTAGCGCATATCCCAGGCAAATCGGTTGAGACCGGAGTCCGCGGTCAAGGTGTCGGTTTCGAGAAAACGCACCTCGTTCAGCATCATGTCCTCAACGACCTTGGCCGGCTCTTCAGCGTCTTTCTCCGCGGGGCTAAACGCATTGATCAACTCACCATCTGCATCAAGCACCTCAAGACTCAAGCTGCCATCAAAATCCTCCGGCAAGTAGTAGTCCACGTAGGCAGCCGGCGTCGGATACTGCGGCACAGCCTCCGGATCGCGGTTGCGGAAAGTCTGTCGATAGCGAACGGTCATGTCGGGTGAGAACAGTACGGGCTCATCGCCGACACTCGGCAGCGGTGCCTGGCGCAGCGTTGCAACGTCATCTAGCACCCAGAACGCACGCCCCATGGTGGAGAGCACCAGATCACCCCGGTGGATTTTTATATCGGTCACCGGTGTCACCGGAAGGTTCTGCTGGAAGGACTGCCAAGAGCCGCCGTCATCGAAGGAGACATAAATACCGTACTCGGTTCCGGCGAACAGCAGTCCCGGTCGTTCTGGATCTTCGCGAACAACCCGCACCGGGTAGTCAGCGGGGATCCCATTTTTGCCGTCCGTCAACAGAGTCCAGCTTTTACCGTAGTCCGTCGTGCGATACGCATAGGGTTTGTAATCGCCAAGCTGATAGCGCAGTACGGCTATGTAAGCCTCCGCTGGATCGTGTGGTGATGGCTCCACGGAATCCACACGCCCGCCTTTTGGCAGACCGCGTGGCGTCACATCTGTCCAGCTTTCTCCGCCGTCGCGCGTTACGTGCACCGGGCCATCATTGGAACCGACCCAAATCACTCCTGCTTGTACCGGCGACTCCCGCAAAGAATAAATGGTGCTGTAAAACTCTTCGCCGGTGATATCTCGAGTAATCGGCGAACCTGAATCCACCTGCTTGTCAGCCTCGAAAGCGGTCAGGTCCGGGGAGATTGTTTCCCAGGTGACGCCATCGTCCAGAGTGCGGTGTACGTATTGTGATCCGTGGTAAACCATATCCGGATTGTGTGGGGATACGTGTACGGGCGATACACGCTGAAAGCGATAGCGCAGATCGGCAGGGTTGTGACCATAGATACTGGCCGCGCCGACGTAGTAGCTGCGCTCGGTGCCGGTCCGTTTGTCAAAAACTCCAAAGCGGCCCTTACAGTTGGCGTACACGATATTGTGGTTGCCCGGCTTGGGTACCGCGGGCCCGGTCTCGCAGCCGCCGGTTTCGATCAGCCACGCATCTGTGCTCTGCACTCGAAACGGCGCTCGCGACGGTACGGCGATAGTCGAACCGTTATCCTGCTGCCCGGCGTACAGCCAGTAGGGATATTGATCGTCAACCTCTACCTGGTAAAGCTCGGTAGTCGGCTGATTAAACTGTGTGGACCAGGTAGCTCCGCCATTATGCGTAACGTTGGCGCCACCATCGTTTGATTGGATAAACAGATCTGAATCGTTGGGATTAATCCACATGTCGTGGTTATCCCCATGCGGCGAAGTCTTACGCGCCCAGGTTTCGCCGCCGTCCACAGACTTCCAATAGCCGCCGGCCATGACGTAAACAACATCTGGATTGCGAGGGTCTGCCTCAACGTTGCCGTAGTAAAACGGACGATTACGAATACCCTTTTCGCTGGATACTTGCACGAAACTCTCGCCCTGGTCTACTGACTTGTACATACCGCCGTCATCGCCAGGTGCTTCGACCAACGCATAGACGATACGGGAATCTGCCGGCGACACGGCGAGGTCAATTTTACCAATCAGTCCAGTCGGCAAGCCCTTGGAAATCCGGCGCCAGCTTTCACCGCCGTCCATGGATTTATACATACCGCCCTCTTCCTGGCTGCCACCGCTGATGATGGTCCAGGGCTTGCGTTCTGCGCGCCAGGCCGTCGCCAGGATGACATCCGGGTTGTGCGGCACGAGATCCAGATCGGCAAATCCCACGGTGTCAGACACGCCCAGAACTTTCGACCAACTCTCTCCGCCGTTAATGGTTTTGTAAACGCCCCGATCAGGGTTTGCGTTAAACGCCTGCCCGATAGCCGCCACCCAGACCACGTTGTTGTTACGCGGGTCAATTTCAACGGCGCCAATTTGTCCCACAGACTCAAGACCGATAGATGTCCAGCTCTCGCCCGCATCGATGGACTTGTAAACCCCTTTGCCGGGGATCACGTTGCTGCGCAAACCATCAGAGCCTGTGCCGACGTACACGACATTCGGGTCCGTCTGCGAAACCGAAATATCACCGATCGACGGCGTTGGAAAAAAGCCGTCCGAGACATTATCCCAGCGCGTGCCATAGTCCGTGGTTTTCCAGACACCGCCACCCGAGGCTCCCAGGTAAAAGGTCCCTGGCTCAACAACAGTGCCGGTCACCGCGGTTACACGACCGCCTCTGCCGGGACCAACATTCCGGTATTCAAGCGCATCGAACATCGCCGCTTCGATGAATCCGCACTGCGTAAAAACAAGGGCTGCGCCCACCACTCTCAGTGATTTGAACACCGTAAATCTCCTGTCGTTTGATCGGCTAACACTAACACTGCGCCTGGAACGCACACAATATTGAAAGGCCCGCGCGGCATCGGCCTAGACGACGAACGGGAACATCTAGTCTCCCGAGTAGCGTCGAATAATCTGCTTGCCAAGGGCCATCAGATGAACCTGATCCGATCCATCCGCCTGGCGACACCAGCGCGCATAGTTGTAAGCCTCGGCCATGGGGTAGTCCTCCGTGAGGCCACCGGCACCGTGCATCTGCATACAGCGATCTATGACCGTTTGCGCCATCATCGGTACAGAGACTTTGCTGGCCGCAATCAGGTCCATCGCGCCTTTTGCACCGACTTCATCCATGCGTCGACAGGTGTTTAGCACCAGCAACCGCATCATTTCGATCTCCGAAAAGCTCTTGGCAATGTCTTCCCGAACGGACTGATGCTCTGCGAGCGTCTTGCCAAACGTGCTGCGCTGCGTCACGCGTGTGCAGGCAAGTTCAAGGGAACGCTGCGCAGCCCCAATCAGACGCATACAGTGATGAATTCGGCCCGGGCCAAGTCGCCCCTGTGCGATCTCAAAACCCCGGCCCTCGCCTAGCAACATGTTCGATGCGGGCACGCGAACATCATTAAAGCGCAATTCCGCATGTCCCAGGGGTGCATCGTCATAGCCCAGAGTGGTCAGCGGACGAACTATCTCAAGCCCTGCGCTGGAAGGATCGACCAGTATCTGGGACTGCTGCTTGTGCCGACTGGGATTATCCGGATCAGACTTACCCATCACAATAAATACACCGCAGCGCTCATACATGGCCCCGGAGATAAACCACTTTCGGCCATTCAGCACATACTCGTCGCCATCCCTGCGGATAGACAGTTCTATATTCGTCGCATCAGAGGACGCTACCTGAGGTTCGGTCATGGCGAAGGCCGAGCGAATATCACCGGCCAGCAATGGCGTCAGCCAGCGATCCCGCTGCTCCTGATTACCGTACTTCATGAGTACTTCCATGTTGCCGGTATCCGGGGCATTGCAGTTAAAAACCTCCGGCGACCAGATAACCCGCCCCATGATCTCCGCCAGCGGTGCATAGTCAAAGTTAGACAGGCCATCGTGATCGGCGTGTTCGCTAAGACTCGGTGGAATAAACATGTTCCAGAGTCCGGCGGACCGCGCTTTTTCCTTGAGCTCATGCATAATGGGCAGATAGGAAAATCGATTTTCCGCGCTCGCCAGCTGTTCACGGTAAGGCGCTTCGTTCGGATGAATATGCGCGTCCATAAAAGCACTGAGTTGCTCTTGATACGCAACAGATTGTTCGCTGAATTCAGACACACAGAGTTCCTTCACAGAGTTCCTTCACAGAGTTCATTCACAGAGTTCATTCACAGAGTTCCTTCCTTCATTGATTGTGGAGTGAAGCAGATCGCGTTTGAGAGAGGTCGCGATCTGCTTCAGGATACGCGCTCGATAATAATGGCCGGCGCCATGCCACCTGCTGCGCACATAGTCACCAGGCCGTAGCGCTGATCCCGTCGCTCGAGTTCGTCCAGAATCGTGCCGATGAGAACTGATCCGGTCCCACCAATGGGATGTCCCAGGGCCATTGCACCACCGTTCACGTTCACCTTGTCACGATCGAGATCAAGGTCGCGGATAAACTTCTCAGCCACCACCGCAAAGGCCTCGTTGATCTCAAATAGATCGATATCGTCGAGAGTCAGGCCGGCTTTCTTGAGTACTTTGCGCGCAGCAGGTACCGGTGCGTTAAGCATCAACGTCGGCGAATCACCCATGTTGGCCATAGCCACCACGCGCGCGCGCGGCTTCAGGCCATGCGCCTTGGCATAAGCAGGTGAAGCGAGTAGCAGTGAAGCGGCACCGTCAACAACGCCCGAGGAATTCCCCGCATGATGTACGTGCTGAATATCGAGGTCCGGATACACCTGGGCCACCAGCTTGCGATACGTGGTCCCCGCCTCATCCAGTGGATAATCGGCGATGGGTGCAAACGCAGGCTTCAAGCCGGCTAGACCTTCCAGCGTTGTGCCTGCACGCGGAAACTCCTCATGGTCCAGCGCCACGCTGCCATCGGGATTGTGCACGGCGATAAGACTGCGCGAAAAATACCCCGCTTCTATGGCAGCCGCAGCCCGCTGTTGAGAGCTTAGCGCTAGCTGGTCGAGCGACTCTCGATCGATCCCTTCCAGCGTGGCGATCGCATCTGCGCAGACGCCCTGATGCGGCTGCGGGTGCATCTCCCGCAATTCCAAATTGTCATTGTCCATGAAAGGCGACTGTGTCGTATCCGAGCCGTGCAATGACATCATCTCGCAACCACCGGCAACAACCAGGTCTTCCATGCCACTCATTACAGACGCCGCTGCGATGTTGACCGCGGTAATCCCCGAGCCACAAAAGCGATCCAGCGTTACCGCTGAACTCTTTACGTCATAGCCTGCCTGCAGTGCGGCCATGCGCGCCAGGTCGCCACCCTGAGCCCCGCGCTGCCAGCTGGTTCCAAAGATGATGTCATCCACATCAGCGGTGTCGAGGCTGTTACGTTCTGCAAGCGCCTTCAGTACCGACGCGCCCAGGGCCTGCGGATGCAAATGCGCCAGCGCGCCCTTGCCTTTCTTGCCAATACCCCGCGGGGTACGACAGGCATCAATAATCCATGCTTCACTCATGTCACTACCCTCCTACCTGCCTTTCCAGTTCGGTGCGCGCTTCTGGGCAAACGCCGTTGCTCCTTCAATAGCATCCTCGCTGGTCATTACCGGCATAACGATTTCAAGTTGCCTTGCAAACATCTCATCACTATTCCAGTCCTGTGCGCTGGAGACCGCTTTGAGGCTTGCCGCCACAGCCAGTGGACCATTCGCAGCAATGACCTGCGCCAGTTCATGCGCCGCTTCCAGGGCCTTGCCGGCCTCGCAGACTCGATTAATCAGCCCCAGCTCGTAGGCTCGCGTGGCGCTGATGAACTCACCGGTAAGTGCCAGCTCCATGGCGATCCTAGACGGAATCTGCTTCGGCAGTTTGACCAAACCACCCGCCGCCGCGGCGAGCCCACGCTTTACCTCGGGGATGCCGAATTTGCTGGTATCAGCCGCAACGATTAAGTCACAGCTGATGGCCAGTTCAAAGCCTCCGGCCAGCGCATAACCCTCGACCGCTGCGATAATTGGTTTGCTGCTGCGGTATTCAGTGAGCCCCGCAAAACCGCGTCCCTCTACCTGTGGAAGTTCACCGGTCACAAACGCTTTCAGATCCATTCCCGAGCAGAAACTGCCGCCCGCGCCGGTAAGGATCGCCACCCGCAAGTCGTCGTTGCTCTCCAGTTCGTCAATCGCGGCAGCGACACCTTCGGCCAGCGCGCGATTCGCCGCATTTTTTGCTTCCGGGCGATTCAGTGTAATCACCAACACGTCGTCACTGTGTTCAGTAAGGACTTCGTTTCCTGTCATGGTTCACTCCAGTTTGTATACAGCGCATTAACTCTTGGCAGGCACACTAGCACTCGATAAAGCTGACTGGCACCTGCAGGACGTTGACGGCAAGTCCCCCGCGCGCTGTTTCCTTATATTTATCCTGCATATCACGCCCGGTGTCGCGCATAGTCTTTATCACCTGGTCCAGGGACACAAAGTGTTCGCCAGATCCGCGCAGCGCCATGCGCGCCGCCGAAATAGCCTTAATCGCTCCCATGGCATTACGCTCAATACACGGCACCTGTACCAGACCACCAATAGGGTCACAGGTGAGACCCAAATTGTGCTCCATGGCGATCTCCGCCGCATTCTCTACCTGCTCCGGCGTGCCGCCCAGCGCATCAGCCAAGGCACCAGCCGCCATGGAGCATGCGGACCCGACTTCTCCCTGACAACCCACTTCGGCGCCGGAAATCGAGGCGTTAATCTTATACAGAATGCCAATCGCCCCGGCAGTGAGCAAAAACCGGCACACATCATCCTCACTACTGCCCTCGCAGTGCTTGAGAAAATACTTCAAAACGCCGGGGATTATCCCCGCAGCGCCATTCGTCGGCGCGGTAACAATGCGCCCACCCGCCGCGTTTTCCTCGTTCACGGCTAGCGCGTAAAGAGTCACCCAGTCCATGGTATTCAGAGAGGCATCGCCAAATGAGTTGCGCTGGCTTTTCAGCTGTTTATACAACTGTGCGGCGCGGCGCCGAACCTTGAGTCCACCGGGCAGAATGCCCTCCGTGCGACAGCCTCGGTCTATGCAGGCATCCATCACTGTCCAGAGCTGCAGTAGCCCTGCTTTGATGTCGGCCTCGGACCGCCAGGCTTTTTCGTTCTCTAACATCAGGGCGCTGATCGACAAGCCGCTCTCTCGACACCGCTTCAGCAGCTCGTCCCCGGTGCTGAACGGATAGCGAAGCACCGCTGGATCGTCAACGATCAGTTCCTCACCGGAAGCGGCTGTTTCATCGACAACGAACCCGCCGCCTACCGAGTAAAAAACTCGCGTGCTAATCACGTTACCTGCCGCGTCAAACGCGCTAAAGCGCATCCCGTTGGCATGGTAAGGAAGTGATTCACTGCGGTGCATGAGCATATCGTCACGGTAACTGAAGGCGATGAGATGCGTTCCATCAAGCCTAAGCTCCTGGGTCTCGCGCACCCGCTCAACGCGCAGCGCTATGCTCTCGACGTCGACGGACTCGGGACTCTCACCTTCGAGACCCAGAATAATCGCCTTCGGCGAACCATGCCCTGCGCCCGTGGCTCCGAGAGAGCCATACAATTCGGCCGTTACACGATGCACGGACGTGAGCAGGCTCTGCTCAATGAGTGATGCGAGGAAACAACCCGCGGCCACCATCGGTCCTACCGTGTGCGAACTGGAGGGCCCGATGCCAACTTTGAACAGATCAAAAGTGCTGATACTCACAGGGCGCTAATCTCCGGCGGGCAAGACAAGTTGACCAAACAAGGCCGGGTCGACGTTTCCGCCGCTGAGGACGATACCGACGCTGGTATACTCTGAGCTGAGCTTGCCACTGAGAAGTGCAGCCAGAGCCACGGCGCCGCCAGGTTCCACAACCAATTTCAACACCTCAAAGGCATAGCGCACGGCCTCGCGCACTTCCGCTTCGGATACCACCAGGGCACCAGATAACAAACGCTGATTGATAGGAAATGTCAATGCGCCCGGCGTCGGCGTCAGCAAGGCATCACACAGCGACACTTGAGATGTATCCGCTCGCTCCCGCTGTCCCGACTGCAGTGAGCGCGCATGATCGTCGTAACCCTCGGGCTCGACACAGAATACCGCGGTAGATGGACTCAAAGCCTCCGCCGCCAGAGCGCAACCGGCGGTCAGACCACCGCCACCACAACACACCAGCAAAGCATCCAGCGCGGCGGGCGCATCTTCAAATATCTCCTGGCCGACCGTACCCTGTCCGGCAATGATATGCGGGTCGTCATAGGATGGAATAACAACCGACCCCTCTTCGGCGGCCAGTGCGAAACTGATCTTTTCACGATCTTCGCGGTAGCGATCATAGGTAACGACCTCCGCGCCCAGAGCTTTAGTGTTGCGCAGCTTGATCGCCGGCGCATCCTCAGGCATCACAATCCGCGCGCGCACGCCGCGTAACTGCGCCGCGGCCGCAACGCCCTGAGCATGATTCCCTGAAGACCAGGCAACCACGCCACGCTCGGCCTCCGCCTCCGAGAGCTGGGCAATCCGATTGTAAGCGCCGCGGAACTTGAAGCTGCCACCGCGCTGCAGCATCTCCGGTTTTAACCAGACATTGCTTGCGCAACGCTCATTCAGGAAATCGTTGCGCACCAGTGGCGTGCGCACGGCGCTTCCGGCGATGCGCTGACTGGCCGCGAGAATATCGTCAAAGGATGGGGGGGCGTTGTTTGTCTGCATCGATTCATACTAGAGACAGCAACCGGGACCGGCAAGTACACTTATCACTCACCGACGCGAGAATCCACACGATGAGCTACACACTGATCCACCACACGGGCTGCGGCTCGTCAAAAAAAGGCCTGGCTTTACTGCAGGACAAGGGCATAGAGCCCGATATTCGTAAATACATGAACAAGTCAGAATCACTCAGCGAAACCGAGCTTAAGGAAATCGCCAAAAAAATGGGTGGCGTTAGTCCACGCGAATTTATGCGCGTAAAAGACGCGGAAAAACTGGGGCTGGCCGACTCGGCAAGCGATGCAGAAGTGTTTGCTGCCATGGCCGCAGATCCACGTCTGATTCAACGGCCAATCGGCATTAACAAGAACAGGGCCGTGGTCGGCAGGCCCAACGAGAAACTTCTGGACATTCTTTAGGCCGCGCACACGAAGTGCTGGATTCGATGCGCTAACCCGTGTTGCGCATCCCCGCCGCCACGCCTGCGATCGTGATCATCGTCGCCTGCCGGGTCGCATCATCCGGATTTCGACGCAGGCGCGCCAACAACTCGGCCTGTAATACATTCAGCGGGTCCGTATAGATATTGCGCAGTCCCAACGACTCCCGCGTCCACTCCGCATTTTCTAGCAGGCTTCGCTGACCGATTATGCGCAGCACGGTGTCGACGTCCGCCAACAAGTCCTCGCGCAGTGCGGTGCCAATACGCTGTAGTTCGGTATCGACCAGCTTACGGTCATAGTGGGCGGAGAGACGCAGATCCGTCTTGCTGTAGACCATCTCCAGCATGGACATGCGGGTGGTGAAAAAGGGCCACTCCCGAAACATGGCCGCGATTACAGCATCACCGTTCTCGTGAATCTCGCTGGCCAGCGCACTGCCCGCTCCCAGCCAGGACGGCAGCATCAAACGGTTTTGCATCCAGGAAAAAATCCAGGGGATCGCGCGCAGCGATTCAATACCACCATCCTTTTTGCGATGCGTCGGCCGTGATGCCAGGGGCAAGTGCGACAGCTCTCCTTCCGGCGTTGCCTGACGAAAATATTCGAGAAAGCTGGGGTCATCCCTGACCACACCACGATACTTCGCACAGGAGCGTTCAGACAAACGATCCATGGTCTCGCGCCATGCTTGCGAAGGCTTCGGCGGGTGCTCCGCTCGCGCTTCCAGAATGGCGCTGGTGTAAACGGACAGGGTTTTAACCGCCAAGCCCGTCATACCTAACTTGGTACGAATCATTTCGCCCTGCTCGGTAACCCGAAACCCACATTCGAGCGATCCGGGAGGCTGCGAGCGCAAAGCGTCGTGTGCCGGCGCGCCGCCACGCCCTATGGTGCCGCCACGCCCGTGGAACAGCTGCAGTTTGGTATCGAAAGCACGACAAACCTGTAGCAGGGATTCCTGCGCTCGATACTGCGCCCAGGCCGCTGCCAGAATACCGGCGTCCTTGGCCGAGTCCGAATAGCCAATCATCACCATCTGCTGAGATATATCCGCGCCGCGGGTCTTTTCAAGGCGGAGCAAGTCGTCGATCACCTGTGGCGCGCGATCCAGGTCGTCCAGCGTTTCAAACAACGGTGCGATGGGCAGCGACTCTGCGCCGCCACAGGCCTTGAGCAGCAGCCTCACAGCCAGCACGTCGGACGCCTGTCGCGCCATGGAAATGATGTAGCAGGCCAGCGTACCGGGCGCTTGCTCCGCGGCCACCGCGCAGCAATCCAATACCTCCTGCGTCGATTCCTCGGGCGTCCAGTGCTGAGGAATCAGTGGCCGACGACTCGTGAGCTCGGCAAGTAGCCAGACGCGCTTTTCTGCCTCGCTCCATTGCGAGTACTGCCCCAGGCCGAGATACTCAGTAATCTCCGAGAGCGCAGCGCTATGTCGCTCCGAGTGCTGACGGATATCCATGCGCACGAGGTTGACACCGAAACAACGCAACTGCCTCAGTAAGTCCAGCAGAGAGCCGTCCGCAACGCGACCCATGCCGGATAGATGCAAGGACTCGTAGCACAGCAGTAGCGGTTGTCGCAGTTCATCACTGTCGCGGATAAAGTCGCGCTCATCCACGGCTTCACCGCGCAGGCGGGCCTCTAACGCTGTACGCCAGCTGCGCAGCCTCTCGCGGAGCTGGCCGAGCACCTCCCGGTACGGTTCCCGACTGTCGCCCACGACCTCACGAAGCGCCGGACTCGCCTCGCTCATCGACAACTCCTGCACGAGACGGTCTACGGCCTCCACGTACAGGGCGGAAGCCTGCCAGCGTCCGAGCAGCAAGACCTCGCGAGTCACCGCGGCGGTAACAAAGGGATTGCCGTCTCGATCACCCCCCATCCAGGACGAGAACGCTACCGGAGCCGCGTCCAGAGGCAGGTGTTCTCCCGTTGCAGAAAACAGCGCATCGTCGAGACGCCGCAAGAAATCTGGCACCGCACGCCACAGGGAATTCTCTACCACAGCAAAACCCCAGCGCGCCTCGTCTACCGGGCTGGGTCGAGACTCACGAAATTCATGCGTATGCCAGAGCTGCGAAATAAGCTCACGTAGCCTGCGGTCCGCATTACTCTGTTCGTAATCCGTCAGGCCAGTCGATTCCAACAGGCTTAAGCAGCGCTGAATTTCTTCGTGCTTGTGTATCAATGAGCGTCGCGTAATTTCGGTCGGATGCGCCGTCAAAACAAGCTCTATCTTTAATGATGCAACGGAATCGCGGATAGCATTGCTATCCTGACCCTGCTGTCCCAGCCATTCGAGCACATTCACGAGCGTGCGACTGGCGGAGTTGGTCGCATCCATTTCACGCGACAAACCGTGGTGTTGCTCCGCAATATTGGCCAGATTCAAAAACTGTGCAAACGCCCGGGCGACCGGCGCGAGCTCATGAGTCTGCAAGCCCGCTATCAGGCTCTCCAGTTTTTCCCAGCTGGGCTCATCGCCAGTGCTGGCAGACTTGGACAACAGACGTATTTGCTCAATCTTGGCGAGAAACGCCTCACCGTGACTGTGCTCCATGGTCTCACCCAGTATGCTGCCCAGCAGGCTCACATTGTGGCGGAGACTCAGGTAGCGATTGTTATCCTGCGCCGCGAGCGCGGGGTCTGTCGACTCTCTCATGGGGCCATGGTCCTTTTGCTGAGGTTATACAGTCTACTAAAATGGGTCGACATCAATGGGTCGACATCGTGGCCACCGCAACGCAGCTTTTCAGGGCGTATAATCGCCAAGGCGCCCGCTGGCACGTGTGAATGATAACGGGCTCGGGCCTGGATAACTCCCCCGCCGACGTGCATCTTGAACTATCATCATAAACGGCGCCGTCAATATCATCAGCTTCAAAACATATGGAATACACAGCATCCGTAACGAGGATTAAAAAAATGAGCACTCGCAATCCGATCTTTGCACTCACCCTGAGCATTGGACTCGCCGCTGGCTTCGCGCAAAGCGCGTTGGCCGGGAAAGCCGTTGTCACATCCGCTGAAGGCGATGAATCGGTGTTCGAATATCAGCGCAACAAGCTGCGTATCAACACCGTAGAGGACAGCAACTATGCCGTGATACGCGATGGCGGTTTCTATACGGTAATGCAGGACAATGGTCGCACCATGGTCATCGACGCAGGGTCCATGATGCAGGCGTTCGGAGGCATGGCCCAGGGCGCGAACCCCGGCGACCTCGCAGTAAAGGTCATCTCGCTGAAAAAAACCCGCGGCACCGAAACCATTGCAGGCATCAAGGGCGATGTCTACGAGCTGAAATTTGAAGGTGAAAGCGGCGACATGCAGACCGAAGAAATCGTTCTGTCTGATGACCGCCGCGTACGCGAACTTCGCGACGCCTTGTTCCTTATGCTGGAAACCATAACCAAGAATACCTCCATGGGCGATCCCGAAAACGCACGGGACATGCTCGATCGTCTCGAAGATCTCGATTCCGGGGTCTTGAGATTTGGCCAGGATTTACTGATCACCAGCATCAGCGGCGATCGTATTGATGACGCGCGCTTTGAGTTGCCCGCCGAGCCTATGAATTTGCAAGGACTGGGTGACATGCTGGGTGGCATGAATCAGCAAGGTAGTGATCAATCCGGCCCGGCCAATAGTGCCGGCGATGCGGCAGGCAGCGGTGAAGCGGGCGTTTTCTCCAGCATCATGGGTGCACTCGGCAGCAAGGCGGAACGTCAGTCAGACCGTGTCGGCGGCAGCGTCGAAAATGAAATTGACGAAGAAACCGACGCAAAAGTCGACAACGCTATCGACAAAGCGTTTGGCAAGCTGTTCGGACGGTAGTCATTCAAAGCGGATTGACGAGCCTAGCCTTGTCGCTGATGACGATAGTGGGCCACATCCGTGCCCGCTAGCGCCGACATATTGAGCAGTCCCCGCGCCGTGATTGACGGCGTAACGATGTGCGCTCGATTCCCCATCCCCATCAGGATGGGTCCCACCTCCAACGCCCCGCCGCGCATCTTAAGAATGTTCCGCACGCCCGAAGCCGCATCGCCATAGGCGAACACCAGAACGTTTGCGGGCCCTTGCAGTCGCGAGTGAGGGAAAATTCGTGATCGCAACTCCGGATCCAACGCGGAGTCAGTATGCATCTCACCCTCGTAATCGAAATCCGGTTCCATAGCCTCCAGCAATTCGATCGCTTCTCTCATTCGGCGGCCGCTGTCGATATCCAGATTGCCAAACTGAGAATGCGAACAGAGCGCGATGTTGGGTTTCAGGCCGAAGCGCCGCACATGACTGGCAGCCGCCATCACGGTATCCGCTATCTGCGCTGGAGTAGGTTCCGGGTGAACATGCGTATCGGCAATGAAGAGCGGCTCGTCTTCCATAATCATGAGGGATAGCGCACCGATCGGGTCACAATCCTCTCGCGTGAGAATCTGACGCAGGTAGTTCAAGTGCCAGAGATACTGCCCAAAGCTACCGCATATAAGGCTGTCCGCATCACCGCAGTACACCATGATCGCAGCGATTGCCGTGGTATTGGTTCGCATGATGACCTTGGCCAGATCCGGGGTTACCCCCCGGCGTGCCATGATCTTCAGGTACGCCTCCCAGTACTGGCGATAGCGCGGATCATCCTCCGGATTCACTATCTCCACATCTTCGCCAGGACGAATAGTCAGACCCGCCGTCTCGCAGCGCCGCGCAATAACGTCAGGTCGGCCGATCAAAATGGGACGATCGGTCATCTCCTCGACAATCGCCTGGGCCGTGCGAAGCACACGCTCGTCCTCACCTTCGGCAAACACAATCCGTCGCTCGGAGCGCGATGCGGCTGCAAACACGGGCCTCATGATCAGTGCCGAACGAAACACCGAGCCATCAAGACGTTCTCGATAGGCGACAAGGTCGTCCACAGGCCGGGTGGCAACACCGCTCTGCATCGCCGCCTCAGCGACGGCGCTGGCCACAATGCCGATAAGACGCGGATCAAACGGTTTGGGGATAAGGTAATCTGCACCAAATACCAGTTGCTCGCCGCGGTAGGCATTGGCCGCCTCGGCACTCGTGGTCGCCCGAGCGAGCGTCGCGATGCCGTCGATGCACGCAATCTGCATGGCATCATTGATTTCCGTCGCCCCCACATCCAGTGCGCCGCGAAAGATAAATGGGAAGCAAAGTACGTTGTTGACCTGGTTCGGGTAGTCCGAACGGCCGGTCGCAATAATCGCATCCGGGGCGACAGCACGAACATCATCAGGAAGAATCTCCGGAGAGGGGTTAGCCAATGCAAAGACAATCGGCTGACCAGCCATCCGAGTCACCATGTCGGCGCTCAGGACTCCGGGGCCGCTCAGACCAAGGAAAAAGTCCGCGCCGTCGATGACCTCGCCCAAGGTGCGTAGCGGCGTGTCCTGGGCATAGGCGGCTTTCTGGGGGTTCATGTCCATTTCACGACCGGTATAGACCAGTCCATGCACATCGCACAGCCACACGTTCTCGCGCTTAACGCCGAGCTTCAGCAACATGTTGAGACAAGCTATCCCGGCAGCGCCGCCGCCAGTAGAGACAATTTTTATCTCGTCGAAACGCTTTTTTGCAATGTGCAGTGCGTTGCTCGCTGCAGCGCCCACTACTATCGCAGTGCCGTGCTGATCATCGTGAAAAACGGGGATATTCATGCGCTCCCGGCATAGTTGCTCGACTATGAAGCAGTCCGGGGCTTTTATATCCTCAAGATTGATAGCCCCAAAGGAGGGCTCCATGGCACACACAATATCGGCAAGCTTTTCGGGATCAGATTCGTTGAGCTCAATATCAAAGCAGTCGATGCCTGCAAAATTCTTGAACAGTACGGCCTTTCCCTCCATTACCGGTTTGGAGGCCAACCCGCCAATATTGCCCAGACCCAGCACGGCGCTGCCGTTAGTGATCACTGCGACCAGGTTGCCTCGAGCCGTATACTTCGCCGCATTGGCCGGGTCCTTGCGAATCTCTTCACAGGCTTCTGCAACCCCTGGAGAATAGGCCCTCGCGAGATCCTGGCCGTTTGCTAGCGGTTTGGTCGCGCGAATTTCCAGCTTGCCCGGCTTCGGGTGCGAGTGGTAGCGCAGCGCCGCCTCGCGCGCTGCCTGTCGGCTTTTATCGTCATCCATTAGGCATTGTGTCCATAGGCAAAGGCTGCAGTATAAATCAGCGTTCGCCTGCAACTGCGCTTTTTAAACAAAGCTCCTGGTGATAGCCGGGCAGTTGCCCGGCAGGACGCTATAGTTCTGCCAGCGCTTGCTCGAGCTGATCCACCAGCGAGCTGAATACCTCAATGGTCTGATACACGGGCTCTGGTTTGGTCATATCCACACCCGCATGCTGAAGTAGTTCGATCGCGTAGCCGCTGCTGCCGCTGCGGAGCATTGTGAGGAAACGATCCCGCGCCGGCGCGCCTTGCTCGCGAATCTGCTCGGCCAATGCAGTCGCCGCCACAAAAGACGTGGCGTACTGATAGACGTAAAAATTGTCTGTGCGCATAAAGTGCGGGATACGGCTCCATTCGCTGGCGTTGAGAGGATCGGCCTCGACAGCATCTCCGTAGTAGGCGTTGAATACTTCCGCATACATCGAATTCAGGACGTCTTTAGAGAGGGCTTCACCCCGCTCCACCGCTGCGTGGGCCCGCATCTCAAAATCCGCAAATGAGGCCTGGCGAAAAAAGCTGCCGCGAAATCTATCCAAGTAGCTTTGTAAGAGATAGACCCGGGCCTCTGCGCTGTCAGCCTCTGCGAGGAGCTTCTGTATCAGCAGGGCTTCGTTAGTCATAGACGCGACTTCTGCCACGAAAGTCTCGTAGTAACCGTAAACCTGCGGCTGCGTGTGTCGGGTCATGAAGGAGTGCAGCGAATGACCGTACTCGTGAGCCAGCGTCGAGACGTCGCTCAACGTGCCCTGATAGTTCAGCGACAGGTAGGGCTTTGAATCATAGGTACCCCAGGAATAAGCGCCACTGCGCTTTCCCTTACTCTCAAACGCATCCACCCAACCCTCCTCAAAGCCGCGCCAATACAGGGCCAGATACTCTTCACCCATGGGTTCCAACGCTTCTGCTACCAGCTGTTTGGCCGACTCATAGGGAATATCTTTGTAGGCAGGGTCAATGATCGGTGCATACATATCCCAGATCTCCAGACGCTCAACACCGAGCGCCTGACGCCGCAACTCCAGGTATCGCTGTAAGGGCGCTGCGCCGGAGCGTACCGCCGTGATAAGACTGCTATAAACAGATTCCGGAATCGCACTGCCGTAAGTCGCTGCCTGCAAAGCGGAGTCAAAACCTCGCGCCCTGGCCTCAAACACCTGCGCCTTCACGTGGCCCTCGTAGTTGGCTGCTAACATGTTGCCGAATCTCTCGTACTCCCGGAACAAGCCCTTCCAGGCGTCCTTGCGTACCCGACGGTTGGGAGACTCCAGAAATGAACCATAGCGTGAGGTGGTTAACTCCACGGTGTTTCCATCGTCGTCGTCGATCTGACCAAATGTCAGATCAGCATTATTCAGCGCTGAGAATACGCGTTGAAATTTCCCCAGGGGATCGCTGGCCATCGCGAGCAAACGTTCTTCGCTTTCATTCAGGGTGTAAGGCCGCATACGCGACTGTTCATCGAAGTAATGCCGGTAGACTTCAAGTCCCTTCGTACTTTTGATCATTCGCTCAAGAGTCGTCATTTCAATCGCCAGCAGTTCTGGCGCAAAGAACGCGGTCTGTTCCTCGAAGTCCGCGATGAGCGCCTGGGCACGCGAGAAGCGCCCTGAACTATCAGCATTCCGCTGATCCTCATACGACTTGAGACCTGCATAGACGTAAAGGTTGCCCACCTCGCGACTGGCTGCTTCTCGCGCTTTTAGCGCCGCGAGCAATGTTTCGCCGCTCGCAGACAGTTCGCCTCGGAACGCCAGCACGCCGGGCACAAGCGACTCGTAACGGTTGACGCCCGCCTCCCAGGCCGCGCCATCAACGTACATGTCACTGAGGTCCCACTTGTACTGAGCGGAGATTTCGCTGCGCATTGGCGCGTCCTGCGCGACCAAGGAAACAGACAGTAAAGAGCTCAGCAGCACCGTGAGAAGTCCGGCACTGATGTTCGGCAGGCATCGCAGAGATCGACGCGAATTGGCGGCGGTTGCCTCGCGCCCGGAGGCACGGGAAAGGGAATACCTTGGTATAGCTGAGAGCATGGGCGACTCCAAAAAACAGTAGACGTTTTATACCGAATCGAGCACATAGTCTGGCGAATCTATGCGGTGAATTGCAGGGAACTCGCGACGAGCGGTAGAAAACCACGCGCAGCTAAGGTAAATGGCGCCAGCTTAGACCGCGAGATGCTCTGCGACGAGGGACTCCGACAGCTCAATTATAGCGCCACTGGCGACGATCGCGCCTCTATCCATGATCGCAAAATCGTCCGCTACCGTCCGCGCGAAGGGCAGTTTCTGCTCTACAAGTAGCGTCGTCACACCCTGTTCAATCTTTAAACGCTGGAGCACATCGCCAATCATCTGCACGATGTTAGGTTGTACGCCTTCGCAGGGCTCATCCAGCAGTAGCAGTGTGGGCTCGATCACCAGGGCCCGACCAATGGCCAGCTGCTGCTGTTGCCCCCCGGACAGGTCACCACCGCGCCGTTGAGCCATGTCATGAAGCACCGGGAAGAACTCGTAGATTTGTTCCGGAATGCGTGCGCTTCCATCCCGTCGCCCCGCCAGGGCCAAGCGTAAATTTTCTGCAACGGTGAGATCAGGGAAAATCATCCTTCCCTGGGGAACATAGGCGATGCCTTCCAGTACGCGGCGCTCTGTTGCCAGCGAATCAATCTGCCTGTCGCCCAGCCGTATCTCGCCGCTACGCGCGGGTAGCAAGCCCATAAGCGTGTTCAGCAGCGTGGTTTTTCCCACGCCATTGCGTCCTAACAGGCAAAATACCCGCGCTGGCTCGAGCATCAGATCAACGTCGCGCAGCGTATGGCTGGCACCGTAGTATTGATTGAGCTGGTGTATGTTCAGCATGCTTCGCCCAGATAAACTTCGCGGACGCGAGAATCAGCCTGCACCTGATCGATACTCCCCTCGGTAAGCACCGTACCCTCGTGCAGCACAGACACCTTGCGGGCAATTTGGCGTACAAACACCATATCGTGCTCGACAACGACTACAGACCGCGCGGGTACCAGGGAACATAACAATGCGGCAGTACGTTCGGTCTCGGCCTGCGTCATCCCCGCGACGGGCTCGTCGATCAGTAATAATTTGGGGTCCTGCGCCAGCAGCATGCCAATCTCCAACCACTGCTTCTGGCCGTGCGACAAACCGCCGGCCAGCTTGTGAGCCACATCGACCAGTGCGGTAGTTGCCAGCAGCGCGTCCACCCGATCGCGATCCTCCATTGACGCACGGTAACGCAGGGCTTCCCAGGGACTGCGATGCCCCGAAATCGAGAGTGCGAGATTTTCGCGTACCGTCTGCTGCTCAAATACGCTCGGCTTCTGAAATTTTCGCCCGACCCCCAGTCGTGCAATCGCCGCTTCATCCTTTTTGAGGAGGTCGACGTTTTGCCCTAAAAAAACTTTACCAAAGTCAGGTCGCGTCCTGCCGGTAATGACGTCCATTAGCGTGGTTTTCCCGGCCCCGTTAGGGCCAATAAGACAGCGCAGCTCGCCCTCATCGACGGCCAGGCAAAGTTTGTTCAGGGCTTTGTACCCGGAAAAAGACACGCTGACATCGTCCAGATACAGAATCACGCCATGCCGGGTGTCGATTAGATCAGACATGCGGTGCGGATCCTCGCAGGCCCACCAAACCGCGTGGGAGAAGCACAGTCACGAGCAAAAAGAGCGCGCCCAGCGCAAATAGCCAAAGCTCCGGGAACCAGCCGGTGAGCAGCGTTTCGACCCCTGCGATTAACAGGGCCCCTAGCATCGCGCCATGCAGCGTTCCGCGCCCGCCGACGGCCACCCAAATCGCGATCTCGATGGAGTTGAGCGGCGCGAACTCACCGGGATTGATAATGCCCACTTGCGGCACATACAAAGCCCCCGCCAATCCGGCGAGCATGGCAGAAACAACGAAGACCACCAGCTTGTAAGTTGCCACCGGATAACCCAGAAAACTGACTCGCTCCTCGGCATCGCGAAGCGCAATCACAGTACTCCCAAACCGAGTCGCAAGTAGCCAACGACAGCCAAGATAGCTCACCAGAAGCACGCAGGCCGTGGCAACAAACAGGCCCACTCGCGTCGCATCTGACTGCAGGCTAAAGCCGAGGATATCTTTAAAATCGGTGAGGCCATTGTTTCCACCAAAACCCATTTCATTACGAAAAAAAGCCAGCATCAAAGCGAAGGTCAGCGCCTGCGTCATGATAGAAAAATACACGCCGCTGACCCGGGACCGGAAAGCCAGCCAGCCAAATACCAGCGCCAAAAGACCGGGTACAACAATGGCGAGCGCAGCTGCAAACGGAAAACTGTCCAGACCCCACCAGAACCAGGGCAGCGCATCCCAATCGAGAAACACCATAAAGTCGGGAAGCTCCGGGTCGCCATAAACCCCGCGGCTGCCGATCTGGCGCATGAGATACATACCCATGGCGTAGCCACCGAGGGCAAAAAAGGCGCCGTGACCCAGACTCAACAAACCTGCGTAACCCCACAGTAAATCAAGCGAAAGGGCCAGGAGCGCGTAGCATAAATACTTCCCAAGCAGCGACACGCTGTAGCTCGACAGCGCTAACGGTGAGCTTTGCGGAAGCATCGATGCCAGCGGCACGCAGATGATCAGGACAAGCAGCAAGCCGACGGTAAGGTGTCCCGCGCGCGCACCTGCGTTCGCATCACCCATGCGAATTTTCATGTCCGACGCCCGATACTAGGGAAGAGTCCCTGCGGTCGTCGCTGCAGGAAAAGTATCAGCGCCAGCAACAGCAGTATTTTCGCAAGCACGGCGCCCACCCAGGGCTCCAGCAGCTTGTTGGCAACACCCAGCGAAAAGGCCGCGACCAGGGTGCCCCAGAGATTCCCGACGCCACCAAATACGACCACCAGAAATGAATCGATGATGTAGGCCTGGCCGAGGTTGGGACCAACGTTGGTGAGCTGTGATAGCGCCACGCCGGCGACGCCCGCTACGCCGGATCCCAGCGCAAAAGTCATTGCGTCGACCCGTGCGCTTCTCACGCCAAGCGCCCTGGCCATGGATCGATTCTGCGCCACCGCGCGCAGTTGCAGACCGAAGCGTGAATAGCGCATCAGACTCACCAGTGCAGCAAACACCAACAGGGAAAAAAGCAGAATAGCCATCCGGTTGTAGGTTAGTGCGAGTCCCGGCGTCAGCTCCCAGGCACCGCTTAGCCACTCGGGGGTGACCACCGCCCGGTTTAGCGGTGAGAACAGCGAGCGGACTGTCTGCTGCAGAATCAGGCTTATGCCAAAGGTCGCGAGCAAGGTCTCAAGAGGGCGGCCGTAGAGAAAACGGATGACACCGCGTTCAATCACTACCCCGACCAAACCCGCAACGCAAAAGGCCGCCGGAATAGACAGGCAAAGAGCAAGACCGGGGCTCTCGGGCATCAACTGCTGCAGAGACCAGGTCGTATAGGCGCCGAGCATAATCAGCTCGCCATGCGCCATGTTGATCACGCCCATCACCCCGAACGTGATCGCAAGACCAATGGCCGAGAGCATCAATACTGAACCCAGACTCAAGCCAAAAAACACGGCCTCAACCCTGGCTAACCAGCGCAACTTGCTCTCTGCCAGGCGCAGTAATTGCGCTGCCTCGGCACGCAGGGACACAGGCAGTGCCTCCTGCTGCTGCAATTCAGTCAAAGCCTGGCGCACGACGGGATCCGTGCGGCCGCGCAGAGCATCCAAGGCTGTTTCTAACTCCGCATCAGCATACAGCGCTGCGGACGAGGATCCAGACGGTGCATTCGGCGCATCGTCCGCGTTGCGTTCACTCACTCCAATTTTCAAAACCGCCAGCGCGAGACCAATTCCAATCTCGTCGCGAACGGACGCATCGCTCTCGAGCCGGCGCTGTTTTTTTAGCGCGGCAAGAGCAATAGGCGACGGTGATGAGACGATCTGCTTTACGGCCTGTAAGCGCAGGTCTGAGTCTGCCGCCGATAAATCCCCAATCGACTGCAGCGTTTGTAACTCGGCCCGGAGCTCGTTATCGATGGAGACGCGACGAACATCGCGGCGACGCAGCTGCCCCAGGGGTTCGCCGGAAAAAACATCGAAGACCTGATAGCGCGAACCTTCTCGCTCGCCCACGACCACACTGCCATCGACTCGATTAAGAAACAGCGCGCCTCGGGCGAGGGCTTCAAACACAGCGTTGCGAGACTCTGTCCCAGTCTGCGCAATTTGGGCGAGAAGCTCACGCTTTTCTGCGCTGCTCGCCTCGCCCAGTTGATTCACCAGCTCACGCAGATCCTGCGCAAGCACGGTGACTGGCATCACTAAAGCCAGCAGTAAAAGCACTGCCCACGCGGCTCGTGTCAGCGATCGTTGCCTCAACGTCGCAAGACGGCAAACCTCACTCACGAGTCGCCGGTCTTAGGGTCGCGCGATACAACGGGAATCACAGTGTCGGCTACGCTACGGGCGGACCGTGGTCAGGCATCGCTGCTCTTGCTCACTGTAGTTCCCACAGTAGCGGGGCTCAGTCCAATCGGCCGTGAGGTCCCGCGAGCCTGGCAGGAAATCTGACCAGGCATCGCCGGCCACGGAGTCGGGCGTCTTCCAGACTACCTGAAATTGGCCGTCATCAAGGATCTCCCCTATCAGTACAGGCTTGGTGATGTGGTGATTGGGCAGCATGGTCGACATGCCACCGGAGAGGTTGGGCACGGACACGCCAACGATTGATTTCTGCACTGCAGAGGGCTCGGTTGTGCCTGCAGACTCGACGGCCTTCGCCCACATGTTAAAGCCGATAAAATGCGCCTCCATCGGGTCGTTGGTCACGCGATTATCGTCGCCAATAAACGCGAGCCACTGATCGATAAAGTCATAGTTTGCGTCTTCATCAATGCTCATGAAGTAATTCCAGGCAGCCAGATGCCCGACCAAGGGGCTGGTATCAATACCTGACAGTTCCTCCTCCCCAACAGAAAACGCGATCACCGGGATATCTGCGGCGCTTACACCCTGGTTCGCCAGCTCTTTGTAAAACGGCACGTTAGCGTCGCCATTGACCGTGGATACAACCGCAGTCTTCTTACCAGCGCTGCCAAAGCGCTTGATCTCAGACACGATGCTCTGCCAGTCGGAGTGGCCAAAGGGTGTGTAGCTCACCTGGATATCGCTGTCAGGCACACCCTTTTGCTTTAAATACGCCTGCAAAATTTTGTTGGTGGTTCGCGGATATACGTAGTCCGTACCGGCCAGTACCCAGCGCTCAACTCCCCGGGACATCAGATAGTCCACAGCGGGAATCGCCTGTTGATTGGGCGCAGCGCCGGTATAAAATACGTTCCGCGAAGATTCTTCCCCCTCGTATTGCACCGGGTAAAAAAGCAAGCCATTGAGTTCCTCAAACACCGGTAGCACGGACTTGCGCGATACCGATGTCCAGCAGCCAAACACCACATCGACCTGGTCGCGAACCAACAACTCCCGCGCTTTTTCGGCGAACAGGGGCCAGTCCGATGCGGGGTCTACGACCACGGCTTCGAGCGGTCTGCCGAGCAGTCCGCCTTTTGCGTTCTGCTGCTCAACCAACATGAGTACCGTATCCTTAAGGGTGGTCTCGCTGATGGCCATGGTGCCCGACAACGAATGCAACACACCGACCTTGATCGGCTCGCCCGTTTGCGCCTGTGCATTGAAGCTCAAAACGACGGCAATCACCGCTATCGCGCAAAGAATCGGGTGAGCTATCAAGGAGAAGACAAGGGATGAAATCGATACAGCGCGGGGCAACAGGCGGAAAAGGTATGGCATGGAAGCAGTCCGTATGGGTCCGTATGGATTGATGGGCAGTTAACGCAAATACACGGTAACCTCCCCGACAACTCAAGGAGGACCAGGAGCAGCAGCAAAAGATGGGCCACATGCGTCAGACTGCGTCAGCGCGCACTCTGGCGAAAAAATTGCACCAATAAGTTGCGTAACTCTGATTCTGCGCACTATTGCAGTGCGCCTCGGATGGGCGGCGACAGCGACCCAGAGCTCAGGGCTTGCGCTGGAAAGGGTAATCGCCGCGACGCGCGTCAACAAAATCCAGCACTCTCTGCGCCAGCACTTGCGCCTGATAATCCGCAGCTACCTGTTCGCGAGCACGCTCGTAGGGCAGCAGCGTGCGCTCACGCCGTCCAGCGACCCGAAAATAGTGCCAACCCAACACAGATTGGAAAGGACCCTGCCACTGATCGAGAGGCAAGTCCTGAAGCACCTCCAACAGGGCTTGTCCAAAGAGTCCGCGCAACATACTCTCGCCATAATTTGGGAACTGCTTTGTCTGTCGAGGCACAGCGCCATCAGACGCAAGTCCAGCTCTCAACTGCGCCAGCAAAGCATCTGCGTTCGCGGGCTTGGTCTGATAGACCAGCTGTTCAAAGCTGATCTCAGCCTCGCGGTAATAGCGATCCAGATTATCGGCGTAGTAGTTCACGAGCTGCCGTCCGTCAGGGGACGGGAGCTCTCCGCTTGCACGTTGCTGCATGCGTTCGATGATCAGTTCTCTGAGCTCGCCATCGTCGCGGAATATTTCGGTGCGCAAGCCCTCGCGGTAAAGCAACTCACGCTCGTAAAATTGATCAACCAGACGCTGGCGATCTGACTCGGTCGGGGTCGAGCCAGTGAGCATTTCGAATTCGCCGACCAGCATGGCAAGCCCTGCATCGCTCAGTACAATCGTTTCTCGATCGTCAGTCTCAAGCATCGCGAACCCAGCGAACAACAATGCCCCCGCAGAAAAAAATTGCAGGAAGGGCGCCCGCAGTAAGCGACGCATCACCGTCGCTCGCAAACCGCCCTGGGCATGGCCTGTATCAAGGCTTGGGTCGCCCATACTCCGGGTCGATCACTTCCGCTTCGCCAGCCTCGCGGGCACTATCGCCAGCGCCCGGTTGCTGGTCGTCCGTCGACAGCTCCGAGAGGTAACCCCCGTCGGTGATGCCCGTCTTGCGCATCGCCATCCCCGTGAGGCAGGCGTGCATGATGTAGTTCGCGTTTAAGGCAGAGCGATAGGTATTGTCCAGCAGTGGATCGAGTTCGACAATTTCAAAACCAATCATCTCGCTCTCGGCACACAGGCCGCGCACGATGGGGATTGCTTCGCGCATGGTCAGACCTCCAGGAACCGGGGTACCCGTGCCGGGCACAAACGCCGGGTCCAGCACATCAACATCGAAGGAAATAAACAACTTCTCGGTGCCTTCTCTGGCCTCTTTGAGAGCATCTTGCATGACCTCATCCCAGCCTTTTTTCTCTATCTCTGCCATGGTGTGGTAGCGCATGCCGTTATTGCGCATCCATTCAAATCCCCAGGCACCAGGCCAGGGACCGCGCAAACCGACCTGAATGAAATTCTCCGCTTTGACGTGACCTTCCTTGATCGCTCGATACACTGGCTGTCCGTGCGTGATGTAGTGCGCCTGACCCTTCCCGGCATCGAAATGCGAGTCAAAGTGCACCACGCCGAAGCTGCCTTTGCCATGCACATCGGCAAGACCGGCAATATCCGGATACTCCAAACTGTGATCGCCGCCAACAATAAAGGGCACTGCCCCGGTTTTAGCGATCTCGGCGACTCGCTCGCGAACATGATGCACGCTGAGTTCGGAGCTCATGTTGTCGATTGCGATATCGCCGTAGTCAACAATACTCAGTTCTCGGCTGGGATTAACCATGGTGTACATGTCGTTGCCGCCTTGAAAATAGCCGCGTCGCATCGCCTCAGGTCCAAACCGCTGACCTCGATAAAACGTCCCCATATCCAGCGGCGCCCCCACGATGGCTACATCAACTTCACCGGCCACCAGATCCTCGGGGTAAATGGCCACTGGGGCTCCTGCAAAGGTACGAATGCCGCTCCGCTGACGCCCTGCATAGTAACTCAGGTTAATCGGGCCTGGTTCCCGCTGAGTCGCCAGCGCCCGGGGGTTCATCAGCTTCCAGCTATTGAACTCTTCCGCCTCAGTATTTAGCGGAATCGCCGCCATATCGGTCTCTGGGTTAAATTTGCTCGCGTCTTCGAGGTACTGCATTGCATCTACGATAGCTTCGGCTTCGTCGACGCTTTTGCCCTTTAAGCGCTGATAGAGCTTTTCCCAGGTCCCCGCAAATTTAATCCCCTTGTCCGACAACAGATACTCACGCTTGTCGGCTGGCAGCTCTGCCAGCATCGCCTCCACGGCTACAGACGCGGGGGGACGGGGCTCATCTTCAGCGGCATAAACTGACGTGCATAGCAGGGCAACGCTCAATAGCACTGCGAGCGAGTGGGGAGTAAAAAGTGATCGTGAGTGCGGCATGTACATCCTCAGTTAGTATTTTCATCTGGCACGGGTCTCGTATGCCTCTTGCTCCACTCTCGCCAAGCCAAGGCCAGCGCTATAGCGCCCGCAGACAGCACAGCAAGTACTGTGCCTGAACTACCTTTAAGGCGCCTGATAGTCGCCCAAACATCGTTTAGCCAAACTTTTGTCGTGCAACCCAGGCAAAGTGACGACAGAGAATAGCATCGGACTGCAGCGCATCGAGCTCGTTGTAATGTTTACCCAGCGTCATCTCATCAAAACGCCGATGAATCCCCACATGACAGGGACGACAAACAAATATCCCGCGTTGCAACTCGAGACGATCGAAGCTGCGCTGGAAAAAGCGGCGACGCTGCACCTTTCTTGGAATCAAGTGATGAAAGGTGAGTGCAGTCTCCCGCTTGCAGGTAGCGCAGTACCGGGGCCGCGCTGAAACCAACTGCCGCTGCGTGCCCGACGCTTCCGACGCCCTGAGTCTCCTCAAAAGGAGAGTCGCTCCTGCACCGGCCTGCGCTCTCGCACACCGGCATCCTCGCCCTCGAGATCTCCAGATCGCTGATCCACAAGCGCAAGACTGGACAGCGTCAACCCCAACAAACGCACCCCCTTGGCGACTGGCAACTGAGCCAGGAGTAGCGCGCGTCCTATCTCTGCAAAACGCTGTTTGTCATCGACCGGAGGATTTACCGAGCGAGCGCGCGTTATTTGTTGAAAATCCTGATACTTAAGTTTAAGCGTTACCGTGTGGCCTGCACTCGCGTGCCGGGCGATCCGCTCCCACACGATCTCAACAATGCTGTTCAGCGCGTCAAGTAAATCCTCGTCCTGAATGAGATCTGTAGCGTAGGTACGCTCTGCGCCAATGGACTTGCGTTCGCGATCTTGCCGCACCGGTCGTTCGTCCTCGCCTCGACTAGCGCGATACAGATATAGGCCAGACTTGCCGAAGTGTTGCTCCAGGAACGCCAGGGATTGCGAGCGCAGGTCCGCACCCGTGTGAATTCCCAGCGCGGCCATGCGCTCAGCGGTGCGCGGGCCAACGCCGTAAAAACGCCGAGCCGCGAGTCCCGCTACAAAGTTTTTCCCCTCGTGTGGACGCACTACGAACACACCGTCGGGCTTGTTCTGGTCCGAGGCAATCTTGGCGAGGAATTTGTTATAACTCACGCCGGCGCTGGCGGTTAGCCCCAGCTCATTTTTAATATCCCGGCGAATGTGTTCGGCGGTTTGCGTGGCACTGCCAATATTCGCCTTGTCGGCACTCACGTCCAGATAGGCCTCGTCTAGTGAAAGCGGCTCTATAGCGTCGCTGTACCGCGCAAAAATCGCGTGAATCTGTTGCGAGGCCTCGCGGTAGGCGTCAAAGCGCGGCGGCACAAAAATCAATTGCGGACACCGACGCCGTGCCGTAACGCCTGGCATCGCCGATTTAACACCGTATTTGCGCGCCTCATAGCTGGCCGCTGCAACCACGCCTCGCTTGGCCGACCCTCCTACGGCCAGTGGTTTGCCGCGCAAGTCCGGATTGTCTCGCTGCTCCACGCTCGCGTAGAAAGCGTCCATGTCGATATGCAATATTTTGCGTAACAAAGCAGTATATGGCCTCGCCCAGGGGTACCGAAATCGTGCTCAAACAGCGCCGAAACAACGCCAAAACAACGTCAAAATTGAGTCGTAAACGCGGCTGGCGTCACTGCCGCTTACGTCATGGCTTTATGGCCACCACAATCCGGTCAATAATAGAGCTTGTTTCGTATACGTAGTACTCGTCAATCGCCGGTTCAGGAAGCGCAACATGCAAGCTCACCGAAGCAAAGATAAAATTAAGTTACGCAGTGCAGCAAGCACTCTGAGATCCATTGTCACCGCTGCTCTGCTCGGCGTCGTTGTCGCCGCGACCGCGATACCGCAGGTCAGCGCACAGGATACCGCCAAACCGGTACTCCACGGGAAACACTGGGTAGCGCTAACCGGTAAACCGCTGGCGGCGAGCGCGGGCGCCATGATGTTTGCGCGCGGGGGCAACGCCATTGACGCTGCCTGCGCCATGCTGGGCGCGACGTCGACGATGTGGGACGTCCTGAGCTGGGGCGGCGAAACACAGGCACTCATTTACAACCCAAACACCAAAAAAGTGATCGGCATCAACGCTCTCGGGGTAGCTCCCACGGGCGCGACACCTGAATTTTTCAAGCAGCAGGGTATGACCTATCCGCCTGAATATGGCCCTCTGGCTGCGGTCACACCGGGCACACCCGGTGGTTTGATGGTTATGCTCGCCGAGTACGGCACGCTAAGCCTTGCGGAGGTTCTCGCGCCGTCCATGCAAATGGCCGAGGGTTACCCGATCGAAGCATCCCAGGCGGATAATATCGAACGGCGGCGGGAGATTATCAGCCAGTGGCCGGATTCAACACGCGTGTTTTTGCCCAATCTCGACACGGGTAATCCCGATCAACGCGCGGCACCCTATCCCGGCGACATCTTCCGACAGCCCGACCTGCGGCTTACGTTGCAGAAGCTGGTCGACACAGAGGCTGCGGCGCTGGCTGCGGGTAAAAGCCGCAAAGAGGCTATTTACGCAGCCTACGAGCGCTTCTATCGCGGCGACATTGGCACGGAGATTGTGCGTGCGAGTCAGGAACATGGCGGACTTTTCACGGAGGATGACCTCGCGGGCTGGGAGGTGCATATTGAGGAGCCGGTAAGCACCCAGTATCGCGGCATCGACGTCTACAAGCTCACTACCTGGGTCCAGGGCCCAGCCATGCTCCAGGCACTCAATATTCTCGAAGGCTATGACCTCAAGAACCTGGGCTATAACAGCTCCAACTATATTCACACGCTCTACCAGGCAATGAACCTCGCTTTTGCCGATCGTGACTTTTACTACGGCGACCCCTATGTGCCGCCGGCTGAGCCGGTCCACGGCCTCCTATCCAAGGAGTATGCCAAGCAGCGTCGTGCCTTGATCGATCCAGAGCAAAACAATGCTGACGCCCGCCCTGGCGACCCCTACCCATTCCAGAGCGATACCAACCCCTTCCAAAAACTACTGGACGCCTGGACGCCATTGCCACCCTCCACGGACGCGGAGGGTACCGATGGTTTTCAGCAGGCGGGCCTGATGACACACGACGAGAGTTTCCTCGCCGGCACGACCTCAATACAGGCGGCAGACGCCGAGGGCTGGGTGATTTCCGTGACCCCGAGCGGCGGTTGGATACCGGCGTTTGTTGCAGGGAACACGGGGGTAGGCCTTAGCCAGCGGATGCAGAGTTTTGTTCTGGACGAGCGCATTAACCCCTTTAACGTCGTCGCCCCCGGCAAGCGCCCCCGCGCCACGTTGACACCTAGCATGGCTCTCAAGGATGGTAAGCCGATCATGGCATTCTCGGTGCAGGGCGGTGATTCTCAGGATCAGAATCTACTGCAGTTCTTCCTCAACGTGGTTGAGTTTGGCATGAACGTCCAGCAGGCCGCCGAGGCCCACAACGTTACCAGCTACCAGATGCAAAGCTCCTTTGGTGCGCATCAAAGCGAACCCGGACGTCTGCAGGTCACCCGCCAGCTACCTCCCTACACGCGGGATCGACTAAAAGCGATGGGCTATCTGGTGGAGGTCGTGGATCGCACCTACAGTCCGATTACCGCGATCTTGATTGATCCCGAACGTGGTACTTTTCAGGGCGGCGCCAGTGATTATGGCGATGACTACGGTCTTGCCTGGTAGCTCGTTTATGGAGCCGCAGCGCGCGCTGCGGCTAGCGGATCCGAGGCGATAGCGGCGCGTGCAGCATTGAACGCAGCGAGCAGGCGTTGGAGTTCCTGCGGGTTTGTCTGCAGCCGATTGTCAACTTCGTAGTGATCGACGGCGAGATTAAACAGATACGCAGGCTCACCGTCACCCGTGAGTATCAGTTTCCAATCGCCGTCGCGCACGGCGAACTCCATGCCGTCAGGTGTGGGTATCGACCAATACAATGGTTTTTCCCTGTTCAAGGTATGGTTGGTAAGCAAAGGCCATAGCGACTGACCATCGATCGGCACAGACTCGTCCGTCTCGGCACTCAGCGTCTCCGCGAGGGTCGGGAATAGGTCCAATGCCGTTACCGGAGCATCAAAAACTTGCCGCGCCCGGATTTTTGCCGGATACCGAAGAATCCCCGGAACCCGGATGCCGCCCTCGAATAGAAAACGTTTTTTGCCTCGAAGTCCGGCCGTCTCGCCAGCCATACCCAGTTCCCAGGGCGTTAATGCCGCGTCAGTCACCGGCCCGTTGTCGCTGCTGAAAACAACCAGCGTATTGTCCAGCGCACCGCGGTCACGAAGGTACTCCAGCACCCGACCAAGCTGCGCATCGAGGAAACTGATGTTTGCATAGTATTCGCCACGCCCGCGCCAAGGTCGATCTCTCCAGTCGAAATAGTATGTCAGTGGGTTGCTGCGAGACTCCGCAGTGAGAAACGCGTCATAGCGCTCGCGGTAAGCCGCTGGCGACGCGATGGGAGTATGCACCTCGCTGTAAGTCAGCAACAGAAAAAACGGATCAGTACCGTCCTTGTCGAGCCAGGCAATCGCGTCATCGCTGACCAACTCAGCACTGAATTTTTGTGTGGGTCCGACTGGCTCATTGTTACGGAACATATTGTCCGGAAACATCTCACCGTTACGCGGCGTGCCAGCCGAATTTGCTACCGCACTGTTTTTCACCCAGGCGGCCAGCCCGTATTGGTAGTCAAAACCAAAATCACGTGGTTGCGGTGCGTTTGCCAAATGCAGCCCCCCGTTAAGGTGCCATTTCCCGATGATCGCCGTGCGGTAACCACGCTGTTTCGCGAGGTCGGCCAGCGTGACCTCGTTATATCCCAGGGACACATCCGACTCATCGGGAATCCAGCTTTCGACACCAGTACGATAAGGCGTACGTCCGGTCAGCAGCCCCGCTCGGGACGGTGAGCACAGCGCCGATGGCGCATAAAACTGCGTGAAGCGCGCGCCCTCACTTGCCAGGCGATCGATATGCGGGGTTTGCGCGATCGCGTGCCCATAAGCGCTCGTATCGCCATACCCAAGATCATCAACGTAAACGATAAGCACATTTGGTCTCTCGCCGGCGCTGACAGACGCATGACCAGGCACCTCAGCAAACGCCAACGGAGCCAGCGCTAACAATGACAGACTTTGACAAACTGCCGCTGTGGCAAGGCCGCCTGAACCAAAAACCCGAAGAACAGCCAATTTGCTTAACACAGACTACTCCTGCTGATTGATCTTGGTGGCCAAGGCGAGGTCTTTGTCGGTGATGCCTTCCTGGTCATGCGTAATAAGCCACACGTCGACGCGGTTATACACGTTGAACCATTCAGGATGATGATTGGCGCGCTCGGCAAGCAATGCGCACCGTGTCATAAACCCAAAGGCGGCAAGAAAGTCCTTGAAGACAAACTGGCGGAACAATTTACCCTGATCCAATGACCAGCCATCTAATGTTCCTAGGGCGTCTTGTATCTGATCGTCACTCAGTCGCATAGTTGATCCTTTTGAGGGTTGATTCTTTTGAGGGTTGATCCTTGTAGACTTGATCCGAACTCAGCGAGGCAACGCCATGATGTCTCGCCTTTTTTTACGGAGGAAACTTCCTATGCGCCGTAACGCCACTCGCATTCACATCCTGAAATGCTGCGGCTGCTTGCATCCTGCGATGGCAGCTCCGGCGCTGTTATTGTACTGCCTCACTGCCGTGGCGTTTGCAGCAACCTCGAACACCCTGTTCAGGAATGTGACGCCGCTGGATGCGCATTCCGGCGCGGGCGCGGTGCAGGATGTCCTCATCGCTGACGGCAAGATCACGTCCATGGGACAGGCATTGGATGCGCCCGCAGGTACGCGTATCGTCGATGGACGAGGTCGCTTTCTTATCCCCGGCTTGTGGGATATGCATGTTCACCTGAGCTATGACGACAGACTCAGCGATTCGATGGGCGATCTGTTCCTCGATTACGGTATTACCAGCGTACGCGATACCGGCGGGCAACTGGACGTGCTGCTACCTATCGTCAAGAAAATCAGGACCAGCGACGCTGCCGCGCCCCGGGTGTTTTACGCCGGGCCACTTCTGGACGGCAGCCCCGTTGTCTATAACGGACAGGGGGTTCCATCGCTGGGCACCTCCAATACTGTTCCCGAGAGCGCAAGCCTCACGGTCCAGGCGCTGACGGCAGCGGGCGCTTCATTTATCAAGATATATGAGATGGTCTCACCGGAGATGTTTCAGGCGCTGGTTGCTGCGGCCAAAACAAAGGGTATTCCCGTAGCAGCACATGTGCCGCTCTCGATGCTCGCCTCGGAGGCCGGACCTGAGGCCCAATCCCTGGAGCACCTGCGCAACCTGGAACTTGACTGTGCCGCAGATGCCGACAAGCTGCTACGACAACGACAACTCGCGCTCCTCAATAACGACCAACAAAGCGGGCTCGCATTACGCCGGAACATTCACGCCACTCAGCGCAGCGTCGCGTTCAACGCGGAGAATCCAGCGCGATGTGACCAGGTGATCGCCAGGCTCACGTCAACCATTCAGGTGCCTACAGCAAGGCTCACGGCGATGACGCAGTATCCCCCGTTTGCTGCCACGGACTGGGACGCAGCACTTGCGGGCCTGCCGGATGCGGTACGCGATGACTGGCAAAACGCTGCCAAGCGTGTGAATCAGCAGGCTTATCGTACTGCCGGCACCTGGGCCCTGGGAATGATACCTAGACTCGCTGCCGCGGGCGTGCCCATCGGGGCGGGCACCGATACACCGATCGGCTGGTCGATTCCCGGCTACAGCCTGCATCGCGAGCTACAGGTTCTTGTCGCTGCAGGCCTTGAGCCGATAAAGGCTTTAAAAGCAGCGACGATAGTGCCTGCGCAGTTTTTCGGTCTACACACAGAGATGGGGCAGGTTGCCGTTGGCTTCGGAGCGGATCTGCTGCTGCTCGATGCCAATCCCCTTGACGACATCGCGAACACACGTTCAATCCGCATGGTAATGGCGCACGGCAGTATTGTTCGCGAAGCGCAACCTTGAGCATTTCTGCAAAGCCTCAGCCGCGCTCGCTCTCAATACTGAATCCAGGGTTAAAGTTGTTGTATCCACTGGGCAACGGCGGCACCAATATCATCGGGTGAATCTTCCTGCAGGAAGTGCAGACCTTTGACAACAACGGTGCTTTGATTCGGCCAGCTCATACAATACTCGCGCTGCTCGCCGACGAGTATCGAACCGGGGTCCGCGTCAACAAAAAGCTTGGGCGGACTGTCGTCGCTTGCCAGCCACTCACCATAGGCTTCAAGCACCTGCACTATTTCTTGCGGTTCACCTTCGATAGGTATCTGTCGCGGCCAATTCAAGAGGGGCTGCCGGTCATCGGTGCCGGGAAAAGGACGCCGGTACTCGTCCATCTCTGCTTCACAAAGCTCGCGAATAACAGAACTTGGCAGTACCGCCTCCACAAATAAATTGCGTTGCAAGACGAGCTCTTCGCCCACCAGCGAACGAAATCCCTGAAATATTTCGCGACCTTTTTCTGGCCATTCCGCCCAGCTCAGGGGTCGCACAAGCGCCTCCATATAAGCAATACCGCGGACCGCATCGCGGTGCTGGTTGGCCCAGTGAAAACCTAGCGCACTCCCCCAGTCGTGGATCACCAGCGTGACATTGCCGTGCACACCGAGGCTTTCCAATTGCTTGCAAAGGTAGTCATAGACCATGCTGAAGCTATAGCGCTCGGGTCCGAGGGACGGATCCAGCTTGTCTGAATCACCTTGCCCAACAAGATCTGGTGCAATAACCCGACCGTAAGCGGTCAGGTGCGGAATGACATTCCGCCAAAGGTACGATGACGTGGGGTTCCCGTGCAGAAGAACGATGGGGGCGCCCTCTCCTGCTTCGACATAAGCCAGGGCTAGGCCATCGACTTCAACGGTTTTTTTCTCGAAGGGCATTTCTGCGGAAACCGTGGTCATTACCACCTCCAACAGTGTTACGTTTTAGAACGCCATGAGCTAGCTTTTGCGGGCGCATGCGATTTGCGGCGCACCTTAGCGCATACATTCATAAATATGCAGATTGACATCTCAATCCAAATCCTCGATCGAAACGCTCGAAAGGCTGATTTGTTCGGTGATTTCGAGCATATTCTTGCTTCTGGCTTGCTTCTGACCCCGGTCAATAGCAGTGCCTGCTGGCCCGCAACTCCTAAAGACGCAAGCCTGAATCGGGCGAAAACCCTACGTGCTCAAAGGCACGTCTGTTTTGCGCAGTCATTGATATCCTCGGTTACACTATCGTTTTCATTTTTCTTGTGAGAATTACATGGCAAAACGCGTATACCTGTTCTCCGAAGGCGGAAAAGACGACCGGGATTTGCTGGGCGGAAAAGGTGCCAACCTGTGCGAAATGACCGATCTGGGACTACCGGTCCCCTTTGGCTTCGTCATCACCACGCCAACCTGTCGAGAGTTTTTTGACAACGGCAACAAGCTACCGAACCTGCTGGAACAGGAATACCGGGTAGCGCTGGATCTCGTCGAGAAAAATATGGATGCCCGCTTTGGCGATCCAGACAACCCTCTGCTTTTCTCGGTGCGCTCCGGCGCGCCTGTCTCCATGCCGGGGATGATGAACACCATACTGAATCTTGGCATCAACGACGAAATAGCTGAGGGCCTCGCGCGGCGAACCAACAACCCGCGTTTTGCCTACGATTCCTATCGCCGATTCATTCAGATGTTTGCCGACGTGGTCCTGGAAGCTGACGGTGAGGCCTTCGAAGAAATCATCGAGAAGAAGAAAGAGGAACGCGGTGCTAAAAACGATGTGGATATGCAGGCCGAAGACTGGCAAGCAGTCATTCATGAGTTTAAACAGATCGTTGAATTCCCTGAAGATCCGTTTCAGCAGTTGCGTCTTGCCGTAGAGGCGGTGTTTCGATCCTGGCATACGCCGCGGGCAAACGTGTATCGGGAGATGAACAACATCCCGGATTCCCTCGGCACCGCGGTTACCGTGCAGTCGATGGTGTTCGGAAATTTCGGAGACGACTCCGGGTCTGGTGTCGCTTTTACGCGCAACCCGTCAACCGGCGAGCGCGAATTCTTTGGCGAAGTTTTGTTTAACGCCGCGGGGGAAGACGTCGTGGCGGGCATCCGCACTCCCGAACCCGTCGGCGCACTGCAAGAGCGTCTTCCCGCTGTCTACGACGAGCTGTATCGCACGCAGGCTCAGCTGGAACAACACTATCGCGACATGCAGGATATCGAGTTCACCGTACAGGAAGGTCGATTCTATATTTTGCAAACCCGGAGCGGGAAACGCACCGGACGAGCCTCCGTGCGCATTGCCGTAGATATGGTGCGCGAAGGCATGATCGACGAAAAAGAAGCGCTGCTGCGCGTATCACCCCAGCATGTCGAGTCTTTTCTGCACCCTATGGTCGACCCGGATGCTGCTAAAGACATACTCGCTAGCGGCCTTCCGGCCAGTCCAGGCGGTGCAAGCGGCACCGTCACATTTTCTGCCGACGAAGCTGTCGAGGTTTCGGCAGAAGGCAAGAAGGTCATACTCGTGCGACGTGAAACAACGCCCGAGGACATCCATGGCATGCGCGTCGCCGAAGGTATTCTGACGGAACTCGGCGGCATGACATCACATGCCGCTGTAGTTGCCCGGGGTATGGGCGTCTGCGCGATCACCGGCTGCGGTGACCTGCGGGTTAATGTGAAAGAGGGCACAGCCACCGCTGCCGACGGAACAGTGATACGGCGGGGAGACACCATTACGCTGGATGGCAGCACCGGCGAGGTCATGCTGGGCGACATCGCCAAGGTCGAGGCGAGCACCTCCGACGACTTCCAAATGCTGCTGTCCTGGGCGGACAAGCACCGCCGCCTGAAGGTTCGCGCCAACGCAGAAACCCCCGAAGACGCCGCTAAAGCCCGTGAACTAGGCGCCGAGGGGATCGGGCTGTGCCGAACGGAACATATGTTCTTCGCCAGCGATCGCATCGATCACATGCGCGCCATGGTTATGGCGAGTGATAAAACCGAACGAGAAACGCATCTGGCGACGCTCGAGAAGTTTCAGCACGCCGACATGCTCGAATTGTTTAGAGTGATGGATGGCCTTCCGGTCACCATTCGCCTGCTGGATCCGCCGCTGCACGAGTTTCTGCCCCACGAGGAGCAGGACATAGAGTCGCTGGCCAAGCGCCTGGGCAAGTCTGTCGACGAGATTCGCAGTGCCCGCGATGACCTGACCGAAGTCAATCCTATGTTGGGCTTTCGCGGCTGTCGTCTGTCGGTGGTCTACCCGGAAATCACGCGCATGCAGGTGCGCGCCATCATCGGTGCAGCGCTGGACGCAAAGGGCCTGGGTCTAAATCCCTTCCCGGAGATCATGATTCCCCTGGTAATTAATGTCCGGGAAATTCGCCTGGTCGGCGACATCATCGATCAGGGCATACGCGAACTGCTGAAGGAGAAGTCTGTCTCGCTGCGTTATAAAGTAGGCACGATGATGGAGACGCCACGAGCCTGTCTGGGCGCTGACCGGCTCGCCCCCGGGGTGGAGTTCATGAGCTTCGGTACCAATGACCTGACGCAGATGACCTATGGGTTCTCCCGAGACGATGCGGGACGCTTCATACCCCAGTACCTGGACAATAAGCTCATTGAGGACGACCCATTCGTGTCACTCGACCAACGCGCGGTGGGCCGCCTTATGCGCATGGCTGTAGATGAGTCCCGCGCTGTCAAGAAAGGGATCAAATACGGCATCTGCGGAGAGCATGGTGGTGACCCGCGATCAATCCGTTTTTGCCACGAACTCGGCCTGGATTACGTGTCCTGTAGTCCCTACCGAGTGCCTGTGGCACGCATTGCAGCAGCGCAAGCGCGCCTGCTCGCCGATAGCAATCGTTAGGTAACAGCGGTGACAAACGGCGGGACAGCGGGCCCCCCAATCGTTTTCTCGTAAGGAACATCAACATGCTCTTCGACAACCGCGTGACTCGAATGACTGGCGCGAAGCTACCGATCGTGCAAGCGCCCATGGGCTGGATTGCGCGCTCCCAACTGGCGTCTGCGGTGTGCGAGGCTGGCGGCCTGGGCATTATCGAAACGTCCTCGGGTGAACTGGATGTTATCCGCGATGAAATAAAACGCATGCGAGAGCTCACACAGCGCCCCTTTGGGGTCAATATCGCTCAAGCCTTTGTGCGCGACCCGGACATTGCGCAGTTTATTATCGACCAGGGTGTGCGCTTCGTCACCACCTCAGCAGGCTCTCCCGAGCGCTATACGGAGCAGTTGAAAAGCGCCGGGCTCACCGTATTTCATGTTGTACCCAGCCTGAAGGCAGCACTTAAAGCTGTTGCATATGGCGTGGATGGGCTGATTGTTGAGGGCGGTGAAGGCGGCGGATTCAAAAACCCCCAAGACGTAGCCAGCATGGTCCTGCTGCCCCTGGTGCGGTCAAAAGTGGACGTTCCGATCATCGCTGCCGGCGGTTTTGTCGACGGCAGTTCCATGGCCGCCGCTTTCGCCCTTGGCGCAGAGGGCATTCAGCTGGGTACGCGCATGGTGTCAGCCAAGGAGTCTCCGGTGCACGAAAACTGGAAACAGGCGATTGTCGGGGCAGCAGAGGTCGATACAGTTTTTCTGAATCGTTTTCAGTCACCCGGCCTGCGAGCGCTTCGTACTGAGCGCACCAGTGCGCTGGAAAAGCAGCCTGAGGTGAACGCCATGAGTGAGTTCGGAGACCCTCAGGCACTGTATTTCGGCGGCGATATGGAAGGGGCCATCCCCCTTACGGGGCAAGTGTGCGGCCGTATCGATGCGGTGCGCCCGGTGGCCGACATCCTGCAGGATATTTGCGCGGAATTTTCCGAGACCCTGGATCAACTTACACGGAACTACCCGCGGTAAGCCCTGAAGTAATCAAGTTTGGGCGGAATATGCGTCAACCGCTGCGCAATTCCCATGCCGGGCACGGATCCATTCCCATTAGCATCACGTATGTTTGAAGAACTCAACTAACGATGTGCGTGTGAAAAACATGATCAAGAGCAATCTTGGCAAGACCGAACGGGTCATACGCCTAGCCCTGGCCCTGGTCCTTATTACCTGGGTCCTCAGCCGCAATACCTTCGGAGTCGCAGACAGCCTGGCAGTCGTCGCTTCGCTTGCATTAATATGGAACAGTGTTTACGCACGGTGTTATCTCTGGAGCTGGATGGGTCTGAGCACAAAGTGCAACTCCCAGTGCACAATGCAAGGCGAGGATCGCCCCACGAGTTCAAGGAGCTGAGCTCCGGTGAGCAAGCGGCATCGCGACGGAATTGGCGACGGAATTGGCGACGGGAATGGCGAGAAAAAACCCGAACAGACCCCGATAGCCGACGACAAAATAGCTGAAAAGGCTGTTGACACACTGTATTTCGATGGACAATGTCCCCTCTGCGCGCGGGAGATCGAGCAGCTCAGGACATTACGCGGAGCGGCACTACGTATCGTGGACATACATCGCGTTACCGAGACGTCCGGAAGTACCCTCCGCCTTGATGCTGGCGAGAACCGTTCAGGTCAAAACGAGCGCGCCCCGAGCAAAGATCAGTTACTGAGAACCTTATACCTGCGCCGCGCTGACGGCACCTGGGTGCAAGGAGCGGACGCCAACGTTGCTGCCTGGGAGGGCACACGCAGTGAAAAGCTCTGGCGGGTTTTACGCTGGCCGGGCATTCGGATAGCGGTGGACTTTTTCTATGCACGCTGGGCTTCCTGGCGTTACCGCCGCCTCTACGGCGAGCAGTTTGACGAGCAAAAACATGCATCTTGACCACGACGCTATTGCAGCGATGGAGCGGTTTCGTCGAGCCGCCCTGATCAACTCCATCACTGGCTTTAAACCCGCTAACCTGGTCGGGACAGTGAGCGACAACGGCCAAAGTAACCTCGCCATCATGAGTTCTCTGGTGCATATCGGGTCCAATCCTCCATTGCTCGCGCTTGTTTTTAGACCTGATACCGCCGAGCGTCACACCCTCGACAACATCCGCAGCACCGGGATCTACACGATTAACCATGTCCATCGCGACATTGTCGATGCGGCACATCAGACAGCCGCACGCTATGCCAGAGACAGCTCTGAATTCGCGGCGACGGGTCTAGAGGAGGCCTGGAGAAATGGATGGGAAGCGCCTTTTGTAAAGGCCGCTGAGGTCTGCATCGCTATGCAGTTGCGTGAAGAGCAAAAGCTAGAGATCAATGGCTGTCATCTGGTGATCGGCGAAATCCAGTCCATTGAACTACCCGAACATGCGCTGATAGACACCGGTGCACTCGATCCGGCGGCGGCCGGGAGTGTGGCACTCTCGGGACTGGATGCCTACTACCTGGCTCAACCATTGTGCCGGATGGCGTATGCCAAACCCGAACTACCACCTCGACGACTACCCCTGGGTATTGATTCGCCTAAAAAATCACCCTCGGGTAACGCTTAACTGCACTTGCCTCTTTCGCCTACACTGTGTCCCTTGCGTACGGATAATTCTGGGAGGAATCAGCGATGCAGGCAGACCGCGAGGACAGATTCGACAGCAGTGATACCACTAGCCGCCACGGCACCCAAACCCTGGTAACCGCTATTGCCGTGCTGGTGTTGGCCGCTGGGGCCTATTTCTTGGCGCCAGGCGACGAGGATCTCCAATCGGGAGACGACGCCGCGCAAGCTACCTTAAAAGAGCCCACCGCTCCCACCGTAGTAGCGCCACGTCCGGAGCCAGAAGCCGCGATAGTCGCCGCGCCGGACATTCCAGTACAGGCGTCAGATCCTGTCGAAGAACTGCCGGCAGCCAAAGACCCCGTGCCAGTGGCGGCCCCAACACCGGAAGAACTGGATGAATTGATGCGCCAGAAAGTGGCAGAGGCAGACATCGATCTACCTGCCGCGCTGGCGGCAGCTTATTCAGCCCCCTATCTGCTTGATCGCGGCATTAGTAGCATCGATCAGATGGCGCGTGGTCTGATGCCGTTACGCTCCTTGAATCTTAACCGCCCAAAAGGCGATTTTGCAGTCACTCGCGAGGGACAGCAACGTTACGTTGACCCCGTCGGGTATGCGCGCTACAACAGCCTGACAAGTGCCATCACTTCGTTGCCTGCGGATCGTATTGCCCAGCTGTTTCACCGTTTCAGGCCGCAGATCACCGATGCCTATGCGGCCTTGGGCTACCCCGCCGAAGCAATGGATAATACGGTTATCGCCGCACTGGATCAGATAATCAGCGCCCCGGTACGCAGGGAACCTCTGGAGTTGCGAGATAAGGGTGCGCTGTATGCCTACGTCGATGAAAGTCTCGAAGGCGCCAGCGACTTGCACAAGCAGCTGCTGAGAGCCGGGCCTGACAATACCGACAGACTGCAACGCTGGGCGACACAGATGCGCTCGGAACTACTGCGGCAAAACTGATCGAAGCGAATTCCAAATGACACAAGAGTCCTGCGCGAAGCCATTCTGGAACCGAGCGCTCATCACCCTTGCAGGCTGGTTATTCATGGCCCTGTGTATTGCAGGCGCCGGCCACATGCTCACGCCTGCGGCGCTCGCCGACACCGGTTTTGAAGACACAGTAAAGGACCTGCGGGCAGAGATAGGGGCCCTGCGCGAAGCCACGGAACAGGACGAAACACTCGGCGCAGACGACAGCGAAGCGCGCTTGACGCGCCTGACAGCCGCGCAAGCCAACATTGCATTGGCAGAGAAGGAGCAACAGGCTCGCAATGAACTGAGCACAACGGTAAAAAATGCAGACGCCACCGCCGCTGACCTCCGCGCGCGAATAAAAGATATAGAAAGAGCACCTGCGACGCTCATTGGACGATTGGGCAAAACACCCGAGCTGGCGGATATTGAAGCAGAACTTGCTCTTGTCGAGGCACAACGCGACCAATGGACTCGAGAGCGTAGAGAGGCACTGGATGCGTTAGCTGCATTGGCAGAAAACGATCGCCAGCGGCGTGAACGCGTGACTGAACTGGTCGCGGCGCTGGACGAAGCGACCGCTGATGACCTGAAAACGCCAGGTAGCGACACCGACTCAGAGGTGAAGCGGATCAGCGTAGCGGCGGAGCGACTTGCGCAACAGGCGGAAGAACAGCACTTGCGGCTCGAACTGCAGGCTGGACCGGCGGTTAACAGCATACGCACGGCACGCATCGCCTGGCTCGACGCCGCCATAGCCGAAAGCGATAGTTTGCTCGAGACGTTGCGTGCCGCCGCCGCGGCAAACCGCGAAACCACGGCCGCGCGGCGCAGCGCTGAAATCCGTCGTACCCTCGCACTACTGGATAGCGTGCCCGCAGAGATTCAGGCTCGGGGCGAACGCAACATTGAGCTCAGCAGAGCCCTGCAGACCACAGCGAAAAGAATAGACAGCGAACGCCGCGAAATTTCCGTCACACGGTCTACTGCCGAGCGGATCGATCAGGACGCAAACCTGACGCGCCGACGCCTGGATGTCGCCGGCCTGGAATCGCGGCTTGGCGAAGTCATGCTGAGCCGGCTTGCGAGCCTTCCAGACCCGCGGACCGTGCGTGCACAAATCAGTAGCCGCTCTGACCGCATCGCCGATGTATCGATTTCCGCCATCGATACAGAACAGGATATTCGTCAACTCAGCACGCTGAATCCCGCACCGGGGGACCCGACCATAGGCAGCGCACGATCTGAACTGGAGCTCCAGGTTACGGCCCAGCTTGACGACCAATACCGCGAACTACTGCAGGCAAAACTGCAGGCTGAAAATGGCCTGCTTAGCCTGCTGGTCGATCACAATCAATCCACGGAAGCCCTGGCGACCGCGGCCGCGGATTACAAGGAATTGCTCACAGCGCAGCTACTTTGGGTGCGTAGCTACGCGTTTGCGCAGCCTCAGCAAATTCGTGCAAACCTGAATTTCATGCAAGCCAGTGCACCGGTGAGCATGCTGCTAGAGCACTGGCCAAGGCTTGCGGGTGATCCTCTCCTACTCATCTTGTGTCTGATATTGTTGATACTGATCTGGAAACGCAGATCTATCCGTCACAGCTTGCACGAAGCCTTGGGGAAACCTATTCGTCCAAGCGACGAAAGCAAGGCACTGATCCTCAGTTGCCTGATGCTAACGCTCTTACGGGCTATACCATTCCCACTCATACTGGTTGTGTCCGGACGCGTGTGCATGCTGGTTGCCAATGGGGACAAGGTCCTTAATGCTCTATATCCGGCACTGACTTACACCGGACTGGCACTGCTCTTCTGGCGCTACTTTGCCACACTGGGTGCGCGCTTCGGCACGGGCCGGCGGCTGCTCAAGTGGAATAGCCAGAAACTCGATGCTGCAACACGCGATTTTGCCTGGGGGCGCCCACTTCTCGCGATCGCACTCTTTACCACCTTGTTTGGCCGCGCCCTGTCGCCCACTTACAGCGGCGGCGCGCTTGCAGCGACAGGCAGTATTCTAATTGCCCTGATAATGCTTTTTATCAGCATCAGAGCAATCCGCAGCGAACAGTTTGCGAGCGATCCCCTGGGACTGCTGTGCCTTCGAATCGGTGCCCTGCTGTGTGCAGCAATCATCGTCATGCACCTCAGCGGGCAGCTGTTTGCCGCGCATTTGTATCTGCTGGCAACCGCCGGATCTATAGCCGCCGTGCTTGGTGTGCTGTTCGTGGCTAACGTGTTGCAGCGAATATTGCTTATCTACCGTTCGCGACTGGCGCGGGAACAGCGCGAGGAACAACGTGCAAGAAACATGGCGAAGGATGAGCAGGATGCTGAACTTAGCGACGCGGAAGACACATTGAACGCTGTGTCGTCCTTGTCAGAAGCCTACTCTCGACTCCTCGGACTCCTACGATTCCTCGCATTAGCTGCTTTGCTTTGGCTCATTTGGTCGCCCGCCCTGCCTGCGCTGAATGTCTTCGATTCAATCACGCTGTGGTCAACTGTCGACGCTAGCCTGCCGGGAGACGGGATTCGCAATGTCACCTTGTCAACTGCCATGCTCGCTATAGTCGTCGCAGGCACAGCCCTCCTCCTCACACGACACTTGCCGCCGCTTATTAACGTAATGCTCATGGAGTGGACATCAGTCACACCCGGCGCGCGCTATGCGATCGGCATGCTGATGCAGTACTTGATCATTGGCGTGGGATTTTCCTCTGCCATGGTGATGCTGGGATTTCAGTGGGAAAAAGTGCAGTGGCTGGTGGCCGCCCTTGGCGTGGGCATAGGGTTTGGTCTTCAGGAGATTGTTGCGAATTTTATCAGTGGTCTTATCGTGCTGTTTGAGCGGCCCATCAGGGTGGGCGATATCATCAATGCTGGCGGCGCCGATGGTACCGTGACGCGCATTAACGCGCGGGCTACCGTGATCGAAACATTTGAGGGCAAGGAAGTTATGGTGCCCAACAAAGAGCTTATCACCAACGTCGTCACCAATTGGTCACTCAGCAGCTCACGATTGCGGATCGTCATCCCCATCGGCGTAGCTTATGGCTCGGATGTGGGGGAGGCCATGCGTCTGCTGCATAAGGTTGCTCTTGAACACCCGGAGATTCTTTCGGAACCTTATCCCACCGTGACTTTTGAGGATTTTGGCGACAACGCATTACTGCTGTGGTTGCGCTGTTATGCGCTTCGAGAGTATCCAAGGGTGAGCACTGAACTGCGCCACCGTATTTACGATGTTTTTAACGATGCGGACATCAACATCGCATTTCCGCAGCGGGACATTCACCTGGATGCCAGCACGCCCATACCCATCGAGCTGGTTGGCAAACCGGCCACGTAACAGCGGGTGGCCGCTCTCAATCCAGATCACAGGAAAAGCCCCGGTAGCGCAAGAATCGGGCTCTACGTGCTTTTTCGTGAATATCTGCGGCCTGGCCAGACCCGAATTTCTTCGCCTCAGCCTGGGCGGCAACTGAGCGCCAGCTAATCCCCTCCTCCACAGGCACCACGTCAATGGCAGCATTCACCAACGCCGAATCTACACCGCGTTGCTGGAGTTCTACCGAAATCCTGAGCGGGCCGTAACCACGTCGCATTCGCTCTCGGGTAAAACTCAGCGCAAAACGCTCATCGCTCTGAAGTTGCTCATCCGCCAAACGATCCAGAGCCGGTGCCAATTCTTCGGCAAGAAATCGGCTGCGCAGCTTGCGCTCGAGTTCCGCTCGGGAATGCTCTCTGCGAGATAGCAGGTTCATTGCTGCATTGCGAGGTGAAGCCAGAATTTTTGTCATGCGAATATGGTGCTATGCCTTGAGGCCGCACTCAAGTCAGAGTTTTTGGAGTAACGACACCGAGTGGCCAGTCGCTAAGGAACAAAAAAGGCGCTGAGGCTGTGGTAGGGGAAGTGGTGACCCCAGCGCCTGGAGGGTGAGACGATTTGCGTTGCGTTTTACATCGCGTTTAACGAGGTCCGCTGTTCTACGGTTTTAATCTGCTTTGTTACTCCGGCAGGGGCTCAGATTGCGTGCTTTCATCGGCTTTCGCCTCGAGCTCTTCGGGGCCAGTGGTGTCGAGCAACTGCGATCGCACCAGGCCCTCAATTTCACTGGCAACGGCAGGGTTGTCCGTAAGGAATTTTGCAGCATTGGCCTTGCCTTGACCTATTTTGTCGCCCTTGTAGGCGTACCAGGCACCCGATTTATCGAGCAGATTTAGCTTTACGCCCCAGTCAATGACTTCAGCCATACGGTAGATGCCCCTGCCGTACATAATCTGGAATTCGGCTTGCTTGAATGGCGGTGCCACTTTGTTTTTCACGACTTTAACTCGGGTTTCATTGCCCACGACTTCGTCGCCTTCCTTAACCGCACCTATGCGTCGAATATCGAGACGCACAGACGAATAAAACTTGAGTGCATTACCGCCGGTCGTGGTCTCCGGCGAGCCAAACATCACACCGATTTTCATTCGAATCTGGTTGATGAATATCACCAGGCAGTTGGTTTGCTTGATAGTTGCAGTCAGCTTACGCATGGCCTGACTGAGCAATCGCGCCTGCAGGCCGACATGCGAATCCCCCATGTCACCTTCGATTTCGGCGCGCGGCGTCAGCGCTGCTACCGAGTCAATCACCAGCACATCCACGGCGCCAGAGCGAACCAGCATCTCTGTTACTTCAAGTGCCTGCTCACCGGTATCCGGCTGGGATACGATCAGATCATCGATTTTTACGCCGAGCTTCTCGGCGTAGATAGGATCCAGTGCATGCTCCGCGTCGATAAACGCCGCTGTGCCGCCCGCCTTCTGAGCCTCGGCAATCACCTGTAACGTCAGCGTTGTCTTACCGGAAGATTCAGGGCCGAAGATTTCACAAATGCGCCCCTTCGGCAATCCACCAATGCCAAGTGCGACATCAAGGCCCAGAGAACCTGTAGAGATCGCTGGGATAGCAATACGGTCGTTGTCGCCCATGCGCATAACGGTGCCTTTGCCAAACTGGCGATCGATCTGGCTGAGTGCAGCTTCCAGTGCTTTTTCTTTGTTGGCATTCATTGGTCTAATCTCCTGATTCTGGTCTTTTGTCGAGCAGCAAAACTACTGTACATATAATCAGTGCTTGTCAGCACAATTGCAACCATCATATGCAACGAAAACGTGTAAAAACCAGTCACCCTCGACTGACCTGTAGCCATTGACGACAGGTTAGCGGGAGACAATAGATCAGGTCAGTGGGAAAGAACCGTTAGCAGTGATTGCGTAAAGCAGGCAGTCCCAGTGTTGTTTGCCCGCCGACATCGATGGACCGCAACCTAAGCCGGGCCTCGAGAACTGCTGCGACAGTGCAGCTATCTGCGCTGCAAGGGGGCGACGACTATACATAGCGATGCGCTGGTCGGTCCCCCTGCGCATGACGTAAACTTCGCGCTTCCAGAGCTATCTTCAAAACAAGACCTTGCCCAGCGACTCAAGCCAACACACCCCAATGATGCAGCAGTTTTTACGCATCAAGCGAGAACACCCTAACGAACTGCTGTTCTATCGTATGGGTGATTTCTATGAGCTGTTTTACGAGGACGCGCAGCGTGCGGCCGAGATTCTGGATATCACGCTCACCGCGCGCGGAAAATCCGCGGGCGAAGAAATTCCCATGGCCGGAGTGCCTTACCACGCAGCCGAGGCCTATCTCGCGAGACTGGTCAAAGCGGGCATCTCCGTGGCAATCGCCGAGCAAATTGGCGACCCCGCGACAAGCAAAGGCCCTGTAGATCGACAGGTAGTGCGCATTATCACGCCGGGGACGCTCAGCGACGAGGCGCTGCTTGAAGAGCGTCGCGAGCAACTCATCGCCGCCATCATCAGCCAGCAAAACCGCTACGGCATCGCTTATCTGGATGTCGGCAGTGGCCGTTTTCGCATCATGGAGATTGAGGGCGAAGAGGCTCTGCTGGGCGAGCTTGAGCGACTTGATCCGGCAGAGCTGCTTTACCATGAACAGATGCAACATCCGGCGGTGACCGATCGGCCGGGATCGCGCTCGCAACCCGCTTGGGAGTTTGACCCTGAAGGTGCCCAGCGCGGTCTCCGCGAGCAATTTCAAACGCATGACCTCAATGGCTTCGGCTGCGAGGACCTGCCCCTGGCAATCTCCGCCGCGGGATGCCTGATCAGCTACGTACGCGATACGCAGCGCAGTCAGTTACCACACATTACCGGCATGGCGCCGGAGCGACGTGAAGACAGCGTGGTGATGGATGCCGCTACGCGGCGCAATCTGGAAATTGATCGAAACACAAAAGGCGGCGACACACATACGCTGATGGCAGTGATGGATAGCTGCCGAACACCTATGGGCAGTCGATTGCTACGCCGCTGGCTGCACCGACCACTTACAGACACGCAGGCCCTCAACCAACGTCTCGATGCCATAAGCGCGCTGCGTAACGACTATACCTTCGAGCCGTTGCGCGATCTGAGCAAACCCATTGGCGACGTCGAGCGCATCATGGCCCGGATCGCGCTCGGCAGTGCGCGTCCACGAGATCTCTGTCGGCTGCTGTTGGCGCTGCAAACCGCACCTGCGCTGCGGGCTGCAACGCCTGCTGCTGCGAGCACAGCACTGGCGGCAACAGCCACTGCGCTGGGCGATTTTCCTGCTCTCGTCGATCTTCTGGACCGCGCCATCATCGACAATCCGCCGGTCATCATTCGCGAGGGCGGTGTTATCGCCAACGGCTTTGATTCACAACTGGACGAGCTGCGCGCTATCAGTGAAAACGCCGCCGACGTGCTGGTAGCGATCGAGACGCGGGAGCGCGAGGCCACGGGACTGACCTCACTCAAGGTCGGCTACAACCGCGTGCACGGCTACTATATTGAACTCAGTCGCAGCCAGTCTGAGCATGCTCCAGAGCACTACCAGCGTCGCCAGACCCTGAAAAATGTCGAACGCTTCATCACGCCCGAACTCAAGGGGTTTGAAGACAAGGCGCTGTCGAGCAAAAGCCGGGCGTTGGCCCGGGAAAAACAGCTTTACGAGGAATTGATTCAGCAACTGCAAGGGGAACTCGTCGACTTACGCCGCTGTGCTGCGGCCATTGCCGAATTGGATGTATACGCCTCGCTCGCTGAGCGCAGCCTGGCCTTGCAGCTCTGCCGACCCGAGTTCAGCGACACGCCACTGCTGGAGATTACCCAGGGTCGTCATCTGGTCGTAGAGGAGGTGCTTGAGGAACCTTTTATTGCCAACGATACGCTGCTTGATGAACAGCGACGAATGCTGCTGATTACCGGCCCGAACATGGGGGGTAAGTCGACCTACATGCGTCAGAACGCGTTGATCACCCTGCTCGCGCATGTCGGCAGCTATGTCCCGGCGCAAGCCGCACACCTGTCTATTGTCGATCGCATCTTTACCCGCATCGGGGCAGCCGATGATCTCGCCAGTGGCCGCTCCACCTTTATGGTCGAAATGACCGAGACTGCCAGCATATTGCACAATGCAAGTGATCGCAGCCTGGTGCTAATGGATGAGATAGGCCGGGGCACGAGCACCTTTGACGGTCTGTCTCTGGCCTGGTCTGCGGCACAACACCTCGCCCGCGAGATTCGTGCTTTTACATTGTTCGCCACACATTACTTCGAGCTGACGGCACTTGAGGAGCAGATCAGCACCGTGCGCAACGTCCACCTGGACGCGGTGGAGCACCGGGACCACGTCGTGTTTATGCACCGCATTCAGGAGGGGCCCGCAAGCCGCAGTTTTGGTTTGCAGGTAGCCAAGCTCGCGGGTGTGCCCGCAGCGGTGCTCAGCGCAGCCGCCGGAAAGCTGCGCGAACTCGAAGCCGAAGCCGGGAATATCAGCCTGCCAGGCCCGGCGACGCCGCAAGGGGACCTTTTCACGCTTGGCGCAGATCACCCGGCCATTGAGCAGCTGCGCGACTGTGATCCGGATGCGCTCAGCCCCCGTGACGCTCTGGAGTTTCTCTACACACTGCGCAAGCAAATCGATCAGTAGCTTAAGAGTGCCGCAGTACTTCTCAATTCCCAGCCAAATCGCTACACTTCACGGCCTCGGGCTGCGAGCTGGAGACTGTGCGTATCAGCATAGGCCGGCCTCTACCCGGTAGAGTGGGATTGGCCAGGTGGCACACATTTCACAATGTGTTAAATGTTAAACGTTAAAAGCTAGAAGTTTAAAAGTTCAAGAGATAGGAACCGGTAGAATGACCTTTATCGTCGGCGAAGACTGCATTAAGTGTAAACACACAGATTGTGTTGAAGTGTGCCCGGTAGACTGCTTTTACGAGGGTCCAAACTTTCTCGTTATTCATCCCGATGAATGCATAGATTGCGCGCTGTGCGAGCCAGAGTGTCCGGTTGACGCTATTTTCTCTGAAGATGAGTTGCCTGCGGATCAGCAAGAGTTCCTGGAGCTGAATGCCGAGCTCGCAGAGATCTGGCCATGCATTACAGAGATGAAGCCAGCGCCAGCCGACGCTGAAGAATGGGCGGGGAAGCCCGGCAAGCTGGCGCTGCTTGAACGCTAATTTTTACGGCCGACACGACCGCAATTTACTGAAGCTGGCTGCCGTGGCTCGCTATAGGCGCGAGTTATAAGGGCTGGGTTCAGAGTGGGCACAGAGACTAGGCACAGAGACTAGGCACAGAGAGTAGGCACAGAGAGTAGGCACAGAGACTAGCTACTGTCTGAGCAGTGTTTCCGCTGAAAGCCCCTGGCGTTCGAGCACCCGGCGCAGTCGCTTAAGGGCCTCGACCTGAATTTGTCGCACGCGCTCCCGGGTGAGACCGATTTCCCGCCCGACTTCCTCAAGAGTCGCACTCTCATAGCCGAGCAAACCAAAGCGTCGTACCACGACTTCGCGCTGTTTCTCCGTAAGCTGGCTTAGCCAGGCGACAATGCCGTCGTGGATTAGCTCTTCCTGTAATTCTTCCGCCGGATCGCGACCACCTTCGTCCGGGATAGTCTCCACTACTGAAGCATCGGTATCCGGACCAAGCGGCGCGTCCACGGAGGTAACCCGCTGGTTAAGCCCGAGCAATCTGGACACATCGTGTGTCGATTTATCCAGCCTGGTCGCAATCTCCGTGGCAGAGGGCTCATGATCCAGTCTTTGCGTGAGTTCGCGCGATGCGCGCAAACACCCGTTGAGATCCTTCACGACATGTATCGGCAAGCGAATAGTTCTCGCCTGATTCATAATGGCGCGTTCAATGGTCTGGCGAATCCACCAGGTCGCGTAGGTAGAAAAGCGAAAACCCCGCTCCGGGTCGAATTTCTCGACCGCACGCATAAGGCCAAGGTTTCCCTCCTCAATAAGATCAAGAAGACTCAAACCACGATGCAGATAGCGCCGCGCGATTTTAACCACCAATCTCAAATTGCTCTCAATCATCCGCTTGCGCGCGGTCTCGTCGCCCTTCTGCGTAAGCCGCGCGTAGTACTTCTCTTCATCGGCGGTGAGCAGCGGCACAAAGCCAATCTCGTTGAGATAGAGTTGTGTCGCGTCGAGCGCTACTTCTTTTCTGCCGGTGCCGGGTCTTTTGGAGGCGTTTGACGCGCTCGGCTCTTCATCGGCTAGCTTGAGTTCTTCTTCCGCGCTTTCCGCGCTTTCCGCGCTTTCCGGACTATCAGCGTCTATTTCCCCCTCGTATTCACCATTCCGCCGAATGTGATCGACGCGGTCAGAGCCACTATCAAGCGGCTTCAGAGAAACCGAAGCTCGCTTGGAGCGAGCCTTCGCGGCGGCGGTGGGCTTGGCTGGGGTTTTGCCGTTTGCTTTGGCAGTTGCTGGTGAATCTGTTGATGCAGGGTAATCTGCCTCGACGTCGGGCAGATGTTGACCTGCCAGCGTCGATGTATCCAACTGGCGTGCCTGCCGACCCCTGACTGCGCGATCACGCTTGGCGGCGTTTTCAGACGCGGTAGAGGAAGAATGCTCCTTGCTTTGACCCATGCATGAGCGCCCCAGGTTATCCCCGATGGCACGGACGACTGGTGTCATGCCGCAATTTCCATGTCGGGTCGCATAGCTTAGCCCGAAGCAAGATGACAAAACAAGCATGAGTCTAGCGGTGTGGCAACAGCTGCAGTGGATCCACGGGGCGTCCACCTCGCCTTATTTCGAAATGCAACTTCACCGAGTCTGTCCCCGAGCTGCCGCGCCGCGCAATGGTTTCCCCACTGCGTACATCGTCGCCCTCTCCCACAAGTAGCGAATCGTTGTGGCCATAAGCGCTGAGATAGGTGTCGTTGTGACGCACGATCAGCATCAAGCCATAGCCTGCAATGCCACTGCCCGCATAAACAATCCGTCCAGCGGCACTTGCGACCACCGGGTCACCACGCTTACCCGCGATATCAATACCCTTGTGTAAGCTGCTCTCGAAGCGCCGTTTCAGCTGCCCTCGTGCTGGCCACAGCCAGGCAGACACGGCAACATTACCTGCCGGCGACGGCGTGGACACAGTTTCCGCCGCCTTCTCTTCGGTGGTCGGGATTGCGGGCGCTGTCCTGACCGGTGCCGGTTTGGTGCTCACAGGCTTGCGCGGCGCCGAGGAACTGGAAGCGGGGACTTTCGGCGTCGCCACCGCCGAAGACTGAGCCAGTTCAGCTTCTCGCAATCGTAACGTCTGCCCCGGAAATATCGTGTATGGCAGAGGAATGCGGTTTGCTGCCGCAAAGCGACGATAATCCAGTCCATACCGAAACGCGATGGCGTACAGGGTGTCACCGCGCAGTACCTTGTAAACGTCGGCCGCTGGCGCGGAACTTCGCGCGCTGTGGTCAACGATAGGTGCCGGCGCCCGGCTCGCACAAGCGGGCAAAAGCACAAGAGACGAGACCACCACCCATAGGGCGGCGACACCGGGAGTCAAACGCAGCGCCCGGTCCGGACCCCCGCAGCAAAGCGTAGCCGCTGCCCAGTCCATTCGCTAACGCTCCAAACCGCCCCAACGGGTTTCCAGCAGCATCACCAACACGAATCCCACCGCCATGAGCAGAAGGCAGGGTATCCACTGGCTCTCACCAAGGGCAACCGCGTAGTCTGCAGGCAGCACCGGGATGGAGCGTCCGGACTCCGCAGCGAGCAACTTCCAGGGCCACACTACCAGCAGTGAACCGAACAGAAATCCGGTCAGTGTGGCCAGCGTTGCCGCATGGTAGCGCTCAAGAAGCAGACTTAACAGTCGCGCGAAAGCAAGCAGTCCGCAAATCGCGCCACCGGTAAACGCCACAAGCGATACCAGATCTAGCGAGTCAACGGCCGAAAGCACTGCAGGATACATACCCAGCAGAACCAGGATAAAACTCCCGGAGACGCCGGGCAAAATCATGGCGCAGATGGCGATAAAGCCCGCAAAAAAGAAGCTGCCATAGCCTCCTGGCAGCGCAACTTCCGGAGATAGCCCGAGCAGGGCGGCGATAGCTGCACCCAGAAGAAGTCCTACCGCCCGCATCCAGGTCCAGGCTGCAACATGTCGCGTCAGAACCAATGTTGAAGCCAAAATCAGTCCAAAGAAAAACGACCAGAGAAGAAGCGGTTGGGTCTCAAGCCAATGGCTGATAAGACTTGCCAGACTGAACACGCTGGTCACGATGCCCAGTAGCAGGGCAAGCAGAAAACTGCCGTCAACAGCCCGCCACACAGTGTTCCACTCACCGCGCAACAGCAAGCCGGGTATAGACAGGTCAAGCGCGCTAATGGCCTTCAGCAATCGCTGATAAATCCCGGTAATGAACGCGATGGTGCCGCCGGAAACACCGGGCACAATATCGGCGGCTCCCATGAGAATACCGCGCAGAAACACCCCCGGTAGAGACCCCGGCCCGCGCCAGACTGCATGCGTCTTATCTGTAGGCATGCGAGAGACTCAGCCGTTCCCGAAACCCAGTCCCGGCACCAGAGGCACAAAGCGAACCGGCTCCAATGCATATCGCTCAAAACCAGTTTCCGTATGTTCAATGACCACCAACATTTGCTCTGCCCCGCCCACAGGCATAACCAGACGCCCACCGGGCGCAAGCTGCGACAGCAGATTGTCCGGGACTGTCTCCGGCGCGGCAGCGACCAGGATGCCGTCAAACGGCCCCTGGGACGCCCAGCCCTCGTAGCCGTCTCCGTGACGCATTTGCACATTGCGGAGCTTTAGTTGACGCATGCGTTTGCGCGCCGCCAGCAAAAGCGGCTTGATTCGCTCCAGAGAATAGAGCTCGTCAACCATGGCCGCCAGCACAGCGCTTTGATATCCGGACCCGCTGCCGATCTCCAGCACCTTGCCCAAACGGTCTCGGTCAGCGACCAGCGCCTCGCTCATCCTCGCGACGATGTAAGGCTGCGAAAGTGTCTGCTGAAACCCGATAGGCAGCGCCGTGTCTTCATAGGCGCGATGTGCCATCGCTTCATCGAGAAATATATGTCGGGGCACGGCGCGCATGGCTTCGAGCACCTCACGGCTGACGATACCCTGCTCTGTCAGACGTTGCACCAGCCGCTCCCGGGTACGCTGGGAGGTCATACCAATACCGGCAAGCTGGGCGGATCGGCTCATCGAGCAACCAGCAGCACAACAGCGTGCACAGCGATGCCTTCTTTGCGGCCAACAAAACCCAGACGCTCAGTCGTGGTCGCCTTGACACTGACCTGCGTCGCATCTACGCCCATATCCTGCGCTATATTGACGCGCATTTCGCCCACGTAATCGGCCATGCGGGGTGCTTGCGCGACTATGGTTACATCCGCATTGCTCAATACAAAACCTGCATCCAGAACCATAGCTGCGCAACGACGCAGCAAGATGCGGCTATCCACGTCCTTGTTCGCCGAATCCGTATCCGGGAACTGCGTACCTATATCACCAGCCGCAATGGCACCCAGTAACGCATCGCACAAGGCATGCAGGGCGATATCGCCATCCGAGTGCGCCAACAATCTATGGCTGTGCGGTATGTGTACGCCGCCCAGCACTATTGTGTCAGAAGCGTCACTCGCATCGGAAGCGAACGCATGCACGTCGTAACCGTGGCCTATTCGCATCTTTTTTGACTCCAATTCATCTCAGCGTCCGGTATCTATTCGCCATGGGTACCTCGTTCGGCAAGCCACAGATCCGCTACCTTTAAATCCTCCGGGAACGTCACTTTCAAGTTGACCGAAGAACCCTCAACAAGCAATACCTCATGACCCGCGAGTTCCATAGCAGAAGCTTCGTCAGTTACCGTCAAGCGAGCATCGCGAGCGGCAAGCAGCGCAGCGCGAAGTTCTGCCACACGAAACATCTGCGGGGTCTGTGCCCGCCATAAGCCCGCGCGGTCAATCGTGTTAAGCACTCCGTTTCGCGCATCGCCCCGCTTGAGCGTATCTGTCAAAGGCAGCGCTAACAAGCCGCCGATGCCTTTAGTTGTTACCTCATCGATCAGACGCTTCAAATCCGCGGCGCTCAAACACGGTCGCGCTGCATCGTGCACCAGCACCCAATCGTCATCCTCCGCTTCTAGCGCAGCTATACCCGCTGCGACCGATTCTGCTCGCGTCTCGCCTCCCTGACAGTAGCCCAGCCTGGCATCACCGACGCCCTGGCTGTCTATTTGCTGTGCCGCGCCTCGCGGCAGCGCAACCATACAACGGCGCACGCGTGTGTCGGCGAGCACGGCACTCAAACTCCAATCAAGCAGCGAGCGACCCGCTATTTCGACAAACTGCTTGGGCTGGCTCAATGCCATCCGCGAGCCACTGCCAGCGGCGGGTACGACCGCCCAAATTGCGTTCAACGCGGCGTACCGCTATGTTGAGAGTCTCCACTGCTTTTATCCCTATCCCCAGTATCGATCGACGGCATTTCTTGCGGATCTACAAACTGATAGAAGACCTCATCTTCACGCGTGAGGCCTAACTCTTCTCGCGCATGCTGCTCAAGCACCGTCTGACCGGCTTTGAGATCCCTTACCTGTCGCGTAAGTTTTGCGTTGCGCTCATTCAACAACCTATTCTCCCGGTCGTATTCCTCGCTTTGCTGTCGCAGTTGGAGAAGCTCCAGACGACCGCCCTCGCCCCACCACAATCGATATTGAAGCCCTAGCAAGAGCACTATTAACAGCGCTATCGTTGCGGGGGGTATCCATCGCATCATCGCGAGATCAGCTTGGGCAGGCAGAGCGACGCACTAGCGAGCAAAAGCCGCTAGCGCGCAAACTCCGCACGGCCGCGATAGGGCGCCGACGCACCCAATTCGGCCTCGATACGTAGCAAGCGGTTGTACTTCGCTACGCGGTCCGAACGGCACAACGACCCTGTCTTAATCTGCCCTGCTCCGGTCGCCACCGCCAAATCAGCGATCGTAGTGTCCTCCGTCTCGCCCGAGCGATGCGATATAACCGCGGTGTATCCTGCATCAGCTGCCATCGATATCGCATCCAAGGTCTCGCTGAGCGTGCCGATCTGATTGAACTTGATCAATATTGAATTGCCGACTCCCTTGTCAATGCCTTCCTGCAAGATTTTTGTGTTGGTCACAAACAGATCGTCGCCGACCAGCTGCACTCGATCGCCCAGGCGTTCCGTGAGAAGCTTCCAGCCCGCCCAATCAGACTCATCCAAGCCGTCTTCTATCGATGTAATTGGATGCGCATCCACCAGGTCAGCCAGGTACTCACAGAAACCGGCGCTGTCGAAGTCGCGACCGTCACCACCAAGCCGATAGCGACCATCGCGGTAAAACTCAGACGCGGCGCAATCCAGAGCCAGCGTCACATCGCTGCCTAACTGATAGCCCGCATTGCTTACCGCCTCAGCAATCACATCCAGCGCTGCCTCGTTCGACGGCAGGTTCGGCGCGAAGCCGCCTTCATCACCCACCGCGGTGCTGAGACCGCGAGACGACAGCACTTTCTTGAGATGGTGGAAAATCTCCGCGCCACACCGCAGAGCCTCTGCAAAAGTGGGCGCCGCGACGGGCTGCACCATAAACTCCTGGATGTCGACGTTGTTGTCTGCATGCTCACCGCCGTTAAGGATATTCATCATCGGCACGGGCATGCTCATGCTGCCTCGCCCGTAAATATCAGCAATATGTCCATACAGGGGGATTCGCGCATCCACAGCCGCGGCTCGAGCGGTTGCCAGAGACACCGCCAGCATCGCATTGGCCCCAAGGGACTCTTTGTTTTCCGTGCCATCGAGATCGAGCATGGCTTTGTCTACGAGGCGCTGCTCGCTCGCAGTGAGGCCTTCTACTGCCCCGGCAATCGCACCGTTGACGTTGGAAACCGCTTTGCACACGCCTTTCCCCAGGTATCGTGCGGGATCCGCATCTCGAAGCTCCAGCGCTTCGCGCGAGCCAGTCGAGGCGCCGGAAGGCGCAAAGGCCGAGCCAATCGCACCGGAAGCCAGAGTAACCTCGGCCATAACCGTAGGATTCCCGCGGGAATCCATCACCTCAAAGCCCTGTACTTTTGCGATTTTGCTCAACTGCCACTCTCCCTGTGCTTGCTGCGTCTTTAAAATCCGTGGACCAATCCACTTTTCACATGTCCTTCACATGTCCTTCACATGTCCTTCACATGTCCTTCACACGTCCTTCACACGTCCTTCACATGTCTTTCACATGTCCCTCATACGGACTTCACAAGGCCTTCATGCCTCTTTCATACGCTGCGCCTGAAAAGCGTACCGCCACCACCAGGCAGCAAATAACGTAATCAGTCGATAGCTAACACGGGCAGTTGTTTGACCAGCGAATCGACGGCTTTAACCTGCGTCAGAAATGCCCGCAACTGGGACAACGGCAAGGCGCTGGGACCATCGCAGAGAGCTTTATCGGGCTCTGGGTGGGCCTCTAGAAATAGTCCCGCCAGACCGACCGCCATGCCCGATCGCGCCAGCTCCAACACTTGCGAGCGTCGACCACCTGAGGCGGCCCCCATCGGATCGCGGCACTGCAGTGCGTGGGTAACATCGAAAATCATCGGCACATCACCCGTTGCCTCGCGCATGACGCCAAACCCAAGCATATCCACCACAAGGTTGTCGTAACCAAAATTACCGCCACGCTCGCACAGCAGTAGGCGATCGTTGCCACACTCACGAAACTTTTCAACCACGTTGGCCATCTGCGGCGGAGAAAGAAACTGCGGCTTTTTGATGTTAATCGCGGCCCCGGTCGCGGCCATGGCCTTGACCAAGTCGGTTTGTCGCGCCAGAAATGCCGGCAGCTGGATGATGTCACACACCTCCGCCGCGGGCGCAGCCTGTTCCGGGCTATGCACGTCGGTAACAATCGGAACCGAATAGCGATCCTTGACCTCCGCAAGCATGGCCAGGCCATCTACCAGCCCCGGACCTCGAAAGGAATGAATCGACGAACGATTGGCTTTATCGTAGGACGCCTTGAACACAAGGGGAATATCGAGGTCTGCACAAACGCGCACGTATTCGTCAGCCACATCCAGCGCAAACTCGCGACTCTCGAGCACGTTCACACCGCCGAGTAGCACAAACGGCGCATCGTTAGCGATTCGCAGAGCGCCTATGGTGACGCAGCGACTCATCGCTCTACCTCTGCCGTCAACCACACCGACACGGGCACGCCTTCAAACCACAGAGGCGCGTAAGCGGTGCTAACCAACAGCCGTGTCCTCCACGATGTGCTTCCCCGCCGAGTGCTGGCAGGCCGCCTGCACAAAGCTGGTAAACAGAGGATGCCCCCCGCGCGGTCTGGACGTGAACTCCGGATGAAACTGGCAGGCAACAAACCACGCGTGCCCCGGAAGCTCGACCATCTCGACCAGGGATTGATCTTCGGACCAGCCACCAACGACCATCCCATTTTCACACAGGGTCGCAACATAGTTTTCATTCACCTCGTAACGATGCCGGTGACGCTCATTGATCAGTTTCTGCGGGTAAATCTCGCTGATCCGGGTACCTTCCACCAAACGACAGGGCTGCGCACCGAGACGCATGGTGCCTCCCAGATCCGACAGCTCGTCACGCTGCTCTTTGCTGCCGTCGGCATTTCTCCACTCGGTGATCAGCGCGATTATGGGGTGCGGCGTGTCTTCCTGCATTTCTGTCGAATGCGCTTCATCAAGGCCACAGACGTTGCGCGCAAACTCGATCAGGGCGACGTGCATCCCCAGACAGATTCCGAGGAACGGGATGTCGTTTTCCCGGGCAAAACGCACGGCCTCAATTTTGCCTTCTACCCCGCGGTCACCAAAACCACCGGGCACGAGAACCCCATCGACCCCCTCAAGTACGGCCGTACCGTCGCGCTCGATATCTTCCGCTTCGACGTAGTCGATCTGCACATCAGTCAGCGTTTGCAGACCCGCGTGCCCCAGCGCCTCGTTGAGAGACTTGTACGCATCGCGCAATTCCATGTACTTACCGACCATGGCCACACGCACCGTAGCCTGGCGCTCAGCCCTCTCGCGCTGCAGTACTTCATCCCACTCCGTGAGATCAGCTGGCGCGCAGTGCATATTGAAACGCTCGACCACAAAATCGTCGAGCCCCATGCTGTGCAGAGCGCGGGGGATTTCGTAAATTGAATCCGCATCCAGTAGCGGTATTACCGCGCGCTCCTGTACGTTCGTAAACAAGGCGATTTTGTGCCGCGCGCTATCTTCAATTGGGACGGTAGAGCGACAGAGCAAGACGTCGGGCTGCAGACCGATCGAGCGCAGCTCTTTTACCGAGTGCTGTGTCGGCTTGGTCTTTATCTCACCCGCTGTGGCGATATAAGGCACCAGCGTTAAGTGCATGAGCAGTGCTTTCGCGGGCCCCATTTCTACCGTGAGCTGCCGCGCGGCTTCCAGAAAGGGCAGGCCCTCGATATCACCCACGGTGCCACCAATCTCCACGACCGCAATCTCAGCATCGCCGGCCCCCGCCAAAACACGGCGTTTGATTTCGTCGGTGACATGCGGAATAACCTGCACGGTGCCTCCGAGGTAATCGCCGCGACGCTCCTTCGCGAGAACTTCGTTATACACACGACCGGTAGTGAAGTTGTTGCCACGGGTCATTACTGATCGGGTAAAGCGCTCGTAATGGCCGAGGTCCAGATCTGTTTCGGCGCCGTCTTCGGTAACGAACACTTCGCCGTGCTGGAACGGGCTCATCGTGCCCGGATCAATATTGATGTAGGGATCTAATTTGAGGAGAGTAACTTTGATGCCTCGGGCCTCAAGCACCGCCGCCAGCGATGCCGCAGCGATACCTTTGCCGAGAGAAGAAACTACACCACCTGTCACAAAGACCAGTCGCGCCATGCTGAGTCGTCCTGAGTCGTGCTGTCGACGCTGCCCCGGGACGAGCAAGACTGTGGTCTACCAGGGCCCGTGACCTGCCAAAAGATGGGAGATAAACTTACCAGAAAGCGCGCTGCGCCTCAATGCGCGTTCCCCGAATAAGGACGGTAAAACTCCGTCAAGCGGCATATTCACGCCGATAGGCCGACGCTAATTCACCTCGAGAAGGTACGGCTGCCAATGCAGCGTGATTCCCCCGCGAACGGCCTCAGGAGCGCGCGCCAGTGTACCTACCGCGAGCAGGTCTTCACCGCCAACGCCAGCCCGGTAGAGCAGCGGAACGCGAGCGCGCCACCACGGGGGAATGGCTGCATCCTGAAACACACTCTTCAAGCCACTGTGGTGACCGCCGGGCCGCAGCAGACGCTCTCCACCGCGTCTCATACGCACCAGCAAACGCTGCTCAGTATCCAGATCCGCATCCGCCGATACCGATACCGATACCGATACTATGCCGCATCCCTCAATGCTCACCTCAGCGCCGACAGCGATCGACAGGTCCTCGTTGCCGATCGCGGGCATTGGTCGGTAGATGTAAACCGCATCGCGATACCGCTCGAGCACCCAGACCTGCGTCGCCATTCGCGCATTTTCGCCATCCCGTAGTTGCCGAAGAAACTCGGCCAACCTCGCGGCAGCGGGCATGGCCAAGGCGCGTTGCCGGAGCCAAGCGCGCACGGCCCGCGCCGCGCCAGGTGCGTCGTCTGGCAGCTCGGCCAGCAGAAACCCCGGATCACCGACCACACTGTAAACTGATTTGAGCGACGACTCAGGTACGGCTTGAGCAAGCTCACGTACTTGCTGCGCGGCGCGCGACAAAGTCTTTCTATAGCCCGGCCAACGGGTCTCGAGACGCGGCATGATCTCGGCACGTAAATAATTTCTGTCATAGCGAATATCGCAATTACTGGGGTCTTCGATCCACTCAAGTTTCTGGGAGCGTGCATAGTCCAAAAGCGCGGAGCGCGGCAATAACAATAGTGGCCGATGCAGTTCAGCGCAGCCGATGGCGCGCTCGCTGGCCATCGCCGCGAGCCCCTCGGGGCCGGCCCCTCGCAAAAGACGCAGCATCAAGGTCTCAACCTGATCGTCCAGATGATGGGCCAGTAGCAGAGTGTCTCCGGGCTCCAGACAGGATTCGAACCAGTCGTAACGGGCGTCTCTGGCCGCCGCCTCAATTCCCCGGCCCTGCGCTTCTACCAGCAGCTGCGCCGAGCGCAGTGGGATACCCCAGTCGCTACAGATACGTTTGCAATGCGCCTGCCATTGCACCGAATCATCCTGCAGCGAGTGATCGACATGCAGTGCGCGAAGACCTGGCACTGCGCGCGCGGCCAGCGCATGTAAGAGCACCGTAGAATCCAATCCACCACTAAAGCCCACGTAGAGCTTATGCAGTCCCTCTAGGGTATCGATATAGGAATCAATGGCGCCGCGGACCGCTGCCTCGCTGGAAGACTGTCTCGGATGCGCGTCAGTTGCCGTAAGCAAGCAACCGCGCGTAGCGAGCGTCGAGCATTTCGTCAACGCTCATAGCCTTGAGCGTCGCAAGCTCGCTCGAAACATGTTCAGCGATCCGTCCTGCCATAAGCTGCATATCGCGATGCGCGCCACCCAACGGCTCGGGGATACTCGCATCTACAATACCCAGTTCTTCCAGCTTCTCCGAGGTCACACCCATAGCGGCGGCGGCGTCTGCAGCAAACTCTGAAGATTTCCAGATGATATTAGCGCAGCCCTCGGGTGAGATAACGAAGTACGTGGCGTACTGCAGCATGGCGAGATGATCGGCGACACCGATCCCAAGGGCACCACCAGAGCTGCCCTCGCCAATGACAACCGACACGATCGGTGTCCGCAAACGTGACATGACAGCCAGATTGGTGGCTATTGATTCGGAAATACCACGCTCTTCGGAGTCAATACCCGGGTAGGCACCGGGGGTATCAATCAGTGTTATGACTGGAATAGAAAAACGCTCCGCCATCTCCATCAGACGCAGCGCCTTGCGGTAACCCTCCGGCTTTGGCATGCCAAAGTTGCGATACACCTTGTCTTTCACGGACCGGCCCTTCTCCTGGCCGATCACCATCACGGTTTCGCCATTCAGGCGCGCAGTGCCGCCGACGATGGCCTTGTCGTCACCGAAGTGACGATCACCGTGCAATTCATCAAAATCGTCAAAGATCAGAGGAATGTAATCAAGGGTGTAAGGACGCAGGGGGTGGCGCGCTACCCGCACGACGTCCCAGGGGCTGAGATTCGAGAAAATCTTCTCAGTCAGCTTCGCACTTTTTGCGCGAAGCTCATCGATTTCTTTGGAAAGATTCAGGTCTGCGCCAGACCCAACGAGCTCCAGCTCCTCGATTTTTACCTCGAGTTCCGCGATTGGCTGTTCAAAATCCAGGTAGTTCGGGTTCATTGGCGCCGCTTGTTGCTAATGGTATGCATGCGGATTCTACCTAAAAGCGACACGGGCCTCCATAACTCGCTGCGACATCACTTAATAAGAGTGATCATAACCCCCGCCGCCACGGCAGAACCTATGACGCCTGCGACGTTAGGTCCCATCGCATGCATCAGCAGAAAGTTATGCTGGTTGGCCTCCAGGCCCAGCTTGTTGCTGACCCTGGCGGCCATAGGCACCGCTGAAACGCCAGCAGAGCCGATCAGGGGATTGATGGGTGTCTCACTCAGACGATTCATCAGTTTTGCCAGCAACACCCCGGATGCAGTACCTATGGCAAAAGCCAGGATCCCCAGCAACAGAATCCCCAACGTACTCACATCCAGAAATTTGTCCGCCACGAGCTTTGAGCCCACCGCGAGGCCAAGAAATATTGTGGTGATGTTGATCAGTGCATTCTGTGCGGCGGCGCTTAATCTCTCTACAACTCCGCACTCACGCATAAGGTTACCGAAACACAGCATACCCAGCAGCGGCGAGGCATCCGGAAGTAGTAGAGCCACCAGGATCAATAGCATGAGAGGGAACGTAATGCGTTCGCGTCGACTCACCTCCCGAAGCTGGACCATTTGAATGGCGCGTTCTTCAGGCGTTGTCAGAGCGCGCATTATCGGTGGCTGAATCAGCGGCACCAGGGCCATGTAGGAATACGCCGCAACAGCGATGGCCCCAAGCAGATCAGGCGCCAGCAGGCTGGACACGTAAATCGCCGTCGGACCGTCAGCCCCGCCAATAATGCCGATCGCCGCGGCATCCGCGAGGCTAAAGTTGGTCAGGCCTGTAGCGGTCAACCCAACCGCACCAAGGATGGTCGCAAAGATGCCGAACTGTGCCGCCGCACCCAGCAGAAGCGTGCGGGGGTTGGCCAACAGCGGTCCAAAATCAGTCATCGCTCCCACACCCATGAAAATTACCAAAGGCGCAATGCCGCTCGCGATGGCGACGGCATAGAAGCTATGCAGAACGCCATCTGCAAAATCCGCATCCTGCGCAAGCTGCGCCGCGAGCTGCAAATCGGCCGCGGAGGCCGTCTCCAGGGCTACTGCAACGGCCTGTGGTTCCGCGGCCACACCCAAGGCGAGTGAAAGTGTGGCTACAAACTCTGGCGCGCCGCTGTGCACGCCTTTTTCTAGTGCTGAGAGCGCCAAACCAGCGCCGGGGATGTTGGCCAACAGACCACCAAAACCAATCGGCACCAATAATAAGGGTTCAAAACGTCGATGAATCGCCAGATAAAGCAGCAGCAGAGACACCAACAGCATCACCGCTGAGCCAATATCGAGCTGGGCGAGCCCTGAGGCAGCCCACAGTTGCGATAAGCGCTCCACTACCGGGTGCTCAGACTCAGTAAGTTGTCACCCAGAGCCACGGCATCACCGGCGCTTACACGGATATCGAGCACTTCGCCGGAGTCCGGTGCGCGCACCTCGGTTTCCATCTTCATGGCCTCGAGGATGACGATGACATCGCCCGCCTCCACGCGTTCGCCCGGAGCGACCGTCACACTCACAATGTTCCCCGCCAGGGGTGCTGGCACCGGGTTACTGCTGACAGCCGGAGGTTCGGGCGCAACAGTCGACGCAACGGGGCTCGTAGCCTGCAGCTTGCTGAGGTCTCCCCCAGAAGAAACTTCGACCACGAAGCGCTGCCCCGACACGGTGACCGTGTACACACCGCTATCGTCCGCCGCCTGGCCAAGCTTCTCAGCAGTCCCACTAGCAGCAGCCGCGGTCGCCGACGGAATCGTAGCAGCCTGGATCGCCGACTCATTTCCGGGCGCGGCCTCGAAGGCGCTGGCATCACCGCGGTGCTCAAGAAAACGTAATCCAACTTGCGGAAAAAGAGCGTAGGTCAGCACGTCATCGATCGTGCCCGCGCCGTCGCTGAGCGTGATACCTTTATCGTGCGCAAGTGTTGTCAGCTCCTCCTGAAGGCTTCCCAATTCAGGTTCCAGCTGATCCGCTGGGCGCCCGGTAACCGGCTGCCCACCCTCCAGCACACGCGCCTGAAGCGCCGCATTGACCGGCGCGGGCGTACTCCCATACTCGCCCTTGAGCACACCCGCTGTTTCGCGGGAAATAGACTTATAGCGTTCGCCCGTGAGCACATTCAGCACCGCCTGCGTTCCTACAATCTGCGACGTAGGGGTCACCAAGGGAATAAAACCCAGATCCTCACGAACGGAGGGAATCTCCTCAAGCACCTCGTCCAGCCGATCCTCGGCATTTTGTTCACGCAGTTGGCTCTCCATATTGGTCAACATGCCGCCAGGCACCTGCGCCACCAGAATACGAGCGTCGATGCCACGCAGCGAACCCTCGAATTTCGCATATTTTTTTCGCACTACGCGGAAATAATCGGCTATTTTGCCCAGGCGATTGATATCCAGACCCGTATCCCGACCAGTACCCTCCAGGATCGCCACCAGAGACTCGGTCGGGGAGTGCCCGTACGTCATACTCATGCTGGAGATCGCTGTGTCGATGTTATCGATACCAGCTTCTATGCACTTCAGATTGGTAGCCGTCGATAGACCTGTCGTCGCATGGCACTGCATGTGAATAGGGATACTGCAGGCAGCCTTGAGACGACTAACCAGCTCAAACCCGACGTAAGGGCGCAGCAACCCGGCCATGTCCTTGATCGCAATGGAGTCGGCCCCCATGTCCTCAATACGCTTACCCTGATCTACCCAACCGTCGATGTTATGAACAGGGCTAAGGGTGTAGGCGATTGTTCCCTGCGCGTGCTTACCGTTTTTTTTCACTGCAGCGAGTGCCACTTCGATGTTGCGCATATCGTTCATGGCGTCAAATACGCGGAACACATCCACGCCATTTATCGCTGCGCGCTCAACAAAGCGTTCCACCACGTCATCCGCGTAGTGTCTGTAACCCAGCAGGTTTTGCCCTCGCAGCAACATTTGCTGCGGTGTTTTGGGCATTGCTTTTTTTAGCTCGCGGATACGCTCCCAGGGATCTTCACCAAGATACCGAATACAGGCATCGAAGGTCGCACCGCCCCAGGACTCCATAGACCAGAAACCAATCTCATCCAGCTCCGCTGCAATGGGAAGCATGTCCTCCAGCCGCATGCGCGTCGCGAACAATGACTGGTGTGCGTCCCGTAACACCAATTCGGTTATTCCCAGCTTGCCGGGGGTATCTGTCATGGTCACTTACCTTATCGTTATGGTCGGTTGCGGGCGGACTTGTACTTGACGCATCTCGTTAGGCATCTGCCGGGACATCTCTCACGACACTGCGCCGACGATGGCAGTCAACTGCAGCGGCCATCGCCGCGAGCAACCGGGGATCGACGGGCGTGCTATCGCTGAGGCCCTGCGCTGGAGCACCTACCGGCGTCTTCATCGGCGTCTTCACCAGCACTGGAGGCTCTGGAAAATACGTGAGCACCACCCAGGACATGAGCCGCGTGGCGAATACCAGCAAGGTCAGGAACAGAATGACCGAGCCCATACCGTACACAAGTAGCTCCAGGCCTTGAGAAAATAGTATTGGTGTCATAAGCATCTCCCGCCGGCTCGCATCATAATCCAGCCAGCCCCCTTGGTCACGAAAGCTGTAGTGTCTTTCATCTCTGCGTATACTTCTTCCCCGTGAATAATCCACCTCAGCAGCGAATCCTCCTGGCGCCGATGGAGGGTGTTATCGATCACACCATGCGCGAGCTCCTTACGGACCTCGGTGGCATTGATCGATGTGTGACCGAGTTTTTACGCGTCAGCCACGTACTTCTTCCGCCCCGGGTATTTTTCCGCATCTGCCCGGAACTTCGCTGCGGTGGAGTTACCGCCAGCGGCGTACCCGTCTACCTACAGCTGCTTGGGGGACAAGCGGGCGTCGTCGCTGAGAATGCTGCGCGCGGCGCAGAACTCGGAGCGCCGGGCATCGACCTGAATTTTGGCTGCCCGGCAAAAACCGTTAACCGCTCCGACGGAGGCTCGATCATTCTGCGCGAACCCGAAAGAGTCCACGCCATCGTGGCGGCTACGCGGCGGAGTCTCCCGGCGGAGGTGCCGCTGAGTGTGAAAATTCGCCTGGGATTTGACGATAGCCATCGTTTTATGGATGTGGTCTCTGCCATCGCCGCTGCGAATCCCAGCGAACTGGTCGTGCATGCGCGCACAAGAGCGGATGGCTACCGCCCACCCGCTTATTGGAAAGAAATTGCAAGAGCGAGAACAATCTGTGATCTCGCCGCTGTTGAGCTGGTGGCCAACGGCGAAATTTGGAGCGTCGGCGATGCACGGGAGGCGAGAATCCAGAGCGATACGCCCGACCTGATGTTGGGCAGAGGCGTGCTCTGCCGACCAGATTTACCCAGACTGCTGCGCGGCGCCGATCAGGGTGTAGAGGTCGCAGCGCTGCACTGGAACGAAATTAGAGGACTACTGTTGAAGTATCTCACGATGACACTCACCCATTACGATGCACGCAATGCGGCAAATCCCATCAAACAATGGCTCGGTTATCTGCGCCACTACTACCCCCAGGCTGCACTGCTATTTGCACGCATCAAACGCGTCAGGGATCTGGAGGTTCTAAACGCTACAATCCTCTCAGACGGCAAGAATTTATCGGGGCCGGCGGAGCTTGCCGCCTGAACCTTGTGGTTGAATATGTGTACTCTTACTTTTGCTCTACGTCGCTGACCTGCACGTGGACAGGACAAGGCGCGACGAGCAACAGGACCATCGCCTAAGGATCAAGGTTCCATGAACGCGACAGAGCTAGACGACAAAGGATTCTTTGGCCACCCGAAAGGCCTGATGATCTGCTTTGCCACAGAAATGTGGGAGCGCTTTTCTTTTTACGGCATGAAATATCTGCTCGTGTTGTACCTCACCAAGTACCACCTTTTCACCGACAGCGCTGGACTGGAAGTCCTGGGCAGCTATGCCGCGCTCGTCTACGCAATGCCGGTCATCGGAGGACTCATTGCCGACCGATTTTTAGGCATGCGTAAATCCGTCATCCTGGGCGGGTTACTGCTCGTGGCTGGGCACCTTGGCATGGCGTTTGAGGGAGAACAGGCGCGCCAGATCGGCGACAGAATCGTGCGTGATGAGAGCGCACTGCAAATTTTCTACGCCTCCCTTGCATTGATCGTCGTGGGCGTTGGTTTTTTGAAACCAAACATTTCAACCATGGTTGGCAAGCTCTATCGTGTGGATGATCCGCGGCGCGACCCGGGCTTCACAATCTTTTACATGGGCATCAATATCGGGTCTTTTACCGCCACCTTGCTGTGCGGTTATCTCGGAGAGACGCTGGGATGGAACTACGGTTTTGGAGCAGCGGGCATTGGCATGCTGCTTGGACTCGCTGTGTTTATCTATGGGCAAAAGCATTTGCGGGGCCTTGCTGAACCGCCGCTCGACGCGGGACTCGACCAGCGCGCTATTTTCGTGCTGCGACGTGAGCAATCGATTTACCTTGGCGCTTTAGTCGCCGTCGTAGTCGTCTGGCAAATGCTGCAGTTCAACGCCGCGGTCGGCGCACTTCTCAACGCACTTTCGCTGGCGGTCGTCGCCGGGCTTGCCTGGTATTTGCTGGCCCACTGCGACGCGGTGCAGCGCAGTCGTATGATCGTCCTGATAGTACTCACCATCTCGACCGTTTTTTTCTGGGCTTTGTTTGAGCAAACAGCGGCGTCTATGACCCTGTTCGCTGATCGCGCCATGAACCGCGAAATTTTTGGCGTCACTTTGACCGCGTCGCAATACGGCGCGATGAACCCGATGTTTATCTTTATGCTCGCACCAGTCTTCGCCTGGCTCTGGTCGTTCCTGAATGCCAGAGGCCTTGAGCCCTCTACTCCAGTTAAATTTGGTCTGGGTATCACGCAGGCAGGCCTTGGCTTTGGCGCCCTGGTTCTCGGCGCTGCAAACCCTGATCAGGCAGGACTGGTATCTGGGTACTGGCTCCTGCTGGCGTATCTGTTGCACACCAGCGGCGAGCTGTGCCTTTCGCCTGTGGGGCTGTCGGCGGTAACAAAGCTTGCCGTACCAGGGGTCGTCGGGGTGATGATGGGCTCCTGGTTCCTGGCGATGGCCTACTCCGGGTTTGTGGCGGTGCAGCTGTCCAAGCTCGCTGCCGTAACGACGGTGGGTGGCGAAGTTACCAATATAGAAACCGCGCTCGCCAGTTACAGCGCCCTGTTCAGTGATCTGCTTTGGGTTGGACTGGGTGCCGGTGTGATCATATTGTTGCTGTCGCCTTTATTGCGCCGCATGATGCATGGCATTCACTGAGCATAGCGAGACACGCCGATGCCGAAGCGCCCCTACGACCTGGTATTGTTTGGAGCCACCGGTTTTACCGGGCAACTCGTTGCCGAGTATTTACTGGAGCGCTACGGTGTAAACCAGGAGTTTCGCTGGGCGCTCGCGGGACGCAACCGGAGCAAACTGGAGGCGCTTCGCGTCGCTTTGCAGGGCGTGAAGCCCAGAATCGCATTACCACTACTCGAGGCCGACAGTGCCGATGCGACCGCGCTGGCCGAGTTAGCGAGAAAAACACGCGTGATCTGCAGCACTGTTGGTCCCTATTCGAAACACGGGACCTTACTAGTGGCCGCCTGCGCCAGAAATGGCACCGATTACTGCGACCTCACAGGAGAGGTACCGTGGATCGCACGTATGATCCGCGACTACCAAAGTAGGGCCGAAGCATCCGGAGCCCGAATCGTCCACAGCTGTGGCTTTGATTCGATACCCTCGGACCTGGGAACCTGGTTTGTTCAGGAAGCCATGCACAAAGCCCACGGTATATACGCCTCCAGAGTACGCGGCCGAATTGGCAAGACTCGCGGCGCAGCCAGTGGAGGGACCGTCCTTAGCTTGATGGGCGTGGTCGAAGAGGCACGTAACAATGCCACAACCCGTCGCAGACTGCGCGATAAGTACTGGCTCTACCCGGCTGGTGAGTTACCAGGACCACCTGCGAAAGATCAGCTCCTACCGCGCTTCGACCCTTGCTTCAAGCAGTGGACCACACCTTTCCTTATGGCATTGATCAATGAACGCGTCGTGCGTCGTAGTAATGCGCTACTGAAGTTTCGCTGGGGGCGTGACTTTGACTATGACGAAAGTCAGTTGTGCAGCAGTCGCGCCCAGGCTACGGCCATTAGCGTCGGCATGGGAGGGGCTATGCTTGGCGCCCTGAATCCGCTTGCTCGTCGGCTAATGACACGCTGGCTACCCCAACCGGGTGAGGGTCCGGACAAAGAAACCCGCGAGCGCGGGCACTTTGAACTCTTTTTTGATGCTCAGCATCCAGGTGACAAAAGCAGCAATTTGCGCGCCAGGGTGACCGGCGACCGCGATCCGGGCTATGGATCTACGTCGCGGATGCTCGGGGAAGCCGCGGTGTGCTTGGCCATGGGCGAGAGCAGCGTCGCCGGTGGCATCTGGACGCCGGCATCTGCGCTCGCACCGGCGCTCATACCCAGGCTCGAAAAGAACGCAGGGCTGCGCTTTTCGTTGCAGAGTGCGCACTGAACTCCATGGATCGAGTCGCCACATGACTAAATCCACCGAACAGCTTTATAACCTCGTTTTTGCCGGGGAGCTATTACCGGACACGAACGTTAAAAAGGCGAAGCAGACTCTCGCTGATTTTTTTAGTGTCTCCGACCCATCCGCCATGGATCCGTTTTTCTCCGGGCGACGCACAGCGCTAAGGCGCAATATTTCCCAGGGCGAAGCGCTGCGCATTTATCGTCAGCTACGCTCGCTGGGTCTTATGAGCGAAGTCGTTAAAGTTCACGCTCCCGAGCCGAAAACAGCCGAGACACCGATGCCAGGGATCGGCGACAAACCCGTGACCTCGGAACCAAAGCGTCCTCAAAAGCCTATCTCGGTCTCACGGCCGAGCCCAACAGCCACACCCGCGCCAAAGAGCCGGGCGCCCGAGCCGACGACCAAGGCCCTAGCGGAGCCTGTGCCAGCACCCAAAACAAAGATCAAGGCCGCAGCAAAAACAAAGACCGCACCCAAAGCAAAGGCCAAAGCCGCAGCAAAAACAAAGCCCGCGCCCAAAGCAAAGACCAAAGCCGCAGCAAAAACAAAGCCCGCGCCCAAAGCAAAGACCAAAGCCGCAGCAAAAACAAAGCCCGCGCCCAAAGCAAAGGCTAAAGCGACAGCAAGAACAAAGACCGCGCCCAAAGCAAAAGTCAAAGCCGCAGCAAAAGCAAAGCCCGCACCCAAAGCAGAGGTCACAGCTGCAGCAAAAGCAATGCCCGCAGCCAAAGTACAGGGCAAAGCAACGGTCAAAGCAGAAACCAAGACAACGCTTGCGACTGACCCAAAGGCTTCGCCAAAACCAGAGGATGAAGCCAAGCCACGAGCTGATACCAAGGCCCCGACAGTCACCGCAAAACCTGGGATGACGCTCACTCCGCTGGCAGCAGCAATACCCAAAGCGGAGGCTTCCCTCAGAGCAAAGGCCGCACAAGCCCCCGGGGCTGCACCCGAGGCAACGGCCAAGGCAAAACCCAAGGCAGCGCCTCCGCCACCGGCCGACGCAAAACCCGCGGCTGAGACTACGGCGCCTACGCGTAAAGCGACTCCCGCTCCCAATGCAGCGACGGAAAGAGCGCCCAGAAAAGTAATCAAGCCATCGCTTAAATCAGACTCCGTGCGCGAAAATCACCTAGCAGGCACATCAACACAATCCAGGACTAAGCAGACTCCCTCCGCGGACCGCGCCAGCAAGATCGGCTCCGGCACCACACCCAATCTTTTTGCACTGCGTCCGGCACATGCCGAACAAAGCATTACGCAGGTGCGTGAGACGGCACAAATTCGCGCGTTAATAGCCGCGAGTGCCGCCTTGGCGCTGCTAATACTGGCGCTGGTTGTCACATTGAGGTTGCCAGCACTGCCAGAGGGAGCTGAACCGCTCGGCCCAATTGCGCTGACCAGCCTGAGTGACAACACACTGATTCTGATGACCGAGCAATCATTACTTATGCATGAGCGTTCGGGGCTCCCCCGGGAGCGAATAGCCGCCAGTGCCCTGGGACTAGAGACCCTGACAGCACCAGTTTGGGCAGCTTCCGACAATAGCCTGTTGCTGAACGCGCGCGGTGAAGACGGCGAGTTAAGGCTCTTGCGCTGTGACTTACTTAACAAGCAATGCCTGCCTTTTTTTCAAGAACCTTTCGATGAAAAAATACTGGCGATAACCGGCTCGCTCGTGGGCGGCACAATTTTCCTGATGACAGATAGCGGTCGTACTGTGCGCAGCAGCATCGACGGAACAATAGAAGAAGAGGCGCAGCTGCCGCGACCTGCGGGCGTTCCGCGTCTATTAGCCAGACAGGGCCTACTGTTTTCACCCGCCGATGAAGCGCTGATGCTGGGCGTTTTTAGTCCCGATCGCCGTCGATACGGACAGCAACTCGACGCGCTCCTACTCTTAGCTGACACCGGAACCCCCGGCGAGTACGCCAGAATCCGGGATGTCGCCATGCACAGCACCGCAAACTGGGCATTGCTGCAGAACAACGAATCCACGGTAAGTCTCTATCGATTTGACCCGCGCTGGGGCAGCTCGCAGCAGATTGCGTTACCGCGGCTGCTCCCGGCGCCATACCTGTTTAGCTGGCGCGACAAGCTGCTACTGGCCGACCCGTCAATGCCGGAGTTGCTGCGTTTTTCTTCGACCGGCACGAGAGAGACTAGCCTCATCTCAGAGTTACTGACTGCCGAGCGCGAAGACTGGCTAGAAAAAACACAGCAACGCAGGCAGATACGCGCTCTTGGAATCGCGTTACCCCTGCTGCTGGCGGCCTGCTGTACGCTGTTCGCAATCTTGTACTGGTCAGCGCAAGGAATTCTCCCGCAGCTCACCTCAGGTCCTACGGATTTGCTGGACCCTATGCCTGGCGGTGTCTCCTGGTTGCCCGCAGGCAAAGATAGACAATTGCAGCTGGGTCGTCTCACGCTCATCATGCTGGTATTGCCCGCGCTAGGGCTGCTTGCCGCCGTGCTGTACGGCAGGGGCGGCAGCGCGCTTCTGGCTTTCGTTCCTGCGTTCGCTGGCGCCGCCTATGCGTCGATGGCTCTACGTCGCGGCTGTGCCGGACACCTTGGGCTACTGGAACAGAAAACGATCGCCGTAGATCACGACAATCGCTACTACTTCGGACCGCACAACGCTCTGCTCGGTGGAGCACAGCTGCTTGTCGCACCTTCACTTGCCTTACCTGTGGCCCTGCCGGGACTCCGCAACATCGATGCTTCGGCGCACAAATCGCGGCTCGAAATCGACGCATCCAATAAAAGCCTGGGGCCTTTAGGCGTTTTAGCGATGCTATGGCAATTCGGACATCCTTGGGGATACGCCATGCTCAGCCTGTTAGTCAGCTGGATGCTCACCTTGACTGTCTGGACTATCTTGAACTGACGGGCGGCCATGCCAATCCGGGCCCAGGTCGTTATACTCTTGGGCTACGCCGGTGAACGGGCCAAGGACGGACAAGCGACCCATGCATTCAGCCAGTGAATCGGCCGATCCCCATAACCCCCGTGATCAAGGCAACCGGGGCGCCGCGAATAAGGGCCCGTCGAAGGACGCATCAATCCTGTCGTCAAATGCTCCGCCCAAAGTCGCGCTTTTCGTTACCTGTCTTGCGGACCTCATGCGTCCCTCCGTCGCACAGGCATCACTGCGATTGCTCACGGCGGCGGGCTGCGAGGTTAGCGTCCCAAAATCACAAACCTGTTGTGGGCAACCCGGCTACAACAACGGTGACTACAGGAATGCCCGGTCGATCGCTCGGCAGACCATCGAACTGTTTGAACCTTTTGACTATACGGTGCTTCCCTCCGGCTCCTGTGCGGGTATGCTCGTCCAGCACTACCCAAAACTGCTCAGCGGTGATTGGCAGAAACGCGCGCAGACCCTGGCCGCTCGCGTTTTTGAACTCACCCGATTTTTGAACGAGATTTGTAACTACTCTCCCGCAATGGCATCGCATGCAGAGGACACCAACGGCGTTTCCTATGCCTATCACGACAGCTGTGCGGGGCTTCGCGAGCTCAACATTCGCGAGCAACCGCGACATTTGCTGAGCAAAGCCGGCATTGTTGTTCAGGAGCTCGAACAGAGAGATGTCTGCTGCGGCTTCGGCGGGACCTTCTGCGCAAAAATGCCGAGTATTTCTGCCAAGATGGCAGACGACAAGCTCGCAGATCTGGAAGGCACCGGTGCAAAAACACTGGTGGGCGGAGATCTGGGTTGCCTGCTTGCACTAGAAGGCCGTGCGAGCAGGCGTCGTCTCCCCCTGGAATTTTTGCACGTCGCCGAGCTGCTCGCCGATGGATTGGACGTGGCATTAACTGATAGCGTGGATAAGAGCTAGTGGACCAACAGGCAAGCAAATTCCTCGAGGCTGCGGCGGCGGCAATTCAGGATACTGAGCACGCGGTCTATCGAGAGGCCTTGGGTAAATCTCTGCCGGACCTGCGCGACAAGGCGGTAAAAGAGTTTGGAGGAGCACCACGTTTTGCTGCACTGCGGCAGCATGTAAAGAAGATCCGCCAGCACAGCTTGCGTTACCTGGGGCACTACCTTGAGCGCTTCGTTCAACAGGCACGAGAGAACGGCAATCACGTGCACTTCGCCAGCAACGGAGACGAACTCAATAGCATTGTTCTCGACATTTGCCTGCGTCGCGAGGCCACTCGCGTAGCGAAGGGCAAGTCGATGATCACCGAGGAAACGGGACTCAACGCGATCCTGGAAAACGCGGGCATCGCGGTTAGAGAAACTGATCTAGGCGAGTACATTATCCAGACTGCCGGGGAGACCCCAAGCCACATCATAGGCCCCGCCTTGCACAAAACTGAGGCGGAAATTCGTGAGCTTTTCCTCGAGCAGCATCAGCTCGGTGATCGGGGACTGGACAACGTAGAGGAATTGGTCGCCGAGGCACGCCAGATGCTGCGCGATGATTTTCTCGAAGCGGATATCGGCATCATTGGCAGTAACGCCTTGATTGCTGAGAACGGCTACTCAATGCTGGTCACCAATGAGGGCAACGGCGATCTCTGCGCGAACCTCCCGCAGACGCTCATCATATGCACGTCGGTCGATCGCGTCCTGCCGCGAACCCGGGATGCCATGGCCATGCTACGGCTGCTGGCGCGATCGACTACCGGGCAAGCCGTAAGCTGTTACACCAGCTTCTACAGCGGTCCGAAAAGCGCTGCGGATTTGGATGGTCCCCAAGAGACGCATATCGTTCTGTTAGATAACGGACGAAGCGAGGTGCTCGCCAGCGATTACCAGGAAATGCTGCAGTGTATTCGCTGTGGCGCCTGCCTCAATCACTGTCCGGTTTATATGAGCGCTGGCGGGCACGCCTACGGCTCAGTCTACCCCGGGCCCATGGGCTCTGTTCTGACACCGCTATTAGGCTCGCTGGAAGACAGCGCACTGCTACCCAACGCCTGCACTGCCTGCGGCCGTTGCGAAGAAGTCTGCCCCGCCGCAATCCCGCTTCCGGACTTGCTGCGGGATTTGCGCGCCGAGCAGTTTTCCCAGCGCATCACCGCACCGCGCTGGCGTCTGGGCCTGCGCATGCATGCCTGGCTAGTACTCCGGCCCAGACTGTATCGATGGACAACCGGCATCGCGGTGCGCCTGATGCACTTCCTGGGAGGTCGCGAGGGTGTGCTACGGCGTCTGCCCTTTGCCAGTGGCTGGTTAGAAGCGCGAGATTTGCCTGCACCCGCGAGCCGCAGCTTTATGCAGTGGCACGAAAGGCACCATCGACCATGAGCGAGACTGAAAAAAAAAGCGACAGTGAACGAGAAAGAGAAGTCCTCACGCGGATTTTCCGCGCGAGTGAAAGGGCCGATGCTGAGACGATCAGCGCAGAACTAAATTCTCTTCAGCCATCGCCATTGGCAGAAGCCTCTCGTGAAAGTCTCCTCGAGAGCTTTGTGGCTAACCTGCGTCGCAATGGCTGTAGCTGCGACATTTGTGACGATCGCAGTGCCGCCGTCGCGCAGATATCGGAATTTGTCGCCGCCCGGCATGGGCAGCGACGCGTCGTGACTGGTTACGACCCACGTCTCGCTGCCCTACCCTGGCGCGATGCAGGGCTGTTACCAAGATTTGGCACCGCACAAACGGGCGACGCGGTCGCCGTGACTTACGCACACCTTGCGATTGCTGAGACCGGATCAATGGCGATTATGCTTAACCGCAACAACCCTGCCAGCAACAACCTGCTACCCGAGGATCACGTAATTCTCGTGAATCAGAGCGACTTGCGATACTCACTCGAAAATCTATGGCAGGAACCGAGTTTGCAGTCGTCTGATACGAGGCCTAGAGGCATTATGTTGATATCAGGGCCTTCGAGCACCGCAGACATTGGCATGCAGCTCGTGCATGGAGCGCATGGCCCCAAGGCGCTGCACGTGGTTGTTCTGACAGACGACAACGATGGCCATGCGGCAAAAGACGCAGGTCTGAGACCAGATCCAGGTCAACACTAAGACCAGGCACTCATGCGGGCCAGTACATCACACACTCGGCAGCTGTAGCCCCATTCATTGTCATACCAGTTGAGCACGCGAAGATAACGCTCGCCTGTGACCGCCGTAAAACCGCTGTCAAAAATGGACGAGTGACTGTTGCCAATGACATCGCTCGACACCAGCGGTCGATCACTGTATTGCAGTATGCCCTTGAGCCTAGGGGTTGCCGCGGCCGCTCGAATCACCCGCTCGACCTCATCGACAGACACGGCGCGGCCCAGCTTCACAAACAGATCAACTACCGAGCCATCCGGGACGGGCACCCGGGAGGCAATACCGTGTAAACGCCCTGCCAACTCCGGCAGCACTACGCCTACAGCTTTGGCGGCACCGGTGGATGTGGGAATAATGTTCTCCGCAGCGGCACGGCTGCGCCGCCAATCTGAATGTGGTACATCAGCAAGCCGCTGGTCATTGGTATAGGCATGCACGGTATTGATCACACCCTCGAGTACGCCGAACTCCTCATGCAGCACACGTGCCATAGGAGCGAGACAGTTCGTTGTACAGCTTGCATTCGAAATCATCCTCTGTGACGGATTCAAGCCATCTTCATTTACCCCGAGGACGACCGTGTAGTCGATGTCGTCTTTTGCCGGCACCGTGAGCACAACTCTCGATGCGCCCGCATCCAGATGCATTTGCAGCTGCGACCGAGTGCGGAAAACCCCGGTAGATTCGACCACCGCGTCGATGCCCATATCTGCCCAAGGCAGCGCGGCGGGATCGCGCTCACTGAGCATGCGAATACGTCCCTTATCTGTGACCAGGTGATCGTCCTCAAGAGACAGGCGGTGCGGAAACATTCCCATCACCGTGTCGTAGTTCAGCAGATAGCGCAGCGCCCCATGATCGAAGAGATCGTTGACCGCAACTACCTCCATATCCTCCCGCTCTTCGATAATACGAAAAACCGCGCGGCCGATACGTCCGAAACCATTGATGGCAATCCTCATAACGCTCATACGGCACTGCCCTCCTGGCTGTCGAGGTCTGCATACAGGCGAGCCACCTCCAAGAGGCGCGCTGCGTGGCCGCGAGTCTCATACCAGCCCAGTGTCTTGATAAAGTACTCGCCAGCCTTGAGGGTCCCCAGGGTGTCAAACAACAAAGAGTACTCGCTGCCCAGCACATCGGACGAGACAATCGGGTCCTCGGCAATGCCCACGCTCTCAGAATCCGCAGCTTCACGACGCATGGCATCGTTGACCTCGTCGACCGTCACGGCATCGCTCCCGAGAACCAGTGTTGTATCCAGCAAACAGCCATCCTGCACTGGCACATTGAGCGTTGATGTATGGATTTTTCCCGCAAAACTCGGTAGCACATGGCCCAGCCATTCCTGTGCTTCATGACCGTTGGGAATAATATTCTTGGGCGCTGAGCGGCTACGCCGGTAGTCACTGCCTGCGTAGTCCTGCAGCGCCTGATCTGACGTATAGGCATGTACCGTAGTCATGCTGCCCCCCTCGATCACAAAATGTCGGCTCAGCATATGCAAAAGCAGGCACAGGGCAGTCGTTGTAGGAGAACCCGCCGAGATCATGCGATCGCGCACATCGATGGAGGCTGCGTTGATTTGTGGAATAACAATACGATCAATTTTGTCCTGGGGTAAGGTGCGAATCAGCACGCGCGGAGCGCCGCCCTGAAGATGCGCTGTCATCGCGCGCTCCGAACGATAAATGCCCGTCGCGTCGATCACCAGATCGACATCGAAAATATCCCAGGGCATCTCGGAGGGTTTATCGATGGACATGAGACGAGACCGCCCTTGTCCGGACACCAGAAAATTGCCTTCAAGTTGAAACCGGCTCTCGTCCTTGCACTCGGATTGGAGCAGATAGTGCAAGATGTCGGCACGGCCAATGTCTGCAATCGCAACTACATCGATGTCATCGGATTGACTGGCCAGATCGTAAATTTGTCGACCGGTGAGGCCGAAGCCCATAATACCCAGACGTAACGGCGGTCTCTCGCTCATCAAGCTCTTCCCCGAACTTCTATACATGAACTTTAAATTACATTGCGCTAAGCACGCACCCTTGGCCATGCACCTCTACCACCCGAGCTCTGACACGGACCTCGGTAGCAGGGACCACAGACACTACTATTCAAGTCAGTGTTGCACCGGCCTATGGCCCTGTCAAAGGCCTCGCCCCCGGATAATCCAATCACGATGATTTTTCGTAAACAGTCTTTTCGAGGAGATCAAGCATGACCCCAGCATTGGCAGATCAGACCCTGAATTTTCCAGACAGTATCAGTACTGAAGCTCGCCGTGTGAAGGAAGCGTTGATCGCCCGGGGCCTGGAGACCCCGATGCTCGAAAACGGTCTGGATCGAGAGCAGAAATATGAACGTATTCGCGACAGCTTCGAGGTAATAGTCAAGACACTGGGGCTGGATTTGCGCGACGACAGCTTGCAGGAAACACCCGATCGCATCGCTAAAATGTATCTGGACGAAATTTTTGGTGGACTGGACTATGGCCGGTTCCCAAAAATTTCCGTGATAGAAAACAAAATGCAGGTCGAAGAAATGGTGCTGGTTGACGACATCGATGTGATGAGTACCTGCGAGCATCATTTTGTAACCATAGACGGCAGCGCAAGAGTCGCCTACATACCCGGCGGAAAGATTATTGGTTTGTCGAAAATCAATCGTGTAGTGCGCTTCTTTGCGCAGAGGCCGCAGGTGCAGGAGCGCCTAACACAGCAAATCCTTGTAGCACTGCAGACCCTGCTGGAGACGCCAGACGTGGCGCTTGAAATCAACGCAGTGCACTACTGTGTCAAATCACGCGGCGTGATGGACAGTAACTCAGCGACGAGAACGGCGGCCTTCGGTGGCGCATTTCAGAGCAATCCAGTCATCCGCGCCGAATTTATGAGGTAAGGACTTTCCCTTACGGTTGGGAATGTGTCGCCTGCAGGCTTATCGCTCTATCGCTTAATTACCTCGCTTTGCTGCCAGCCAACGATCCAGTGCGTTGGCAAAGCGCTGCTTGTCGGCATTGTCGAATGGAGCAGGGCCTCCCGTTCGAACGCCCGTGTCACGCAGTTCCGTCATTAGATCACGCATCGCCAGACGCGACTTAATCGTTTCTACCGAATATGGTTGGCCGCGGGGATTAATTGCCAGCGCGCCGCGTTCGACCACCTCAGCGGCGAGCGGAATGTCCTGCGTGACTACCAGGTCTTGCGTGCAAATGCGCTTGAGAATCTCCGTGTCGGCGACATCGAAGCCCCCAGGCACCTGCACAAAACTGACCCAGCGAGACGCTGGCACGCTCATCGCATGATTGGCTAACAGCGTGACCGGGCACTGCGCGCGCTCGGCAGCGCGAAAGAGAATCTGCTTGATAGGTACGGGGCACGCATCCGCATCGACCCATATCTGTCCCTCCGGGTCTGCATCCACGATCATTGCTAGGCGCCAGCAGTCAAGCAAATATCGACAGGCTCAGACCCAGTTGACCAGCAACTGCGCCTGCTCTGCGGATTCCCGCGCGAGCCGCTCGCCGAGTTCCGCAAAACGTTCATCGATTTTATCTCGCCTTATTTTTAGCGTAGGCGTGAGAATTTCGTTCTCAATGCTCCAGGGGTCATCACTCACGATGACCGCTCCCATACGAGCGTGCTTTTCCAGACTGTCATTGATCGTTTTCACGCTGTCGCGAATCGACGCCTCCACGACATCACGCTCTGCTGTTTTTGCTGCCTCTGTCAGCACGGCAATCATCACGGTCTTCGAAAAACCGCGCCCGATGAGGCATTGCTGCTCAATGTAGGGGTTCTCGGCGAAACTGCCCTCTATGGGCGGCGGCGCGACGAACTTGCCCTGGATCGTCTTAAAATAGTCTTTCACACGCCCGGTAATGTAGATAAAACCATCGTCATCTACCCGCGCTTTATCACCGGTGTGCAGCCAGCCATCACGAATCAGCTCGGCAGTTTTCTCGGGCTCCTTATAATAGCCCGGTGTGCACCCCAGAGCGCGCACCGCAAGCTCGTTTTCTTCGGTGAGCTTGACCTCGACTTCCCCGACCGGTTTTCCAATGGACCCAATGCGCCGCGAATTATGACCGCTGACGATGAGGCCCATGGCCTCGGTTTGTCCAAAGCCTTCCATCAGTGCCAACCCCATCGAATCCCACCAGTGGATGAGCGGGGGTGGCGTCGGCGCAGCCGCAGTGAGGCAGAACTCGACCTTTCCTAAACCCATCGTATCGAGCACCACCTTACCGATACCCTTGGCATCTTCTTTGAGCGCTGCATCCAGCGCCTCCTGACCGCCAAATTTGCCGATCACCGCCTGCTGGAATTGCTCCCAAATACGAGGCGGTCCAAAAAACATATGCGGCTGCGTTCGCTGCAAATCCCGCAGCAGCGTCTCCAGGGATTGGTTGAAGTTCACTTCGCCGCAACAAAACAGGGAGGAATATTCGACAATCTGCCGTTCCGCGATATGTGACAGCGGCAGGTACGAAAAATAGCGCGGCTGATCACGCAACCCAAACGCTTTGATAAAGCGTCGAATAGGCACGATATTGCTGTCGTGAGTCTGAATCACGCCTTTGGGCAGGCCCGTCGTCCCGGAGGTGAACACCAGCGACATCATGTCCTCACGGCTGCACACATGTTCCGGGATCTTGCCATCACCCTCGGTGAGCAATTGCTGCCAGGTGAGATGAGCGCCTTCGATCTCAACACCGGGTAGCGCTACCACGGTTATGTCCGCCGGCAGCACCGGACGTACCGTCTCCCAGTTAGGACTCTCGCCGACGAAGATCACCTTGGCTTCAGTAAACTCGGCGATGTACTGCGCCGTAGCGGGTGGTAAGGTCGTGAACATGCTGACCGTGACATTGCCTGAGCGAACAACCGCCATATCTGCCATAAACCAGTGCGGCCGGTTACGCGACAGGATCACCATACTCGCACCGCTACCGAAGCGCGCTTCCAGCGCCGCTGAGACCTGATTAACTTGCCGCCGCGCCTCCGCCCAGGTGTAGTCTTCACTGCCTTCCTCACGCAAATCGCGCATCCATATCTTGTCGCCACGAGTGTCAGCCCAGTGATCGAGAAAAGCGGGTAGCGTGTCAAAATCCATGTTTATTCTCCGTTATGGATCGATAAATTTGCCGCTTTGTCATTATTTCGCGAGAACCAGCGATGGACCTTTGGCGGGCGAGGGCATGATAGCTCAGGACAAATACGCATGAAACTCAAGCGCAATCAGCCGCGGCATCGATTGCCCGCTACTGCACCAGAGTGATCACCCAGAACGAATCACCAAGGAATTTCCTTACCCGCCCAGTCAAGATAGGCCAGCTCACCATCGGGTGTCTGCGAATCGAGCACCGTGTCCAGACACTCAGCGGCATACTCCGGGGTAAAAAGCTTGCCTTCGGGTACACCGCGCTGAAACGGTCGCGACAAGGTGGTGTCTACCGTTCCCGGGTGGTAGGCCATTAGTTTTGTCCCTCGGGCCTGTCGGGCCAGTTCGATGGCGGCGCATTTCAAACCCATATTCAACGCCGCTTTCGCGCTCCGATAGCTATACCATCCACCGAGATTGTTATCGCTGATACTGCCAACCCGAGCACTCAATACGGCTATCCGACAGTCCTTGTTCCGACGCAAGCCCGGCGCTAATGCGGCGAGCCACAGCAGTGGCAACACGCAGTTGACCCAATGCACTTGCTGCATCGCGGCCCCATTCAGCGCGCCGAGTGATTTCTCAGGCTGGTAACTGGCGCCGTGCAGCGTCCCAAGTGAGATTACCACCCGCGACAGCGCCGGGCTTGCCTCGAGAATCTGCTCCACCGCCCCCCTGATGCCCTGCTCACTATGATCCGTAGCCAGCGGATGCAACGTTGATGGATACACATCGCCAGCGGAAATGAGCGATCGACTGACTCCCCATACCGTTGAAAAGCCGGGAGATTGCGCCCAACGACGACTCATAGCCTGGCCAATACCACCCCCTGCCCCTACTACCAAAGCCTGCTGCATAGCCTACCCCTATTACCTAGCGACCGATTGCAGATCCGACCACGACACGGTCGACATGCCTAGGGAATACGCTCTGTCGCGGGCAGCAGATGTAGAATGGTCCGCATACGTAACGCAAAGGTTTACATGCAAGCAGAACAGCACTGGGTATTTGGCTACGGCTCGCTCATCTACAAAGTCGATTTCCCCTACCGCACCCGAGAAATCGCCAGTCTGCGCGGCTGGGAGCGCCGTTTTTGGCAGGGCTCGCACGATCATCGCGGGACACCTGATGCGCCGGGACGCGTTGTCACACTGCTTGAATCGCCAAACGCACGCTGCAGGGGCGTCGCTTTCCTGGTCGATGCAGCGGTCTTTGAGCATCTGGATCATCGGGAGAAAAATGGCTATGAGCGGCGCGAGGCCCGACTTCATCTTGAGCAGCGCGACGAAACGGTGGACGGGACCTTCTACATCGCCGCTGCGAGCAATCCTGCCTTTCTTGGGCCCGCCAGCGATGAAGAGTTGGCCAGTCACATCGCGCGCAGCCATGGGCCAAGCGGCAGCAATGCAGACTATCTGTTATCCCTTGCCGATGCGCTGCGTGAGATCGGCGAGCATGACGAACACGTCATGCGACTCGAACAAAAGCTGCAAAGCAGGCTGACTTCTCGCGAAGGCTAGACCGCGTTAGGAAGGGAAGCCGCCCGGCCCCGTCAAATCAGAGACCGCGCACGGCTGTTCACCGAGGCGCGCACTGAGCCCTTCAGCAGCACCTTAGTTACCAACTTTTTAGCGAATCGTTTATCGTACGAGGCCCAAAGCCTGCGATGCCGAATTTTTTACGCCCGAAGACCGGAATTCAGTCCAGCGCGTATCTGGCACCCAATCAATCATCCAATCCTGCACATCCAGCGCCGGCATGGGACCGGCGATCGCGAAGCCCTGCGCCAGGTGGCAACCAAGCTCGAGAAGCATCTCTCCCTGCTCTACGGTCTCAAGACCCTCGGCGATCACTTTGCGATCAAACGCCTTGGCGATTGCCAGAATGCCAGACACCAATGACAGCGCCACCGGGCTAGTGTGCGTCGATTGTACAAATTTGGGGTCGATCTTGACCGTCTCCGTGGCCAGCTCGCGCGCCTGCGACAAGGAGCTGTACCCGGTGCCAAATTCCGATATGGCAAACCCAACACCCAGGCCCTGGCAGACTTCGATAACGTGGTTGATGGTCTTTATATCAGCCAAGGCGGTGTTTTCCGACACCTCCAGGACCAGTTGCGCGTCCTGAGCTCCCAATATCTCTCGAATATCCGCCTCAAGGCGGGCGAGGAATTCGATCTGACCGAGATCAGATGCGGTAACGTTGACATGGATGGGCACGCACATATCCTGCTCCAGCCAGGCACATCGCTGCTGCAGCACCTCACGCAACACCCAACGGCTGAGTTCCACAGACTGCGACTCGTCGCGAAGATGCGGCAAAAACTCCCCGGGTAGCTTCAATTCGCCGTTGTCCTGACGCCAGCGGAGCAACGCCTCCAGACCTACGACAGCGCCCGTGCGCAAATCCACAATAGGTTGGTAATGCAGTTCGAACTCATGCAACTCCATGCCTCGGGCAATACTTTTACTCAGTGAGTCCAGTCTGCCCCGCTCTTGCTCCTCAAACACACGGTATCGGTCGCGACCTGCCTCCTTGGCTTTGTACATCGCGGCATCTGCCTGACTCAGCAGGATATTGGGATTGCTCTGCGCATCGCCGCCGTAAAAAACAACGCCGGCGCTCGCAGACATCTTGAGAGACACGCCCGCCACCGATTGGGGCCGGGCTACGGAAACCAGAAGCCGATCGAGCAGCACAAGTCCTTCTTCGCGGCTACTGAGATCGGCTAAAAGCAGCGCAAACTCGTCACCGCCGAGCCGGGCAACCGTATCTGAACGTCTGAGTTGCGACGACAAGAGCTCGGAGAACCGGATCAACATTGCATCGCCCACCGCGTGGCCATGACTATCGTTTACTTGCTTGAACCGGTCTACATCGAGGTAGACGATCGCGATCTCACTGCCTCGCCGCTCTGCGGCTGCCATAGCCTGCTGCAAACGGTCAAAGAACAGTCCGCGATTAGGAAGACCCGTCAAGCCATCGTGGTTTGCTGCGCGCTCAAGCTGACTCTCGTACGCATGCTCCGCCGTGATGTCGCGGCTAATTCCGAATAGCCCCAACACACGCCCACCCTCCGGGGACAATACCGGCCAGTTGTGTGTAGATAACCATCCGATACTGCCGTCGGATCGCTCGTACGAGCGCCGCAAATCCAGCTGAGGCTTGGCTGATTGGAACAGCTCCGCCTCCTGCTGTGCATACTCCCGGGCAATATCAGGCGGGTAGATATCTTCGTCCCGGCGCCCCGCCAGACTCTCGCGGCTGTTACTGCCCACGGACCTCGCGACACTGTCGCTCGCAAAAACGTAGCGCCCGTGCGCGTCCTTCAAGTAGACAAAGTCAACGCTGTGAGCCAGGAACAGTTCAAAGTGTCGGCTCAGGTCGGCGAGACGCTGTAAATCTTCTCTCTGCGTCTGCATAGAGTTGAGCAAGTCTCTCCAGAGCAGACGCACGCGCCTGTTCCTCTCTAACAGAGCCAGCACGAGCATGGCACCCGGTAAAAGCGCCAGGAGAGGAGTCAGGATCAGGAGTTTACGGCTTTGCCATATCGCGGCGATCGTCAAAGGAGGCAACGCGTTTACGGCGACTCGGGTGTCACCGACGGTTTCATCGACGGTGCCTGTCGGCAGTTTGCTTGCGGCAAAACTCGGACTTACTTCGCGTAACGGCTGCGCCTGGGTCTCTGCCTCGGGTGTGGAAAAGAAAGCCGGTTCATCAGCAGTCACGCTGCCCGACAGGGCGAATCCGCACAGCATTGAAAGCGCGCACAGCCAGGAGGTGGTAAGCGGGAAAAACCTGCGCGGAACCGACAGCGCGGCCGACACAGATTGCTGTGAGAAAACAGTTACGGCATCGGCATAGCGAGTAAAGCAGCTTGACCGGCGACTGCCGTCTTTGCCATCGCTATTCAACGCTATTCATCGCTATCGAGCACAATCCAGCACAATAATGGCCTCCCAGGCCGAGCTTGTTTGCCCGCCTGGATTCGCTACCAGACCAGCACTGAGACCTGATCAGAGATGGAATCTAAGACCAACGTGACAACAATCAATCACAAGGATCGACCACAACAATCGACCACAACAATCACAAGAATCACAAGAATCACGAGCGGCGCGACTTAACGCTACGCGGGCTACAGTCTCAACAATTGGCCGCGGCTTGTCACTAACCAAGTCGGGTCAGCAAACCATGGACTACCCCCAGTTGATGCGATTTTACTCGCTACGCCCCTTGCGCTGCTGCGCCTCCCAGAGCAGCGCGTAGTGCCCGCCAAGGGTCAACAATTCGTCATGTGAGCCCTGCTCTACGATCCGTCCCTCGTGCAAGACAACAATGCGGTCCGCGTCGATGATAGTTGACAGTCGATGTGCGATAACCAGTGTCGTATGCTCTCTGGACATATCGGCAAAAGCGCTTAGGACCGCTTGCTCGGAGCGACTGTCGAGACTCGAAGTGGCCTCATCAAAGACCAGAATGGGTGCATTTTTAAGCACGGCTCTGGCTATCCCCACCCGCTGACGCTCGCCACCAGACAGTTTCAGGCCGCGCTCGCCAACGGTGGTACTCAGGCCCTCCGGTAGGCGATCAACAAACTTTTCCAGATGCGCGGCGCTGATCGCAGCGCGCAGATCCTGATCGTCCGCGGTCGGTTTACCATACTGAATATTCTCCTCGAGGCTGCTGTTAAACAGCACGCAATCCTGCGGCACGATAGCTATTTGACGACGCAGCGACTGCTGACTCACGCTGCGCAAATCCTGCCCATCGATCAATATCGCCCCACTCCCCGGGTCATAGAACCTGAAAAGCAGCTTGACCAGCGTCGATTTACCACTGCCACTGGCGCCGACCAGTGCGACTTTTTCGCCGCCGTCGACCCGAAAACTGACGTCCTGCAGCACCTGCCGATCTTCCCCGTAAGAGAAGCTGACTTTATCAAACACGATGCCAGCCTCATGGACTTTTAGCTCACTGGCATCGTCGCGATCTGCAATTCCGGGCTGACGCTCAAGGAGCGAGAATAATTGTTCTATGTTTGCCAGCGAACTTTTGATCTCGCGGTATACGAATCCCAGAAAACCCAGAGGCATAAACAACTGCAACATAAACTGGTTGATCAGTACGAAATCGCCCAGCGACAATACGCCGCTACGGACCTGATACGCGGCTATTGCCAGCATTGCCGTCTGCGACACGGCAATAATGAAGGCCTGTCCACCATTGAGGGCAAATAGCGTCAGGCGGTTTTTGCGTCGAGCCGATTCCCAGACCGCCAGCGACTCGTCATACCGCTGCGCCTCAAAGTCTTCGTTATTGAAGTACTTCACGGTTTCGTAATTCAAGAGACTATCGACGGATCGCGTGTTGCTGCTGGAATCGGCTGCATTTACTTCGCGAACAAAGCGCGTTCGCCACGCTGTTGCCCGAAACGAGAACAAACCGTAAAGAAGCACTGAGAGCACCACTATCGACGCGTAGCTCACACCGTAGTTAAACAACAAAATGCCCGCCACCATCAGTATTTCAAACAAGGTGGGTGCAATGCTGAAAATAAAGAATCGCAGCAGAAAACTGATGCCAGAGGTCCCACGCTCTATATCTCTCGCCAAACCCCCGGTTCGACGATTGAGATGGAAATCAATATCCAGGCTGTGTACATGCCTGAACACCTGCAAGCCGATGCGGCGCATTGCGCGCTCCGTGACACGACCAAACAAGGTGTCGCGAACCTCGGCAAACAGCGTATTTGCCAGTCGCGCGGCGCCGTAGGCTGCGACAAAGAGCAGAATCAGACTGAGCGGCGATGCTGAAACCGACCCGTCCAGACCATCGACCAGAGCCTTCAGCAAAAACGGTATTACCAGCAGCCCAGCCTTTGCGCCGAGCATGCAGGCCAGCGCCAACAGCACGCGACCTCGATTATCAGCCAGCACGGGCTTTAGTCTTCGCCAGATCGCCGGCAGCAGCCCTTTACCCAGGGGCGCGGTACTACCCGTATTATCGGCGCCTCTCACGCGGCGGTATCTCCCGTGGTTGGCACAACCGCCCGCCATACATTGTCGCTGACAACAGCCAGTCCCAACTGCGCGAGTTTGTCGAGTGCATCATCAATCTCAAAATCGATAGTCGCGGACCAGCGCTGTGCAAACCAGCGTTCGATGGCCTGATCCAGGACGTCTCGCTGCATGCCCCCAGATTCAGACAGCAGAAAGTACAGCGCGACGTAAGCCTCTTTACACTCGCCATCCTCGGCGTCGTCCAGCACGCGAAGAAGAACGCCTGCATTGTTGTCGAGTAGCTTGAAATACAAATCCCGGGTCAATGCCTGCCTGAATCGCGCCTTGCGGTTTTTGTAGGTCGACCATTGTTTGTAGACGTAGGCACCCACCGCACCGAGACCAGCACCAATCAGCAGCAAGCCTTTTTTATCCAGGGCCACCGCGTCTCCATGCAGCCCCAGCCAGAAGCCGATCAGAGCACCCAGCAACAGCAGTGGCGCGCCGAGTTTCGTCGTGGCGACGACAATGCCACTGACAAGCGCAGGAACGCCGATTAACAGCCGGTCCGACCAGCGCATACCCACACGCGTGTTGGGAAACAGCATTTCCATATCTGCGTCGGGTACATTTTGAAACAGTTTGATCATGACTCTGCCCGGCGGGTACTGGCTGTCATCGCCCTGATCCCGGTCCGCAAACCGCAGGTAGAGCACCACTCGATCAAAGCTGACGAAATTGAGGCGCCGCCGCAGTAAACCAAAACAATAGCTGATGCTTTCCTCACACTGTTTCGCGCCGCGAGTGTAAATAAGCACGTCATCAAAAGCTTTGAGATCGACTCGCAAGCGAATCTGGAATAACGAGGCACTGCGGAAAGCGCGGCGCAGATCATCGTCATCAAGCCGTTCATAGTTGCCACGATCCAATAAGGTGGCCAGCTCGGCCAGAAGCACTTCCGCGTCTCCGTCCGGAGAGACTTCCTCTGCCATAGCCCGCGTATCGGCATCTGGATCTAGACTCGCGTAATGCTCTTTAAAGTTTTCACGCAAGTCGTGAAACTCCCGCGCAAAAGCCAGCGATGTCTGTGCAATACCGTGCTCAAACAGCTCAAGCTCAGCGGCTTTCAGCAACGCTTCGGCGCGCAGCATACGCAGTAAATCGCTGCGCCGAAACGGTATAAAGCGAAAACGCGGCATGCGCTCAGCCTCACCGTCTTCAAATCTTGGGGAAGACGCAGGTTCAGACACAGGCAAGAGCTCAGAAATCGGATCGCCGACGGTGCTTTTGGCAACCGCGTCTTTTACCGCGCCTGGCGCGTCGGGGTGAGTCACATCTGGGGCTCTCATGGGCGAGGATAATCACGCATTGCTGCGCCACTCAGCTTGTCATCTGTAGTCACTGCAATCAAGATAAGTTCATATTGATGACGTTTTACATAGCGCTTAATCGACGACAACGTTCGGCGCATGCTGGTAGTTTGGAGAATGCAGGATGAACGACCCACAGTACGAGTTCAGTTTATCCCGGCTGGAGGCCGCAGCAGCGCTTGTGTACCGGGAGATGCCGGCAACCCCGCAATACGCCTGGCCGACCTTGCGCGACGCCCTCGGTATTGATCTGTGGGTTAAACACGAAAACCACACGCCGACTGGCGCTTTCAAAATTCGGGGTGGCATCAGCTTCATACACTGGCTCAAAGATTCGCACCCGGATTGCCGCGGTATTGTCACAGCGACACGCGGCAACCATGGCCAAAGTCAGGCGCGAGCGGCAAGCAAAGCAAGTCTCACAACCACGATCGTCGTGCCGCATAAAAACGCAAGCGAAAAGAACGACGCGATGCGGGCATTTGGCGCTACGCTGATCGAGCACGGTGCTGACTTTGATGAAGCCCGTGCGCACGCGCAGCAGCTCGCGGTGTCAGAGGATCTTTATCTGGTACCTTCGTTTCACAGCGCACTGGTTAGCGGAGTCGCAAGCTACGCCCTCGAATTGTTTCGGGCGGTTCCAGACATCGATAGCCTTTACGTCCCCATCGGCTGCGGTTCCGGCATTTGCGCCGTCATCGCCGCGCGTGACGCCCTTGGATTAACAACAGAAATCATAGGCGTGGTGTCAGAGGCTGCGCCCGCGGCAGCGCGGGCCTTTGCCAGCGGTCAGCTGGAGTCAACCGCCAGCGCACGTACCTTTGCGGACGGCGTAGCGGTGCGAAGCGTAGTGCCAGATGCCCTGGCAATCTACCAAAAGGGGGCAAGTCGGGTGGTTGAAGTCAGTGACGACGCCATTGCGGACGCCATACGCATGTATTTTCGGTGTACACATAATGTCGCCGAAGGTGCTGGAGCAGCTCCCCTGGCGGCACTCATCAAGGAGCGTGACGCCCAGCGAGGCAAGCGAGTAGCCGTCATATTGTGCGGTGGCAATATTGATAGCCAGGTGTTCGAGACCGTGCTATCGGGGCGTACACCGGAAGCCTGACTCGGCGTGCTTCAGCTCAGTTCCGCTCAGTTCAGTTCAGCTCCGCTACCCCGGCCCGCGGCTTACTCTACGATGAGACCCGCAGCATCCGCAGCAGTCAGGCGCAGTGAGGCAACGACCTGATTGAAAAACTCGGCTTCACGGCTGGATATACGGTCATCGGCACGCATCACGGATACCAATCCCTGCAGAATGCGTTGTCGCTGACCCATGCTCAGTTTGGGCGCCGCGTCCGACAGGCATTTCATTAACGGTGCAGACTCATAGACCTTGGAGGCGGCAGCCGTGCGAATTTCGCTGGCCGACAGATCCTCGCCCAATTCCGCCTTGATCACAGACTGCACCGACTCTACCTCTACTGGATGCGTGTACGAATCGGCATGTGTCGCCCGAGACAGTACCAACACGAACAACTCACGAAACAAATCGGCGTCTTCGCCGCCGGGCGCGTCACCGAAAAGCTGCTTAACCTTAATGAAATCCACCAGTGACATAGACGTCGTTCTCCCCTGATTTAACCGAATAAGCGATTGATCATACTGGCTTTTGGCCGCTTAGAACACCGCTTCTGTGCAAGTGCTTTCATGAGCGCAAGCGAGCGCCCGCAGTGCATCACCGCATGCAGGAGCTAATGCAAACTCAAAGCACTTTTTCGTTCTTTCCCCTGAGGATCACAGCGCGCAGGGAGGGCGCAGCGGACCCGGCTACGAAATAAGTCATCTGGACCCAAAGTTTTGGCTAAAAGTCACATCCGAATTTAAGTCATAGACTGTATAATCAATTGTGTTTGATTACGTAGAGCATCATGAGAAAAAATCTCTTCATTGCGTCGCTCATTGGAGCGGGCCTATTGCTGTGGCTGTTGTCAGGTGCCCTGGCCGAACGCTCGGAGCCCCTGCCAGACACCCGCAGTGCGGTCCTCGTTGATAATCAGGACGCACCCACGCTGGTGCGTGTCGAGCAACTCAACGCTGAGCAACGGACGCTGACTCGCGTACTTCGAGGTAAGACAGAGAGCAAGCAGACCGCTCAGGTGAGCGCGGAAACTGACGGTCGTGTCGTTGCCAGACCCGTGGAACGCGGCGATCGTGTCGAATCCGGAGCACTGCTGTGCGAACTGGCGCCCGACGAGCGCAAGGCCGACGTGCTGGAGGCCAAAGCCCGCCTGGCAAGCGCCGAGATCGAGTATCGCGGCGCCCAGGAGTTGCGTGGCAAGCAACTCGTGTCTCAGATCTCTATTGCGCAGCTCGCCGCCGCATTGGAGTCAGCGCGGGCCAATCTGGCACGACAGGAGCTCAATCTTGCCCGTGCAAGGATTGTGGCACCGTTCAGTGGGGTCGTGGAAGAGTTGCATATGGACATCGGCGATCTGGCGGCTGTCGGGGCACCCTGCGCAACCCTGATTGATCTTGACCCACTGTTGATAGAGGCGAGCGTCTCCGAACGCGATATCGAATACATTTCCGTGGGCAGCGTCGTTCGTGCCCGAACCAGCACCGATCAACGACTGGAAGGTCAAGTGACCTTCGTAGGCAGCCAGTCCGATCCTGCTACACGCACCTACCCGGTTGAAATCACCGTACCTAACCCGGATTACCGCATTCGAGCAGGACTCACAACGGTGGTCAGCGTAGAGACCGACACGGTCCTTGCGCACCGGGTATCACCTTCGTTATTCACTCTGGACGACACCGGCGTGATCGGGCTGCGCGCGGTGGATAGAAACAACCGCGTGGTTTTTCACCCCGTTACGATTGTGGAGGACGCGACCGAGGGCGCCTGGGTTACAGGCCTGCCGGGGGTTGTGAGGTTAATCACGGTGGGGCAGGAGTTCGTATCCGACGGCCAACTGGTCCAGGTGCAGGCAAGCTCCCGATCACCGGCGACAGCGAGTTAGTTATGATTGGTTTTATCGATGCGGCGATCAGCCGCTCACGCACCACGCTCTTGATGATGGGTGTCATTGTCCTGTGCGGTCTCATCGCGCGATCACTGCTGCCAATCGCTAACGATCCACACATCGAGTTGCCCTATTTCTATGTCGGCGTGCAGCATGAAGGCATCTCGCCTGAGGATGCGGAGCGACTCCTGGTGCAGCCTATGGAAATCGAAATCCGCAAGATCGAAGGCATCAAAGAAATTCAGTCCATGGCCTCTGAGGGCTATGCGGGCATATTTACAGAGTTCGAAGCTAATATTGACCTCAACGATGCACTGGTGGACTTGCGGGAGGCAGTGGACCGTGGGAAATCCGAAATCCCCTCCACCGCCGAAGAGCCGACGGTACAGGAACTCGACGTTGAAGATTTTCCGCTGATTCAAATCAATCTGATAAGTAATGGTGCTTCTGAACGACAGATCTATCAGACCGCGCTGCAATTGCGCGACCAAATTGAGACCATCGCCTCAGTCTTGAGCGTTGACTTGCGCGGCGAACGTGAGGAGGTTCTTGAAGTCATTGTGGATCCGCAAGCGCTGGAGGCCTACCAGATCTCCAGCGAAGCGCTGGTCAGCATACTGCAGCGCAACAATCGCCTCATCCCGGCGGGTAGCGTGGATACCGGCAAAGGCCGATTCTCGGTCAAAGTGCCTTCGGTCGTAGAGACAGCCAGCGACATCATGAACCTGCCCGTGCAGGTGAGCGGCGACACCGTAGTCACATTGTCCGATGTCGCAACCATCCGTCGCACGTTTAAGGACCGCACCAGCTACGCGCGCTTCAACGGCATGGACACTATCTCCCTGGAGGTCAAGAAACGCGTCGATGCCAATGTTATAGATACTTCCGAGGCTGTTCTGGCAATACTTGCAGAGGCCCAAAAGGGCATACCATCGAGCATCCGCGTCGTGCCCTCGCAAAATCAGGCGGAGTTTGCCAGAACCCAGGTCACGGAACTTCAGGGCAATATCATGACTGCGCTCGCGCTGGTCATGGTAATAGTAGTGGCGTCGATGGGATTCCGAAGCGGAGTAATCGTAGGCCTGGGGATCCCCGTATCACTGCTTTTTTCCGTAATCATCGTCTACCTACTCGGCTACACGTTTAATTTCATGGTTATGTTTGGCATGTTGCTCGGGCTTGGCATGTTAATCGATGGTGCCATCGTGGTGACTGAGTATGCGGACCGAAAAATGAGCGAAGGTCTGGATCATCAGGAAGCTTATTCAGAAGCAGTAAAACGCATGTTCTGGCCAGTGACCGCCTCTACGGCCACTACTCTGGCGGCGTTTCTGCCGCTCATATTCTGGCCGGGCATTCCCGGACAGTTTATGCGGTATTTGCCGGTTACCGTGTTCACTGTGCTCAGTGGCTCATTGCTCTATGCGCTCTTGTTTGGCCCGGTGCTGGGCAGCATGTTTGGCAAACCTACGAAACATACGGATGCAACCAGGGCAGACCTCGAGGAACTCGATCATGGTGACCCAACGCGTTTGCGAGGCGCCACGGGCGTTTATGCGCGTTTCTTAACGCGTGTGTGCGGACATCCTCTAATAACTATGGGCATTATTGTCTCGCTGCTGGCTGGCATTTTTATAGCCTACGGCAGTTTTGGCCGTGGCATGGTGTTTTTCAACAATGCCGACCCACAGTTCGTTACGCTATCAGTGAAAGGACGCGGTAATTTTTCTGCAGCGCAGGTCGATGACCTGGTACGCGAAGTCGAGAAAGAAGCCTTGCAGGTTCCGGGTATCCGGGCCATGAATACGAACACGATTCTGCCGGGCGGCAATGGCATGAGCACGAGTGCCTCCAATGACCGTATCGGTTCCTTGTTTATCGAATTGCTACCGGAATCTGACCGGGATCGCAGCGGCTTCGATATCGTAAGGGAATTGCGCGAACGCACGAGCAATTTCGCCGGTATCGGGGTTGAGGTTCAGGCCATGGAACAGGGACCACCCGTTGGCAAGCCTATCCAGATCGAGTTCCGCTCCAAGCATCGGGAGCTTCTCGAACCTGCATTGATACGCGTGCACGATTACATGTACACACTCCCTGAACTCGTTGATATGGACGACACCCGCGCTCTACCGTCCATCGAGTGGCGTATGGACGTCGATCGCGCCCAGGCTGCTTTGTACGGTGCGGACGTGCTGGCAGCGGGCATAGCTTTGCAGCTGGTGACGAACGGCGTGAAAGTCGCCGAGTACCGCCCCGATGGTGCCGACGACGCCGTCGATATCCGCGCACGATTTCCCGCACAACACCGCGGCATTAACGCTATGGACACGCTCAAGATCAGCACCAATTCCGGTCTGATCCCTCTGAGTAATTTTGTTCGACTGGAACCCTCGCCTGGTGTCGATACCTTTGAGCGGATTGACGGCTATCCGGTAGAGCGGCTCCGATCCGCCGTTGTTGAAGGCGTACTTGCCGACACCATAGTGAGCGATATTCAGGCCTGGCTGGAGACGCAATCCTTCGATCCGCGCATCGATATTCAGTTCCGTGGCGCCAACGAAAGCCAGGCAGAATCCATGGCCTTCGTGTCAGTCGCCTTTACGCTGTCTCTGCTGCTGATGTTCATCTTGCTGGTGACCCAGTTCAACAGCTTTTACCAAAGCGCGCTAATCCTGTTGGCGGTCATCATGTCGACCGCGGGCGTTCTATTAGGGCTCATCCTCACTGGCAACCCCTTCAGCGCTATTTTAACCGGCGTCGGCGTCGTCGCACTGGCAGGCATCGTCGTTAATAACAACATCGTGCTGATCGATACCTACAACTACGTGCGCTCCAGCAGCCCGGGGCTCACGCCGCCAGAAGCTATTGTGCGTGCGGCCTCACAGCGCTTGCGCCCGGTCATGCTCACGACGGTAACCACCGTGTTCGGCCTGTTGCCACTGGCCTGCGACCTATCCGTGGATATTGTGAATCGGAGCGTCACCGCTGGCGGGCAAATGGCGACGTTCTGGGGGCCATTGTCACAAGCAATTGTGTTTGGCCTGTCATTCGCAACTATCCTCACGTTGATTGCAACACCGGCGCTGCTTGCCCTACCTTGGCGAGTGAAGATGCGTTACCGGAAGTATCGCGGCAGCAACGCAACTATCCCAGCCGACGCGGCTCTCCAGCCCTAGCTGGGCCAGAAGAGCCATTTGAGCAGATCCCTGGCCTAGGGGGCATCAATAGCCTTAGTTCGGCGTCATAAGATCCAGCACGAGGGCGATAATGGCACGGCGGCCCGTTGTTAATGTCGGCCCTGGATCAGGTGCGAAAAAGGGTGAGTGCAAAGACGGTAGCCGGGCCTCGCCCCGTTGCGATGCAGCAAAAACATCCTGTGGGATCGTGCCCACGCGAATCATAAAAGATGGGATGTTGCTGTCAGTCCGCCCGAAGCGAGAGAAATCCTCTCCACCCATTTCCATGGGTATCTCCTCCAGCGCGTCGTCACCGAGCTCTGCCCGCATCGCTACCACACCGCGCGCCACAAGCGCTGGATCGTTCCACAATGCTGGCGTGTGCTCATCGCGGACAGTGACTTCGGGCATTTTATCCTCTGGAAAACCCATGGCTCTCGCCTGATTGACGGCAATTCGTTCAATCCCGTCCAACAACGTCTGGCGCACCTCGTCTGTGTATGACCGCACTGTAAGCTTCAGCTCTGCGCGATCCGGAATAATATTACCCTTGGTCCCCGCATGAATAGCGCCCACGGTAACCACCGCCGGCTCCGCCGGATGGATCTCCCGCGACACCAGAGTCTGCAGGTCCATAATCATAGCCGCCGCGAGTACGACAGGATCTTTGGCCGTATGCGGATACGCGCCATGCCCGCCAATACCGGGCACCAGGATATTCACCATGTCCACGTTAGCCATCATCCAGCCGGCGAGGTATCCGATTTTTCCTGCGGGTAATGTGGCAATCGTGTGCACCGACAAGTTGAAGTCGGGTTCCGGGAAACGCTCAAAAAGGCCGTCCGCCAGCATCGCCCGCGCACCGGTACCGCGCTCTTCCGCTGGCTGCATCACCACCATTAGCGTACCGACCCACGTGTCGCGCCGCTCAAGCAACTCCAATGCCGCAGCGACCACCACGGTCATGTGCACATCGTGACCGCAGGCATGCATTACGGCCACATCCTGACCATCCAGTTCGGTCGCGCGGACCTGACTCGCGTAGGGCAAACCAGTCTGCTCCTTCACCGGTAGCGCATCCATATCGCCGCGCAGCATGATCGTAGGGCCCGCCCCGTTTTCCAGCAGCGCCACAAGACCGTGTCCACCGATTTTTTCAGTCACGCTGAAACCAGCATCACGCAGGGTCTCAGCGAGCGTGGCCGCCGTTTTTTCCTCCTGATATGACAGCTCAGGATTCTCATGCAGATGTCGATAAAATGCCAGTTCGTCAAAGGCCAACACCGGCAGAGCTGTAATCAGCGGTAAAAAAAAGCCCACTGCTTTTCGAATAAGGGCCATAAAATAGTCTCTCAAACAGATAATGGATCGCGGACAACGCGCAGTTCAGCCCGGCGCACTGTTCATCTTGTTGGAACAACCAACATGCTATCACCCGAGACCGGTCTGGTGCCCGCGAGCGACGCTTACCGTACAATGCACCTTTATATTACATTGCGACGTGCTCTTGCCTGCAAGTCCTCCACATTCACCCGCGTCTGCGCCTGCCACCGGGACGGCGGCCAGTAGTTTGCAGACTTACGCCAGGCTGCTGCGATACCTGCGGCCGCTCTGGCTCGCCTTTACGGTAAGTATGTTGGGCTTTGTCCTATTTGCTGTGACGCAGGCTACTTTTGCAGGTCTTATGCAATACCTGCCAACCGCATTCGACGGTGACACGGCCGGAGTTTTAGGCAGCAGTGCCAAGGCAAGCAGTTTACGTTCCTGGGAGCTACGGCTGGGACTAGACGAGGCGGAGCGAGTGCGCAGCTTCCTACCGCTCGCCCTGATTGCCATTGTCACCGTTCGTGGGATCGGATCTTACCTAGGCAGTTACTACATCACCTTTGTTGCGCGGAAGGTAGTGAACCGGCTGCGTATTGACGTCTTTACGCATATCAACAGGCTCCCTGCCGCGTATCTCTCACAGCGAAACTCTGCTGAGCTGATCTCACTTATCACCTTTAACATCGAGCAAGTGGCGGCCGCCGCATCGACAGCAATCAAGGTAATCGTGCGCGAGGGGCTCACGGTCATCGTACTGATGGTGTATATCTTTTACCTGAATTGGAAACTGTCGCTACTGTTTTTGGTACTGACACCGCTCATCGGCGGAATCATAAGCTTGGCCTCCTCACTCTTCAAAAAATACAGCCGCCGCATACAGGACTCTATGGGTGACATTACCCGCGTAGCGGCGGAAGCGATCCGGGGATTTGTCGTGGTCCGGGGCTTCGGTGGCATAGATACCGAACGCCAACGCTTCGCCGACCGCAGTGAGTATGCGTTGCGCCAGGATTTAAAATTGGCACGAGTGAATGAGATCAGCACTCCGATTGTGCAATGGCTTACTTACACGGCATTGGCCGGCCTCTTCTGGTTTGGCCTGGATCCGCGCTTCAGTGGGGGCATGAACGCCGGGGCTTTCCTCGCCTACATCACCGCTGCCAGCCTGGTCGCTAAACCGCTGCGTCAGCTAACCCAGGTGAACGCGCGCATACAGCGTGGGGTCGCCGCTGCGGAAAGTGTGTTTGAAGTACTGGACCAGCCGCTTGAACCTGCAGGAGGTACGCGGTCTGTAAACGCGCTACGTGGCCGTTTTGAGCTGCGGGATTTGCATTTTCAGTATCCCGGCGCTACCGACGAGGCTTTGCGTGGTATCAGTTTTTGTATTGATGAGGGCCAAACCGTGGCTCTCGTGGGACGCTCCGGATCCGGTAAGACGACACTGGCAAACCTGCTTGCGGGCATGCTCCCCGCACCCTCGGGCCAACTTCTAATAGATGATCAGCCGGCAGAGTCGATGGCACTGGTAGCGCTGCGCCGACAGATCGCTCTGGTCAGTCAGCATACAACGCTGTTTGCGACCAGCCTGCGTGAAAATATCGCTTATGGTGATTTAGCCGATGCGGACGACGAATCAGTAATTAACGCGCTGCAGCAAGCCAATGCATGGGAGTTTGTGCAGCGACTGCCCGCGAGACTCGACACGGTGCTGCGCGAAGAAGGTGACGACTTCTCCGGCGGTCAACGCCAGAGGCTATCCCTGGCCCGGGCGTTCTTGAAAGATGCGCCAATCCTGATCCTCGACGAAGCCACCTCGGCTCAGGACGCTGAAAGCGAGGCGCTTATTCAGCAGGCGCTGCAACGTATTCTTGAAGGCAGGACCGCTGTGATCATCGCCCATCGATTGGCGACAGTCGAACAAGCGGACGCCATTGCGGTGCTGGATGATGGCCTGTTGGTCGAACTCGGCACGCACAGTGAGTTGCTGGAGCGCAACGGTCTCTACGCTGCGCTGCACCAACAGCAGTTGCGAGGCTAGGACATGTTTACGCAGAGCGGTCCGCAAGCGTGAATGTCTTGCAGGTGTTGCCGGCACTGGATAGCGGTGGCGTGGAACGCGGTAGCCTGGAGCTGGCGAAGGCCCTGGTGCAGGCGGGACACGATTCTACCGTATTGTCTGCTGGCGGCAGGCTCGTGAGCCGATTGCGCAAACAGGGCTCAACTCACAAAGAGTGGACTCTGGGAAACAAGAACCTCTGGAGTCTCCGCCACGTCAAACCCCTGCGGCGCTGGCTGGGCGAAGAGCGCTTCGATATTCTGCATTTGCGCTCTCGCATGCCCGCATGGATTTGCTGGTTAGCCTGGCGCGGAATGGACCCGCAAGAGCGACCGCGATTGGTCACCACGGTGCATGGGCTGCACTCGGTTAATCGCTACAGCGAGATCGTCACCTGCGGTGAAAGAGTAATCGTCGTGTCGGAAGCGGTCCAACGCTATATCACGGAAAACTATCCACGCTGTGACAGCAGTAAACTCCGCCTTATTTACCGGGGCATCAATCCGCTGGAATTTCCGCGAGGTCACACTCCCGCAGAGGATTGGCTGAGCGACTGGTACCGACGTTTCCCGCACCTCCTCGATCAACGAGTTCTTACCCTACCAGGCAGACTCACGCGCCTCAAAGGGCATCATGATTTTCTGGAACTGATTGACCTCCTCCGCAAGGGAGAAAAACCAGTACACGGTCTGATCGTGGGCGGTGAAGACCCCAAGCGCACGGCCTACGCGCGCGAGCTGCACGCAGCGGTAGAAGCCAAGGGACTCGCACAGCATATTACCTTCGCCGGACACAGAAACGATCTGCGCGATATCTATGCCGTCTCCGACATCGTGCTTTCGCTCTCGACACAGCCCGAATCATTCGGTCGCACCGTGCTCGAGCCGCTGAGTGAGGGACGTCCAGTAGTCGCTTATGCACACGGTGGTGTGGATGAAATTCTGCGAGCTCTATATCCGACCGGCGCGATCGACGTGGGCAACATTGACGCCGCAGCGGCAAGAATCGAAGCGATTCTCTCCGGACAATTCGCGCCACCGCGAGCTAACAGTCAATTCCTTGTGGACAGCATGACGCGACAAACACTGCAACTTTACAAGGAACTGCTCGCGTCACCAGTTCTGGGGGCTTAGCTGATGATGATCGCTCATACCTCACACCTCACACCTCATGCGCAAACCCTAGCCGGAGTCAGCGCTGTAGACCGCGTAAAGCGGTTTTTAGACAAGGAGTAACGAATGCTGCTATCTCTTTCAACCTGGTGCGATGTCGAAGACTACCTCACGCGCAGTCGCACGATACTGCTGCCCATAGGCTCGATGGAACAGCACGGTCCCACGGGGCTCATCGGCACCGATGCCATATGCCCAACGGTTATCGCCAAGACCGCTGCGGCTGACGATCCGGAAATACTGCTTGGACCGACGTTTAGCGTAGGCGTCGCTCAGCATCATCTGGGTTTTCCCGGTACCTTGACCTTGCGACCCAGTACCATGATCGCCGTCATACAGGACTGGTGCGCGTCTCTCCGGCGCCACGGTTTCGAGCGTATTTACTGGATCAATGGTCACGGTGGCAACATCGCTACTATCGCGGCGGCTTTTGCAGAGGTCTATGCCGAGCGCAGCCTAAGCGGTCCTGAATCTGGCTTGCCAGAACTGCGTATGAAACAGCGTAGCTGGTGGGATTACCCCGACGTGATGCGAACCTGCAAGCGTTTGCATCCGCAGTTCGATGGCGCACACGCAACCGCCTCTGAAGTATCGGTCACCTACGCAGCCTATCCTGAACATATCCGCGATGTGCCGCTTGAACCGCGCGTTGCAGCCAACGGGTCTTTTACCGATGCCGAGGACTACCGCAAAAACTTCCCGGACGGACGTATGGGCTCGGACCCCAGTCAGGCGACGGCGGAAGCGGGTCGGGAGATTATTGACTGCGCGGCAAAAGCCCTGCGCCGGGACTTTCTTTCCTTCGCCTCAGGCTAGGGCAGTCAAGCTGTGTCTGTTGCAGCGGCGCTGTCGGGATCCAGCGTGTGTAAAGCCTTCGCCAGGTCCTCGATCAGATCGGCCGGCGCTTCCAGTCCAATGTGCAGACGCAATAGCGCCTCGTCGTCAGCAATCGACACCGTAGGGCGATCACGTTTGGGGTGCATCGGCAAACACAGACTCTCGAAGCCGCCCCAGGAAAAGCCCACCCCGAACAGCGTAAGACTATCGATGAAGCGCGCCAGGCCCTCCTCATTTCCTACCTGCAGCAGCACGCCAAACAAGCCATTGGCAGCGCTGAAATCGCGTACGAACAGGTCGTGCCCAGGACAGGAAGCCCATGCCGGGTGCAGCAGCCTGCGCACGCGAGGCTGCTTCTCAAGCCAGGTCGCGACTTCACGTCCCCCACGATCGTGAGCAGCCAGACGGACTGAAAGAGTACGCAGACCGCGCAGGGCAAGCATTGCGTCGTCCGGCGCGAGATGAGATCCGGTGGACAAGGTATAGCGCTGAAGCAGATCCAGCAGATGTGCATCGTGTGTTGTCGTGACCCCAAACAGACAGTCCGCATGTCCGTTTAAATACTTGGTACCAGACTGCATGGATAAATCGACACCATGCTGCAGTGGATCAAACAGTAGCGGCGTCGCCCAGGTATTATCGATCGCGGTGAGAATACCGTGCTGCTTTGCGATCGCCGTGATCGCTGCGACGTCCTGCGTTTCAAATGTTGCGGACCCTGGCGATTCCATAAAGATCAAACGCGTGCGCTCGGTAACCAGGCTCTCGATACCTGCTCCTATATCCGGCGCGTAGAAGACCGTTTCGATACCGCGATCGCGTAGCCGGGTGTTGCAAAAATTTCGCGTCGGTCCGTACACGCTATCGACCATTAACAGGTGATCACCTTGTGCCAAAAAGCAGCTCAGGATATCCGTTATCGAAGCAACGCCAGAGGGAGCAAGCACCGCGCCAGCACTATTGTCGAGACTGCTTATGGCGTCCTCAAGTGCTCGCGTGGTCGGCGTGCCCATGCGCCCGTAATACAGATGTCCGCGATCCCGGGGTTCCGCCTCTCGATCAAGCAACTCCTGATAGCTTTCAAACAGCACCGTGGAAGCGTGATAGACCGGACAGGCAACCAGACGTGGATCTGGTCTTGCGCTGTGTATCAAGCGTGTTTCTGGCGCATACAGAACCTTCGCGCTGGGGACATCGTTCGCTCTGTCGGCACCTCTATTATCGCTGTCGGCACCTACCCCGCCATCTGCAGGCCCCACGTCCTTGCGCCCGCTGTCTGTGTCAACCATCTGGATACGTCCGTCGCTGTAGTTTGCCCTGACTGAGGCTAGCACCATGCCCGCGTACGAACCAGCTGAGTCGATTACCAAGCCACTAGACGCGTCGTACACACTCTGCGACAGTGCCAGCGAATAGCAGGAGCGCTTTGCTTGACCACACTTATTTTGCATCAGTATCAGAACTCGCCCTTCTCGGAGAAAGTTCGCGCGCTGCTTGGCTATCGGCAAATCCCCTATCAAGCCGTTGAAATTCCGGTGATCATGCCAAAACCGGAGCTTATGGCACTTACCGGTGGCTACCGCCGGACGCCCGTTATGCAAGTTGGCGCGGATATTTACTGTGACACTGCACTAATTACGCTTCTGATTGAGGAACAACATTCTGGAGTACCGACACTACACCGTGCTACGCCCGGCGTTTACGGCGCAGCGGCGCGATGGACCGACAGCTCGTTTTTTCGCATGTGTGTCGGACTCGTATTCCAGCCCTCAGCAATTGCCGCAAACCCCGCGTTCGCGAACCCCGTCATAATGCAGGCATTTGTTGCCGATCGTGCAAAATTGACGGCCGGCAGCGGGAGCCTCACCATGCCCCTGGATCAAGCCGAATCAGGATTTCGTGCGCACTTACAGGCGTTGAACACCGACCTCAAAAATACGCAGTTTCTGTGTGGTGATACGCCGGGAATTTTGGACTTTTGTACCTGGCACTGTTGCTGGTTTGTGAAGCGTCAGACAATCCTCGAACATTTTTTTGACGCCTATCCAGCCGTCCTTGCCTGGATGCAAGGTATGGCCGCATGTAGCGACGCAGCCAAAGTCAGTGAAATCAGCGGAGATGACGCTGTCGCTATCGCTCGCGAGGCGACGCCCAAAGCGCTTTCACAACCCAAGGTAGACCCAACCATCGGTTTAGCCGCGGGTACCGTAGTAGACGTTGTGCCCACCGACTATGGATTTCAGCCGGTTACCGGGAAACTACTAATCGCCAACGATTCAGTCATAAGCGTAGCGCGTGAAGACGCACGTGCTGGTAGGCTGCACGTACATTTCCCACGCTACGGTTTTAAGATTTCGGCGGCGGGATAAGGAGACAAAGCATGAAGCACATAGACCCTACACGCGAACAGTTTGATGCCTTCAAGGCACTCCCCCGCGATACTCCGATCATGATGTTGAATCTGATCCGTCTCAAAGAGACCGCAGTCTACGCCAACGGAGACACCTGCTCCGGCGCCGAGGCCTACCGTCGTTACGGTGAGCATAGCGGGCCAATTTTCCGTGAACTGGGTGGCGAGATTATCTGGCGCGGGCATCAGGAATGTATGCTGACCGGTCCAGACGACAAACACTGGGATATTGCCTTTGTTGCACGCTACCCCAATGCCGGCGCATTCCTGGCCATGGTAACCAATCTCGATTACCAGGCAATCGTTATACATCGCACCGCGGCCACTGATGATAGCCGTCTTATCCGCTTCGGCCCCGATGCTGAAGGCGGAGGCTTCGCGGGATAGCATGAAAGCGCTGGTAAAAACACAGGCATCCCCAGGACTTTGGCTGCAGAATGTTGCAGAGCCTGAAATGGGCATCAACGACGTAGTCATCAAAGTCCGGCGCACCGCGATATGCGGGACCGATATGCATATCTACAACTGGGACGAGTGGGCACAGAAAACCATCCCTGTTCCCATGGTCGTCGGACATGAATTTGTCGGTGAGATCGTAGATGTGGGCAGCAACGTCAATGACTTCAGTACGGGGCAGATTGTATCCGGGGAGGGCCACGTAGTGTGCGGACGCTGCCGAAACTGCATGGCGGGAAAACGCCATCAGTGCAATGCGACCAGCGGTGTTGGCGTCAACCGACCCGGAGCATTCGCCGAATACCTGGCCCTGCCGATGACCAACGTCTGGGAACATTCGCCGGGCATCGACCTAGACATTGCCGCGCTATTTGACCCCCTGGGCAATGCCGTACATACGGCACTGCAGTTTGATCTATTGGGCGAGGATGTGTTGATCACCGGCGCGGGGCCCATCGGCTCTATGGCAGCGGCAGTATGCCGACACGCGGGTGCACGACACGTGGTCGTCACAGATGTTATCGACAGCCGGCTTGAGATGGCCGCAACGCTCGGTGCCACACGCACACTTAACGTCACAAGGGAGTCATTGGACGATGTCGTTGCGGAACTGGGAATGAAGGAAGGCTTCGATGTTGGACTCGAGATGTCCGGGAATACCCAGGCGCTTAATCAACAAATCCAACACATGAGCCACGGCGGCAAAATTGCCATGCTGGGCATCCCCCGGAACGACACCGCCATTGATTGGGGCCGGGTTATATTTAACATGCTCACACTCAAGGGCATTTATGGCCGGGAAATGTATGAAACCTGGTACAAAATGTCCGTCATGATCCAATCGGGCCTCAACATTGCGCCGGTCATTACGCACCGCATGTCGTATCAGGATTTCGATAGTGGGTTTCAGGCTATGAACGCCGGCGCAGCCAGCAAAGTCATCCTGAACTGGGAATAAACGCAAAAAAGCAGCCAGGGAAAAGCAATTATGTACGGTGCGTTTCAAGACCATCTACAGACTGAGCTCTGCGCCATTGAAGCGGCTGGACTCTTCAAACATGAGGTCGAAATCACCTCTTCGCAGGGTGCACATGTAGATATCAGCAACGGGAGCCGCCTGCTGAACCTTTGCGCGAATAATTACCTGGGACTGGCGCAACACCCCGATGTACAGGCCGCTGCACAGAAAGGGCTCAAGGACTGGGGCTACGGCATGGCTTCGGTGCGATTTATCTGTGGCACGCAAAGCCTGCACAAAGAACTGGAGGCTGGGCTGGCGAGTTTCCTGAAGACTGAGGATTGCATTCTGTACCCATCGGGCTTCGACGCTAACGGTGGACTATTCGAAACGCTGCTCGATAAACAGGACGCTGTCATCTCGGACGCCCTGAACCACGCCAGCATCATCGATGGGATACGTCTGTGTAAAGCCGCGCGTTATCGATACGCCAACAACGACATGCAGGACCTCGAAGCACAGTTGCAGGCAGCATCCTCGGCGCGTTTCAGAATAGTCACCACCGATGGGGTCTTTTCCATGGACGGCAGCATTGCAAGGCTCGACGAGATTTGTGATCTCGCCGAGCGTTACCATGCGCTAGTGCACTTTGATGACTGCCATGCCACCGGTTTTCTCGGCGAACGGGGTCGCGGCACCCACGAGTACCGACAATGCATGGATCGCGTGGATATTATTACTGGCACGCTCGGCAAAGCTCTGGGGGGCGCCAGTGGTGGCTTCACCGCAGCGCGCAGCGAGATCGTACAGCTGTTACGCCAGCGCTCCAGGCCCTACCTGTTTTCCAATACCGTCGCCCCGCCCGTTGTCGCCGGTGCTCTGCGCGCGCTGCAGCTAATAGACAGTGAACCGGTACTGCGCGAGCAGCTAGCCGCCAACTCACAGTACTTCCGTGACGGACTCATAGCAGCGGGCTTTGACCTGTTACCCGGTAAGCATCCTATCATTCCGGTGATGCTGCATGACGCGACACGTGCCGCAAAGTACGCACAGCACATTCGCGATCTCGGCGTCTATGTCGTTGCTTTTTCCTACCCCGTTGTACCCAAAGGATTGGCGCGAATTCGGACGCAAATGTCCTCAGCCCTTAGCAAGGCTGATCTGGACATGGCCATCGCAGCCTTTGTATCAGCAAGAGATGCCATAGACTGATGCGAGGCCTATCAAAACAGTGCCGGGTAATCGTGCCAGTAGTGCTTTAAATCATCGGCCTGCCAATCACGATAGACATACTCCCAGTTCAGCTCGGGAATCCGCCAGGCGTGATGCGGGTCCAGATTGGTAGAAAAGACGGGTGCTCCATGAGCGCAAAAACGTGTATCGACACTGAGACGAACCCGGCGATCATCGATATTGGCCTGTGCTCGGTGCACCGTTTGCGAATGAAAAACAATCACATCCCCTGCGCTAACGTCCGAAACGTGCCATAGCGTTTCATCGGCGTAAATTTCGCACTGCACACCCCCAACACCCTGCGCCTCATACACCGGACGAACACCTCTGCTATGCGATCCCTGCAGTATGGTGAGTCTGCCCATGGATTGCTGCACATCATGCAGGCCTACCCAGACACCGGACATGCTGGGTCCGGCATGATGCGAGTACGCATCCTGGTGCGGGGGCGTCTCGAAGCCGAGTTTACGCGGCGCCGCAATGCGTGCCATTTTCATCGGGTATACAAACAACTCCCGGCCCGCGACGATTTGCATGAGCCGCTGCAGCTCTCGAGTATGAAAAAGAGCGTGCAGGCTCTCCAGAGCCTGAATCCTGGGATAAAGCACGTCCCACAAAGGATCACTCTCAAAAAATGGCTCACCGTAAAGAACGGGAACCTGCGCTTTGACATCCCAGCGGATGGCTGGGGCCAACACCCCGAGCATGCCCTGCAGCACGGGTTCAGTTAATGCAGTCGTGATCGCCCGGGGGAAATACAGGTAGCCATCCAGGTCAAAACGAGTCCTCAGAACGCTACAATTTTCACCGGGGTCGGAGCGCGTGAAAGGCGCGTAGGTGGCTGTCGCAAAGGCGGACACGGAACTAGAGGTCATTTGCAGGGAACGCGATATCTCGCTGATACACCAGTTGCCCTTCCTTGTAGGTCGCAAGCACCTGTAGTCCAGAGAGCTCCAGCGCATCGACGGTTAAGGGGTTATCGGAAAGGACCACAAGATCGGCGAGCTTGCCGAGCTCAAGACTGCCCTTGCTGTCCTCCTCAAAATGCTGCCATGCAGGCCATAGCGTCATTGCGCGAAGGGCCGTGATCACATCCACACGTTGCCCTGGCCCTAGAATATCGCCGGAGCGGGTACGCCGCGTAACGGTGGCGGATAGCACACGCATGGAATCGGGTAATGCTACGGGTGCATCGTGATGCGAGCCGAAGCGCATACCTCGCTCGCGTACCCAGGCTGTGGGCGAGATATTCTCGGCGCGCGCGACGCCCAGCACTGAATCCCGATGCCAGTCGCCCCAGTAAAATGTGTGCATGGGAAATAGCGAAGGAAAAATATGCAGCGCGTCTAACGATTCGACCTGATCCTTGCGCAGAGTTTGCCCATGAATCAGCACCGGCCGATTACGCACACTGGGGTGAGCGAGTCGTGCTTCGCTCACCGCAGCAATAAAAGCATCGATAGCTGCGTCCCCGTTGGCATGCACCATAATCTGCCAACCCTTCTCGAAGGCGCGCAGCACGCTGGCGACGATAGTCGCTTCATCGACCGCAGCGTAACCGCGATATTCCTCGGACTGCCCGTGGGGAGGGACATGGTACGGGGCGCTTAACCAAGCAGTCTTGCCCTGTGGCGAGCCGTCGATAGTAAGTTTCACTCCACCTATGCGATAGCGATTGCTGTAAGAGAGCGTCGGAACGGGATCCTCAACCATCAACATATCCGGGTACGACACCAAATCAATCTTCAACTTGTCTCTGTCAGCCACGCGCTGCATCGCCGCCATGGCTTGGGGGTTAGCCCTACCTTCCTGCGCCGTGGTGTAGCCGTAGCTCGCCATAAGCTCTGTGCCTGCCAGCAACATCTGATCCTGCAGGGCGGCGTCTGTGTTAGCAAGAGCAGTAAAAATCAGGCGGAATGCGGCGTACTCTTCGGCTACGCCGTTGGGCTCTTTGCCGTCTGACTCGCGACGAAAAGCACCGCCATCCGGATCCGGGGTATCGGAGCTTACCCCCGCCACACGCAAGGCTTCGGAGTTGGCCGTCGCCAGATGGCCCGACTGATGAATAAGAAGAATAGGAATGTCAGGAGACACAGCATCGAGATCGTGGCGTGTGGGATGCCGACGCTCCGCCAACTGAGAGTCATCGTAACCAAAGCCAATGACCCAAGCTGTTGACTTCAGGAGTTGCGGCTCGGAAGCCAGGTAATCTTTCAGCAGCGTCTGCAACTGACCGATGCTGTTACCGCTGCCATCGGGGGCCGGCAACAAATTCGCGCTCAAGGCCTGCACGCCGATGAAGTTCGCATGACTGTGCGAATCAACAAAGCCTGGGAGCAGGGGTTTGCCCTTCAAATCAATAAGCAGGGTCGATGCGTCTGCAAGCAGCAAAACATCTTCAGCTTCGCCCACAGCGACTATTTTACGGTCTTCAACGGCGAGCCCAGAAGCAATACTGTTCTGCGAATCAAGGGTGATTACAGGACCGTTGAAAAAAACCGCATCGGGCGCGGCCTGAGCCAACAAGCCCGTCAAGAGTGTGCTGACTGCCAGCGAGACAGCCAGCAGCTGCCTACCAGGTAAGCCGCGCAAGCAGGCGCTATGGAGCAGCCTGCCTTCCGATATTCGGGGGGAAAAACGGGTCCTATGAATCCTCTTTGGACAAACGGTATTCGGCAACAGCAGAGCAGGCAATGCGGACAACAGGATCTTTTTCAACACACGGACCTTTTACATCGACGGTTTTTCCCAGTGTCTTCGTAAAGGGGGTAAGAGTGCAAACCAAAGGAGCATTAGGACAGCCATGCCACAAGCCATTATTATGCGAACCGCTGCGGGCACTCGAACAATGTCCAATGCAAGGACAGCAACCGGTAGAGAGACCGTTACCGCTGTTCGGAAGGCAAGTCACCCTGGCTACGAATTGAACTTGGCTCAATCGGACAGCAGTTCGCAGCCCGGACTACCCACGTTTTTAAATATGCAGGACAAGATCCCACGGTGCTTCGCTCGGTGTTACTCATATTGTTCCTTCTGGCTATTCACGGCTGCGCTAGTGGTCCGGCACGGGATAGTCAGATTGGAACGCTGGGCTGTGAATCATTTTTCATCTACGTGCTGTGCATTGCGGACCACGATAAAGACGGTGCAGTCGACTACATGTACTTCAATGATACGAAGGAGATTTTCATGTACGAGCAGTCGATGATTGTCCCGCTGGTGGGAGTACTGCCCTTCCACGTTTGTGCGATCCCCATGAGCCAGGACGTCCGAAAGTACAGCTCACAGCTGTTGTATAGCGAGGACCTCAGTATCTCCCAGGTTCTCGGGGTCAAGGCAAAACTGCTTGGCAGCTATCGCAGCGCGCAGCCAACGGTCGACGCCTGCTATGCCGAACTGAAATCCAGAGACCGCATGAACGCGCCCGAGGAAGCCCCGTTCCTCATTGAAGACGACTGGGAGGAGGGTTCTGACTAATGCAAACTATATTATCTATAAGTCCCGCTGGCAGTCACCTTCTCAGGCGACTGCTGGGAGTCGCTTTGGTCGTCTCTTTTGGCGTCTCACAGAGCACGGCCGCACAAACCATTGCGGCGAGTGAATCAAGCCTTGCGTCCGTTCCAACACGCTTCTCCGAGTACGCGTCCGACACCGCTGAGGCATCCAATGCAGCGCCGATAACAGACGAAAACTTGCTCAAAGGTATTTTTGCGGCTTCGCGCTTAGCGTCAAGAGCTACCTTCGGCGTCGATCTGGCAAGCATTGAATACATCGATAATATCGGTGAAGAAGCATGGCTCGAGACGCAGTTCTCAGCGCCCGTGACTTACCACGACCCTTTTGTTGACGACCTCATGCAGCGCATGGAATCAGGTGATTTCGACGAAGTGGAGCGTGTCGAAAGTATCAACAATCTACCGGCGCTTTTTGGCCGTATCGCGTGGTGGCACGTTACGGTTAGCGCCCAGGACCAGCTCCGCCAGCGCGTGGCATATGCACTCAGTCAAATACTGGTTGTCTCCGACAACGTGAATGCGCTTTTCCTGCCCGCCTATGCCACCAGCAACTTTTACGACACGCTGCTTGAGCATGCCTTTGGCAACTTCAGAGAGCTGCTGCTTGAGGTCACCCTACACCCGTCGATGGGGGTGTTCCTGAGTCATATGAACAATGCCCGCAGCGATCCGCAGGCAGGCACCTTTCCCGACGAGAACTACGCGAGGGAGGTGATGCAGCTTTTTACCATTGGTCTGTTCGAGCTGAACCCTGATGGCTCAGAAACACTGGACGCCGATGGTCGACCTGTTCCGACCTACGACAATCAGGATATTGGCGAGTTCGCGAAAATATTTACCGGGCTCTCCTGGGGCGGTGCTTACAACCGTTTCGGCAGCAACCGATACAACTTCCTCGCACCCATGCGAATGTTTGATGAGTTTCACGAACCCGGGGAAAAGTTGCTGTTGCGAGGGCAAGTTGTACCCGCAGGTCAGAGCGGTATAGAGGATATTGAAGCTGCCGTTGACAATCTTTTTTATCACCCAAATGTCGGTCCATTCATCGGCAGGCGATTGATTCAGCGATTGGTAAGCAGCAATCCTTCCCCGAGCTACATTGAACGCGTGGCCACCGTGTTTAACGACAACGGCCAGGGTGAACGTGGAGATATGCAGGCTGTACTGCGCGCAGTGCTACTCGATCCAGAGGCTCGCGCCATGCCCAAGCTTAACGGCTCGCAGGGCAAACTTCGGGAACCCCTGCTGCGCTACACCGCGATGCTGCGCAAGCTCGGGGTCAGTTCACCAGACGGTTTTTACGCCAGCACAGGCCAATTCGTGCAGCAGAGAATACAGCAGCATCCGCTATCTGCGCCTTCGGTGTTCAATTTTTACCTGCCTGACCACCAACCGATAGGTGAACTCTCTGCGCAGAGCCTGGTGGCACCAGAGTTTCAGATTACCAACAGCAACAGCATCATAGAGATATCCAATCTAATGCAGTTCGCGGTCATGGGAGACTTCGTCAACGAACTGAATCAGCCACCGTTTGCGAAGGCCACTTTAAGCCTTGGGGACTACGTAGATGTGGCCAAAGACACCGATGCGCTGCTCGACCGGCTCGATACGGTCTTTACCTACGGCACGCTCTCAGGCGAGACACGCGCCGAAATCCGCGACCTGCTGATCCTGATTGACGATTGGGAACAGCGCGTGCGTGTCGCCGCATATTTGCTGCTTATATCACCCGATTTCGCCGTGGAGATTTGATAATGCTTAATCGACGACGATTCCTCAGCCATAGCTGTCATTGGGGTCTGGCTGGAGCAACGCTTGGCACGAGCCTTGTGCAACTTGGCTTCGCGCGCCAGGCCGCGGCGCAAACCTCCGACGACTACAAAGCGCTGGTTTGCATTCTGCTGGCTGGGGGGAACGACTCTTATAATATGCTTGTCCCAACAGACAGTAACGCCTACAACGCCTATGCGGGTATTCGCAGCGATCTCGCCCTGCCGAGAGAGTCTCTGCTGCCCCTGGCAGAAACGGACCGATACGGCCGCAGCTTCGGCTTGCATCCGGGCATGCCGGGTATGCAAAGCCTGTTTGACAGTGGCGACATGGCGCTGCTGGCTAACGTCGGCACCCTTCTTGAGCCGATGCAGCCCGAGCTACTGCAGAATAACTCAGCAGCGCTTCCTCTGGGCTTGTTTTCCCATTCAGATCAGATCCAGCAATGGCAGACGGCAGTATCTGATGAACGTATCGCGCAGGGATGGGGCGGGCGGATTGCGGATATGCTGGAGGCGGGCGATCCGGCTAACGGTATTTCCATGAATATCTCACTGGCCGGAAACAACGTGTTCCAGAGCGGCAGTGTGAGCGCCCCCTACGCTATCTCAAGTAGTGGCAACGGCGCCCCGGCACTGTCCGGATACAACAACAACGGTCAGGGTGGTAGATACCTTCGCAGCGCTATCGATGGCCTACTTGCGGCCAGTCAGGAACAACTGTTCAGACGGGAATACAAAAACCGGCTGTCCTCGGCTATTGAATCCCAGGCAGTGTTCGACGCGGCAATTGCCAGCGCACCAGACATTCCGGAGGTTTTTTCCGATACGCCTTTTTCCGGAGCGCTACGTCAAATTGCCAGGGTTATAAGCGCTCGCGAAACACTGGGAGCCCGTCGGCAGACTTTCTTTGTGACTGTGGGCGGTTGGGACCACCATGACGATTTGATCGATAACCAGGCCGCCATGCTGCCAGTTGTCGACGCAGGACTGAGCGAATTTCAGCAAAGTATGAACGGCATGAACGTCAGTCGAAGTGTCACGACTTTCACCATTTCTGACTTCGGTCGCACGCTCACCTCAAACGGGAGAGGTTCCGACCACGGCTGGGGCGGTCATCACATGATCATGGGGGGCGCGGTCAATGGCGGCAACATCTACGGCGAATTTCCTGACATCTACTCGGGCAATCCCCTGGATGTGGGTCGCGGGATTTACGCACCCACAACCGCCGTAGACGAGTATTTCGGCGAGTTGGCTCTCTGGTTTGGTGTTGCCGGCGGTGAGCTCGAGGACGTACTGCCTAACGCCGGACGTTTTTACTCTGCTAGCAGTGGTCTACGACCAATAGGCTTTATGGGCTAAGCAGCGCTGCAAAAAAATACCCAGGTTAAGCTGTGAATTACCGCGGGTATTTCCTATGCTTGCGCGTCATCCCAACCCAGAGACCTCAGGGCATGTTCATCAACCTTTTTCTGGGCGTCGCTACTATGACGCTATGCCTGCTGCTGCAGCTTGCGCTGCTCACCCGGGCGCTCATCTACTATTCCAGGCATCACACGAAGCTTGAACACGCATCGTTTCTCGGCACCCTGGCAATTCTGAACGCGGTCATGTTCCTGCTGATGTTTGGCAATCTGGGCCAGGTTGCTATTTGGGCCTGCCTGTTTCGGTTTGTTGGCGAGTTTGATAGCTACCGCACCGCCTTCTACCACTCGGCGGTGAACTTCGCGACGCTGGGCTATGGCGACATTGTGATGAGCGAAAATTATCGATTACTGGGCCCGATTCAGGCGATGAATGGTGTATTGATGGTGGGGGTATCGACCGCAGCATTCATGACCACGCTCCGCGACGCAGTTCAGCACAACACACGTGTTTGGGTCGCAAAGCAGGCGCTGAAAGAAAAAAAAGGGCACCCAAAGGTGCCCTCGTAAAACCATCCAACTTATGCGCCGGGCAGGATAACGGTGTCGATGACGTGAATAACGCCGTTCGATGCGGCCACATCGGTCATTACAACGTTTGCATCATTTATCTGGACGCCACTTGCGCCGGCTTCGATGCTCACTGCGCTGCCCTGCACGGTGGTAGCTGAGCTCAGTTTAACGACGTCGGCAGCCATAACTTTTCCAGCGACCACGTGATAGGTCAGTACCGCGACCAGCTGATCCTTGTTCTCTGGCTTGAGCAAGGTCTCAACGGTGCCCGCCGGCAGCTTGGCGAATGCGTCGTTGGTCGGTGCAAAAACCGTAAACGGACCCTCTCCGGACAACACGTCAACCAGGCCCGCTGCTTTTACCGCTGCGACCAATGTGGAAAACGCTTCATTGCCCGCGGCAACCTCAACGATAGTGCCTGCTGCCATATCGCTATGCCCGCCTTCGTGATGAGCGGCGTTTACTGCGCCTGCCACAATCAGCGCTGTGAACATGACAGCCGTGAGCCGTAATTTTTGTATCAGTTTCATGAAGTAATACCTCTGTTAAAGAATAGCGCCAGGGTTAGTGCCGATGAAGAACCCGGTTCGGGCGATGCGCCCGGATAGAATTTTCCTGTACGACTTTGCGTACACCAACTGATACGGGAGGCTGGGGAGAGTCGTGTTGCTCTGTTCACTATTTGTCGATACACACTCGCCCCGCATTGCGCATGACAAACGCCGCTAACTCCGCTACAAATAAGTTCTGGCCATGTCGAATACAACTAGTGAGGCTTCAAACATGCTCAAAGAATCTCATGCTCGGGGACCAGACCAGCCCGCCGTTCGAGATCTCACTATCGGTGACGCGCTGCGTGAGGCCGTCGCTGAGACGCCACACACGATCGCTCTGATTGCGGGCGTTGCAGACCCCGCTCACCGGCGGGAATGGACTTACGCCGCGTTGCTTGAGGAGTCAGAGCTTGCCGCGAGAGCTCTATTGGAGCGTTTTGAGCCGGGTGAGCGCGTGGCCGTATGGGCCACCAATATCCCGCAATGGGTGATAATGGAGTATGCCTGCGCGTTGTCAGGATTGATTCTAGTGACCGTGAACCCCTCCTATCAGGCTGACGAACTCGCCTATGTGCTGCGGCAATCAAAAAGCGCGGGCGTTTTTCTGCAAATCGAGGCACGGGGCAACAGAATGCTCGCGCATCTGGAGGCTGCACGAAATACCTGCCCGGAGCTTCGCGAAGCGATTCTGTTTGATGAATGGGATAGCTTTCTCGACGGCGCGGGGAATATAGCGCTGCCTGAGGTAAGCGCAAACTCGCCGTGCATGATCCAATACACCTCTGGCACCACGGGCTTCCCCAAAGGGGCTCTGCTCCACCACCGAGGCTTGATCAATAATGGCGGCCACACGGCACGCACCATGGGCGCGGATTTGGCCGCTGCATACATGGGGACAATGCCGCTGTTTCATACGGCGGGTTGTGTCCTCGCGGTACTGGGTGCCCTGTCGCTGCGCTCACCGCTGGTTTTAGTCGAAACGTTCGAGCCGGGACTCGTGCTCGAGCTCATGGAACGCTACCGCGCGGCGGCTATGATGGGTGTTCCCACCATGTTGATCGCCATGCTAGAACACCCGGAATTTGCGCGACGAGATCTCTCATCTGTCAGGGCCATCTGCTCCGGCGGCTCAACTGTACCGGCCGATTTGGTGCGACGACTTGAGGAAGCCGTTAGCGCGCCCTTCACCATTGTGTTTGGACAAACTGAGTGCTCGCCGGTCGCCTGTATGACAAGACCCGACGATGTAATCGAGGACAAGGCGAGCACCCTCGGACAGCCTATGCCGAATGTCGAGGTCAAGATCGTAGACACGCACAGCGGGAAGACCTTGCCCATAGGCGAGCTTGGCGAGTTTTGCACGCGGGGCTACCATGTGATGCACGAGTACTTTGACAATGCAGAAGCGACTCAAAGCGCTATTGATGCCGAGGGCTGGCTACACACCGGCGATCTGTGTTCGATGGATGAGCGGGGTTACTGTCGTATCGAAGGCCGGCTGAAAGATATGATTATCCGTGGAGGAGAAAACATCTACCCACGCGAAGTTGAAGAGCTACTGTTTCAGCATGAAAGTGTTGGCGAAGTCGCCGTGGTCGGTGTTCCCGATGCGCGCATGGGCGAGGAGATCGCAGCATTTGTGCGCGCTGCGCCAGGAGCTATCCTGGATAAAGACACGTTATTCGCCTATTTACGCGAACATTTGTCACCGCAAAAAACACCGCGACACTGGCACGAGGTCAACGAGTATCCGCTGACAGGTTCAGGCAAGATTCAAAAATTCGCCCTGCGAGAAGCCTGGCAGCGCGATGAGTACGAGGCGATGCAATAAGGCCTGGCGTCTCGATCTAATCGTCCTGGCCGGCCGCATCGCCGCGCGCCGGCCCAAGGTCCTTGCTGACGCCCGGCGCTATCGCCGCACCCGAGTCCCGCTCGGCCACCGCCTGCTTAAAACCTACTTCAACCGCCCGTTCGCGAAACCAGAGACCTTCTGGTGAGTGCCGGGCAATGCCGTCAAAAAAGTTCGCAAAGCGCTGGGTATTCGCAAGACCCATTGCCTCATAGGCCTGATTCACTACCATCTTGCTCATCATCAACTGATTTTTTGGAACACCCTTGATGCGGTCGCATAGCCTTTCGACCTCGGCATCGAGCGCATCAGCGGGCACCGCCGTTTGCACAAGCCCCATATCTGCCGCCTCGCGACCACTGATCAGGTCGCCAGTGAAAAGCATGCGCTTTGCATTTTCTATACCGAGTCGATACACCCACATCATGGGCGTCGGAATACCCCAGACCCGGGCAGGCGGATACCCTATTCGGGCATCCTCCGCCATGACGACCATGTCACAACACAGCGCTATATCGCTGCCGCCCGCGACAGCAGCTCCGTGTACTTTGCAGACAACCGGCTTACTGGCGCGCCAGAGCGACATGAAATCCTCGGTATTGCGCGACATCATTTTGTAGTCAACCGTCGGGTCCCAGGGCATCTCCTGATTCCCGTGCATCTCTCCAGGGGTTTGCGCGTACTCCAGCAGATCGTAGCCGCCACAAAACCCTTTGCCAGCCCCAGTAAGAACGATCACGTGGACTGCAGCGTCGGCGTCCGCACGCTCGACGGCCTCGCGAAGCTCCCCCGGTAACGCGGTGTTGATCGCATTCAGACGCTCAGGACGGTTAAGCGTCAAGGTCGCAACCCGGCCGCTAACTTCATAAAGAATCGTGGACATAGTCGCTCTCCTGCATTCACCACCAGATTCCGAGGATCATAGCTTGCAGAGCAATGGAAACGAATGCCGCTGCAGGCATAGTTTGTGGCGCGCCGCTCGAACAAGGTCTCCTGGACTGCACGATGCAGGTACAATACCGGCAGACAACAACAGCCCCCAAGTCACTACCCGGAGACTCCCGCTATGCTCACGGTCCATCATCTCAACAATTCCCGCTCGCAACGCGTGCTCTGGCTACTCGAAGAGCTTGAAGTGGACTACAGCGTAAAAAACTATCAGCGTGACAGCGAAACCAACCTGGCTCCGCCGGAGCTAATCGAAGTTCATCCCTTAGGGAAATCTCCGGTCATCACCGACGGTGAGCACACCATCATCGAATCCGGTGCCATCATCGACTACATCGTGCGCCACTATGGCAATGGACGACTCACGCCGACGCCCGACACAGCCGCATACGAAAGCTATTTACAATGGATGCACTACGCCGAGGGCAGTGCAGCGCTTCCGCTGATGCTAAAAATGTACACGGGAAGGCTACCGGACGGCGGCGCTGCCTTGCAGCCACGCATCCATAGCGAATTAGATAATCATCTTGGCTTCATGAACCAGGCACTGGAGCAGCGAGACTGGTTTGTTGACGACACCTTCAGCGCCGCTGACATACAGCTGTCCTTTGTTCCCCAGGTCGGCAAGTTGCTCTATGGGCTAGACAGCTTCCCCAACCTGGAGGCGTTCCTGCTGCGTATTCACGCGCGCTCTGCCTACAAACGTGCTATCGAGCGCGGCGGCCCCTACGCATTTGGAAACTAGCGCAGGGCCTTAAACACGAGATGCGCGTTTTTCTCCTCTGGGCCCCAGGTAAGGTCGCGGTAAGTCCAGTTTGTATGGGTAGACCGCCCCGTTTTTGATGGGCGTTTTACAGTAACGCGATGCAAATCGATCCCAAATGCGAGCATTGCGGTACCTTGTCGCGCTACCATAGTCACAGAACCTGAGCGCCGCATAAAAAGATGCGTCGCAACCGAGCAGGAGCTGTGTCACGACAAGGCGGCATGTCCTTGCGACAAACTTCATTCAGCAAGACAAACTTCATTCAGCAAAGAGATACCACCCAATGTCAGTTTCCCTGCAGCAAATCTCCATAGAGCCCTATGTACAAATGCTCGACGCACTCTGCGGCATGCTCGATAAAGGCCAGCAGTATTGTGACGAAAAAAATCAGGATGCCAACGCACTTCTGGATCTTCGGCTGGCTGACGATATGCATCCAATGCGCTTTCAGTTACACATGGCCACCTATCAATCTGACGGCGCGCTGCAAGGCATTCGAGACGGCGTATTTACGCCTCCGAAACATATACTGGAACTCGACTATGCGGGATTTAGAAAGCACATTGCCGAAATCGCCGACAAACTGCGCGTAATGGAAGCGTCGGAAATCGATACTCTTTCTTACAAGCCGCTGGTGTTCAAGCTTGGCGAGCTAGAGATTCCATTTAACGCTGAAGGCTTCGTATTGTCGTTTTCGCTGCCTAACCTGTACTTCCACACTACAACCGCTTACGCACTTTTGCGGATGCATGGCGTGCCGCTGGGCAAGATCGATTTCCTTGGCCAGCTCAAGGTATCCCAGCCGTAGAAACCGGGCTGCGAGGCATCTCCTTGTAGCCCAATGTGTCTACATAGACCGGGACAGACTCACTTAGACCCAATCGAAGGTCTAGGCCTCGAAGGTCGGCCTCCCGCCAAGCACAGTACGCATTATGCGTATGTCTATGAGCGTATTCGGGTCGACACTTCGGGGATCTTTTTCGAGGATGACGTAATCGGCGAGTTTGCCAGGGGTCAGCGATCCCTTGATCGACTCCTCAAATGACGCATAGGCGCCATGCATGGTACATATGCGCAGTGCTTCATCTATGCTGATGCGCTGCGATGCGCCCCATACTCTTCCCTGCGAATCTTTGCGTGTCACCATACTCTGCAGTGCCATCATCGGCTCATAGGGCCCTGGCGTGTAATCCGAAGCTGGCGCTACCGGGATATCAAAATCCAGGAAGCTTCGATGAGCAAACATCGATTCCATTTTCTCCGTGCCATAGTCACCCCACTTGTTTCCGTGATAGTACGCGTAGGTGTAGAACGGCGTGGGCACAACCCCCGTATTCTTGATGCGGCGCAGCAGATCAGGGTTCACCAATGAGCAGTGTTCAATGCGGAAACGCGGATTGGGGCCCTGATGGTTTGCCAGCACGCGTTCATAAGCTCGCAGTACACGGTCGATAGCCACATCGCCGTTTGCGTGAATGCCTACACGAAAACCGTGCTTATAGGCATCATCCACCGCAATATCAATTTCAGCTTGAGACATAGTGCTAATGCCAAAGTCATCCGGGCGATTGTTATAGGGTGTGCTCATGGCCATGGTGCGTTCGGACGCGGAGCCGTCTGCAGCAAATTTGACAGCACCAATCCGTAACATATCGTCACCAAAACCTGAGGTAACTCCTGCCATTTTAAGGCCCGCGTAAACATCACTGCTGCCGCCAGGCATAAACGACAGGCGAAAATGCATCTCACCGGCTGCCAGCGCATCCTGAAAGGCGATAAAATCGTCCTTGATGCCAAAGGAATCTGTCGTCGAGGTCAGCCCGGCCGCGGCCATTTTGCTCGAGGTTAAACGCACTGACTCCCGGAGCACATCTCGGTCAATGACCGGCCAATCTCCTGCGGATCTGAACCTGCCCAATGCCAGCTCGGCGACCTTGCCGGTAAGATAGCCGTCTTCACGGTAGAACTTGCCACCCTCAGGATCCGGCGTGTCACTGGTGATCCCGGCCACGGCAAAACCAGCAGAATTAACCACCGCCGTGTGTCCACCGCGGTGTGCGACGAACACCGGCTTATCGGGGACTGCCGCATCAATGTCCCGCAGGGTCAGCGGCCGGCCTTCAACAAATTTGGTGTCGTCATACATGACACCGAGCACCCAACGACCGGGCGGAGAATTCGCTGCCTGGGCTGCCAGGGCTTCTTGCACCGCGGTGATACTGCGTAAATTGACGTTAACACCCACCGCTTCTTCCGCAAGGAGTGGGTGGCTGTGCGCATCGATAAAGCCCGGAGTAATCGTGTAGCCGCCCGCGTCGACGCGCTCCGTTGCAGGTCCGGCAAGACCCTCAATGTCCTCGCGACTGCCGACTGCCAAGATTCTATCACCGCGGATGGCCATCGCTTCGGCCTCCGGTTGAGCCGGATCCATGGTCAGTATCCGGCCGCCGAGGACCACGCTGTCGGCAACCACGGAATCGCCGGCATAACGCGTCGAGGCCCGAACTATCGGACTCAGCGCAGCGGGTAAAACACCAAACGGCAGCGCAGCGGTGAGCATGCCACCCTTAAGCAGGCGACGACGGTTATTATCTGTCATAGTCATTTAACGTCCATTTTGTTGCATTTAGGCATTCAGTATCTCGAGCCTGACAGACCCGTGGATTTTCTCAGTGTAGACAAGCATCGGCATATTGCTCGCGTAAACGATTTTTCTGAACTTTGCCCATAGCGTTGCGCGGCAAAGCCTCGAGCACTTCGATACGCTTGGGCAATTTAAAACCTGCCAGCTTTCTTCTACAATGCTCCATAACCTCGAGCGGAGTTGACGGCAGCGTCGCTGTCACGATCACCGCAACCACCGCTTCCCCAAAATCTGCGTGCGGCACACCGATCACAGCGGACTCAACAACGCCCTCGAGTTCGTCAATCACCAACTCGATCTCTTTTGGATAAACATTGAGTCCACCACTGATGATCATATCCTTGGCCCGGCCAACGATAGACACGTAGCCATCCTTGTCTATCGAGGCTTTGTCTCCAGTATTAAAGAAACCATCGGCAGTAAAGTCCTCGGCTGTTTTTGCGGGCATCCGCCAGTAACCGGCGAACACATTGGGGCCCTTAACCTGAAGATTGCCAGGCAGGTCACACTCGAGCGGCCGGCCCTCGTCGTCAAGGACTCTTAAATTGACCCCGGGCAGCGCAGCGCCCACCGTACCCGCTCTGCGCTCCCCGCGCAGTGGGTTCGTGGTATTCATACCCGTTTCAGTCATGCCGTAGCGCTCAAGAATCGTGTGCCCACTGCGTTCACAAAACTCGATAAACGTCTCCTTTAACAGTGGCGCCGAGCCAGACACAAACAAGCGCATGTGCGACGCGCATTCTCTTCCAAACTGTGAATTCCCCAGCAGGCGTGTGTAGTAAGTGGGCACACCCATCATCACCGTGCATTCTGGCATCGCTGCAATCGCAGTGGCATCGGAAAAACGCGCGTGCCACACCATGCTTGAGCCACTCATCAACACGCATCCAAGCGCAACAAACAGACCGTGCACATGGTAGATCGGCAATGCGTGCAGCAGCCGATCCGCCGATGTGAATCCCCAGGCGCCTACCAGGGTATTGGCGTTCGAACGCAGATTATCGTGACTGAGCGGAATACCTTTCGGTTTACCCGTAGTGCCCGATGAGTAGAGCAGCGCGGCTACGTCGGTGCCGTCACTATTGGCGGGGTTTAGCTCAGAATCAGCCCTGGACGCCTGGTGCATCAAGGTACCGGGAGCTCCACCTTCTGCACTGTCACCCAGGGTCAACAGCGCCCTGACACCACTTGCGCCGACTCTTATGTTGTCCCCGGAAAGGGCTCGCTCCATGTTAGCGAACGAAGAATCATCACACACCACAACCGTCGGCTGCGCATCGGCCAGAAAATAGGCGAGTTCAGATTCTGTATAGGCCGGATTAAGCGGGTGATACACCAAACCGCTCCGCAGACAGGCCAAATACAAAAACAAATTCTCCACGGACTTATCGACCTGCACACTGACCCTATCGCCGGGGCTGGCGCCCAGAGACAAGAGAGCGTTGCCGAGTCTGGCCGAGGCCGTGTCAGTGTCCGCATAGGACACCAGCTCCCCCGTTTCAGTGAACAGCAACGGGGAATCTAAATCCGATGGGAAACACTGCTGAAATGCCGCATACAAATTTGCGTTAGCTGGCATACCCTTCTCTCCTGCTAAAATCCAATCTCGCTATAATAATACGTGGAGCTTTTCGTATGAACTCACTCCCGAGCTTGATCGAGCGAGCTGCTCGACTCAATCCCCAGGGACTTGGCACCAGCTTTGAAGGTCGCCACCACTCCTATGCTCAATTACAGGACCGTATTGCTCGTCTGGCTACAGGTCTGCAAACTTTTGGTCTGAACCAGGGCGACCGGGTAGCGATCCTGAGCCTGAATAGCGATCGTTACTACGAGTCGATATTTAGCATTGGCTGGGCAGGCTACTGCATGGTGCCCCTGAACACGCGCTGGGCTCTCCCGGAGAACGAGTACGCCATCGGTGATGCCGGGGCGCGAGCCATACTCTTCGACGACGGCTTTAGTTCACAAGTGAAGCTACTCCTTGAGTCCCTCCCCGGATTGGAGTGCGCGGTCTACATGGGTGATGGTGACTGTCCAGCCTGGGCCTCCTCCTATGAGCAGTTGATAGATGCAAACCCACCGGCGGCGCGGTTTGAAAGTGCCGCAGATGACATGGTGGGCATTTTTTACACCGGCGGCACTACCGGTTTTCCTAAAGGCGTCATGCTTAGCCATAAGGCGATGTGGGCGAGCGCCGTAAGCTCAATACCCGATTTTGGTATCACGCGTGAGGGAATCTATCTGCATGTTGCACCCATGTTTCATGTAGCGGATTTTGCCGGTGGCATGGGCGCCTTGTTGCGCGCGGGAGGACACGTGATTTTGCCCGGATTCGACCCGGCGCAGGTGCTTGAGACTCTGGCTAGCGAATCGATCACACACGTATTGCTGGTGCCCTCAATGATCAAGGCTGTGATGAACCATCCGAACGCGGCCTCCACTGACGTATCGACCTTGGAGCGCGTGTTCTACGGCGCCTCGCCCATGCCTATTGCTACGCTGCGGCTGTTTATGGACACCTGGCCCGATGTGGGTCTGGTGCAGGCTTATGGCCAGACTGAGCTGGCGCCAGTGATCACCACCCTGTCCGAGGCGGCCCACCGCAAGGGCGGTGACATTCTAAAATCAGCAGGACAACCCACACCCGTAGTCGACGTGCGTGTCGTCAATGAGCAGGGCGAAGACTTGCCGCAGGGAACCCAGGGAGAAGTCATCGTTAGTGGCCCAAACACCATGATCGGCTACTGGAACAAGCCCGAGGAAACCGCCAACGCCTTACGCGACGGCTGGGTCTATACAGGGGATGCCGGATTTTTTGATGCAGCGGGCTTTTTGTACATTGTGGATCGCGTCAAAGACATGGTGATCACCGGCGGCGAAAACGTATTCACAACCGAGGTCGAAAACGCAGTCATAAGCCACGATGCGGTGCTTGATGTAGCAGTGATTGGTATTCCTCACGCCGAATGGGGTGAGGCCGTTCACGCCATTGTCGTTTTGCACCCGGACCAGCATGTCTCTGAAGAAGCGTTAATTGCACATTGTCGGACACAAATTGCGGGTTACAAACTACCCAAGAGCGTCAGCTTTCGCGATCAACCCCTGCCTCTGTCTGGCGCAGGCAAGGTACTCAAGACGGAACTGCGCAAACCGTTCTGGGAAGGACAGGAGCGTCAGGTCGGCTGACTGTCGCCGGGCGCGCAAGTCCCCAAGTAGAAAAAGCTTCGGGGACCGGCGGACCGCTTAATCAAAATCGATTGCTGTCGAGATGCCTCGGGCGGGCGCCGCGTCGTCACCCGCAGATGCCGTTAGGCGACCGTTAGACTGCAGGTACACCTCAAAATCTGCCAGGGGCATTGGCGCAGCATATAAAAACCCCTGAACCTGATCGCAGCCTTCCTTCTTTAGAAACTCCGCCTGCACTGGCGTTTCGACACCCTCACCAATAATTGCTAGATCGAGGCTGTGGCCCATAGCAATGATCGCTCGCACTATGGACTGATCATCGGCGTCTGTCGGAATATCCCGTACAAAGGTCCGGTCTATTTTGAGCTTGCTGATCGGGTACTGCTTCAGGTAACTCAACGAGGAATAACCCGTACCGAAGTCATCCAGGGTGACGGATATGCCTCGCACGCGCAGTTCGTCCATCAGTCTACGAGCCTGCTCCGGCTGCTGCACCAGGAAGCCCTCCGTTATTTCAAGCTCAAGCATTTCGGGCGCGCAGCCGGTCGTGCGCAATACCTCGTCGACATTCTCAAGTAGAGGGTTGTTCCAGATCTCGCGACCAGAGAGATTAATAGACAGCCGGAGGTCCATAAATCCCGCGTCCTGCCAGGCCTTGAGTTGATGGCACCCTTGACGTAACACCCACAAGCCAATCCGGTTAATCAGCACGCTTTCTTCCGCTACGGAGATGAATGCCTCGGGCAGCACTAAGCCATCCACGGGATGATTCCAGCGAATCAGTGCTTCCGCGCCGACAAGTTTTTCGTCAGGCAGCGACAACAACGGCTGGTAATAGAGTTCCAGTTGCCCCTCCTCCAGAGCGTCGTTGAGTTCCGCTCCCAGGGTGACACGGTTATGCGCCTGCACCGTCATTTCTGCGGAATAAAAGCGGTAAGCGCTACGCCCATCCGCCTTGGCCTGATACATCGCCGCGTCGGCGTTGCGCAACAGGGACTCGGGATCAGTACCATCGTTGGGATACAGGCTTATACCCATGCTGGCCCCGACCGAAAAAGACCGACCATCGATATCAAAAGACTCCACAAACGCATTCAGAACCTTTTCCGCCAGACGCCTAACGTCTTCGATGTCGTGAAGCTGTTCGATAAGCAGTATGAATTCGTCGCCACCGAGTCTGGCAACGGTATCTTCCTTACGCACGCATTCCAGCAGCCTGGCCGCCACGGCCTTGAGTAATTCATCGCCGGTACTGTGGCCCAGGCTGTCATTGATCTGTTTGAAATGATCAAGATCCATGAAAACAACCGCCTGGAGCGCTGGGTTGCGTTGCGCTCGCGCGATCGACTGGGAGAGGCGGTCACTGAGTAGTAAACGATTGGGTAAACCCGTCAGCGCATCGTGATGTGCCATGCGTTTTAACCAGCGTTGTTGCGTACGCAGCGCATCCTCGGCCTGTTCACGCTCCCGAATTTCACGCTCAAGGGCCATGTTGGTGTTTTCAAGACTGGTGGTTCGTTGCTGAATAATCTCTTCGCGGCGCGTATTTTCAAGGTTGAGCTGCTCTACTAGATCCTGATTCTCAAGAATCAGCAAATGCGATTCAGCAAATTTACGATTCGCTGCTACCGCAAACATTGAGAGCATGAAAAGATAGAGCAGTAGCGCAAAAATAAGGCTGGCGAAGGTGGGGCCTTCGCGCAGTAGTGTCATCGCAAAAAAAGCGACCTGCGGCAAGGTGTAGCCAAAAAACGCCGGTAGATATGCAGCCAGAATAGGCACAGCGGAACTCAGGACACCAAAGACCAACATCAGCACCGCAGCCAGCACTACGATATCGGTGAGGTCACTCAGTAGCGGCTGTAAGGCGCCCCAGGAAGCCCCTACGCAAATAGTGGCAGCCGTATAGCTGTGCAGCCAGAACGTGGGTGACCGCGCATCTTCATTCTGCCGACGGAGGACCCACAGCAACAAACGCATTCCCGCGACGCCGCACATTAACACTGCCCAAACGCCGAGAAGGTCGGAACTAACCGTATCTCGCAAGAGAAAGTAATAAAGGCTGGCGATAGCAAATATAGTGATATTTGAAGTCGGCGCCTGTAAATAGAGTGCCTGCGCCCGAAGCGCAGTCAACCTATCTTTATGTCTGAAAATTTCAGCCAAGGTCCACCATCGCAGTTGTAGTATCGCTGTATACCATGTGCCCACTCGCGATGTTAGTACCTTTGGCGACCGTCCATCACCGCGCACCATCACCGCGCACTATCAACTTGTATACTGATTTCGTATTTTAACTATGCAGCGGAGCGATGGCATTGAGCAACAACGGGTTTGACGCGATCGTGATAGGCGCGGGACACAACGGTCTGAGCTGCGCAGGTTACCTTTCCGGCGCCGGGCTCAAGGTACTGGTTGTTGAGCGCCGCAGCGTAGTCGGCGGAGCGGTACTCACAGAAGAGTTCCACCCGGGTTTTCGCAATTCGGTTTTTTCCTATCTTGTCAGCCTGCTCGATCGCTCCATCATGGCCGACCTCGAACTCGCGCGGCACGGTCTGACACTCATTCCCAGACCTGGCGGTTCGCTGTCGCTACTGCCCGGCGATCACATGTATCTCCCTCCGGATGTGGTGCAGGCGCAAAGAGCCATAGCGCGTTTCTCCCGCGCGGATGCAGAGGTATATCCCGCTTTCGAGGAGATGCTCGGCGACATGGGTGACCTCGTGCGCGAAATCGCCCGGGATGTGCCGCCAAATTTTGGCGGTGGCTGGTCCGACCTGTGGCGATTGTTCGGCAAAGCCAACGCGTTCCGGCGGCTCGCTCCAGAGCGTCAGTTACAACTGACAGAGCTGATGACCATGTCCATTGGCGACTTTCTCAATCGCTGGTTCGACAGTGACCCCATAAAAGGCCTGTATGGCTTTGAAGGAATAATCGGCAACTATGCCAACGCCTTCATGCCGGGCACGGCGTATGTATTGCTGCACCACGTCTTTGGCGATATAGACGGTCGCACGGGAGCCTGGGCGTACGCCAGAGGCGGCATGGGAAGTATCACCCAGGCTATGGCGAATTCCTGTCGCTCTCGCGGAACGCAGATACTGACTGATGCCGCGGTCAGGGAAGTGAAAGTCCTCAAGGGACGGGCGACGGGCATAGTGCTCGAGGATGGCCGGGAGTTTTCCGCAAACATTGTGGCCGCAAATACGCATCCACAGGTGCTTTTCGGGCAGTTGATAGATCCTAGCGAAGCGCCGATGGCATTTCAGCAAAGGATAGCAGGCTACCGCAGCGAATCGGCCACCTTTCGTCTTAACGTCGCGCTCAACGCGCTGCCTAAGTTCGACAGTGTTGCTCACGATGCCAGCGGACTTATGGCAATGCAGAACACCATCGATATTTGCCCATCACTCGATTACATCGATCAGGCCTATACAGATGCCGGGAATACCGGCTGGGCGCAAAAACCGGTGATATCCATGTGCATTCCCACAATGCTGGATGATTCCCTGGCTCCCAAGGACTGCCATGTGATGAGCTTATTCTGTCAACACTTTCGACGGCATCTCCCGCACGATCAGTCCTGGGATCAGGTTAAAGACGCTGTGGCGGACCAAATCATCGATACTGTTGCCGCCTACGCCCCCACGCTCAAGGCAAGCATTGTCGGCCGGCAAATCAACTCCCCATTGGACATCGAGCGCAAACTCAACATGGTCGGCGGGGATATATTCCACGGCAAGCTTTCCCTTGATCAGATATTTTCCCTCCGCCCTGTTGGCGGCTATGCAGATCACCGAATGCCAGTCGCGGGGGTCTATCTTTGCGGCTCAGGCGCCCATCCAGGAGGTGGCGTTTCCGGGATTCCTGGAAAAAATGCGGCGGGCGCAATTTTGCGGGACCTCAAGCGACCACGATTGACAGGATCTAACAGGCCGGCGCCTCAAGCTTCCTGACCCAGCCGGCTGGCCTCGCGCATTTCTTCCTCGAGGGCTTCCGCCGCATGAGAACGAGGCCTTGCGAAACGCGCGACACCCAGATAGACCACCGGCGTCAGGTAAAGGGTGAACAACGCAGTAATCCCGAGTCCCCCGAATACCACCCAACCAACGGCCGCACGCGCCTCAGCGCCAGGTCCGGTAGACAATATGAGAGGCAAAGCGCCCAGCACGGTAGACACCAGGGTCATGGCAATCGGGCGCAGACGCACGGACGCCGCCTCGGCCACGGCCTCACGAACGCTGCGACCCTCGTCCCGGAGCTGATCCGCAAACTCCACCAGCAAAATACCGTTCTTGGCGATAAGACCAATGAGCATCACCAGACCCACCTGTGAATAGATGTTCAGGCTGGTGCCCGTGAGGAAGAGTGAAAGAATCGCGGCTGCCAGGCCAAAAGGCACAATGGCCATGATCACAATAGCGCTGGTGAGACTCTCAAACTGGGCGACCAGAACAAGAAATACGATTAACAACGCAAAGCCGTAGGTTACTAATGTTTCGCGGCTGGATTCCTCTAGCGTCGCAGCTTCCCCACGGGTGATTACCTCTATCCCCTCCGGCACGACCTCTTCGGCGAGGGCGCGTAAATCATCAATAGCCGTCTGCATGGCGACGCCCTGAACGACATCCACATCTATGTCGATAGCACGGCGCTGGGACTGACGTTCGAGCTCACTCGCTACGCCTTCCTCAACAATCTCTACCACGCTCGAGAGAGGAACAAGCCCCCCACCGCCGGTGCGCACATAGAGATTGACCAGATCACCCGGATCATCGATGGCGTTTGCGCCGCCCTCGAGCATAATGGGCACCGCCTGATCCTCAACATTGAGATCTATCACATCAAGGCCATCGATCATCGCACGCAGGGTTTCCGCAAGGTCAGGTAAGGCAATACCCAGATCCGACAAACGGCGTCGGTCGATGCGTACCGATAGCTGCGGCTGGGTCGGCTGGTATCCAATGCGCGGTCCGCTAACACTGGTCAGGCGCTGCCTGATCGCGTCCGCATAGTCCCGCGCGGCCGAGTAAATACGCCCGTAGTCATTGCCGGTAAGAACGATCTCCAGGCCTCCACCCGCGCCGCGAAGGTTGAGGCTATTGCTACCGCCTACCCGGGGTCCCGCGCCCGGAAGATTGCGCAGGATCGGGGCTATTTCCGCAATGATCTGCTGCTGACTGCGCTCACGTTCACTCCAGGGGGCCAGTGGCGCGCTGATAAATACCAGATTCGGATCGTAGCGGCCGACCACCGTATACAGCGAGGTGATCTCACCGCTTTCGACCAAGGGCCGCAACACGTCTTCGATGCGCTCAGCCTGTCGTCCCATATAGGGCAGCCCCACACCATCGGGCCCCCGGGCGAAAATGGTGACCTCCCCACGGTCCTCGGTCGGCAGCAATTCCTGGTCAAGTTGGAAGTAGAGTGCTCCGGCGCCGGCAGCGGACAACAAACAGAGCACCAGCACCGGCCATGGGTATGCGAGCACAACGCCCAGGGAGCGACTGTAAAGACGCTGAAGCCTGCTACCCAATCCTCGCAACCGTAGATCCATCGCGCCCTCGGGAGAACGTCCAAGGCGCGCCATGGCGGCAGGAACGAGAGACAAAGCGACGAAGGAAGAAATCATCACTGCTACGGCAAGTACCAGACCAAACTCCCGGAACAGCCGACCCGCCGTGCCCGGCAGGAAGGCAATCGGCACGAACACCGCGACCAGCACGGCGGTAGTGGCAATTACAGCGAAGAACACCTGGCGAGTACCTAGCAGCGCGGCGGCGCTGGCTCCAAGCCCCTGACTACGGCGACGCTGGATGTTCTCCAGCACAACAATGGCATCGTCGACGATAAGCCCCGTAGCGAGCACAAGGGCCAGCAGCGTCAATATGTTGATCGAGAAACCGAGCAACCAAACCGCCGCGACGGTTCCCAGCAGCGAGACGGGGATCGCAACGGCTGGAATCAAGGTAAGTCGCCAGGACCCCGAAAAGATGCGAATTGTCGCAACCACTACCAGCACCGCCAGCAGTAGACTGATAAGCACTTCCTTGACCGCACCACGAATAAAGATGGCGTTGTCCGAAATCTTTTTCAGTCTCAGATCGTCGAAGCGCGCGTTGAGTCGATCAATAATGCGGTCGGCCCCAGCCGCGATTTCGATGGTGTTGGATCCTGCCTGACGGACCACGCCGATGCCTACGACACGCTGGCCATCGAAGCGTACGAGGGATTCGGCATCGGCGGGAGCGAATGTGACGTTAGCAATGTCCGCAATGCGCACGGTGCCTGTGATGATGGTCTCGGCCACCTGTTCCTCTGTAACGACGGAAGCATCTGCGCGGACTATCAGTTGCTGATCGCCACCGCGAAAACTTCCCGCCGGCACATCCAGTGGCGCGTCGCGCAGAACCGCCGCGACATCACTCACCGTAAGACCATAGCTGGCGAGACGCAGCGGATCGACAATTACACGCAAGGTACGCTGGCGATTACCGAACAGCGGCACATCAGCCACGCCAGGCAAGGCCATGAAAGCCGGGACGATGTCCTGCTCGACAATCCGTGTCAGGGCTTCCTCGCTGTAACGGGTGCTGAGCACGGCAACGCGTACCACCTCCTCCGCATCCTGATCAGCCTTGAATACAGAGAGGTTTTCAACATCATCTGGCAAATCACGCGCGGTCTGGCTTATCGCCTCGCGCACATCCGTTGCAGCCCTGTCGAGATCGTAGCCCGGGCGAAACTCAGCGCGAATACGCGTGCTGTTCTCCTCGCTGTTCGAACGAATATCTCTCACACCAGAAACCCGCGAAACAGCGCCTTCAAGAATGCGCGTGACCTCCGCGTCCATGGTCTCCGGCGAACCGCCCGGGAGTTGGGCGCGCACATTGATCACCGGTCGATCGACATCCGGAAGCTCGCGAACCTCGACCGCCATCAACGCGGCTATACCTGCGATGACAATCAGCAGATTCATAACCGCAACCAACCACGGGCGGCGCACGCCGAGAGCAGGTAAATCGTTGCGTGCGTCGGAGACGAGGTCTTTGCTCATGGCGCGTCAGCCCTCTTTCGCAGCGGGGGTGAGGACGCCGCGCGCGTCCCGAGCCAGGGCTTCGGCGTCCATTGTGCGAACTGCAATGCCGTCGCGCATCGATTGCACGCCCTCACCGACGACTAAAGCACCCGCTGGCACCGCGGCGTCAACGAGCACGCGTCCTTCCTGGCGCTGTACCAGCCGCGCGTCTATGCGCTGTGCCCGATCGTTCTCAACAATCCAGATGTAGGCGCCCTCCGCGCCCCATTGCAGAGCGACCTCAGGTACTGCAGGGTAGGCAGCGCCCTTGAGGTCCAGTTCAACGCGAAAACTCATGCCCGGCCGAAGTTGGTCATCCACGTTACTCACCTCAGCGCGCGCGGTAAAAGCGCGAGAAAGAGGGTCGACGCGGGAGCCGAGGTCAACAATGCGACCGCGGGCCTCAGTGCGTTCCGCACTCCACACTTCGATGCGCACTGAATCTCCTGACTGCAGACGCCCGACAAACGCTTCGGGCACTTCAAAGCTTACGAGCAGCAAGCTGCGGTCATCGATCGTAGTGATTTCCGTGGTCGGATCGATACGATCCCCGGCGTCCACATCGGTGATGCCAACGTAGCCTTCGAAAGGAGCCGTCACAAAGCGACGTTGCAGCGTGATTTCTGCGCGGTCACGTTCTATTCGAGCACTGTCAAACGTGGTTCGCGCGGTATCAATAGTCGTCTCCGGGACGGTGAGCTCGACATTACTGTTAGCTTTTGTGTACCGCGCGAGGGTTCGTTCGGCGTCAGCGAGCTGCAATTGTGCCAACTCCAGAGCCAGTTTCTCGTCTCTTGAGTCAAGAGCGAGGAGCACCGCGCCCTCCTTGACGCGATCGCCGGGTTGGAAATTGAGCGCAACGACTTCACCAGCAGCCTCCGGGAACAAGGACACGGAGCGTCTGGCGCGTGCGGTGCCTACCGCCTCTACGCGGGTCCGTCGCTGCCTCAACTGCACTGGCTCGACGATTACGGGAACCGCAGAACGGCCTGCGGCAGCGCGGCTAGCAGCATTGTTTGCATCACCAACGTCACTACAAGCTGTAGTCAGCAGGATCGTTGCAAGGATCATTGCGGGGGTCTTAGCGGGGGTCTTAGCAACGGTCTTAGCAACGGTCTTAGCAAGGGTAAGGCCGGCCAAAAGGTCGCGCCGGGGTGTGGCCATCGATAATCTCCGCTAAATAGGCCCATACGACCCATAAATTTGCTGTAGGTACGGCGGGCGATGAAAACGGGATTGCCGCAAAAGTTGGCATGTTTCATCGCCCACCGACTCGCCGCGTGAATGCTGAATGATTGACTATCGGAGAGCCCCGCATGCAGACCGCTCACCCACACACGCCCAAGTCACAGGGCCGGTAAACTCTACTCTCAAACAGCCATCAGGCACAGTGAAACAATGCCTTATACAGCGTAAAGAGTATGGGTCAAAAAGGCCGGGGGGAATTACCTGAGAACGTGCCTGAAAGCCGCCCGCAAAACGTGCAGGCAATCAACTCGGAAACGGGATGTCTCGTGAGGACTGGGCGCCCCCTCGCCGAAGTTACTCAGGACATCGCAATTTCTACCCGGGCGCCACCCAATGGGCTTTCCCCGAGCCTGATAGTGCCGCCCTGAGACTCCACGATGTCTCTTACCACGGCTAAACCAATGCCCTGCCCCTCTCGCCGCGTATCCGCGCGTGCTCCCCGGTCAAGCAGTGTGTCACGCAGTTCCGGCGATATGCCGTCACCGTCATCGTCGATACATAGGCGCAGCCTGGCCTCTTCCGCACCGCCGCTGACTTCAACATGAACGAGTTTCGCTGCATATTTGCAGGCGTTATCCAACAAGTTTCCAAGCAACTCCATCAAATCACGCTCATCGCCTCGAAACTGCGCGCTCGACTCCCCGCTCAGTGTCACAGTCAGTTGCCGCGCGGCATAGACTTTGAGCAAGGTATTGCGCAGCCGCTCGACAACTGGCATCACGTCGGTACGTTGCAACAGGCGGTGATTCCCTCCTACCGCACGCTGGAGGTGCCACCCTATGACCTCTTCCATGCGCTCAAGTTGCTCGCGCTGCAACTCAGCAAAAGAGGAAGACGCAGGGTCTGAGCTGCGCAGCACAGCGAGAGGCGTTTTTAAGCTGTGCGCAAGGTCTGAAAGCGTATTGCGCATGCGGTCCCGTCGCTGTTGCTCGCCGGCAAGCAGCGCTTCAAGGTTATCCACCAACGGCCGCACCTCGGTCGGCCACTCGCCTGCCAGGTCGATCCCTTCACCGGACTCAATCCGTGCGATCCGTTCTGCGAGTTGCCGCAGCGGTTGCAGACCCCAGCGCGCAATCAACACCTGGATCAGCAGCAACAGCAGCAAGGTCGCCGCAAGCCACAGCAGGAGTTGTTCTCGAAAAGCCACCACGTCAGCGTCTCGCGGCGCCGCGCTCTCGGCCACCAGGAATTGCAAAGGCAAACTTTCGCCGCTCTCCATTTCCCAGACTACCTGATACGCGTGGCGCATCAGTCCGTCACGCTCACTATCGTGTCGCTCACCCGGTCCAAGCGTGGGAATAGCCCCTGTCAGTCGCTCCAAAGGAGACGGCAGCAACGCCGCGGAGGGCGACATCCAGAGCGGCTCGCCCAGCGCTCCGCTTACCAGCGCATAGAGTCCGGAACCTGGCTGCAGCAGGCGTGTCTCCATCGGTCTGAGAGGAAGCTCTAGACCATCACTGATCTCCGCCTGTGCGAGGAGCGCCAAAACCTGCAACTGCAGGCGCTCAGCGATAGCCGCATCCAGCGCCTCGCGATGAGCACGTTCGAGATACCAGGCCGTAGATCCCAGCGTTAGCGGCAACAATAAAAGTGCCGCCAGCAGCAGCCGCCTGGCGAGTGACTGTGGCAACACGCTCACGCGCTCTCTGGCTCCAGCGCAAAACGATAACCTGCACCGCGCACCGTCTCTATAGGTTTGAATGCGCCGTCCGGATCAAGCTTCTTGCGCAGACGACCGATAAACACTTCGATGACATTGCTATCGCGATCGGTATCGCCGTCGTAAAGATGCTCCAGAAGCTCTGAGCGAGAGACGAGATCGCCGCCGCGGTGGGCAAGATAAGCAAGTGTGTTGTATTCGAACGCGGTGAGCGACAGCTCTTCCGCCTGAAGAAACACTCGACGCGCGCTAAAGTCGATACGCAGCGCCCCATAGCTGGCGCTTGCGGTTGTACGACCGCCGGACCGGCGCAACAGCGCGTTAACCCGGGCTTCAATCTCTTCGAGATAAAAAGGCTTGGTGACATAGTCGTCCGCCCCCGCCTCCAGTCCTCCTACTTTGTCCTGCCAGTCCGCGCGCGCGGTGAGGATAAGGATAGGAAGGTCCCGCCCCTCGGACCGCCACTCTTCGATCAACGCGACACCGGTGATATCAGGCAAGCCAAGATCGACGATCGCGACATCGAAGTCATACTCAGAAACCAGGAAGCGCGCCTGCGCACCGTCTGGCGCCTCGTCAACAATCCAGGCCGCGACGCGAAAATGCTCCGCCAGACGCACACGCAAACGCGCATCATCCTCTACCACAAGCAAGCGCATGCCCTAGCCCTCGACAGTCACGGTAGTGACGCGACCATCCTTGCCAAGCAGACGCACGCGATAGCTACCACCGCTCTTCACCACCGCAAGCACCTTTCCGCCATAGCGCTTGCGAGCCGTTGCGGCAGCACGCGCTGCCCCATCATCGTCGGCACGATTTCTCGAATAACGGCTGCTGTCTTTCGCAGGCTGGCGGTCCCGTTCCGATGCCTCAATGGCCTTCAGAATTTTCTTCTGCCAGTCTTCCAGGCCCTCTCCATCCTGCGCCGACACCCCGGGGCTGCAAAGAAAAGCAAAGAGACAAACCAGTAACAGCGAGGCTCGCAAAAGTGAAATCTCCTGAGGTTTTAAACACGCGCGTCAGGGCAGAGGCTCCAGTTTGACGCGCACCGCAATCGTCGACCCGGGGTCATAGTCTGTTCGGGTTTCGTAAATGCCACCGCCGTAGCGATAACTCACGCGATAGCCACTGGTACGCTCCCGCTCCCGAAGCTCATACTCCGTTGTACACACATTCTCGGTGACATAATAACTGCTATTGACGGCCTGACGCCTGCTTCGATCATAGCCTACGGAGGCGCCTAAAATAGCGCCGGCACCGCCGATAACATCTCGTCTGCTGGAGTTACGACCTAGAACGCTGCCGACGGTACCGCCCAGAACAGCGCCTACCAGCGTCGGCGTGGCGGAACGACGGGCGCCACGCTCAACCACTCGAACGCGCTCTTCGCGACACGATTCATGCGGTATACGCTGGGTATACACCTCGACGATGGGCTGCACATCTACCACCGGCGCATCGATAACACTGCTCTGATTTGTCGCATGCACTTGAGCTGCGCCTGCGACCAGCACGAGAGATAGAAACCTTTTCATGTCATTTCCCCTTGGTTGATTGACTGGCAGTAGTCTACGAACAGCAGCCTGAACCGAGCCTGAACAAGCCAGTTAAAAAACACTCTTTCTGTTCAGGCTGCGTTCAGGCTGCGTGGTCTAGGCTGAATCCATGTCACTGCAAGGAGGTGTTGGACATGCATAAATCACTGATATCGCTTGGATTAACCGCGCTGCTTGTCGCCGGCCTGTCATTGGACGCTAGTGCCGATGGGAACCGCCGTGGAAAAAACTGGGATCGTGCCGATCATCATGGGAGCCTGAATCGTCGCAACCAGCAGCTACGACACTGGCGAAGCAACCGGAATCGGCAGTGGCGCAACAACAGCTTCTTCGTATCGCCGCGCTATAGGAATCAATTCAACTGGCGCAACAGTCGGCATTGGAACAACCGTAGCAACTGGCGCAGCAATCGCAATTGGGGCTGGCCACTGTACCCGTTGGGCGGTGTAGCGATTGGCTCCGCCATCACCTACGGCCTCATGCATGACCACGGCGATCACCGCCAGTGTGACCATGCGTTGGATGGCGGCAATGAAATTAGTGGCTGCTATCGGATTGAGCGCTTGCCAGATGGCCGTGAACAGCGCGTAGAACTGCCTCTTTCAGCGTGCCGGTGAGCGGACTTTAGAGTAGGTAACAACTAGCAAACTGGACACACACACAAACCCCGCTTCAATAAAAATAATTGGCGGGTATGGCACGTTTTTATTGCTCTTTCCCTACCCGTCTGTAGCAATGCAATTGAGTTTCAGCCCGCGGCCTTTATCGATGACGGTGCTAAGCTCATTCGGAACATCAGGTTTCCCAAAGACATGCCGAAAAATCCCATGGTGGTGATTGCGTCGGCTCAAGTTAAACCTTCGGGGCTGATCGAGAGATTCATTGTGATGGCCAACCCATCTTCCGAGTACCGCCCGTTTGAACGCGCTACCACCAAAGGCTTAAAAAAAGGTTATTTGAGTCCAGCTGCGGTCGATGGTAGAAGGAGGGGCGTTTGGATCAATTTTTCCGTGGCATTTGCTGCCGATGATGACGCCAGAACAATCAGCATCTACCCGCATATGTTTACTAAAACTCCTGGCAGTAAATACGCTGTATCCGCACCACAGAGGATGACCCGAGGATGCTTTCCCGGAATTTGCCGGACCTTTCTAAATCAAATGTGGGTTGCAGTCGACGTGGACAGGAATGGGCACCCGTCAAACGGTAGGGTAGTGTCTGGGGTATGGCGCGAGCTATGTAGAGATGAGATTCTCGACATAATGCTGAAGTCGAGCTACCTACCGGCAATGCGTGACGGCGTACCTGTAGCCGCCACTTTCTACGAAGCCTGGAACAACTAACTCACTACCGTTCGTTTCAATGACTACCCCAATTCCTGTGCGTATAATCTGCAAGCAAATACTCTGGGCGCGATCGTGACGAGTTTTTTTCAGGAATTAAGACGACGAAACGTGGTGCGAGTTGGCATTGCGTACGTGGTGACCTGCTGGCTCCTGATTCAGGTGTTGGATCTGGTCCTTGATGCCGCAGCAGCCCCAGACTGGGTAATGCGCGTCTTCATGCTGGGTTTCGCGCTTTGCCTACCGCCGGTGCTGATATTTGCCTGGGCCTTTGAGCTTACGCCCGACGGAATCAAGAGAGAGCACGAAGTAAACCGGGAACAGCAAGCCGGTAGCAGCTCCACCAGCAACACCAGCAACACCAGCAGCAACGCCAGCAGCAACGCCAGCAAGCGCCTTGATTACGTCACCATCGGCATGCTGATTCTGGTCGTTATAGCAGTCTTTTACAAAGACACTCTCATGTCTACATCCAACACGTCCGCCAATGAGACGATCGTTGAAACCGACCAGCCCGCAAACGACGCAGGCGAACAGATATCCCTGGCCGTGCTCGCTTTCGAGAATATGTCCTCAGACGTTGACCAGGGTTACTTTGCGGATGGCCTGTCTGAGGAACTGTTGAACAAACTTGCTAACGTGCCGCAGCTGAAAGTCGCCGGTCGCACCTCATCGTTTGCATTCAAGGGTCAAAATAGGGATCTGCGGGAAATAGGCGAACTTCTGAGTGTCGCCTACATCCTTGAGGGCTCGGTTCGTAAGTCCCAGGATCAGATACGGGTAACAGCGCAGCTCATTGAGGCCAAAGACGGCTTCCATTTGTTTTCCGATACCTATGACGGCAACCTCAGTGACATTTTTGCCGTGCAAGATGCCATCGCCGAACGGATTACCGACAGTCTTCTTCTTACACTTACTGGCGGCAAGATTCAGGCGACCAAGGCGACTTCATCAGAAGTTTATGCGCTTTATCTTCGCGCCCGAGAGATGATTCGCACGCGAAATACAGAGCAAATGCGACAGGCGGATGCAATGCTGGAACGTGCTATCGAACTCGACCCAAACTACGCGCCGGCACGCGCTCAAAAGTCTCTCGCTGTCCTACTACTGTCTGATGCACCGGGTTCCTACGGTGTTGCGCCGGCCACTGTTGCATACCCGATCGCAAAACGCCTGATAGCAGAAGCACTGGCGTTGGACCCATTACTCGCCGAGGCCCACGCGATCAACGGTGTACTGTTGTTAAGCCAACGAGATGCCGAGCAAGCCAGGACATCCCTGGAGCGCGCGGTCAGCATCAATCCATCCTCATCCCAGGCCGCAACCTGGCTCAGCAACGTTACTGCGCAGATTGGTGATCTTCGCGAAACCATCCGAATTCTCGAGGCCGTGGTAGAGCGCGATCCGTTGTTCGGTGTCGCATTTAGCAACCTTGTGTGGCACTACTCGCGTGCAGACAGGCTCGACGAAGCATCCAGGGTTATCAGCCGTGTTAGCGGTATTGTTGGCAGCAACACTAATGTCTGGTACGCGCGGGGCATTGTGAGCATGATGTCGGGCGACGTGGCGGATGCGGTTCTCGCGTTTCGGCGCGTGTATCGCCTCCAACCGGAACGCGGCGTGAATACACGGTGGCTGGGATACGGGTTACTGGCGCTCGCTGACTACGCGACGATCAGCGAGGTAGGTTTGCCGGAGCACCAGATTCTGGGTCTCGCCTCGCTGGGGAGAAGCAAAGAGGTCGAACAACTAATCTCGGCTCTGCGAGTCAGCACCTCGGATACGGCGCGACAGCTCGGGCACATATGTGACGCGTTTCTTCGCGTGAATAGCAGTCAGGGTTGCATCGACTACTTTGAGCGTTCCTTCGGCTCACCCCAGCAAATATTCAAGGCTGCTCCCGTTGCGGCAGCATGGCACGCTGAATACCTGGGATTTTTGGCGCAGGCATACCGCGCGACCGGTGACACAGAGAAATTTCGTTTTGTGCGTGACCACATGCAAAAGACACTCATTATTCAGGGCGAGCGAGGTATGACGAGCTTCATGCGAGACGTTAGTCTTATGCAACTCGCCGCTTTGCAAAACGATACGGAAGCGGTAATAAAGTATTTTCGCTCGGCAACAGACCGGGGCTGGTTACCAGAACCGGGACTTGAGACTTCCTGGGAGCTGGCGTCAGTGGTTCAGAACCCGGACGTGCAAAAAATTCTTCGAAAAGTAAGCCAGCGGAGAGCCCTCGAGCGATCTAAGGCGGGCCTGTAGCACATATTGAACGAAGCCCCCGGTGTAGTCCTCTTGCCGTCAAGCCGCTGGCATTACATTTTGTTCGGCGCGGGCCGCGTTGCCCCTGACGCTCGGCGTTGTTAGGCTATACGTCGATCCAGTTGGGGGGGTAGCCCGCGTAGAACTCTCCTCCGGACAAGCACCGCACCATTACCGTGGATACTGTGATAAAGATACTGTACACACTGTGAACAGTGCGAACGCCTGCCGGGAGATGTTCTGCTCCCGAAACCAAAGGCGTCCATGATCATTCAACCGTAGCCCGCATCGGCTACGCAGCAGAGAGCTCTCACGCATGCATTTCAAGAACGTCGTCATCCAGTCCCTGGCCGCCGTAGACGCGCCAATCAGCCTGAGCTCGAAAGAGATCGCTCAGCGTCTCAAACCCACAATGGATCGACTGGGCGTGCGCGAAAACCTGCTGGAAGAGATTTCGGGCATACAATCTCGAGGTATATGGAAGAAGGGCACACCACCCTCTGACGCTGCAACCCTTGCGGCAGAAAAAGCCATCGAAGAAAGCGGTATCGACCGCACTCGCATCGGCGTGATCATAAACACGTCCGTGTCCCGGGATTTTCTCGAGCCGTCGACTGCCTGCATCGTGCATGGCAATCTCGGTCTGGCACCGGATTGTCTGAATTTTGACGTAGCCAATGCCTGTCTGGGATTCCTCAACGGCATGGACATCGCCGCACGCATGATTGAGCGCACCGAACTGGACTATGCGTTGATTGTTGATGGTGAAACCAGTCAACCGCTCATAGACGCCACTATTGAGCGTTTACTTGACCCTCAGGTGGAGGAAGAGCAATTCCGCGAGGAGTTCGCATCACTGACCCTCGGCTCAGGCGCCGCTGCCATGATCATGGCGCGTCGTGAACTCGCACCGCAAGGTCACAGCTATCGCGGCAGCGTAACTCGCGCAGCCACGCAGTTTAATCAGCTATGCCAGGGCAATATGGATCGTATGCGCACGGACACGCGCACGCTTCTCAGTGCGGGTCTGAAGCTCGCGGCACAGACCTTCGAGGCGACCAGCTCTGCTCTGGATTGGGTCGTTGATGAGATGGACCAGTTTATAGTCCATCAGGTGAGCAAGGTACACACGGAATCTCTGGTCAATGTACTGGGTCTGGATCCGGAGAAGGTTCATGCGATTTACCCCCACATGGGCAATATCGGACCCGCATCCGTGCCCATTGTACTGGCGAAGGTTGTCGAGGCGGGCAAACTAAAAAAAGGCGACCGAGTCGCATTGCTGGGTATAGGCTCGGGGCTAAACTGCGCCATGGCCGAGGTCGTCTGGTAGCTCGTGACCACAGCCTACCGTCCACCGCAGGATCTCTACCCCTTCGAGTCGCACTGGCTCGACATCGACGGCCAGAGGCTACATTACCTCGATGAAGGCCCTCGTGACGCGCCCGTGCTACTCATGCTGCATGGCAATCCGACCTGGTCCTTTTATTATCGCAATCTCGTACTGCGTCTGCGCGATCGCTATCGCTGCATCGTGCCCGACCACATCGGCTGCGGCCTCTCCGACAAGCCTGGCGACGGGCAATATGACTTCCATCTCGCGCAGCGGGTTGCGGATCTGGGTGCGCTGGTACAGGCAACTATTGGCGAGCAGGCTCCACTTTCGCTGGTGGTACATGACTGGGGCGGCATGATCGGTTTTGCCTGGGCCGCAACCCGCGCTGAGCGAATTGAACGATGCGCCATACTAAACACGGCGGCATTCCCCATGCCCGCCGACAAAGATCTTCCCTTCGCACTGTGGCTTGGCGGGCGCACAAAAATCGGCGCGGGATTGATACGGGGCGTCAACGCGTTTTCAGCTGTGGCCGCCCGGATCGCGTTCAAGAAGCCTGTCAGCAAAGCCGTCCGGGGCGGCTACACAGGCCCTTACAACAGCTGGGCCAACCGCATCGCCACCGTACGCTTCGTGCAGGATATCCCACTCAAGGAGGGTGATCGCGGTTATCAACTGATCGCAGACACCGCGGCGCAACTGCATTGTTTTGCAGACAAGCCTACCTTGCTCGCCTGGGGCCTGAAGGACTTCGTCTTCGATGAAACCTTCTACCGCGACTGGCAGCATTACCTGCCAAATGCGGAACTCTACCCACTCGCGGACTGCGGACACTATGTTCTCGAAGATGGCGGCGAGCCTCTGTTGGACCGGATCGAGCAGTTCCTTACCGCAACAGCAGGAACCAGTGCCGGGAATAAAGAAGGGAGCGAGGTCAGAAACGAGACCGGGAACAGTGATAGATCCGTCGCCAGCTAAGCCGACGTCTGACATGCCGTGCAACGTCGCGACAGCTCTTGCACAGCAGGCCTTGACGCAACCCGATACCCCCGCGATCCATTACCCCACGGGCGTTCGTAAGGGCATAGTGCAGTATCGCAGCGCCACATACGCGCAGCTCGATGCCTTGAGCGATCGGTACGCGCGTGGCCTGGCCAGCTATGGTATCGAACGAGGCACAAGAGTGGCCTTAATGGTGCCACCGGGTCTGGATTTTTTTGCGCTTTTCTTTGCACTTTTCAAAGCTGGCATTGTGCCCGTATTAATCGACCCGGGCATCGGCCTCAAACCCTTAAAACAATGTCTGGGCGAAGCCGAGCCCGAAGCATTCATCGGCATAACCAAAGCCCAGCTTGCACGCGTACTCCTGCGCTGGTCGCCACAATCGATTCGCCGCACCATTACTATTGGGCCACGTCTCACCTGGGGCGGTATTACACTCAAAAGCCTTGCCAGCAAAGGCAGCAATGCCGGCGCTTCGGTAATGGCGGATACGCAACCAGACGAAACCGCGGCTATTCTCTTTACCTCCGGAAGTACGGGCATCCCCAAGGGCGTGGTCTATCGTCACCGGCATTTCGTGGCGCAGGTCGATCTGCTGCGCAATACTTTCGGTATCAAACCCGGGGAGATCGATCTCGCTACGTTTCCTCCGTTTGCTCTGTTCGACCCGGCCCTTGGTATGACCACGGTCGTGCCCTTTATGGATCCCACACGGCCAGCGAAGGCCAATCCAGCCTACCTGGTTCAAGCTATCGAGCAGTTCTCCGTAAGCAATCTGTTCGGATCACCCGCACTGCTTAAAGTCCTTGGCAGTTACTGCACTGAACAGCAACTGAAGTTGCAGACGCTTAAACGCGTGCTGTCCGCTGGCGCCGCCGTACCCGCAAAAACCGTCGGCATGATGCAACAGTCAATGCCTCGCGAGGGTCGCGTGCACACACCCTACGGCGCGACTGAGTGCTTGCCGGTGGCGAGTATTTCTAGCGAGGAGATGAGTGAGGAGCTTGTCGCGGCCACGCGAGCGGGCCGCGGAACCTGCGTAGGACGTCCGGTGGAGCCAAATCGGGTGGCTATTCTGCGACTGACTGATGATGCGCTGGAGAGCGTCGATGACGGCGACTTTCTTCGCTCCGGCGAGCTCGGTGAGATAATCGTGCAAGGCCCGACAACAACCGATAGCTACTGGAGACGACAACGGCAGACTCGTCTGTCGAAGACCCGAGACCAGGCAAATAAGATCTGGCACCGTATGGGCGATGCGGGGTATCTCGACCCAGAGGGCCGACTGTGGTTTTGCGGCCGTAAATCGCAGAGGGTGCAAACGGCCCAGGGCGATTTGTTCGCAGATCAGGTGGAGGCGATCTTTAATACGATTCAGGGTGTTGAGCGAACGGCCCTGGTCGGTGTCGGGGAACCCGGGCGACAGGAACCGGTCTTGTGCATTGAGTTGCGTGAGCGCAGCGAGGACGGCAATAGCGTTCTGGGGCAGTCCGTAAAGCGAGCGGTAATAGAACTGTCCACACAGCACGAGTCGCTCCGCGAACTGAAAAGAGTCCTGTTCCATCCAGGCTTCCCCGTAGACACTCGTCATAACTCGAAGATCGGACGCGAAGCGCTGGCAATCTGGGCGGCGGCATGAAAGTCCTGGTGACCGGTGGCGGCGGTTTTCTCGGTCAGGCCATCTGCCGGCAGCTACTCGCCCAGGGGGACGAGCCTGTCGCATTCCAGCGTAGCAGAATCGATAACTTCGCTGGCACGGCTTTGGAGCAACGGCGCGGGGATATTCGAACACCGGAGGATGTGCTGACGGCCGCAAAGGGTTGCGCCGCTGTAATTCATACCGCGGGCAAAGCTGGCGCCTGGGGCGATGCAGCAGTGTATCGAGCCATTAATGTCGACGGAACACAAAACGTGCTGAATGCGTGTCGTGCGCTGGATATTCGCCGTCTCGTGTTCACCTCTTCTCCGAGCGTCACGCACGGCGACAGCGATATTGAGGGAGGCAACGAGTCCCTGCCCTACCCGGACCAATACGCCGCCGCGTACCCAGAAACCAAGGCGGCGGCCGAGCGACTGGTCATGGCGGCCAACGATGACCTACTAAAAACCGTGTCACTGCGTCCGCATCTGATCTGGGGTCCCGGCGATAACCAACTGCTCCCGCGACTGGAAGAACGCGCGCGCAGGAGTACGCTAAAACTAGCCGGAGCGAGCAAACTCGTTGACGTGACTTACATCGATAACGCGGCGCGGGCGCATCTGCTGGCACTCACGGCACTCGAAACAAACCCGACCTGCCATGGCAAGACCTACTTCATTTCCAATAACGATCCCTGGCCCCAGGGAAAAATCATCACCGCACTGCTCAACGCCATCGGTGTGGAGGCGCAAATCAAGCCGATACCAGCAGCTATAGCAAAGCTCGCAGGCGCTCTGGCAGAAGTGTGGTGGCACCTGGCCCAACGCGACGACGAGCCACCCGTGACGCGCTGGTCTGCGCAGCAACTCGCGACTGCGCACTGGTACGACATTAGCGCCGCGCGACGCGATCTGGGTTACGAGCCTTTAATCAGCATAAGCGCCGGGCTCGAGCGTCTCAACGCGTCCAGGAACTAGGGCAGCCCCGTGGCACCATTCACTTGAGCTTACACGGACGCAGCTTTGTCATTGACGGCACCAACGTGACGCTGCTCCACGGCATGGCCTACCCGGAAGTACGCTATGTGCTCGCGCTGTGCGACACACTGCATAAATGCGGTGCGACGTTCGACTGTTTCTTTGATGCCAGCACGCGCTACATTATCCAGGACCATCGAGCGGATCAGCTGGACGCCTTTGATCGGATTACTGATCCGGCGCTCGCTTCAACGCACTTTTATGTTGTACCAAGCGGGACCCAGGCTGACGAATACATCTTAAGGCAAGCGAAGAACGATGGCTCAGACGTTATCTCCAACGATAAATACAGAGACAGAGCAAAGCATTATCGCTGGATTTGGAAGCGTCGGCACCACTTCGAGATCAAAGATGGACACTTGACGCTGCCGAGTCTGGAGCTTGCTATCGCAGTCTTGCCGAAGGCCGAGGAATATCTATGTTATCCATAGAAGCACGTTGCAGCAGCCGAGTCCTGCGTACAGAAAGCTCTCAACACTTCTGGAAATTTCAGTACCGGTCAAATGCAGCACGTGCTTAACTGGAGTAAAGGCAACGAGCCGAAAATGCGACCGGGAGCACGTCCATGAGTAATTCAGATTCGAACAGCCTCAAGCAAGGACTCCGTCGTCGCGAGCTCATGGCTCTCGCCGGTGGCGCACTGACCTATGCGGGTCTCAGTGGCAAGCTCCGCGCAGCACCGGAAAAAATCGACGTTGCCATTGTGGGTGCCGGGCTAGCCGGTCTCAATGCTGCAATTTTACTTCGAGAGCTTGGCGCCTCGGTTGTGGTGCTGGAGGCAACGGATCGGGCAGGCGGTCGCTGTCGAACCGCAGACAACTGGTTCCATTCACCGGACATCGGCGCGTCGCAGATTGGCAGGACCTATGCCCGAGTGCTCAACACCTGCCGCAGGGTGGGGATCAAGCTAGCACCTGGCTCGCATGTCAATGCACCGTACACCCCGGTAGTTGGAGACAGAATGGTGCCCGCGGATACCTGGGCTGAGTCGCCATTCAATCTCACCGTGGGTGACGAGCGCGAAATCCTTCCGCACGCGCTTTTCAACTTCTATGTTGGCAGGCGGACACCTTTTACGGATGTAAACGCCTGGCGCAGCCCCGCCGCCGCCGCATACGACATTTCTATTGCCGAGTGGTTGCAACGCCAAGGCGCGTCCCCGGAAGCCGTGCGTATTATGTTCGAGACCAACGGTCGCTCCCCACTGGATAAGTACAGCGTACTGCGGATGTTGCAGGAATCCACACGCGGTCAGGTCGAAATGGGCAAGGTTGACGACGAGGCTCGCGCCAAGCTGGACCATTACGAGATAGCCTCAATGCTGTCCTCACATATCGTTGGTGGCACTTCCCGTCTGACCGATGCGATGGCAGCGGAGCTCGACACCCGCATCAGATTAAACAGCACCGTCACAGCCGTCGAGCAAACGCAGGATACATGCGTCGTGCAGCTGGAGGATGGCGGGCGAGTTGAAGCTGACTTTGTTCTGGCGACTACACCATTCTCAACACTGCGAAAGATTGCGCTAAATCCGCCCCTCAGAGGTAGTCAGGCGGATGCTGTTGCGAATATGCCCTACACAAATCAGTCTCAGATATGGTTTGAAGTGACAGCCCCGTACTGGGAGGACGACGGTCTGGGGGCGTCGATGTGGACGGATGGCCCGCTACAGTTGATTCGCCAGCAGATCGAACCGGATGGTTCTCGGGCCCTAATGAGCGCTATCGCGTCCAGCGAGAAGGCCAAATTTCTCGACAGGATGCCTGCGGAGGCACGAGGTACATTCGCCCTTAAGGAGATCGAGCGGATTCGCCCGTCGACGCGTGGCCGACTCAGAGTCATCGGCGTGAACTCATGGAACGAAGGCCCATCCGCCGGTGGTTGTAGTTTCGCAATGCCGGTTGGACGCGTAGTGGAGTGGGCAAACTCAATGGGCAAACCACACGGTCGCATGCATTTTGCCGGCGAGCATCTGAGACAGGCAGAGCTGGGTATGGAAGCCGCGATGGAAAGCGGGGAGCGCGCAGCGACGGAAATCGCTGAACGCATGCTGGCGTAAACGCCTTGGCGGTAGCGACGCGGCTTGATAGCTGCGGTAACGCTGACATGCTGAGGCTCGCTGTTTGGTGCCTGTAAACAGTCCTTCAGTCCACGGTCGAGTTAAGCAAAGCATTGAAGATCAGCTTGTAGGTACCGCGTGACTGTCCGCGGAACTGCGGTCGGAAGCCGAACACGATGACCTCCCCCGCTCCCAGGGGGACGCGTGCCAAGGCCGTCTTCCCCGCAATAAATTTTTCCCCGGTGGCCCAGCCACTCATCAGCAGATCTTCTTCTGCGTAGCTGGCTACGCTGTCAAACAGCATCGGCTCGTCGAAGACCTTCATAGAGCGACCTCCGCGCGTCACTTCCCTGCAGTGCCGTTGATTCAGCAGGTCGTTCACACAATCCGTCTGGCTTAGGGAATCAAAGGCGGCACCGCGCACAAAGTTCGCAGCGGTTTCGTCACTCATCCCGTAGCCAAGAACATCACTAGTGTTTACCTTGATGCGAATCAAAGAGCCCGGTATGGAGAAATCAGTGCCAGCAGCGGAAGCAACGATGTTGCGGATCGGCAGCCCAAATTGCTCGATGGCAAAGGTGCCGGCGTCACCAAAGGTCAACATGGTGCCGCCATCTTTCACAAAGCGCTGTAGGGCATAAGCGCCCTCCAGCCCGAGACCACCGGTATACTCATCGGGCATCATCCCGGGGGAATGACCCGACAAAATGACCCCAACACTGTTTTTAAAAGCCACGCGTGCATTGGGATGCGGCATGACGATAGCATCCAGGGCTGACAAGTCTCCGGAGCGAATATCGCGATCTGAAAGCGACACAAGCTCGAAGCCATAGTCCTCGAAAAGCCAACGACTCCAGCCTTCGTCCATGGAGGCCACGTAGGATTTGTACATCCCGACTTTCGGCAGTCTGAGCGGCGCCAGCGTCACCTTCGGCGCGCTGCCCATACCAATAAAATCAACCCCGAACTCCGCTGCCAGCGCTTCCACTCGACCCGCAGTTTGCTCGCCACGCTCAACCACAAATGTGCCTGCGTTGAGCGTTTCTCGACCGGCACGAAAAGACGCCGTCGACCAAGCAACAATCTCTCCACTTGCCAACAATCGATTCACCGCCTTGATGCTGGCGTTAGCCGCATAACTCAGTGCATATCCATAGCTGGCCTTGCCGCGGACGTCTCCGGGCGGGAGTGACACCGGCCCGCGCAAACGCTCCGCATCAACGTCCACGGGGTCGCTCAACATGTCGACCGTAACGTCCATTTGCAAAGGCAAGGTCCAGCCCGCTATGTCGTAAGGTGGCTTGATAGACCCCGCCGGATCCAACCGCGTGTCCGGGTAGGTTTGCTTCTCCAGCAGATCGACGACGTACGGACGGAACGCCTGGGCCGCGCTGATGACATAGCTGCCTGCCGCGTAGCGCTTACCTCCGGCCCTAAACGATGCGCTCGCACGATCGACTTCTACCCCACCCTCTAACAATAGATTGATCAGATTGATCGCTTCATCGGCGTGCGCCTGATCCGCGGAAATGACGTAGCTGCGGGTACCCGTTGCGCCATCGGCAATCGCATCGCGACCCATGCGATAAATGTTTTTCTGCCATTTGAGTCGCGAGTCGGAAGCGGTTCGGAGCACGGCGATTGACCCCGTAATCATGTAGTTCACCGGCTCACTAAAGTGCGATTCGCCGCCCTCCCAGGGATAGGAGTAGAGAACTTTGGGTTCCGGGACACCGCTCACGTCGTCGTCAACGGTGATGCCTACGGCACGTGGATTGGCCCGCGCCGCCAGCATTTTCGGGAAGACTTTGGGGTCGTAGTACCGCGGAGACGGCGAAGTATGACCGGTTTCCGTAAGAATACCGATCATGTTGTGAAAATACGGGACCGTGCGCATGCCGCCATTCCACCACATCGAGTAACCCACATCCGAAATGGCACCGGGCATTTTGTCAAGCGCAAAACGATTGCCCATAGCGCTGCCAATCTCGTTCAATCCAGTGGTAACTCCCGGATGAATAATCGGATTCACAGGGTCCGAATAGGGAGGAATCACGATGCGCGCATAACCGGGTGAACTCTGGTGTTGGTTGTAGATGATCTGGGGGTACCACTCGTTATAGATCACCTCGGCCACGGCCTTCGACTCCGGCATGTTGTTCATAAAGAAGTCGCGATTATTATCGTGCCCGACGTAATGGTGATACAGCTCGGGCGGGTTGGTCTGCTCAAATGGCGTGCCTAGCTGGCTCACATACCATTTACGCACGATTTCCAGACCGTCCGGATTCATATTGGGCATGAGTAGGAAAATCACATTGTCCCGGATTGCCTGCATTTCGGCTGACTCTTCCGTGGCGACTCGATGCGCGAGTAGTGGCGTCATCTGACCGTGCGCCAGCTCCGTCGCATGCAAACCGCCGTCAATCCAAACCACTGCCTTGCCTTCGCGGGCCAACGCATCGGCGCTGTCCTCATCAACTCGAGCGCGCGCGAGCTGCTCGCTAATCGAGCGATAGCGATCAAGATTCGCCAAGTTATCGGCGCTCGAAATCGTCAAGAGAAGCAATGGACGGCCGAGTACTGATTGACCGATTTCCCGCAGTTGTACGCGGTCGCTTTTTTGTGCCAGCTGTCGAAAATAGGCGTCGATCTGCTCGTAACTCGCGAGCTTGTAGTCGTCCCCGGGCTGGAACCCGAACATCTGTTCGGGAGACTGCGGCTGCGCATGCGTACCCAGCGCAAAGAAGAGTGCCGTCGACGCAGCCAGCAAACGGCCACGGATAGTCAAAAAATGAGAAAGCATAGTCAGTCTCGTTAGCAGTTACTGTTAACTAGCGGTTCTTTGGCATCCGCCCCCAACCGCGTCGCATAGACGGCTGACTGGCAGCTTCCGTAATATATAATATAATTCACCGGCGTCCCCTGGAGCATCACATGAAAACAATGTCCCGAATATTCAGGGTGCCAACCCTTCTTTTATCGCTACTACTGCCATTACTGGCTACGTCTATCGGCCTGAGCGCCAATGCCAACGCGGCCGACTCCGTCGATGTCGCGCTTTACCAGACCATGGCCTATCGTAGCATTGGCCCTTTCCGGGGCGGTCGCGTTACGACCGTGGCCGGCATCGCAAGCGACCCACTGACTTACTATTTTGGCGCCACCGGTGGCGGCGTATGGAAGACCTCCAGCGCGGGCACTACTTGGGAAAACGTCTCAGACGGCTTCTTTAACACCGGCGGCATCGGCGCGATTGATATCGCCGATAGCGATCCGAACATTGTATTCGTAGGCACCGGCGAAGGTCCGGTCCGGGGCGTTAAAACCTCCCACGGTGACGGTGTCTACAAGTCGACCGATGCTGGCAAAACCTGGACACACATGGGTCTCGAAGCGACAAGGCACATCAGTCGCATCCATATCCACCCCAAAAATCCCGACGTGGTGTTCCTGGCAGCGCAAGGCAACCCCTGGGGTCCGAACGAAGAACGCGGCATCTACAAAACTACCGACGGCGGCAAAACCTGGAACAAGATCCTGTACGTGAATGAGGATTCCGGGTTTGCAGATATGAGCATGGACGCGACCGATCCCAACTTCCTCATGGCCACCAGCTGGGATTTTCGGCGCAAGCCCTGGGTCGTGAAGAGCGGCGGTCCGGGTAGCCGGGTCTACAAGAGCACCGACGGTGGTGCGAACTGGGTTGAGATCACCAAAGGGCTGCCAGAACTTAAAGGGAAAATGGGTGTTTCTATTTCGCCGGCGAACCAGAAAATCGTTTACATCGCCATGGAAGCAAAAGATGGTGACGGCGGCGTCTATCGCTCCGATGACATGGGTGAGACGTTCAAGCAGGTCAGCGACGAACCGAATACCTGGGCGCGGGCCTGGTACTACATGCACATTACCGCCGACCCCAACGACGAGGACGAGGTCTGGGTGATGAACGGCGTTTTGATCAAGTCCATAGACGGCGGCAAAAATTTTGACATCTATGAAGCGCCGCACGGCGATCATCACGCCATCTGGATCAATCCCGACAATAGCGACATATTGATCAACGGCAATGACGGTGGCGCCAATGTATCAATGGACGGCGCAAAAACCTGGTCATCGTTAATGAATCAGCCGACCGGGCAGTTTTACCGAGTGATTACCGACAATACCTACCCCTACCGCATCTACGCCTCGCAGCAGGATTCCAACGGCATTACCATCGCCAGTCAGAGCATGGGCGGTGGTTTTCGTGCGGGCGGTATCGGTACCAAACACTGGTGGTCCATTGGATCAGGCGAAAGCGCCACAATCGCCTTCAACAAAGACGATCCGAAATATGTCTACACCACCTTTTTCGCCAGCATGCTGGGCGAGTGGAATCGGGATACGCGTCAGTATCGAAACGTGCGGCCGTATCCTGAGCGCGTAACGGGTGAGGAGCCCAGGAATCTCAAATACCGCGGCAACTGGAATGGCCCGGTGATTGTGTCACCGCATGACCCTAACCAGATCTACTATGGATCGCAGTTCCTGATGGGCTCAAACGATCGTGGCGTCACCTGGGAAGTACTCAGCGAGGACCTGACCCGGAATGATAAAGACCATCAGGGCCGCGGTGGCTATCCGATCTCTAATGAGCAAATAACCGCCGAGAGCTACAACAATCTGTTCGTTATCGCCGAGAGTCCGATTACCCAAGGCGTGATTTGGACCGGCTCGGACGACGGGCTCGTGCACCTCACGCGTGATGGTGGAGAGACTTGGGAGAACGTCACGCCCAAGGGGCTCGCCGAAGGCATCATTAATGTGATCGATGTATCGCCCCACGATGCCGGCACCGCCTACTTTGCCCGCGCCGGATTCAAGATGAACGACTTCACGCCGAGCATCTACAAAACCAGTAACTACGGAAAGTCCTGGAAGAAAATCGTCGACGGCATTCCACAAAATACCTTTGCTCGCAGCGTTCGCGTCGATCCAGAGCGCCCAGGGCTGCTTTATGCAGGCACAGAAAACGGCCTGTTTGTGTCCTTCGACGACGGCGACAACTGGCAGAGCCTGCAGCAAAATCTGCCCCAGGTTCCCATCACCGACCTCTACGTGCAGCAAAACGATCTCGTGGTATCCACGCAGGGTCGCTCGCTGTGGATTCTTGATGACTTGACACCTCTGCATCAGATTTTTGATGGCCTGCCGGATTCTGAGGCGGTCCTTTTGAAGCCGGACAATCCGGTGCGCAACATTTCCAACGGATATCCAGATTCAGGGCCCGGGAAAAATCCCCCGGTGGGTCTGCAGGTTCACTACGTCCTGAGCGAGGAAACCGACACACCTATCCAATTCGACATCGTCAACGATCAAGGTTCGATTGTGTACACCGACAGATCGGATATTGAGGGCACAATTTGCGGTCGCGGTCAGGCCGCGATACCGCGTCCCAAAACCATATCAGCCAACGTCGGTGACAACCTCTGGGTGTGGCGTATGCAAATGGACGAGTTCGAGTGCTTACCAGAAATTTATAGCGTCTCTGGAAGCATGGATGCCTACACAGCAGCACCGGGCAGCTACACCGTGCGTATGACGATTGGCGACAGCGTTCAAGAGCAGGCATTTCGAATCCGTGTAGACCCGCGTTTGGGTGGCAACACGCCGGAGAACCTGAGCGAGTACGCTGAGATAGGCGCGCTGTCTGAGTCGCTGATGACCGCGGCCAAGGCCATGAGCAATGGTGTAAAGGATCTGCGACTAGTCAAGAAGCAGCTGGCCCTGCTGAACGAACTCAATCCCTCAGAAACGGTATCTGCACAAGCCCAGGCGCTGGACCAAAGCATCGACGCCTGGATCGATTTGATACTGCAAAAGGAGCTAAAGACATTCCAGCATGTCTATCAGCACGAGGGACGATTGCTCATGAAGATCAAGGACCTGCTCGGACGCATGCACGCCTCTGATCTGCCTTTGACCGATGGCTTCAGGGATGTCACACGGGACTATCTGGATGTCTGGTCCGGTTACAACGAACAGCTGACGCGAATCCGCACGGAAGAAATAGCAGCTTTTAATAGCGCGGCCGCAGCGAGCGGAGTGTCCACGATAAGACTTCCCTGACTTTCCTGACTTCCCTGGGACCGCCGCAACGCTCGACCTGGCGTTGCTTTTTACCCCGGGTCTTCGAACCAGGCCGGAATCAATTGGACAAGACTGAGGCGGTGTTATATACAATATATTGTTTTGTATATTGATACCCCTGCGCATGACAGCAAAAGACGCACGTCGGCCCGGACACATACTGGGGTTGGTTCTATTTTTGATCGCCGCGGTCGTGGTCCGTGCCGACCCTTACCCTGTAGACAAACGTGTCGATATCCAGCATTACCTCTTCGACATTAGCCTTTCAGATGTCGACGATAACATTGTAGTCGACGCCACGATCGAGGCTCTTATTCTTGATACTGCGGTGCGCCAGCTCAGACTGGACCTTGTTGGCCGCTCGTCCGCGCAGAACAATCATGGTATGACAGTCGACTCAGTAAGCGCGAGTGGCGCTCCCCTGACCTTTACGCACCGCGATGACAAACTCATGATCGCGATACCACCGGCCGTGGCCACGAACGGCCGACTGACTTTTAAGGTGCGCTATTCAGGCTCGCCGGAAACAGGCCTGATCATCGGCCCCAACAAGCACGGCGATCGCACCTTTTTCAGCGACAATTGGCCCAATAAGGCTCGCCACTGGCTGGCCACGATAGACCACATTGCTGACAAGGCGACCTCCGAATTCATCGTGACCGCCCCGAGTCGATTTCAAGTTGTATCAAACGGCCTGCAGTTAGAGCGCAGCAGCCTCGGCGGCGATTTGACGCTCACGCACTGGCGCCAGTCGGTGCCGATATCGCCGTGGCTATATGTGCTGGCCGCCGCCGAATTCGCCGTGCAGCAGGTCGACAGTTTCGATAGCAAAAGCATTGAGACCTGGGTCTACTGGCAAGATCGCGACCCTGGTTTTTACGACTTCGCAGTACCTACAAAAGACGCCTTGGAGTTTTATAGCGCCTACGTTGGCCCTTTCGAATACGAGAAACTTGCCAATATCCAATCGAACAGTGTCGGCGGCGGCATGGAAGCAGCCTCCGCCATTCTCTACGGCGACGACTCGGTCACCGGCGAGCGCACTCGTCGCTGGCAGTCGGTGATCGTGCACGAGATAGCCCATCAGTGGTTCGGCAATTCAGTGACCGAGGCAAGCTGGGACGATGTGTGGCTGAGTGAGGGGTTTGCCACCTACTTTACCTATCTCTATTTTGAACATGCTAACGGTCAGGAAGACTTTAATCGCTACATGATTGAAGCCCGGAACAAAGCTCGGGAGTTTGCGGCGGAGAATCCAGATTACCGAATCGTACACGCCGACCTCCAGGATATGAGCAAGGTCACCACAGGTCAGACGTATCAGAAAGGCGCGTGGATTTTACATATGTTGCGCATGCACATCGGCGACGACCAATGGTGGCGGGGAATTCGAAACTACTACCGCAAGTATCGCAACTCAACCGTCCGCACCGATGACTTTCGCCGCGAGATGGAACAGGCCTGCGCGTGCGCTCTCGGCAACTATTTTAACTATTGGCTTTACACGGGCAGCAACGTGGTCCTCAACGGCAGCTGGCACTACGATGCGACAGCTGGCAGCGTACGCATCGACCTGGATCGGTCCGGGCATACCGAGAGCTCACCAAGTCTCGCCCTGGAAGCGGCGGTGTACTACGCCGACAGCCCATTGCCCGATATTGTGACCATATCCCTGGATGAAAAAAACGGTAACGCGACGTTCGACGCCCGCGCTAAGCCCCTGCGCATCCTGCTCGATCCAAATACGCGTCTGCTCGCCGCGTGGACGTTCGCCGAGCGAATAGAATGACACAAACTACCTAAAATAATGGCAATCACGTGCCCCACAGGAGGTGTACTTTGCAACATAAACCCGAGATGCGCGCATTAGTTCGACCATTGACTCTGGCGATCGTCAGCGCCTTTGCTCTGAGCCTTAATCCCTCAATCGCCGCCGACGCCGTAACCCCCCCCGACCCGGCTCCCATGGAGGCTCGCGATGAAGGCGAAGGGCCCTATGATCGGCTAATTCTGCGTGGCGGCTACATGATCGACGGTACCGGTGCGCCCACACAGGGCCCAGTCGACATCGTCATGGAGAACGATCGCATCACCGAGATACGTGTCGTTGGGGTTCCCAAGGTGCCGATCAATCCAGAGGGACGACCAGCGTTAAACGGCGGCAAAGAAATCGATCTCGCCGGTGCCTATATCATGCCGGGATTTATCGATACTCACCTGCATCTGCACACCAGGGAGTCCGGTCAGAAAGTACCACCAGAGTACGTAATGAAACTCTGGCTGTCCCACGGCATCACCAACGGCCGTAGCGTCGGTGGCGATAACACGCGTTGGATCATCGAGGCTGCCAGACGCAGCGCCAACAACGAAATTACCGGCCCTAGGTTTGAGGTATACCCCATGTTTGGCAGCCCGGAGATCGGCTTGCCAGCGCCCACCACGGCAGAGGAAGGACGCGAGCACATCAAGTTAATGAAGAAACTGGGCGCTACCGGGGTCAAGTTCATCGGCGCACCCGAGGAAGTGCTCAATGCCGCTCTGGACGAGGCAAGCAAGCAGGGCTTGAACTCAACCATGCATCATGCACAGATCGCAGTGATGCACGCGAACGTACTGGACACATCGGCCGCGGGACTGCGCTCTATGGAGCACTGGTACGGCCTGCCGGAAGCCATGTTTGAAGATCGTCAGATCCAGCGCTATCCCTCAGACTACATTTACAACGACGAGCAAGACCGCTTTTCGGAAGCGGGACGCCTGTGGGCACAAGCCGCCAAGCCAGGTTCCGACAAATGGAACGAGGTGATGGATACCCTGCTTGAAAGGGACTTCGGGCTTTCACCGACCTTCACAGCCTACATAGCAACGCGAGATGTCATGCGTATGGCACGCGCCAAATGGCACGAGGAATATACCCATCCAAACCTGTGGAACTGGTATCGCCCAAATCGCACCGCGCACGCATCCTACTGGTTCGACTGGACCCTAGAGACAGAGCTGGATTGGAAGAACAACTATCAACTTTGGATGCAGTTCGTGAACGAGTACAAGAACCGCGGCGGTCGCGTAACGGTCGGTTCAGATTCCGGCTACACCTATAACCTGTACGGTTACGGTCACATCATGGAAATGGAACTTCTCTTTGAGGCGGGCTTCTCCGGTCTCGAGGTGATCCACGCAGCAACCTTACAAGGCGCACGACAGCTTGGCATCGACGCGGATTTTGGCTCCATTGAAGTGGGTAAAAAAGCGGACCTCGTTGTGGTGAAGGAAAACCCCCTCGCCAACCTGCACGTGCTGCTCGGTACTGGCGCCGTGCGATTGAACGACGAAACGGGCGAAGTCGAACGCGTGGGCGGCATCAGCCACGTCATCAAGGACGGCATCGTCTACGACACGGTTGAGATGCGACGCGATATCCGCGACATGGTGCGCACTGAGAAGGAACTTCTCAACATCCCCCCCGGACCTATGTCCATTGAGACGGTGCCCTTCGAGGGCTAGGCAATACGGCAAAGGACAACGCACAATGGATGCCGGGGCCCCGCAAGCGCTCGATCTCAAAGACCGCGTGGCCCTGGTCACCGGTGCCGCCTCGGGCATGGGTGCGGCGACGGCACAGGAACTCGCGGCACGCGGAGCGCGGGTGGTCATCATCGATCACAATCGCAAGCGCGCTGAAAGCATCGCCGCAGAGTTGGGAAGCATGCCGGCGCTCATCGGCGATATTAGCGATCCGGCGTTTTGTCGGAGTGCGGTCGCACAATCCGTGGAGCGTCATGGCCAGCTCGACATACTGGTCAACTGCGCGGGCATTATCGTCCGAGCCAACGCTGGCGAAACCAGCGATAAGGACTGGCGGCGTATCATCGACGTGAATATCGGCGGCGTGTTTTTTATGTCCCGGGCAGTGGTCGCAATCATGCAGGCGCAGCAAAGCGGCTCAATAGTTAACTTCGGCTCTATTTGGGGTGACGTAGGTGCTGCCGGGGTTATGGCGTACTGTGCCACCAAGGGCGCTGTGCATCAGATCACTCGCGCCATGGCTCTCGACCACGCGGGCGACGGCATTCGCATCAACGCAGTAGCGCCCGGAGAGGTCAACACACCGATGCTTGCGTTCGGGCGCGAGGTCCCGCCGTCTGCCGAGGACCTGCAGAAACTGGCCGACGCCACAATTCCGATGAAGCGTCTCGCCGAACCTGTTGAGATCGCCCGGGTCGTCGCCTTCCTGGCGTCCGACGCGGCAAGCTACATGACCGGCAGCATCGTCACGGTGGATGCCGGGTACAGCGCACGCTAACACCGCGACGCCAATCTTGCGGGAGAGATCCGGGGGAACACTATGAACTATCGCAAGTTGGGCCAAAGCGGGCTTCGGGTGTCGTCGATTGCCTTGGGCACCGACAACTTTGCCAACCCTACACCAGAAGCCGAAATCGAGCGCATCATCGACTGCGCGCTCGACGCCGGTATCAACCTGATTGACACTAGCAACAGCTACGCTGGTGGCGAGTGCGAGTCCACTATTGGTCGTGCGTTGATTAAGAACGGAAGACGCAACGATGTCTTGCTCGCAAGCAAGGTGCACTACCCCACCGGGCCCGGACCGAACGATTCGGGTAATTCGCGACTGCATATCATGCAAGCCTGCGAGGCATCCCTGAAGCGGCTGAACGTTGATCATATCGATCTGTACCAGCTGCACCGCCCATCGCCTGACATCCCTATTGAGGAGACACTTCGGGCGCTGAGCGATCTGGTTCGACAGGGGAAGGTTCGCTACATCGGTTGCTCGACGCACCCAGCCTGGAAGGTGATGGAAGCTTTGATGACCAGCGAACTCAAAGGCCTGGAGCGTTTTGTTTGTGAGCAGCCTCCCTACAACCTCCTTGATCGTCGCATCGAAAACGAACTCGTGCCGATGTGTGAGCAATACGGCTTGGGACTGCTTCCCTGGTCGCCCATGGCTATGGGCATTCTTGCCGGACGCTACGCCGATGCGAGTGGTACAGCCGAAAACTCACGCGCCCGGCTCCGGGGCGGCATCTATGCGGAACGTGTCACACCGCGGGGGATAGAAATCGGCAATCGCTTTGCCGATCTCGCCAGGCAACACAGCATCTCGCCGGCACAGCTTGCGATACTCTGGGTTAAGGAGCAGTCCGGGATTACCGCACCTCTGCTTGGTCCGAAAACAATAGAGCAGCTGGAACATTTACTCCCCGTGGTAGACATGTCGCTCAGCGATGAGCTTCGCACGGCCTGCGACGAGCTCAATCCGCCGGGCACAGCCGTTACGGATTTTCACAACTCGGCGGCATGGATGAAAACCTGTATCGTCTAGATGCGGCAGCTCAAACATGAGCTGTCATACCTGTCTCAGAATTTATCTCCACTCTACGGAACACGGACAAAACCCTGGGCAGAACCCTAGCAGTCTCCGAAGGTCTCGATGAGACGCGTTATGCGACGAGCCGTCGCTTGTTGTTGCAGCGCTGGAAGCAGACCCCCAAGGTCGTACCGTCTGAGATACTCGGGCAGATAGAAGAACTCTGGCGCCCCCTCCCCCAGCACCTCGAATTGTGTCACGTCTTGCAACGCGCCAAAGGCTACTGCATCCCCTACTCGGGTGGCGAGATAGATCAACACGTCATCACGCTGCTGCATCTCGCTGCGCTCGTTTTGCTCCGGCGTCCAGGACATAGGGGTGAGCGCGTGTTTGAGCGCATCAAAGAGATCCTCTGGCAGAGACCACTGCCGTGCAAGCATTGACGAAATGACTGTGGTGTTAGCCATCACCGCGTCTTGTTCCGCGGCAACCCGATCGACCAGGGTCGTCTCGGGCGCGTAAATACCAGCCAGCTCTGGCCGGTGCGAAATCAGCGCTAGTGCACCAATGTTTGCCAGCAGGGCGCGTGTCGCGTACACGGACGGTTGCTCAAGGTCCAAAATAGTCGCGTACTGCTCCGCTACAGCGCTGGATACGTAGCTCGAGCGCCACAAACGCAGATAGCTCGCACGTTGCTGTTCGCTGGTAAATTCCATTCTGTCGTTCATTGACGCCTGGAGAACCAGACCCTTGACCATATTTGTACCCAGGTAGGTCACCGCATGCTCAATGCTGGAAATGGAAGCACGCAGCGCAAAGGCTGCCGAATTCACCGTGCGCAGCACCGAAGCAGACAGGCTAGGACTGGATAAAATGACCTCTTTTTGGGTGTCGGGGTCGTCGAGGCCACCTGCAATACGATCGATCAGGCCGGGCGGCTGCTTGAGAGCATCGACAATCTCCCGGACGTCATCAAGCTCCACCTCATTGAGATGCTCCTCCATGACCAGAAACAAGTTCGCCAGCTCGTCTGGTGGCTTGCTCGCGCTACGTCGATCGGCCTCGGCGGAGACTTCGTCGCTCTCGCCAGGACCTTCGGTAAGATCGCTTTCGTGAGACCGAGCAGCCACAGAACTGCCTGAGCCGCCCTGATCAGGCTTAGACTGATTGTCGCCTTTACTTTTAAACCAGCTCACCTGTACCTCTGATAAAGTTCCGTTCGTTCCCGTGTAGATTACAACGAAAAGCGTGAGACTTTTGTATTTGTTGATGTTCGATGTGGATAAACCATTCGCTACGCCTTAGAAGCCTGCGTCCCTGAGTCACCAGCAACAACATACACCGATGTGTGAGTAACGCCCCAGTACCATGCACGATACAATCAATGCCCCGCGATGGTTTGACCCTCAGAAATACGCACTGGAAGTTGACATTGAACACTGAAAACACCGAAGTCACTAATGGCGCTATTTTTAGTCCGCTTCGAGAACAGTTCAAACAGTTTCTCTTGGCTCGGCTTGAAAATCACCTGCCCGGTATGGCCGAGGAGCTTTTCGGAAGCGTAGTGATCCTGTGGATAGTGTTGTTTGGTATTGCATTGCATTACCTGCTACACCGGTTTATCCGCGGGCTACTCGTACGCCTTGCAAGCAAGGGAGAACACTGGCAGCAATCGCTCTTGGATAACAAATTGTTTCACCGCCTTTCGTATGTCGCTCAAGGAGCGGTCGCGCATGTTCAGGCGGGGCAGTGGCTTGAGGATTCCTCATTCCTCCGACGAGCGATCGAAGGTGCGTGCGAACTGTGGATACTGTTATTCGGACTTCTTTCGTTCTTCGCGCTGCTCAACGCACTACAGGATATTGTTAACCGCCGCGCTGACAGCATTCAGTTTCCAATCCGCGGCTTGATCCAGACTATCAAGCTCATTGCGAGCGTTTTAATCGGCCTTCTGGCCGTGTCGGTGATGATCGGTAAGTCACCCCTTATTCTCATCAGCGGCCTCGGCGCGCTGTCGGCGATTTTACTACTGGTGTTTAAAGACCCCATTCTCGGACTGGTCGCCGGCATTCAACTCTCCGCGAACGAAATGCTATCCGTGGGCGATTGGCTTGAAATGCCCAAGTACGGCGCCGATGGCGACGTTGTCGACATTGCACTCACTACAGTCAAAGTGCAGAACTGGGATAAAACAATCACCACGATCCCAACCTATGCGTTGATTTCTGACTCGTTCAAAAACTGGCGCGGCATGTCAGAAGCCGGTGGACGACGGATAAAAAGAAGCCTTCTAATCGATACGAGCAGCATCCAATTTCTGGATAGGGAACTGCTCCAGAATCTGAAAAAAGCAGAGCTGCTTGGTGCGTATCTTGAGGACAGACTGCAGCAGATAGAGACCGCCAATCAGACAAAGCAGGTCGACATGTCAATCCGGATCAATGGACGGAGACTGTCTAATATAGGGACTTTCCGCGCGTACCTCGTATCGTTCCTCAAGGCGCACCCCGACATACACCAGGACATGACGCTTATCGTTCGGCAACTTGAACCCACCGCCGAGGGACTGCCCATGCAGATTTACGCGTTTACCAATACAACGAACTGGCTAGATTACGAAGGTATCCAGTCCGATATATTTGACCACATCTTTGCGGTGCTCCCGGAATTTGGACTGCGTGCCCATCAAACCCCCACAGGACACGACCTGCGATTCCTGATTGGATCGACTGGCGCATCACTGACACATAGTGAAAACCGGCGATGAAAGCTACCGACTGAAGCACTCATCCATCGAACAGCACAACGAAAAACGGCGCTTTATTAGCGCCGTTTTTCGTTCAATGTCAAAGTCGACCAAAGGGCCCCTAGAACTCGTAGCCCACCTCAACTCCCATGAGGCGCAGCGCACCCGGAGCCAGGAAAGACCCGCCAAACTCGGCGGAAGGTATCACCTCTGCAATGACTTCCTCGTCGAGCACGTTAGTACCAAACGCAGCTACATGCCAACCGGATTCACTGCGTAACTCTAAACGCAGATCAAGCGTCGCGAACTCATCTCGCTGTGTCTGCGAGTAGTCTGCTGTACCCAATCCCGGGAAGAACAGATCGAAGGTGGTGCGCACCTGATTCTCCTGAACCGTGTGAAACCAGGTAGGTCCGGTGATTCGGTAATCCGCTCGAGCGGTCATGCTCAAACCTCCAGAAAACTGACCACTCCAGAGCGCCCCGATGTTGGCCGTGTACTCGGCGGTATAGGGCGACTCATTTCCCTCGGTTCCCGGACGTGAACTATTCGCCTTTATCTCGCTATCGTTCAACGAGAAACTGCCAAAGACATCAAAGCCACTACCTAGGCTGCTGTAGACTGAACCTTCGATGCCGTAGATTTCGACTTCATCGATGTTCGACACCACCCGCAGCAGGCCAAAGGGTCCGGTGAAGAACTCAAAGAACTGCATATCGGTGACTTCAGTGTAAAAACCAACCAGTTCTACCGTTGTCCTACCGTCAAACAGCTGCCCTTTCACACCGGCCTCGAACGCACTGGAGGTTTCCTGGTCGTAAACGTCGCCAATATTCAAGCCAGAACCCAATGGGATATTGAAGTTCTGCTCGAGCACAGCGGCGCTTCCCTGGTTGTTAAAACCGCCGGCCTTGAAACCAACACCCCAGTTAGCGAACAGACTCCAGTCATCACTTGCGGCCCACGCAATGCTGACTTTTGGCTGCCACTCGTCAAAGGTTTCCGACGCATCGGGAATCATGCCCACAGCGGGCAGGCCCGGGTTAATAGGCCCACCAGTAATCGGGTCCGTGACATTTGGCACACGGCTACTCACGTCTCGCTCCTCACGGTCATAGCGCAGAGCGAGTGAGAGCGCCAGCGTATCGCTGAGGTCGAAATCAAGCGAGCCGAACAACGCGAACACTTGTGTATCAAAGGCGTCGGCGAACATCAGTGACGTCGGATTCGCAGATCCCGGTGGGTTGTAGGCGGCCAAAATTGGCGGTGCACCCGTATCCTGTGCGATCGACACAGAGGTGTCCCGTTCCAGACTCAGGAAGTAGGCACCCGCCGACCAGCTCATGGGTCCATCGGCAAGTGATGAAAAACGAATTTCTGCCGATACATCCTCCTGCGACCGGGCCTGATATTGCGTACCGTCGCAGGTTGTCGGACCAAAGGGACCGTAAACAGAGACGAAGGGGTCCGGCGTCAAAAACTGCGGCGAAGGCAGTTGGTACCCCGAGGCAGCAAGATCTGTCGCGGTTTGTCGGCAGGACTCTGTGAGCTCAAAGCGATAAAACGTTGCTGCGGTGCTATCGGCAATCCAAGCCTGATCAACGTCACTGTAAAGCGCCCAGGCAGTCATGTTGACCTTGTCCAGGTCCCAGTCAATTTTTACCGAGATCTCTTTGGTCTCCTGAGTATTCTCAGGTTTGATATTGCCTATAAAGTCGTAGGCGTGATCATTCACGTCTTCGTCAAACTGCGGGTTACCCAGTGCAGCGGCGAAGCCTGGAAGGTGAAAAACCGGGTTAAAACTAAGCGCCGATCCTTCGAAGTCCGCGTAGCGCACCTTGGTATCAACCTCGAGAGAGTCGGTAGGATTCCAGACCAGGCGACCACCGAGCGTTATGTTCTGAGTCGCATCAACCGTGGCGCCCTGGGCCCCTGGCACCGGACTGGTGTTGCGATAAAAGCCATCAAACTCGCGATAGTCCGCAAACAGGGCAATGCCTGCAGCATCCGACACCGGGCCGTCGATCATCACCGTGCCGCCCGCCAGGCCCTGTTCACCGGAAATCAGTGATACATCGCCGGAGAATTCCTCGCCCGGCTTGCGCGTATTCAGGACGATTGCTCCTGCCGCCGCATTGCGACCGTAGTAAGCACCCTGCGGGCCTTTTAGTACTTCGGCCTGGGTGAGCTCACCCTGAATCTGCGCAACCTGAGCCGTATTGGTTTTGAGAATGCCATCGACTACCAGCGCAACGTTATTCTCCGCGTCACGAGCACCGTTGATGCCGCGGATGTTGATCTGTGTATCACCAACCTCTGCGGTATTGGTGACGATAGATACACCGGGCGTAAGCGCAACGATGCGCTCAATAGAATTGATCCCCGAGTTATCCAGGGTGCTTTCGGTCAGCACAGTCACGCTAGCCGGTACATCCTGCAAGCTCTCTTCTGTACGGCGCGCCGTGACGACGATCTCCTCGAGAGCGCCTTCCTGCGCCTGTATCTGCGCTACCATGCCCGGCAGTGGCAGCAAAAGTACGGCCGAAAGTGCTTTGACCAGCGGTTTTTTCGCGTTCGTCATTGGGTTCTCCTACCCTAGTAAGTCATTTTTTTCTTGCTTGTTCCGCATTGTCGGTCACCGTTTGCCTTGAATGCATTTCTCGCAGTCGGCGCCAGAGTGTAGTCGGGCTAATCCCCAACTCTCGGCTAACTGCCGCCTTATCCTCCCCGAGGCGCTCCATGGCTTCGGATATCGTCCTGTATTCCTGCTCCTTCAACCGACCTTCGCTAGCATCATGCAGACGCAGCGGCCCGCTGAGTTCCGGAAGCACCTCGTCTAAAGGCAGCTTCTCCTGAGGCATTCCTCTGCTGAGGTTAACCACCAGGCGTTCGGCAAAGTTTTGCAGCTCGCGCACATTGCCAGGCCAGTGATACTTGGTAAACCGGGCCGCAAGTCTACCCAGCAAAGCGTCCACATCAAACTCAACCGCGTACTGACGGGCATATTCACGCAAGTAGTGCTCGGCAATCGGCGTAATGTCTTCGTTGCGCGACCGCAGCGGTGGTAAACGCAAATTAAACACGTTGAGCCGGTAGTAAAGATCACCGCGAAAATCTCCGCGGTCTACCGCTGCCTGAAGATCGCTGTTGGTAGCCGCAATCACCTTAAAATCCAGCTGAATCTCTCGCGTACTGCCAACCGGGCGGACGCGCCGTTCCTGCAACACGCGCAGTAGTTTCACCTGCTGCGACAGCGGCATTTCACCAATCTCATCGAGATACAGGATGCCTTTGCTGGCCTGTTCTACCAAACCAACACGACCTCCCCGTCGGGAGCTCGTAAAAGCGCCGTCAACATAACCAAACAGCTCACTTTCAAACAGCTCATTCGGGATGCTGCCGCAGTTGATCGCGACCAGTTCGCCATCGCTGTAATCTGATGCGCGGTGTATTTCCCCTGCAATGTGTTCCTTGCCCGTACCGCTCTCACCCTGCAGCAAAACGGCGGCACTGCCCCGAGCATAGGTCCGGGCTAATTCCGCAACCTGGGACATCTGGGGCGAGTTAATAACAAAACGTCCAGGCCGCAGACTATCGCCATGCTCCGCAGAACGCGTTCTCGCCTGACGGAGGGCCTCATCCAGCATTTGCCGTGCAGACTCGGGGCTATAGATGAGAACCGCGAGCAAACCCTGACGCTCCGCAAGATCGCAGATGTAACTGGGACCGACAATGACATCGGTTTCACAACCCGCCACCGCCGCCAGCAGCATCTCGGCGGCTTCGTCTGTCGTGCGGTACTTTTGATGCTGCAGCGCACCATCCGTCAACGCGGGAAGAACCTCAAACAACCTGTCAGACAACTCTGGTTGCGCTGCGTAGGTGAACACCTGTATGCGCCTGCCAATGCGTCGTGCACGGCCCACCGCTTCCAGAACATCCGTTGTCGTGACCGGTTGCGCGATAACTGGAAGCTTCAAGGTATTCTGCAGGTAGGCCGCATTCGACCCCGCACTCGCCACTACGTCAGGTTTATGCTCACGCACGAGCGCGTGATAATCGACGCTTCCCGAGGCGACAGACTCAACAATCTCAATCTGCGCTACATCCGCATACTCCGGAATCACCGAGATGATGAGCTCACTGAACTTGCGGTAACCGATCAGAAGAATGCGTGCACGATCGCTCAATTACGACGTCCCGGTGTTTTCCCAGCGGAGTAAGCCGTTGAACAGCTCATTAGCCACTTTTTTGGCCAAGTCACTTGCCGCCACAATAGACGCCCCAATGACGGAAGCTGAGGTGCCGGGATTACGACCATCCCGGCACCGGGTGTCAGGCCTGCGCTTTGGTGGGAAAACGCGGTGTTTCCGGCGGTGTAAGATGCGTTTCCTCCAGACATTTCGCCTTGATCTCCTCGATCGTACCGCCGCGATTAAACAGTGGCAGGTCTTCACCGCGAGCCGCCCGAAGCTCATTGCGCAGAGTCTCCGTCGCCGTACTGTCGACACTGCCATCAGCGGCGATCACGACCCCGTAACGCCTGGCCCCCTCGGCGCTAACCAGGCGGCGCTGCACATCCTGCCAAACCGACTCCGGATCGCGTGCGTAGGGGTCACCCCAGCCACCGCCGCCCCAGGTATTGAAATAAAGCAGGTCACCGACCTTGACCTTAACACCCTCGACCTTCGCGGGCAGCCACTCCTCAGAGCCATCGGTACGAACCAACTTTTTGGTAGAGCGCTGTCCGGTCTCCCCGCCCAATACACCCCAGGGATGCGTGAGCCAACGCTCGTCGTGTATGCCAACCTCGCCGTCAGCAAGAAAGCGATAAGCCACCGAGAGTCCGTTGCCGCCGCGGTGCAATCCTGCGCCACCCGAATCGCGAATGGTTTCGTAGCGCTCGATACGCAGCGGGAAGTAGGACTCGATAAATTCATTCGGCACGTTGGTAAAGCCAGGCCACAACGAGTGTCCATCAGGACCATCGCCGACCGGCCGTCCCGGGATACCGCCGAAACCAATCTGGAACAACTGAAACCACTCGCCGTCCTTGCCAGGACGGTGATCGTAGCCTGAGTAAAACAGGTGCGGCGAATCAGAAAATCCCGCTGCGTTGAGCATTTGCTCTGGCGCGCCCATTCCCAGCAGTGCGCCGAGTAAGTCAAAGATGCGCCCGAGCGCATGCGTGCGTCCGGACAGAGCCGCTGGGAACTTTGGTTTGAGGAGCGTGCCCGCCGGTATCCGCACATCCACAAGGTCATAAAAACCATCGTTAAATACAATCTGCGGATCGACAACATTGATCGTGAAGGATCCAAAGAACATCTTGAACATGTCTTCGTTCAGAAAGAAGTTCACGGAGCTCTGGGCTTGAGGGTCGGTGCCATCAAAGTCAAAGATCGCTGTAGATCCCTCACGCCACATGCGGCACTTAATGCGATAAGGGCCCATGCCCATACCGTCATCACAGAGATAGTCCTCAAACTCCCTGGGTTCTTCCGGAATAAACATACTGATGATGTGCTTCATCGCGTCGTAGTTACGCTGCAGCATTACGTCCATGGTGGAGTTGAGAACCTCATCGCCAAAACGTTCGGCGAGTTCAACACAGCGCTTGGACGCCGTATTGCAGGCAGCAACCAGCGCATTTAGATCGAATCGATTCCATTGCGGTGTGCGCACATTGTGCAGAATCAGCTCCAGCAAATCGCTCTGCAGCACGCCGCGCTTATAGAGCTTGGTAGGAGGAATACGGATACCTTCCTGAAAAATCGATGTAGCCTCGATCGGGATGGAACCCGGAACCATGCCACCGTTATCGGACATATGACCAAACATTGCGGACCAGGCGATATGCCGTCCGTCCTTGAATACCGGTACCAACACGATCCAATCGGGCAGGTGCGATACCGCCGCGTTGCACATGTAGGGATCGTTGGTGAGGATGACATCACCCTCTTCGAGCTCTGCATCATAAGCCTCGAGGAACGGACCAATAAAGGAGCCGAACTGACCGACGACCATCTTGCCATCGCGGTTGGCGATCATGGGAAAGCAATCACCCTGCTCACGAATGCCGGGCGACATCGCGGTGCGAAACAACACCGCGTCCATTTCTTCCCGCGCATTGCGAAGCGCATTTTCAATAATATCGACGGTGACTCCGTCGACCTCCACCGTCGCAAGCGGAGCATCGTTAGTCTCAATAATTTTTGCAGTCATAACGGACTCCTCAGCTGTTTGGGTTTATCAGGAGATTGCCAATAGCATCCACGCGACCGGTATAACCCGGAAGCACTACCGTAGTGGAATCCATCTCGGCAACAATGCAGGGTCCGGGCACATCCAGACCGCTGTGCAGGCGATCACGATCGTAAATAGGCGCCTCGAACCAGTCACCGTCATAATAAAAGCGACTGTCATGGATTTTACTGTCAGCCAGCGTTCCTTCACCCTCACCCGCACGCTGATCGGCGACCTCGCGCGCCGCCGCCTTTACAACCGCGCGGATCATCAGAATTTCGTGGCCATCGCCCAGTTTAAAGGTGAATAGCTGTTCATGTTCGGCGTCAAAGGCCTCGGTGAGCAGCGCAACGCCGCGCTCACGCAGTTCCTCTTCTGAGAAATCCACGGTTATCTGAAACGCCTGTCCGACGTAACGCAGATCTGCCTGGTAATGGACCTCATGCTCCTCAACAGGAATTCCATCAGCAAGCAGTGACTGTGCCGCACGCGCTTTCAATTCGTGCAGGTCGCTGATCATTTGCGCATCGGCCAGATCACCTGCCATGGTGAGATAGGTTCTCGCCGCCTCATCCTGCACCTGCGTGGTAGCGTCGCCGTAGGCGCACAGCACGCCAGGACCAGGAGGCACTATCACTGGCCAGGCGTTCGTCAAAATACCCAACGCGTTTGCGTGTAGCGGGCCTGCGCCTCCAAAACCCACCAGCGCAAAGTCGCGCGGGTCATAGCCTTGCTCCACGGACACCAGACGCAAGGCGCCGAACATGGATTCGTTGACGATTTTGATGATGCCCTCAGCGGCCGTCATCAGGTCAATGCCCATCGCGTCCGCTACCTTTTGTACCGCGGTCTCGGAAGCATCTCGGTTGATCTGCATCTTGCCGCCAAGCTGTACGTCGGAAGGCAGGTATCCGAGCACGACGTTGGCGTCGCAGACCGTCGGCTCATCACCGCCCTTCATATAGCAAGCTGGACCGGGAACTGCCCCGGCCGACTCCGGACCGACGCGCAGCGCCTTGGTCAGCTCAGGCACAAACGCTATGGAGCCGCCGCCAGCTCCGACGGTACGCACATCAACTGAAGGGGCTCGAACGCGCACGTCGCCCACGATGGTCTCGCGCCGGACTCGCGCGCGGGCGTCCTGAATCAGGGCTACGTCGGTAGATGTGCCGCCCATATCAAAGGTCAGTATGTCCCGGAAACCGGCACGTTCGCAGAAGTAAATCGCGCCTGCTACACCACCGGCCGGACCGCTCATCAGTAGGTTAACGGGAGACTCGGCCGCAGCCCGAGCCGAAGCAAGACCACCGTCTGAGCGAAGAATCGACAGTTGTGCATCCGCGCCAAGTCGCTCCTCAAGGGCTTTCTGCAGATTGTTAACGTAGCGAGCCACCTCGGGTCGGACATAGGAATTCACTACCGTTGTTTCCGTGCGCTCGTATTCCTGCATCTCGGGAACCACATCGCTGGATACAGAGATCGGGGTATCACCAAATACTTCTTTAGCAATTGCCGCGACCTGGCGCTCGTGATCCGAGTTTATGTAAGCGTTGATAAGGCAAATAGTCAGCGCTTCTACTTCACCGCGATCCCGCAGCACCTCCAGATCGCGGCGCAAGGCTGCTTCATCGAGCGGTGTAATGATCTCGCCCTCGGCACTAATGCGCTCTACGGCGCCAATGGTAAGTTCCAAAGGTGCAAGTAACGGGCTCTTTATAAAACTCACCCAGCCACCCAGGCCACCGGGACAAAAAGAGCGGGCGACCTGCAGGGTATCTTCGTAGCCGGAGGTAGTCACCAAGCCTACCCGCGCGCCACGACCCGTGAGTACGGCGTTGGTAGCAACGGTTGTGCCGTGCATGACGAGTTCGATGTCGCCCGGCGCTACGCCGGACTCATCGCAGATCCTGGCGATCCCATTGAGGACGCCGATAGACGAATCCTCAGGTGTCGACGGCACTTTCGCCGTGTGTGTATCACCGGTCTCTTCATTCAGAAGGAGGAAATCCGTAAACGTACCCCCAACATCAACACCCAATCTGTAGCTCATTCTTTATCCTCGTTTTCTTTTTAGCTCACGGAGCGAGCCGGGGCTCAAAATCACGCCGCTTTGCGACCTGGCCAGTTGCGACTCAGCCAGTAGTGGGCGCGCCCGCCCTGGGACCGACCCAGCATATCGCCAATTAAATCGACCACCGCCAGTAATGCCGGCATATCGACACCTGTGTCATATCCCATCTGTTCACACAGCATAACCACATCCTCGGTCGCAACATTGCCTTTCGCACCAGGGGCAAAGGGACAACCGCCAAGTCCGCCGACAGATGCGTCGAATCGGCGCACACCACTTTCGATCGCTGCGAATACATTCGCAAGACCCATCGCGCGGGTGTCGTGAAAATGACAGGCTAGCCGCTGCGCCCCGTGGGCCGCGACCATCTCTGTCATCATCGCTTTTACCTGCGCTGGGTCTGCGGCGCCTATGGTATCTGAAACCACAAGTTCACTGGCACCTGCAGCAAGTAGCTCGGTGGCTAGCGACTGTACATGGTGGGCCGGTACCGCGCCTTCAAAAGGGCATTCGAACGCCACGGCGAGGTAGGCCTGCACGCGGATACCCTCACGTGTGCCACGCTCAATAACATCGTGAGCGACCTGCATGGTCTGCTCGAGACTCATGTTGATATTTTTCTGGTTCATGGTCTCCGTGGCGGAGACCACAACCGCTACCGTATCCATACCGGCCTCACAAGCCAGTTCAAAGCCTTTCATGTTTGGGACTAGCGCCGTGTAGTGAGCTGACGCGGCAACCCCATCCTCCGACAGCAAAGCTCTCGCCAAATCGCCGGTGCCCGCCATTTGCGGTACCGCTTTTGGCGACACGAAGCTGCCAATCTCAATATGGCGTAACCCGGCCCCTTGAATAGCCTCTACAAAGGCCTGGCGTTGCTCCAGACTGAGTTTCCCTTCCTGGCTTTGCAGGCCATCTCTGGGGCCCACTTCATTGATGACGATACTTTCACGACTCATGCTACAACTCCATCATCGCGCAATGCGGCAAGCTGATCTTCGCTGTATCCAAGTAATCCCTTCAGCACTTCGGCGGTGTGCTCACCGAGGAGCGGCGCGGCGCTAAAGCTCTCCTCGTCCGTGCGTGACAGCTTGATAGGGTTTCCCGGGCCCCGCGTGCTGGCACCGTTCGGGTGCTTAAGATCCACCACCATGTTGCGTGACAGCACCTGCTCATCGGCGAGAGCTTCACCCAGATCGTTAACGCGCGCGCAGGGTATGCGCTTATCGGTCAAGCGCGTCAGCCAGTAATCGGAGGTCTCGGTGCTGAAAATCTCCGCAAGACGCCCATCGATGAACGCCTTGTCTGCCAGACGTGCGGGCTGCGTCAGATACTTCTCCTCGCGAAACGCCGGCTCATCTATCACTTCGAGCAGATTCTCCCAGAAACTATCAAATATCACAGCGATAATGATGTGTCCGTCCGCTGTGGGGTAGCTGTTGTAAGGCACGTGGACGAAGTGGCTGTTGCCAATCGGGTGGGGCTTTTCCCCCGACATAAAAAACATTGTCGCCATATAGTTGAGCATGGAAATCTGGCAGTCGAGCATAGAAATATCGACGTGCTGGCCCTTGCCACTGCGCTCTCTCTCGTAGAGGGCGGACAGTACCCCCATCACGCCAAACATTCCGCCGCCGAGATCACCAATCGGTATACCGGCGCGAGTTGGATTACCAATATCCTGACCGGTGATCGACATGCCTCCACCCAGCGCCTGCACAACCTGATCGAACGCCGGGCGCTGATAATTGGGGCCGGAGGATCCAAAGCCAGATATGGAACAGGTTATGATCCGCGGGTTAATGGTACTGAGATGCTCAAAATCAATGCGCAGCTTCTTGGCTACACCAGCACTGAAGTTCTCAATCACGACATCACTGTTGCGCACCAGGTCATAGAACACATCCAGACCTGCTTCACTCTTCAGGTCCAGCGCTACGCTCTGTTTGTTGCGGTTGAGTGTTATGTAGTAGGCGCCTTGACCGTCAAGCGAGTTCTTGGGATCACTTGCAAGCAGCTTGCGTGTACCCTCGCCCTTAAGCGGTTCGACCTTGATGGTCTCCGCACCGAGGTCTGCCAGGATCATCGCGCCGTATGGGCCCGACAGCATATGTGTCAGGTCCAGGATTCGAACACCATTCAGTGGTTTGGCCATGCAGTCACTCCTTGGCTTTGAAAAGGGCTTGGGTCTGCGCGCGAAGGCGAAGGGTATCCGGCGCACCGCAGAGCCAGGCAGATCTATCGGGATTGAAAACCATCTACACTGCTGTCCGTGAGTCTAGCTGGCGCAACTCTAGCGTCCCGAGCAGTGTCCCGAGCAGTGTCCCGAGCAAACCATATCGCAAGAACTGGTCCAATTTCGCACCGATGCGGCTCCAGAATATTTTGTTGTTTACTTACAAAGACTTACGAAAATTAGCAGCACCCATTGCGCAAACAGTGCAGGTTTCACATTGCGACAATTCTTTCATTATGAAACACAAGCGCCATAATGAAAACCAAAATGAAAATCGTAGCTGTTGTGGCCTCGCTGCGGCCTTAATGTATCGTGCGACCAAGCGAAGCCTCGTCTCGACAAACGCCGTTGCTGCTTAGCAGCGCAACACAGATACTGGTCACCACCAAACGCGCCGAGTTCAAAGGAAAAAATATGCGGGCAAAACTGCTTAAGCTGAGCGGCCCAGCACTGGTGATCGCCCTGGGCATTGGTGTCGCTGTGCTGCTCAAGGTGATGGCGCCAGAGCCACTTACGGATCAAGCGCCACCGCGACCAGTCACTGTCTACACTCATCTTACGCAACGTGCAGATGCCGTGCTGGACGTAAAAACCCAAGGCGAGGTTCGCGCGCGCACCATGATTGATCTCACCGCTCAGGTCAGTGGCCGCGTCATCGCCGTATCAAATGAATACATAGAAGGCGGACGCTTCGCCCCGGATACGGTGCTGTTGCAAATTGAAGACGGCGACTACCGACTGGCACTGCGCGAGGCCCAGGCCGCCGTGGCAGCTGCTGACCTCGCGGTACAACAGGCTCTCGCCGACGCCGACGTAGCTCGCAAGCAGCTCCTGAACCAGAACAATGTGTCCGACCTGGCGCTTAAAAAGCCGCAAATCGCTGAAGCTCGTGCTCGTCGCGAGGCCGCCCGTGAGGGGCTGGAGCTCGCCCGCCTGAACCTATCCAGAACCAATGTGAAACTGCCTTTCGATGGCCGCATCGCTAACACCACGGTACATGTGGGCCAGGTGGTCAACCTGGGCAGCTCTCTGGGCGAGGTGTTCGCCACAGACAAAGTGCAGGTACGCTTGCCCCTTAACAATCGCCAGCTTTCAGCGCTCGGACTACCTATTGGTTTCGCCGCAGATACCGGCGAGGCACCGACTGTGCGTTTTAGTGCTGAGGTCGCAGGCTCCACGCAGCGCTGGGAGGGTAGACTGCTTCGTATAGATGCCGCTATCGATCCGACCACACGGCTGATTTACGCCACCGCCGAAGTCGACGACCCCTATGGTGAGGGACGCTCTTCATTGGGCATGCCGATGGCTGTGGGACTGTTCGTAGAAGCGCAAATCGCGGGTCGAGTGCTAAGCGACGCCATGCAGATTCCCAGTAAGGGACTGCGTCCCGGGAACCAGATATTGGTCGTTGATTCCAAAGGTCTGCTCGACATACGCACCGCGCAGGTCGCCTATAGCAACACCGATCACGCGGTGATTACGCAAGGCTTGAGCCCCGGAGAACGCGTGGTCGTCTCGGCGCTGCGCAACCCGATCCCGGGAATGCAGCTATCGACCATCGATGAACGTCGCTTCGCCGCGCGGGAGAACTGATCGTGGAACGTCTTATTGGCTGGTGGGTTTACAACCCCGTAGCTGCAAACCTGCTGATGGTCGGCATACTGCTCTCGGGCTTGCTGGGGTTTCTGGCGATGGAGCGCGAGGCCTTTCCTCAAGTTTCGCCCTACCAGGCCAGCATAGAAGTAGTATGGCCCGGGGCTGCCCCACAGGAAGTCGAAGAACAAATCGTCGCGCGGATTGAGGATCAACTGGATGATCTGGATCTGGTCAATCATGTTTACTCCACAGCCGCAGAGAGCATGGCGGAAATCACCGTTACAACTTTTCCCGGCGTCGACATCAACGGTTTTCTCAACGACGTCAAAAATGCTGTGGATTCCGTAACTGCGCTGCCTCGGGACATAGAGAATCCCCGAGTCCGACGCAGGCAGTTCCAGCAGGAAATGATGCGCGTAGCGGTACACGGTGATATCAGTGAGCGCGAGCTGACGCGACTGGCGGAAGACCTGCGGCGTGAGATGACCGGCCTGGCATGGGTATCAACCATCAACCTTTTTGGGACACGGCGCGAAGAGGTGACCATCGAACTGTCTGAGGCATCAATGCGTCAATACGGTCTCTCCTTTGCCCAGGTCGCAGACGCCATTCGCGGGAGCTCAATCAACCTGTCCTCTGGACAAGTGCGCACCGCAACCGGCGATGTGCAGATACGTGCGCGCAACATGGCCGATACAGAGCGGGACTTTTCTCAAATTGTGATTCGCCAGAGCGCCGAGGGAGGCACCGTGCGGGTCAGTGACGTAGCCCGCGTAGTCGATGGTTTCGAAGATAACGAAATACTGGCAACCATGAATGGCCAACCGGCAGTGCTGCTGCAGGTTCAGGCCAGCGACAACATGCAGGTCGTGCGCTCCAGTGAAGCGGTCCAAGCCTGGATGGAGGAGCGTCGTCCCAGCCTTCCACAGGGCGTAGAACTCACGATGTGGTTCGACTCGGCTGACATTTACAGCGCACGCATGAAACTCATCGGCAAATCCTCTTACCTCGGTCTCGCACTGGTTTTCCTTGTTTTAATTGTTTCGTTGCGCCCCCGCGTAGCAATGTGGGTAACCGCCGGCATCGGCGTTGCGTTCCTGGGCACATTCTCTATGCTGCCCCTAAACGATGTGTCGCTGAATATCCTGTCGACCTTCGCATTCCTGCTCGTCCTGGGAATTGTCGTCGACGACGCTATTGTTGTTGGTGAGAGCATTCACCACCATGCGCACGAGATGGGCGGCGGCCCGGAAGCAGCGATACAAGGTGCGCTGGCGGTATCGAGACCGGTTATTTTTGCGGTTCTCACCACCATGATTGCCTTCGGACCCTGGCTTTTTGTGTCCGGGGAAACCGCGCAGGTGACGCGGCAGTTGTCGATTGTTATTACGGTTGCACTGACAATATCCCTCATAGAAGCCTTTTTTGTTCTGCCGTCACATCTGCGCAACCTTTCACCGCGTAAAAATCTGACCGGGCTCGCTGCAAGGCAACAGAAGCTAGAGCACGGCATTACGACCTTCGCACAAAAGGTGTATCGACCGATTCTCGATTGGGCGGTACGCCATCGCTATCTCACGACCAGCGTTTTTGCATCCTTGTTCTTGATTGCGATCGCGCTATTCAGCAACGGCTGGGTAAAGTTCTATTTCATGCCGCAAATTGAAAGCGAAGAAATCTATGTCGATGTGAAGCTACCGCCGGGCACCTCCTACGAACGTGCGCTCACCATTCTTGATCAGTTACAGGCCGCTGAAAAAACCCTGATAGAGGAGGTTGATACCGCGGCGAAAGAATCAGGGGAGGGCTCGGGAAAGCTGATTGAGGGCTGGTACACCCGCTCGCGGAGCGATAGCGTGATTGCAATTGTGCGGCTCGCGCCGCCGGAGATCCGCGATATGTCTGCTAGGGAAGCCGCCGAGCGGCTGCGAGCCCTGGTTGGCGATATACCCGATGCCGATGAGATAAAAGTCAATTACACACTGGGCGACGACGACGCCGATATCACTTACCTGCTGCGACACAGCGATGGCGACATGCTGAATGCTGCATCGAAAGAGCTGCAACTTAAAATACGCAGCTACAACGGCGTACTGGACGTGCGGGACAGCCAGCGTGGCGAAACTGACGAAATTATTCTGAATCTCAAACCCGGAGCAGAAACACTGGGCATTCGCCTGTCGGATGTCTCACAGCAAGTACGGCAAGCTTACTTCGGCGAAGAGGTACAACGTTTGCCGCGTGCTAACGGCGACGTCAAAGTGATGGTGCGCTACCCCAGCGAGGAGCGACGCAGTCTGTCCAGCCTCAACGATTTCCGCGTTCGCACAGAGGACGGCCGGGAGCTACCCCTGTTCTCCGTGGCGGATGTTGAAGTCCAACAGGGTGTTCAACGCATCCAGCGTCGCGACGGAAATCGCGTGGTGTATATTCGCGCCAATCTCGAAAAAGAAATGATCAGCGATATCAAACGCGATGTCGACGAGAACTTTCTTCCGGATCTTCAGCGTCGGTTCCCGGAACTCAATATTCTCAAAGGCGGGAACCAGGAAGAAGAAGAGCAGTTTATCAACGAGATCGCAGCGCTCTACGCCGTGGCCCTGTTCGCCATGTACGCGCTGATCGCGGTGGCGTTCCGTTCCTATTGGCTGCCGCTTCTGATTATGACGGCGATACCCTTTGGTTTTATGGGCGCGATATTCGGACACTTTATTTTCGCAACACCGCTCGCCCTGTTTTCCTACTTTGGAATCGGCGCCGCAGCGGGTGTCGTCGTGAACGACAACCTGGTGCTGGTCGATTACATAGGGCGGCTGCGGGAACAGGGCAAAGACAGCATGAGCGCCGTTATAGATGCGGGCGTAAATCGTTTCCGCCCCATACTGCTAACTACGGTGACCACTTTTGTCGGACTAATCCCCATAATGGCTGAACGCAGCACCGATGCGCAATTTCTGAAACCAGCGGTGCTCTCGCTGTCCTTCGGCGTGCTATTTGCCCTGTTTGTAACGCTGCTTCTCGTGCCTGCTCTGTACCTCATAGGCCAGGATATGGGCGCCTGGGCCCGGACCGCGCGTCAGCGCTATTGGCCCGGAGGGAGCAATCGATTAGCTGAAAGCAACGGCTAGTCGGGCTTCAGCGGTAAAGCGATCCTGGGACCGCTACTCCTTGGGATTCAGGAATCGATCGGTTAGTTTGTCGATTGACCAGGAATCCGGCCGTTGACTGGGTGGATACTCGCCAAAGGTCATGAGGTACTGCGAGGTAGCCGCAGAGCCTGCATAACCCCAGGGTGCCTTGTTGATCATCCAGTCCCAATAGGTATTGCTGTTGAGGTCTGCCCGCTCAAAGGGATCCCGACGCAAATGAAAGATCTTGAACATACGCAGCGTAACGAATGGCTCCGCCCACAACGCCATGGTTCGCGCGCGATTTTCGGCATACACAATTTTCCAGTCCCCAAGTCGCACACCCACAGGCATGCCTTCGTCACTCAAATAGTGAAACTCTCGTCGTGGGCCCTGCTCCGCCTCGCCCGTAAGATAAGGTAAGAAATTGTAACCATCGAGGTGGATACGCGCGTCCTTGCTTCCAATTCTTGCGCCTTTAAGCAGCTTATCCTTGAGTTGCGCATCTCCGGCAATCGCGGCGAAAGTTGGCATCCAATCCAGATGTGACATCAGCGTCGTGGACACCTGCCCAGGCGCAATCTTACCCGGCCACCTGACTACCGCAGGGACCCGGTAAGCTCCCTCCCAGTTGGTATTCTTCTCACTTCTGAAAGGCGTAACTCCTGCATCCGGCCAGGTGTTGAAGTGCACGCCGTTATCCGTGGAGTAAACGACAATGGTGTTATCGGCGATACCCAGATCATCAAGCTGAGTCAGCAGTTCCCCGACCAGCTCATCGTGCGCGACCATGACATCGTTGTACGGCCCCTGTCCCGACTTCCCAATATGTTTCTGCGCAGGATGCGTGCGAAAGTGCATACCGGTTGTGTTCACCCAGGCAAAGAACGGCATGTCGCTGGCAACATTTTTCTCAACGAAGGCCTTGGCTGCCGCAACAAATTCCTCGTCGGCGGTCTCCATGCGCTTGCGGGTCAGCGCGCCGGTATCTTCGATTCGACCGTCTGCATAGGAACGGATAACACCCCGGGGACTGAACTGCTCGCGAAAGCGCGGATCCTTGGGATAATCGGGATCTTCGGGCTCTTCCTCCGCGTTCAGGTGGTAGAGATTGCCAAAAAATTCGTCGAAGCCGTGGTTGGTCGGCAAAAACGCGTCCTTGTCTCCCAAATGGTTCTTGCCAAACTGTCCGGTTGCATAGCCCTGGGTTTTAAGCACTTCCGCGATAGTGATATCGCGGTCTTGAATACCCATATCTGCGCCCGGCAAGCCGACTTTGGTGAGTCCTGTGCGTAGCCCGGACTGTCCGGTGATAAACGTCGAGCGGCCGGCTGTACAACTTTGATCGCCGTAATAATCAAGAAACCGCATGCCTTCGTCAGCAATACGATCAATGTTGGGCGTGCGATAACCCATGATCCCGTCACTGTAAGCGCTGATGTTACTGATGCCGATATCGTCGCCCCATATAACCAGGATATTGGGCTTTTCTGCCGCATAAACGTTCGCAGAAATAGCGATCAGAGAAGCAGCCGCTATCACTGCGGCCAGCAGTGTTTGCAGAAAATCGATGCTGCGCATTCTGTTGATCTCCATTTGCTTTTTATACCTTTTTGAGGCGTGCGTCTGCTACTGCTGCGATTGCATCTGTGCAAGTTGTTCCGCCGTAGCTTCGGTCTGGTGCAGCGACTTCCACTCGGCATAGGGCATGCCATAAATCCGCTCGCGGGCGGCGTCGTAATCGACGCTTTCTCCATGCTCTTCGGCAGCAGAGGCATACCACTTGGACAAACAATTGCGACAAAAGCCCGCGAGGTTCATCAGTTCGATATTCTGCACATCCTTGCGTGAATCAAGATGTTCCAGCAGCCGACGAAAGACCGCCGCCTCGATCGCTTGCTCATTCATTAGTTTCCTGCCTGGGTCAGTGACCTGTTAAAAATTAGCTTTACCCTATCGCGTCCCAATTCCCGCCGCAATTCTTCGAGCAGGTCCTCGCTCGGCGCGACGCACCACTTTTCGCCGAGCAGCAATGATGCACTCTGATCACCCTGGTGGTAGCGAAGCCGCACCGGACACTCCCCGGGCGCGGTAGACAGAACCTTGCGAAGATACTCCCGAAAGCGGGCCGTCACCTCGTCCGCCTGCACATCGATGCGTACCCCCGCGGCACTTCGCGCTCGCTCTTCTTCGAGGCTGTGCAGGGCGGATACGCGCATGACTGTGGCACCACTGCGATCATCCTGAGAGAGCCGTCCCTCGGCAATCACGATACGGTCCTTGACCAGCAGCTCCCGGTACTCCTGATACACCTCCGAGTAGGCAGTCGCTTCGAGCCGGGCACTGCGATCATCGAGCACAAACACGGCCATGGCTCCGCGCTTCGTGGTCATGGCTCGCATGTTGATAATAAGCCCCGCCACGCGACAATTACCGCGGTTATCGGGTCTCAGGTCGGCAAGACGTTGCGGCGCTATACGGCGCAGCTCGTCCTCAACCGCATCTATTGGGTGTCCGGTGACATATAAACCCAGGGTGTCGCGCTCCCCCTGCAAGCGCTCTCGATCGGTCCACGCGTGCGTATGGCGTCTCTCTGCATAAGGATCACTCTCCTCGCGGCTGGCCGTCACCGTTTCGCCAAACAGGTCGATCATTCCCGCATCACGATTGGCGGCATTTTGCTCCGCCGCACGGAGGGCGTCGTCGATTGCCGCATTGAGTATCCAGCGATCTGTACCCAGGGAATCAAAGGCACCGCTGCGCACCATCGCCTCGAGCGCCTTGCGGTTGAGTTTCCGCGGATCAGTTCGAGAACAGAAATCAAATAGGTCAACGAAAGGTCCGCTTGCCTGTCTCGCCGCAAGCAGTTGATCCACCGGCCCCTCGCCCAAGCCCTTGATCGCTCCTAACCCGTAAACAATCTCACCCTCGGTACTGACCGTGAACATGTAACGACCCTCGTTCACATCCGGCAGGCGCACGACGAGCCCCATTCGACGGCACTCCTCAATCAGCACTACAATTTTGTCGGTGTTGTCTAGTTCGGAGCTCATGACCGCGGCCATGAAGGCGGCGGGATGATGTGTCTTTAGCCAGGCAGTCTGATAGGACACCAGCGCGTAAGCTGCGGAGTGCGATTTGTTAAAACCGTAACCTGCAAACTTTTCTACCAGATCAAAAATCTTGGTCGCCAGATCAGCGTCTACGCCGCGCTCGGCAGCGCCTGCGGCAAACACAGAGCGCTGTTTGGCCATCTCCGCGGCATTCTTCTTGCCCATGGCCCGACGCAACAGGTCCGCCCCACCCAGGCTGTAGCCGGCCAGGATCTGCGCGATCTGCATGACCTGTTCCTGATACAGAATAATCCCGTAGGTGGGCTCCAGCACCGTCTCCAGCAGCTCGTGCTGATACTCGGCGTCGGGATAGGAGACCTTTTCTCGCCCGTGCTTGCGATCGATAAAGTTGTCGACCATCCCGGATTGCAGAGGGCCCGGACGGTACAGTGCGACCAGCGCTACGATGTCCTCAAAGCAATCCGGGCGCAGTCTTGCAATAAGTTCCTTCATACCGCGGGATTCAAGCTGGAACACCGCCGTGGTTTCTGCCGACTTGAGCAGCTCGAAAGGCGCCGGATCATCCAACGGGATGCGGTTGATATCCAGCGGATCCTCACCCGTGCGGGCGCGAATCTCGTTAATCATCTTCTGCGCCCAGTCTATGATGGTGAGGGTGCGCAAGCCGAGAAAGTCAAATTTGACCAGGCCCGCGTCCTCTACGTCATTTTTATCGAACTGCGTAACAAGCCCCGAACCGTCCGAATCACAATACAGCGGTGAAAAATCAGTCAGCTTCGACGGCGCGATGACCACGCCCCCCGCGTGCTTGCCGACGTTGCGCGTAATGCCTTCAAGCTGCACCGCCATGTCCCAGATTTCCTGGGCATGTTCATCGTCGCGCAGAAACTGCTGCAAGGCCTCTTCCTGCTCGTAGGCCTTGCTCAGCGTCATGCCTACTTCGAAGGGAATCATCTTGGAAAGCCGATCACCCAGTCCGTAGGATTTGCCCTGTACTCGCGCAACATCCCGCACTACCGCTTTAGCCGCCAGAGTGCCAAAGGTGATTATCTGTGACACCGCCTCGCGCCCATAACGCTCCGCTACATAATCGATGACCTCGTCGCGGCGCTCCATGCAGAAGTCCACATCGAAGTCTGGCATGGACACACGTTCAGGATTCAAAAAGCGTTCGAATAGCAGCTCGTACTGCAATGGATCAAGATCCGTGATTGACAGGCAATAGGCGACGAGCGACCCGGCACCGGAGCCGCGTCCGGGCCCTACAGGAATACCCCGCTCTTTGGCCCAGCGAATAAAATCCATAACGATCAGGAAGTACCCGGGAAAGCCCATATCGAGAATCGTATCGAGTTCGAAATCCAGGCGTTGCCGGTAGCGCAGAACCCGGTCATCCAGTGGCTCCTCATCGCTTGCCTGAATGACCTTTAAACGTTCATCGAGACCCCGGTGCGAGGTTTCGCGCAAAAATTCGTCCATGGTCATGCCATCAGGCACCGGATACTCCGGTAAACAAACGCGACCGAGCTCCATCATCATGGAACAGCGTTTGGCGATCATCAGCGTGTTTTCAATCGCTTCTGGAATGTCCGAAAACAGTTCGCACATTTCCTCTGCGGTACGCAGATACTGTCGGTCGCTGTAGCGCCGGGGTCGCCGTGGGTCATCCAGCACGCGATGATCCGCGATACAGACCCTCGCTTCATGAGCCTCAAACTCAGATGCACTGATAAACCGCACATCATTCGTCGCCACCACCGGGCAGCCAGTGGCGGTGGCCAACGCTACAGCTGCGTGGACATGTTCCTCGTCACCCTCGCGACCCGTGCGCTGCACCTCCAGATAAAAGCGTCCGGGAAACAACGCAAGCCAGTGTCTGAGCCGCTGTTCAGCCAGCTCCGCCTTTTCGTTCACCAGCGCCTGACCGACATCACCGGCAGCGCCGCAGGAGAGCGCCAGCAAACCCTTCGCAGCGGGCTCCAACCACTCACGCAGAACCCGTGGCCCATCGTGAGTCTGGCCCTCACGGAATGCGCGAGACAGAAGCTGGGTAAGATTTAAATAGCCGGCGGCATTCATGATCAACAGGCAGACCGGGTGTGCCTCGTCACTGTCCAATGCATCAGAAACCATAACGTCAGCGCCAAAAATCGGTTTCACACCGGACGCGAGGGCCGCTTTGTGAAATTTGACAAGACCATAAAAATTGCACACATCGGTAACGGCCACCGCAGGCATGCCCAGCTCTGCAACCCTGGCGGTAAGGTCTTTGATACGTACCAGGCCGTCCTCGAGCGAATACTCGCTGTGCACCCGTAAATGTACGAACTCTGACATCTGTCAGCTCTCCCTGTGTGTGTCGAGGGCCGCTCGCACTGGCGCAAAACTGCGGCGATGGATCGGACAGGGCCCGTGTAAGTTGAGTGCTGCCATATGTGCTTTCGTGGGATAGCCCTTGTGTGCCGCAAATCCATAATGGGGCCAGCGCTTATGCTGCAGACGCATCTCCTGGTCACGCTGCACCTTGGCTATGATTGAGGCAGCGGCAATCGCCGGCACCTTGGCATCGCCTTTAATCACCGCGATAGCGTGATAGGACCAGCGCGGCAACTGCCTCCCATCCACCAGCACCAGATCCGGCGTTAGTTCCAAGGCATCAACTGCGCGAGACATGGCCAGTAAACTCGCCTGCAGGATATTTATCTCATCAATTTCTTCAGGCGATGCCCGCGACACCGCAAATGCGCGAGCTCGCTCTCGGATCTGCCCATCCAGTGCCTCGCGCTGCGCGGGGCTGAGCTTTTTCGAGTCCGCGAGCCCTCGAATCTGCGATGGCGATTTTAACACCACAGCCGCGGCTACCACGTCACCCGCGAGAGGCCCGCGGCCTACTTCATCCACTCCCACCACGCAGGCGTCTCTCGGCAACGCAGCCAATGCGGTTTCCCATTCATGCACCTGCGTGCACCAACACTGGCCCGATGGCCTCTGTCACCGCCTTATCGAAATCGCGCTCCAGAGAAGCCCGGCACACCGCGAGAGCGTCCACTTGACGCTGCCCTTCCTGCAACAAGGATTCGGCCTCCATAGCCAGTGCCGGGGCGGTTAACCGCTCCTGAAGAAGTTCTGGCACGATGGCTTCTCCGGCGAGGATATTTGGCAGTCCTACAAACGGTGTTACTGCAAGACGCGACATCAAGGTCCAGGAAAGCGGCGCAACGCGGTAAGCGATTGCCATCGGACGCTGCAAGAGCATGGCTTCCAGCGTTGCCGTACCAGAGGCCAGGAGCACCACATCAGCGGCCGTCATAGCCTCGCGCGATTGCTTCTCCACTAATTGAATCTCAGCGTCGACTCCCATGCTATCCAACAGCGCTCGACACTGCGCCAGTCGCTCCGCGTTCGCCGCCGGCATCAGCAAATGCCGACGCGGGTCGCGCGAGCGCAGCAATTGCCCCGCATCGACCATAAGGCGCGTCAGCTGCTCAACCTCGCTGCCACGGCTACCAGGCAGCAGGGCAATCACCTGCGCGCGAGTCTCGATGCCAAGTGATTTCCTGGCCGCTTGCCGATCAGTATCACTACCCTCCACGCTGCGCAATTCGCTCACCAGTGGATGACCTACGTAGCAGGCATCCACATCCACGCTGCTATAGAGCGCGGGCTCGAAAGGAAACAGGCATAGAAGCTGATTTACCGCATGCGCGACCTTGTGAATGCGCCCGGGTCGCCAGGCCCACACCGTGGGACTAACCAGCTGCACGGTGTGAATAGCATTCCTGCGCAACTTGCGCGCGAGTCCCAGATTAAAATCCGGCGCATCGATCCCAAGGAAGAGCGCCGGTGGCTCGGCGGCCCAGCGCCGGTGTAAGTCGCGCCGAATTCCAATTAACTCCGGCAGCCTGCCGAGCGGTTCGACCAGCCCCATAACTGACAGCCGCTCCATCGGATACAGGGTATGGAAACCCTCCGCCTGCATCGCGTCGCCGCCAATACCCTCAAATACAAGATCGAGTTCAGGAAGTGCTTCGCGCAACGCGCGCATTACGCGGCTACCGAGAAGATCACCAGAGCTTTCCCCTGCAAGCATCGCCACGCGCCGTCGAGAGACGGTCGGCGAGCGTTCGTCTTGTGGATTGAACGTATTCAGAGTTTTAACGCGGTTCTTCGCGGTGCACTACCACTATATTAGCGCTACCGTCTAACGAACGATGCCGCGCTCGGAGGCGCGAATTGAATCAATGAGCACTTTGACCTCAGGCGTATCGCTGAGCATGGTCTCCATCCTCTGCACGGCTATATCCAGGGTAAGGTTCTGTCGGTAGACAATCTTGAATGCGCGCCGAAGCTGGCTGATGGCGTGGTCAGAGAATCCTCGTCGACGCAAACCCTCCGTATTGATTGTCTTCGCTTCTGCCGGTGATCCAGACACGGTGACGAAAGCCGGAACATCCTTCCCTATAGCGGTCTGCATCCCGCTAAAGCTGTGCGTACCAATCTTGCAGAACTGATGCACCAGGGTGTAGCCACTGAGGATAGCCCAGTCTTCTACATGCACGTGTCCTGCCAGGGCCACATTGTTAACGAGAATGGTGTGATTGCCGATAACGCTGTCATGGCCGATATGCACGTAGGCCATAATCAGGTTGTCATTGCCAATCACCGTCTCGCCCCGATCCTGCACGGTACCGCGATGAATGGTTACGTTTTCGCGGATGGTATTGCGCTCTCCTACACGCAGGTGTGTCGGCTCATCCCGGTATTTAAGATCCGGGGTAGCCTCGCCCACGGATGAGAATTGATAAATATGTGTGCCGGCTCCGATGGTCGTCGGCCCTTTGATGACCACATGAGACTCAATGATGCAATCTTTACCAAGCTCAACGCCTGAACCGATATAAGACCACGGCCCCACCGTTACCCCTTCAGCCAGTGTCGCGCCGGGGTCGATGATCGCCTGCGGGTGGATCATGCGGGTCGATCAGCGCAAAGAATCGTTGCGGAGGCGCAGCGCTTGCCGTCCACTTCAGCCTGCACAGCAAATTTCCAGATTCCTATTCTTTCGCTGAGGATGCGCGCGTGTAGGTAGACGCGATCACCGGGAACGCAGGGCCGCTTAAAACGCAGTTTATCGGCCCCGACAAACATGTAAATTGACCCGTCCGCGGGAGTCTTGCCCATGGTTTTAAAGCCGAGAAGCCCGGCCGCCTGCGCCATTGCCTCTACCAGCAACACGCCGGGAAACACTGGATTCCCAGGAAAGTGACCATCGAAGAACGGCTCGTTAATGCTCAGATTTTTGTAAGCGACAATGTTCTCGCCAGGATTGAGTTCAACCACTCTATCGACAAGCAGGAAAGGGTAGCGATGCGGCAGATGTTCGCGGATTTCGGATATATCCATCACACAGTCACTATTCAAGGCCGCGCCCTCTTAATCTGGTTTTTTTTGTGTATCGAACTCTTCTGGCTTTACTGCCAGCTCAGTTGCTGCGTTTACTGGGCGTGACACGCTCCCTGACTCGGACGAAACAGAATCAAGCACTGCCTGTAGTTGCGACTCGAGGTCTTTGACGCGCTTCTGCAGGCTGTCAAGCTGGGAGAAGCGTACTGCATTTCTCGCCCACCGCCGCTGGCTCTCCAGCGGCGTGCCGGATGCGTAGTTACCCGGTTCGTCGACGGAACGTGCGACACGTGCCTGTCCAGTAAAGTGCGCATTGTCGCAAATATCGATGTGACCCGATACACCAACCTGACCGGCAAATGTACAGTCGGCGCCGATAGTCGCACTTCCCGCCATACCCACACAGCCCGCTATGGCCGTGCGCTCACCGATCTCACAGTTGTGAGCGATATGCACCTGATCATCAATAATTACGTGATCGTGAATGATGGTGTCATCGATCGCACCGCGATCGATAGTGGCACCGGCACCGATATCGACGAAGTTCCCTATTCTCACGCTGCCCAACTGATTTATCCGCTCCCAGCCAACCGGAGTTCTTGCAAAACCAAAACCATCGGCACCGATGACGGTCCCGGCGTGCACGCGACAAGCTCTGCCTAGACTGACCTGATGATACAAAACCACACCTGGATGGATACAGGTACCCTCTCCCAGTGAGACACCTCTGCCGATGTAGGCACCGGCGCCAATAGTGACGCCTGAGCCCAGCACTACGCCGTCTTCCACACAGGCCAGAGGCCCGATGAAAACATCGTCGGGCACTGCAACCGAGGGCGCTACTACCGCTGTTGGATGCACACCCGGGGCCGGCATGGAATGGGTATCGAACATACCGGATACCCGCGCATAGGCTAGGTAGGGATTGTCGACACACAGCACTGGAACCGGACTGTGCGACTTCCACTCTTCGCGAACAAGCACGCAGCCCGCGCGCGTTTTCTGCAAGGCGTCGAGATAGCGTGCCTCCGCAACGAAAGCCAGATCCCTGGGCCCGGCGCGCTCTATGGGGGCGATTGCCTCCAACTGGATACTGGTATCGACTGACTCGAGGGCTAAATCAAGATGCGCCGCGAGCTCGCCAAGCGTGACCACGCGTCAGGCCTAGTTGGCAGATGCGAGCTGGTTGAGCTTGTCCGTCACTTTTGCAGTAATACTGTATCCAGGATCCGCATGGATTACCGAAGTACGCTGTAACAGCAAGCCGATGCCTTCCGTGGAAATAAGGTCGCGCAGTACCTCTTGAACCATCGGTGACATCTCCTGTAACAGTTGCTGACCCGCAGCCTGCTCGGCCTGTTGCAACTTGCCCGTGACATGCTCCAGATCCGCCTGCTTACTCGCCAGACGTTTGCGCGCCGCGAGCTGTTGCTCCTGGCTCATTACGGCGGCGTCTTTCTGGAATTCCTTGACCAGATCATCCAGATCATCCTTGAGTCGGTCGAACTCGTCCTTGTCAGCTTTATAGCCCTCTTCGGCACGTACATCACCCAACCGCGCCTGTGCAGCGTCAGACTGCAAGATTGCTTCTTGCAGATTCACTACCGCCACTTTGCCCTGTGCCAGCGCACCGGTGGATACAAATACGATCCCCAGTGCAAGGACAGCCAACATCTTCTTTATTACATGCTTGTTTATCGCGTACTTGCTCACAATAATTACTCCTTGAAAAATAACTAGAAACTCTGGCCCAAGGTGAACTGAAACACTTCTTCACGATCGAGTTCACTGGCATTCAGCGGCTTGGCTATCGCAAAAGTGAGCGGGCCGAAGCCACTCAGCCAGGTCACGCCAATACCGGCTGAATATCGCAATTCATCCGCATCGATATCGAAGCAGTTATCCTGAACCGCGCCGCAGCGTGTCTGAAACACGTTGCCCACGTCTATAAAAAAGGCCGAGCGCACTCGGCTTCGATCCTTCAGAAACGGCAGTGGGAATAGCAGCTCTGCGCCACCCTCAATCAGGACATTGCCACCGAATGGTGCGGCACGCCGATTCTGCTGAAACGTCTGGAACGTTAGCTTGCCGGTTTCCGGGTCGAGGACATACCCGAGACCGTCCGCGGCTGCCGGGGTTCCGTCTTCGTTAATTTCAGTGATCGCCTGACTGAAATCGTAAACGCTCGGCGGCGTGCTGCGCGGACCCAGCGTGTTTACCTCGAAACCGCGAACAGAGCCGAAACCGCCGGCAAAAAAGTGCTCATAGAACGGTAGTTCTGTGGTCGCACCGTAGCCATCTCCATAGCCAAGTTCAGTCCTGAAGTGCAGGATCCAGTCGTTACGGATAGGATAAAACACCTCTCCCCGGTAGGTCAGTTTGTAAAACTCCAGATCGGAGCCGGGCATCGCCACTTCCAGCGCCACCGACTGCGCGGAACCTCGAGTGGCCATTTGGCCTCTGTTGAGCGTCGATGAGCTCCAACTGCTGGTGATCGTCCAGTTCAGATATTCGTTGCCGTTTTCATCCAGGAACCCCAGTTCAGCTGGTATCGTCAAAGCGTCAACCGGAAGCTCGGAAATCGGCTGCAGCACCTCCGGCGCAGCGTAGGTGCCATCCGCAAGAAGCTGACTGACATAGAAATTGTCAATCCCGTTGATAAGCCGCGGGCTGGCGGCGATTTCCTGCACGGCAAAACGTCCCGCGGTAATCTCCGTCTGCGAAAGGCCGAAGCTGAACCCGAGACGCGCTGTTTCCTTGATCGGATAACCGAAATTGATAGCGCCGCCAAAGGTATCCGTGGTGTAGCTGGCGACGTTCACTTCCGCAAGGTCCGTAGATCGAAAGAATATATTGAAACCGCGACTCACGCCGTCCTCAGTGAAATACGGATTGGTGTAGCTGAAGTTGTACAAATCCTGGAACTGAGAAGACGACAGATTGATACCTACGCGCTTGCCGGTACCGAGGAAGTTATTCTGCTGCAGATTCAAACTGAGAATAAGGCCGGCCTGCTGCGCAAAACCGAGGCTGGCGCCAATACTGCCCGACGTCTGCTCCTCGACGGTGAATTCGACATCAATCAAATCATCGTGCCCGGGAACCGCCGGTGTATCGACTTCCGCTCTACTGAAGAACCCGAGACGTTGCAGGCGCACACGAGACTGCTCGATAGCTGATGCGGACGCCGGTGCGCTCTCCATTTGACGCATTTCACGCCGCAGGACATCGTCCGCGGTGCGCGTATTACCCTTGAAGCTAATCCGGCGCACGTAAGTACGTTGGCCCGGATCAACGAAGAACTTGATGGCAACGGTATTGGTCTCTTCATCGAGTTCAGGAATACCGGTCACCGTGGCGAAGTTGTATCCTTCGTTGCCCAAACGCCGCGTAATATATTCCTCCGTGGCGGTCACCAGTCCCTGGGAAAAAGTCTGGCCGCCGGCCACCAATATGAAGCGACGAAGATCGGCTTCCGGAAGCACCAGGTCACCGGAGAGATCGACCTCACTCACCGTGAACTTTTCTCCCTCACTGACATTCGCAGTGATGTAGACCTCCTCCTTACTGGGCGAAACCGACACCTGCGTGGAATCAATGGAAAATTGCAGGTAGCCGCGATCCATGTAGTAGGAAGTCAGGTTCTCCATGTCGCCCGTCAGCTTTTCGCGCGAGTACTTATCGTCGTTGGTAAAAAATGACAGCCACCCCGTGGTCTTCAGTTCGAAGATTTCCTTGAGTTCTTCATCACTGTAGACCTTGTTACCGACGACGTTGACGTGTTTGATCGTCGCTACGGTCCCCTCATCCACATCGATGTTAATCGCCACACGATTCCTTGGCTCCGGAATAATCTCCGTGTCAATTGCAGCGTCGTAACGACCCTGGGTGACATATTGACGCTGCAACTCCAGCTGCATGCCCTCTAGCGTGGAACGCTGAAACACTTGTCCGACCGCGAGACCCGCGCTCTTCAATCCATCGAGCAGCGCTTCTGTTTCGATCGCCTTGTTACCTTCGATTGTGATCTCGCTGATACTCGGGCGCTCTGCGACCACCACCACCAGTACATTGCCATCGCGACCCACGCGGATATCATCAAAATTACCCGTGGCGAAGAGTGACCGTGAGGTAGCGCGCAGCGCCTGCGAGGTCGCCACATCGCCCACAGCCAGAGGCATCGCCGCGAAAACGGACCCGGCAGCAATCCTCTGCAGACCCTCTACGCGGATATCCGACACAACAAAAGCCTGATTTGTCGCTGGAGCCTGGTTTGCAGCTTGCTGCGCATGCACGAAAGCAGGCCCCACGCTCAAAATAGTCAGCAGCACACAGAGACACCGCCGCAGGCCGACGCAGAGGCGGTGACAATGACGAATACGATACTGTCGCCATTCAGACATACGGTGATGGTTTCTTATCAATACGCTTCCGGCCGCACGCCTTCACGTGCCGCCTCCCTTCTGTCGCACCCGCTCTCTCTCCTTGGCAAAACATGTTTCAACAACGTGTTATGCCGACTCAGGAAAGACGCGAGAAATCGTTATATAACGCAAACACCATCAGGCTCACTACCATTAGCAAACCTATCTGATAGCCCACCATCTGTATGCGCTCCGGCACTGGCTTACCCGCCAGTAACTCTATGCAGTAGTAGAGCAAATGCCCGCCATCAAGCACTGGTATGGGCAGCAGGTTCAACACCCCGAGACTGACACTTAGCAGAGCGAGAAAACCTATATAAGACTCCAGACCGGACTTGGCCGAAGAGGACGCCACTTTAGCAATGGTAATCGGACCACTCAAGTTTTTAGGCGATATGAGTCCCTGCACCATCTTCGCCATAGAGGTGACGGTGAACGCCGACATATCGTAGGTGCGCTGCACACCCGCGACCAGGGCCTCAACGGGGCCGCGCTTGAACTCGCGCCGCTGAGACTCTGGCATCTCCGGAATGGACACCCCTACACCGACTCGCCCGAGAGTCTCCCCGTCGTCACCCTTTCTTGCTTCCGGCACAAGGGTCAATTCAAGCGGCTGCCCATCGCGCTCGAGCACAACCTGTAGCGCCTCACCCGGACGAGCCTGAACATAGCTGACCCAGTCTTTCCACAGCAGAATACTCTGGCCGTCCGTACTGAGAATGCGATCACCCACCCGCATGCCCGCTTTGTCAGCAGGGCTGTCCGGCACGATTTCATCCAGCAGCGGTACAATAGGCGGCATAAACAGGGTGAGACCCAGACCAGCGTAAAGATCGGGCTCCTCGTCTCCTGCCAGCCACTCATTGAGCTTGCCCTGAGACTCATACAGGAATTCTGAATTGGGATATCGAACGGTAAAATTGATCGTTCCCGTGTCGCCAATGCGTTCAAGCAGTGCAAAAGATAACGCCTGCCAGGTGGCTGTATCGCTGCCGTCGACGGACACAATCTCCTGACCAGACTCGAGTCCGGCAATATCCGCAATAGAACCAGTTTCAACATCGCCGATTATCGGGCTATAGCCGGTTTCGCCGGCCAAAAAAAGGCCCCAGTAGGCGACGATCGCCAGCAGAAAGTTGGCCAAAGGGCCCGCTACCACGACCGCAATCCTGGACAACACAGGTTTACGATTGAACGCGAGATGCAATTCTGCAGGATCTACCGGGCCCTCGCGCTCATCCAGCATTTTCACGTAACCACCGAGCGGCACCACGGAAATCGCGTATTCTGTCTCCAGGCTATCGCGCCAGGTAAACAGCGGCGTGCCGAAACCCACGGAAAACCGCAGCACCTTGACGCCGCAGCGTCTCGCCACCCAAAAATGCCCGTACTCGTGTACCGCGACCAGCACCCCTAGAGTCAGGAGCGTGATGCCTACCGTGTATAGAATATCCATCAGCTTCCAAAAGCACCGGCACGATCGCCCGCGCCATCCAAATTACTCTGAGCGATGCTGAAACGTTTATTCGACATGAACTGTCTCGCCAGAACACGCGCTTCACCATCCACCACTTCGACCTCAGCGAGACTGCGGGGTTCAATTGCCGGCAACGCCGCAAGCGCTTCTTCAATAATCGCGGCAATATCGCAAAACGATAGCTGTCCAGAGAGGAAGCCCGCCACGGCCTCTTCGTTCGCCGCATTGGCTATGGCCATAGCAGTCCCGCCCGCGGAGATACATTCTCTGGCAATGCGCAGGCACGGAAAACGCTGCATATCGGGCTCCTCAAAATCGAGACGCCCAACTTGCAACAGGTCCAAATGTTTCACCCCAGCGTCGATCCTCCCTGGCCAGGCAAGACAGCACCCTATAGGCGTTCGCATATCCGGCTCGCCGAGCTGCGCAAGCACAGACCCATCGTTATAGCGCACCAGAGAATGCACAATACTTTGAGGATGTACCACCACCTCTACACGACTCTCGGGTACTCCAAACAGCCAGCAGGCCTCTGCGAGTTCGAGTCCTTTATTCATCAGACTTGCGGAATCCACCGATATCTTTCGCCCCATATCCCAGTTGGGGTGCGCACAGGCTTGCTCCGGTGTCACCGTCTCCAGAAACGCCTGATCGCGCCCGCGAAAAGGCCCTCCCGAGGCGGTCAGTATCAGGCCCGCAACCCCGTCCAGCTGCGGGCGTGCCCGGGCGTCTGCAGGCAGGCACTGAAAGATCGCGTTGTGCTCGGAATCGACTGGCAGTAATGTCGCGTGACCCTCTTCCACCGCCGCCATGAAAAGGCCGCCCGCAGTTACCAGCGCTTCTTTGTTCGCCAGTAATATGCGCTTGCCAGATTGGGCCGCCGCCAGCGCCGAGGGCATTCCGACCGCGCCGACGATAGCCGCCACCACCACGTCGACGTCGGCGTGCGCGGCCATCTCGATCAGCGCTTCGGGCCCCGCGAGAACTTCGGTAGCCAAAGCTTCATGCGAGGTTCTTATACGTTCTTGCAGGGCTTGTGCAGCGTCGTGCTCAGCCATCAGTGCATAGCGCGGTCGATAGCGCAGACACTGATCAAACAGAGCATCTACGGAGCGCCGTGCTGCCAACGCATGCACTTCATAGCGCTGTGGATGCCGCGACAATACATCCAACGTGCTCTCACCGATAGAACCGGTAGACCCGAGGATGACTACAGATTCTCGCTTATCACGCATTAAAACCCTACCAATAAAAGACTGAGCGCAAAGGTTGGGGCCGCCGCACAGAGACTGTCGAGACGATCGAGTAAACCACCATGGCCCGGTAACAACGAACTGGAATCTTTAACACCGCTGACACGCTTTACCATGCTCACTGTGAGGTCGCCGAGCACTGAGGCGAATGCGGTAACCAAACACACGGCAATTGCGGCAGTCAGGCTGAGATGCTCGAAGCGGGCGGGCAGGAAGCTCCATATCACTGCGCCGAGCAAGACCACCATAGCAACGCCGCCCCAGAGGCCCTCCCAGGTTTTGCCCGGACTCACGCTCGGAGACAGGGCATGCCGACCCAGTGACCTTCCGGTGAAGTACGCGCCAATATCCGCTGTCGCAACGACCAGGACAAACGCCACCATAACGGCACCACGTCCTTCGACGTGCAGCAGGTACACAGCCGCAAACCAGGCGGGAAGCAATATAAGCAAACCCATGACAGAGCGCACCAGGCGACTGCTCCATATTCCTGCGCTGGCCGGGTAGGACTTGACCCAAAGCAGCGCAAAGCACCACCACAAACAGGCCAGACCCAGCACTGGCTGTATCCGTTCCCGAGTCACCGCCGCGTCGGGCGCAACGCCATAGCCCGCGTACACATACAATGCGACGGCACCAAGAATCACCAGGAGAGCGTAAACCGCTTTGGCACCCACGCCCTTGAATCCCGCCAAGGCGGCCCACTCCCAGGCTCCGAGTGCCACGACTATGGCAAACAGGATTGCCAGCACCGGCAAGGGCAGCCAATACACACCTGCCAAAAAAGCACTAGCCATCAACACCGCTGTGATAACGCGCTGCCTAAGCATCCATAACACCGCTGGCAACAATGCCATCGGGCTCACCACGTCCACCAAACCGCCGTTCCCGTCGACTGTAGTCAGCGAGCGCACGCGCAAACTCCAATTCGCCAAAATCGGGCCACAGCACGGGGGTAAAATAGAGTTCGCTGTACGCAAAATCCCACAGCAGAAAGTTACTGATACGCGCATCACCACCCGTGCGTATACACAAATCCGGCGGTGGAAAATCACCCAGGGAAAGGTTTTCCTGGATTAACTGCGGCGTAATTTCAGCGGGAGACAGCTCTCCTCGTTGGCAGCGCTCAGCAAGTTCCTTCGCTGTACGGGTGATATCCCACTGACCACCGTAATCGACTGCGATGATAACCGTGGCATCAGTATTTGCGGCGGTCACCGACTCGGCGTGTGTCATCAAACGTTGCAGGTGATGGCTAAAGCGACTGCGCTGACCAATAAAGCGCAGCCTTACATTGTCCTCATGCAGCTGCTTGATTTCCGTACGCAGATACCGGGAAAGGAGCGCCAGCAAGGCGCGCACTTCAGGCAACGGACGCGTCCAGTTTTCAGAGCTGAAGGCGAATAACGTAAGAACTTCAACCCCGGACTCCCGGCAAGCACGCATAACGCCACGCACAGCCTCCACCCCAGCTCGATGGCCAGCGGGGCCGGGCAGGTTCCTCTGCCGAGCCCAACGATTATTGCCATCCATGATGATCGCAACGTGCCGTGGAGTCTGCGCACTGACGGACTCGTTCGAAGCTTCTCCTGCGACGCTATCAGCCATCGGTCTATCAGATTTCGAGGAGATCGGCTTCCTTGGCCGCCAGCATTTCTTCTATGCGAGCAACGAAGCCATCGGTGAGTTTCTGCACCTGGTCCTGCCCACGACGCTCTTCGTCCTCGCTGATCTCCTTGTCCTTAACCAGTTCTTTCAGCATGCCCATGGCATCGCGTCGGCCATTTCGGACAGACACGCGAGCCGCCTCCGCCTCGCTGCGGGCCTGCTTGATATAGCCCTTACGCGTCTCTTCTGTCAGCGCCGGCATGGGAATGCGAATAACTTCGCCGGCAGTCGCAGGATTCAGACCGAGATCTGACTTCATAATGGCTCGCTCGATGTCTGGAATCGACGATTTGTCCCAGGCGGTCAAGATCAGCGTACGCGCATCCTCGACATTCACATTGGCGACCTGATTCAGCGGTGTTTCAGAGCCGTAATACTGCACTTTCAGCCCATCTAGCAGGCTGGGATGCGCACGACCCGTGCGAATCTTGTTGAAATTAATCGCGAGTGCATCCACGCTATTCTGCATGTGGGACTCGGCTTCTTTACGAATATCGTCGAGCACAAATGCTCCTCCAGTTAATGCACACGGAAATGCACGCAAAATGCAAACAGTCGCGCAATAAGTCGCGCAAACAGCAGCACAGACTATTCTATCAGCGTTCCGTCATCGCCTCCCCGGACAATATTGAGAAGCGCACCCACTTTCCCCATTCCAAACACACGAATGGGCATCTTATGGTCCCTCACCATGCAAATGGCGGTGAGGTCCATAACCTCCAGTTTTTTATCCAGCACTTCGTCGTAGCTCAGACGATCATACTTCACGGCCGCTGAGTCCTTCATCGGATCTGCAGAGTAAACACCATCCACCTTAGTCGCCTTAAGAACAACATCCGCTTCTATTTCGATACCACGCAGACACGCCGAAGAGTCTGTCGTAAACAGAGGGTTGCCAGTCCCTGCGCAAAATATAACCACGTCACCGTTCGACAACGCTCGAATAGCCTTGCGGCGGTCATAGTGATCAACCACCCCACTCATGGGAATAGACGACATCACCTGCGTTGCAATATTCGACCTCTCCAGCGCATCGCGAAGCGCCAGCGCGTTCATTACTGTGGCCAACATACCCATGTGGTCGCCGGTTACGCGATCCAGGCCAGCCTCCTGTAACGCCGCACCTCGAAACAGGTTACCGCCGCCCACTACAAGACCAATCTGAACGCCAATTCCCACCAGTTGACCGATCTCCAAGGCCAACTGGTCGAGAATTTTGGGATCGATGCCGAATCGCTCTGAGCCGGTCAATGCCTCACCGCTCAGCTTCAGCAGAATTCGCTTGTACTTTTTATCGACGCCTGCATTGCTCATGAAAACCCCTCCCGGCCTGCAAGTCTACAAAAAAACTGTGCCCGACACCGCAATCTGTATGATTCGTCTACAAAAAACGGGGCCGTGGCCCCGTTCTCATTACTCTTTATGTCATCAGCCCTTCAGCTGCGCTGCCACCTCGGCAGCAAAATCGACCTCTTCGACCTCAATGCCCTCGCCCACTTCAAATCGAACGAACGATTCGACCGAAGCACCTGCCGTGCTCACCAGCTTGCCGATGGTAATGTCCTGATCCTTTACGAAGGCCTGTTGAAGGAGGCTGTTCTCAGCCAAAAACTTCTTGATACGACCGCCAATCATCTTTTCTACGATTTCCGGCGGCTTGCCAGACTCCAGAGCCTGCGCGGTGTAGATTTCTTTTTCTTTTTCCACGACTTCCTGCGGCATGTCTTCTGGTTTTACCACCTGCGGGTTTACCGCAGCGACATGCATCGCAACGTCTCTGGCCAAGTCCTGATCACCTGACTGCAGTTCTACGAGTACCCCTATACGGTGGTTACCATGCACATAAGCCGCAACCACGCCGTCAGCTGCGGTCGTCAGTGCTACGCGGCGCACACCGATATTTTCACCAATTTTCTGCACTAAAGCCTCGCGATCCTTTTCCAGATCGCCCGCCATGAGCGCGGCAACATCGGTGCTGCGCGCATCGAAAGCCGCACCAACGACTTTCTTCACAAATCCGAGGAAGCTCTCATCGCGCGCCACAAAATCGGTTTCGCTGTTAACTTCGACCAGCACGCCGTAGCTGCCGTCGTCCGCTACTCGCGCCGCAACTACGCCGTCCGCAGCAGTACGACCCGCTTTTTTAGCGGCTTTCATGCCGCTTGATTTGCGCAGTTCTTCGATCGCGGCCTCGACGTTGCCGTCGGCGGCAGCGAGGGCTTTTTTACACTCGAGCAGGCCAAGACCTGTGCGCTCACGAAGTTCTTTTACCAATGCAGCTGACATGACATTTCTCCTGACTCGGGCGTCTCGTCAGGATGCCCGGGTTCATCGCTCAATCGTCGTTTAATCTATTTCGTTATGCTACTTCGTGCTGACACCCGCGGCCAAACCATTACGGGCAAGCTCGCGCTGACCTCTGACAGACTTACAAACGACGGGGCGTTAAACCCTCGCCGTTTGTGCGAACGACATCCGTCAGGCTTTCTCGTCAGTCTCGGCAGCAGCGGCAGTGTCAGTCTCAGCAGCAGAATCAGCCGCTGGCGCTGCATCTGCAACAGCCGCCTCCGCAGCCGCCTCAGTGTCTGCGGTCGCTGCTTCCTCAACAAACTCGTCGCTTGCCTGCATGCCGCCACTCGCTTCCGCCTTGCCCGCCAGGCAAGCATCCGCTACCGCCGAAACGTAGAGCTTGATCGCCCGGATCGCATCATCATTACCGGGTATCACATAGTCGACTCCATCGGGATCGCTATTCGTATCGACAACACCGATAACTGGTATGCCCAGCTTGTTCGCCTCGGTAATCGCAATACGCTCGTGGTCAACGTCAATGACGAATAAGGCGTCGGGAAGTCCGCCCATATCCTTGATACCACCAATGCTGCGCTCAAGCTTTTCCATTTGTCGAGCACGCATGAGCGCTTCTTTTTTCGTCAGCGCCGCAAAAGTGCCATCAGATTGCTGACCCTCGAGCTCGCGGAGACGCTTGATCGAAGCGCGAATGGTTTTGTAATTAGTGAGCATTCCACCCAACCAGCGATGGCTAACGTAAGGCATTCCTGCGCGCTCTGCCTGCTCCTTCATAATCTTACCTGCGGCGCGCTTGGTGCCGACAAACAAGATCTTGTTCTTGGAGGATGCGAGCCGCATGACCATATCCAGCGCTTCGTTGAACGCAGGAACGGTGTGCTCGAGATTAATAATGTGAATTTTGTTTCGCGCACCAAAAATGTACTGCCCCATTTTGGGGTTCCAGTAACGGGTCTGGTGACCGAAGTGAGCTCCTGCCTGAAGCAGGTCTCGCATACTTACCTGTGACATATAACACCTGAATTTTAATTGGGTTAGTCTTCCGTTTACCCCACAATCAAACCTCTGGCGGGCGTTCGGGGCTTTACCCCGTACGATCCACTCATTGGCACCCTGACTGCAGTTGCGGCACACGGTCGGCGTTTGACCGCGCGAGTCGAGCCCGTCGCGGCGGCGCGCTTTATAGCATAAGCGGGCATTCAACTCCAGTATTCTTCGGCAAGTACTGCCACATAATGGCTGGAGGCGATATAATAGGGCAGCGTGCACGCCGACGCCGACGCCGCAATGACATTCCGGAGCGGTCTGCGCGCACCCATAACATCCTTCAAACCGCAGTAGTTACATCAGCAGCAGAGACATCAATGGCAGTCACACTAAAAAGCGAGGAAGACTTCGCCGGCATGCGCATAGCCGGAGCGATGGCCGCGGAAGTGCTCGAAATGATCCGCCCGCTAGTGGTGCCGGGCGTCAGTACTGGCGAGCTGGACCAAATTTGCCACAACTACATTACGGAAACACTGGGTGCCATCCCCGCTCCGCTCAACTACAACGGCTTCCCGCGCTCCATCTGCACCTCTGTTAATGAAGTCGTCTGCCACGGCATTCCATCGGAATCCAAGAGACTGCGCAACGGCGATATCATCAACATAGATGTGACGGTGATCAGCGATGGCTACCATGGCGACACCAGTATTATGGTAGGCGTCGGCGATATAGCACCGCATGCTGATCGCTTGGTAAACATTACGCAGGAATGCCTCTACAAGGCAATACATCTGGTCAAACCCGGCGCTCAGCTGGGTGATATTGGGCATGTCATCCAACACTACGCCGAGAGTAATTACTACTCAGTAGTTCGAGAATACTGCGGCCATGGCATAGGCAAGATATTTCATGAAGACCCGCAGATCCTGCACTACGGGCGCCCCAACACAGGCCTGGTGTTGCAACCTGGCATGACCTTCACCATCGAACCGATGATCAACGCCGGCAAACGGCACACCAAGCTCAACGCCCGGGACGGCTGGACGGTAACCACGCGTGACGGCAGACTCTCCGCGCAGTGGGAACATACCCTCGGTGTGACGGAAGATGGATGTGAGGTCTTTACGCTGAGAAGCGACGAGACTCTCTGATGCTATCGACAGCCCTACGTGAACCGCGCGAAGAGCCGCTGTTCGATCCTCAAAAATTACGCGCCGCTTGTGCGATTAACGGACTGGTACCAGCACTGCGCGATAGCCTGCAGTGCGCAAGCGAACAATTGGACGGCGAATTCAAATCCGGTCGCAGAGTCCATGATCTACTTCACGATCGCGCGCAGCTCATCGACGATGTACTGCGCTTCACCTGGGCAGAGCTCGAGCTGCCAACGCAGCGCATGGCGCTGGTAGCGGTCGGCGGCTACGGCCGCGGCGAGCTCCACCCACAATCAGACATTGATCTGCTGATCTTGCGTACACCAGCAGACGCTGCTCACAGCCACCATGCCGACTCACAGAGTAACATTCAGCCGGAACCGGACGGTAAATCGTCGAGTAAGAATGCAACCGGCGATACCCTTCGTGGACATACCAGTCAGGACAATAGCCTTTTAGAAAGTTTCCTGACCCTGCTGTGGGATCTCGGCTTGCAGATAGGGCACAGCGTTCGCACTGTCGACGAATGTGTGGCGCAGGCGCGCAACGACGTCACAGTACTCACTAATCTTATCGAGGCTCGAGTGCTGCTTGGCGACGCATCGCTTTTACAAAGTGTTGCGCAGGCCACATCACCCGCTGACATGTGGCCGGCAGCGGATTTCTTCCGCGCGAAGTTGCGTGAGCAGGAGATTCGGCACGCTAAATTTGGCGACACGGAATACAGCCTAGAACCCAACATCAAGGGCTCCCCCGGTGGGCTTCGTGATTTGCAATTAATCGGCTGGCTCGCACAACGCCACTTCGGCTGGCGCTCGGCCCAACAGCTCACCGACAACCAGTTCCTCACAGAAGCAGAGTCCACCACGATCATTCACGGTCAGGAGTTTCTCTGGCGCGTACGCTACGCCTTGCACATGATCACCGGGCGTGAAGAAGATCGACTGCTCTTCGATCACCAGCGGGAACTGGCCAAGATGTGGGGCTTCACCGACGGCGACAAGCTCGCGGTAGAACAGTTCATGCAGCTTTACTATCGCTGGGCGCTTGCACTTTCGCAGCTCAACGAGGTCCTCATGCTGGGCTTTGACCAGGCCGTGTTGCAGGCGGGGAACCCGGACACGATCATCGCGATCGACGATTACTTCGAAATTTGCAACGGCTATGTTCGAGCGCTTCGCGATACCGTGTTCAGAGAGTACCCGGGGGCGCTGCTTGAGGTTTTTCTCCACGCAGGCAATCATCCAGATGCGCAGGGCATAGCGGCTGAAACGATTCGCGCGATACGCGAACACCGCCGCTTGATCACCGATGAGTTCCGTCGGGATCCAGACCATCGCCGCCTGTTTCTCGACATTCTACGCTCCAACCAACGCATGACAAGACAGCTCTGGCGGATGTCCCGATACGGCATTTTGGGCCTCTATCTGCCAGCGTTTGGGCAAATTGTTGGACAAATGCAACACGATCTATTCCACAGTTACACGGTCGACGCACACACCCTTCAGGTCATTGAGAACATACGCCGTTTTCTCAAGCCGGAAGATGGCGAGCGCTTCCCGGTAACGAGTCGCATAGCGCAACGCTTGCCAAAAGTAGAGCTGCTGTATATCGCGGGTCTCTTTCACGACATCGGCAAAGGTCGCGGCGGCGATCACTCGGAGCTTGGCGCCGCGGAAGCACGAGTGTTTTGCGAGGAGCATGGGCTGAGCCGACGCGACACGAATCTGGTTGAGTGGTTGGTCCGCAACCATCTGCTCATGTCCGCGGTATCGCAAAAGAAAGATATTTCTGACCCTCACATTGTGCAGGCCTTTGCGCAGCATATGGGTGATCAGAATCGCCTCGATTATCTTTTTGCACTGACTGTAGCCGATATCAACGGCACTAACCCTAAGCTCTGGAATGCTTGGCGCGGCAGCCTGCTGCGCCAGCTTTACACGGAAGCCAAGCGCGCACTCCGACGCGGATTGGAGAATCCGGTAGACAAGCAGGAATGGATCGATGAAACCCGCGATGCAGCCGTGAAGCTGCTGGAATATCGCGGCTTCACGCCGGAAGAGCTTACGCAGCTGTGGCAGGATCGGGGTGAGGATTATTTCCTCCGTGAGCGCGCTGAGGATATCGCCTGGCACACGGAAGCGATCGCCGGACACCTGGATCTCACCAGCACACTAGTGTTGGTTCGCAATGGTGTTGAATCCAACGTCGCCAACACCACGCAGATATTTGTCTACGCACCCTTTGACATCAGCGCGTTTTCACGCACCTGTTCACGTCTCGAACAGCTCAACCTGAGCATCCACGATGCCAGGGTGTATCACGGTAGTGATGGCATGAGCCTTGACACTTATTACGTGTTGGACTCCAGCGGTGACCCGGTTATCGATCCGCAAAGACTGGAACATATCGAGCGCTTTCTCGGTAACTCACTCACCGCTGATGGCAAGCTCAGTACCATCGTTCACCGCCTCACACCACGACGAGTGCGTTCTTTTCGCCTTGCAACGGAGACAAGCATTGGATTCGACGAAGCGCGCAATGTGTCGGTACTCGAGGTCATGTCTCTTGATCGACCCGGCTTGCTGGCCCGCATTGGCGAAGTGTTCATCGAGTTCGGCTTGATCTGCGAGGCCGCTAAAATTCAAACACTGGGCGAGCGTGTCGAAGACGTATTTTTTGTCACCAATACGGATCGACAACCGATCAAGGATGAAAGTCTCAAGCAGCGCATTCGCGACGCCATCTGCGACAAACTGGACGCTCAGGAGGCCGCCTGAATTGAATCCAAACTTGGCTTTGCTCCAGGCCTATCCATTTGAGCGCATGCGCGACCTGCTGGAGGGAATCGCGCCTCCTCAGCAATTAAGCACTCTAAAACTAACCATCGGCGAACCGCAGCACGCACCGCCGGACATCGTTATTCAGTGTTTGCGCGAACAGCTTGAGCTGCTTTCTCGCTACCCGTCGACCAAAGGAGAATTGAGGCTGCGCGAAGCCCAGGCACAGTGGCTGAGCCGGCGACACGCCATGCCGCTCCTGGATCCTGAGACTCAGCTCGTTCCGGTTAATGGGACCCGCGAGGCCTTGTTCGCGATTGCTCAGACCTGTGTGGCAGCTGGCAGGGACACACTGGTTGGCTGTCCAAACCCTTTTTATCAGATCTACGAGGGCGCCGCCCTGCTGGCCGGCGCGAAGACGGTACTGATCGATACGCCCGAAGATGCGGACTACCTCCCGGACCCGGAGGCGCTGAGCACCGCGCAGTGGGACGCTATGCAATTGCTTTACCTGTGTACGCCAGGCAATCCCAGCGGAGCAGTCATGGACACCGCGCTACTGCAGCGTTTCATTACCAAGGCTATCCGTCACAACGTCGTACTGGTCTCTGACGAGTGCTATTCCGAAATTTACGCCGACGAGCAACGACCGCCCAGCGGACTGCTAGCGGCCTGCGCTGCGCTGGGTGTAGAGGATTACCGCAACTGCATCAGCATGCATTCGCTATCGAAACGCTCCAACCTACCGGGGCTGCGATCGGGCTTTGCGGCGGGCGATGCATCGATCATTAAGCAGTTTCTCCAATACCGCAGCTATCACGGCTGCGCTATGCCCTTACATCACCAGCGTGCCAGTGCAGTCGCCTGGAATGACGAAGCACATGTCATCGCCAATCGACAGCTTTACCGCGAGAAATTCGCCGCGGTGAACAGCATTCTGGACCCGGTGCTAGCGCTCAACTCGCCTGCGGGCGGGTTTTACCTGTGGCCACGAGTCGCTGGAAACGATCAGGCATTCGCTAGAGAGTTGTACCGGCAAAGCGGTGTTATTGTTTTACCGGGCAGCTTTTTGGGCCGCGAAGGACCGCAAGGCAACCCTGGCGTCGGGCGCGTGCGCATAGCCCTGGTGACTGAACTGTCGGAGTGCACGGAGGCCGCGCAGCGTATCGCTGCGTTCGTGAGCCAGACGAAAGAATGCTAGCAAAAGCACAGCGCGTTGAGTTCATTCTACAGCGACTGCAGGAGCTCTACCCGACAACACCCGTTCCCCTTGCTCATAGCAATCCTTTCACCCTGTTAGTTGCGGTGCTGCTGAGCGCGCAGTGCACGGACGAGCGAGTCAATCAGGTAACCCCGGCGCTGTTTAAACGCGCCTCATCCCCACAACAAATGGTGCAGGTCAGCGTCGAAGATATCCGTGCAATCATCCGACCTTGCGGGCTGTCACCCCAGAAAGCAAAAGCCATAGCAGGACTCTCAAAAATCCTTATGGACTCGTACGCAGGGGAGGTTCCGGCTGATATGGATGCTCTCGAAACCTTGCCCGGCGTGGGCCACAAAACCGCCAGCGTAGTGATGTCTCAGGCCTTTGGCGAGCCGGCTTTTCCCGTGGACACGCATATTCATCGCCTGGCGCAGCGCTGGGGCCTGAGCTCGGGTAAAAATGTCACACAGACGGAAAAGGACCTGAAGCGTCTTTTCCCTCGGGAGCACTGGAATCGGCTGCATCTGCAGATAATTTTTTATGGCCGGGAATACTGCTCGGCTCGCGGCTGTGATGGACGCGTATGTGAGATTTGTCGACACTGTTATCCCGAACGAAAACATCCAAAGCGCACCCGCAAAGCCTGAACATTTTTGCTATCCTCGCGGCCCCAAAACACAGGCTTGAAGCATGGCATTCACTCTTTACGGCATCAGCAACTGCGACACCGTGCGCAAAGCCAAACGCTGGCTTGACGATGGCTCGGTCGATTACCGCTTTCACGACCTGCGCGTTGACGGTCTCGACCGGGCAACGGTCAAACATTGGGTAGACACGGCGGGATGGGAGCAGGTACTCAACCGGCGCAGCACCAGTTGGAGGACGCTTTCACAAGAGGATCGCGACAGTATAGACGCGGCAGCGGCGATAGAGCACATGCTCAAGGTTCCCACGCTGGTCAAGCGGCCGGTTCTCGAAGGCACTAACGGCGAGTTGGAGATAGGCTTCAAGACGGGACAGTACCAGGCGCTGCTCGAAGCACACACAATGAAAACGGAGATTTAACAATGGGCGCTTACGCAGTTGGCCTGGGCATTGGCACACAGGACGGTCAGGGTCGCTGGCTGGAGGTGTTTTTTCCACAGCCCCGCCTCGCACCGACAGAGGCTCTCAGCGCCTGTTTTGCGCGCCTCGGGAACGGCAATCAGCTCACCGCTAACGATCTCAATTCGCTGGCAAACGAGTGTGCCAGCGCCGGCGACTCCATCACCGCTGCGCTCGCGCGCAAACTTGTCGAGAGCGATCGCCCTGCGGTGGCAGTTTACCTGGCGGAGGACAGCCCGCCAGACAGCGTTCCCGCCGCTTACCTAAAACTCCATCTGTTATCCCATCGTCTGGTGAAGCCGCGGGAAACCAATTTACAGGGTGCTTTTGGGGTACTCCCCAATGTCGCCTGGACAAACCTGGGCGCAATTGCACTGGATGAATTGCCGCAAAAACAGCTAGACGCCCGAATGCGCGGCGCGATTCTCGATGTCAGCTGCGTGGACAAATTCCCCAAAATGAGCAACTACGTGGTACCGACGGGCGTAAGAATCGCGCACACCGCCCGTGTGCGCCTAGGCGCCTATGTCGGCGAAGGCACAACGGTCATGCATGAAGGTTTCATCAACTTTAATGCCGGCACCGTAGGCCCTGGCATGATCGAGGGACGCGTGTCCGCGGGTGTCATTGTCGATGCTGACTCAGACCTGGGAGGCGGCTGCTCCACCATGGGCACTCTGTCCGGTGGTGGAGATATCGTTATTTCCGTGGGTAAAAACTGCCTTATCGGCGCTAATGCCGGGTTGGGCATCCCACTCGGAGATCGCTGTATCATCGAGTCAGGCCTGTATCTGACCGCTGGCACCAAGGTCGCCATGCTGGACGCGCAGGGCAGCGCGGTCGAGACGATCGCCGCCCGCAAGCTTCAGGACGTTCCGGATCTCCTGTTTCGACGCAACAGCGAAACCGGAACCGTAGAGTGTCTGACCAACAAGAGCACCGCACAGCTGAACGCCGAACTGCACGCGCACAACTGATCCATGAAAAAAGACGGCACAACGCTGGCACTCACCTGCGCACTGATCGAACGGGAATCTGTCACACCGCACGACGCCGGCTGCCAGGCCTTGATGATTCAGCGTCTCGAGGCACTGGGCTTTGAATGCACCAGCCTGCCGTTCGGCGATACGCTGAATTTTTGGGCACAGTGGGGGGATAGCGGTCCGCTCATCGCCTTCGCCGGGCATACGGACGTTGTCCCAGCGGGCCCGATCGAAGACTGGGAGAGTGAGCCTTTTACACCGGACATCCGGGATGGCCTGCTGTTTGGCCGCGGCGCCGCCGACATGAAAGCAAGTCTCGCCGCAATGATCACGGCTTGCGAGGACTTTCTTGCCGACGCGCAGCCATCCTCCGGACGTATAGGGTTTCTCATTACCTCGGACGAGGAAGGTCCTGCGACTCATGGCACGGTGAAAGTGATGCAGTGGCTGGAAGAGCACGGTGTTTTTATCGACTACTGCGTCGTCGGTGAACCCTCCAGCAGCACAGTACTGGGGGACACCATAAAAAACGGCCGTCGTGGATCGCTCAACGGCACCCTGCGCCTACACGGACGCCAGGGACACGTCGCCTATCCGCAGCATGCAGACAACCCCATCCATCGAGCGCTCCCCGCATTACAGGCATTAACCAGTCGATTGTGGGACACGGGGAACGAGCACTTTCCGCCCACCAGTTTTCAGATTACCAACATACATGCAGGCACCGGCGCCACGAACGTGATTCCCGGGAGCCTGGAGCTGTGGCTGAATTTCCGCTTCTCGACAGAGCAAACCTCCCTGGGTTTGCAAAAGGCGGTCGAAGACTGTCTCAGGCAACATGAGGTTACAGCGGATATAGACTGGACACTCAGCGGTGAACCCTTTCTAACCGAGGCAGGGGCGCTGGTTGACGCGGCCCAGGCAGCCATTCTCGAAGTAACCGGGCAGCCGGGCATTCTTTCGACTGCCGGGGGCACCTCCGATGGGCGTTTTATTGCACCCTATGGCGCCCAGGTTGTGGAACTGGGCCCGATCAATGCGAGCATACACCGCGTTAACGAGCACGTGCGCGTCGACGATCTACCGCGTCTCGCGGCGATCTACCGGTGCATCCTTCAGCGGATATTCGACGCCTAGCGCCACACTACATAGTGCCAAACATCACCAGGACGACAGCGACTGCTGCGAGCGATCAACGATACTGCGGTTATGTTCGCCCGGCACGACCAACCACCGGTCCTGTGTGGTGTCCAACACAGCGTCGAGGCTCTCGGCAACCACATCGTCTGACTCCATCCACAGTCCCTCGGGCACGCGATCTACATCAAAACCCTGAAAGCTCTCGCGGCTGTGGATCTCCGTACGTGTATAACCAGGGCACAGACACTGCACCCGGACACCGCTCCCGCGCAGCTCCTCACGCAGGGACCGACTAAAGCTGACGAGAAACGCCTTGGTAGCCCCGTAGACCGCAACCCCCGGCATCTCTACCAGTCCTCCAATTGACGAGACATTGATAACCGCACCGCTGCCGCGTTCACACATGGCCGGGAGCGCCGCGCGGCTCAGGGCCAGCGTAGCCTCCTGGTGCAAACGCAGCATCACGATTTCCTTGTCCAGATCGCAGTCGACAAACGGTCCCAGTGTGGAAAATCCGGCATTATTGATCAGTAGATCCAGCGCCGCGCCCTGCCGTATAGCTTCCACTGTGCGCGCTTGACCCTCCTGCGTTGCCAGATCTGCGATGAGAAGCTCGAAATGGCACTTGCCCGGCAAGCGCTCTATCAACGCCTGCAGTCGATCCTCGCGACGTGCCACGAGCAACATACTGTCGCAGCGCTCCGCCAGCTGCTGAACGTACGCCTCGCCGATACCGGCGGACGCACCGGTTACTAGTGCGCGCATGTGTTCTGACACAATTCTGATGTAATTCTGATGTAGTTTGCTCCTGAACTGGCGGCTAGGCTGGCGACCGCACATCCTGCGGGGTCCTCAGCGGGTACACGTCGAATCGCACCGATCGTCCCCGGAGCGCATGCCCCGGGGTACGACCGGCCAATTCCGGTGCGCGACGTGGACGCTTGACGACAACTCGCGCCACCGCTTGTGCACAGGCCCACGCCAGCAAGTCTGCTGACTGCGATTCATAATTGCCGCTACTATCCGATGACGCCTCGCGCGTTGAAATCAGCTGATGCAATAGCTGCATCTCTTTTGCCGGCGCGGCTTTTCGATCCAGTGGAAACATCGGATCAAGATAAATAACGTCGTAATACTGAAGCCCTGCTTTATCCAGAGTGCGTGCGTCACAAGCATGTAGCTGCATTCGAGAGGACACCTGTCGCAGCCAGGCGTCGTCAGACTGTGTCGCCCGGGTAATCGCCTCACCCAGCAGCAACGCCATCACCGGTTCTCGCTCGCAGACCTCGACCTCGCAGCCAAGGTCTGCGAGCACAAAGGCATCGCGCCCGAAGCCTCCCGTCGCATCAAGAATCCGCGGCGCTCGGCCCGGCTTCCACGCGACAGCGCGGCCAAGTAATTCGTTGTGACCGGCGCGACGCCGCGCCGCGAGAGCGACATCTTCAAACCCGGCCGTTACTGGCCCGGGAACACCACGACCAGTTAGCCGAATCCGCGGCGAGCCCTCGGCCACCTCAAGAACGAGGTGTCCGCGCGGGAGATCCTGCAAAACTGTACACGGGTCGAGCAGCGGTAACTCAAGCAGTGCGGCGAATTCCCGGGCGCGAGCCGCATCGGTGGCGGCCGCACAAATGACGCCCAGGAGTGCCTGGCTACTGGCTTGGCTACCGGCTTGGCTACTGGCTTGGCTACTGGCTTGGCTGCTGAATGTCATAGGGTACCCAGGCGCTTGAAAGGTCTGAGCTTATGCCGTCCTCTTAGCTACCGCAGACGCGCACCGCACAGCTAGGAGGCAGTCTGGAGGCGGCCAGACCGAAATTCCTCTGGCGTAAGCCCAAGCGTGAGCACGGATTCGTCAAAAGAAAATTCCGCCTGCAAATTAAACGCGTGATGTTGTAGACCATGCTTGTCGGTAATGCTGACATCAAGGGGCAAACCGTCACCAGTCGCCGAGGCATCGCGGGACAGCCAGCAGCGAAGCTCCCGCAAGGGTTGCCCTGCAAGTGGTAAGCCTTCCAGGGAGGCGGCACCCTCGTCGATGCACGCACGCACAAAGTCTGCGCTGCCGTGATCGTCGCCCAGATGTGCGCCAAAATCACCAACCATTACCTGCCCCGGACTGGTTTTTTCGATAATGCGAGCCAGCTCAATGGTCACATCTCCTACAATGTAGCTGAATACGGTTGGGTTAACGCCCTCCGCCTGGTATAGCTCATAGTGGCTTCCTATATGGAACGCGGCGCGGATGACCGGCACCGTATTGCCGCGGGATGCAGCACGCGCGAGGGCGTTGTCAGCAACCACCAGCAACAGGAACAGAAACAGCTGTTGATCAGCCCGTGGATGGCCGTCTCGATTCCAGACGTAATATCCATCTCCCGTGGTGGTACGCGCAAAGTTAATCTCGATGCCACGCGCGCTCAGCTTGTTGTACGCAGAGTTCATGGAGTACGAGAGACTGTTCAGCTGGCTCGCCTGTTCAAAAGAGCTGAACAGCGAAAAATCTGTAATATCAAAAAGCAAAACCGCTCGCCGTTGCACAAAGCCCAGGCCGTAGCGGCGGATAATCTCTTCAACCGCACTCATCACCGCGATGGATTCATCCAGTGGGTACTCAAGCTTGATGAATGTTGGTGAGACGCCCAGGCGCACCGCGACGGCAAACAGTTCGTCGCGACTCTTGCGACGTCGACCAGAAATCAGACCGCGAATATGGATTTCGTTTTCTTCGGAAGCGGTGGGCTCGGTGGGGTTGGCGCAGTAGTTTCCGAGAAAGTAATGCGGCACGAAGATAACCAGCAAACCACGCTCGTCCCAACACCAGCAGAGCACGATGCTTTGGCCGAGTCGCCACTGCTTACGCAGGGTCTTCTCCAGATTCTGGAGATTTCCGCGCTGTACGATGCTGATCGGATCTTTACTCACAACGCTCTCATGGTTCTACCGCGAACCTAGTATGCCCCGATGCCTGTCGCTGATGCCAGTGGTCAACAGTCTTATCGGGTAAGGGTTCAAAGACATTTTGAACGGCTGCATGCAGTTCTATCCACTCAAATCCCGCTTCCTGTGATGCCCAGACTACCCTAGGAAGCAACGATGGCAAACTAGCCGCGATCGCGGACTCTACGCATTCCTGGCGATTATTCTTATCACTCGTATGAGCTATGACTACGCGCTGCAAGCGTTGGTGGTTCAAACGCTGCAGTAGCTCAACAGCTTGTCGGTTAGAAAGATGTCCCCAGTCGCCACCAACCCGTCGTTTCAGCGTAGCTGGATACGGACCAATTGCCAGCAGATCGCTATCATGATTGAACTCAAGCAGCAGCGCGTCACAATCCGCAAAGGCCTCCGTCACATGCGCGGTGATCGAGCCCAAATCTGTCAGTACACCGATGCGCTGCGCGCCGTGCTGGAATACATACTGCACAGGCTCTCTCGCGTCATGCGGGACAGCGACCGCCGACACCGACATACCCGCAAGTTGCAGTGAGTCCCCGGCATTGAATGTACACGTATCGAAACACCCGTCGACCCTGCCGGTAGCGGCAGTGCCATGCGTCAGGTAAACCGGTGCCTGTAAATGCCTCGATAAAGCGGCAACGCCGCTGCAGTGATCGCTGTGTTCATGGGTGACCAGAATCGCCCTGATCTCGCCCAGATCAAACTGCTTTTCACGCGCCCGACGCTTCATTTCCCGCAACGAAAAGCCACAATCAACCAGTACAGCGCCCGCCGTGGATTGCGTGCCTGCATCAGCACCGGCATTAGCACCAGCATTAGCACCGGCATCAATAGAAACCAGTGTCGCATTACCACGGCTTCCGCTGCCCAGGGATGCGATACGCATTAGCGTGGAGTCCCGCTGTTTCGCATGATAGTAAAGCCTACCGTGAGGGTGACAAGACAGCTAGTTGATATTGCCCTTAATAAGTACAAGTAATGACTGCAGGGCCTCGAGCTCGAGGTCCTCACCAGTACCCTCAGATGACAGCCGTAAATGCATGCGCTCGGTCTCGACGCTGCGCACGCTCAACAGCAGGGGCATGCCCTGTGCGGGATGCTCGTCTTCTCCGCCGCTCAGCCATCCGAACCAACCGGATTTATCCTCGTCGTCTTCGCCCCTGTAGGTGACGTAATACAAACCGTCGCTACGATTACGGTCGGTAATCTCAAAACCTGACATCTCCAGGGAACGCGACAAGGAGGCCCAGGCTCTGGCAAAGGGCAGGTCGAGGCGAATAAATGGGCCCTGGTCGTCATCCTCTAACGCGACTTTTCCCGTGGCGCTGATAGATTGTTCGGCCATCATGGACACCGGTGCTGTATCCGCGCTGTTAGCGATAAACTGCGCCACACCGCGAAGCATATCGGACTCGAGCTCCAAGTCATCAGATTGCGCAGGCCAGCTGTCGTCGGTAGCCTGGTGCATCTGCAGCACATGCAGTTCGCTGTTTCCGCGCTGAACGCCGCGCTCAACGCGAAAACGGAAGCGCGACGCCTGAGTCTGTTCTTTGAGGTCCAGATACGTTGATTCGATGATGCCCTCGCGCGCGTCCATCCGGGCAACAGTGACACCCGCCGCGGAGAGGAAGCTGCGCAATTGCGGCCAGAGCTGCCCCGGCGCAATTGCAATCAACGCCCAGCTTTCATCCGCCAGCTTCTGGATACGAACTAACTGATCAGCGCTGGCAGCAACCAATGGTGCAGGTCGAGGTACCCGATCCGATTTACCAAACTGCGGTTCACTCTGAATCGCCGGGATCGCATAAATTTCATCCAGATTGTCGCTAGACAACTCTCCAGGGAGCGCGATGAGCGGCGCTTCGGCTGCCTCACGATAGTCGTTGGTCGTATCCCGGAACACCCCACTGTCGCCGAACAGGTAGCCGCAGCCAGTGAGAGAAGCGAGCGCTGGAAGCATCAGCCAGTGTAACGCCTGAGCCCTCATTGGCCGTGTCCCGGAAGCATCGCCAATTCAGCGAGAACCGCATCAATCGCCGCTGCAACCTCTCCTTCGGGCAGGACCAGTGGAAGACGTATTCCAGCCTGCATACGATCAAGCTGAGCAAGCGCATATTTGACTGGCATTGGGTTAGCCTCAATAAACAACACATCATTTAGAGGTGTCAGCGCGGTGTGGAGTTCCTTTACCCGCGCGACGTCGCCGGCCAACGCAGCCGCGCAAATCTCGGCCACGCGCTCCGGAACAATGTTTGCGGTGACAGAAATATTGCCAGCCGCACCGGCAAGGATGTAGTCACTCGCCGTCGCGTCGTCCCCGGAATAAACTGCAAAGCCCTCGGGTACGCGAGCTAGTAACGCCCGGCCGCGCTCCAGATCACCGGTCGCGTCTTTGATCCCGATTATATTGTCGACTCCGGCCAGCTCCAGTGTCGTGGCGTCTGCCAGATCAACCGCGGTGCGCGACGGCACGTTGTAGAGAAGCTGTGGAATCGGGACCGCCTCTGCCACCGCCCGGAAATGCGCCAAGAGCCCGCGCTGGGAGGGGCGATTGTAGTAAGGTGTCACCAACAGGCAGGCAAAAACCTTTGCCGCCGCCGCCGCTTGTGTCAGCTCTATGGCCTCGCTCGTCGAATTGGCGCCGGTGCCTGCAATGACCGGAATCCGGCCATCCAGAAACTCCACGCAGTGAGCGATTACCGAAATATGTTCGGCCATGTTCAGAGTCGCACTCTCCCCGGTAGTGCCCACAGCCACGATGGCGGCCGTGCCCGCAAGGGCGTGCCAATCGAGCAACAATTCCAGCGCTTGCCAGTCGATGCTGCCATCGAGGTGCATAGGAGTAACCAGGGCGACAATACTGCCTGTAATCATGTTTTTTTGCATACCGGTGATATGGAAAAGGAAACGCGCCATTGAAGGCGAGCAATTATCCATGACAATATGCTTAACACAAGCAAACTCTAGGATAATCGCCTGCTCGATTTCCTTCGCTGGGCAGGGCCCAATGGGGAAAAACACATGAAAATGAAGCCAGAGATGATTCACCAGACCATTCTTGAGATACAGCAGAAAACAATGCCGAGCCGCAAAACAGCACCGGTCTTCATAAGGGAATCCCGTAGGACGCCTGTGAGGCTCTCAACCACTGCACCGAGCCTGCGCTTTGCCGCGCGCACAGCCAGCATTAACAGAGGGCTCCCGCAGCCACCCAAGGCCCTGTTATCAGCCCTCTTCATGGCTCTGCTATTCGCCGCTATGCTGCTGTCTCGTCCGGCTTGGTCACAGCTTGTTGATAACCGCGTCACGGAGCTCACCGCACTGGACAGGCACTACATGAACACCCAACGTGAGTTGGCCACGGAACTGACGCTGCGACATTTCGGCGCTCGCTGCTGTCGCAGCGTTGCCGAACTGGACTACCTTCAGCGTTTGCTTGATCAGCGCATTGTCCACGCCGAGCAGACCCGGGAGCTGCAGGCGATGGGCGTTGTGCTCGGCGACCTGCTGGCAAAAGAGCTCGATTTGCACTGGGTAGTGTACGAAGACATCAATGGCAGAAGTCGTGCCCTGCAGCTCGACAATACGGAGAATTTTCTGTTCCCCGTAACAATGATTGCGCGGCGCAAAGAGGCCAATGACAACACACCCGTTCGGCAAATCTATCAGACCGCGTTCGACACAATGCAGGCGGCACGTCCACCGCTGCCCTTCCAGTAGGCAGTCCCTGTTCTCCTATGCAGGCGCAGATCGACATGCGAGCGCAGCCCGGTTGCTTCACCCCGCTGTGAACTCAGCCAATGAGTAAGCCCCAAGCGGACATGAGCTTTAGCGCCGAGCCCTGGCAGTTACGCCTTAGCGGTGACTGGACAGCCGAGCACACCCCCGTGCTCAGACACGTACTGTTTTCCCTGACCCCAGGGCCCGGAGAACTCCTGGTAGACGTGAGTGACGTATCGGGATGGGACGGTCGGCTGAGCGCCTTCCTGGTCAGACTCGAGCGCGCAGCGCGAGACTCAGACAGAGACCTGAAACTGCGGGGCGCCCCTGAAGGTCAAATACAGCTACTGAAATTAGCGGCGGCGGTTCCATTGCACCACCCTCCCGTGCCGGCAAAGACCGGCTTCTTTTCGGTCGTCGAGCTGCGCTCTCGTCTTGCCGATCTGGGCGATGAATTTCTGGATTCCCTGGAGTTCCTCGGCGCCTGCGTGCTTGCGCTGCTGCGTGCGCTGAGCGGACGCAGCGCATTGCGTGGGCGCGAGTTGTTTGCCAGTTGCTATCAGGCCGGCCCGGATGCGCTGGGCATCATCGCGCTGACCAGCATACTGGTGGGCATGATTCTCGCGTATCTCGGAGCCGTGCAGCTACAGCAGTTTGGGGCTGCCGTGTATGTCGCCGATCTCGTAGCCATCGGCATGCTCCGGGAGATGGGCGCTCTGATGACTGCAGTAGTGATGGCGGGACGCACCGGCGCGGCCTATGCAGCGCAGCTGAGCACGATGCAAAGTAATGAGGAAATCGACGCAATCAGAACGCTGGGAATCGACCCCATGGAGTTCCTGGTCGTACCGAGGATCATAGCCCTGGTGGTCATGATGCCTTTGCTGGTCATCTTTGCTGACGCCCTGGGCATCGTCGGAGGCGCATTGGTTGCAGGAGGTCTGGGAGTCACACCTTTGCAATATATCAGCCAGTTACAGCAGGCCGTATCCGTGCCGCACTTCCTGGTCGGCCTTGTTAAGGCTCTGGTGTTCGCGACTCTTATTGCCGTTGCCGGTTGTCGCGCAGGCATGGGGGCCGGGCGCAACTCGGCGGCGGTAGGTCAAGCGACGACGGAAGCTGTGGTCACATCCGTGGTCTACCTCATCATCGCCGATGCAGCGATCAATATACTCTGCCAGCAAGCGGGCTTCTGAGCATGCCCGATGCCGTCATCAGCGTGCGCGGCCTCACCATGGCCTATGGTCGTCGGGTTATCCAACGCGACATCAGTTTTGACGTAAGCCGCGGCGACATTTTTGTGATCATGGGCGGCTCGGGCTGCGGCAAAAGTTCGCTGCTCAAACATCTGCTCGGTTTACTCGACCCGGCAAAGGGCGATATTCACTACGGCGATGTCAGTTTTACAGCAGCCTCTGCAAGCGAACGGCAGAGTCTTCGACAGCGCTGGGGGATTACCTATCAGTCCGGAGGATTGATCAGTGCCATGACACTTGCTGAGAATGTTCTACTGCCCCTGCAGCAGTATAGTCACTACAACAAATCTGAGATGGACGATATCGTAGCGCTGAAACTGGCATTGGTAGGGCTCGATGGCTATCAGGATTACCTGCCGGCAGAAATTTCTGGCGGAATGCGTAAGCGCGCCGCGCTCGCTCGCGCAATCGCGCTGGACCCGGATATCCTTTTCTTTGATGAACCATCAGCCGGGCTGGACCCCATCAGCTCCAGACGCCTGGACGACCTCATAATGCAAATCAAAGATTCAACCGGCGCAACCGTGGTTATGGTCACACACGAGTTACCCAGCATATTTGCGATTGCCAACAATGCCATTTATCTGGATGCACAGAGCAAACGCATGATCGAATCCGGAAATCCGCAATGGATGCGCGAGCACAGCGAGCACGCGATCGTGCGACAGTTCCTGCACCGTGATGCGGATACCCCGGACGACGGCGAGTCGGCCGCGCTGCAAGCATCCACCAACGCATCTCTGGGAGAAAACGCATGAGTGAGCGCTCGAACAGCGTACTGGTTGGCGCTTTTATTGTCGGTGCGCTCGTGATCGCCGTTGCCGGGGCATTGTTTTTCGCCGGTGGTGGCCTCGGCGGCGCCAGCAAAAAAGTGGTCATGGTTTTTGATGGCTCTCTACGAGGTCTTACGGTCGGCGCACCGGTCGCATTGCGTGGCGTCACTATCGGCCAGGTAACTGATATTGATGTGATTCTCGACGGAGATAAGGCCAAGGTAACCATGCTCGTCGTCGCTGAAATTGATCCCAGCTTTCTGCAGACGGTCGGCGATGCAGACGACGAATTAATCCACGACAATCTGGTGGCCCAGGGGCTGCGCGCGCGACTGGATACGCAGTCTCTACTAACAGGCCTCCTGTACGTGCAGCTGGACTTTCATCCTGACACCGAGATTGGATTGACGTCTATTGACTCGCCCTTTCTCGAAATCCCCACGATCCCGACAGAACTAGAGCAATTGCGCCAGTCTTTGGAATCGATCGACTACGGTGCGATTGCCGATAATGTCGATCGCATCGCTACCGGTATGGACAAGCTACTCAATAATCCGGATATGCAGGCTCTGCCAAGCTCGCTGCGCTCGAGTCTCGTCGCCATGCAGTCTGCGGGCAACTCGCTAAACCGTACTTTGGATGAAAACGCGGCAGCGCTCTCCTCGCTCGTTGCAACCAGCAATCGGACCATGGAATCTCTCAACGAGAGCCTACCCGCGATCAGCGATGCCATTAGCGATTCGCTCGCGAAACTTGATAACGCGCTGGAGGCCGCCAACCAGACTATGGCGAGTCTGGAAAATGCCGCAGCACCCGATTCGCCGCCACGAAGGCAGCTCAGCCAGGCTATGCAGGACTTGTCCCTCGCGGCCCGAGCACTGCGCTCGCTGGCGCGAAGTCTGGATGAGCATCCCGAGGCCCTCCTGCGCGGGCGACAGGGAGAAACCGAGTAATGCACATGCCAGCCAGGCTCAAAGCCACCACCTATTTGCTGCTGCCGGTGTTCATATACGGCTGCATACTCGGCTGCACTGTGAGCTCGCCACCCATTCGACACCTGCAACTGGCTACTGGCACGGGTCTGGCCCCGGCAGCGCGGGACTATCCGGTGATCGCCCTGGACGCCGTGGCCGTGCCTGACTACCTGTTGCGCGATGAGTTGGTTCTCAGAGACGGCCCTTATTCGCTGCGCTATGACAGCAACCGGCGCTGGGCTGAACCTGTTGACCTGGGAATACAGAGAGTTATGGCCGCGCGGCTGGGAGCACTTTTGGGCACTCGGCAAGTAGTGTCGTTTCCGCGCGCACCGCGCCTCCCCGTAGACTGGGAATTGACGCTCGATGTTCACGAGTTCGAAACATACAACGACAAAGCGATCCTGCGTGCCGAGGGGCGATGGGAGCAGGTTGGTGACAAGGAGTCCCTGAGCATTGTCGTGAGCTTCGACGAGTCGCTGCCGCTGCCACTGCAAGAGGAACAAGCCGCAGCCAGCGCACTCAGCTCACTGCTATGGCGCTTTGCTGAGGAGCTGGCACAGCCGCTTCTTGTGCACACGGATGCCGCGCAAAAGCGTCAGTAAACCGAGAATCTAGCCGGCACTCGGGCCGCAGTCCTTAACATACACTCGCAAACACGAGGACCTTTACATGCCTGACTTTGATTTCAGTTCGTTAACCATCCCGGCGGAATGGTTACCCATGGCCGTTGATTACGCCACGGCGCTGCTGTTCGCCCTGGTGATTTTTTACTTTGGACGCATGGTCGTCGGTCGCATCGTGACCGTCGTCAACCGCGTGATGCGCGGACGCGGAATGGATGAGACTCTGGTCAACTTCATTTGCTCTATCCTGCGCTGGGTGGGCTTGCTGTTTGTCACCATTGCCGCGCTCAGTCAGCTGGGCGTCGATACGACATCGCTGGTAGCTCTCCTCGGTGCTGCGGGACTGGCTATTGGCCTTTCATTACAAAACTCCCTGGGCAATCTTGCCGCAGGCGTAATGTTGATTATCTTCAAACCGTTCAGTAAGGGAGACTTCGTCGAGGCGGGCGGTGCCACGGGGATCGTTGAGACCATCAGCATTTTCACCACCATCATGACCACACCGGACAATAAAGAAGTCATCGTCCCAAACGGCGCGATAATTGGCGGCAATATCATCAATTATTCCGCACGTCCGACCCGCCGTGTAGACATGGTGTTCGGCATCGCCTACGGCGATGACCTCCGCGAGGCAAAACGGATTTTGAAAGAGATCGTGGATGCCGATGCTCGAGTTCTGCCGGAGCCTGCACCCGTCATCACCGTGGGCGAGCTTGCGGACTCATCGGTGAACTTCCTGGTTCGGCCCTGGGTCAAGGCTGAGGACTACTGGGCAGTGCTGTGGGATAGCACTGAAGCCGTCAAACTGCGCTTCGACGAAGCAGGTATATCCATCCCCTTCCCGCAAATGGAAGTGCACATGCAGGAGCAGCAGGAGTCAGAATCAGAGCCTGCCAATAAGGCTGCGTAAGGACTCTCTCTCAGCCTCGTTACGGACCCGCGCAGGCGAGGCAGCGCATATACAGATATCCCGGGTCAGCATGTGGGCCGTTGAAACTCCCCAGTAATCCGACGCTTTCCCGCAGCGGTAGTACCCAGGCGCGCAGACCCGTCACATTGAGCAGGCCTGCGACATCCACGCCCAGGGTGCTGGTGAGTTGCATCAGCAACTGTTGACGCGGTGATAGCGTTGGCTGTATGGACAGCGTTTCGTACTCGCCTTCTGCAAGACCGGCTATCTGTGCCGCCGTGCCGACTGCATCTTCCAGACCACCCAGACTATCGAGCAATCCAGCGCTCAAAGCATCCTCGGCGCTCAGAACACGACCTTCTGCAAGCTGATCCATCGTGCTTCGATCAATGTTCCTGCTGCGCATAACCAGACCCAAAAACTGCTCGTACAGGTCGTCTACCGACTGCTGGAGAGCGTCGGCAACAGCGGGAGACAACGGACGGTCAGGACGCAACCCGCCGGCAACCGGTGTGGTGCCTACACCATCGGTGTAGATGCCCCCACGTTCCAGCAAACGTTCAAAGGTAGGGAAAGCGGCAAAAACGCCAATACTGCCCGTTATCGTGGTCGGCGTGGCGACGATCTGATCGGCTGCCGTTGCTATGTAATAACCGCCGGAAGCGGCCACGCTGCCCATACTCGCAACGATGGGCGTACCGGATTCGCGAATGCGCTCCAGCTCCGCACGAATAAGCTCGGAGGCAAACACGCTGCCGCCGCCCGAATTGATGCGCAGCACGATCGCCCGCGTGTCATCACGCTCGGCGGTTTCGCGCAATAGTCTCACCAGTGTCTCACCACCGATTGCACCCGGTGCTTGCTCACCCGGAAGAATATTACCCTGCGCGGTGACCACGGCAATGTTCGGCATGCCGGCGGTTCGTTGAAGCTGCCGTACCCTGGGCAGGTATTCATCGAACGTAACCGCGGTGTAGCGTCCCGATTCGTCGCGGGCACCGACCAACTCGCTCAGGTATTCGTTCTGTTCATCCCGGTTGACCAGCTCATCGACCAATCCGGAGGCGAGCGCGAGCCGACCCGCGTTGCCCCCTTGCTCTCGCAGGCGCAGCGGATAGCTGCCCAGCAGCTCCGCTACCGCACCCGACTCCAGACTCCGGCGCTCTTCTACAGCATTTTCGTAGGCTCTCCAAAGATCCCCGAGCCACTCGCTGGTAACCTCGCGTTCGCCCGGCGACATGTCACTGCGCATAAACGGCTCCGCAATGGACTTGAACTCGCCCGCACGAAATACGTGAACCGTAACCGACAACTTCTCCAGCGCCTCGGCGAGGTAGTTACCGAAATAACTGAACCCCTCTAGCCCCACAGCCCCGAACGGGTGCATCAGCAAACGATCCGCCTCTATGGCGAGGCGATACTGGTCTTGGGTGTAGTAACTCCCTATCGCTACGATGGGTTTACCCGTCGCTCGGAAACGCGCAATCGCTGCCGCCAGCTCGGAAGTTTTGCTCTGCCCGATAGAGCGCAGCTTGTCGAGTTCCAGTACCAGCGCCACGATGCGCTCGTCTTTCCTCGCGAGTTCAACACTGTCAATAAGGTCTGCGAGCAGAACCTCGCTACTTGAGACATCGTCCTGCAGCAGCAAGGAGGCCGCGTCCACGCGCGTACGCGCATCTACCACCTGCCCTGTGGGATTGAGCAATAGCGCAGCGCGCTCTGGCATAGGTTCAGGTTTGTCGGTGAGTACTAACCACAGCACCACCAGCAGGCCGATAAACAAAATATTGGCCAGCGCCAGACGAAATACCGTTATGGCGCGCCACAGTCCACGAAAAAACGTCCGGATCACCTGTTATTCCTCATCGTTAACATCCTCGCCGATAGATCCGCGTAAATCCCGAGCACGCTCACGTACGTAGAATCCAGCGCTGATAAAAAGTCCTATCACTGCCAACAGTTCAAGCTGCGCTCGGCCGCTGGTCGGTTCGGCAAACAAGCGCAGCACGACCCAGACAAAGTACAGCAGACTCATAAAAGCCACCCAGGTAACGCTGCGCAAACGATCGCGCAGCAATCCCGGGAGCAGTATAAGCAATGGCGTGAACCAGACGGCCCAGACAATTAATGGCGCGGCGCGTGTCCAGGCGTCCAGCGCCTGAGTTGACAGCAGTGTAACCAGGGACAACCAGAGAACACGCCACAGCCAGCTCGAGGCGACGCCCCGTGGGGCCCGTTCCACGCTGGCGCTCAAGCGAGTTTCACCGCGAGCTGTGCGACCCGGCCACCCAGTGCATGACAAAGGGCTAGCTCCGTTTTGTCCAGAGCTCTGCCGGCGTCAGCTCCCGCCCAATGAGAAGCACCGTAAGGCGTTCCCCCAGATTCAGTAGTCATCATCCCTGGCTCACTATAGGGCAACCCGACAATCAGCATGCCATGGTGCAACAGCGGAAGCTGCATCGTCAGCAGCGTGCTTTCCTGGCCTCCATGCAGACTTGAAGTAGCAGTAAACACCGCTGCTGGCTTGTCGATCAACGATCCGCTAAGCCAAAGCTCCGAGGTCTGGTCAATAAAATACTTCAGCGGCGCTGCCATGTTGCCAAACCGGGTCGGTGATCCCAGCAGCAAGCCCGCGCAGTGCCTGAGATCATCAATGCTGCAGTACGGCGGGCCGTCCTCGGGCACAGCGTCGATACTCTGTTCGCTCGCCGCGGAGATTGGCGGCACCGTGCGCAGTCGAGCTTCTATTCCCCCCACGGCACTGACGCCGCGCGCCGCCATGCGCGCCATCTCCGCCGTGCTGCCAGAGCGGCTGTAAAAGAGAACAAGTATGTAGGGCGCTGGCGACATGTGAGTCCTGAATGGTTCGGCGGGTGACGAATGTGCAATGCCCGATTATAACAAAACCCCGGCTACCCCCGCCGTTCTGCAGGCACGTACTTTCTGCGATACTTGCTGTGTGGACACCGCGCATCACATCTTCAACAAATTCCGACACTGGGCAAACTACCTGGTAAGCCGTTATTACGTGGACCGCTGCCGCGACTCGGCGGCGGCGCTGACCTACATGTCGCTGTTTGCGCTGGTGCCCCTGCTCACGGTGCTCTACACCATGGCATCAGCCATTCCGGCCTTTCGAGGTCTCGAGGCCAACATACAGACACTGCTGTTTGAAAATCTGGTGCCAGAGACCTCCGCCGGTCTGGCCGACTACCTTAGCGATTTCTCCAGGCAGGCAAAAAATCTGACGGGGTTTGGCATTGCGGTTCTGGTTGCAACGGCCGTATTGATGCTGCGCAATATTGAGCAGGCGTTTAATCTAATCTGGCGGGCACAGGGCAATCGCGGCGCGGTATCCAGTTTTGTACTCTACTGGGCTGTTTTGTCACTGGCTCCGATCACAATTGGCCTGGGGCTGGGTGCAAGCGCGTACCTGAGCTCTTTCGCGCATCACCTTGAGCGCTGGGACATTATCGGTATCGGCGCGTTCCTGCTGCGTAGCACCCCCTATCTACTGGAAGTTGTGGGCTTTACGCTAGTCTACGCGGCCGTGCCCAACTGCCGGGTGCCGCTGCGGCATGCGCTCATCGGTGGGCTGCTTGCGGCCTTCACATTCAATATTGCGCGTTCGGTGTTTACCAAACTTGTCGCCGGTTCCAGCATTACGTTTATTTACGGTGCGTTTGCCGCCGTGCCACTATTTCTGCTGTGGATCTACATATCCTGGAACATCGTATTAGTATCAGCCTTGGTAGTGCACAGTTTGTCCGCCTACCAAAGTGAGGCACAAGCGCGCAGGCCCATGCTATTGAAGGCTTTGGAGCTGCTCGAATTGCTGTGGCGCCGACAGGCGTCCGGGGAAGCCCTCAAAGAATTAGAGCTGCTACAAAGCCGGGACATTGCGATTGATTCGGACAGCTGGCAGATACTGCGCGAACGGCTGCTGGCACAGAGAGTAATCACGCAGGATACGCGTGGCCATTATCTGCTAACCAGGGATCTGCATAATGTGCCCCTGTGGCAGCTACAGAACTGGCTCGATGATAGTGGCGATATACCCGATACGCAGACAGCGGGACTGCCGGATTGGGAATTGCATACCATCGAGTTGCTCTCGCGCCAGCAAGAGAGCACCCAAAGTCGCATGAGCATTTCGCTCGCGAAACTTTTTGACCGACGAGGCCGACTGACTGATGAAGCTGACGGGATTGAAGCACCTGTTTATATTCCCTCTATTGTGCGTGACACTGATCGCCTGTGAGGGAGAACTGAGCAGCGACGACACAGCGACATCCGGGGCAGCAACCGAACTTCTTGATCAAACCGGTAGCTGGACGTTCGTCAACTACTGGGCAAAGTGGTGTATGCCCTGCATCAAGGAGATACCCGAGCTCAATGCGCTCGACCAGCGTGCCGGCTACCGTGTTTTGGGCGTAAATTTTGATGGCGCGAGCGGTGAAGACTTACAGACCCAGCTCCGGGAGCTCGGTGTCAGCTTCCCCACACTACCCAATGATCCCGCGGCACGTTACGGCATCAATCGACCTCAAGTCCTGCCTACGACGTTGCTTCTCGACCCCGACGGAAACCTCGTGCGAGTACTGGTGGGCCCGCAAACACAGGACAGCTTAATTGCCGCCACTGAGCAACCAAGCCAAGCCGTGGCGCCTTCTGCTTCACCATCTGCTTTACCAATGGCCGCACTATCTGCCCCAGGGACGCGGGCGATTACCGCACGCCGTTGAATCAATCGAGAGCAGTGGCTTGGCCTGAATGGTCGCTCACGGGATCAGCAAAGAGGAGCCGACCGTGCGCCGCGCCTGCAGTTCTGCGTGGGCGCGCTGCACCTCAGCCAGGGGATAACGCTGGGCAATACTGACTTGCAAGGTGCCGTCGAGCACTTTGGAAAATACCGCCGCTGCACTGTCGCGCATCTCCTGGACGCTGGCCACATAGGCGAGCATTGATGGGCGGGTTATAAATAGTGAACCCCGTTGGGAGAGATGCTGCAGATCAAAGGGGGGCGGGCTGCCTGAGGCGTTGCCAAAGCTCACCATCATCCCCCGCGGCGCAAGGCAGTCCAGTGAATCGAAGAAGGTATCTGCACCCACACCGTCGTAGACTACCGGTAACATCGCTCCATCGGTGATCTCGCGGACACGAGCGACCAGATCATTTTGCCCACTGCGAAGACAGTGCGCATACCCATTCGCCAGCGCCAACTCACACTTGCTATCCGTGCTGGCGGTGCCGATAACCTCCACGTCCAGGGACGCTGCCCACTGGCCAAACAGCTGACCCACGCCACCCGCCGCTGCATGAAACAGGGTTGCCTGCCCGGCACCAAGCGCGAATAGACGGCAGAGCAGGTATTCCACAGTGATGCCCTTGAGAAGCACTGCCGCTGCCACATCAAAATCAATGCCCTCGGGAAGCGGCACCACCCGCTCAGCTGGCAAAAGCATAGCCTCACTGTAAGCACCGATACCCGCAGCGCAGTAAGCTACGCGATCACCCACCGCGAGATCTGTCGCCTCGCCCACCGCTTCTACTACGCCTGCACCTTCCAACCCAAGTCCGCTGGGCAATGGCAACGGGTAAAGACCGCTGCGGTGATAGGTATCTATGTAATTGAGACCTACCGCGCGGTTCGCTACACGCACCATACCCGGACCTGGCTCAGCCAGGTCGCGCTCGATCAGCTGCATGACCTCGGGGCCACCGGCCGCCTGTATCTCTACCTGCTTAACCATGAATCAACTCTCCTTAGGTGCGGTGGACGTGTCGGGCTTGTAGCGTTCAAACCAGGCAAGAATTGAAGCTACCTTCGCCATGAGCTGGCTCGGGCGTTTCGCAATGCTGTGATAAGCCCCCGGAAGGCGGACCATCGCAGTGTCGACACCACGCAAACGCAGTGCCTGATAATACTGTTCGGTCTCACTGATCGGGGTACGCAGGTCAGCTTCCCCCGTCAGCAACATCGTCGGCGTATTCACATTACCGACCAGAGACAGGGGTGAACGTTTCCAGTAATGCTCGGGCTCTTCCCAGGGCATAGCCGGGAACCAATAGCGGGTGAAATACGGTGCATTGTCTGCGGTCAACACGAAGCTGGTCCAATTGATGACCGGCTTGGCAACGACTGCGGCACGGAAGCGATCGGTCTTGCCCACGATCCACGCAGTGAGCACGCCGCCACCACTGCCGCCAGTCACAAACAACTGCTCGGGATCGACATAGCCCTCTGCAATCACCGTGTCCACCGCAGACATCAGATCATCGTAGTCTTCGTTGGGATAATTGTTCGCAATCAAATTTGCGAAGCGCTCACCGTAACTGGTGCTACCGCGCGGATTCACATAGACAACCACGTATCCCGCCGCCGCATAAAGTTGCACTTCGCTGGAAAATCGCGCGCCGTAGTTCGTATGCGGTCCGCCATGTATTTCCAGCAGTAGCGGGTAGCGAACGCTCGGATCAAAGCCGGGTGGCAGCGCCACCCAGGCTTGAATATCCTCACCCCCGGCAGAAGACTTAAACCAGCGTTCTTCTACTGATCCAAGCTCTCGCTGTCCCAGACCATTTTCATTCAGGTCGGTGAGCTGCATCGTCTCACCACCGGGACGACCGACCGCAATATCCGCAGGACGACTTGTGCTGCCCAGGGTAATGGCATAGCGATCATCGCCCCCCACCGCGAAGGCAGCGCCTGAATAGGGACGCCCCAGGGACATACCACCCAGACCGCCGCTTAATCTTTGCATTCGTCCCTGCAGATCCGTCGTCGCCAGAATCGTATCGCCCTGATCATCAAACTGGAAAAACAGCATTTCGCCATTCTCGGACCACCGGGGATTGCCGATACTGCGATCGAGTGTGGGCAGCAGCTCCCGCGAATTCGCGCTTTCAAGATCCATGAGATAAAGCCTCTGGACCTTGTAGGGCATGCCGTCATCGTCCCAGCCCAGATACGCGAGATACTTGCCATCTGGGGAGAGTCGAGGGGATCCGTCGGGACCTTGACGATCGGTCAGCTGAGTAATCTCAGCACTGGCGAGGTTCAGGCGATAAAGATCTGAATTGACCACGTTCATCCAACGGTCATCACCGCGATTCGCCGAGAAAAACAGAGCGCTGGAATCTACGGACCAGGCAATGCCCCCATCGTGATCGTAGGCTCCTTCCGTCAGTTGTCTCAGTGCACCGCCATCTGCAGGCACGACGAAGAGCTGATAAAAGGCATTGGGCCGTATGCCAGCACCGTCGTTGCGATAAACCAGTCGATCCACCACGACGGGTGGCGGCGCCCACTCTGCGCCCTTTGGAGGGCTCGGCATCTTGCCAATGCTGGGCGCGGCTACAACAACGCGCATAGCGAACGCCAGCCAACGACCATCCGGCGACCAGCTAAGATTTTTCGGGGCTTCATCGGTCCTGGTCAGTTGGGCTTTGTTGCCGCTGTCGATCCACTGCACGAAAATCTGTGCGGCCAGGTCATCGCGATCGACATAGGCGATGCGCTGACCGTCAGGCGAGAGGGCAGGCGCTGAGACACTGCGGGGACCACTGGTCAGCGGCCGGTGATCACTGCCATCACTGGCGAGCATCCACAGATTGCTCCTGCGCTTATCCTTGAGGATGTCCATGCTATTGCGCAGATAAAAAACACGTTGTCCGTCGCTACTGACCATCGGCGCTGAGGCATAGCGAAGGGCAAAAACATCGCCAAGCTGCAGGTGCTCTGCCGCGCGGGCATATGGCGAGCCGCAGATTGGCAGCATAATCGCCAAAAGAGTGAATACCACTCCACCCAGAAAGCGCGGCCGCAAGCTCGAGTTACCGCCGTCAGAGCCCGTAAGCATGGGCTATTCTCCTTTATTTGCCGGTGATTTTCCCCAGGCAGCAGTATAGCGCCGAGCGCGATTGGAGTGCAGCGTTAGCTCAGGTCCTATCCCTGGTCGCCTATTGGCACCAGCCGGCGTCTGACGACTTCATGCAACCACAAGAAGCAAACTGGCCCGGCGATCACGTCACGCGATCGCCTCATCGATAGCGCACCATTGGGCGCAGCCCTTTTGCCCGGGGCCAGAGGAAACACAGACCTGCACCTCTGCGAGCGACTCTCCAGCGGAAGCGGAGAGCAGCCGTTGCAGTAAGTAATGCGCGAACTCTTCGACCGTGGCATTGACGATGGGCAGCAACAGCGTATCGCCGCACAAGAATTGCATGCGCTCTCCGTTAAACGTGACCAGGTAGTTCTCGCCCTGCTTCTCGACGTGCTGATGCGGCGAATTCTCCGGCAGCACCAGATACTCATCAAGTTCGTCGCAGAGCGCCTTTATTCGGCGTTTGTAAACGTTGTAATCCGCCGCAAAACCGTTGGGGCCCATGGGAGCTGCAATCATCGCTGACACCGAGTAGTTATGGCCGTGAAGCCGCTCTCGTTCCGTAGCCGAGAATATCGTGAAGTGCGCCGCGGAAAACTTGTGGCTTTCCTTGTCGATATAAAGCGTTGCGAGACGTTCCATTTCGATCCTTTTTCCGTAACCGCGTGTTGTTAGTGAGCATCTTTTGACCTGTGCCTCTGGTCGTGCCGTAAGCCATCGTCGGATCGCCATGCATTGGCTTCCCGCCATCAAACCGGTCGCTGACTACAGCGAAATTATAACTGAATGCAGCGCAGGTCTTGTCAGATTCGATCCCGATGGCAGCTCCCTAGCGCATACTTGGATGCCAGACCCGCAAGACAACTGCACAATCGCGCCGAGGCTGCTAGGATGCCGGGCGGTGGGGTTTATGCATGTGTCAGGCAAGAATGCGGCACACCTCAGATCAGGCAGGGAGACAGGCATGACGATTGCAATTATTACCGGGGCGAGCGCGGGCATTGGGGAGGCGACAGCCCGTGCATTTCAAAGTGGCGGCTATGAGGTAGTGAATCTATCCCGACGCAGCTGTGAGGTGCCCGACGTGCACAATCTTCCCTGCGATCTTTCAGACACAGACAGTATCGCAGATGCCATCGATGCGCTGCTTAGCCGGATTTCCGGCCTGTCGGAAATCGCGTTGATTCACAATGCGAGTCAAATGCGAAAAGACAGTGCTGACGACTGCTCGGAGCAAAGCTTGCGCGAGGTCTTGGAAACCAACGTCGTCGCAGCAAATCGATTGACCCGATCGCTGTTACCAGGAATGGGGCCGGGCAGCAGCGTGCTGTATGTCGGATCGACCCTGTCGGAAAAAGCGGTACCCGGGACGTTCAGCTACGTGGTTTCCAAGCATGCACAACTGGGCATGATGCGTTCGACCTGCCAGGACCTGATGGGCAGCGGAATCCATACGGCCATGGTGTGCCCTGGATTCACCGACACGGAGATGTTACGAAACCATTTAGGCAATGACGATGCGCTGCTGAGTCAAATCGGCGGCATGAATAGCTTCGGCCGATTGATCGAGCCCGAGGAGATCGCCGGCGTGTTGCTCTGGGCGCATCGAAATCCCGTGATGAATGGCGCGGTGCTGCATGCCAACCTCGGACAACGGGAAAGCTAAGATGGCACCGGCGTTACTGCAGGAGCGGCGAGAACGAGTTTTTCTGGTCCTGGCCGGCACATTCCTGTGCGCGATGACGCTTCTCAACGTTATTGGGATAACGCGCTTTATCCAACTTGGCCCGATGGCACTCGCGGTCGGTGTGCTCCCCTACCCACTTACGTTTCTGTGCACTGATCTTGTCTGCGAGCTTTACGGGCGTCAGCGCGCCAACTTCCTGGTCAGCGTGGGACTGGGACTCAACTTCTTCATACTGTTGGTGTTGTATCTAGGCAACAGCATGCCCGCAGTACCCACGGAAGCCATGCCTCCGTGGCAGATCATCCAGCTCGCGGCGCCCGTAGCCCTGCCCAGTGGCGAGATTGTCGAAAACAGTGTTGGGCTGTACCAGCTGATCTACGCCACCACGTCGGGCGCTGTTTTTGCGTCCATGATCGCCTACATCGCCGCTCAGTACTGTGACGTACAGCTGTTCCACTTTTTTAAACGCCTCACCAAAGGCAAACATCTTTGGATACGCAACAATTTCAGTACGCTCATGAGCCAGATGGTCGATTCGGTGATGGTAGTAACGGTGACCTTCGGCGCGGCTTTCTTGCGCGGCGATATCACCAGCAAAACACTCGCTGTGCTGGTCGGCAGCAACTACTTATTCAAGGCTTGCGTGGCTCTCGCTGACACGGGCCCGTTCTATCTTGCCGTGCACTATCTGCGACGCTTCTTGCAACTCGAAGAAGGTGCTTATGCGGCTGCGCACACTGGAGAATCGTCGTCAGTGGTAACGGCGCGATCAGCGGGACCGGATCAGCAATAATCTCTCAGGCCACGTTGGCCCTTTGCTGGATGCCGACGTCGCGAACGCCAGACAAGATTTCCCTGGCCAGCTGCTCAGCGATGTCATTGGTCGATAGACGACTGGCATCGGCCCGGCGCAACACTTCCGCGAGACGCGTAGCAATCCCGGCAAGATGCGCATCCAGCCCAGCGCGGTCAAGGCCACTGCGCTGATAATGAACATCGATAATGCCACCCGCATTAATGAGAAAATCCGGGCAGTAGAGAATCCCCCGACCCGCGAGTTGCCCGCCATCGCTCGTCGATCGCAATTGGTTGTTTGCCGCGCCAGCGACAATCCCGGCGCGCAACAGCGGAATACTTTGCTCGTTAAGCACTCCACCGAGCGCACAGGGCGAAAATACGTCGACGTCGGAAGCCAGAATTTCCTGCTGCGACACGGGTATCACGCCGAGCTCTCGCTCGGCACGCCGAAGATTGTCCTCGTTGATATCAGCTGCTAGCACTACGGCGCCACTTGCGCGGAGCATCTGCGACAGCGCAAAACCCACATGCCCCAAACCCTGCACCGCCACACGTACGCCACCCAGGTCATCATTTGCAAGGCGATGCTGCAATGCCGCTCTTATTGCCAGAAACACACCGTGCGCCGTACTGGGTGACGGGTCCCCGCCATACTCGGTCGCACCGATACCGCTCACGAAGCGGGTATACGTCGCCATGCAGCGAAGGTCCTCCACGGAGGTCCCGGAGTCCTCAGCAGCCACATAGCAGCCACCCAGACCATCGACGAACTCCGCCATCGCCTTCCAGAGCGACGGCGACTTATCGCGCCGGGGATCGCCGATAATCACCGACTTTCCACCGCCCATGGGCAAACCGGCGAGTGCAGACTTGTAAGTCATGCCCCGGGATAAACGCAAAGCGTCGTCCAGCGCAGCCGCATCGGACAGATAGGGAAACATACGGCAACCGCCCACGGACGGACCCAAGGTGGTGTCGTGTACCGCGATGACTGCCCTCAGGCCGCTGTCTTTATCCGCGGCAAAAACCACGCGCTCATGATCATCAAATGACTCTGCGCTAAATACGCTCACTGCCCACCCTCATACATTGTGCTCACCTGCTTAAACTGCTTGTCGAAACTACTTATTGAGCTTGCTTTTTATGCGGCTTCCACGATACGAACAACATCGGAGGGTGCCTGCAACCGCTCGAGCAAATTGCTTCGGCGCAGATTTATCTGCGCACGATTACGATCCTTCACATGTCCAAATCCGCGGAGTTGCATAGGCAGTGCCAGAACTTCGCGCAGAAGCGCATAATGCGTGTGAACCTGCGTCGCACTGATATCTCCTAGCAGCGCCTCATAATCCGCAATGTCCTGGCGTTCCTGACGCCTCTCTGCCGTGTAGCCAAAAATATCCAGTGAGCTACCGCGCAGACGTTTGAATGGTGCCAGTAAACGGAACGCCGTCAGAATCCACGGCCCGAATTCCCGCTTCTGCAGTTCGTTAGTCCGCGGGTCCCGTTTGCTCAGCAGCGGCGGCGCGAGGTTCACACGCAGGCTGTAATCACCTTCGAATTTGCTACGAATGCTCTCTAGAAACGCGGGAGCGCTGTAAAGCCGTGCAACCTCATACTCATCCTTGTAAGCCATGAGCTTATAGAGCGCTCGCGCGCAGGTAGCGGTGATTGAGTTCTCTGCTTCGGACTCCGGATCGATAGCACGGATACGTCCCACATGCGCCAAAAAGCGCTCGGCATACAGCGCATCCTGAAACTCGATCAACCGCTGCGCCCGGTCGTCGAGCAGCTCGTCCAGGCTTAGCATCGCGGGGCGCGCCCGCTGGGGCACCAGGGCCAGCACCTGATCGGGCCGATTGGCGTAGCGCCGGCCGTACAGAAACGCCTGCTTGTTTAGTTCTACCGCGACTTTGTTGAGCTCAATAGCGCGGTCCAGAGCCTCCGCGCTGACCGGCACAAGACCGCGCTGCCAAGCTACGCCGAGTAGGAACAAATTGCTGGCGATTGAGTCTCCGCACAGCGCGGTTGCTATGTGACTCGCATCCAAAAAATGACAGTCCTCGCCCCCCACCTCCTCCAACACGCGTTGCTTCATGGGTTCCGTCGGAAAACGCGCGTCCGGGTTAAGGATAAAACTGGCTGTGGGCACCTCGGCGTCGTTGATCACCGCGTGAGTTCGTCCCTGCGCAGCCTTCCCCATTGCCTCATACGTTGTCGTCACTACCAGGTCGCAACCCAGCAGCAAATCCGCTTCGCCAGCCGGAATCCGCACTGCCATGATGTCTTCTTGCTGCACCGCGACACGTACATGCGAGACCACCGCACCAAACTTCTGTGCCAAACCGGTCTGGTTCATGGTCGCGCAACCCTTACCCTCGATGTGTGCCGCCATGGCCACCAGCGACGTTATGGTCAGAACGCCGGTGCCACCAACCCCGGTCACCACCGTGTTCCAGGGCCGGACGCTAATATCAGGCAGTTTGGGCTGTGGCAGCGGGTCGAACACCACCTGCTGCGCGTCTACCGATCGGGGCTTGCGTAATCCTCCACCGACGACGGTCACAAAACTTGGACAAAAGCCGTTGTTACAGCTGTAGTCCTTATTGCAGGCATTTTGGTCGATCTGACGCTTGCGACCCAGAGTCGTTTCCTTGGGAACAATGGACAGGCAGTTAGACTTAGTGGAGCAGTCGCCACAGCCTTCACAAACCGCATCGTTAATAAACAGCCGTTTGGAGGGATCTTCGAGCATGCCCTTTTTCCTGCGCCGGCGCTTTTCTGCGGCGCAGGTTTGCTGATAGACAATCACCGAGGTTCCCTGAAACTCGCGCAGCTCCCGCTGCAGGCTGTCCATCTCGTCCCGGTGGTGCACACTCAAACCTGAATTTTGCGGCAGGCCACTGCGCCAGGCACTGGGCTCATCGCTCACCAGGGCAATACGACGAACCCCTTCACCCGCCAATTGTCGCAGGAGATCGGGGATCGAGAGCGATCCATCGATAGGCTGACCACCGGTCATAGCCACCGCGTCGTTGTACAGAATTTTGTAGGTGATATTGACGCCCGCTGCGACCGCAGCACGCACCGCAAGAATCCCGGAGTGAAAGTAAGTGCCGTCGCCAAGGTTCTGAAAGACGTGCTTGGTATCCGTAAACGGCGCCTGTCCCACCCAGGTAACGCCCTCTCCCCCCATTTGCGTGAAGGTCAGGGTGGGTCGATCTGGCATCCAGGTAGCCATGTAGTGGCAACCGATACCGCCCATTGCATGACTACCCTCTGGAACCCTGGTGGAAACATTGTGCGGGCAGCCGGAACAAAAATGCGGAACACGCTCCGCAAGATCCGCGGGTCGGGCGAGAGAAAGCTCTTTGCTTTCTATCCACCGGATACGCTGCTCCATGGTCTCGGACTGAAAAAATCGACGGATGCGTGATGCAATCGCCAGCGCTACGATTGCCGGGGTAAGTTCGCCCAGGTTAGGCAGCAGGTCGCCACCGTGCTCGTCAAATTCTCCGACAACTTTTGGTCGCGCCGCGACCGGGTAGTTGTACAACTGCCCGGTAAGCTGATCTTCGATGATCGAACGCTTTTCCTCAACCACCAGGATTTCCTCAAGGCCATCGGCAAAGTCGTGCGTATCGAGGGGCTCGAGCGGCCAGGGCATACCCACCTTGTAGACACGCAGGCCAATCTCCGCGGCGACGGCCGCAGTGATACCGATATCGTCAAGGGCCTGCATTACGTCAAGATAGGCCTTCCCCGAAGTAATGATGCCAAAGCGAGGATTGGGGCTATCGAGCACGACCCGGTTAATGCCGTTAGCGCGTGCGAATGCGCGCGCCGCATAAATCTTGTAACGATTGAGCCGCTCTTCCTGCTCCATGGGTTTGTCCGGCCAGCGCGCGTGGACACCGCCGGCGGGTAAATCGAAATCGTCGGGGATGTTGATTTGAATACGCGCGGGATCGATACTCGCTGATATCGCGGAATCCATGTTTTCGGTGATCGCTTTAAGCGCCACCCAGCATCCCGAGTAGCGGGACATTTCCCAGCCAAAAATTCCGAGATCCAGAACTTCCTGAACGTTAGCCGGGCTCAGCACCGGCATCGAGGCCGCAATGAAATTATGTTCGGTCTGATGCGGTAGCGTGGAGGATTTACAGGCGTGGTCATCACCCGCCACGGCCAGAACGCCACCGAATTGTGATGTACCCGCAGCGTTTGCATGCTTGAACACATCCATGCTCCGATCAACGCCCGGGCCTTTGCCGTACCACATCGCGTACACGCCGTCATAGCGCGCGCCAGAAAACAAGGTGGTTTGTTGACTACCCCACACGGCAGTCGCAGCCAGCTCTTCATTAATGCCTGGCTTAAAGTGCACATTGTGCTTGTCGAGCCAGGGCCGCGCTTTCCAGAATGCCTGGTCCACACCTCCCAACGGCGAACCTCGATAACCAGAAACAAACGCAGCGGTGTTCAGGCCCCGTTGCTGATCACGTTGGTGCTGCAGCATCGGCAGGCGCACCAGCGCTTCGATACCGGTCATGTAAGCGCGGGCGGTGTCCAGCGCGTATTTATCGTCCAGGGATACAGTTCTTATCCCGCGTTGCACAGAGCTGGACATCGGCGTTCCTCGCGAGTTTATGCCGACAAAGTCTACTCGCCAGGTCAGGTTTTACTATGCAATAGACATCAACCTAAAGGCACATGTAGAATAATTTATGCGCAGTTTTATATTTTAACGACTAAAAATTCTGATTTATATCAATATGCCGAATAATCCAAATAATCTCGACAAAACCGATTTAGCGATCCTAGACATGCTGCAACGCGACAGTGGCCTCAGCACCGCAGCCATCGCGGAGCGTGTTAATCTCTCACAATCACCCTGCTGGCGACGCATTAATCGACTCGAGCAACAGGGATTTATTCAGGACAGAGTTGCACTGCTGGATCGGCAATTACTGGGAATGGATGTCGTGGTGTTCGCCACAGTCAATCTCACCGCTACCGGGCGACAGAACCTGCTCAGCTTTGAGGAAGACATCGTGCGCTACCCGGAGGTGATCGAGTGCTATACGATGACGGGTATCTGGGACTATCTCCTCAAAATAGTCACCCGGGACGTGCGCCACTACGAGCGTTTCGTACGCGAGACGCTGAGCGCCAACCCGGATGTGCGGGAATTGCACTCACATATGGCTGTCACCGAAATCAAGAACTCCACCGCGCTGCCCCTGGAGACTCAGGGCTGAACTCACGGGTACGCAGCGGTCCTACACGGAAAAAGCGTGGCCGACTCCCAGAACCCACCGATTTGAATTACCAGCCCATGACCTGCTTCACCAGCGGCACGCTCAAAGGCCGTTGCAACTGCATGGAAGCCTGATCCAGGCGATCCAGCACCGCCAGCAAGTCATCCAAAGCCCGGCTTTCACGCGAACACAGATAGCGCGCTACGACAGGAGAGAGCTCGAGACCTCGTCGCTGTGCCCGAAAGCTCAGAATCGCTTGTTTTTCCTCATCATCGCAGGGCGGCATGGCCCAGGTGACACCGCCGGCGAGTCGTGAGCAAAGATCGGGTAACTGAAACCCTGACTCATACGGAGGCAAACTGGCCGCGACCCAGAGTTGGCAGCCGGCGGTACGTGCGCGGTTTACGAGGTGAAAAAGCGCCTCTTCCCATTCTCGGTTGCCGGCCACTTGCTGAGCGTCATCGAGGGCCAACAACGAGGACTGTTCGAGACCATCCAGCAATTGCTCCGGCGGTAAGTCTGCGAGGGAAGCAAGCGGGAGATATACCGCTTGTTCCTGACGATGACACAGAGCCTGTAAAAGATGGCTTTTGCCTACCGCAGCTCCGCCGTGCAGGTAACTCAGCTCCTGCGGGTCGAGCCTGTCGATTGCCGAGAGCAACGCGCCCAGAGATTCTCGCCGGAAGAAGTTCTCGAGCGTAGCCGTATCGGAAAGCCCGATTTCCAGAGGCAACTGCGGGGAAGCGAGACGCATCGTCTAGTCTCCAACTCCCGGGGGCGCGTCGTATTCTTTTTCGGGAGCCAGTCCATGTTCTTCGGGATGCAGCCCATACAGATCACTACGCTGATAGTGATCGAGCGCATGCCGTGCGAACACCATAATCACGGCGGCGGCGGGCAAAGCCACAACAACACCGACAAAACCTGCGATCTGGCCTCCCGCCATCAACGCAAAAATCACCGCGACTGGATGCAAACCGATGCGATCACCCACCAGCACGGGAGTAAGAATCATGCTTTCTACTAACTGGCCGATACCGAACACCATGGCGACCCAAAGCAGCGGCCACCAATCCTGAAACTGCACCCAGGCGGCAATCAGCGAAGCGCTTACTCCAACAATGAATCCCAGGTAAGGCACAATGCTCGCAAGGCCCGCGATAAAGCCCAGCAGCAATGCCAATTGCAGCCCGACAAACCACAAACCCGCCGTGTACATCACTCCCAGCGCGCACATGACAATAAACTGACCGCGCAAAAACGCGCCCACCACCTCATCGGCTTCACCCGCCATTTGCGCCACGTTGGGTTGCCAGTCACGTGGCAGCAATTGCAGCGCCCGTTCGGCGATGAAATCCCAGTCGCGCATGAGATAAAACGCAACCACCGGAACAAGCGCTGCGTTGGCAAGGTTCAGCAGAAGGTCCAATCCCGATCCGGTTATACCCTTGATAGTTTGTGCGGTGACCTTGCCGAGCGATTCCCAGTTCTGCATAAGCTCAGCTGACCAGTCGATCTCGGGCAGATTGGCTCCGCTCACGTTGGTCTTTGCCTGTAGCCAGGGGATCGCCACATCAGTGATCCACACGTAGAAATCAGGAATACGGCCAATCAGACCATCGAGCTGTTGGAGCAACAAGGGAACCGCAAACACAAGACCCAGCAGGTAAATCCCGGTTAACACGAGGAACACCAGAGCCACGCCCAGCGTGCGGCTGCCGCCGCGCGCCTCCACTCTATCTACCAGCGGATCACCCAGGTAGCCGATAAGGGCACCCAACACAAACGGCAAAAGAATCGGCTGCAGCAGATAAAACAAAACCGCGACGCCCACAAACACGCCCAGTACCAGAGGCCAGCGCTTCACCGCAATTTCTTCGGTAACGCTCACTTCGTCAGCTGTCGCGCTCATTGGCTGAGCATATGTACTTGGTACCTCAACGGGGTTTGCGACCGCGTTTTGTCCCCCAGCTTGCTCATCACCAGGCGCACTATCTCGCGTAGTCATTGAATCCACTCGTAATGCAGTCCGGGCTCACCTCCGGGGTCGGAATACGGCACGAATCTGCCATCCAGTTCGATGATGCGTGACAACTGCTGCTCGTCCGCATCCGCATCAATACGCAGAGTCACCTGGTCGCCAATCAGCCGCTCGGGAACCACACGCTGCACCGCCTCGAGTTTACCGAGCACGGATTGCAGCGCACTGTAGTCTGCGTAGCTGCGTACACCGCGCAAGGTGACTTGATAGCGCTGATCCTGATTCTCCTGAGTAGATACCGCGTAGCGACTGGCGAGTGTCTGAGCGACCAACGCGGCCCCCGCATCGGTGAAAGCGCCAAAGTTTGCGCCGCTGCTTGAGCGACTACGCCAGCGACCGTTATCCAGCAACTTCCAATCACCCGTCCAATTGCCATTCGACAGTCGGGCCACGCGGCCGGCCAGCACCGTCGCTCCCGGATAGCGAGCTGAGGCCTCAATCAGTGACGCGGACGACTGCCGCCAGGCAGCACCGGGGCTGATAGACCGCGCATCCTGCAGGTCAAAGAGCGGCATCAGCAAAGGAACGCCGCGTTTACGGAAGCTGTCGCGCAGTGCGCTCTCTGCAGCGGGCGCCTCTGCCGCCGAGACAAAGCGCCGACGTCCTTCTTCATTGCTCACAAGCCACACAAGAATTTCCGGACGCTTGGCCGTCCACAGCGGTAGACCGGCGCGCTGTAAAAGGTCCCGGACGGCTTGCTCGTCATACTCCAAACGCAGCTTGAGCTGGTCCGGCTCAGATTCTTCATAGCGGTAACTCAACAGGAAGCGTTCGGTCTCGGCCAGCGCCGCAATGACTTGCGGCGACTCAGCCGCGCTTGACTCGCCGGAAGCCTTGATCATCACTTCCGCCAGACCATCGCGCTGTGCCAGACGCAGGACAGATGACTGGCGACCATCTACATAAAACTCTGCTGCGTAAACATCGGCAAGCACCTCGGCCTGGGCATGGCGCACAAAGCCCCCCACCAGCAGGGCGAAGAGCGGTCCAGCGAACAGTAGCAGACAGGCGCTGCGCGGCTCGCGCTTGAAGAAAGCGGTCAGCATTCGGACATTGTACCAGCGCAGAGATCGACACTCGCGCTTTACTGACGGGATTGGGACGCTACACTGCGCCCTCGCCCACGACCGACGCGCGACCATGTCTGAATCCAATCCAAAAAGCCCTCTCACCTACCGCGACGCCGGCGTCGATATCGATGCCGGTGAAGAACTGGTAAAACGCATCCGTGGCGCTGTGGAACGCACTCGGCGCCCTGAAGTACTGGGAAACCTCGGTGGTTTTGGCGCCCTTTGCGCTATTCCAGTTAAATACCGGGAACCCCTGCTGGTGTCGGGGACCGATGGTGTGGGCACCAAGCTGCGCCTGGCCATCGATCTTGGCCGTCACACAACCATTGGTATCGATCTGGTCGCAATGTGCGCCAACGATATTTCCGTGAGCGGCGCCGAACCGCTGTTTTTTCTGGACTATTACGCGTCGGGCAAGCTCGACGTCGATGTCGCTGCAAGCGTCGTGGAAGGTATTGCCCGGGGATGCGAACTTGCGGGCTGCGCGCTTGTCGGTGGCGAGACCGCAGAAATGCCGGGTATGTACTCTGCCGGAGACTATGACCTGGCGGGATTCTGCGTGGGAGTCGTCGAGCGCAGCGAGGTCATAGATGGCAGCAAGGTAGCCGCGGGCGACGCTCTTTTGGCGATTGCCAGCAGCGGCCCTCACGCCAACGGCTATTCCCTGATCCGCCAGGTACTGGCGCGCAGCGAGGCCGATTTGCACAGCCCGCTGGACAGCGGAGGGCTGCCACTCGCCGACCTGCTGATGGCGCCCACAATCCTGTACTGCGACGCCCTTCAGGCGCTGCGCGAAGTATGCCCCGTGCATGCCATGGCTCACATTACCGGTGGTGGTCTGCAGGAAAATCTCCCGCGTGTGCTGCCTGAAGGGGTCACCGCGGTGCTGGATAGTCACAGCTGGGAGTGGCCCGGTGTGTTTCGCTGGCTCCAGGACACGGGCTCCATAAAACGTAGCGAAATGCTGCGTACTTTTAACTGCGGCGTCGGCATGGTGGTCTGCCTCCCCGCAGAGGAGCTTGCAGGCGCACAGCGCATGCTCGAGTCCCGTGGACTTGGCAGCTGGCAGATCGGTGAAATTGTAGCTGGAGACTCGGACATCAGGATCGATTGATGCAAGGACGCAGAAGAATTGCTGTTCTCGCATCCGGCAGAGGCACCAATATGGATGCCATCGCTGACGCATGCCGCTGCGGAACGATTGCCGGCGATATCGAGCTTGTCCTTTGCAATCGACCCGACGCACCGGTGCTTGAGAAGGCCCGCCAACGCGGTATTCCCTGGCAATGCGTAGCGCACACTGACTTCCCGGACCGGGAGCGATTTGAAGCAGTCTTGCTGCGTGAATTACGCCGCGCAGAGGCCGACTTGATCCTACTTGCCGGATTTATGCGTATTTTGACGCCCGGTTTTATTCGGGAATATTACGGATCGCTATTGAACATACACCCCTCTGTGTTGCCTAAATACCCGGGCCTGAACACGCATCAGCGCGCTCTGGACGCTGGAGACAGTGAAGCGGGGGCGACGGTGCACTTTGTGACGCCGGAGCTCGATGCGGGACCGGCAGTACTTCAGGCACGAGTCCCCATTGAGTTGGGCGATACGGCCGAGTCACTGGCGGAGCGTGTTCGCCACGAAGAGCACCGCATTTATCCGAGTGCGGTGCGATGGTGTGCCGAGGGACGCGTAGTGCTGCGAGATGGGCTTGCCTGGATGGATGGCAAGGCTCTCGGGGCCGAAGGCGCGGCAGGCATGAGACCTGAATTGCTTTGACGGCGCGCTGAAAGCGCCTGAAAAGTGCTCTGTAACAGCAGACAGCACAGCAAGTGCAAGCGAAACCAACATGCGAAGACGCAGCAAGCTACTGATCATACTGGCAAGCACCGCGAGCGCCGTATCAACAGCGGCCCGTGCCGCAGCAAGTCACGCCCGAACCTGTCTCACGGCAATGCTGGGCGCTACTTTGGGGCTGGGGTTGGGACTGGCCGTCACGCCGCCCGCCGTTGCTCTGGAACCAACGCCGTCGGAATCACACCGCGCTCTCACCCCCTACGAAGCGGTGTACAAGACCTCCACCTCGGGGCTCAGCATTAAGCTGCGCCGCAGTTTATCCATGGACGATAACGGAGATTGCCGTCTGACCAGCCAGGGCAAACTCCTGGTAGCGGGCATCAGTGAGGTCAGCGTGTTTGGGCTGGATGGCGATCGCGTGCAACCCAAATCCTATGTATACCAGCTCAGTGGCCCCGTAAGCCGGCGCCGCGAAGTGCATTTTGAGAACGATGCCAGCGTAATCCGCAGCCTTTACAAGAAGGAATGGTATGAGCTCCCCAAGACGGACGACACGCTCGACCGCATGAGCCAGCAAGAGCAGCTGAGACTGTCGCTGCTGAATGATCCGACACCACGGGAGGACATGCGCTTTCGAGTAGCCGACGGGCGTAAAGTCAAAGAGTATCGACTGATTTATCATGGTGAGGAGCGTCTTGAAACGCCCATGGGCTGGGTGAAGACCCTGCATTTTGAGCGCGACCACGACGACCCGGAGCGACGCTCTGCGGTGTGGATCGCACCGGGTTGGGACTACCTGATGGTACGCACGGTGCATGTCGATGACGGTAAAACGACAGAAGCCGACTTGATCAGCGCCAGCATCTCTGGTGCGGCCGTGAGCGGCGCAAGCAGTTAGTCAGGCGCGTGGCAGTGTAACGCCGGTCTGCCCCTGGTACTTGCCGCCGCGGTCCTTGTAGCTAACCTCGCAGACTTCATCGGATTCAAAAAACAGCATCTGCGCCACGCCCTCGTTGGCATAAATCTTTGCCGGCAAGGTCGTAGTATTGGAAAATTCCAGGGTCACGTGCCCCTCCCACTCGGGTTCCAGAGGAGTCACATTGACAATGATGCCGCAGCGCGCGTAGGTCGACTTACCCAGACAAATCGTCAGTACGTTGCGCGGAATACGGAAATACTCCACCGTGCGCGCCAGGGCAAAGGAGTTTGGCGGTATAACGCAGACGTCGCCGGTCACGCTGACAAAACTGCCGTCATCAAACGCTTTGGGATCGACAGTAGCTGAATTAATATTGGTGAAGACGCGAAATTCATCGGCGCAGCGCACATCGTATCCGTAGCTCGATGTGCCGTAAGAAATTACGCGACCCCCATCTGCGGCGGTTCGAACCTGACCCGGTTCAAACGGCTCAATCATTCCCTGCTCACCCGCCATGCGGCGAATCCATCGATCTGCTTTTATGCTCATTGTCGCTTCCCAGCCTCAATCAGGCTCTTCGATGCCATTCTGTATGACGGTGTTGTTGTTAGGCCCCTGTGGCCAGCAGTACCCAGGGACGCCCGCCGCCTGGGCAGGTCGCGTAGTTGTGCGCGTGTAGCAACGCCTCAATCATCACTGATGCTGATTGAAGGGAAGCTCTGGGCGTCGTCGCTCGCAGCGTCTGCCGCGGCCGCCACCAGCGCTGAAGCGGCGCTGTGATAGGCGCGGGCAGCAAGCGAGTCGGGCTCGCTCACCACGATCGGCGCCCCCCCGTCGGTGCGTTCGCGAATGGCGCGCTCCAGCGGCAAACTGGCCAGCAAAGCCACATCGTACTCCCGGGCGATACGCTCCCCCCCCTCTTCACCGAATATCGCCTCCGCATGGCCGCATTCGCTACACACGTGCACGGCCATATTTTCGATCACGCCCAGAACCGGTACGCTGACCTTGCGAAACATCTCAATTCCCTTGCGGGCGTCCAGCAGCGCGATGTCCTGTGGGGTGGTTACGATAACCGCGCCCGCCAACGCGGCTTTCTGCGAGAGGGTCAACTGTATGTCCCCAGTCCCCGGCGGCATGTCGATAAGCAGATAATCCAACTCGCCCCAATCCGTCTGCTCGAGCATCTGCACCAGCGCGCCACCTGCCATAGGCCCGCGCCAGACCATGGGCGTGCGCTCGTTCGCCAGATAGGCCATCGACATACTGGCCAGTCCGTGCGCCACAATCGGGATAATGTATTTTTCATCCCGTATGTCCGGGCGGGTCCCCGCGGCCACCCCCAGCATCATGGCCACGCTTGGGCCGTAGATGTCGGCATCCAGCAGCCCTACGCGAGCACCCTGGGCTTTTAAAGCCAACGCCAGATTCACCGCCGTCGTTGATTTACCGACGCCTCCCTTACCGGAGGCTATGGCAATAATTTTTTTCACTTTCTGCATAACGCTCTGTGCCTGTCCGGGTTCAAAAGGCGCCAAGTATAGGTAGTGCCCTTCCGGCACTCAATGAATGCAGATGAAATCGCGGTGTGCAGTCGCTATTATGGCGCGCTTTTCTCATCCTGGACTGAATCGCATGACGCAAGACCCGCGCCGAATCCTCGTGACCAGCGCCCTGCCCTATGCCAATGGCCCGCTACATCTCGGACATATGCTCGAGCAGGTCCAGACCGACATCTGGGTGCGCTTTCAGCGTTCCCGAGGCCACGAATGCTATTACATCTGCGCCGACGATGCGCACGGCACAGCGATCATGCTCACCGCAGAGAAGCTGGGCATCACGGCGGAACAGCAGATCGCGCGGATCCAGCAGGAGCACGAGCGTGATTCCGCGGCCTTTGCCATCAGCTTCGACAATTTTGGCAGCACGCATGCAAACGAGACACGTCGCTGGTCCGAGGAGATATACAAGCGACTCAAGGACAACGACCATATCGCAGCGCGGGAGATCACCCAGGCCTATGACACGGAAAAGGGCCTGTTTCTTGCCGACCGTTTTATTAAGGGTGGCTGTCCAAAGTGCGAAACACCGGACCAGTACGGTGACAATTGCGAGTCCTGCGGAGCTACCTACTCGCCCGCGGATTTGATAGATCCGGTATCCGCACTGTCCGGATCAACTCCGGTTGAGCGGGCATCTCGCCACTTGTTTTTCAGGCTGCCGCTGTTTGCGGAGATGCTGCGCACATGGATTGACTCGGGTTCGCTGCAGGACGCGGTAGCCAACAAACTACGCGAGTGGACTGAAAGCGGTCTGCAGGAGTGGGATATCAGTCGCGATGCGCCCTACTTCGGGTTTGCTATTCCCGGCGAGACAGACAAATACTTTTATGTGTGGCTGGATGCGCCCATAGGCTACATGGGCAGCTTTGAACAGTTTTGCGCACGCACGGGCATTGATTTCGATGAGTTCTGGCAGCTCGACAGCGCAGCGGAGCTGTATCATTTTATCGGCAAGGATATTATTAATTTCCACGGTTTATTTTGGCCAGCGATGCTGCATTCTGCGCAATTGCGAACGCCAACGGGCATCTTTGCGCACGGTTTTCTGACGGTCAACGGCACCAAAATGTCGAAAAGTCGCGGCACGTTTGTTAACGCGAGTCATTACCTCGAGCACCTCGATGCTGAGTACCTGCGCTACTACTTCGCGGCGAAACTGAGCGGCGGCGTCGATGATCTGGATCTCAACCTCGAGGACTTTGTACAGCGCGTCAATTCAGACGTTGTCGGCAAAGTCGTCAACATTGCCAGTCGCTGCTCAGGTTTTCTGCGCAAGGGCTTTGATAACGAAATGTCGGCGGCATGCAGCGAACCTGCGCTGATCGAGGATTTCGTGCAAGCAGGCGAGAGCATTGCGGCGGCTTACGAAGAACGCGAATTCGGCAAGGCGATCCGACAGATCATGGAACTCGCCGATCGCGCCAACCAGTACATCGATCAGCACAAGCCCTGGGTGATGGCCAAGGACCCGGAGCAATCAGCCGCGGTGCAGGCTGTGTGCTCTACCGGCATCAATTGCTTCCGAATACTGATGATTTATCTGCAGCCGGTGCTGCCACGCATGGCCGAGCGCGCAGCCGAGTATCTGCAGTGCGAGCTTGCGTGGACGACGCTCGACAAAATTCTGCTCAAGCACAGCCTGGCTAAGTTCAAACCGCTGATGCAACGAATAGATCCCAAAGTGGTGAGCGCGATGGTTGAGAGTAATGCCCAAGCCCCCGCCGAAGTCATCAGTGAGGCGGGCAGCAAAGCGGCTTCGCAAGGCTCCATGAACTCAATTGATACAGCGGCGGGCTCTTCGGACTCAGAGGACAAGCACATCAACATCAAGGATTTTCAGAAAGTAGAGTTGCGCGTGGCGCGTATCGACAGCGCTGAGGCCGTAGAGGGCGCAGACAAACTCCTGGCTCTGCAACTGGATCTCGGTCCGCTGGGCAAGCGTCAGGTATTCTCGGGCATCAAGGCGGCCTACGATCCGGCGAACCTGACAGGCCGACTGACGGTGCTCGTGGCCAATCTTGCTCCACGAAAGATGCGTTTCGGCGTGTCCGAGGGCATGGTGCTCGCGGCGGGAGAAGGCGACAGCGATATCTTTCTGCTGTCCGTGGACAGCGGCGCTGAGCCCGGTATGCGCATCACCTGACCTCGCCGGAGCTGAGCCGGTCCGGCAAAGCACCGAAAACCTGCCTTATGAAGGCAGCAACACATTGTTTCCGCAGGGAAACCTGCCTAACATGACCGTGCACAGCCTTTCTGTGAAGCACGGCAAACTTTCATGAGACGATCTGGATCCTGCAAATGCTGGCCGACTACTCGCTACTTTTGATCGGCGCCATCCTGGTCAACAATTTCGTATTGGTGCAGTTCCTGGGACTGTGCCCGTTTATGGGCGTGTCTAACAAGCTCGAAACCGCCATGGGCATGTCCATGGCGACCACCTTTGTATTGACGCTGGCTTCCGCCTGCAGCCATCTCACCTACCACTACCTGTTGCTGCCGCTGGGTCTTGGGTATCTCAAGACCATCTCATTCATTCTGGTTATTGCTGTGGTCGTGCAATTCACCGAAATGGTCGTGCGTAAGTCAAGCCCGATGCTGCACCGGGTACTTGGCGTCTACCTGCCGCTCATCACGACTAACTGTGCGGTGCTTGGTGTCGCATTGATCAACACCAACAAAAGCCACAGCTTTATGGAAGCGCTACTCTATGGCTTCGGTGCTGCACTGGGTTTTGCACTGGTACTCGTTCTTTTTGCTGCCATGCGCGAGCGTATAGCAGCCGCCGACGTGCCCGCACCGTTTTCCGGTGCAGCCATCGGTATGGTCACCGCCGGACTTATGTCGCTGGCCTTTATGGGCTTTGCCGGGCTGGTCTAGTGGAATTCGTACAAAGTTCTCCATTCCTTGCCGCACTACTGGCCATGCTATCGCTGGGCGCGGTATTCGGATCCATCCTGGGCTTCGCGTCGATTCGGTTTCGCGCCGAGGGCAATCCCATTGCCGATGAGATCAACGCGGTGCTGCCGCAAACACAGTGTGGGCAGTGCGGATATCCCGGATGTCGTCCTTATGCAGAAGCCATTGCAGATGGCGAAGCCATCAACAAATGCCCACCGGGCGGCGAGGCCGGCATCCAGGCCCTGGCAGATCTGCTGGATGTCGAAGCGATCCCCCTGGACGAGGAACATGGCGAGGAGGCGATCCAGACCGTCGCGTTCGTTATCGAGGAGGACTGTATCGGATGTACCAAGTGCATTCAGGCCTGCCCGGTGGATGCCATCCTCGGTGCCGCCAAACAGATGCACACAGTCATTGTGAGCGAATGCACCGGCTGCGATCTCTGCGTCGAGCCCTGCCCTGTTGACTGCATCGAAATGCGCCCGCTGCCGAGCACGCTCGCGAACTGGCACTGGGAATTGCCGACCCGCGACCAACGGCCCATGATCATTGCCAGCGATGCACCCCAAGAGCATGCCGCATGAAACGTATCCACGACTTTCATGGCGGTATTTTTCCCCCAGAACGTAAATCGCTCTCAAATACCACGCGCATTCGCCGCGCCGCCATTCCCTCACAGCTGGTGCTGCCGCTGTCGCAACACATCGGTCCCAGCGCGAAGCCGATCATCGAGACCGGGCAAACTGTACTCGGCGGCGAGCGGCTCACCGACCTTTCTGGCTTACCGCTTCACGCACCGACCTCGGGAACCATCCTTGCCATCGAAGATCGGCCTGTGCCGCATGCCTCGGGCATGCACGCGTGCTGCATAGTGATCGACTGTGACGGAGAGGATCGCTGGATTGACGCAACGCCACTGCCGAACTATCGCGACATCGACGCGCAGTCTCTCACCGACGCTCTTTTTGAAGCGGGAATCGCAGGCTTGGGCGGGGCAGGCTTTCCCGCTGCGCGAAAAATGCCGCGCCCCGGGGCAGGCTCCATAGAAACGCTGATCATCAACGGCACTGAGTGCGAACCGTATATTACAGCTGATGACCTGCTCATGCGCGAGCGTGCAGACGCGATCATATCGGGCATTGAGATACTCAGACATATCTGTCAGCCCAACGAGGTCCTGATCGGTGTCGAGGACAATAAACCCGAATCTATCCAGGCGCTTCGAGCAGCCCTCGAAGCACACCCGGACGTGCACTTAATGGTCTTCCCCACAAAGTATCCCTCCGGCGGCGAAAAACAGCTCATCGAAATTCTGACCGGAAAACAGGTGCCGAGTGGCGGACTGCCCTCGGATATAGGCATTGTGTGCCAAAACGTCGGTACCGCCGCTGCCGTGCACGATGCGATTGTGTGCGGACGCCCGCTGGTGAGCCGCATTACCACGGTCACCGGCACCTCGGCGGGGCAGCCAGGAAACTTTGAGGTACTCCTGGGCACACCCATGCGTGCGCTGCTTGATCAGGCCGACTACCGGGCCGAATCACCGCAGCGTCTGATCATGGGCGGCCCCATGATGGGCGTAACCCTGACGGATGAGTCCTGTCCGGTCGTCAAAACCACCAACTGTCTGCTGGTGCCCGGCAGCGATGAACTGAGCGATAGTGCATCCGCACAGGCGTGTATCCGCTGTGGTATGTGTTCCGAGGCCTGCCCTGCGCAGCTCTTGCCGCAGCAGCTTTACTGGTTCGCGCGCGCCAAGGACAACGAGCGGCTGGAAGAGCACAAGTTGTTTGATTGTATCGAGTGCGGCGCCTGCTCCTTTGTATGCCCGAGTCATATTCCGCTGGTCCAGTACTATCGCGCATCCAAAGCGTCTATTCGGGAGCAGCGCGCAGACACCGCCAAAGCCGATCGAGCCCGGGAGCGTTTCGAAGCCCGTCAGCTGCGCATAGAACATGCCACCGCAGAAAAAGAAGCGCGGCGAGCCGCGCGCAGGCAAGCCGCTATCGCCAAAGCAGCGGATCAAAGCGGTGATGACGACCCCATCCAGGCAGCCATAGCCAGAGCCCAGGCGCGCAAAGCGGCACAGTCGATGGCAGTGCAAGACGACGAACAAGCGCGCTTGGACAAAATCGCAGCGACTGAGAAACGTCTCTCCAAAGCCCGAGACAGGCTCTCCGCCGACAACGGCAGCGATCCGGCCATTAGCCATGCTTTGCAAAATGCGGTCATGAAGACCGAGGCCAAGCTGGATGAGCTCAAAGCGCTGATACCGGCTCAGACACAGGCAAAAGGACGCCCCGACGAGCCCCAAGACGCCAAGGAAGTCAGCGCCGGGCCTGCAGCAGATAGGGTGAGCGATGCGCCAGCGGTGGAAGACTCGTGAGTCTTCTGGTGGTTACCTCACCGCACGCGCATGGACCGCTATCGACCGCTCAGGTGATGCGTACCGTGCTCTACGCCACCTTGCCAGGCGTGGCAGCTCTGAGCTATTACTTCGGTGCCGGCGTAGTCGTGAATATTCTTGTCGGCGCCATCATCGCGCTGTTGTGTGAATCCCTGGCACTGACGCTACGCAAGCAACCGCTAAAACCGTTCTTGAACGATTACAGCGCTGTCGTCACCTCAACGCTTTTGTGTATTGCCCTGCCACCTTACGCCCCCTGGTGGCTACTGTTGATCGGAGTGTCTTTCTCCATACTGATCGCCAAACACCTGTATGGCGGCCTCGGCTACAACCCCTTCAATCCGGCCATGGTCGGTTACGTGGTTTTGCTGATTTCATTTCCCCTGCAAATGAGCTCCTGGGCGCCTCCCCGGCCGCTGACGGACTCGGTGCCCGGGTTCATCGAGGCGCTCCGCGCCTGTTTTAACCCGGCGAATTTTGATGCAGTCACTATGGCGACGCCGCTGGATTTGCTGCGCCAGAACGAGGGCTACATGCTTAGTGACCTCTATGCGACTACACCGCAGTTTGGTATCGCGGGCGGTGTGGGATGGGAGGTGACCAACCTCGCTTTTCTGGCGGGCGGTGCCTGGTTGCTGTACCGACGCGTATTTACCTGGCATGCGCCACTGGCGATGCTCGCCGCGCTGAGTCTGTGTGCGGTATTGTTTTACGACGAAGGCAGTTCTAACAGCGGTGGATCCCCACTATTTCATTTGCTCAGTGGGGCGAGCATGTTCGGCGCCTTTTTTATCATCACAGATCCCGTGTCCTCAGCCGTCAGCAATCGCGGCAGACTGATATTCGGCGCGATGATTGGCGTCCTCGTCTATCTTATCCGGGTGCAAGGCAACTACCCGGATGCGATCGCGTTCGCGGTTTTAATCGCCAATTTTGCGGCCCCGTTCATCGACAATTACACCCAGCCCATCGTGTATGGGCATGCCCCGCTCAAGCCAGAGGATGACGACATTGCGCCGCGGGAGAAAAACCCGTGACCGAAATGCGCGAAGCAATCACCCGCAACAGTCTGTTACTGGCTGGATTTGCGCTACTTACCGTCCTGCTCGTAGCCAGCACCTATCTTGGAACGCGCGAGCGTATCAGCGATGCGCAGCGCGCCGCAGAAGAGAAGGCCCTGCTGCAAATTGTCCCGCGCGAGCGGCACGATAACTCCATGCTGGATGATTCCATTGCTGCACCGGTGGGTGACCCTTTGTTACGTCTGAATGAGGCGAAATCCATTTACATCGCGCGTCGTCAAGGTCTTGCCGTTGCTGCGATCGTCCCGGCGGTCGCGCCCGATGGCTACAGCGGCAGCATCGATATTGTTGTCGGGGTCAATCGGGATGGCAGTGTCGCGGGCGTGCGTGTGCTCCAGCATCGTGAAACACCCGGTCTGGGCGACGCCGTGGACCACCGAAAGTCTGACTGGGTACAGCGCTTTAAGGGTCGAAGCCTCAGCGATCCAACGCTCGAACGCTGGACTGTGCGTAAGGACGGCGGTGATTTCGATCAGTTCACCGGCGCAACCATCACCCCCCGGGCCGTTGTGCAGGCAACGGCCCGAGCACTGACCTGGGTCGCGGACAACCGTGCGCGAATATTTCCCGAGACACCAGACAATGATCCGAAATCACTGGACGGCGAGCCTGAGCCGCGCGTATCGGCTCCGTGACATGAGGTTGACGTTAGCATGCGAGCAACAGGAGTAAGAACATGAGCGATGTCAGCTACCGCGAGCTATCGGTTAACGGGCTGTGGAAAAACAATCCCGCCATCGTACAGCTGCTGGGTCTCTGCCCTCTGCTTGCGGTGACCGGAAGCGTCGTCAATGCACTGGGATTAGGCGTGGCCACCTGCTTTGTGCTGGTGACATCCAATACCGCCGTGTCACTTATACGTAACGTTACGTCCGAGGCCGTGCGCCTTCCTACCTTTGTTATGATCATTGCGGCTGCGGTCACCTGCATCGAGCTGCTCATGCAGGCTTTCAGTTACGAGCTCTACCAAATCCTGGGTATTTTCCTGCCGCTCATAACCACTAACTGCGTAATCCTTGGGCGTGCAGACGGCTTTGCGCGCAAGCACGCCGTACTGCCGGCATTGTATGACGGGCTAATTATGGGCTTGGGGTTTGGCGCGGTGCTTTTGCTGCTGGGAGCCATGCGTGAGCTTGCAGGCACCGGTGCGATTTTTGCGAACATGGACCTTCTCTTCGGACCCGCCGCCGCTAACTGGACCCTGGTACTGTTCGAAGGCTACCAGCCTTTCCTTCTGGCGATACTCCCCCCCGGGGCCTTTATTTTTACGGGCTTCATCATCGCTCTGAAAAACCTTATCGACGCGCATCTGGAACGTCGAAAGACAGCCAGCGCCGCACCGGTAGAAGCGGGGAGCAAGCGAGTGCGGGTGACCGGTGCGGTGAGCTAATAGGGACTGAAGTCTTATGCCTTCGCGTAGCGCAGAGTGTCGAGAATTTCGTCGACAGCGCTATCATCCATACCTCGATTTTCCAACTCGCAGCTATAGGTGATGTAAAGCAGTAAATCACCAGCCGTCAGATACCATTCGCGAATAGCCACCTCCTCCTCAATAAGCCCGGACACCAGTCCCGTAAAGCTGCCGCAGTGGAGCGGTATCCATGGCTGCGATTCTGCGGTGAGCTCCGCAAGATCCGTCGCGCCAAACTCACCGTCTTCCTTGTGCAATTCACTAATTTCCAGACAGCCCACATCATCGCGATCCCCGATCACAATGCTCTCGCCGTCATCCTCTGCCTGCCACTCCGGGGGGAGCAGCAGACTCCAGTCTCCTGCTTCGAGTACATGCATGTCAGATCTCCAGTAGCCGACTCATCAGCAGCGCGGTCTCTCGTTGGCCATTCGCCATTGGGTAATATCGCGGACGTACCGTATCGTGGGTAAAGCCCTCGGATTCGTAGAACAGGCGCGCAGCTTCATTGCTCTCTCGTAGTTCCAGCAACACCCTGCGCGCACCCATTGTGCGTAGCTGACGCCAGGCGTCACGCAGCAGAAGTCTGGCCACCCCCTGGCGTCGCATGTCGTTTTGCACAATCAGGTTCAACAAGCTGGCTTCATCAAGGACCCTCGAAAACGCCGCAAAGCCTTGAACCAGTTCCTGCTTGACCGCAACCAGCAGCAAACCGCTTTGTCCAAGTAGATGTTGATAGCCGGCAGTAGTTGAGAAGACTCGGGAGTGCTGTCTGTCAAGCGCCAAAATATCGGCCAACTGATTCTCCGTCGCCGCGGTGATATGAATCAAGAACGCAGCTCACGCCACACATCCCGTTTTAGCTGCGGCTCGTCAAGCATCTCTTTGCTGGACCGAATCTCACGCTTCGCACAGGGCAGTTGCAGGGATCGAACACGTTGGGCGGCAGCATCACCCAGGCAAATCAACTCGACGCATTGGTGATCGTCAAGCTGCCGGCGCAGGTAGCCTTCAAGGGATGCGGAGGCCTCATCCGCGCCGAGACCCAACTGCTGATTGTCGTGTAGCGGCCAGTCAAACTGTGCCACGCGCGGCGCAGAATGATCGACCTCCGGATGCGCGAGAGCTCGGCCTATTGCAGCGACCAACTTAAGCTGATCTGTGGCGAGGGCCTGGTCGCCCAGGTCTTCAAGCCATAAGCGCTGGGCAAACACAACAAGCGCCAGCCTGAAACGTTCACTTGAGGCCGCTGTTGAGGCCGCTGTTGTGGTCGTTGAAGGTGTGGTCGTTGAAGGTGTGGTCGTCGAAGGTGTGGTCGTCGAAGGTGTGTTCGTTGAAGGTGTGCTTGTTGAAGGTGCCGGAGTGTCTCGCGTGTCAGCGGGCAGTGGATCAACACCCTGTGCCGTCCTCGCTGCACCGGGTGAATCAGTCTGCACACCGCGCAGCGACGCACGAAGATGCTCGGGCGCAAGGCTGCCAGTCGCAGGCTTCTGTGTCACCGCAGCCGACCCCGGGGACGCTGTAGCAACGACTGGCTTATCCCCTGGCGGCCCTGGCATCTGCACAGCGAGGCCCTGTTCGACCGCGGGCTGCGCAGACTTGAAACACAGCTTTTGCGTCGGCGCGGCACCCTCAAGCGCGCGCCGCGACACATAAACCTGCACGCCCATGGCCTGAAGGTAGCGAAGACGGCTTAACTCGTGTGCGGCGCTCATGCTCGAAAGTTTACCACCTACTCGGACCGGCCAGCAGAGGTACCGGCGCTAAAAAAAGCGCCAGCCATTGCGGGAAAAGAATCGCCCGGCCGAACTGATAAACCAACGCACGTGCTGCCGACCCTTGCGCGCGGCATAACCGCCTCGATGCACGATTTGCATCTGCGGGAGGTAGAGAAGAGAACCCAGCTCGGCGAGCCGCAGTGAAAGATCGAAGTCCTCAAAGTACAAGAAGTAAGCCGGGTCAAACCCTCCGACCCGAGAAAAAGCGTCGCGCCGGCAAAACAGGCACGCTCCACTCAACAAACGCACGGGCTGCGGACCCTGCGCGTCGCTCAGATCGCGGTACTCGTAGTGGGCCAGGCGCACACGGAAATAGCGCAGCAGCGACTCTGGGCCCGCGCCTCGAAGAAACAGATCAAAGAGTGTGGGATACCGTTTGCACAGATATTCGCGACGACCGTCTGAGCCTTCGCATAGCGGATTAACGGCGACCACATGATCCTGAGCGCCAAACACGGTCAAGGCTTGCAGTAGCGCGTCTGGCGCCAACTCTACATCAGGATTCAGAATCAACAGCAATTCACCGTCGGCTTCGGTCAGTGCGCGGTTATGCCCTTCACCAAATCCGGGGTTGTCCGCCTGCATAACCAGCCTAAAAGACAAGGTCGCCTGAGAACCCGCAAGCTGTGAGTCAAGAAATGCGGGCAATGCCTGCTTGTAAGGTGCCGTAGAGCCATTATCGAGCACCACCAGCGCTGCGCTGCCCAGCACCCCTGCCTCACTCGCCTTCGCAACACTCACAATCAGCGAGCGCAGGGTGGCTCCCAGATTGTCGAGCGCGCTGTCGTGAAGCACAATGGAGATGGTCAGAGAAGCGTTGCGCACGACGCTCAAAGAACCTCTCGCTGTCGCTGCTGCACTCGCCTCGGGTATCATCGCTCAAATGTTATCAGGTGCCCATTTGCGCTGCACGATCAGGGCCTTCTTTTTGACCGAACACGGGAACCTTTCTTGAGCAAAACACGGCCAGCCTTGAGCAGCACACAGCGAGGGCGCGGCAAGCCGAGCTGGATACGGGCTTGGAAACCCGGCCCGGGCATGCTTGTCACCGCCGCCTTTGTGGGCCCGGGAACCATCGCGACCGCCAGCGCTGCAGGTGCCGGCTTTGGTTACGCCTTGCTCTGGGCACTGCTGTTCTCGGTCGTTGCGACAATGGTTCTGCAGGAAATGAGCGTGAGGCAAGCCGTCGTGAGTGGCCAAGGGCTGTCGGCCATGCTTCGCACAGCGCTCGCTGACAGCTGGCTTGGGCGCCTCACGATTTTGTTAGTCATTGCCGCCATTGGGCTGGGGAATGCCGCTTACGAATCCGGCAATATTGCCGGTGCCGCACTCGCATTGGACAGCGTATCGGCAATCCCCCCCCAGATCTGGACCCTCGCCATCGGTGCTGCGGCAGCAGTGCTTCTCTTCCTGCCCGTGTACAGGCAACTGGAGCGTGTGCTTATCGCCTTGGTGCTGCTGATGAGCATTGTGTTTGTCAGCAGTGCGGTTTTGCTCGCGCCGGCGTGGTCAGAAATAGCGACAGGCCTGTTTGTTCCGAGTTTGCCAAGCGGGTCGATCACCACCGTCATCGCGCTGATCGGCACGACAGTGGTGCCCTACAATCTTTTTCTGCAAGCAAATGCGGTGCGCGATCGCTGGGCGGCAGAAACAGATCGCAATGCAGCGCTCACCGCGGCGCGGCGCGATACATTTTTGTCCGTAGGCCTCGGCGGCATTGTCACTCTGGCCATCCTAAGCGCCGCGGCGGTCACGTTTTTTACCCAGGCTGAGGCCTTCTCTTCTGCGCGACTGGTCACGCAGCTAGATCCAGTACTGGGTTCCTGGGGTCGCTACGTGTTTGCGACGGGACTATTCGCGGCGGGCCTGACGAGTGCTGTCACTGCGCCATTGGCAGCGGGTTATGCAGTCAGTGGTGCACTGGGTGTCGATGACAGCCATCGGGGGAAAATTTTTCGAATCGTGGCTTTGACGGTGGTACTCACGGGAACGTTTTTTGCCACGCTTGGCGCACGACCACTCAGTTTGATTCTGTTTGCGCAGGCGGCCAATGGGCTGCTATTGCCGATCATCGCCGCCATACTACTGTGGCTAATGAATCAGCACCGCTATGTCAAAGGCGCCGCGAACGGGTGGGCCAGTAATCTTCTCGGGCTGTGCGTGTTGCTGATCACCCTGGGACTGGGAATCAATAAGCTCATGAGTCTCTTCTGACTCCTGAAGCCTCCCCGACTATCGACCTTGTGTAAAAAATCACAATATAGCTCTATGGCCATGTTATTTATGATTTTTTCTGTGATTTTAAACAGTTTGTGTTAGCCTGCAGAAGACGTCAGTCTATTGCCGCGATAAAGTACGAAGGTAAGCTGCCGCTAATAAGTAACGTTGTAAGAAGGCATATAAACCATCAGGAGTGGGAGCAGTCCGCTACAGCCACAAGAGCGGCACGGACATCCCCAGAGGGCGCAAGAATGATGAACGGCCTACGCACAGTGTGCAGCCAGTTGCGAAGCAGAGCACGTACCGGAGTCAGCGCAGGCGATCTTGCCCATGCGCTAGCGAGCGGTATGGTGACGAGTGCTTCACTGACGACTAGGGAAGCCGCTAAGAAGGCCATTCCGACTAGAGCCAGTAAACCGCTATTGGGGACACTGTTGGCGGCCATGTTCACTGTGCTGACAGCCTGCGGTGGCGGAGGTGGCAGTGGTGGCGGCGGTTTCCTGCCGACCGACCCCAATTCAGACCTGACCGCGTACACGCTGACGCTCGCAATTGTTGACGCTGACGGCAATCCAACCACCCGCGTGAGCGAGACCTTCCCAGCCACATTGCAGGTCACTGTTCGCGAAGACAACTTTAACGCCGAGCCGATCAGCGGCGCCGTAGTAGCCGCTACTGCCACGTTTGCAACCATTGCGCCGGATAATGGCCAGGCGCTGAGCAACAGCGACGGACTGGCGGAAGTGGAGATACGAGCGGGAGCAACGCTAGGCGCGGATACGATCACCGTCACCGTCGAGAGTCCCGCAGGCCAGATTACCGCCAGTATTGGGGTCGAAATCGGTGCAGCCGGGCTCTCTCTGGGATTCTTTGAAGGCATTAACTTTATTGCCGGGCAGATCGGGCTTAGCTCTGACAGCCTGGCATTCCGCGGCAGCTCTGTTGTGCGCCTTGCCGTAGTCGATGAAACTGGCGCCTCAGTTACCGCCGTGCAACAGATTCGGCTCTCCAGCGCATGCTCACTGAGCGGCCTCTCCACATTCCGTCCCATCGGCGACACCGCAGATGGCACATCGACCCTGACGGTGGAAACCCTGGATGGTCTGGCGAGTGCTGAATACCTGGCCGGAAGCTGCGAAACCAGCGACGAACTTACCGCAAATCTGATTGACGGAGACTCCACAGCGACTGCCAATCTGGTCATAGCATCGAGGGACGCGAATTTTATCGGCTTCGTGAGCGCGGATCCATCTGAGGGTGAGGAAGGCACTGACCGCACGATCATCGCGCTGAAAGGAACCGGTGGACCAGGGCGGCCCGAATTCGCCACGGTGGTCTTCGAAGTGCTGGAGGAGTCCGTGGTTCTTGAAGCAGGCGACCCGCAACCCGGCGAGCCAGGCTATCTTGATCTTGCCGACCGGAAGCCGCTAGCGGGCGTGCCGGTCAACTTTGAACTTACCAATACCCTGGGCGGCGTATCACTGGGGACCATGTCCGGAGTGACCGACGCGCGCGGCCTCATTGAAGTCGAAGTATTCTCGGGCAATGTCGCAACATCAACTCTGGTTCTTGCCAACTTCGACGCGGCCACGAGCAGTGGTAGCCAGGTGCAGTCTGCCAGCTCAAATCAGATCGTTATCGGTACCGGCTTGCCCGACCAAAACTCAATCAGCATGTCTGCCGAAGTGTTCCGTGTGCCCTCGGCCCGGGACGTAGATGGCATATCCGTCGAAATTACGGTGCGTCTCGCGGACAAATTCAACAACCCGGTCGCCGACGGCACCAGCGCGGTGTTTACCACCGAGTACGGTGCAATAGACTCGTCTTGCCTGACCGGCGAGACCAACGGCGCTCGCTATCAGGCCTTGCGTGATACCGCCACGCCTCTGCGCGGGACCTGCACCGTACTGTGGATCAGTCAGTCGCCACGCTTGCCGGTATTCAATCAGGATCTGGTGCAAAATATCTCCGACGACAACGATTACAACTGCCAGTCCCATACAGGGTCTTTCGGGCCCTGCCCGAACGACCTCGGCGCGATTCGCGGAATGCGCAGCACCGTGACGGTGACCGTTGTCGGTGAGGAGTTCTTTATTGATGCGAACGGAAACGGCATTTACGACGACGGAGAGACTTTCGAAAATCTGAGCGAAGCATTCACGGATCACAACGAAGACGGCGTGTACACTCCCTTCTCCGGACCGCAGTGCCCGCTTCCCAGCACCGATGAGCGCTGCGAAGCAGCCGGCTTTCAGGAGGAATTCATTGACTTCAACGGCGACGGCCTCTTCAGCCTCAACGTTGATCCGAACACCGGGGAAGGCGTTTACAACGGCAGTCTCTGCCCCGTTGAAGGCGATGGCGTTTTTTGCAGTCGCGAGTTAGTCAATGTTCGTGCGGCTCTGGTACTCACTCTGAGTGCCCTCGAAGGAAATCTGTCTGCATTGATTGCAAACACACGCAATACACCAAACGTGGCGACAGACGGCATCAGCGAAGGCGATCTGCATGTTATTTACATAGCGGATTTCTACAATAATTCGCCGGGCGCCGGTACTACCATCTCTCTGGAGGTTAGTGGAGATTGCAGCCTGCTCACCGCGGAAGAATTTAGCGTGCCAGATAGCGCAGCGCCCGGTGCCTTTGGCTTCGGCGTAGCTGTCGAGGGCGACGGCGAAGGCGGGCAACTCATCGTTAGCGCGCAGGGTCCCGATAGCGACGGTTCTACGGTGGTCCGCTCGTTCCCCTGTGTGACGTTTGCTCCGCCTGATCCCAACGGACTGAACACCAGTCCGTAACGCGACCGTGGGGACAGGGGGCAGCAGCACGCGGCGGCTCGTCACAGGACAGTTCTAGTGAGGCGCTTGAGGCGTTAGTGGGGCGTTAGTGGGGTTAGTGGGGCGTTAGTGGGGCCGTGGTTTGCAGGGCGGGCGGGGCGGACTTCGACGCAAGCCCGGTCGACGGCGGCTCTGGCGCTCAATCCATTACGCTGAACAGGAGCGCGAGTTTCTTGCTTCGAGAGAGGCTATGCAGAAAATCCCTGGCCTCGGGGGTTTGTTTCAGAATATCGCTAAAGCCCGGCATTGCACTAAAGTTCTGCCCATCCAACTCAACAAAGCCCATTTGCCACTCGGTGTACTCACGAGAGCTTATCGGCCCCTCTGAAACTACCTCAACACGCTGATGGCGGGTATCGGTCGCTATGACCTTATACAGAGATATCACCTGTTTGTACCCGCCTTCCAGTACCTGGAAGAATGAGCCGCCGCGATGTAGCAACAATCCGGTTAAGCCCAATCGCGTATTTTTTTCACGCGCATGCTCAAGCAGCACCAGCAAATCTGCATTCCCCAGAGACTGAGATTGTGTGCTTACGTAGCTCAAGCAGTAAAGCTGATCATCGTCAGGATCACTGACAGCGTCTTCTTCACTCTTGCCATGGCGATAGCTCTCGTCCTTTTCGCCTTGTATAGCTTCCACAGTCCCTCCCCGGCACTGATGGATAGGCGACTTGCATGTCTGCGCCTATAAGAAGCTGCATTGACATGCAATAAACCCTTGAGCCCCGCATTATAGTCATCTATTCTTGACAAATATATAGTAAAGTTTAGTTGACACTTATTTGGCGCGAACCGGTATACGAGAAGCGCAAGCGGCGGCGAAGTGAAAATCAGGAATCCCGCATTTAGCCATGCCGCGGCAAGGAAAGAGAGGCTGTTATGAATGCACAAGTGAAACCGCATCGGATTAACGGCACGACCGAAATGGCGGTGCGCAGTGAGCTGCTTGCACCCCGCTTCTACCGTACTGATTATGAAGCGATGGCCAAGCTGGATGTTGAGCTGGTCCGTGAGCAGTGGGACGCGATAATGGAAGAGTACCGTCTTGACCGCAACCGCGACCACTTCCGCCAGGACTTTGTGTACGACGATACGGCGCTGACCCGCGACCCGGCCCTGCGCGAGGAGTTTATCGACTTCCTCACCAGCTCTATAACCGCCGAGTACTCCGGATGCGTGCTGTATCAGGAAATCAAAAAGAACACGGGTAACGCAGACATCGCCGAGCTTATGGGCTACATGGCACGGGACGAGTCCCGGCATGCGGGCTTTATTAACAAAGCACTGAAGCAGCTGGGCGTCGCTGTAGACCTGGGATTCCTCAAACGCCAGAAGGAGTACACCTACTTTCGACCAAAATTCATTTACTACGCGACGTATCTATCGGAAAAAATTGGCTACGCCCGCTACATCACTATCTTCCGTCACCTTGAGAAGCATCCGGAGCACCGCTTCCACCCAATCTTTAACTGGTTCATGGAGTGGTGTAACGACGAATTCCGACACGGCGAGTCGTTTGCCCTGATCATGCGATCCGATCCAAAGCTGCTGAAGGGCCACAACAAGCTGTGGATTCGCTTCTTTTTGGTGGCTGTCTACTCAACCATGTATGTGAGAGATCACAACCGCCCCAAGCTTTATGAAGCGCTGGGCATGGATCCCAGGGATTTTGATTACCAGGTGTTTGATATCACTACGGCAATCACCAGACAGGTGTTTCCGCTGACGCTTAATACTGACGACCCACGTTTCCGCCGCGGCCTCGATAAGCTACTCGAGATCAACATTAAGATGGCTGCCGCACGCGCGCGTAGGGGACTGGGTGCAAAGCTAAGCGTTTTAGGATTGTCTGCAGCGGCCGGCCTCACCTTTGCCCGGCTCTACTTGCTTCCCACGCAGTCCAACGAACTGCCTGCGACGTCAACAATGGCTCCAGCCTGGTAGCGTGGCAACGTTAGCGGTCGCGCCTGCGTCAATTCGCTAGCCCTGGTTACATCCAGCGCTGCCTGTAACCCAGCGCATGCGCCAGTCCCGCCAACGCCAGCGCCAAACCGATTAGTGCCGGCGGTGCAGCTAACTGAGTGAGCAGCAAGGCAAGCACCAGAGCGGCACCCGCTGCCATGGGGGATAACCACCGCGCAAATTGCGCGCCATGAGCGCATCTATGTCGACGATAGAGCAACATCGACTCAACAACGACCAGGCATAGAATCAGCGCGGCGGCGACGCCCTGTGTGAGAAAGTTATCCATCGCTTCGGCCAACGCAACCCCAATCAGCGCTTGCTGATGGCTATACGCCGCTCATCAGGGCGCACGTCATCTCGGAACACGTTATCACGACGGACTTTTTTGCCCCGCTTCTTCACGAGCCAAACCTACCAACTGCGCCAAATCTTTGAAGAAGATTCTGACCTGCGCCAGCGGACGTTCCTTAACCAATTCCTTTTGCGTGTAGGACTGCCAGGTGAGGTACTGCACATCGGGATCGCGACAGACATCAACGAACTTCTCCCGGCGCTTATCGCTGCCGTACCAGAACCGTTGCAGTAACCCCAGGACAAAGAAAACGCGGCCGTGCAATTTCATAAAGCGCTTACGCGCCTGCCGCAGTGCCGCAGGATTTCCACTCAAAAGATAAGACTGCACGGCTTCAGCGGCGAGTTGACCGCCGAGCATCGCGTAGTAAATACCCTCACCTGATGCCGGAGCGACTACACCGCAGGCGTCACCAGCGAGTAAAACAGCGCGGCCGTCATCCCAGCGTTTTAAGGGTTTCATGGGAATGGGCGCGCCTTCGCGGCGCACGGTCTTCGCTTTATCGAGACCGACGTCCTTGCGCAAGGCAGCAACTGCGGCAGGCGCAGAATACTTCTTCGCGGCACTACCTGAACCAATACTCGCATGTTTGCCATGCGGAAAAACCCAGGCATAAAAATCCGGGGACAAGCGCCCCTGATACCAGACATCGCAACGCGTATCCTCGTAGTCAGCACCATCCTTTGGGTCTGGCGCCTCGACGATTTCGTGATACGCCAGCACACACTTCAGCTTGTCTGCTCCCTTTACGTGCTGTGTACCGACTCTGGACTTTGCTCCATCTGCACCTATAACCGCCCGGGTAATAACTTCGCACTCCTGGAGGTGGTGCTTCTGGTTGTTCACGCCCGCGGTATTCGCCTCCTCGCTCTCTGAACCAAGGTCTGCACCGCGGTCCGACTTATCGAGGTAACGCAGTGAAATTCGGCCATCAGGCAGATAGCTTAGCGAGCGAAAAGCGCCCATTTGCAAGGTCGCGCCAGCGCGCTCTGCGCGCTCTCGCAGATACGGATCAAAGCTGTCACGATCAACCATAGCGACATAACTGTCGCCCACGGGCATATCCACTCGTTCATTGGCCGGTGAAATCATTCTCGCCGATGCGATACGAGCCACGATCTGCTCTGGCGCAATAGCAAACTGGTCCACCGCTCGAGGAGGAATTGCACCGCCGCAGGGTTTGATTCGAAATCCGCGTTCCAGCAACAGCACCTTGTTACCAGAATTCGCGAGGTTCTGTGCCGCAGTGGCGCCCGAGGGGCCGCCACCGACCACCACCACATCATATTCGGGCAGACCCGGTGTTAACTGCTGCGGCGCGTTCTGCGACAGTTCCGAGGTTTTTTGTTCAGCGTGCATCAAGTATCTCCACCATAGCTATTTCGCCAAAGGCTGGCGTGTGTTGCCGATTTGTCGTGTTCTGCGTATGTAGACGCAGACCAATAGCGGCGGCAACGACAAACAGTCCGCCCTCAATACTGAATACCAAAGCGTAGGCGACTGCCGGCTCGGTAATAAATACATTGCAGATATCGATAGCAACGGTGCCCATGAATCCGCCCACGGCAAAAGCGATCGCCTGCGCTGCGCCCCAGAGCCCCATGCGCAAGCCTTCTCGACGAGCAGCGCCATTGCCGGCCAGCATCATCATGGAAGCGATTGCCGCCACGGCAAAGGCACCGTTAGCGATCCCAAGCAGGAATACGTTAGCGGTGATCGGCCACGCCGGTGACGCCAGGCCACCGCAGGCAATGCCCAGCAGCGCGACGGCGGACGCCAAGCAACCGGCTACACACCAATTTCGCAACTGACTTGGGCTGGCGTTATTTCCCCGCATGGTGGTCGCAGCGACGAGCAGCATTCCCAACAATACGCCACTGTGCTGAATACCGGAGAGCTGTGTCGATTCGCCCGGTGTCATGGCAAAAACAATGCCCGCAAAGGGTTCGAGTATCAGGTCCTGGGCGCTGTAAGCGAGCATGGACACAAACACGAACACGGTAAACCGTCGCGCCTCCGCCTCCTCCCAGACCTGCCTGAGTGCCAAGCGAAAGTCAGCACGCTGTGCATTCGCAGTAGCAGTAATTGGGTTCAGCTCCGCGCTCGCGGCAGAGGATGCCGAGCGAGGCTCAACGCCGGCCACGGCCAGTAGTGTCACAACAACGGCTATAAGCGAAACGCTCCCACTCACCAACAGCAGACGTTGCGGTGAAAACGGGTCCAGAAAATGCCCGGCTACACCCGCGGTGACCGCAAAACCGGCGATCATCATGATCCAGACAATAGTCGCCGCCGCGGGCTTTCGATGCGGTGCCACGTGCTTGGCGAGGGTCACGAGCAATGACGTAGCGGAGGCGCTTGCCCCAAGGCCAATCGCCGTGAAAGCCAGCGTACAAACTACAAACCCGGCGATGGGCGCCGAGGACAGGAGCGCGGTTCCCGCGGCGGCAACGACGCCACCAATAGCCAGAACCAGCATCCCGCCAATAATCCAGTTTGTTGTGCGCCCACCCACGTCGGAGCCGTGCCCAAAGCGCGGGCGCGACATTTGCACCGCGTGGTGGATCGCAACAAGAATGCCTGGAAGCATGGCGGGCAGCATGAGCTCAACGACCATGATCCGATTGAGTGTCGAGGTTGTCAGCACGATGATCGCGCCCATACAGGTCTGCACCAATCCCAGGCGTACAATCGCAACCCAGGAGAGGCCAGTCATGCGATGACTACCGAGCGTAATGCGAATGCGCTGGCCATCATTCCAAGTACATACAGGGTAACGCCAGTGCCGTTATACCAGGGCGCCAGACCAAGCGGATCCCCAAGCAGCCGCCGCATCGCGGCGAGCTGCAGGACCAGCGATACGCCTATTGCAGCAGCCGTATAGAGATGCCCCCACTGGATCAGCGAGGCGATCACGATGAGTTGGGGCACGGCCATGACCACACAGGCCACTTTTGCGGCTCGCGCAGGACCGAGCTGCGCGGGCAAAGACCGGATACCGATACGCAAGTCACCGTCAACGGATTTGAAATCGTTGAGGGTCATAATGCCGTGAGCGCCAATACTGTAAAGCAGTGCCAGCCAAAGGACCTCTGTCGACGGCATTACCCCGCCGAGCATGACCGCAGTTCCTGTAACCCAGGCGAGCCCCTCGTAGCTGATGCCAACGGCGGCATTGCCATACCAGCCATTTTGCTTGAAGCGCAGCGGCGGCGCGCTGTAACCCCACGCGAGCAAGATGCCAAGGGCCGTAGCTCCCATGACCCACAGGCCAAGAATGGCGCTGAACGCCAGGCCCAATAAGGACCAGGCAACGGCGTAATAGAGGCCCCAGGTGCCGGGCACCCTGCCAGACGGTATGGGTCTATCAGGCTCGTTAATAAGATCGACGTGCCGGTCAAACCAATCGTTAACGATCTGGCTGCCACCACAAACCAGAGGACCAGTGAGGAGGACGCCGGCGATTAAAAGACCCAGATTGTCACCCAGTGACACGCCCGAAGACACCGCGCCGCACATAAATGCCCACATCGGTGGAAACCAGGTGATTGGCTTTAAAAGCTGCAGCAGAGCACGGGGCTCTGGATAGGTTCTCGGGGATTCTGTCATCTCAACATGCTGCATACATGTAATATAGATATGTCACATATAAGTGTCAATTTTAATTGACGCTTTTCCCCGCGACGCGATGAAAATCTACCGTGTCGCGCTCAGACAGACATCGATACGGGGCTTTTACTAGCCGGGGGTGTCGTCCAAGTCATCGCCACCGATGTTAAAACGGCGCAGTTTGGCGTAGAGAGACTGCCGACTCAGCCCGAGCAATTCTGCCGCAGATGCTCGGTTGTCTTTAGTAACCTCTAGCGCCGTTTCGATGCACAGGGCTTCAATAAGATCCGTGGACTCTCGTACCAGCTCTTTTAAAGGGACTCGGCCGACGCGCTGCGTCACTTGATCGATGGAACTGGGCAACTTGGCCGTAACCGGGTGCTCTCGCGCCATTCGGCGCTCTATATCTCGAATAAAGAGCGCAAACGCGGGACCATCCGGCTCTTCCAGTCTGCAGGCAGAGACTTCTACCTGTGCCGGACTTCCCGCATGCGGGATCAATGTCGATGAAAACAGTTTTACCACCGACTTCTCTCGCAGATTCGCCAGCAGGACACTGAGATCCACGCTGGTGCGACCCAGCCAGCGATCTGCCGAATGTCCGATCACCTGCTCTTGTGCAACCAGCTGCGCGAGCTCCAGAAAGCTCTGATTCACGCCCAAAATACGACCGTCATCATCCGTTAGCACCACCGCATCTGGCGCCGAACGCAGAACTTCCTGCAGATAAACGCCGCCGGAGTCACCGGCTGGCGTAACGTTGACGCTGCCGCGACCTGCAAGGCGGATCAAAAACCGCTCCTCGCCTGCCTGACGTAAGAAACTCGCCGACACATCGACCCGTGTTTCACCGTCCGCCAGCAGCAATCCGTGCAACTGCCCGCGACCCACAGAGCGAATCTCAGCCAGTAACTCCTGCATGGGCCTTACGCCATCGTCGTGAACGCCGCGCGGAAAAACCTTACCGACAATGCCCTTGTCATTTTCAGACAACCATTCAGTAGCGCGCGGATTAGCTTCGAGTACCCTAAAACTCAGGCCATCGACGATCAGAACAGCATCTCCCACCATATCGAACAGCCTGCGATAGCGGGTTTCTACCTGGCGCAAACGCCAGTAATCCTGCTCGAGCGCCTGCTGGGCATTGACCAGCTGCTGTCGCAAGCTCACGCTCGGACGCAAATCCGTACCAACAGCCACCAGCTGCCCTTCTGCGGTACCGATAAGCTGGTACTGCATCGGCAGTTCCTGCCCGTCGTCGCTGAGAGAGTGCACCACGTCCAGGCGCTGAGCCTGCCCGCTGCGCGCTGCGCCGAAGGCCGGGTCGATAGATTTGTTGTCGGTATTTAATAGCGTGTCCGCAAAGCGCATGCCGACCCAAAGACTCTCGAGGCGAGTTGGCAACTCCTGGCTCCAGGTTAGAACCTCCAGGATTGTGCCCTCGTCGTCGAGCGACAAGGAGACATCAGCGACTCGCTCCAGTAGAGCGGCCACTACAGATATGGGCTGTTGGGCAAGCAAGTGTCTAGATCCGGTTGATAAAGCTGGTAGGCCTGTTAGTCACCGCTAAAGTCCTTGCGATTGCGGCGGCTCGCGGCTCCGCCACGTGCCGCTCTGCGTTGACAACATTGTCAAGCGAACGGGTTTACAGTAAAGCCCACACCATCCAAAGTGTCAATTCAATTAAACCATGCTTTGTGTAAATTTTAGTTGACATAATTCTGGGCCAGCACTACATTCCTTATCAATCGGTTAGTCGGCTTAGGATCGATTTGATGAGTAATGAAAATAAGAGCGCAGCCCCAAGACTGCCTCTTTACACTCCCGAGGAAAGGCGTCGCAGAGACGCGACTCGCTGGACCCTGGTGCAGGGCGTTCTCGCGCCGCTCCAACTACTGGTTTTTATGGTCAGCCTGGTACTTGTAGTCAACTATCTTCTCAACGGAACCGGCCTCGATGCAGCCGTTACCTCAGTGATCCTCAAAACACTCATCCTCTATACGATCATGATTACCGGCGCCATATGGGAAAAAGTCGTTTTCGGACAATACCTCTTCGCGCGTGCCTTCTTCTGGGAAGACGTGGTCAGCATGGGTGTGATCGCGCTGCATACGGCCTACCTGGCCTGCTGGCTGTTTGGTTACGGCACCCCGGAGCAACAACTCTGGATCGCGCTGGCGGCGTACGCGACCTACGTTGTGAACGCTGCGCAGTTCCTGCTGAAACTGCGGGCAGCACGACGCGACAACCCATCGCATGCCGCTGAATTAAGTCTGGAAGGTGCTACCCAATGACCGAGGCTGTGTTAGCTACCGACTGCACCACCGGCAAAAAAGTCCCTGTGCAGGTGGAGCGCGGACAGCGCGCCGTGTTCTGCGGACTGACGTCGATAGTGTGGCTGCACCGCAAAATTCAGGACGCTTTCTTTCTGGTGGTCGGTTCGCGCACTTGCGCGCATCTGCTGCAATCCGCTGCGGGCGTGATGATTTTTGCTGAGCCACGCTTTGCTACCGCCATTCTGCAGGACCGCGATCTCGCTGGTATGGCGGACTGCCATGAAGAGCTCGACCGCGTGGTCGAAGAATTACTGGCACGCCGCCCCGAAATAAAAACGCTGTTTCTGGTGGGCTCCTGCCCCTCCGAAGTGATCAAACTGGATCTCAATAACGCGGCGGAACGACTTCAACTACGACTCGAAGGTCGTGTCAGGATGGTCGCCTACAGCGGCAGCGGCATTGAGACCACGTTCACCCAGGGCGAAGACAACTGCCTGGCGGAGCTGGTCGCCGGTGAGCCGCCAAAGGCTGACAACTCTCCCGCACTTATCGTAGCTGGGACCTTGTCAGACGTGATTGAAGACCAGTTCCGTCGGCTTTTCGACAAGATGGGCATTGCCCAGGTCGCATTTCTGCCCGCCGCGACGGGCGACGGTATGCCCAGCGCAGGGCCCGGTACGCGAGTTTTACTCGCTCAGCCGTTCCTGACCGTCACCGCTCAGGCACTGCGCTCGCGCGGCGCCGAGATTCTCAGCGCACCGTTTCCGTTAGGCGCGGAGGGCACTCTGCTCTGGCTAAAAACGGCGGCAGATGCCTTCGGCGTCACTAAAGAGGTGTTTGAGGCGGCAACCGATGCGCCACTGGCCCGAGCAAAGCAGGCGGTGTCGAACCAACGCGACAAGCTCGCTGGCAAGACCATCGCTTTTCTCCCCGATTCACAGCTGGAAATACCGCTCGCGCGCTTTCTGTCGCGCGAATGCGATATGCAGGTTGAGTCCATTACCACGCCTTTCCACGACCCACAGATTATGGCCAAAGAGACAGAACTTCTCGGGAATGACATGGAAATTGTAGAGGGTGGCGATCTAGAAAGCCGGCTGGATATGGTTCGCGAACGCCGGCCGGACCTCACCGTATGCGGCATGGGCATAGCCAATCCGCTCGAGGCCGAGGGCCTGCGCAGTAAATGGTCTATCGAGTTGATTTTTAGCCCGATTCAAGGGTTTGACCAGGCCGGTGATCTCGCCGGGCTATTCTCCCGCCCACTATCACGCCAAGCACAACTGGAGGTCTGAGATGGAACTGTCACTTTGGACCTATGAAGGCCCTCCACATGTTGGTGCCATTCGCATCGCGAACTCCATGACGGGCGTACATCTGGTATTGCACGCACCGCAGGGTGACAGCTACGCGGACCTGCTGTTCACGATGATCGAGCGCGATAACCATCGCCCGCCGGTGACCTATACAACCTTTCAGGCTCGCGATCTGGGTAGTGACACCGCGGCACTCGTATTGCGCACTGTTAGCAGCGCGGTAGAGCGTCACAAACCGCAGGTCTTGCTGGTTGGCGACTCCTGCACCGCGGAACTGATTCAGGATCAACCGGGCACGCTGGCCGCCAGTAGCAGCCTTGACGTACCTGTGATCCCGATCGAAATGCTTGCCTACTCACGCAAGGAAAACTGGGGGGCAGGCGAGACTTTCTACGCGCTCGTACGTGGCCTGCTACAGGGTCAGGTGGCCGCAGCCCGAGCCACGCCACGAGAGCGCAATGAGATTCCCAGCGTCAACCTGCTGGGACCGAGCTCACTGGGTTTTCGCTGCCGCGATGATGTGCGGGAAATCACCCAGCTTCTGGAGTCAATGGGCGTTGTCATTAACGTTGTAGCGCCGCTCGGCGCAAGCCCGCAAGATCTCCTGCGTATTCCTGAGGCCGACGCAAATATCTGCCTGTATCCCGAAGTTGCCTCACCAGCCTGCGATTGGCTGACGCGCAACTTCCAGCAAAGCATCATCACCACAGTGCCGATTGGCGTTGGCGCCACCGAGGAATTCATCGACGAAGTCGCTGAGAAACTGGGCATCGAACGCCCCGCGAATCAAAGCGGCTCACGCCTCCCCTGGTACTCACGCTCCGTCGACTCTACGTATCTGACCGGTAAGCGGGTGTTCGTTTTTGGCGACGCCACCCACGCAGTCGCAGCAGCACGCATTGCCAGCAAAGAGCTGGCTTTCGAAGTGGTGGGCCTTGGGACCTATTCCCGAGAGCAGGCTAAAATCGTTCGCGCCGCGGCCAAGGAACTGAACCTGACTGCGCTTATCACTTCTGACTATCTGGAAGTTGAGCGGGTCATCGGTGACCTGCAACCAGAAATGGTACTGGGTACGCAGATGGAGCGACACATCGCCAAACGCCTGGGCATCCCCTGCGCAGTGATCTCCACACCGGCACATGTACAGGACTATCCCGCTCGCTACTCGCCACAAATGGGCTACGAAGGCGCGAACGTTATTTTCGACAGCTGGGTCCACCCGCTCATGATGGGTCTGGAAGAACACCTGCTGGCCATGTTCCGCGATGACTTTGAATTCAACGATGGTGCCGCTCCATCGCACCTCGCTGCTGAGGGTGGCACCACACGCATCGAAGAAGCCGTCAACGATGGCAGCCACAGCACGGACGACAAAGAAGATAGTTCGGCACCCACCTGGGATATCGGCGCCGAGCAAGAACTGCGAAAAATACCTTTTTTCGTGCGCGGCAAAGCACGAAGAAACACGGAGCGCTACGCGACCGATAAGGGTGTCAGGATTATAGACGTGGACACAATGTATGAAGCAAAAGCCCATTTCAGTAACTAACAGCGAACTCAACTTCGTTCTGGTGACGTTAGATAACCACGTCACCAGCAGCGTAGAACGAGCGGCTGAGCAGTTACGCAGCAACGCGCCCAATCTGTCGGTGCAGGTCCACGCCGCCGCTGATTGGAATGCGGACAGTGAAAGCCTTGAGCGTTGCCGCACAGACATTGCTGCAGGCGACATTATCGTTGTCACCATGATGTTCCTTGAGGATCATATCGATGCTGTGCTCCCCGCACTGCAGGCGCGGCGCGATGATTGTGACGCGATGATTTGCTGCATGTCGGGCGCGGAAGTCATGAAACTGACTCGTATGGGTAAGTTCACAATGGACGGCGAAGCCAAAGGCCCGGTTGCCCTGCTGAAAAAGCTGCGAGGCAAGACCGGCAAAGCCAAGAGCACCGCCGGCGCGCAGCAACTTACCGTGTTGCGGCAGTTACCTAAAATCCTGCGCTTTATCCCTGGCACCTCACAGGATGTGCGCGCGTATTTTCTCACGCTGCAGTACTGGCTCGCTGGCTCCGAAGAGAACCTGCGACGCATGATGGCGTACCTGATTGACCGCTACGCGGCGAATGATCGCGGCGACATGAAGGGGAAGCTCGACAGTGGCGCTCCGGTAGATTACCCGGATGTAGGTCTTTACGATCCCATGGCCAAAGACCCCATTTTTGAGCACCAGCCAAAGCAGCGCAAACCACGCACCCCGGCAAACGGGACGGTCGGCATACTCATCATGCGCTCCTATGCGCTGGCCGGTAACACCGATCACTACGATGGCGTCATCGGTGCTCTGCGCGCTCGCGGCCTGAACGTAATCACTGCTTTTGCCAGCGGCCTGGACGCACGCCCCGCGGTTGAAAAGTACTTTATTAAAGACGGCGAGCCGCAGATTGACCTGCTGCTGTCGCTCACCGGCTTCTCTCTTGTAGGTGGGCCGGCATATAACGACTCAAGTGCCGCCGAAGCCATGCTTACAGCGCTTGATGTGCCTTATATTGCCGCACACGCGCTGGAGTTTCAGAGTATCGAACGGTGGGAGGCATCAGACAATGGACTGATGCCAGTAGAGGCGACCATGATGGTTGCCATACCGGAGCTTGACGGTGCCACCCTGCCCTCGATATTCGGCGGTCGATCCGATGCGGAGCACGCACACAGCGGTGACGACCAGCACGCCATGCGTGGTCATGCCGGGCGTATTGCCGCGCTCGCAGACCGTGCAGCGAAAATAATCCAGTTACGTAAGACGCCCAAAGACGAGCGTCGCGTGGCCATGGTGATTTTCAACTTCCCACCGCATGCGGGAAACACCGGCACCGCCGCTAACCTTTCGGTGTTCAAGTCGCTGCTGAATACTCTCAGAGCGCTGCGCGAAGACGGTTACGAGGTCGAGGTACCCGAGAATGTCGACGCATTGCGCCGCACAATTATCGAGGGCAATGCCGAACAATATGGTGCGATGGCGAATGTACATGCACTCATCCCTGCCGATGACCACGTTGCGCGCGAAACCTACCTGGAAGAGATCGAAGCGCAGTGGGGCCCGGTACCGGGCAAGCAACTGACTGACGGTCGCAATCTGTTCATCCTGGGTGCGCAGTTTGGCAACGTGTTTGTCGGCGTTCAGCCAGGCTTTGGTTATGAGGGCGACCCGATGCGGCTGCTCTTTGAACACGGCTTTACACCGACGCACGCTTTCTCTGCTTTTTATCGCTACATCCGCGAAGACTTTGCGGCGAATTCGGTTCTGCATTACGGCACGCACGGCGCACTGGAATTCATGCCCGGCAAGCAAGCCGGCATGGGTGACAGCTGCTGGCCGCAGCGCATGATTGGCGATCTGCCCCACTACTATCTGTATGCGGCAAACAATCCATCTGAGGGCTTGATCGCAAAACGCCGTGCAGGCGCGACGCTCATCAGCTACCTCACGCCGCCAATTACCCGCGCCGATTTATACAAAGGTCTGCAGGAACTCAAGAGCGCAATTGATCGCTGGCGTACCGGGCAGGACGAATGCCCGGAGGCCCGCAACGAACTCGCCGAGATGATTCACGCCCAGGGCGTGGAGCTTGACCTTTGTGATGTCGAGGAAAGCTGGGATGCAAATAGTGCGGATCCCATCGAGTCCCTGCGCCGCGATCTCATAGAGTTAGAAAACACCCTGATCCCCTATGGCCTTCACGTCGTGGGCGAAGTCGCAAAGGGCGAGGAGCGACGCGACATGATCCAGTCAGTCGCCGCTGCCGGACACGAACTTGAGTTGTCTGACGCACAGTATGCCGCGCTGGAAAGTGACGACTCCGAGCAACTGAAACGACTGCTCACAGATGCCGAGCCGGAGCGCGAAGACATTGCCGGCATTGCTGCCTCACTGCTACGCACGAGCCGCGAGCTACAGCGCAATCCAGAGCTGGAAGCGATCCTGCATGCCCTGGGAGGCGGCTTTATCCGCCCAGCACCAGGCGGTGATCTGCTGCGCACCACGGAGATTCTGCCGACCGGTCGCAACTTACACGGTTTTGACCCCTTCCAGTTACCCAGCACCTTCGCTATGCGCGATGGTCTGCGCCAGACCAATAATCTGCTGGCAAAGCACGCCGAGTCGGGCAAAGCATTGCCAGAAACGGTAGCACTGGTGCTCTGGGGTTCTGACAATATGAAAAACGAGGGCGGACCTATTGCGCAGGCGTTAGCCTTGATGGGAACGGAACCCCGCATAGATGGCTACGGCCGAGTCACGGGCGCCAAATTAATACCGCTTGAGACGCTGGGACGGCCACGCATCGACGTGATCATGACACTGTCCGGCATCTTCCGAGATCTTCTCCCCCTGCAGACGCGCATGCTCGCAGAGGCAGGCTATCTTGCCGCTACCGCAGATGAGCCTCTGGAAATGAACTATGTGCGCAAACACGCGCTGGCCCAGCAAGAGGAACAAGGCTGCGATATGGAAACCGCGGCGCTGCGTGTGTTCAGCAATGCCGAGGGCGCCTATGGTTCCAACGTCAACTTGCTCGTGGACAATAGCCGCTGGGAAGATGAGAACGAACTCGCAGACACCTACACCAATCGTAAGTGTTTTGCTTACGGACGCGATGGCAAGCCGGCCGCTCAGGCCGAACTGCTCAACAGCATGCTCGCAACGGTCGACATGGCGTACCAGAACCTCGACTCGGTGGAAGTCGGCATCACATCGCTGGATCAGTATTTCGACACGCTCGGTGGCATTCACCGGGCAGTCAAGCGTGCTCGCAACGGCGAGGAAGTGCCTGTCTATATCTCTGACCAGACCAGCGGCAGCGGCAAAGTACGCACTCTGGAAGAGCAGGTCGCACTGGAGACACGCACCCGTGTGCTTAATCCCAAGTGGTATGAGAGCCAGCTGGAACACGGTTTCGAAGGCGTGCGTCAAATTGAAGCTCATGTCACCAATACCATGGGCTGGTCCGCTACCACAGGGCAGGTCGCCCCCTGGATTTATGAGCGTATGTCCGACACTTTTATTCTCGACGAGTCGATGCGCGATCGACTCGCAAAACTGAACCCGCATTCCGCCATGAAAATGGTGAATCGCTTACTCGAGGCGAGTGAGCGTGATTTTTGGAAACCCGATGAGGAGAAACTCGAAGCGCTGCATCGCGCAAGCGAGGACCTCGAAGACTGGTTGGAAGGCATATCCGGAGAAATAGCAGCATGAATAAACCCATAAATATACCCGTGCATGAAGTCAATCCTGGCAGCGGTCAGGGCCTGGATGGCGAAGGCAGCCTTCAAGTCCACCTGGATCCGCAGATACAAATCGACAAGGCCAAAGTGTTTGCTGTTTACGGCAAAGGTGGTATCGGAAAAAGCACCACCTCATCCAATCTTTCCGCAGCTTTCTCAAAATTGGGCAAGCGCGTTATACAGATCGGCTGTGACCCAAAGCACGACTCTACGTTCACCCTTACCAAGGCACTGCTGCCGACGGTGATCGATGTGCTTGAGTCTGTGGAATTCCACTCGGAGGAACTGACCCCAGCTGACTACATGTTTGAAGGTTACAACGGCGTCATGTGCGTCGAAGCAGGCGGCCCGCCTGCGGGAACCGGCTGCGGCGGCTATGTTGTCGGACAAACGGTCAAGCTGCTAAAACAACATCATCTTCTGGATGATGCCGACGTCGTTATCTTCGACGTGCTTGGCGACGTTGTCTGCGGTGGTTTTGCCTCACCGTTACAACATGCAGAACGCGCGCTGGTGGTCACGGCCAACGACTTTGACTCCATATTCGCGATGAACCGAATTGCCGCAGCGATCAAGGCCAAGTCAAAGAACTATCCAGTACGGCTAGGCGGCGTTATCGCCAATCGCAGCGCCGGAACCGACGAAATTGACCGCTTTAATGATGCGGTGGGCCTGAAGCGCTTGGCGCACTTCCCGGATCTTGACGTAATTCGTCGCAGCCGACTCAAGAAGTCCACGCTGTTCGAGATGGAAGATTGCCCCGGACTTGCCGAGGTTCAGCAGGAATACATGGATCTTGCTGCGCACCTTTGGTCAGGTACCGACGCGCTGGAAGCGGAACCTATGAAAGATCGAGACCTGTTCGACTTCCTGGGATTCGATTGATGCGGCAAACCGATGGGTACACTGATTACGATGACCGCCGCTCAGAGATAGAAACGTATTTCGATAGAACGGCAGTGGATGCCTGGTCAAAACTGACCTCCGACGCGCCAGTCAGTCGAATTCGTCGAACCGTACGCGCCGGCCGTGATGAAATGCGGCGCACGCTGCTGTCCTGGTTACCGGACGACCTGCATGGACTGCGCATACTTGATGCCGGTTGCGGCACCGGTGCGCTGGCCGTGGACATGGCAACCCGCGGTGCATCCGTTCTGGCCGTGGATCTATCCCCCACGCTGATAGAGCTGGCAAAGGAGCGCTTACCATCCAACATCGGCGATGGTCAGATCGAGTTTGTCGTCGGCGATATGGCTTCCAAGGCTACCGGTGAATTTGATCACGTCGTGGCTATGGATTCGCTCATTCATTACAACGTGGCCGACGGCGTACGGGTGCTTGCCAGTCTGGCCGCACAGGTAAAAACCAGCATGATCTTTACCCATGCGCCGAGCACCGTGCTGCTTGAATTGATGCATGCCGCGGGAAAAATATTGCCACGCGCGGATCGTGCGCCTGCAATTCAACCGGTGAGCGCAAGCAAGCTACAACAGATGATGGGTTACGAAACGAGTCTCCAGAACTGGAAGAGAGAGCGCCAGCACCGGGTGAATGGCGGTTTTTACATCTCTCAAGCCTGCGAACTAAAGCATCAATGCGACTAGCAGCAATAACCGACAGGATTTTCCCCTCCCGGGCGATCCTCGATCTTGTCCCATTCGCGGATGCCGTGAGTGGGGATTTACCACTCTCGCGTCTGGCCCGTCTATCGCTCTTTCAAGTATCCGTTGGCATGGCACTGGTGTTGCTCAACGGGACTCTGAATCGGGTTATGGTCCTGGAGATGGGACAGTCAGCCTGGCTGGTCTCACTCATGGTGTCTTTGCCGCTACTTTTTGCACCGCTTCGAACCATCATAGGATTTCGCTCAGACCACCATAAATCGCTGCTCGGATGGCGTCGCGTACCCTATATATGGGGCGGCAGTCTGACCCAGTTTGGCGGCCTTTCGATCATGCCCTTTGCCTTGATCGTACTGGCTGATCCCACGGCCGGAGCGGCCTGGCTAGGCCCCGCCGCCGCCGCGCTTGCATTCCTGCTGGTCGGCGCGGGCATGCACATAACGCAAACCGCGGGGCTAGCCCTGGCCACAGATCTGGCGTCTGAGAACACGCGACCCAAAGTGGTTGCACTGCTTTACGTCATGTTGCTGCTGGGAACGATCGGTAGCGCGCTGGTCTTCTCCTGGCTGCTCGCTGACTTCTCCGATTTGCGGCTGATTAAAGTCATTCAGGGTGCCGCTGCAGTCACTATTATTTTGAATGGTATAGCCCTCTGGCGTCAGGAAAGTCTGATGCCTTCGCGTACCGACCCTGCTCGCCCGAGACCCACATTTTCGAGCAGTTGGAAGGCGTTTACCCGCGAATCCAAAACGCGACGCTTACTGGTTGCTATTGCTCTGGGTACCGCTGGATTCAGTATGCAGGACATACTTCTCGAACCTTATGGCGGAGAAATTCTGGGCATGAGTGTCAGCGCTACGACGCTGCTATCAGCGATCTGGGGCGTGGGCATGCTGATCGCATTCGCGCTGTCATCGCAAAGCCTGGGCAGGGGTGCCAATCCTATTCGTATCGCCGGCTATGGCCTGGTCATCGGAGTTTTTGCATTTGCGACGGTGGTGCTCGCAGCACCGTTACAGTCTGCGCTGATCTTTAGTATCGGCGCTGGCTTTATCGGACTGGGCGGGGGGTTTTTCTCTGTCGGCACGCTTATCGCGGCAATGGCGCTGGGCGAGGAAGACGAGAAAGGCCTGGCTCTGGGTGCCTGGGGCGCCGTGCAAGCCACCGCAGCGGGGCTCGCTATTGCCATGGGTGGCGCCCTTCGCGATTACATTTCATACCTTGCGATCAATGGTCGCTTGGGGCCTGCCCTGACTGACGAGGTCACCGGTTACAGCGCCGTTTACCACTTTGAAATCCTGCTGCTTTTTGCAGCACTAGTTGCACTGGGCCCGTTAGTGCGGGTCCGGCGTGAACGGGATCAGGAGAGCGCGTTCGCCCTCACCGAATTCCCGAGTTAATAACACCCTTTCCAGGAGGAACTGATATGGGTACTGGAGCAATTACCGAGTACATCGATGTCGCACAGCTAGCGCTCTACGGCTTTTGGCTGTTTTTCTTTGGCCTGATTGGCTATATGCACCGCGAGGGCAAGCGCGAAGGCTATCCGACCGTGGACTCGCACAACGCGGCCTACACCGGCGGCGATCTCTGGGGTATGCCCGAGAAGAAAACTTACGTGTTGCCGCATGGCCAGGGAACTCGCACGGTGCCCGTCGATGAAGACCCCGGCTATGAACTGCATGCGGAGCAAACGGTCCCGGGGCCCGGCTTTCCACTAGAGCCCACGGGCGATCCCATGAAAGATGGCGTAGGTCCCGCAAGCTGGGCGATTAGACCCGAAAAGCCTGACCTGACCTGGGATGGTGGCAAGCCCAGGATCATACCCCTGAGAGTCGCGACCGAATGGAGCATTGCGAGCCGTGATCCTGATCCACGCGGCCGGCCAGTATACGGTACCGATGGGGAGCAAGGCGGCATCGTCAGCGATGTCTGGGTTGATCTCGCAGAGCCGACCGCTCGCTATATTGAGATTGATGCGGGCGGCCGACGAGTCATGATGCCGATGACCTTCGCCCGCGTTAAGAGCAACGGCGACGTGCACGCCAGGTCAGTCTGCGGGCGACATTTTGCTGATGCACCGAGCACCGCCAACCCCGACTTCGTGACACTTCAGGAAGAGGACAAAATCGGGGCGTACTACGGCGGCGGCACACTATATGCTTTGCCTGAACGTGCGGAGCCTATACTGTGAGTGTGAGTGAACACGAAGATGAGCCAGCCCGCGGCCTCCCGGGCCTCTTGCCGGACGGGGAAGTCCTTGTTTGGCAGGGCTCTCCTGACCGAAAAGTGTTGGCTCGACGAGTATTTCATCTCAGGACCGCATCGATCTACCTCGCTGCCCTGATCACGATCCACGTTGGATTGCAGCTCAGCGCCGGCGAGGCACTTACAACCGTATTGCTCGGCAGCACCTGGATGTTTTTGCTCGCTTTTGCAGCACTGGGCATTCTCGCCGGACTGGCCTGGGCCTATGCCCGCTCGACTATTTATACGGTGACCAACAAACGGCTGGTGCTGCGTTGTGGTGTCGCCATGCAAATGATGGTCAACGTCCCGCTGACAACGATTAACTCCGCTGACCTGCGCCGCTTTGCGGATGGTTCCGGCGACATTATCTTTACCATGGATAAGTCCAAACGACTCTCCTACTTACTACTCTGGCCCAGTGTGAAATCGTGGCAGTTCCGTCCGGTCCAGCCCGCACTTCGAAGTCTGGCTGACATCGATACGGTGGCAGCAGCCATTGCCCGCGTCACGCAAAGTGGGCAGGAGGAGGAAGAGCTTAGCGCTGCGCCGCCATCAATGCCGTCGGAACAAACGCAGGCGTCGACGCAGGCGAATGGACGCAACAGTGCGTCAAAACAACAAACCAACAGAGGCTCCAGCCACCGGTTGGCTTCCCGTCCTATGTACAGTGCATCCTGAAAGCTCAGGAGAGATAACGAATGGACAACAGCTTGAGCCAAAGCAATAACACCCCGGCGAATGACCCTGCAACGCGATATTTTGTGATGGGTTTGGCCGCTATTGCGCTCATGGTTCTGGTAGCAACGCTAGTTGCACGACTTACGGGATACACCGCTGAGACCATTCCAGACACGCCAGTACTGGACATGCGGGAGATAGGTTTTCGCGATCAACCGGGTGGAATCGTCGTCGCTTATGAATGGCACAGCGAGCAGGAACTCCTCCGCCTGGCACCGGGAGAGGGCAGCTTTTTACGCGGCGTTGTCCGCTCGCTGGTACGCCAACGTGCCGGCCTTAGCGGGGATCTGGCGGTGCCGTTCCAGCTCAGCAGGCACAGCGATGGGCGCATGGTTATCTCTGACCCGGCCACCGGCGAACGTATCGATCTGGTGGCTTTTGGTCCAGACAACTACGCCACTTTTGGCCCACTTCTTGACATACCCCTGGCCGCAGCAACGGCTGGTGACGCCTGGTGACCGATTACCTGCTGGCACTCGCTACGGTCACTCTGGCTTGGTGGATAAGCACCGGTGTCGTTCTACTGTTGAATCGGCAAACGGAAAAGCTGCGGCGCGTAAGCCTTGTGGGCGTCTCGGCGTTCGCGATTCTATGCCTGACGCAGCTTCCCGACCGCTCGCTGGATATAAGCGCAGCGGGAGCGCTGCTGGGATTTGGCCAGGGCCTGGTTATCTGGGCCTGGCTGGAGATGAGCTACCTTATGGGCTTGATTACAGGTCCCCGCAAAGACTCCTGCCCGGCCGAATGCTCCCTCGCAAAACGTTTCTGGCTGGGTCTGCAAACCAGTCTTTACCACGAGATTGCGGTCGTCGGCACTGTGTGCGTGGTCTATTTGCTATCACGTGAGGGGCCCAATCAAGTTGCCCTGGCAACCTGTGTATCGCTCTGGTTAATGCGCTGGAGCGCGAAACTGAACCTGTTTCTTGGCGTTCGAAACTACAATAGCGACTGGTTCCCCGCCCACTTGCAGTATCTGGACAGCTACACCCGCCGCGCCCCGATGAACCTCTTATTTCCGATTTCGGTAACCATAGGCACGGCTTTTGCGGTGGTTTTGCTCACCCAGGCTATGGCCACCCCGGACCCCTTTTTACGCTCTGCCGATCTCTTGGTTAGCGCCCTTTTAAGTCTCGCGATACTGGAACACTGGTTCCTGATGTATCCATTTGGCGAATCAGCGCTCTGGCGTTGGGCACTCAACTCGCCGAAAAAGACCGAAGTGGTGACACCGGTGCACCCACTACCGATCAAAAAGAGCATCTGACGTCTCATTTTTGTCGCAATATCTGTCTATATAGTTAGCTTTCGGTGTCAAATATTCTTGACCAAATTAACGATGCGAACTATTGTACGCGCAGCACCTTGATGAATTCCCCGCTGCTCAACGATGGAAAGCGTCACTGAATTAGTGCGAACCGGTACGATTCAGTGTAGTCCGCCTCAAGACGGACAAGCGCCCCGCTCGACGTAGATAAATAATGCGAGTTGTGCGTGAGTATGCGACCGAAGCGATTCACAGGTAGTGCCAGGAGTAGTCGCTATGCCTTCAAGCAGCGACCGTAGGACCGAAGTGCAGGCGCAACGCGCTGCTAACGACGGTCGAGTCATAGCCACATCAGGTCGAACTGATCAGGCCTTGCATACGTCAACACTGGTCTTCGATGACGGCGTTTCACCTGCAGGGCTTGACGATTACTTAGCGGCGCTTTGCGCTGAACAAGATACCCCAGAAAACGCGCTATCGGTTTACGTCCATCTCCCGTTTTGCCCTTCGCGATGTTTAACGTGTGACCACGAAACAACGGTCAGCCACGACCTTAGACAAATCGATCATTATCTAGACTCCCTGGAACGTGAGGTTGCTCTCGTGACCAGCAATTTGGGAGCTAAACGAACGCTACAACAATTGCATCTCGGCGGAGGTACCCCCAACTACCTCACTGAGGTACAGCTGGTCAGGCTCGTCGATATCCTTGATCACCATTTCATCATTGACGACACCACGGCGACGTCGTTGGAAGCTAACGCGCACCGAGCTTCGGTATCACAGCTCGCACTCCTGCATGGCCTTGGGTTCAAGGCATTGAACCTCGAGATCCGAGATCTTGATCTTGACGTGCAAGCGGCGCTCGGTCGGCACCAGTCACTCTCTGTTATCCGCGACGTGGTCGAAAGCGCGCGGGACATCGGCTTTGAGACCGTGTCTACAGATTTGGTTTATGGCTTGCCTGCGCAAACACTTACCAGCATGCGTAATACGGTAGAGCAGCTGTTGACACTGCAGGCAGATAACATCAACTGCTACCGATACTCCAGGCGGCCTGAAAGTTTCAATCACCAGCGCGCCGTGGACGAGGGTCAAATGCCGTCTCTGGGTGACACCGTAGCGGTGTTCAGTCGGATCGTAGACGGCCTCTGCGACGCGGGCTACCAGTGGGTTGGCACAGACTGTTTCTCTCGAGAAGATAGCGTCATATCCAAAGCTCATCGCGAAGGCGTGCTGCATCGCAACAGAATTGGTTACACCACCAAAGAGGGTGGTAGCTTACTGGGATTTGGAAGCAGCTCTACCAGCGATCTGTCGGGCATTAGCGTGCGAAATCACATGCAAATAGAGCCTTGGCGAGATGCGATCGGAAAAGGCGAGCTACCTATAGGCGCTGGACAAAAAGTAACGCAGGAAGCCCGGGAAAGAAGACGAGCCCTGTCTGATCTGATGTGCAACCTCAAGCTCCACGGGCAACAGTACGCATCGAATGACGGCGAAACGACAGACCCTACCCTACAGGCGCTGAAGGCGGACGGGATCATCGAGTTCGATGGTGACTCGGTAGTCGTTACAGAGTCGGGTCGATTTAAGCTGCACCAAGTCTGCGGCGACGCTTCGCCCACCTATCGATGGGGTCTCTAAACCGACAAGAGACATTGAACACGATAAAAAAGGGCGCTTAAAGCGCCCTTTTTTTTGCGCAATTATGCGAAGCGATGTTCTAGGGCACGGACTCAGGCAGCGCTTCGGGAATCTTCGATCTCTTGCAGGTAGGTCTGCAGCGTCTTCGCATGCACGCCGCGCAGGGCCTGCCACTCCAGGGCAAACCATGGTGTGACTTCTTCGGGTCTATCGCGAACCAAAGCGTCCACTTCCTGAAGGCTCAGCCAGCACCACTCCATAATCTCGTCCTCATGCACGTTCAAGGTCGAGGTATTTAATGCCTCTGCCAGAAACACGTGGCAAAGTTCATGCTCGGTGCCCTTGTCACGATAGCTTGCACGATATTCGAAATCGTAGGCTCGCGACGCTGCAGCGGTAACGCCCAGCTCTTCCGTAATCCGGCGATGAACCGCGGCCTTGAGTCCTTCTCCTCTCCGCGGGTGACTGCAACAACTATTTGTCCAAAAGCCAGGCCAGAGCGGCTTTTTTTCGCTGCGACGATGCACGAGCAAACGCTGCTGGCTATCAAACAGGAAAACAGAAAAGGCCCGATGCAAGCAGCCCGAACCGCTGTGGGCGTCCCCCTTGGTACTGTAACCCACCACCTGATCCAGAGAGTCGACCATGACCAACTGCTCGTTGTTAAACGAGACCGGCGGCTTACCGGAAGCATTAGCAGCGGAATTGTAGTCACGGACCGTGTGACGCTGTTCGGAATCTATCATCGATGCAACCTCACTGTGGTCAGCGTGATGTGTATGGTTGAGTATTTACTCAAGTATTCGGTGAAAGCTGCGCCCGCGGTCGGGGGAGACCGCGGGCACAGAAGGTGCAAGGCCCGTTTGCGCTAGCTGCGCGATTCGGGCAGTGCTTGCATGTGCTGCGCAGCTGGAGCACCTGACATCGAAGAACCTTCGATCCAGTTGTACTTCGCAGTGCTCAGAACAACAAAGTGAATGAAGATCGCTAACGTAAACAGAAAGATAGCGTTAGCTACCAGTATTCTACGCGGATCAAATATCATCCAAATTTTATGCATTTCGCATCTCCTTAATTAAAAGCTCGCAGCACCAAAAGGTGTGAAAGCGGGTTTAGTGCCAAAGAACCTGGTTTAGAACCAGGGTCTCCAGGACCACACGAGAAGGTGTGCTACTACCGCTACTACGGTAAAGCCCAGAAAGCTTTTCACATACAAGCTGTGAAACTCTCTTGCTGCACCATCTGAGAGCCCTGTAAGGCTGCTTGATTCAGTCATGGTTTATATCTCCCATGTCATTTTTACATAATCCCCAGGCATCACTCCGTGAGCTTGAGGGCCTATACAGCGCTGCAGACACCTTCGACAGGAGGGACTACCAGGCACTGCACCCAAGGTGACGCCCCCTAAGGAGCACCGCCAGAGTTCTTAATGGTCGCCGCTCGTGGCACCAACGTTTGTTTCCTGTGTCTTCACTTCCGCGGACATCAGCTGCTTCGCACCTGCGCTCTGCTTTTTGAGATTCGGATAGTCCTTGAGCATCGGTGCCCCATAGAGCGGCTTAAACGCGCCCTGGTGGCAGGTGTTACACGCCAGCTTTTGTGGGTCACCCGCAGGTCCTTTGCGGTAGTCCGGCAACCAATCTGCTGTGTCCAGGACGTACTCGTTATTGAGCTCACGCACCATGCGGATCGCATGCCAAGCCTTCAGCCGCGTGGGTGGACTTTGCTCCCAGTTAGCAAATGCCCGTGTGTTGTGGCAGTAAGTGCAATTCACGCCGAGAGATTGCGAGAAATGCATCATCAGTGAGTAGGTCCACTCAGTTTGCTTGATGGACTGCCGATTCCCTGTAGGAAGCGCCGTTGTACCCGCCATACGAATGTTTTCATCACCCTCAAGATACGGTGTGAAAGGGTCGTAGGGTAAGGACGCGTAACCGGCTGCCGGTGACGCAATATTCTGTCCGGTTGGCGCAGCTGCCATCGCGGCGGCCATCTTGGGCCCAGGATCCTTGACCCAAACGTACTCAGGTACATTATTGCCCCGGTGACAGGTGTAGCAAGTCACGCCAGTGGGCGCAGTGTGTTTTTCGCCCCACTCTTCGTTCGCGCGTTGCGTCATGGCAATCATTACCCGCGCGACCTTTTTGGTGTACTTGTCATCCGCCGCGAAACCTTCGTTGCCATGGCAGTAGGTACAGCCCTCTTCTGGCGACACCCAATTAGTGATCGCAACCATCAGCCGATTAAATTCACCAGCACTCAGATCACCAAGCACCTGCACGTTCTGGTAAATGTCCTTAGCCTTTGGCCCGCTAGCGGGCACGGATGGAATCGCCTCGGGAGCCACATTCGCGGCGACCTTTTCTGCAGCGAGGCGGGGATTAACCACCTGCTCCATCCCGGTGCCGCGATAACCTCGCTGTACGGCTTCGACTGGGGGCTTCTCACAGCCAGCAAGCCCAAGAGTTGCGAGCAATGACCCCGCCACGATTGCCTTCATCGAAATATTCATTACTGTCCTCCTGACAGGAGAGGATCGACAAGTGGTACCGCCTCAAGTGCCGGATAGCTCGGAGCGACCCCATGCTTGACGGCCCAGAGATACCAGTTATCAACCACGGTTCCTGTTAACAGAATCCCTATACCGCCTGTGACGACGGTGAGAACTGCGAACCACCAGGACCAGCGGTGAATGGATTCCATACTGGCGTTAAAGCCCATGGTCCAGCGCCAGAACAAGGCTGCACGCTCAGAGGCGGTACCCCGGTCAGTAATTTGATCGATCTCACGATCACCACCGTAGCGCGTCACCGCAAGAATCGTCGCGCCGTGCATGGCAAATATCAGCGCTGACCCATACAAGAAGACAATCGACAGCATGTGGAAAGGGTTGTAGAAAAGGTTGCCGTAGCGCAGGGAGAACGCAGCAGTCCAATCCAGGTGCGGGAAGATGCCAAACGGTACGGCCTCACTCCAGCTACCCATTAGCAGCGGACGGATAAAACCCAGTACCAGGAACAGCCAGATCGCGCCGCCGAAAGCCCAGGTCAGATGCTGGCCCATACCCAGCGCCTTCGAACGTCGATACGTTCTAAGCCACCAGAGCATAATCGAAAGGGTCAGAAAGAAACCCGCCATCAACCACCAACCGCCCTCGTTCAGCGGAGGAATACTCAGTCCATATACAGGTGCTGGCGGCTCCAGCGCCAACCAGGGCAGCTGCCGAACAAACTCAACGGGGTCCCAGCCTACGGAGGCCCACATATTTAGCCCGATAATCTCGAAGGCGATGAAACCACAAACCAGAGAAGCAAGCCCGAGAGAGCCCAGATAAAAAGGTCCGATCTGTGCATCACCAATCTTGCCAGCCCAGTAATTATCTGTGGGCGTGCCGATACGGTTTTCGTTCTCCGCACCAATATCTACACCGGGGTAATGTGGCCCGCGAACCTGCACTCGCGTAAAAATGTTTTGATATTCAATATTCATTTTCTTATCTCCCCTCAACCCCAAATCGGCATTTCGAGCCACCAGTTCCACCATTCGGGCCAGCCGCGCGTCCAGAAGGGTCCACTAATCAAAATACACACCGCGCTCCAAAATGCGGCAGATAGGGCCAGGAAGAGACCCAGACGATGGATACCAAGAGCACCAATCGAGTAACCAACATCGTCGCGGAAGAAGGTGTTTTCGTGCTCGCCGGATTTGACGATCGGATCGTCGTTACCCGGATTGGTTACCATCAATATCAGTGAGCCGTGCATCGACAATGCAAGTGCAGTGGTAAAGAAGAACGACACTGCAATCATGTGCGCTGGGTTGTAGTGAAAGTGCAGGTATTGGTAGCCAACGTTGGACACCCAATCGAGGTGACTGAGGATTCCGTAGGGAAAACCGTGCCCCCAGGCTCCGAGCATTACCGGGCGAATTACCACCAGGGTGACGTAGGCGAAGATCGCCACGGAAAAAGCAAATGGCACATGTAGTCCCATGCCTAGTTTTCTGCAGATCTCTACTTCACGCAGCGCCCAGGAAACGAAAGCGCCAATGGCACACACAGTAACCACCTGCCACAGACCGCCCTCCATGAGCGGCGCAAGCCCGAGCCCATAACTCAAATCAGGCGGAGCAATGTTGATCTGCCAGGGGTTCCAGGTTGTCCCCTGGGATGCACCGTACAGAATCAACGCCGTACCCAGCACTGCAAAGAAAGCAGTGGTGACGCCGAAGAACCCGACGTAGAAAGGTCCCACCCAAAAATCAAAGAGATCGCCACCGACCAACGTGCCTCCACGCACTCGGTACTTTCTCTCAAAACTCAACATGGACATCTAGATACCTCCCAAGCCGCCGGCGACGGATATTTTTCCAAATTTCTTCTTACGAACAACGCCACCAGGCGTCGGCCGATCACTTCTCTACTACCATTCGAATGCATACGGGATGATCGCCTGTGCCATCCGGCGCGCTTCTTCCCAGCATGATTCGCCCTCATGCCCGGAACTCGCGAAGGGACGCAAACTACTTGGCAGCCAGCGCGTAGCCACGCTGACCACGAGGAACCACGGGACGGTAAGCGCCATCAACAGGCGATACTCCAGCTTGTCAGTCTGGCGAACTTGAGTGTGTGCAGCGTGCGCAACATTGGCTTCTAACATTTCTTCATCCCTCTGACTCATAGTTGTCATAACAATCGACCCTACGCAGTTTCCATTTCTGATGATTGTGCAACGTCCGAATCGGCATCTGCCGGCAGACCCAGATGCTCGACGTTTACGATCGCCACTCCGGCCGCACGCGCGCGTTGTTCTGCGGCATCGCGTAACTGCTTGGCAACGGATATGCGGATTAACACTGGCTCTCGCTCAAGTTGCGCTGCCAGCCGGTTCTCCGCTTCCGGATCCCAGGCCAACTGGCTCTCCAGACGAGAAAGCGTCGCGTCGACACGATCGAGCTCTGTACCCAGTGGCAAGATGTGGAAGAGCGCATCAAACAGCGCGTTACACACTTCCTGAATCAGATAGCAGGCTCCGGCGTATCCCATGAAAGGCGTGCCGGTGTGTCTGCGGACAATCGAACCTGGCAATGAAGCCGGTATAAACATCGCGCGCGAGTTGTTCTCGGCGAGGTACATGCGTTCGTTGTAGCTGCCAAACACCATGAGCGGTGGATTGTCAGTAATCGATTTGCGAACAGCAGCGTTGTCTGTCTTTGCGCCGGCAATTCGCGAGACCGCGAAGTGACACGGCATGCCGAGTTCTTCTTCGAGGAAGTTCTGAATACCGCGCGCGTAAGTCTCGCTCGCTGCCACACCAAAACTGGCGGTGCCGAAAAAGTCCTGGGTTACCGAGCGCCAGAGATCCCACAGCGGCTTGATCGTCGTGTGCTTTTCTCGTTCTATAAAAGGTTGCGGGTCCAAACCAAGCTGTTCACCGAGTGACTCAAGGAACGCCGTGGTGGAATGCAGGCCAATTGGTGCCTGCAGGTATGGCTTGTCCAGCGCCTCACAAAGCTTGCGACCAAACTCACGATACATACAGACGGTGGCATCGGCATCGCCCAGCTTGTGCACATCGTCCAGATGCACACCCATGGGGAACGACAGATTCACTTCGGCACCAATACCCTCGACCAAGCGCTGGATTTCAGCCAGATCAGACCAGGTATTAAAACAACCGTAGATTGGACCAATAATATTGACTTTAGGCTTTGCATCCGCTGGCTTTTCTACCGGCTTCTTTGCAGCCGCCTTCTTGGCCTTTTCGTGCTTGGCAAGCCCGTAACGCTCCCACAACCAGAACAGTGCACGGTCAGCACTCTGCCACTGATCCTCATCGATAGTTCGAGGGAGGAAACGCTCGATGTTTGTATCGCGAGGCGTCACACCTCCGCCGATCATTTCTGCGATGGAACCGGTGACCACCACGGAGGGGCGTTTCGGATCCAGAGTCTTGTGCGCTCGACGCAAAGCACCCTCGGTACCTTTCTGACCGAGCTCTTCCTCGGCAAGACCGGTGACCACAATCGGAAGCTCGTGCGGTGGCAGAGCATCGGTGTAGTGCAACACCGAGGTGACCGGCAGGTTTTCGCAGCCAACAGGGCCGTCGATAATTACTTGCAGGCCCTTAACCGCGGTAAACACGTAGACCGAGCCCCAGTAGCCGCCGGCGCGATCATGATCCAGAACTAACACTAGATCGATCCTCCAGCTGCTTGTGGCCAGATACCCGCCGTGTCGCCCTCTCCAACACCGTCGAAAAATCTCTCCATACGGGTAAAGCGCTCACGGTTACTGACCGCGGTATTGATGACCTGCGCAATCGATGCAGGACCGGCCGGGCCCATGAGTGGCCGAGCAGAAATAAGGTTGGTGAAATAGAGACCAGGCATACCCTTTTCTTTCGCATGCTGTACGACCGGAGTGGTACCCACAGCAAGGTCAGGACCAAATTCCTCAATCGCCGCGATATCCTCTTCAAGCGATGCACGGAAATTGACATGCACGCCCTTGGACTGCAGCCACTCTCGATCAGGATCTGACCATTTGGTCTGCGGACAAGCGGTGCCTACATAGGGAATATCTGCTCCGGCTTCCATCAGTAGTCTGGCAACCAGAAGCTCGGAGCCCTCGTAACCCGACAGGGTAATGCGGGCCTTGATCGGTGACGCGTCAAGCGCCGCGCGCACGCCGGGTAACAGTGCATTGCTCGCTTTCGCCGCGATCTCTGATGAAATACCCGCCGCCTCGGCGATAGACGACAGCCATGCGGCCGTGCCGTCGTATCCAACTGGCGCCGAGCCAACAAGCTTCCGACCCGCCGTTGTAAATTCCCGCGCCGTTGCCGTGTAAAACGGGTGCAACATCGCGCCAACGGGGCTTGCGAGCGCCCCGTACAGCTCACGCCATTCGCGGGTAGGCACGATGGGGCCGGCGGCGAGACCCAGAGGCTCGAGCATGCGTCCAATCATAATCGCGTCGACAGGGAAAATTTCTCCGACCAGCGCAACCGTGGGCAGATCCGTGGACTCGGCGCTGGGACGAGCAACCGGGCCCTGCTCAGCTTCGCTGCGCGCATACTTGAGCATGGCCCCAGCGAGAATGTCCTTGGCTTCCGCGTGCGTAGGCACACCAAACCCAGGTACATCGATACCAACAATGCGGACGCCGTTGATTTCCTGCGGCAGCAATTCGAGCGGCACGCCCGATGCAGTTGGTACACACAGATTAATAATGACGATCGCGTCGTACTGATCCGGATCGGCAAGTTTGTAGGTCGCTTGTCGCAGGTCTTCGAACAGCTTGCCGGTAACCAGGGTCTCAGAATCGAAAGGCACGTAACCAACGGTGCGCCGTGCACCATAGAAATGCGAGGTGAAGGTGAGTCCGTAGACACAGCAGGCAGAGCCGCAAAGGATCGTCGCCGTGCGACGCATACGCAGACCTACGCGCAGTGAACCAAATGCGGGACACATACTTTGTGGTTGATCGTGCGGACCCGCGGGATAGTCTTTAGCGTAGCGTTCCAGCACTTCGCTCTTACCTGCGGCAGATGCTGCCGCTTTCATTTTTTCTGTTCCGGAGTGACAACCATCGACCGTTTCATCGGCCTTGGAACTGGCGATCACGTTTTCAGGTTCAACGCTCACAACAGTCTCAGACATCGTCGTAAATAACCTCCAGTGAAGGACGGTTCAGCACATCGGCACTGCAAAGCTCGTCAATCGTGGCGGGCTCCAGCGTGACGTGGCGACCTACCGCGTCACCGTCAAACAAGTTCAGCAAGCCATCAGGCGAAAGCGGCTCAGGCTGTACCGGAGGTGCCGAATGGACCTGCTCTGCGAGGTGTGCGAACAGCGGACCCCAGCGTCCATCCGGTGTTCCTACGATGTCGTAGTTGGCGCTTTTTTTACGGATATCATCGTCCGCGGGAATAGCAGCCAGTTCCGGGATACCCACGGCTTTACAAAAAGCCGCCGCCTCACCGCTGCCGTCGTCCTTGTTGGTCACCATGCCAGCGACACCGACGTTACCGCCCAGCTTGCGGAAGTACTCCACAGCCGAGCACACATTGTTGGCGACGTACAGGGATTGCAGATCGTTGGAGGCAACCACGATTACTTTCTGGCACATGTCTCGCGCAATCGGCAAACCGAAACCACCGCAGACAACGTCGCCGAGAAAATCCAGGAGTACGTAGTCAAAATCCCAATCGTGGAAACCGAGTTTTTCCAGGGTTTCGAAGCCGTGGATGATGCCGCGTCCGCCGCAACCTCGACCGACTTCCGGGCCACCGAGCTCCATGGCGTATACACCGTCGCGCTTAAAGCACACATCGCCCACCACCAGTTCTTCGCCAGCGGCTTTCTTCTTGGATGCGGTATCAATAATAGTCGGGCAGGCCTTACCGCCAAACAGCAATGACGTCGTGTCACTTTTGGGGTCACAACCGATCAGCAGGACTTTCTTGCCTTGCTGAGCCATCATGTAAGAGAGGTTGGACAGCGTAAAGCTCTTACCAATACCGCCTTTTCCGTAGATCGCGATAATCTGCGTTTTTGGCTCGGTCTCGCTCGAGCTTGCCAATAGCGAACCTTCATCATTGTCTGGGACGTATTGAGTAACTGCTTCGTTCATTAGTGTGTGCTCCTCCAGTCGAGAACCATCTTCAGGCATTCTGGGTCACCAAAAGCGGTTTCGTACGCGGGTGCCGCGGCACGAATTGACTGCTGGTGTGTGATTAAACCTTCAAGGGGAAGTCGATCATTTCTCACCAATGACACCGCGGACTCGAGATCTGACTTCTGCCATTCCGCTGCGATTGTGAGACCGATCTCCCGCTGAAACGCAGCGGGGAAAGCAAAACTGAGCGGCTGGTGATAAAAGCCCGCGAGAATAATCTGGCCACCTCGGCCCAATCTTGTAATCAGGGTGTCGAGCAGCGATGCTTCGCCGCTGACATCGGCGATCACCGAATAGTCCCTGCGTGGATCGTCATCGGGCGCTACGACGTCGTAGCCCATACCGCCGGCACGTCGCTCGGCATTGGTTTCCCAAACGATGGGGGCTTTGCCGCCCAGTCCGATAACAGCGCGGGCCAGCAGTCGCCCAAGCACGCCATGACCGATGATCAATTCTGGAAGCTGTTGCTCGCTGATGCGTCTGGCGGCATGTATGGCCGTCGCAGCCAACGCAAAAAGCACACCTTCTTGACCGAGCGACTCATCAATAAGAGTGAGGCGATCTTCGGCAACAACCAGTCGCTCGGCGGTGGCACCAAACAAACCGCGGACGTCCGTAAAGCCGGGCGAACCGGGTACAAAGACAAGGTCACCGACGTTCATGGATACCGATGAGCCCGTCTCGATGATACGGCCTACAGACTCGTAGCCTGGGACCAGCGGGTAATCAAGACCGGGAAAAGCCGGCATACGCCCATCCCAGAGTAAACGCTCGGTACCGGTGCTAATGCCACTCCAGAGTACTTCGATAACACAGTCGCTATCCGCAGGATCAACCAGACCAACGCTTCGCAAAGCCATCACACCGGGCTTTTCAAATACGACTGCTGTTGCAGTGTTATCTAACAACCTGCCTCTCCATTCCATCCGGGCTTGAGCCGGAAGATCTGTGTAAGTTTATATGGACAGGAGTCTGTGTCAAGAAATAATGACATATCTTTTCCCGTCAACCGGTCACGCAGCCTCAACCTCGCCCGGGCGGGCCGTCAACACTCGCACCAGCAAAGGTTGAAACGTAGGCCGCTCCTGAATATCCGCGAAACCGGCCGCCTCCAGCATGCGGCGTATCTCATCAAAACTACGGGGACGGCCACTGCGCATGGCCCAGAGGTACAACTCGAAGTACGCGCCTACGCCAGGCGCGCTTGCGGTCTGCGCCATTGGCTCGGCAACCAGCAGGAGGCCATCGGAACTGATAGCTGAGCGCACGGCGCGCAGCAAGCGCATCACCTGCTCATCGTCATGGTCGTGCAGGATGCGAATGAGAGAAACAACATCCGCACCAGCGGGCATTTCAGCCCCAAACATGTCACCGCCTATTGCCTCAGCACGGTCGGACATACCGGCATTCTGGAAACGTTGACTGGCCAGCTTGGCGACTTCTGGAAGATCGAAAACCCGAGCGCGCAAATCGGGAAATCGACTCAGCGCCTCCGCCGCGAACAATCCGCTGCCGCCGCCTACATCCATAAGTTGGCGCCTGCCCCATAGCGGACATTGCGCCAACACGTCATCCGCAACAAAGGACTGCGACCGAGCCATAAGCTCACTGTAGCGAGCCGCATTCGAACTCTCGCTGTATCCGGGCTTGCTGGCATACGCCCAATAGTCGCCCAACTGAGTCTGCGAGCGATTTTGCAAAATAGACACTGGATCGATCAGATCCTGATAGAGCAAACGATTGTGTGTAGACATGGCGGCAATGCCGGGATTGCCAAGGCTGGCCGCGCCGAGTTCGCCAAGACGCCACTGGTCGCTGTCGCCGCGCTGCAAAAGACGCAGCTCCGTCGCTGCCGCGAGAAATCGCTGCATAGCCTCTTCCGGAATATCACAAGCGATAGCCAGATCAAGGGTAGTCAGCGGCCCTATGGCGAGTCGTTCAAAAAGATCCAGCTCGACGCAGGTGGTCAATACCTGCGAGTAGACAAAACCGGCCGCGATATCAAACAACTCCCGCGCTCGACGCCGCGCGACCCAGCGACCAAAGGGATAACGCAGCACCCGGCGATGAAAATCGGGGCTTGCCAGCAAATCGTCTCTGCGCTTGAGGAACCAGTGACGCGTGCCCGCAGCTAATTTCCGGGGCAAGTCAGTAGATAAGTGGAGCAACAAGGCCTCCCCTTTGGGAGCGGTGGGTCAGACCTGCGCTCGAGAGCGCAGTGTAATCAAACAGCTTATCCAGAAGCTTACTAAGCAGCTTACTAAGCAGCGACTGGCGAGCAGGCTTTGGGAAGAAAACGCTGAGCCTGACGGCGCACTATTTCCTGCATTTCACGCCGGCCCGGGCATGCGGGGACGGCGTCTACGCCCTCCTCTACCAATGCACGCAGTCGACGCGTGGCGCCATCGAGTCCAAGCTCCGAGACGGCACTGGGACGCGCCAGCGCAACGTCAACGCCACAGGGCTTGCCCAATTCATCCGGGGTAGCCGTGGCATCCTGAATATCGTCAGCCACCTGGTAGGCCTCGCCAATCTTCGCACCCAAGGCGCACCAGGGCGCGACATCGACCCCCGCACTGGCGGCGCCAGCGGCGGTAGCCGCAATAAACAGTGCACCGGTTTTTGCGCGGTGATACAAGGATACGTCCACTACGGGCTCAGACTCCCACGCCTGCCCCGCGGCGATGCCGCAGGGCGCACCCACTCCCTCTGCAATCACCCTGATAAGCGCAGGGAGACGATCTTTGGCAGGCAATTGCGCGCGCGCAATGACAGAAAAAGCGGCAACGATCAAAGCGTCCCCGGCTAACAAGGCTATGGGCTCGCCATAAGCTGCATGTATTGAAGGTTTCCCGCGCCGCTCAGGCGCATTGTCGAAACAGGGCAAGTCATCGTGAACCAGCGAAGCGCAATGCATTAGCTCTACCGAGGCAGCAGCGGCTGCCGCCAGCACTGGCGCGTCGCAATTATTCGCCAGCGCAACGGCCAGGCAAAGTTTTGGTCTGACCCGGGCACCTCCGGGAAACACGGCGCTGTGAAGCGCGCTAGCCAGCTTTGGGGGGCAACGCTCATCGGCCGCTTCGGCAACGACCGAACGCAGGACGTACTCAAAATCACCATCACTTACTGACACAATGACACCCCGCACTGTTTATTTTGGTTTACACTCAAGTTGTAATTTAGATTAGACAGTCTGAGAATACAAGAGCACATGACTACTAGAACAAGATTAACGTCTGACACGACAAAAGACGCAGGCGCGGTTTCCAACGGTTCAACGACGATATTCCCCCCCGGCTATGAACAGCGCGAGCCGGGCGTTGACTTTTCCAAAGCCGTGTCACCCAACGGCTATCTGTGGTGGTACGTCGACGCCATCAGTGATGACGGGCAACAAGCCCTGACAATGATTGTCTTTGTTGGCAGCGTATTTTCACCCTACTACGCCCGAGCTCGCAGACGCGGACTTACTGAGGCGCAGGATCACTGTGCCTTCAACACGATTCTCTACGGCCCGGGCAAACGCAAACACTGGAGCATGACCGAGCGCAGCGCAAAAACCCTGCGCCGTGATCAAAATCACTACAGCCTCGGGCCGAGCAGTCTGGACTGGGACGGCACACATCTGCATGCGCAAATAGATGAGCGATGCGTCCCCATGCCTCGGCGTATGCAAGGCAGTATCAAAGTCACACCGAGTGTGATGACGGAGCACACCTTACTGCTGGACGAACACGGTCGTCACCGTTGGCACCCTCTGTCGCCCATTGCGCGCGTCGAGGTCAATTTCCCCAGCCTCAACGTACAGTGGTCGGGCCATGGCTACATGGACTGTAACGAGGGTAACGAGCCTCTGGCGGATGGCTTTACCGGCTGGGACTGGGCGCGCAATAGACTGCCTGACGGCGACTGCGCGGTGCGTTACGAAACCAGAACGCCTATGCAGCAGCCGCGGCGTCTCGCCCTGCGATTCGCGCCCGACGGATCGATCAAAAATGAGGAGACAAGCAACGCCGTGGAGTTGCCCCAAGCCGCTGTGTGGCGCATGCCACAAAGAATGCCTGGCACCCCAAAGCCGGTGCAGTTAGTCCGCACGCTGGAAGACACGCCCTTCTATACGCGCTCACTGATAGAATCAGCTGAGGATGAAGATTCGCATGCTTCGGGGTTCCACGAAAGCCTGTCTATGGAGCGTTTTCAGCAACGCTGGGTGCAGACCCTGCTACCGTTCAGGATGCCGCGCCGGGGCTAGACACCGAGAGCGCCTCAGCCGTATTCGCGGGAACCGCGCATATCGCGATCACGGCGCTCGAGGTCTGCGATCACATCCAATACCCACTCGACATCGCTAGCCAATCCCTTTTTCGCGGGGACAATGGATGGATCGACCGGCAATGCATCCACAGCGCGGATGAGGTACCGAACCTGCGGCAGCGGTGCGGCGTTGAGATGCGCCTTATTGACCCGGGGAGTCACCAGGGCCCGCGCCGTCAGTGCGAGCTTTTGTCCCATAGGTAATACGGTACGCGTGGACATACTGTCACTCCCACGACGACGCAGTTCGTGCCCTATGCCGGAGTACAGCAAGCGGGCCGCAAAAATGCCCGGACGACAGCGCTGCGGCAATCCCGCAATGCCACTATCCGCACGCTCATAAAGGCAATCTGCAGCGCTAAGCAGGCGCTCTACCACCACGCGTATCTCAGGACTAAATTCAGGCTTCTGAACAAGCGCCGCTGGCGTCAAGCCGACTTCACGCAACCAACGCAAGGGCAGATACACACGACCGGCCCGCGCGTCTTCGCCGACATCGCGCGCGATATTGGTCAGTTGCATAGCCACACCGAGATCCGCCGCCCGGGCAAGCAGCGCCGGATCACGAACACCCATCAGAATCGCCATCATGATGCCAACGGAACCGGCGACTCGCATGGCATAGCCGTAAAGTCCCGCGAGATCTTTGTAAGAGCGCTCCTGCGCGTCCCAGGCAAAACCCTGCAGCAGCGCCTCCAGTAACTCTCGCGGCAAAGCGTGCTCAGCGACGACCCTTGCAAGTGCACGATCGACGGCATTTTGCGGCTCTCCATCACCATAGACAGATGCAAGCCTCACCTTGAACAGCGCAAGCCCCGCGAAGGGATCAGCTCCGTCATCAATCGCATCGTCAGCTTCGCGGCAAAATGCATACAGCGCATACACCGCATCGCGCAGGGATCTCGGAAGCAGATGCGAGGCCATAAAGAACGAGCGTGAACCCGTTTTTATCAACGCCCTGCAAATCGCAGTATCCGAACGAGCATCGTCCGCCATCACCATAGCTTCTCTTACTAGTGCAGCCATATCAGGCAAAGCTCCTTGCGTGGGGGATTACTTTGTCCAGCACTTTGGCCGAGGTAATCACACCGGGAATGCCCGCACCGGGGTGCGTGCCGGCACCGACCAGATACAAGCCGTCGACATCTTCACTGACGTTATGCGGCCGAAACCAGGCGCTCTGCGTAAGCACCGGCTCGAATCCAAAAGCACAGCCTTTAAAAGCCAGCAGTCGACTCTGAAAATCGAGGGGCGTCATCAGTTTGGACGACACCACGTGGGCGCCCAGCTTGGGCAGCACGGTTTCTTCCAATCGCGCTTGAATAGCAGCCCGGAAAGGCTCAGCGTGCGCCTCCCAGTCAGTTCCGCTGGCAAGATGCGGGACTGGGGCGAGCGCATAAAACGTGTCACAACCGTCTGGTGCCAAACTCGGGTCAAGCTCGGTGGGCCGATGTAGATAAAGGCTAAAGTCGTCGGCCAGCTTGTGGTTTTTAAAGATATCGTCGAGCAGACCTTTATAGCGTGGACCGAGCAGTACCGAGTGTTGCGGCACATCCTCATAGCGGCGATCGGTCCCGAAGTACCAGACAAAAAGGCCGGAGGAGAAACTCGACTTCTCAATTTTCTTGTCGGTCCAATGCCGACGGGCACTCGGTGGCAACATATGCCGATAAGTCCAGGCCGCATCGGCGTTACTGACAACGATATCGGAGGTCAGCGTCTCCCCAGAGCTGAGTCGCACGCCAGTGGCCTTTCCGCTCTCCACCAGAATCTCATCGACCTCGGCGTTGCAACGGAGCACCGCGCCCTGAGACTGCATCAGTTTTACCATTGCGTTAACCAACGCGCCGGTGCCACCCATGGCTGAGTAGACACCAAAGCGTTGCTCAAGGTAGGAAATGAGCGCATACACCGCGGTTACCGAATAAGGATTACCGCCGATAAGCAGGGGATGGAAACTTAATACCGTGCGGACCTTTTCGCTCTTTACGTGACTCGAAACCAGAGAGTGCAGGCTCCGCAGGCCCTGCATTTGCAGCATATCCGGAATGACTTTGAGCATGTCTGAGAGCTTGGTGAAAGCCATATCACCCATTTTGTCGTAACCCAGTCGATAGGCCTTGGCGCTAGCTTTCAGAAAACTCTCGTAACCCGGCAAGTCCCCGGGCGCCACACGCTCGATTTCGCGGCGCATGAGATCCGGGTCACCGCTATAGTCAAAAGTATCGCCATCGTCAAAACGCAGGCGGAAAAACGGGTTCATCGTGCGCAAATCGACGTCATCGCTAAACTTGCGACCGCAAATAGACCACAGTTCCTCCAGTAGAAAAGGCGCAGTAATAATCGTCGGGCCTGCGTCGAACGTAAAACCATCCTGCTTAAACACGTAGGCCCGCCCGCCGGGGGCGTCCAGTTTCTCGAGGACCGTGACCCGATAACCGCGAACGGACAGGCGCGTCGCCGCCGCCAAACCACCAAATCCACTGCCGATGACTATTGCATGCGGCTTTTCATCTGCAAGGGCTGTTGACCCGGGGGGTACGATACTGTTCACAATAAGTTACACATCTGGTGTCAAATATTGTTTACAGGATAGCAGTACTGCAGCCCATTGCACACCTAATATGTCACGGTCGATCGCCGTTTGTGTCGTGCCAGAAAAAAGCCTGAACGCGAACGCTGCGATTCTCAGCCTGATCCGGCGTGTGGCACTTCACATCACCCCATCGCGGTGGTTTTTTTTGCAAGTGCATAGCGATTGCCGGCGTGTTTAGTTACCAACCCCATGTAAGTAGGCCGGTCAATCCATCAGGCGTAGATAACTCCGTTGACTGCTGCACCAGCCCATCGGATCGACCTTTTTCTATCAACAATTGGCGTTGCGTCTCATACAGTTGTCGATGTAAGCGTGCAGCGACGAGTTAAGCGCTTCAATTTCCTGGTTTTTAGCGTTCAATGACTCCGCAGGATCGATATTCTCCAGCGCGTAAGCGACAGAACGCCGATAGTGCCTCCCAAACCGAAAGGCACACACCAGTGCAGAAAGTCCAGGCAGATCCGCTCTGCGCGTGTCTGCCGCCTGTTCATCGCGTCAGCTGTCATACTGAGACCAGCGTTATGATCCTGGTCTACGTAAAGCACATCCCGGGAACGCTTACACCGCAAACTCGTGCTGCCTCGCTATTTCATCAATTTGTTGGGCAAACCACTCGGGCGCCTCCTCATGCCCGAGGTGCCCAAGCCCCTCAGCACGGCTCAGCGTAGCCTGTGGAAGGCGTCTGGCAAGCTCTGCACCCTGCTCGGGAGATACTACGGTGTCGTTACTACAAGTGAGCAAGTGCAACGCTGGCTCCAGCCTGGCCAAGTTGCGCTCCAGTTGCGGCAAATCCCAGTTCGCCATCATCCGGAGCGTGCCGGCCACATGCCTAGGCTTACCCATCAGGGTGCGATAGCAACGCAACATTTCTTCTGAGGACTCCGAGCCGGTTTGTCTGAGCATGCGCTCAATCGGCTTGCGGGTGATTGCATGCAGGGCCACCACTTGCGGAAAAACCGGCAGCGCAGCCAACACCCTTGCAGCGCGACTGAAGATAGGCGCTGCGACACGTCCAAAAGGCAGCATAGCCGCATTGATACCTACAACTGCCGCGGGGTTGCAGGACCCTCGCAGGCATAAACTCGCTGCGACGGCGGCCCCCGCCGAGTGACCCACAATAATGTCTGGCTGATATGACAATTGCGACAACAGAACCCCGAGTGCGCGGGACATGCCGTTCAACGAGCAGTGCTGCGGTGACGCCAACTGCGTAAACCCTTGCCCTGGAAGGTCTGGCGCAAGAATTTCGTAGCGGCTCTCGAGCAAAGCTGAGACGGGCGCCCAGGTATGCGAAGAAGCGCCGGTGCCATGCAGAAGCAGCAGTCTCGGCCCGGCGCCAGAGCGCTGCACATGCCACAGCATGTCTGCGGTTTGCAGAAACTCACTGTCGGCTTTTCTCGGCCAATCGCTGGGAGGCTGCCCGGTCTCCACCGCGTCAACCACTGGTGAGTTTGACCGCAGCCTGAAGCTGCGCAGCGTCAGCATTGGGCAACGGCAGATAAATCGCGTTGAGCGCAGTCGCCAGCTTGCCAGCGGCGCGGTGAGGTCGTGGAGACGTATCAATCACGATACCTTCACCGCTCCCGCGCTCACCCAGCATAGCGGCGGCGATCAAGGCCTCTTCCATCGCTGCTTCTCGCCCTTTGCTGCCATCGCGACTGACATTGGCACGTCCATCGGTGAGCATCACGTAGTGCGGCGTCGCCCCCTGATGATCCAGTTGCTCCAGCATCTCGCGCGTTGCTTCAATGGCCGCCGTCAGCGGCGTACCACCACCACCAGGCAAAGCCGAGAGGCTACGCTTTGCGCGCACCAGCGAGCGCGTCGGAGGCAGAACCAACTCGGCCTCCTCGCCACGAAAGGCAATCAAGGCGACTTCGTCGCGTCTCACATAGCAATCGGCCAGCAGCAACTCCACTGCCCCCTTGGCCTCCGCAAGCCGATACAGCGCAGACGAGCCCGACGCATCAACTACGAACACCGTGACGCTCTGGGCGCGCTGCTTAAAACGAACCACCCGGAAATCCTGGGACTCAATACTGAGCTTTGCACCACGGGGATTTTTTCCGCGCAGACGCTGCCAGGGCGCTGCAGCCCTCAGCGTAGCCATAAGGTCGAGTCGCTCACCGTTGCGAGGATCGCCCGGCTGGCTGCCCATTGGCCTGCCGCGACGCTTGTGGCGCTGGCGCGCACCCGACTTGCCACCTGCGCGAGGTCGCCGCGAACGCGCGGTGCCCGCCGCAAGCCGCGCCAGGAGGTCCGGTGGTAGTAGCGCTGTCGCCGCATCGAGAATACGCTCGTCATCGAGCGGTTCGGGAGGCGTTTTCGCAGTCTCATTCGCGGAATCATCTCGGTCGATATCTGTGTTGGAGTTCTGATCCTGCTCAAGCTCGGGCGGAGGCTCTGGCCGATCCTCCTCCGGTTCGGCGTCCTGACCGTCACTCTTATCTACTTTCTGCTCGTCCTGCGGCGCTTCCTCCGGTTCGCTAGAGGGGAGTCGCGTTGCTCGCGGCAAAAGAACCAGTCGCAACACTTGCTCAAGTTCCGCGTCTCCGACTTCGTCTCGACCCGCTATCGCGGCCAGCGCTCGCGAGATTCGCGCGGCCAGCAGCAGAACCCTGGCCGAGTCAATGCCCAGGGCCTGGGTCGCCCGGCACAGGCTTTCGAGGGCTTCGTCGCCACAACTAACCTCAGCATAGGCACGGCGTGCCGAGTCGATCTCTGAGACGGTCCAGGGGAAGTCATCAACCGCATTTACCGAGACAGGGTTGAGATCAATCTCCAGGGCTAGGCGCTCAGAAAGCACGGGGGACAACGCTTCGTCATCTACTCCTTCATCCAGGGCGATAACCATCAAGCGACACGGGTGCCGGGCGGCGATCCCCTCACGCTGCACATTCAGGAACGGATCGTCCAACACTGCGGAGATTGGCGCTACGAGCATGCTCGGCGCGCGCTCGGCCATAGCCAGAACAACCACCCCGTCATGAGTATCAACCAGCAGACCGCGTTCTGCCACCCGCGTACCCGAACGCAGCGTCGCAGTCAGGTCGAGTCCTCCCAGCAACCTGGACTCACTGCAATGCACAGGAACTTTTCGCCAGGGCGTGTGTTCAGGTAAGAGTGCACGGGCTTGCTCGAGCCAAACATCGCGCACGGGACCCGCCCGTGACTTCAGCTTCACGCCACCAACCGAATGTCCCGCAACCGCAATACAGGCCGCGACAAGGGCCGCGTCATCCCAGCGTGCAAGCTGTTCCTCGGGCGTCATACGTCAATCCAGCAGCGTTGCTATGGCCCGATCGATACGCGCAGTGGAGCCCGACTCGTCTAATGGATCCCGGCGCAGGCGATGACGCAGCACTGACGGCGCAAGCGCGCGCAGATCAGCCAGAACGACCTCATCACGTCCTGCCAGAGCCGCATTTGCACGCGCAGCACGCACCAGAGTGAGCTCTCCACGCAAACCATCGGTACCCAGGGACAGACACAGCTCTGCCGCGGTCTCAATCAACTCCGGAGGAATATCGATATCGTTTATTGCCGCGCGGGCCTTTTCAAGCTGGCGACGCACGCGACCTTCTTTACGCTGCTGGCGTTTGACGTAGGCTGTCGGGTCGCGCTCAAACGCATCGCGTTCGCGCACAATAGTCACCCGCGACTGTATATCCTGCGGCGTGCGCACCTCGACTGACATGCCAAAGCGGTCGAGTAACTGAGGGCGCAATTCGCCTTCTTCTGGATTACCACTTCCAACGAGCACAAACCGAGCCGGATGACGAACACTCAGACCCTCTCGCTCAACGAGGTTCTCGCCGCTCGCCGCGACGTCCAGGAGTGCATCAACTATATGATCCTCAAGTAGGTTCACTTCGTCGATGTATAAGAATCCTCGGTGCGCGCGGGCAAGGAGCCCGGGCTCGAATGCCTTCTGCCCATCATGCAGTGCGCGCTCCAAATCGAGCGCACCAATAACCCGGTCCTCCGTGGCTCCCAGTGGCAAATCCACTACCGGGATGGGGGACAATCGCGTCTTGAACGCGCCTTCGGTCTTGGCACAGTTCGGACAAAGCGATTCCAGCGGCGCGGCGGGATCACAGTTAAACAAGCAGCCGTCTACCATGGGAATCTTGGGCATCAGCGCCGCGAGTGCACGAATCGCCGTGGATTTGCCGGTGCCTCGGTCGCCAAACACCATGACACCTCCTATAGAGGGGTCGACTGCCGCGACGAGTAGCGCGGTCTTCATTTCTTCCTGAGCAACAATGGCCGTGAAGGGGAAGGCCTTTGCCATAATCTGTTTCCTGAACAAAGCGACTGGATGCATGGTCGACGCCATGCGCATGCAAACTTTAGCTTACACGATCGCTGCTCAAAACGGTGCGCTTGCTCAAGCTATTCAGGTGTTGAATCAGCGGCCCAGAACGCAAGCAGCGCCTTGCGAGTCAGTGCGGGCTGCTCGAAGTGAGGCAAGCCCTGGGTCGGTGGAATCCGCGTCGCACGCCAGTTAGGACAAGTGTCTAACATCTCGTCCAGATAATCGAAGGTGATATTGGGATCCTGGTCGTAAAGCACCATCACCGGCTGCTGCAACGGCTGGTAAAGATCGCCTACCGCATCGGGCGTGAACATCTGCGTTGAGAGAAAGTAAAACGGCGCATACATGGCGCCCGGCTGCGCGGCCGTGAGACAGGCGTAGTCAACCATCGACTGTGGAGCACGATCCTGAAAGGACAAATTCAAGAAGAAATTGACACTCCGCCTGGAGCGCAGCAAACGAAACAGTCCTGCGCCCAGGCCAGGTAGCCGCAGCACCCGGTAAACTCTGCCTCCGGCTTTCGACGCCGTTTCGCGGCGGCGGGTCAGCCCTGTCGGCGATACCAGAACCAGACTGTTGATCGCCTCAGGCGCGAGCAGCGCTGCCCGTGCTGCAAATTCGGACGTCGTTGAGAGCGCCACGACATCCACAGCCGCCTCACCTATCGCGTCAATCATAGCAAGGATGGCTCGCGCGAAGAACTGCGGATCATAAACACGGTCGCTGCGCGCTGATCGGCCGAAACCCGGTAGATCCGGAGCGTAAAGCGGCCTGCCGAGCAGGAGCGACTCATCATCAAAAAACGGGGACACCTCAAAGGCGCTAGGTCCACCGTTGATACTGTGTAGAAGCAATACCGGCCGACCGTTGCCGGGCCGGTGGTAGCACAGTACTGCACCCGCCTCAGGCAACACCCAGTGCAATTCTTCGGCATCCACTGCTGCGGGCAAGTCGGTCTTCTTCATGTAACGACCCTACACCTGTTTATGTTTTCGCCGGATTGGCAAAAAACGCCTTGACTTATGTCAATTATGCTTGACAATTAGAGTGTTATTTTTAATTGACACTTTTTACTGGGGCGCCACCGCGTGCACACTTTTGCTGGTCACCCGTACCACCGTTCTCGCGTCGGCAAAGCCGCCGGAAGTCGGCCCCCTGTGTGCTACCTGGCGGACCTTGTAGCTGGGCAGCGTAACGCGGCAGACATTGCACTCCAAACTATAAACCAGCTCTGTCTAGTCGCCCGCTTTAAACCTTCTATGACCATATTACGCGAATACGCAAAGTGAATGCTCCCATGCACGCCTCGGTGACGGACGGCACGTCGAATGCCCAGAAAGCGCCGATGATGAGCCGCGTGTCACACGGACCGCAAGCGAGAATTGGGCCAAATAGTGTTCTGCATCTGGTACCGCTACTGGACGAAGCACTAGGTAACGTCGAGCGCGAGCGTCTCATGCAGCTTTCGGGAATGACAGAATTGCCGTCAGAATTCGATTTGATGGCCGAGGAACCCGCCGCCAGACTACATCAGGCGCTGCGACAGCAACACCCGGCGATCGCCGCCGAACTGACGCGCCGCGCCGGAGAAAAAACCGGTGATAACATCATCCGGCAACGCATTCCTATTGCGGCCATGCGCGTCATGCGTGAACTGCCAGCGTGGCTGGCTGGACCATTACTTGCCAGTGTGATCGCAAAACACGCCTGGAGTTTCGCGGGGTCTGGCACGTTCAGGCTGCGCTCGCGACATCCACTGGTCTTTACACTCAAGGACAACCCTGTGGTGCGGGGAGAGCAGTCGAAAGATCCGGTCTGTGACTGGCACGTCGCGGTTTTTGAATATTTGTTCAGAGAAATTGTCGATTCAGATCTGCGCTGCGTCGAAACGCAGTGCTGCGCGGCCGGCGCAGATACCTGCCGCTTTGAAATAAGCTGATCCGTTCTTATCGGCTGAAACTGCCTCGATCGAATGCTCATTCCACACTCCAAGCCCCTTATCGAGGGCCGTCTGCTCGCGCGTTATGATCGCTTCATAGTCAGCGTAAAAGTAGGTCGCCGTGAAATCGAAGCGCATTGCGTGAATACGGGTCGCATGGAAGGCCTGGTTAAGCCGGGTTGCCGGGCATGGATATCCTCCGTACCGAGCGACAGCAAGCGCAAGCTGCGTTACACACTTGAACTGCTGGAAATCGATGGCATCGTCATTGGGGCAAATACGATCTTGCCCAACTATCTGGCGGAGAGCGTGGTTCGCGCTGGACTTGTCCCGGGATTGAAGCGCTATCGTGAACTTCAGCGCGAGGTTCGCTACGGCGAACGATCGCGCATCGATTTGCTACTGCAGCAAGGAGGGCAGCAGCACTTCGTCGAAGTGAAAAATTGTCACCTGGTCTACCCGGATCAAAACGCCTATTTCCCGGACTCTATTAGTACTCGCGCAGCCGGGCACCTCGATGAATTGGTCAAATGCATCAGTGCCGGCGACAAAGCCAGCGTCCTCTTTGTGGTGCAGCGCAGGGACGGTCGCAAAGTTCGACCCAGCGCGCTTCACGATCCAGATTTTGCGCAAGCCGCTTATCGCGCGCATGCTCTGGGCGTGAAATTTCGGGCTGTGCAGTTTGATCCCTCACCGGACCATGGGTTTACATTTCTGGGCATGCTGCCCGTTGATCTCACCCCCTACGACACTGCAGCCATCACACCGTATCGTGAGGCGTTGGCAACGACTTCCGGATGGATACGGCGCGGTAAAACGCGGCAAAAAGGCGTCTAACGATCAGGCCCTGACGACTAGGCGCTGAGCGTAGCCAACAACCGATTGGCCTTGCGTCGGAATGCAGGGTCCAGCAATACATCGGCGACACGGGTTAATCCAGCAGCCTCGAGGTGATCTGGCAAATAGAAAAGTTCCGGGTCTTTGTCGTCTCTCAGATCGAGCTCACCGATGTCTCGCAGCCCATGAAAGGCCGCCCGATCGCCAATCCGACCGGCCAGGTACATCAAAGCGCTGTCGCGACGCTCATCAAGCTCCATTGGCTTCGCCGCCGCTGAAAACGCGATGGGCAATAACCCGCCTTCTATGGCCTGGGCGATATCATCCGGCAAGTTCCATTCTCTGGCGAGCTGCGAGCCGACAATCGCGGTGTTTGCCCCGCATGCCGATTGTTGCAGAACGATACGCTCTACCGCAGTCACTGACTCCGCATACCAGGCGGTCGCAACATCGACCCCCAGCACCAGAGCAACGTCACCGAGATTGAAGAACAGCGTTTTGGTCGCAATCACAGAAGGACGAGCAACCCCCAGCTCCTGCCCCAGCATCTGCGCCAGGGCACTGGCGATACCGGCAGACTTCCAGATTCGAGCGAGGGCAGCCTGCTGCTCTTGCGTTCCCTCCTCCGCCCGCGCAGCGAGAGAAGCCTGCGCTACCAGGCCTTTGACCATACTGACGCCAAGGTAGGTAATAGCGTGCTGCACGCTGGTAATCGGCGAGGCTAGGGAAAACGCGGCGGAGTTGACCGACCGCAGGATACCGGCGGTCAAGCCAGCATCCGAGCTAACGACATCCATCAATTCATCGGGCGTATCGAGGCCGCTCGCGAGTTGCCTCTGCACCGGGTGGGGGTCGGGCATATTGGCGCAGATCGACTCGACACGCTCAAGCGTCTGTTCATCCAAATCCGAGGACACTGCCAAATTCAACGTTAGCAGTACTTCGGGTACGGGCCGTTTATCTTCCTCAGGAACGTCAGCTGCAGAGACGTCGGTATCGGTCAACATCTCAGGCAGCGCCGCGGATCTCCGCTGCGCGCTCTGAGCGGCGCCTTTGTCCACCTTGCTCTTTAATTTTGCGGCGGACACATGCCCGGCGCTCGACTTCGTCCCAGACTTACGCAGCATTAAAACGATGGCCAGCAAAATTGCAACGACCACGGCTATTCCCGCGATTTCAAACGACATTCACCTGATCCTTGTTCACGCACAAAGCCCGCCTCGACGACCAAGGCCGACCAGTCAAGCGCTAAAGAACGGAATGTACCGTAACTGGACTTTGCTGAATAGCACGACAGGTCTGAGTTACCCGCGGTTTCTCCCTACCTCCAAAATAACTTTGCATGGCCCTACATAGGTAACATCGAGCGACTCGACGAGGTCCTTGCCTTCCCCCAATACCGGCAGGTCTGTGTAGCTAAGCGTCGTTTTTTCAACACGCGGAGTGGGAAAGCGCTCTGTCGTTCGGCGTTGACTGACATAATCTGGCCAGGCGTTTCCGCCAATCTGGATCACGGCCTCTGAAATTGCGGCATGCGGACCATCATCCATCAACTCCGCCTCATCAAGACGCCTGAAATATTCGTCACCCTCTATTTGCTGGGCGTCATACGCGGCTTCAGCACTCATCTCCGCTTTTCCGCGCGCTGAAATCGGACGAAAACTCGCACCCGGCAGCAGCAACTGAAAATCCGAATCGACATTCTCACCCTCGAGCGTGATCTCTACGTCAAGCCCCAGAGGGTCGCCACCGCGTCGACCGAGCAGAAGTTTGTAACTGCCCGCAGCACTATCCGCCGGGTGAACCAGGGTGCAATTGCGTTCGTCGGCCGAAATCTCAGCACCGATACCGCCGGACAGGATCGCTGAACCGCCGTCTGCGAAGGCGGGTGCAGCGCAGAGGGATAGCGCGCAGGCAAGCAGCAATGCGCGACGGACAAATCCACGAGGACTTCGGCCAGGTGCCAAACCCATTGCTCTATCAAAATCAACTGTTGAGGCAAAACCAACTGTTGAGGCAAAACCAACTGATGAGTCAAAAAGAGATGGATAGGAATGCATGCAAATTCTTCCAACGAGTCTTAAACATCTTGACTATAGCAAATGAGTCCCACACAAATAGTTTCCCGGAATGTCGGGTTTTTATTTCGAAGCAGGTAAAGTAGTAAGCTGGTACCGACAAGCGAGATCACAATGAGATTGCTCCCCTCTATTGCAGCCGTCGTTATCGTAGTCGGCTACTTTGCCTTTGAGGTTTCAAATCTCCATCGCCTGCGCTACCGCATGGAACCACTGTACATCTTTGACCAGTTTGCCTCGGCACACATCGCTATTCAGCACTGCGGGACGCCCGACGACGAGGAGCGCCGACGATTCGCACGCAATTTTAACTACGTTACTCGACGCGCTGTTGAGGACACCGTCGAACCGGTAAATCCAGACAGCGATGACCAGCAACGCAAGGCAGATGCAGAGGGATCTATTCGAAATCGCCTGGAGTTAAGGCGGCAAGAAGTTGAGGCACTACTGGCGGCACAGGGCTGCCAGGGCGCTGATCTTCGCAAGCTGGTCAAGTTTCATGAGATTCGCGCGCGGCTGAATGTAGGCTGAGAGACAGAAGAAGCAAACTTGAACAAGTCTGCGAGCAAACGACGAAAGCATTGTGGCGTGATTCGCTTTTATCACCTACAGTCGGTGCTGCAGCTGAAGGTGCTGTAAATGGCGGGAAGACCGGTCAAACAAGAATAACAGTTCAGGCAGGAGAAACACTTTGTCTCAAGAGAAAGATGACAAGACTCCCGGCGGCATAAGTGTCGCCCGTGCAACGAGCCTCGAGAAGGACCTGCTTCGCTGGCGCATCGATACGGGCAAAAAGGAACCCGCCAAACTCATACCCACACCCACACCCAATACAGATGATGCGACGCCAGTACGACCCGGCCCGTCGACACCCGCTATCGATTTACCCGACCCTGTTAATCCGCGTGATCCCCGCAAGCCGCTTAACCCGCGCGAGCCAAAACCGGCAGCAGATGACGCTAAGCCAACGCGCAGCAGCTGGCAGGCTTTCCCCAATCCGCTGCCTGGCTGCGACGATGATTTTTGTGAACCGCCGTCTGCGCCATCGCATCTCATACCCAAACCTATGGGGGCCACAACCTCAAGCGTGCGGTTTGCAAGTTTTATCGACGAAATGCCTCTTGGCGAGATTCGCTTGGGCATAGAACAAAACTGCCTGTCGCCGCACATGAAATCCTCATCGGCTATTCTGGAGACTCTGATTTCGACACCCTGCCCGGTGTTTCGCCTGGGTTACATAGCAGGACATGTGCAGCGCTGGTCTATACATAGTTCGGCGCTGGGAGAGCTGGTGCATTCCATGTCACTTGCACCGGGCGAGAGCCGCAACGTCGCCATGCTCGACTGGCGCCGCCGGCAGCGCGGCGAACGTTTCGAGGACACTGACCAATCCGAACAGCTGTTGGTCAGCGCAGATCACAATCGCGCCCTGAGTGAAGTTGCCAAAGCCGTGGCCATGGAACAACAATTTGGCCAGACCATGACCGCCGCCAATTCCATGGCCTCGGCTGGTTCAGTGGTGGTTGCCGGTGGCCTGGTGGGTGGTGTTGCAGGGGGTCTGATTGGCTCCGCAGTGTCGCCCGGTAGCGGCACACTCATTGGTGCTGCGGTAGGGGGAGCCGCCGGCGTAGCGGCCGGAGGGCTGGTCGTTGCCGGCGCTAACGCTGTAGGCATGATCATGTCCGAGAGCTCCGGAGAACGAGACGTCGTTTCGACGGCGCATCAACGTATCAATCAAAGTACGGAGCAGCAGTCAGCCAATATTCGCTCCCTATGGTCAACGGTGGTTGTGGAAGATTCCCAGGACGAATCTATCGCTGCGCAGTCCACGAACGTGACCAATTACAACCACATGCATGCCTTGAACATGCAGTACTACGAGGTACTGCATGAATACCGGGTAAGCACGGACCTTGACGTCGTCGAACCCACGTTAATGATGCCCTACAGCGCACTGGCGCAGTTTACAGAGGAGCACATCAAGCGATTCTGGCACTCCTTGCGCAGCGGACTACCGGAAGACCTGCAGAGCAAAGGAGACGAGGTTTATATAAGCCCACCACCATCGGAGCTGCCCGCCCCGACTGGCACGCGACCGGACACGCCCGATGATTTGGCAGACTGGGAACTCAAGGGCTTCAGAGCCGTGCTTGAAATACCGTTCACCAGCGACCTGATCGATCTCTTGCAAACCATCAACGACCCGATTAGAGACGTTTTGGGGGATCTTTTCTCCTCCGCCGCACTCGAGATCTACAGAGCAGGTACTGATCCGTTCACAGTACCCGGAGTACGACTCACCAACATCGACCTGTTCTCTCAACTCATAGCTGCCTTTAGTGGGGGCAATGCGCTCACCGAGAACATGTTGTTTGAATTCCGGACGGGGGTACCCATTGATGCCTCGCGCATTACCGGAGTGCGCGTCACCCTCAGCACACCGTTTCTGATCAACCCACTCGAGGAAGGGTTAAGACGCCTGTTTCAGGACGGCCTGAACTTCACCTACCGACAGACACAAGCCGATATCATTAGCGGTAACGGCATGTTCAACGACGACCAGCTAACGCTGCGCCGAGGCGAACTGGATTTTGTTGATCTTAATAGCTCTGCCAAGCAGTTTGCCTGGGATCCACTGCGTGATCTCAAGGAAGATCAGCAGGCTGAATGGGAAGCGTTTAACGCAGCGAATGCACCGTGGCTTGATTATGACGCGGCACTAGCCCAGTACAACGCGAGAGTCGCTGAGCTGGCGTTGTGGCAGTCGCAAATCGAGGCGGAGATTAACTCTGATCCATCGCGCTACACCCGGATTCTGCTTACACACAACCCGGGGTATGTTTCAGAAATTCTGGATGCCTGCTTTTTGCACCACAAAACACAGAACGCTGATGACGACAACACGGTAAAGCTTCCGCTGTATAAAGTAGTCGACACTACGGCCGTAGGTTTTTCCGATCGTTACATCGTGCTGCGTCTGCGCCAAATGCGGCACATGGCGGGTCTGCCGGACGAGCCCTCGCTTGAGCAAGTCGCGAGAATTCTGATGGCACAGTTTGGGTTGGCAACCCTGGATTCCGAGCTTGCTGTACTGCTGCTGCACAGTTACATCATCGAATCCCGGTTCAAAGACGACCGGGAGAAACTAAAACGAGAGGCGACGGTGTTTTTACCGGGACAGGGACTCTTTGCGGAGGCTGTACTGGGCTTATCCAATAGCGCTGAGTACATTAACCTTCGTCGCTACTGGAACTGGCAGGACTCTCCAATACCCAACCCGGCGCCGGGCATTGCACCGCTGAACGTGCAATCTCTGGCGCAATCCCCTCTGGATGCAGACCCCACTACCGCAGCACCTACCCTGCAGACGCAGCAGGTGCAGTTCCCGGACTTCCAGGGGCTGGGACAAGTACTCCAGGCGGTACAAAACGGCGATATGTTCCGCGACATGTCCAAAGCTGACCAGCTCACCTCCATTATTCAGGGCCTGTCGAAGCTTGCCGGTGACATGGGCAACTCTGCTGCGTCAATGACCGGGCAGGCAGCCAGCGACGCTTTGAATCAAGCGGGCGAAATAGGCAAGGTCGCGGCGGATCTGGCCAAAACGTTCTCGCAAATGGAAACACCAACCAAACGCACACCGCCACCCGGGAACATTACGGAAAAAGCCGGTTCGGCCAATGCGCTTACTCCAAGCCTATCACCCGAAAAACAGGCACAAGCTATCCGCGACACCCTGGGAATTGATGAGGGAGGTTCTAGTACGGAGGAGTCATCCGGTGGCGGGTCCAGTTCGCCAGGAAGCAGTGGCGTGACCTTCCCTCCCCCAGACCCGCTTGGCAGCAGTTCTGCCGGCACCTCTGCTGCCAAGGAGTTGCAAGAACTACTGGACGACTACGCCAACAATGGCGGGGACTTACCGGAATTCGGTGACGTGCTCCTGCGATGGTTCGACGACGCCGTGGAGCCCCGCCTACTAGGGGCTCAAAGTAACCACCACGATATCATGCCTGCCATCAGCGACTATATGGCTTGGCGCAGTAACGTGGAGTTTCTCGATGACGAGAATTCGGAGCTGCTGGAACGCTCCCAAAGTGCCACCGATGAACTCATACTCCCGGGGCTGATGTCTGCCTACAATCAAATCAATGACAACCTTGCGAACAGCGATAACCTGGACCGTGACCTCGCCAGAGCGAGCGAATTGTTGGGCACTTACGTTAGCTTTGGTGGTGAGGAATATCCCTCGCTAAAAGTCAGTGGTTTGCTTACGGTAAGCGAGCTGAGCCCCGCGAGCGTGGCCCCCGGGGACACCATCACCATTAAGGGCCGTGTCGGATATCAGGCTGATGGCGGCGCGGTAGCCTACAACGAAGCTTTCAGAGTCTCGGCGCGCTCAGTCGAGGTCAAGGGTAATTTTATTCAGCAGACCACGGATGCCACAGGGAATTTCACCTTTGAGCTGGAGGCCAGCGACAATCGGCGAATCCCCGATGGAATACCCGACGTGACCGATGTCACGCGTCCCAACGATTTTGTGATCGACCTGCATGCTGACGGCGAGAATCTGGCCCTGGTGTTTGACAGTAAGCGCGTCGCGATACCGGGCCAGTTGCTGGTTGAGTACCTGGGTTTCTACGGCGAGGATGAGGACACCACCAACCCCGCGAACATGAGCAACGAGATCAAGGCTCTCAAAACTCACATCATCAGCTTCCGTATATTTAAAGGGCTTCTCCCGCTGGCACAGAGCAACGTAATTGCTGGATCCATAAAGGCAAACATTCCCAACAATGGATCCATGGGGATTGGGTCCATTGATGTGCTAACCGACAACGAGGGTATCGTGCAGTTTGAGTACTTTGGAGGCATTGCGGATGTTCCCGAGGACCGGGTAGATTTGAGAATCGAGACTCCCGAGGGCACTATTCTCTACTCCAAAGATTTTGTCGTAGTGGATATACCGGAAGACCAGTTGCCGCCATAGTTTTAGAATCACTGACGGATACTGCCATCCGATTCGTGACTGCAAATACATGCTGACTTTCGACCATATTGCCATTGCGACCACATCGCTCGATACCGGCTCCGAGGAGGTCGAAGACGCGCTGCAATTGAAACTTGAAAGCGGCGGACAACATCCCGCGATGGGCACACACAACAAACTCTTGTCTCTAGGCCCGGATTACCTGGAGGTAATAGCTACAGATCCTCTGGGTGTCGCTCCGTCACGACCGCGGTGGTTTGATCTTGATAACTTTACCGGGGCCGCGAGGGCAACGACATGGATTTGCCGCTGCGACGATCTTGGTGCTGCACTGGCCGCGGCACCGCCAGGAGCAGGCGAGCCCCTGCTATTGGCGCGTGCAGACCTGCGTTGGCGTATGGCTGTCCCTGCTGACGGTAAGTTGCCCTTTGCCGGACTTTTTCCCGCCTTGATGCAGTGGGACAGCGAGGCACACCCCGCTCCGCGCCTGACGGACCAAGGCGCTCGACTGATTGGCCTGGAGCTTTACTCGCCGCAGGCTGATGCACTCAGGGCCGCTCTCGATTCACTCATTGACGACCCGCGAATCAAAGTTATCGCCGCAGACGAGCCACGCATGCGGCTTAGCCTAAAGACGCCCAAAGGCATGGTTGTACTCTAGTGTTTCAAAACGCTCGTTCAAAAGCGTGATGAGCGCAGTACGACGTCTGCACGCGCCCAACTCGCACCGAGATCGAGTTCCACCATCTCGTCCCGTAGCTCCTGTGCGTCGAGCGCCTGCTTGAGACCAAACAGCGACCAACCATTGTGCGGGTGGTCCGCGAGTTCGGTGCGATAAACCAGTTCAGCTTGCTGAGCCCACCCGGCTTCAAGCAGCGCAGCGCCAAGCCAATGCCGCGGGGCGAAGGGAAGCGGCTCAGGCTCGTCATAGCCGAGGGAGTCCTCTAGTGCCACTGCCTGGCGGAATTCGGCAATGGCAGTGTCGAGATTGCCCTGCGCGAGCAAAATCTCACCCGAAAGCAGGTGGCCCAGCGCGCCAAGTAGCGTACCCGCGTCATGGAAGCGAAAGCGGTCCTCCGTGGTTTCCGCATACCTAAAAACGTCATCGCGAAGCGCGGTCGCACCTTGTATGTCTCCGGTACGCAGCAGCGAGTACCCCCGAGCGAAGTCATGGAATGCGGCATCCCGGGGATCTTCCGGGCGAGGGCCATGCTCGAGAACTTCATCGAAACGCCCGAAGCGCAGGCGCGTAAGCACTGCATAGATCGGATTATTGGTCTCTTGCTCGTAGTCATCGCCCGCCTGTATGGCAATATCTCCCTGCCCGTCAAAGGACGCTGCAAACACCAGCATATGCAGGTTGTGTGAGGGTCCATAGGAAAACCCTGCGTCGCGCAGGGCCGCGCGATCCGCCTGCCATGCAAGCAGGTTCGCACGCACGGATCGACGCCACAGTCCGACCTCGTTCCAGGTATGGGACGGCATATGCTGGATATGGCTCGCGCCAGGGACAGCGGATCCTAGGACCTCAGCGCAGGGGAGCCCAAGCTCCGGCTGCGCAGTTGATTCGGTGGCGTGAATGTAGAGATGGCAGGCACCGGGATGCGCCGGCTCAATGTCAATCACACTCAGCAAGAGTTCGTGAAGTCGCTGCAGATCAGGGTGAGCAAGATCCCGGTGACCGCGGCGCTCCTCCAAGAGGAACAATGCGATGCTGTATACGGTGGCTACCTCAGTGTGATCCGGGTAACTCGCATGTACTTCGGCCATAGCGTTCGCAAAGGCTTCATCGATGGCGCGCCGATTAAGAGGATCAAAGTCTGCCGGATAGCGCAGCTGCGCTGCACGAATCAGATCGGCCTCAACGGGCGAGGCGCCGTCCACCAACGCAGCAGCCCGCGTGATCGCCGCATGCGCGAGGGCTGCGTTGTCATCAGTCATGGGCCGGTTCAGAAATGAGCCAAGGGCAAAGGCCTCACCCCAGTAACAAATGGCGCAATCAGGATCGATGCGCCGCGCTTCGGCCATGGAACGCGCAGCCTCGCCCATGCTGTAGCCATAACGCAGCTGCATACCCTGATCGAAGTACGCCTGGGCGCGCTCGTCATCGGTCGTGATCGGCCAGGTGTACGGACCCAGCGCCGAGGGGACCAGCGGGATCGGAGCAAACGCGGTGTCCTCGGCCTTAGTCACCGAGAAGTTCGCTAGGGCCAGTAGGCACAGGGCCACTGCGCCGAAGCGCACGATGCCCTGTTCCTTGGTTCGTTCTTTCATCGAGGTCGTTCTCTCCTGATCCGTCGGGTAGGCCTGCATTATCTTCTCTCTGTCTCCTCTATGCCTTCTCTCGACCGGCATCGTAACCTGCCAGCAGCGATTCGCTGCGGGTCAGTGCAAGACGGCCCCAATCATTCAACGTGGAATAACGGGCAGGATTAATCGCGAAGGGTATTGCGTGCTCATATGCACACGCTGTCGAGCGACCTCCATCTTAGAGGTTTTCGCGAATGGTGCGCCGGTATTCAGGTTCCGCGCCAGTCGGGGGTAGTTGCTGCTGGTGATATCGACGCGAAGACGATCTCCCGGCGACAACACGTAGCTGGTCGCCCAGAGATCGATCGTATATTTGTAAACCGTTCCGGGCTCGATCAGCTCTGGTTCTTCAAAGCCGTTGCGGTAGCGCGCACGGATGACACCATCAACGAGATTGACGGCTTTGCCATCGGGCTTTACGACCATGAGTTTGGCCATAAAGTCCGTGTCAGTTGCGCTGCTCTGCGCAAATATTTCTGCGGAAATGGGCCCGGTAATTTCCAGCGCACCCTCCACCGGGGCAGTCAAAAACCGCAACACATCCTTGCGTTTGTCGAGCGACGCCTGATCGTAGGGGCCGCGCAACTTTGGCTCCATGATGTTGCCGCCAAGCGTCGGCACGGGGTCTGCCGGGTCGTAGGTGTAGCGCAGCGCGTCATTGCCTGAATCAGGCGCGCTGGGAGACAGCGTTTTATCCGCGTGCAGGTAGTACGACTGATAGTCGGTGTTCGCCAACGGCCATTGGCTCTCTTCTCGCCAAACATTTTCGCCCATGACAAAAATCCGGATTGGCTTGCCCTCCGGTGGGCCGCCGTCCTTCATCCAGTAGTCGAACCAGTCAAGAATCATGGCTTCGGCATCGATGACAGCAGACGGGCCGAAATCCTGATCGCCAACAGACGATGTGGTATTCCAGGCGTGCGGCCATGGTCCTATAACCAGACGCTGCCCCGCTCGAGCGCGCTCCGTGGCGGCCTCTTCCGTCATGGTCTTATAGCTGCCTAGCGTGCTACGCAGGAAAACGTCATACCAGCCGCCGATATTCAGGGCCGGCACCGCCATTTCAGAGGCTCTCCCCTCGAGATTGAGCGGCCGCCAATAGGCATCATAGGAGGGATGTGCCAGCCAATCCTGAAAATGGCGCACATCAAAACCCACGCTTTCCCCCAGCGTTTCTATGGGCAGATGATCTATGCCATTGATCCAATCCACTGGGAACGCCATGTTCGTGCGACTGCCGGCAAGACCGATGCCCCAGCGAGCACGCGACAATAGCGAGAAGGCACCGCCCGGGTAGGCCACGTCTCGATAGTAATTGCCGGGGCTGACCGCCGGCGCTATTGCGACAAGTGCCGGGTTGCGATTAAGCGCCGCGAGCCATTGCACAGACGCGAGATAGGACGAGCCAAACATGCCCACCTTGCCATTCGACCAGGGCTGATCTGCAATCCACGACAGGGTGTCGTCGCCGTCGTTGATTTCCTGAAAATACGGATACCAATGTCCTTCGGAATCATAGCGCCCACGCACAGACTGGAAAACGAAGGCATAGCCGTTGGAAGTGGCGAACTTTGCGTAGCGCTGCCGAACCGCGCTGGAGCCGTTTGAATACATGTCCCGCACCAGTAGCGTGGGAAACTTGCCTTCTTTCTCTGGCAGATAAACGTCGGTAGAGAGTCGAACCCTGTCACGCATTTCGACCGGCACGTGAAACAGAAACTTGGTGCCATCGGGAAAATCGCCGTCATAGTTCTGGAAGCTCTGCGCGAAGGCTGGCGTAACCAGCAACCCTATCCAGATGAGCATGAGACCGCGTTGGAGTTGAAGTAACATAAAATACCCTTTATTTTTGGCGCTGGTCTTATCGTTGACCTAGTTCTGATTTGCTTCTGAGCTAGGTCTGTTTCACTTCTGGTTTAGTTCTGGTTTAGTTCTGGTTTAGTTCTGAGTTGGCATTGGTTTCAGGCGGCGCGTTTTGGCGATTGTCTCGTGTTCTTACTGATCCCGCTACTCTCTACTTGGCCTCTACCTGCTCTGTACTTACTTCCCACCTACTCCATACCGACTCTACATGTACTCTCCACCGACTCTCCACCTACTTTCCACCTACTTTCCACCTACTCTCCACCTACTCCGCACCTACTCGGACAATAAACGGGGAACCCGATAGCGCCCGCCAATCCACGTTAGTAAACATGCGGGTCTGTCGACCTGTCGGCGACATCAGCGTGACCTCGACATCTACATCAATCGCCTTGGGCAAACCGAAATGCACGGGCTTGGCATTCTGGGCGTTGTAACCGCTCGCCGTATCGACGAGGCGCGTAGCGATCAGCTCGCGAGTACCCGCCGCGTATATCCGCACCTCTGAGCCCGCACGGGTGTAGTGGCCGTCCTGGTCCAGCACTAACACCTGCAGTGAACGCGATGCCACATCAGCGGGCAGTTGATTGCGAAACAGGTAGTGCGAGCCCGCGGGATCGTTCGCCGCCAGAGCAAGATCCAGATCGCCATCGCCGTCGAAATCGGCCCACTGCACCCCGTGATCGGAATCGTGCCGCGCGACCACGTCCGGCAGTTGATTGACGAACTGGCCATCACGATTAACGAACAAATAGTCTGCTGCGCCCGGTTTGCCGTTGATGTAACCCACCGTATAAAGATCCAGAAAACCATCATGCTGCACGTCCCCCCAGACACCGGTCACGATGTGCGCATGGACAGCCAGCCCGACTTTATCTGCGATATCCGTAAATGATCCGTCGCCGTTGTTGCGAAACAGTGAGTCGTCGCCGTACTCAGCCACGTAGAGGTCGAGGTCGCCGTCATTGTCGTAATCGGCGACCGCGCAATCGACGCTGCCGTCAGCGAGCGGGCGTCTCGGTTGATCCATATTCATTTCCATGCCGATTTCCGTAAAGCGCTCACCGTCGTTGCGGAAAACGCCATCCCGATCGCCATTCTGATTTGCCGTAAACAGATCGAGATCACCATCCTGATCCATGTCGAACCAACATGCCCCGACCGTGCGACGCGGTTCCGCAATTCCGATTTTGAAGGTCACATCCTCAAACCCCCCCCCTGCGTTTTTAAACAGACGATTCGCCCCAGAGCGCAGCGCAACATACAAATCGAGATCGCCATCCGCGTCGAAGTCGATGAAGGAAACCTGTCGAGTAATAGATTGAATATCTACCCCAGCCTGCGGGGCGACATCGACAAAACCCGCCTTGCCTTCACTACTGCGGTTTTGCATAAGTCGGTTTCTGGGACCATCAAACCCCGAATAGCCGATATACAGATCGAGATCTCCATCCTTGTCGTAGTCGCCCCAGGCGACGGAGCGTGGATTGCCACCATCGATGGGTAAGCCACTGTCCGGCGCCACGTCTACGAAAACCCCTTCCTGGTTCTCATAAAGTCGCACCGGTGCATCACGAAACAGCACTACAAGATCAAGGTCACCGTCGCCATCATAATCCCCCCAGGCGTTGGATTGTCCCTGCGGATCCTTGAACAATTCCGGCTGCACCGGTGTCATCGCGATCTGGGCACTCACCCCTGCGGACAGTAGTAGCGACAGAGTGACGACGCCAGGCTTTGCACCGATGAACCCGACAGCCATCAACTTGACCGTGTGCTGGATTCTCATTGCCAACGTTTGGTGCATTTTATAAAGAGCGCAGCGCGTTTGTGGTGCGCTTTCTAAACCTAAATCAATCATGCTCCCGACCCCAGGGAGTTCCGCTGCGGAACCGCGGCCGCTCGACAGGTCTTCGTCGTTGTTTCGATTGCCGCCAAGCGCCGTGGTGATCTCATGCTTGTGTATCCTATTCTGTTAGTGAGCGAGAACTCATCCATATCTGCGATAACCGAACGCAGCATGCTTAGCCTTAAGATAACAGCAAAAAACAGGCCAGAAAAAAGGCGACGAGTATCTTCCATGCAACGACACAGTGTTTTACGCTGAGACACATCCTCATTTTTAGGATCGTGATGAGTGCCGTTAGCTATCACCGCTATAGTTGCATCGAACATCTACCTTCCTGACAGCCATCATCCGCACCGAACGGATTCGCCATCATGAGACGAAGAGAGTTTTTAACTGCCGCGGCTGGACTTGCTGCAACCTCACTTTCTGGCTGCGTGACAGCGCCCAAAAACAGTGGATCTACTATTGCGCCTCCGGGAAACACTGGCAATGCGCTGGTACAGCCCATCGGCGCGCCCATGCGACCGATCAATTCGTCCATGGACCGGGTTACTCGCACGATCGTCGGGCTACGTCCATTTCGCAAACCGGGACCGCGCCTGGAGGTCGTTCAACTTGGACCAAAAGACGTGATACACAACTATGGCCATGGCGGCGGTGGGGTATCGCTCTCCTGGGGTGTGGCCGAAATGGCAGGCTCTTTGGCCAAGGACCTACAGCGCAGGGAAATAGCGGTTCTAGGCTCCGGGGTTATTGGTCTATCCACCGCTATCTCGCTACAGCGTCAGGGTGCAGACATCACCATCTACGCAAAAGACTTCCCTCCCTACACCACATCAAATGTTGCAGGCGCCATGTGGCATCCGGTAACACTCTTCGAGGACGAGATGGTGACTGCGTCGACTCGAGCCATGCTCGATCTCGCGTCCCAGATCGCGTTCAAACGGTTTATTGGCTACGCAAACGATCCCGACTACGGGGTCTACTGGATTCGTCAGTTCTCCCTGAGCAATAGACCGATGGACACCTCCTCCGCTTACGTTGGCGGCGATAAGCTTTATCCGGGCCTTATCCGCAATCGACCGCGCGGCCCGCTGGGCTTTGCCTATCACGACGCCTATTACACGCTAATGATCGATCCGGACATTTACCTGCGGGCACTGGTAAGGGATTTCCTTGCCGCCGGCGGTCGATTCGTGGAAAAAATCCTCGAGCGCCCGGACGATGTAGAAGGCCTGACTGAAAACACTGTCGTCAACTGTACAGGGCTCGGTGCCGGTGCGATATTCGGGGACGAGAGCATTGTGCCCGCGCGGGGACAACTCACTATGCTGCTGCCGCAAAATGACATCGACTACGGCTACGCTGGCGTCACGGCGGACTACGGTCTGCTGTATGCTTTCCCACGCAAGACCGGGATTCTTCTCGGCGGGTCCGTAGGCAAAGATGACTGGGATATCACGCCGCGGGAAGACGAGGTCCAGCGCATGGTGGATGGCCACGCCTGGCTCGCGTCACGCCTTGGCTAGCGTTTTTGCACGATCATGCACCTAGGGGGCGATCCTTTGGCTAAACAGAGGCATTTCCAATTGCGAGCCTGCTCCACCCGGATGGACCTGACATGTCCGTAGACGAGCACAAGCACCAGCGATCCCCCGGGCACGTTTCCGAAGGCCCACCTCGATCTGTAAAAGAGCTTTATGAGGAGGCGGCACAGAACGAGCAGATACTTCGTCGCTATCAACAATTCGAGCTGAAAATTTTATCCGCCGGTAGTTTCGAGGCGCTTTTACATACCCTGCTACACACAAGCATTGAGATGCTAAGGCTGGACGCTGTAGAGCTCTGGTTGCACGACCCCCAGGACGTATTGGGTGAAATGATACCTGAGGCGTTTCTGGAGCACAGAGACCTCCAGCTGCTCAAGCATGAGCGCATTTTTGAGCGTCTGTATCAGGACCCGCTCGACGTGCGACTCGCGTCAATTCAGAAAACAAACCCTCTGCCTGTCTTTAAAGGTCGAACGCTGCGTTCCGCGGCGATGCTGCCCCTTCACCGAAACGGCACATTCGTGGGCAGCATACACTTCGGCGCAAAGGGAGACCGACGCTTCACCGCGGACAAATCCACGGATTTCATGGCGCATTTAGCCTCGATTTTAGCCGTCTGCATAGAAAATGCAGTCTCACAAGAACATCTGCGTCGCCTGTCCATGCTCGACATGCTAACCAGGGTGAACAACCGACGTGGCTTTCACATCGCGCTCGATAGAGAAGTTTCACGCGCCGCCCGTAGCGGTGACCCCCTCTGTCTGCTGTTCATTGATCTGGACCATTTCAAGGCGATTAACGACACCTACGGTCACCCCATGGGCGACAAGGTACTGCGCGCCGTGGCCCAACTACTGCGGGACACTCTGCGCAGAGTCGATCACGTCTGTCGCTATGGCGGTGAAGAGTTTGCCTTGGTGCTGCCCAGCTGCGGTAGAGAACTGGCAATGGACATTGCCGAGCGTCTTCGCCAGCGGGTGAGCCAATTGCAGGTTGAACTGGAGGACGAGTCTGGCGAACGCGGTGATGCTATCTCTGTGACACTGTCCATGGGTGTTTGCTGTTGGCAACCCGATCGACGAATCGACGATCGTGATGAGCAAAAAATTGCCACAGAATTGATCGCTCGCTCAGATCAGGGCGTCTACGAATCCAAAGCCAATGGACGAAACACAGTGCGTTACGTCGGCTTCGAAACGAGCTGAATCACGATGACGAGAGTCCATACGGTTCCCGACGGGGAAGGCCGAAGACGCGATTTGTTCGGAACCGACCTCAAAACACGCTATATCACGCCGGCCGAAATCCATGTGATAAGCAGCATGCATTAGCGTCGTAGATACTTCTTTACGGCTCGCGGTCCTACCTCCGCCGCATAAATGTTGCCAACCGCATCCACCGCAATACCCTCCGCACCACTCGTACCAGAGTTGTCCTGATCGGTTTCCGGGTCTGGAATAAACGCTGTAACGAAGCCATCTTTTGCACGGCCAATACGAATGCCGCGCTTCCAACCAGGGTTGCGACGGGCATTGGATTCGGAATCCGCTACGTAAATGACGTCATTGGCGTCGATGTAGATGCCGCTTGGTCGACCGAACTGAGTCCAGGTTTCGAGGTAGCGCCCCTCCTGGTCAAACAATTGAATGCGCGAGTTGGCCCGGTCACCCACAAACAGGCGGCCCTGTTTGTCCATAGCCAGGGCATGGGGATCGGAAAACTCTCCCGCATCACCGCCTTCCATGCCCCAGGACAGAATGTACTGTCCCTGCGCGTTGAACTTTACGACGCGATTGTTTACTGGCTGGCCCGCCGATGATCCATGGCCGTCGACGACAAAGATACTGCCGTTCGGTGCTACTAGCACATCCGAAGGTTTACGGAAGGTGTATTCGCCGTCACCCGCCTCGCCGATCCGGCCCAGCGTCAGGAGCAGCTCGCCTTGCGGCGAAAACTTGTAGATGACGTGACCGATACCCTCAGGCACTGGGCGGTAGCCGACGGAGTCGGCGACCCAGACATTATCCTCTGTATCCACGTACATGCCGTGCGGCCAGGCAAACAGGCCCGCACCGAAGCTACGCACGAGGTTGCCCTCCAAATCAAACAGCAGCACAGGATCTACCTCGCTACCAACGCAGGAGTTTGCGCCGCAGCGTTCGGCAACCCAGATGTGTTTGCCATCTCGAGCAGGGTAAATCGCGCTGGTCGAACCAAAGCTTCGATCGCCGGGTAACACACCCCAGTTCAGACCCGATTCATAGGGGTTTGGCGCATAATTTTGCGCGAACGTTGCGGCGCTCAAGACGAGCTGTGAGCTCAGCACCAAAGTCTGCAGCGAGTTCATTTTTTATCTCCCGTGAGTGCGTAGGTGTGTTCCACGACACGTATTTCTCAGTCGATGATCACAATGGTATCTTGAGAATACTGTGGCATTGCTCCAACGGGAAAACAACGTGTGCAGACCAGAACTTTGCTTGTTCGCTACGCTTCTTACCCTGCCATTCACAGACCCGGGTGCCATGCTCGCCAAGGCAGACGAGAGAAATTGGGCTAATCCCCTTCAGTTCTCCATCGACGCCCTGACGCGCGCCGACACCTGCCTATACATGCTGCAGTCGACGCGGGACCCAGCCACCGGAGACTGTCGTTTGCTGCAGGACTTTCATGCGCAAGAATTTCTCGACTGGAATCCAGATCTCACCGCATTGGAAGAGAGCACGCGCCGACGCGTGGTGAACAACCGCAAGGCGTATCTGCAAACTCTCAAGGACATAGAACGTGAGAAGCAGCGCCTTGAGTAGTACACGTCACCAGTACCCCGAAAGGCGCTCAAGGCGCTCGCTCATCCAATGCCAGCCAGTGTGGCCCACCAACAACGACACCAGCAGTATCAAAGTGCGCTCTGACGTCACAAGCCGCGAAAGTAACTGCAGCGACAGTACGAACACCAGCAGTACCGCAATCTGCCCGGCCTCGACGCCCAGATTAAAACTCGCCAACGCGACAAGTTGGTGGTTCTGTGCAAAGGGCAGCGCCTCGGCCAACGTAAAAGAAAAGCCAAACCCATGTACAAGTCCGCATAGAAAAGCGATCGCGGCACGATGACTGAAGCGTTGCCGCAGAACATTTTCGATAGCGAGAAAAACTATCGACGCCGCAATTAAAAACTCAACCAAAGCCGGAAACCAGAGTGGCTGCGGCGCATAGCCCAGCGCCGCGGCTGCCAGAGTGATCGAGTGTGCGATCGCAAAGGCCGTTACCACTTTGACCAGCGGCCAAAAGCGACGCACAGGCAACACCAGACAGATCAGAAACAGCAGATGATCCAGACCGCTGACGATGTGTTTTACGCCCTGTAAAAAAAAATCCCCTGTCACACTCAGTATGCCCGGCGCTAAGCTCAGCCCCTGAACCGCACCATCAAAAGAAAGCAATGACTCACTCTGGTTGGCGGCGAAGTACAGCAGATCGACCCGGGTTCGAACACCGAGATGCTGCAAAGCCACGTCGACAACTAGGTCCGAAGCGGCCGTGTTCGGAGGCAGGAGTAGCTCAAAGCGAACATCGAGCAATGCCTGGCGCCAGAAAATGCGGGTTGACGGATCGAGTAGCGGACCGGAAAAGTGTTCTTGGGCCTGCGCCAGCGAGTCAAAAGCTCGATTCGACGGAAGAGCAAGACGAGTAGTGACGTGGCTTGGCAACAGCGCCTCTCCGCTGGCACGTAGACTTATCGAGTCCACGATCCAAAGACCCGCCGCCTCACGGAGAGCCTCCCGGGCCTGTTCAATGCGTAGATAACCAGGACCCTCCAGCGGGAAATCTACGTCTCGCATGGCTTCGAGAGGCACGCGCACCATGATCTCTGCGGATCGACCCGCAGCATCGACCGCCACCAACATGCGCACGGCAACGCGCGGCGGCAACTCATGAGCGGTAACGAAAGACGCAGCGAACAGCAGCGTAAGCAAAGCCAGGGCGCGCAAAATCCAGGGGCCTTATGCAAATGGGATCGGCGGTGTACTGCCTAAGTATACGGTCATCAGAGTGGTGGTTATACTCACCCTGAACGCCTCTGCCCGGCGGCGGGGCTACGCCATTGAATATTGAACACTGAACACTGAAATAATTAGCGCAGGCATCGTAAGGACGTATTCATGAAGCAAGATTCAGGTCTTTCCCGCTTAGGCACCACCGTATTCTCGACTGTTGCCAGGACTTTGATCATGACTATCGCCAAACGTATTCAATTGCGCTCGGTTCCGAGCGTAATTGCCATCGCTCCGATTCTTGTCATTCTTGCGACCCTTCCAATGCTATCCGGGTCGACTCTTGCCGTGGCAGAAGACCGGGCTGCGCCACATTTTGAAGTGGATCCCTACTGGCCACAGCCGTTACCGAACCATTGGGTACTCGGTTCGGCCATTGGTGTCGGGGTGGACTCTCGAGATCACGTTTACGTCATCCACCGCCGCAATTCCTTCAATGAGCGCACCGAAATCGGTGCAGTGGCACAGCCGCCCACAGGGACGTGCTGTATACCGGCTCCCAATATCCTCGAGTTCGATCCTGAGGGACGACTGGTTAAAGCCTGGGGCGGGGCTGGCGAAGACTACGTGTGGCCGGAGTCGAACCATGGACTGACCCTGGACCACAAAGACAATATCTGGATCGGTGGCAACGGCGGCAAGGACTCGCATATTCTTAAATTCACCCGGGACGGTCGTTTCCTCCAACAGATCGGCATTCCCGGGCAGGCGGCCGACAGTCTCTCAAAGACGCACTTTGGCCGCGTGGCAAAAATCTCCTTTGATGCGAACGCCAATGAGGCTTACGTGTCCGATGGGTATTCCAATAAGCGCGTAGCAGTACTCAACGCAGATACCGGTGCTTTCAAACGTTTTTGGGGTGCCTACGGTAATCGACCCGACGACACCAACCTCGGGCGCTATGACCCCGCTGCGCCGCCGGCCCAGCAGTTCCGCAATCCGGTGCACTGCGCAGAGCCATCGAATGACGGTCTGGTGTATGTCTGTGATCGTGCCAACGATCGTATTCAGGTCTTTCGCACGGACGGCAGTTACGTCACGGAAAAATTCATCGAGCCAATGACTCTCGGCGACGGCTCGGTCTGGGATATCGCTTTTTCCCGAGATCCAGAACAGAAGTTCATGTTCGTCGCCGACGGTAAAAATATGAAAGTCTATGTAATGGAGCGCAAATCTTTGGACATACTCACCAGCTTTGGTGACGGCGGTCGCCAACCCGGCCAGTTCTTTGCTGTGCACTCCATAGCCAGCGATTCCAAAGGCAATCTGTTCACGACGGAAACTTACGAGGGCAAGCGTGTGCAGAAATTCGTTTATCGTGGACTGCGCCCGGTCAGCAAACAGGACCAGGGTGTGCCCTGGGGCAAACGTATCATCGAGTAATCCCGTAATGCTACGGCAAAAGAAGACTGCAGGCAGCCATTCGGCTTGGCAGCCGGGGTACATCAGTCACTCGCCGAGCGAAGATTTACTGCTGTGGTTCGATCCGGGTCTGCAAAAGGTCCTTGGAATCCAGGGCATGATCGCCGTTTGGATAACCGAGGGAAAACAAAACGTAAGCGAGCACATCCAGGTATTCCTGATCTCGTAAAGATCCCGGGTTGTTCTGCGGCATTGTCGCCGCCATCACCGAAAACAACTCGGACAGGGGCTCGCCGTTCCAAACCCGCATTACCGTATCGAAGTACTCTTCCTCGTGGCAGCTCTTGCAGTGCTTGCGAAATACCGAACGACCTGTCTTTGCCTGTTCTGATGAGAACACCGCGGCGTTGACCGTCACCGCCTGCTCCGCCTGCACGGGGCTGGACGCGAGCGTGAAAACGGCTACCGGCATGATTGCCACCGCCAAACTCAATGCGCAGGCTGCTGCACCAAAGTTGTATCGGCGTGACGCTAGGACACCCATTAGTCTGCAGATCCGCGCTTCTCGGGCAGGGAAAGCGCAGTCAGCTTACCGCCTGTCTGCAGCATGATGTACTGCCGTCCCTCATGAACGTAGGTCATCATCCCGTAGCGACCCGTGCCTGGAATTTCGACTCGCGCCAGTTCACTGCCGGTCATTTTATCCAGGGCAAACAACAGCGGAATACCGTCACTACTCGTAGAGGTGTACACCACCATGGACGGCGTCACCAACATCGGCGGCGTGGCGCCGGTACCTGTATTCGGTATATTCATGCCCTTGAGCTCGGGATGCTCGAGGACATTTTTAGGGGTCTCCCCGACCGGAATCATCCAGAGATGCTCTCCGCTGTTCATATCGATAGCGGTAATCCGGCTGTAAGGCGGCTTAAATAACTCCAGTCCATCCGGACCGCGCGGCGTTGCCCTGCGCAGTACTGCGTAATCCGAAAAACGGGTGCCCGTAGGCTCTTTGAGCAATTTATCCCGCTCCTCCCCCGAGCCAATCAGCTGCGAAGTACAGTCCTTCATGGAAGGTACAAAGAGAATGCCATTAACCGGATCGGCGACCGGAGGAGCGTAGATATTTACCCCCCCATTATCACCCGGACACCAGATAGACGCCTTGTAGCCCTGGTCGTTGTCTCGATGAAGCGGCGGATTAAAAGCCGGCCCCATTTTGTACTCAGACATTATTTCTACTGCACGCTTACGCAGTGAGGGAGTGAAATCGATCAAATCGTCTTCGGTGATGCCAAGGATCTCATAGGGTGCAGGCCAGCTTGCAAAAGGCTGCGTGGCTGCAAGCTTCTCGCCAGGGATGTCTGAGGCAGGTACGGGCCTCTCTTCAATAGGCCACACGGGCTCACCGGTACGGCGATCAAAAGTGAAGATCATCGACTGTTTAGTCGCTTGCGCGACAACCGGGATTTCCTTACCGTCCACGGTGACGTCAAGCAGGATCGGTGCGGTTGGCGTGTCATAGTTCCAGATGTCATGGTGGACCAGCTGATAATGCCAGGCGCGGTCGCCGGTTTTTACATCCAGTGCAATCAAGCTAGTGCTGAACAGGTTGTCGCCCGGTCGGAAACCACCGTAAAAATCCATGGTGGCACCGTTGGTCGGGATATAAACCAGGCCCAGTTCCGAATCAGCCGATAGAGGTGCCCAGCTGGAGATATCCCCGGTCCATTTCCATGCGTCATTCTCCCAGGTCTCATGACCGTATTCACCGGGACTCGGCAGCACATCGAACTTCCACAGAAACTCACCGGTTTTCGCATCGTAAGCAAGAATGTCACCCGGTATATTTTCGATCCGGGACTGGTTATACCCCTGTTCGGCGGAGTTGCCGACAATCACGACACCATTCACCACGATAGGCGGAGAGCTGGAGGTGACGTATCCGACATCGAGGGGAATACCCTCGTAAGGATCGTAATCGTGTCCAAGGTCAGCCAGAAGGTCAACCACGCCTGTTTTCGGGAATCCATCAACCGGCACGGGCTTGCCAAAGCCCTCCAGCGGCAAGCCTGTCTCTGCATCCAGCGCCGTCAGAAAGAACGCCGGAGAGACTATGTAGATAACGCCCTTACCGTTGACCTCGGCGTAGGCAACTCCCTTCCCATAATCCTTGCGCATAGAATATTCGTAGCGACGCGTATTAGGTTCGCGGTAGGTCCAAAGCGTTTCGCCGCTGGCAGGATCAATCGCTACCACGTGCCGCCGCGGCCCTGCGACGGTGTACAGAACGCCATTGACATAACTCGGAGTAGACCGACCACTCCGCGCATCGAGCGTAGCGCCGTCCCAGACCCAGGCTTCCTCAAGCTCTTTGAGGTTGCCGGGATTGATTTTATCGGCGGGGGAATAGCGGGTGTGCGCCGCATCGCCTCCAAGATAGTGCCACTCACCCGTGTCTGTGTCGGGCGACGCAGCCGCCAGAGTCTGCGTTGCCGCCATTGCAGCGAATAGGGCGTAAAAGAAACCCTTACTCATGGCTTATTCCTTATCATTGAAAAGATTCTATACACAGGTAAAGACTATGCCATCGTGTAAAAAATGTATATTCGGGCAAGAATAAGCGCTGACCTCTGCCTCTCATTCCGCGCACTTTCTGCTCGTCGGTATTTCGCCTTACCGGGCTTGCCGCTCGCGGTAAACCACAGAGCCCATAGGTCCCTATTTGTCCTGCTGGACCATAACGTTTTCGCGCCGATTGCCGCTAACCTAGCGACACTTTTCGGAACCAGAATTATGCTCTCGCTTCGGTACAAACTTGTCGCTGGACGCAAAGCAGATCGTGGTCTGCTGGCAATCGCGCTACTGCTCTACTTATGGACTTTCTCGGCCAGTGCCGACGATGTGTCTGTGAATTCGCTGCTAGATGTGGGCTTTGAGGGTCTGCTGGATTACGAGGTGAGCGCGCCTACAAAGAGCCTAATACGTCTCTCAGAATCACCGGGGGCCGTTTCGGTCATCACCTACGACCAGATACGCAATTCCTCCGCCAGAACGATCCCCCAACTTCTCCGCTTGATACCGGGCGTGAACGTTCGTTGGAATCCGATGGTACAGAGTATCGAGATTCGCAGCTTCGGCTCCAATCCCTTTGCCAGCGAGGTTCTTCTCCTCATCGATGGAATTCCTTACAACTCCTGGAACAAGGGCGGCTTCCCGCAGCACCCGGGCTTCGACTTCTTCAATCTCGAAAACGTGAAACACATAGAGGTTATCCGAGGCGCAGGCTCCGCCCTCTATGGGGAAAATGCGCTTAACGGTGTGATCAACATCGTGACATTATCGGGCGAAGAGTATCAACAGACTCGGGCAGCGGTATTCGCCGGCGACCGCAAAGCCAGAGCAGTCACTGTGACCCACGGCAGTAAGTTCGGCGAAGATGCCTCAATCTTTCTATCAGCAAGAGTCGAAGAGGGCCAAATGCCGACCGCGTTGTGGCGTGATAGCGGTTCCAGCTCAAGCGGTCAGGATCTCTTCATAAAAGCGAACTATAAAGACTTTCAGCTCTCTTACTATCGCCGGCAAGACAAGTTCGATGGTTTTAGCAGCGTCATAGTCCCAGCCGTAAACGCACGGTTTGAAAGCGTGGAGACCATAGAGCAAGACGTCAACATCGCCTCTGTAAAACACCAAAAAGAGGCCAACGACGGCTCCTGGAGCGTAGAGTCAACCCTGTCCTATGCAAACCGAAATGGCTCACATTGTGGAGCCTGCCACGCGGCGTCGCAGAGTCAGGAATTCGATAAAAAAATAGACCATGGCTATCAGCTATTTGGCAACATGCAGGTGGGTATCGATTCCATCGAGAACCACAGCATATTATTTGGCGCGGAATTTCGACGAAACTCCGCCGGCGATAGTTTCGACCAGGTGACAACGCCAAGCGATCCGCTGGAAAAAGTCACTCAATATCAAAAATTTGCCTACTTCGTCCAGGACCAAATCAGTTTCCCCAAGCAACGGCTAGAAGCAGTTATCGGTCTGCGGTACGACAGTGCCACTGCGCCCGATCTCCTTGGGGATGAGTTCTTCCCACGAGTAGCATTGGTGGCCAAACCCACTGATAAGTTAACACTCCGCGGTGGGTGGAGCATGGCTGCACGCTATCCGACTTTCGTTGAGCTGAACAGTAATTCACGATTCTTTGCCGCCGAAGCTCCGGAGCCCATTGGCATTCTTTTCCAGACTGACTTTGAGGCTAACCCAGGTCTCGCAGCTGAAAAAATGAAGAGCTTTGAGCTTGGCGCCGAGTACGTGTTCTCGAATCACCTGCAGGCCAAGGTCGATTTTTATCACAACACGGTCAACAACCCCATCGTATTGGCCTATCGAGATGACCGCGTAACGTCCGAGAATCACCCGGGCAAGGCCCTCATTCGTGGCGCTGAAACCGAGGTGCGCTACTCGCCCAGCAGTCGCTGGTCTGGCTACGTAAACTGGTCGTTCCAAACCGAAAGACAACAAGGTGCTGGCGTCGACTCGGCAGGGAACGAACTCGAGTTTAGCTATGCGCCTAGGCATAAAGTGAACTTAGGTATGACCTACGAAGCCGCGGATGCATTGAGCGCGACACTTGAGTGGAGTTGGCGTGGGTCACACTATGCGCCCCTTTTCTGGAGTGAACTCGTCTTCGAGCAAGCTGACGCTGCCAAACTAGACGATTATGGGTATTTGAACCTGCACGTACGATACCGACTTCCCTTTAATGTGGGCCGCAGCAACCAACCTGTCTCATTAAGCTTCTACGGCAGGAATTTGACTAATGAAACGCCCGTAGAAACGTTTAACGGCGGCGACGGGCAATTAGCGGAAATGGTGGGTCGAGAGTTCTTTATCGGCCTCGACTACGAATGGGCAAACTAAAGCCCACATGTTTCGCTACGAATTGAACACTCTCACACAGCCACCGCGCGCCCGGCGCCCACGGTTGCGACAGCCCTTGCTGTGGTTCCTGGGGCTAGTATTGCCCGCGCTGTTGGGCGAGCGTCTCTGTGCCCAAGACAACATCGAAGAAAAACTGAAGGCTGCTTATCTGATCAACATAATGAGTTTTGTGCGCTGGAAGGACGACAAGAACGAGGCCGTAATCTGCCTGCACCAGAACTCATCGGTCGCTCCCTACGTTCTGTCGGAGAATGGCCGGGTGTTGGGGAATCATACAACCCTGCGCACAATCACCGCGTGGGACGAGTGGTCGCAGTGCGATGTGTTTTATTGGGACGAGTCCTCCAGCGCGCCATTACCTACGGCTGCGCTTGAGGCACAACAGCAATCTCTGCTCACGGTAAGTGATCGCAAAGGGGCCTTGGCAGACGGGTTCGCCGTACAATTTTACATGCGTAACCTAAAGCTTCGCTTCGCCATGAACAATGATGTTATCCAGTCCGCAGATTACCGTATCAGTTCCAAGCTGTTGCGTCTGTCACGGCAGGTGGACTAGCGTACCGTGATTTCCCACCAGTCTATCCGCAACAAATTACTCTCCATTAACTTGCTGGCGACCGTGTTCGCATTGCTACTTTCCGGCGTGTTCTGGGTCTACATTGCGCTGCAAAACTACACCGATTACTTTGATGAACGTATCGCCAGCCAGGCACGACTCGTCGCATCCAATGCCTCGGCCGCGGTGCTCTTTGAGGATTGGGATGAAGCCGCTGTCATTCTGTCCGCGCTCGCCACGGACCCGGCCATCACCGGTGCGCGGATTCTACTCGAGGACGCTACCTCAGCGTATTCGATCGAGTTTCAGGCCACGCCGCAAATGCGACGTCTATTCGCGCTTCAAATCGCTTCTTTTCGTCAACAAACGGGTAGCATCCGTGTGCCAGTCGAAGCCGACTCACGGGAAATTGCCAAGATAGAACTGACCTATCACACCAACGAAATATACGAGGCGTTCGTCGATATTACCCTATCGCTCATAAGTACCGCCGGTGTGGCTATGATCCTTGGAGCGCTGCTGCTGCTGCCGATGCAATCCGTCGTTACACGTCCACTCAAACGCCTTTCCGTGCTGGCGAGAGATGTCACCGAGTCGAAGAATTACGCCTTGCGCGGCGAAGTTACTTTTCGAGACGAAATTGGCCAACTCACGGAGGATTTTAATAGCATGCTCGATATTATCGAGCGGCGCGATACAGACCTCGAAAGCAAAGTCCAAGAGCGGACGCAACAGTTAGCGACAAAAAACGTAGAGCTGGAACATGAGATCAGTGAGCGAGCAAGGTCCGAAGAAGAGAAACGCGAGATAGAAGCGCGATTTGAACAAGCGTTCATCAACGCACCGATCGGCATGGCCCTAGTCGACGAGCAGCAGCGGACATTTCGGTTTAATGCGGCTTTCTCTCGTACGTTGGATATAAACAACATTGATATGCTGTATCTGCACGATTTCATCGAGAGTGCTGCGCACGAGCAAATAAGCCAGTATTTCAAAGGCCTGGTGAACGGCGAAAAAACGAGCTTTTCTGCCGACGCAAGCTGTATCAGCGGCCAGGGTATGCAAATGTCGGTTGTCCTGAGCTTTTCGGCAATTCGCAACGATCAGCGCAACTTTCGCTACGCCGTACTTCAACTACAGGACATCACTGAATCAAAGAAGCTCTCGGAAGAACTCGAGTACCAGGCCCAACACGATGTACTTACAGGACTCCCGAACCGCAGAATATTAAAAGAAGCTTTAGCGGCGGCGGCCGAACGCACACCATTTGAGTTTTATGCGCTAGGATTTCTCGACCTCGATCAGTTCAAGGTCGTGAACGATGCCTGTGGGCATATGGCTGGCGATGAACTCCTGCGTCAAGTCGCGCACATTATCGCTAACACTGTGGGTCCAGAGGATCTTGTCGTTCGATTAGGCGGTGACGAGTTCGCGGTCTTGCTAACCGGTTCTGACGATAATGCGGTGCACCGCATTGCCGAGAACATTCGCGAGGCCATAGAGAGCTGGGAGTACAACTTCGAGGGCAAGGTGTTCCGAGTCGGCGCGAGCATTGGCGTAGTTGTCGTCACGCAACCTATGACGGATATCTCGGTACTCATGAATGAGGCAGACACCGCTTGCTTCGTAGCTAAAGACCAGGGCAGGAATCGCGTCCATATCATCCAGGGGGAGGACCGTGAGGTGCATGAACGCCAAGGCGAGATGCGCTGGGTACAGCGGTTGCATGACGCTCTGGATGGCGATCGATTTGTACTTTATGCACAACCGGTAGTGGCGTTAAACGCCGAGTGTGATGGTGAGCGCAAGGAAATTCTACTGCGCATGTGGGATGATCGTGGAGAGCAGCCCATCCCCCCAGGCGCTTTCATTCCGGCGGCTGAGCGCTATGGCCTTATGGACAAGATCGACCGTTGGGTAATCCAGCGTCTTATCAAGTTGCTCAAGGACGATCACTCCCTGCACAATGCCGGCCAGTCATACTGGGTGAACCTTTCTGGCCTCAGTTTGGGAAACACCAAGTTTTTGTCAGACATCGAGATATTCATTAAGACCTCAGAATTGCCGGTTGGAACGGTCAACTTCGAGATAACCGAAACCGCAGTGATGAATAACATTGCGGAAGCTCGGAAATTTATGGAATCCCTAAAGGAACTTGGTTGCCGCTTCGCGCTGGATGATTTTGGCAGTGGCATGTCTTCTTTTGGGTATCTAAAAAATCTCCCCGTTGACTACATTAAAATTGACGGCATGTTTGTTAGAGATATTGTTGAGGACGAAGTGGATTTGATCTTTGTCAAATCAATTATCGACATAGCGAAGGTAATGGGTATTGAGACGATCGCAGAATACGTTGAATCTGAGGCCATTAAACGGGTTGTAGAAGACCTAGGCACAGATTTCGGTCAGGGCTATGCCCTTGGAAAGCCCGTGCCATTGATTAGTCCTGTATCGCACACACCATTAAGGCAGCCATTGCAGCTAGACCGTAAGGCAACGACCCAAATCGTATAGCACCGAGACCCAGAGTCTTACATTAGGCCCCACTGTGCTGTTTAAGACCCCACAATAAAACGCCCCAACCATGACTGATTGGGGCGTTTACGGTATTAAAGCCTGGCGAGGGTCTGACCCGCTTTATGGTCATGACCGTGGGGCATCGCCAGGCCCCACTGAGCTGTTTTAGACCCCACAATAAAACGCCCCAACCATGACTGATTGGGGCGTTTACGGTATTAAAGCCTGGCGATGACCTACTCTCACATGGGGAAACCCCACACTACCATCGGCGATGCATCGTTTCACTGCTGAGTTCGGTATGGGGT
>JBGCDU010000015.1:0-76642 GCA_045105635.1 Congregibacter sp.
TCGCCAGCCCTCAGGTCGACACTACTTTTATTCAGCGCGCGGTCCCTGGCGCGCCAACTGTAGGAGAGGTAAGCCGCCCCGTCGCTCTTGTCGTTGATCTCAAGCATCGCCACCAGAAGACAGTCGGTCAGCTCACCGGCGCGAACTACTACGGTTTCGACGATCTTCCGGGAATCGAAAGAAGAAAGGATTTGCCGATCTATTTCCGCCATCGCCTCCAGGCTGGAAAACTGATTGTCCAGCTTCGTGGTCATGTCGTTGAAGGCATTGCCAAGATCGGCAATCTCATCGTTGCCCTGCACACTGATCTGGACCCGCAATTGACCGTCAGCAACCCGCTGCGTGGCATTGCGCAGCTCCACCAGAGGCATTAGACGCCGACGCAACTGACGGGCGGTAACCAGCGCCACCGATAACAGCACCAGCACAAGCACGGGCAGATAAACCGATCGAAAGCGCGCAATCGCTGCCAGCGCCTCTGCCTGGTCAGCGCTGACCAGCACAACAATGTTTGGCAGGTGCAGCTCCGGCGCGGTGAACAGCGACCAGTAGGCCGCCAGCTGGTCGCCCTCCTCGCCCTGCCAGGCGAAGTACCCGCTGGGCGCGGTGTCCAGAGCCGTGTGCAGGCGTTCGGTCACCGCAGGCAACCAGCGCGAGGAGCTGTACAAGATTGAGCTCTGTGACCCTGCTTCTGGTTCTTTTTCTGGGCCTTCCTCTTGTCCCAAAAGCAGTAAACTCGAGCTGCCGGGCATCAGATTCTCAAGGGTACTCAGGAGATCCAGCGGCAGAGTGGCTACTGCCACGGTCAAATCGTCGTCACCCGCGACGCGATGCAGCAGGAGAAGCCTGCTGGCTCTTCCCGTTTCGGCATCTCGCTGTTGCAGCAGCAGTGTTTTACCCCGCATAAGAAACGCTCGCTCACTCGCATCGAGCCCGGGAAGCGGCTCCGGCGCCCCTTTAAGCGCCATCGAAATACCTTTGCTAACAGTCACCGAGAGTGTCGCAAACCCTTCCTGATCGCGCGGGTCCGGAGCACCGTCAACGGCATAGTCCTGCGCTATGCGTTGCAGCGCTCTGGAGGTGTTATTCAAGCGCCGCATAAGCTCCATGCCCAGACTTTTTGACAGCTGCCGAGATTGCTCAAAACTCTGCTCGCGCAACTGCTCAGAAACACGGTCATAGGAAAGGTAGGCGATGTACACGATCGGCAGCAGCGCTGCACCGGTGAACAATAAAAACGTGTATCGCGCCAGGCGGCTATTGAGGAAAAATCCGGCACTCGCGTCAGTGGACATAGCTTTCTCGGAGCAGCACCTGGCGCCGCTAGAAGTCGTCGGCCAGGCCTATAAAAGCGCCATTGGAAGCGCGCACAATGTCATCGCGACTGGCCTTTGCCGTGAACGGAGTCTTTGAATCGCCGTCCTCACCCATGCTGTACAGATCGTAATCAGAATTGATCGGATTGAGCGACTTGTCCTTGCGAAGCTTCCCTTTACCCTTAATATCACCACCCTCGATCCGCAGATACTGATACTCATTGCCCCAGGGGTCACGCATATTGCTGACACCGGCCTCGGCCAGGCTGTTGGGGAGTTGATAATCGGACACGACAAATTTCCTGATCGCGATCTCGATGAGGGTGATATCGGCGACGGCGACTGAAAAGCGCGTTTCGCGTTGATAGGATTCGTAGGCGCTTACAGAAATTGTCATGAGAATGCCAAGAATTGCGACGACGATAAGAGATTCAATCAACGTGAATGCTCGCTGTCTCGCTATGGGTCCCATAACTCTCCCGCTTTCGTATTGTCGGATGTGGTTCTCATATTCAATGTTGACCAGAGTTGACGCACGGCCTGTCAATTTGCAGCTACTATATCGAGGGTCATTCGAGCTCTTCCGTAGGATTGGCACTCCTTAACACGTTAGCGGCAGGCCAAAGCAGAAACTTAAGGTCGTAACACCACAAAATTTTGTTATTCTCGCGGGCCAGACCACAATAAGCCCGATACAACAATGACGTACTGCCTCGCCATCGCCTTGGAAGAGGGACTGGTGTTTTGCTCAGACTCCAGGACAAATGCAGGACCCGACCGGGTCAGCACCTACAGCAAAATGCACCGTTTTTCAGTGCCTTACGATCGTTCCATGGTCATTCTTACCGCTGGCAATCTGGCCACAAGCCAGGCCGTCATTGCGCAAATTCAGCGGGATCTGGAAGACAATGCCGAGCTCAACATCTACAACGCGCGGTATATCAGCGATGTCGCCGGTTACATCGGCGAACTGAGCTTGAAGGAGCAGCAGAAGCACTCAAAAAAAGGTGGGCCTAACGCGGGATTCAACGCCACAGCGAGCTTCATCATCGGCGGGCAGATCAAGGGCAACGCACCAGAGCTGTATATGGTCTATCCGGAGGGCAATTTCATAACCGCCTCGGATCTGTACCCTTATCTGCAGATTGGCGAGACCAAATACGGAAAACCCATACTCGATCGTATCGTCCGCTCTGACACCACGGTTGAGACCGCCATGCGCTGCGCCCTGGTATCCGTTGACTCCACCATGCGCTCAAACGCCACCGTCGGCCCGCCGCTAGAGTGCCTGTTCTATCGCCGCGACAGTCTGCAGCCTCAGGAGCTCTACACAAAACTCGAGGAACGTCATCCTTATCTGCTTGAGTTGCGACAGAGCTGGGATGCCAACATACGTCTGGCCTTTGAAAATCTGCCGTCGATCAGAGCACTTTTCGAAGACGCCCAATAGCCAACTCGATGTACTCCAGCTTCTCGGCCACCGCGTCGTTAATCAAAAAAGGGTAAGCGTCGCCAAGCCCCACGCTGCGGTTAAGTTCGTTTAACATCAGACTGATACGCGACCAAGCCGCCAGGCGTTCGCGCATTGACATATCTTGGGGCTGTACGCCAATCAACTGGTGCGCCCAGGCCGTGTCCAGCGCGTCGTAGATATGCAGGTAATGGCCCCAGCATTCAGCCCAATCCTCACTGGGGTGTGAGCTCGCATAGACGCTAATAAACTCATCACGCCAGGCGTCTGTCGGTCCACTTTGATAATGACGTTCCAGCGCCGCCGCGTAATCCTCTCTTTCATCACCGAATATTCCGCGGAATTCGGCCAGCAGCGCTGCATCGGGATTAAACAGCGACCAAAAGTAATGCCCGGATTCATGCCGTAGGTGTCCGAGCACGGTGCGATAGCGCTCTCCCAGCCCAACGCGGGCTTCGGCGCGGGCGACGTCGTCAGCTTCCAGTGCATTAATGGTAATCACCCCACCTAAATAGCCTGTCGATACAAAGGTCTCCGGGTACTTTTCCGAGGTGCGCGCGTCCTCAACAAAATCCAGCAGCAAACCTCGCTGCGGGTCTGCCCAACCGTTAATCATTGGCAATTTGAGCTGGCTTAAGGTGTAGAACAACCGTTTTTTTGCGCGCTCCAGCACGATCCAGCGCCGCTTGTTGTCGGCGCTGGTCTGATCCGGGATGGTCCGGTTGAACTCGCATGCCTTACAAAAAGCCGTGCTGGCGTGAGCGGGCGTCAGCCAGTTGCAGACGCCAAAGTCCTCGCCGTTGGCGCAGTAACGAAAATCATTGCCGTGTAGGTCTCTGAACGCCCCATCGCCCCAATCGGCGAGAGTGACCAAAGTGCTTCTCTCCGGGTCATATCCCAAAGCTGAACTACAGTTAAAGCAAAAATCATTCTCAAAATAGACGGGGGCCATGCAGTCACAGAAAAACCGTCTCATCCCTGGGAGCTGAGAAACCAGGTCTCATCGATTGCGTTATGCAGGCCACTCAAAATGAGCTGTAGTTCATCGATGTAGCGATGCAGCGCGGCCTGATCAAACTTGTTGGAATCAAAACGGCCCAGCTTGCGGCGAGTTCGATCGACTACGCGCAACGCACCCTCGTGATTCTTGAGGGGTTTAAGCTCCTCACGGATGCCTTTCACGCAGAAGCGCACCGAGCGCGGAAAGGTGGCCTCCATAAAGACGAAGTCAACGGCGGCGTTTTTCTCTACCTGCGGCCCGACCATGCGTCGATAGGCACCGAGCGCGGAAAGCGATTTGAGCAAGGTTCCCCACAGCAGGTGCTCGATGCCTTGCACCGTGCCCTCGCGCTCCAGAAAATCTGACGCACCGACATCTACGATGCGAGTCGTCATGTCAGCGCGCTCCAGCAGTTGACCCAGCTTGATAAAGCGGTAGGTATGATCCCGGCACAGCGTACTGCGCAGAACGCCGTTGATCACCTGACAGCGTTGAATGATTTCTTCGAGGTAAGCCTGTCGATTGCGCCGCCCTACGGATTTATCGGCGGCATCGGCGGTGAACAGATACAACTCATTCACCAGCTCCCACACCTCATCAGGTAGCACATCACGAGTGGTGCGAACGTTCTCCCGCGCCGCCTTTACAACAAAGGGAATGCTACAGGGTGCTTTGGCCTCGCCAATCAACAAGCGCAGGACGTTCTGTTCGTTACGCACTCGAAACCAGTCATCAAATATCGAATCGGCCTCAAGAATACGCAGGAGCACTTCCCAGCCGGGTTGTGAGCCGCGGGGGACATCCATAACCAGATGATTATAAGCGGCAACCAACCTAGCCGTGTCCTCAGCGCGCTCAATGTAACGAGCCATCCAGTACACGCGCTGTGCAACTCTGGAGAGCATGCTCATAGTCGGCCCTCCACAATCCACGTGTCCTTGCTGCCACCGCCCTGCGAGGAGTTGACCACCAGCGAGCCCTCCACCATAGCCACGCGAGTCAAACCTCCCGGGGTGACCCAGATATCTTTACTCTGGAGAATAAAGGGGCGCAGATCGAGATGCCGCGGTTGGATCTCATCACCGATAAACGTCGGCGCTGTCGACAGTGCGAGCGTAGGTTGGGCGATGTAGTTACGCGGATCATTTTTAATCAGCTTGGCGAATTTTCGATGCGTTGCCTTGTCGGCGTGCGGCCCCACCATCAGGCCGTAGCCGCCGGATTCATTGGCCGGCTTTACCACAAGATCCGCGATGTTTTGCAGCACGTAATCCCGGTCCTTTTCCAGCATGCACAGATACGTAGGCACGCTCTTTATCAACGGCTTTTGCTTCAGGTAGTACCGAATCATTTCAGGCACGAAGGCGTACACGACTTTGTCATCGGCGACGCCAGCGCCCGGTGCGTTGGCGATAGCGACATTACCTGCCCGCCAGGAGCGCATCAAGCCCGCTACCCCGAGAACGGAATCCTCGCGAAACGCTTCCGGATCCATAAAATCCTCGTCGATACGTCGGTAGATCACATCGACACGCACCGGGCCGTCAACGGTGCGCATGTACACACAGTCATCGTCGTCGACAAACAAATCGGCGCCTTCGACCAATTCGGCCCCCATCCCCTGAGCGAGGAAAGCGTGTTCAAAGTAAGCCGAGTTGTAAATGCCGGGAGTGAGAATCGCAATGACGGGTCGCTTGCGATCCCGAGGACACAGCGCGGCGAGGGTCCTGTACAACTGCGACGGGTAGTCGTCGACAGGCAGGATACTGTAGTTCTCGAAAATTTCTGGCAGCACACGTTTAGTGATTTCCCTGTTCTCGACCATGTACGACACGCCCGATGGAACCCGCAAATTGTCCTCCAGCACGTAGAACTGCCCGTCCGAGTTGCGCACCAGATCTGATCCACAGATATGTGCCCACACGCCAAAGCGTGGTGATGCGCCCATGCACTGTTGTTTAAAATTGGGCGATTCCAGCACCGTCTCTGCCGGGATCACGCCGTCGGTAAAAATTTTCTGCTTGTTATATACATCGTCGATAAACATGTTCAGTGCGCGACAACGCTGCTCTAAACCCAATCGTACTTTTGCCCACTCACGCGAGGTGATAACACGCGGTATCAAATCAAACGGCCATGCCCGATCGATATCACCGGCCTCGCTGTACACAGTAAATGAAATGCCCATTTCACGAATAGCCAACTCCGCAGCCGCACGCCGCGCTTCGATGTCGTCAAAGGGGAGTTCTTTCAGAAGTTTTACCGCCGCGCGGGCCACCTGTCGTGGTGTGCCATTCGGCCGAATCAGCTCGTCGTAGTGTTTATCCGAACTGTACCGCTTCCATCGATTTTGCATGGGTTCTCCTGTCGTGCACCTGACTCTAATGTCAGATGCGCTGCTTTCGCGCTGCCGCGCCTAGTGTAACAACTGAGCGCACCGGCACGGCACCCTAGGTGAGACAGGCTGAGGTAGCAGCGCCAGGATGAGATAGGGCAGCAAACCGCGCAGATTAGCGGTAGAGTCTCCAGCGTGACCGTGGACACGCAGGCCACATCTTGGGATACAGGAATACCCGTCATGATTGTGAGATCTATCAGCGTCTTAATCAGATCCTCAAACCGCGCGATGCAGGCAGTTCTCCGCCTTGGCATGGCCATGCCATACCTGGCACTCGTCCTGTGCGGCTTTGCGTCCGTCACACGGGCGGAAGTATTGCTGCTGGACCCGGAGCGGGTGTTTGACGGCAAAGAACTTCACAGCGACTGGATAGTCGTCGTCGACAAAGAACGGATCCTCTATGCCGGTCGTCGGGATGAGTTACCGGCGCTGGCCATTGATCGGGAACTCGCTTTGCCGGCTCAGACACTACTGCCGGGGTTGATAGAGGGCCACTCACACATTCTGCTGCATCCATATAACGAAACCCCCTGGAACGACCAGGTGCTCAAGGAATCTGAGGCCGAGCGGGTTGCACGTGCGGTGAATCACGCACGGGCTTCACTTCACGCCGGCGTTACGAGCATGCGAGACCTCGGCTCCGAAGGCGCCGGCTACGCCGATGTCGGCGTGCGGGACGCCATCAACAAGGGCATCATTCCAGGACCAAAGTTGCTGGTTGCCGGACCTGCCCTGGTAGCGACGGGCAGCTATGGCCCGAAGGGTTTCCACGAGGGCGTGCGGGTTCCGCTTGGCGCGCAAACGGCAGACGGGCACGACGGCCTGAGCACCGCCGTGCGCGAGCAAATCGGGCGCACGATTGATCTGGTAAAAGTGTATGCAGACTATCGCTGGGGACCGGGGGGCACTGCCGCACCCACCTATACGCAGTCCGAGTTGGACCTGATTGTAGAACTAGCCTCCTCAAGCGGCCGTCCGGTTGCCGCTCACGCGGTTACTGCCGAGGCGATCAGCCGCGCGGTGAAGGCCGGGGTTTACACGATTGAGCACGGCTATGGGGCGACCCCGGAGACTTTTAAACTCATGCGTGAAAACGATGTCGCGCTGTGTCCTACGCTCGCCGCGGGCGAATCCATTTCCGCCTATGGGGGCTGGCGTAAAGGTATAGACCCTACGCCGCCCCGGGTGGAGCAGTCCATCGCAAGCTTCCGCGCAGCCTTAGAAGCAGGCGTTAATATCTGCTTCGGCGGCGATGTTGGTGTTTACGCGCATGGTGAGAACGTCATCGAACTGGAACTCATGGTTGAGTACGGCATGACCGCTATCAATGCGCTGCGTGCCGCCACCGCGGGAAACGCCGATCTGTTTCGTATCAGCGACTCTGTGGGACGTCTGAAAACGGGCCTGACGGCCGACCTTATCGCGGTGGACGGCGACCCCACACAGCGCATTTCGGCTTTGCACGATGTGCGACTGGTGATGCAAAACGGAAACATCGTACGCAACGAGCTCGCCCAGCCCTAAGCGCGCTGATCAATCCAATCGTTTGTACAATTGCTTTGAGGACATTACCGTGACAGTGACTACATCCGCTATCTATAAGGCTGCGCGTGCCGGGAATGTGGCCTCACGCGGCGGTGTCTGCATTGCAGCACTGGCGCTCCTGCTGTCACTCCCAATGTATCTCAGCGGCTGCTCGCCGCTCACTGAGATCGTCGCCGATTCCGAGACAACAAGGTTGGCAGCGCGCGCGGAGCGGGTAAGCATTGTTCGCGATGATTTTGGCGTGCCTCATATTTACGGCGCAACCGACGCCGACGCGGTGTTTGGACTTATGTACGCGCAAGCTGAGGATGATTTTCCACGCGTGGAGCGCAACTATTACTGGGCCATAGGCCGACTCGCTGAGGCAGAAGGCGAAGATGCCCTGTTCAGCGATCTGCGCGCCCGTCTCTATATGTCAACGGAGGAGGCCATGGCTGCTTATGCGTCGGCTCCGGCTTGGCTGCAGGAACTTTGCCAGGCCTTTGCTGACGGCCTGAACTACTATCTGGCGATGAATCCCGAGGTAAAGCCCAAAGTGCTGCAACGCTTTGAGCCATGGATGCCCATGTTCTTCTTTGAGGGCTCCATCGGTGGGGATATCGAGCAAATTCCACTACCCGGCATCAGGGCCCTGTATGGCAACAACCCGGAGCCACCGCGCGTCGCCGCGCTGCAAGGTGATGAGGACCTTGAGCCGCGAGGTTCAAACGGTTTTGCCATCGCGGGCCAACACACGCAATCTGGCAATGCCATGCTCCTTATCAACCCACACACCTCGTTCTACTTTCGGGGTGAAGTACACGTCGTCAGCGAAGAGGGTCTGAACGCCTACGGAGCGGTCACCTGGGGACAGTTTTTTGTCTACCAGGGGTTCAACGAGCACACAGGCTGGATGCACACATCGACGCGGGTCGACTTCATGGATGAATTCGTCGAAGACATCGTGGAGAAAGATGGACGGCTCTGGTATCACTATGGCGACGATTTGCGAGAGGTGGAGGAATCCGCAGTAACCCTCAAATACCGGGATGGTGATCGCCTACGCGAGCGTAGTTTCCCCCTTTATAGAACGCATCACGGCCCGATCACGCATCAACAGGACGGTAAGTGGGTCGCGACTAAAATCAACTGGGACCCGGTCAACGCATTGCGACAATCATACATCCGCAGTAAACAGAACGATCTGGCGGGTTTTCGGCAGATGATGGATATCCGCACTAATTCCTCGAACAACACCGTCTATGCCGACTCCAGCGGCAACATTGCCTACTACCATGGCAACTTTATACCCCGGCGCAATCCCGACATTAACTTTTCGCTACCGGTTGACGGCAGCGACCCCGCTACGGACTGGCAGGGACTGCATACTCTGGAGGAGACCATCAGCGTGGTTAACCCATCCAACGGCTGGATTCAGAATTGCAATTCAACGCCGTTTACCGCGGCCGGTGTTTTCAGCCCGAAGCCTGAGGACTACCCGCTTTACATGGCACCCGACGCGGAAAACTTTCGCGGTTTGCACGCGCAGCGAGTACTCAAAGATCTGAATGCGCTCACTCTTGATGATCTGATTGATATCGCCTACGACTCTTACCTACCGGGATTTGAGAAGCTGATCACCGGTGTTGTCAGCGCTTTCGACGAATCCGGGGCGCCGTACCCCCAGCTGGCAGCGCCTATTGATGCCCTCCGCCGTTGGGATTTCCGCGTAACCACAGACTCGGTCGCGATGACCCTCGCGCATTTTTATGGCTCGCAGTATGCCGAGCGCGGCTCAGCGCCTGAAGGCCTGTCACGTATGGAAACCGTCAATTACTTTGGCACTGGGACCGCCAACGATGAACGCCTGCGCATCCTGGCACAGACGGTGAAGACGCTGAACCACGATTTCGGCAGCTGGCAGGTCCCCTGGGGCGAGGTCAATAGGTTTCAGCGTCTTACCGGCGATCTGCAGCAACCGCAGGATGACCAGGCGCCAAGTCTGCCGGTTGGCATGGCCTCGGGACGCTGGGGTGCACTGGCGTCCTATGGCGCCAGGCGATTTCCGGGCACCAAAAAGCTCTACGGCGTCGCCGGGAACAGCTTTGTTGCAGTCGTGGAGTTTGGCGACCGTGTGCGCGCCAGAACACTGCTCGCCGGCGGACAAAGCGGTGATCCAGATTCGCCACACTTCGACGACCAGGTCCTGCCCTACGTCAATGCACAGTTCAAGGACGTGGCGTTTTATCGCGAAGACGTAAACGCCCGGGCCATCAGGCGCTACCATCCGGGCCAATGATTCGTGGCGATGCATCAGCCGCCCATCGCGGCACTGGACGCGCTGGGCAACATACTGAAGAATCCACGCTCCGGCATTCCAATGCAGACTGCTATTTAGTAACGGACACATATTATGATTGAGACACACTATCGTGCCTGCCATCTCTGCGAGGCGATCTGTGGTCTGAAGATCGAGACAGACGGCCAAACCATTGTCTCTATCAAGGGTGATGACGCGGACCCGCTGAGCCGTGGACACATCTGCCCGAAGGCGGTCGCGCTACGGGATATTCACGAGGACCCGGATCGATTGAAATACCCAGTGCGACGTATCACCCGGGACGACGGAGCCCATGATTGGGAAGAAATCAGCTGGAAAGAAGCCCTGGACGCCACCGCCGAAGGTCTGCTGCGCACGCACCGTGAGCACGGTGTCGATGCAATAGGTGTGTATCTGGGCAATCCCTCGGTGCACAACTACGGCATGCTAACGCATCAGAATTACCTGTTTCGATGGCTGCGCAGCAAGAATCGATACTCCGCCACCTCGGTCGATCAGTTGCCCCATCACCTGACATCGCTGTGGTTGTTTGGGCATAAATCGCTGTTTCCGATACCGGATATCGATCGCAGCGAGTACTTCCTGATGCTTGGCGCCAATCCACTGGCCAGCAATGGCAGTATCTGGACCGTGCCCGACGTCAAACAACGGATCAAGGACCTTCTCGGCCGCGGCGGCAAACTGGTGGTGATCGATCCGCGTCGAACCGAAACCGCAGACATGGCCAGCGACTATTTACCCATAATGCCCGGATCCGATGCACTACTTCTTGCGGCGCTTCTCAACACCATCTTCGCTGAGGGCCTTGCCGATCCGGGCAAGCTCGCGGCCTACACCGACGGACTTGATGACGTCGCCCGCGCGTTGCACGATTTCACGCCGGAGTTGGCGGCACTGCATACGGGCATCGACGCGCAGACTATCCGGGGCATTGCCAGAGACTTCGCGAGTGCCGGGGCAGCTATCTGCTACGGCCGTATGGGTGTTTCCACACAACGCTTTGGCGCCCTGTGCCAGTGGCTGATTCAACTGATCAACATCGCCACGGGTAACCTCGATCGCGAGGGTGGAAGCATGTTCACGCTGCCAGCGGTGGACCAGGTCCCACGCACCGGACCCGGAGATTTCGCCCGCCACCACAGCCGCGTGCGTCAGCTACCCGAGTTCGATCGAGAACTCCCGGCCGCCGCACTCGCGGAAGAAATCAGTACGCCGGGGGATGGGCAGATTCGCGCCCTGTTTACCGGGGCCGGCAACCCCGTGCTATCCACACCCAACGGGCGCGCGCTGGAGGATGCCCTGCCAGGCCTCGACTTTATGGTGTCGCTGGACCCCTACATCAATGAGACAACTCGCCACGCGCATATCATCTTGCCGCCGACGTCGCCTCTGGAGCACGACCACTACGATATCGCCTTCCATATCAATGCGCTGCGCAACACCACGCGCTATAACCCACCAGTGTTTACACCTGCCAGCGACAAACTGCATGACTGGGAAATTTTTACCCAGCTTGGCGAACGCATCGCAGCCGCCTTTGGGGAAGAACCCAAAGAGCCGGTCGCACCTCACGACATGATCGATGTCGGTCTGCAGTTCGGTCCCTATGGAAAAGACAGCGAGCATGACCTCACACTGGAGAAGCTGAGGGAACACCCCTCCGGCATCGATCTGGGTCCGCTAAAAGCGATGCTGCCCGAACGGCTGATGAGCGCTGATAAACGCATACACTGCGCGACGCCCGAGCCCATGGCTGATCTGGCGCGTCTGGCACGGGATTTCCCGATAGACGGCACTACTATTCAAAACCGCCCCCTCCGTCTGATTGGACGCAGGCACGTGCGCTCGAACAACTCCTGGATGCATAACTACCACCTCCTGGTGAAGGGCAAAGCACGCGACCAGCTGCTGGTTCACCCACAGGATCTTGGCGCCTATCAATTGCACGATGGCGACACGGCGCTGTTGCGCTCGGATAGTGGTGAAGTTACCGTCACTATTCAGGCCTGCGATTCAGTCATGCGAGGCGTTGTTAGCCTACCGCATGGTTATGGCCACAATCGACCGGGCACACGGATGCAGACCGCCACAGCGCATGCCGGTGTATCCTGTAACGACGTAACCGACGCCAATTATCTTGACGAGTTGTCAGGCAACGCCGCAGTCAACGGTGTTCCGGTTTCGCTGAGCGCAATTGCCTAAGCTTGCGTCTACACAACAATAGTCATCAATGAGGTGAACGCGCCTCACCGAAAGGAACCACACTATGGATATCGCAACTATTGTCATTCTTGTGATTTTGCTTGGCCTGGGTCTGTTCGTGATCAACATCTACAACACCCTGGTAAGCCTGAAAAACCGCTTTGAAAACGCCTTCGCGCAAATCGAAGTGCAGTTAAAGCGGCGCTATGACCTAATCCCGAACCTCGTAGAAACAGCCCGGGCATATATGGGCCATGAGCGTGAAACCCTGGAAGCCGTTGTCAGCGCAAGAAATGAGGCCGCGGCCGTACTCAAAGCTATGGGAGAATCAGGTGGCGGCGCGTCCATGGCATCCCTTGCCGGAGCGGAGAATAATCTGCAAGGCGCGCTAGGCAAACTCAACATCACCATGGAAGCCTATCCGGACCTCAAAGCCAGCGAAAACATGCAGCAACTCTCTGAGGAACTCACAAGCACCGAAAATCGAGTCGCCTTTGCCCGTCAGGGCTTTAACGATGCGGTAATGGCTTACAACACCTATCGGCAGAGTTTTCCCCCGGTCGCCCTCGCGTCAACCTTTGGCCATCCGCTGGATGCTGAGTTGCTGGAGTTTGATGACAGCGTGCAAATTCAGGCGGCGCCCACTGTCAGTTTCTGATTCGAGCGCGCTACACATGCTCGTAACTTGCAGCTAAGTCCAGCGCGGAGTAGACAGGACCGTGGATTTTTTTGCGCAGCAGGATCGTGCCCGACGCAACACGCGCTTTCTGGTGTTGCTGTTTTGTCTGGCGGTGATATTACTGGTTTTTCTGGTCAACGGTCTTATCACCGCGTTCCTGTGGATAGGCCGAGACTACAATCTGTATGTCGGCGGAAGTGGTTGGTCCGGATTTATCCGGACCTTTTCTGTCGAGCGTTTCGCCACAGTGAGCGTGGTGGTGTTCGCCACCATCGCGCTTGTATCGCTGGTTCGCTGGGTGCAGCTCGCATCGGGCGGAAAAGTCGTCGCTGAGAGCATGGGCGGTCGACGCGTGCTAGCGCAGAGCGATGACCCCTTCGAGAAGCGCTGCCTCAACATCGTCGAGGAACTATCCCTCGCAGCCAGCATGCCAGCACCCGCGCTTTATGTGCTTCCCGATGAGCGCGGGATCAACGCCTTTGCGGCAGGTGTTACGCCTGCGGACGCGGTGGTCGCGGTGACCCGGGGCACCTTGCTGCAATTAAAGCGAGACGAACTACAGGGCGTTATCGGGCACGAATTCAGCCACATACTCAACGGCGATATGCGCCTAGGCATCCGCCTTGCGTCACTGCTTAAAGGCATCACGTTTATCGGCGATGTCGGGCATTTTATGCTGCGCGCGGGCGCATACGGTATCGGTGGCGGCAATAATCGCAGTTCGGAACGCAGTGCGGCTCTGCCGATCATGGGTCTGGCGCTTTTGGTGATTGGCTGGCTTGGCTCACTTTCCGCGGGATTTATTAAAGCGGCAATCAGTCGGCAAAAAGAATATCTGGCGGATGCCAGCGCGGTGCAGTTCACGCGCGACACCAGCGGCATTGCCGGCGCTCTGAAAGCCATTGGCGGTTTTTTACCGGGTTCATTGGTGCACGCAGCGCGCGCGCAGGAAATGTCGCATCTATTTTTTGGCGAGGTGCGCCATGCGCTCTGGGACGGCTTCGCAACGCACCCACCCCTGGAGCGACGCATTCTGCGCCTGGATGCACAGTGGGATGGCAAATTTATTACGCGCAAAGAAGTCCGCTACGGCGTCGGGCCACTCGACGAGGAGGCCACACGAGTTGGCGTAGGAAGGGCTGCGTTGGTAGCCGCCGCGATGGCCAGTGCCCGCCTGAACGTGGACGACTTGGCCGGCGGCTCCGATAGCAATAGCTCCCATGCCGATCAGCCGGACGACGCCGAGCCCAGCGCACTTGATGCACTCCCCATCGCACTGCAAGAAGCAGTGCATGACCCCCTTGGCGCGACCGCAATCGCACTGGCAATGCTAGTCGCCCGAGACGAAACGCACAGTGAGGTGGAGTTAAAACTTATCGCTGATACCGGCGTACGCGGGCAGGCGGAATTGGTGAAAGACATGCTTGCACCGGTCGGCGCGCTGCCATCAGGCCAACGATTTCCGCTATTGGCCATCGCGATGCCAGCCCTTAAGAGCTTATCGACGCCGCAATACCGCCAATTTAAAACTACGCTACTGGCGGTTATTAGCGCGGATCAGCATACGGACCTGTTCGAGTGGTGCTTGTTTCAACTCCTGCGCCACTACCTCGACCCCGAGTACCTGCAAGTACCAGTCAGTCGACCGCGCTACGCCAAATTGGGGAAGCTCCGCACGCCGTTGCGTCAAGTGCTGTCGCTGCTAGCGCATCAGGGTGAAGCTGACAGCCAAAGCGCCTTTGACCTTGCCTGCGACACCCTGGGCCTGGAGGGTTTACAGATGCTGCCCTCGGCTGACTGCAAAATTGCCGATTTCAGTCGCGCCGTACATACACTCGCCGACTGCTACCCGCTGCTTAAACCGCAGATACTCAAGGCTATGGCTTTGGCAGCCGCAGACGATGGGCAGGTCAGCGTGACAGAGCGCGAGCTTGTGGTGGCCGTCGCGGCGGTTATGGACTGCCCGCCACCGCCAGAAATAGCGCTGCACTAGACCGCTCTACTCACGCGGTAAACAGTCGAGCCCGCCCACATGGCTTTCGCCATATACGATCAGGCGCCGCAGCCGAGCTTTCTATCAACTGGGGATTTGCTAAGCTTGAACCGTTGCGTCGCGTGCACAAACACCACGGAAGGTGGTTTGTTCGCGTTCTGCTTGCAGATGGATCGCAGAAGGACTGCAGATGACCTGCAGCGCGCGACCGCGACGAAGAACGCTTAAAAGAGCGTGACGTAAACCAAAAGAAAGAGCGAAAACACAGCGAAAAAATAGCGAGTAGATACACCGACACTCAGCAAGCAGTAAACGTAACGAGCAAGGAGGCTCCGCGCATGCATAGCAAGTTGAATCGACACATCAATAGCACCCAAAATGGCACTCAGAGCACCGTAGGAAGCAGAGGCCATAGCAGCAGTCACACCTCTGCTCAGGTCCAACTCACCGAGGCACTCCGACTCCGCAGTGGTTGTCCGCGACCACCGCCTCACCAACCCCCAAAACGTGATGACGAGCCCAAGCAAGCCGCTTATCTGCCGCTCTCGCGCACGACTGACCGCGTGCTCAAGATTCTGCTCGAGGGCGATCTATCTCGACTCCGCGCTGAAAACGTCGCAGAAAGTCTTGGCATCAGCTGCACAACCTTGCGCAGGCGACTCAGGAATGACCATACGAGCTACCAGTTCTTGCTCGATCGTGCGCGTCAGTACCGATGCGAATCACGTCTTCGAGAACGCTGGCTTCCCGGCAAGTGCTTTGCCGATGAATTAGGCTACCTGGAGGTCAACAGCTTTTATCGGGCATTTCGACGTTGGACAGGACTGAGCTACAGTGAATACAAGGAGTCGTACCACTAGCATTCTTGCAAGCAGAGGGTAGTGAAGTTAAGTGACCCGCCGGTGCACACTGCAGGCTGTGGTACATGTATGGGCTTAGGACTTGGGGCAGGGCGAAAAAGCCCCGCCCTTTCCCGCCATTTGCCCGGGCGAACGATTAGGTAAAGGGATCGTACAGGACGATGGTCTCAACACGATCTGGCCCGGTAGAAATGATGTCTATGGGTGCTCCGACAGCGGTTTCGATAAACGCAATGTAATCCCGCGCACCTGCAGGTAAGTCCTCAAGCGACTTGGCACCCACGGTGGACTCAGACCAGCCCGGCACCGTTTCATAGATCGGTACAAGTCGTTCATAGTCCTCGGCATCTATCGGATAGGGCACGTTCTCGCCCTCTGCGTTCTCATAGCCGATGCAAACCTGAATAGACTCAAGGCCGTCGAGGACATCAAGCTTGGTCAGGCACAGTCCACTAATGGAGTTAATGTTAACAGCGCTACGCAACGCCACAGCGTCAAACCAGCCGCAGCGTCGCGGGCGACCGGTTGTCGCACCGAACTCATTGCCCTGCTCCGCCAGATGCTGGCCAACTGCATCAAACAATTCGGTCGGGAAAGGCCCCGAGCCCACGCGCGTGGTGTATGCCTTGGTAATGCCCAGAACGTAATCCAGATACAGCGGGCCAAACCCGGTACCGGTCGCTGTACTCCCCGCTGTTGTATTTGAACTGGTGACGAAAGGGTAGGTGCCGTGGTCAATATCCAGCAGCGAACCCTGCGCGCCTTCAAAAAGAATACTCCGGGACTGCGCTCTAAACTCATGCAGTAGTGCGGTGACGTCTTGCATCATCGGCAGCAACTGCTCACCCATAGCAAGACTATCGTGCAGCACCTTTTCTACGTCCAGTGGCGCTACGCCGTAAAATTTCTCCAGCTGAAAATTGTGATACTCCATCACCTCTCTCAACCGGCGCTCGAAGCGCTCCGGGGACTGTAAATCCCCCAGGCGAATGCCTCGACGTGCAACCTTGTCTTCGTAGGCCGGTCCGATACCACGGCCGGTCGTGCCAATTTTCCCAGCGCCACGCCGTTCCTCACGGGCATTATCAAGTGCCACATGGTAAGGAAGAATCAGTGGGCAGGCCGGAGAAAGCCGCAGCCGATCTCGAACCGGGACATTCCGCTCCTCGAGCTCGGCAATCTCCTTAAGGAGGGCATCCGGTGCGAGGACCACACCGTTTCCGATAAGGCAGTGCACCCCATCGCGCAGGATCCCCGAGGGAATAAGGTGTAAAACCGTCTTCTGACCATCACAAACCAGAGTGTGTCCCGCATTGTGTCCGCCCTGAAACCGCACCACCGCTGCCGCGCGCTCGGTGAGCAAATCAACAATCTTGCCTTTGCCTTCGTCGCCCCACTGCGTACCCAGGACTACTACATTCCGACTCATTAAATCTTCCCCTCGGGTGCAAGGCTGCGCCGTTGCGTTATCCACTGCCCATCGATACTGACTAATTCCCAGTCGCAACGCGGATCCATCCGCCCGCCCAATGCGACTATCACTGTCTCTCCATCATTTCTGAGGCGCCGTATACAAACATCCAGGCTTTCGTCGTAAGCATCGGGCGCAGAAATGGCTTTGCGCACCGCAGCAGTCCCATCGCCCGGCAGCAACTGCGTCGCCAGAAGCCGTAGGTCCGTGGCGAAACCCGTTGCCGGTCGCGCGCGACCGTAGACTTCACCTACATTATCGTAACGGCCGCCACGCGCCAGCGCCTCACCGAGTGACTGCGCATAGACGGCGAACACAACGCCGGTGTGGTAGTGATAGCCCCGTAACTCTGCCAGGTCGATATAAATTGACAAGCTGGGATGACGAGCCTGCATAGTCTGCGCCAGTTTGCGCAGATCGCCGAGCGCGCCAGCGGCGGCCGGCACGGACTGTGCAAACTGCGCCTCAGCTCGATCCAGAACACTGAGATCTCCATGCATCTCAAGCAATGCGCGCAATCCCGCCGCAGATGCTTCGGGCAGAGATTGCAGCAATGGCTCCAGATCCGGACGGGATTTTCGCTGCAAGGCATCAAACACCGCCGCGTCCAAGCCCTGCGCCTCGGCACCACTGGCAGCCAGCACCTGCCGGAACACGTCACCGTGGCCGAGATCCAGGGTCAGCTCACTGCCCACTTCGATACCGACCGCTTCCAGCATGGACAGCATGAGATCCATCACTTCGACATCGCCCGCAAGACTCGCGTCACCAAACAGCTCGGCCCCGAGTTGCAGCGGTGACCGGGATGCGGCCAGTGAGCGCGCGCGCGTGTGCAATGTCGATCCGACGTAGCACAGGCGGTTCAGCGTCTCACCCGCAAGACTGTGCGCATCAATGCGTGCTACCTGAGGAGTCATATCTGCACGCACCCCAAGCATACGACCGGTCAGCTGATCGGGCATTTTGAAGGTCAGCAAATCGAGGTCCTCACCGACGCCCACAAGCAGTGAATCGGTAAATTCCACCATGGGAGGGATCACCAACTGGTAACCCCAGCTAGCAGCACAATCAAGTAGCAACCGCCGCAGACCCTCGACGTGCGCGGCGGCGTCCGGCAGGAGTTCATCGATGCCGTCGGGTAATTGCCAGGGACGGTCTGAGCTTCGTTTCGTCACTAGTTCACCAGATACAAGATCACTAAACCAAGAAGCATGCTGCCGAGACCAAACCGTCGGATACTCGCATCATCAAGCTGCGCGACCGTCGCGACCATAGACCGCCAGCGTGCGGGACTGAGGAATGGAAACATCCCTTCGATAACAAAAACGAGTGCAATCGCCACTGGAAAGATCTGCCAGAATTCCATAGTCACTCAGCGCCTAAAAAAAATGCCATACGCAATCTCAGACGCGAACCAAATAGCGAAACAAGCAACAAAATAACTCCCAAGAAAAAGCCGTGGACGTGGTTACGCGTATGTTCGCGCTCCACTCTCCACGGCTGCGGGATGTTACCACATGGGTAGGCTATACGGGCTCTAAGGCCTATTGTTCGGTGCGGACGATCGTCTACTTTTTACCGCCGCTAGAATCTTTCAGATACCGAAAGAATTCGCTGTCGGGCTGTACCAACATCATGTCGCCATTCCCGCTAAAGGCATCCTGGTAGGCACGCAGACTGCGCGTAAAGGAGTAGAACTCCGGGTCCTTGCCAAACGCTTCCGCGTAGGTGCGTGTCGCTTCAGCATCGCCCTCACCGCGAAGCTCCTCGGCCTCTCGGTACGCATTGGCGCGAATCACAGTTACTTCACGGTCAGCCGCTGCGCGGATACCCTCAGCCAACTCCTGACCTTGTGAGCGTCGCTCCCGGGCTTCCTTTTCTCGCTCGGCGTTCATGCGGCGATACACCGACTCGGACACGTCTGCGGGCAGATCAATTTGCTTCACACGCACATCCACAAGCTCAATACCCAGCTCCGTTCGCGCTACTATGTCCAACTCTGCGGTGATGTCTTCCATGAGCTGATCGCGCTCTCCGGACACCACTTCCTGAATCGTACGACTGGCCACCTGATTACGCAGACCGTCATTGATACGCTGCGCCAACAATCCCGCTGCGCGAGCAACATCGCCGCTGGTTGCCGTGTAAAAGGTGTCCGTATCCGCGATGCGGTACTTCGCATACGAGTCGACGATCAGGGCCTTCTGCTCCTGCGTGAAGAAACGCTCAGGCTGAGAGTCCACGGTCAAAACACGACCGTCGAATTTTCGGACATTGTTAACAAAAGGTATCTTTACATGTAATCCCGGCTCAAGTTCGGCCGTGACGACCTCACCAAATCGCAGGAGTACGCCGCGCTCCGTCTCTTTAATGACGAAGAGCGAGTTGGAGGCGATAAAGGCGATAAACGCCACTATCATCAAAAGGCTAAGACCTCGTCCCGACATTTTAACGTGCTCCTCTGCGTGGCTGCGACGCCGCGGCATCGCGGAGCATCTGCTCCCTGACCGCGTCCGTTAACTCGCGAAGATTACTGGTGTTGATCTCAAGTGGTGCAGCGCGACTTCCCTGCCCCATGCCCCCTCCGAGTTTGTCCAGCGGCAGATACATCATGTTGTTACCGCCCTCGACATCGACCATGACCTTGTTGGTGTTCGCCAGCACATTCTGCACGGCGTCCAGGTACAGACGCTCTCGAGTGACCACGGGGGCTTTGCGGTACTCCGTCAGCAGTGCAAGAAAGCGATTGGCCTCACCCTGCGCATTTGCGAGAACTTCCTCACGATAGGCGCTGGCTTCTTCGATCTGTCGCTGCGCTCGACCACGGGCTTCCGGGACAATACCGTTAGCGTAGGATTGCGCTTCATTCTTTACGCGCTCCTCGTCTTCGCGAGCCTTGATCACGTCATCGAAGGCGGCCTGCACTGGTGTAGGTGGCTTCGAATCATCGACGTTTACCGTCGATAAACGAATGCCCGTACCGTAACTGGACAGATAATCCTGCAGACGATCCTGTACTTCCGTGGCTATCCGGGCGCGGCCTTCGGTCAGCACCAGATCCATGGTCATGCCGCCTACCACGTGGCGCAGGGCACTCTTCGCCGCGTGCTGCAATGAGTTTTCGGGCAACCTTACCTGAAGCACATAGTCCTTCACGTTATCGACCACATACTGCACGGACATGCTGACCTCGACGATGTTTTCGTCCTGCGTCAACATGATCTCCTTGAAGCGCGCTGAGCGAACACGCGTGGTGTTCTCCAGAATAACCTCGTCGATCAGCGGCGGATTCCAGTGCAGGCCAGGCATGGCAGTTTCCTGAAACTTGCCAAAGCGCAGGACCACCGCACGTTCCTGCTGGTCAACCTGGTATAGACCCATAAAAGCCCACACTCCGACGGCAATCACAGCGCCGAAGATCAATAGTGAGGCGGAGGCTTTACCGCCACCTCCACTGCTCCCGCTGCCGCTACCACCGCCTCCACCAAACAGGCCACCAAGGCGTTGCTGAAGTTTCTTCAGCGCCTCTTCCAGATCTGGCGGACCTTGGTTGCCACCCCCCCAGGGATCGCGACCATTGTTGCCACCACCCGGTTCATTCCAGGCCATGTGATATCTCCTTGATAAGCAAGCGCGCTATTCTAGCAAACTCGGTGAACTTAAAGGTGTCGACGTGAATTTCGTCAAGCGTCTTTTTTGCTGGCCGAACAGACAGCCTACTCGATGGTTTCACGGGCCAGCAGCCGCTCCCAGTCCAAACGGGGCAAACTCAGCTGTAACTGCGCAGTACCATCTTCATCAAACTGCTCGTCTTCCACTGCGCCAAGCGCATACAGCGCCGCTCGCAGCCGCGCCTGATCGGGTCGCAGGTGGACCGTCTCGCGCAGCAGATCACCGCCCAGACGTTCCGCCACGGCCTGCGTAAGAAGGTCAATACCAAGGCCTTTTTCAGCACTCAGCCACACCCGCGTAGGCACTCCCTCGTCATCGCGATCGATCCGGGGCTCTGACTCCAACAGGTCAATCTTGTTGTAAATCTCCAAAACCGGGCGTTTATCCGCCTCGATTTCAATCAGCACCGCCTGCACTTCGCGGCGATTTTCATCGCGCTCTTCGCTCGCTGCGTCCAATACATGCAGGAGCAAATCGGCCTCGCGCGTCTCTTCTAGCGTGGCCTTGAAGGACTCCACCAGACCGTGCGGTAAACGCGCGATAAACCCAACGGTATCGGCGAGAATAACCTCCCCCAGATTGTCCACATCCCAACGCCGCAAAGTGGGATCCAGCGTTGCGAAAAGCTGATCGGCCGCGTGCACACCTGCATTGGTCAGCTGATTGAACAGTGTGGACTTCCCCGCATTGGTGTAACCCACCAATGCCACCGTGGCCACCTCAGCCCGCTGCCGAGAGCGGCGACCTTGGCCCCGTTGGCGTCGCACTTTTTCAAGTCGCGCGGTTATCGATTTAATGCGCACGCGCAGAAGACGTCGGTCCGTCTCGAGTTGAGTCTCACCCGGGCCGCGTAAACCGATGCCGCCTTTTTGCCGCTCGAGGTGTGTCCAACCGCGAATCAGGCGAGTGCTCATATGGCGCAGTTGCGCCAGCTCAACCTGCAACTTGCCCTCGTGCGTGCGAGCGCGCTGCGCAAATATATCGAGTATAAGTCCGGTTCGGTCCAGCACGCGGCACTGCAACTCGGCCTCAAGATTGCGCTCCTGGCTCGGACTCAGGGTGTGGTTAAAAATGACCACTGACGCGCACTCATCGTGCACTACGGTCGCGATTTCCTCTAATTTTCCACTGCCCACGAAAATTCGGGCGGTGGGGGCTGAGCGATACCCCGTGATAAAAGCGACTGGGTCGGCCCCGGCAGACACCACCAGCGCTTCGAACTCACGCGGGTCCACGGCTTCTGACGCACTGCCGAGCGTCATGTTCACCAGCACCACGCTTTCACGCCCGCTGTCTGCGCCATCGGGTCCGACGGCGCTGGGATTGCCACCATCTGGGCGCTCAAAAAACAATAGGGACCCCCGATGCCATGCGCACCGTATTAGCAAAAACCTGCCACCCATCACCCATCACAGGGTGGAACATGCTCGGGAAGACCCGCTTGCGGGTCGTCTGGAGTTCCGGGAAGTCAGTCTTCACCGTCTTCCGCAGGAGGGTTTTGCATGGGCATACGCACCACACGACCCGGGACCACGGTAGAGATCGCGTGCTTGTAGACCATCTGGCTCACAGTATTTTTGAGCAGCACAACGAATTGATCGAAGGACTCAATCTGGCCCTGCAGCTTGATGCCGTTGACCAAATAAATCGACACGGGAACCCGCTCTTTTCGCAGCAGATTCAGATAAGGGTCTTGTAGCGTATGCCCTTTCGACATGACGTTTTCTCCTTGCAGTTCGAGAGCCTAATCAGGTCTCGATTTAGTTGGGGCTCAATAATGGAGCCAAAAAAAACCAAAATTCTTACAGTCTCACTCTTACAGTCCCACTATGATGGGTCCGCGCGAAGATAGTTCAAGACCTCATCCGCGAGTTCGTGAGCGCATGTATCCATTCCTTCGCCTATATCTCGCGCACAGTTCACGTCGCTGATCAAATCGCTGTGCACCAAGCGTCCCGCCGCATCAGTTTTCAACCACTTCAGGTCTGGCCATTTACGCAGCCAGGTCAGCTGACGTTTGGCGAGCTGACGCGTGGCGGCTATGCCCTGCTCCACCGCCTCATCCACCGTAGCGCGTCCATCGAGATGCGCCCATAACTGGCGGTAACCTACGGCCTTGACCGCGGGCAGTTTGGGGTGCAAATCACCGCGCTCGCGCAATTCCGCGACTTCGCGCAGAAATCCGGCCTCCATCATAGCGATAAATCTGGCTTTTATACGTCGGTGGAGCACACGCCGATCAGTTGGTGCAAGACTAATCGTCAGTACGGGTTCCCCAAGCGCCTCGGGGGAGTGATTTTGCCGCTGAAGCGCGGACATCGGCTGTCCGCTCAGATGGCAAACTTCGAGCGCTCTGAGCAGTCGCTGCGAGTGATTAGGGTGGATGCGCGCGGCCGAAATCGGATCGATGGCGGCGAGCTCTTCGTGCAGGGCCAGCCAGCCCGAGCGCTCCGCTCGCGCCTCGAGCTCCGCACGAAGCACCGGGTCGGCCTCAGGCATAGCGTCGAACCCCATGAGCAGGGCACGGAAGTACAATACCGTGCCGCCCACAAGAATCGGTCTGCGGCCCCGCGCGCGAATATCGGCAATCGCGGCTCGCGCGTCGGATGCAAACCGCGCGGCGGAATAAACCTCCGTGGGCTCGCAGATATCAATGAGGTGGTGCGGAAAAGCCGGTTTCGCACTACCAATATCCAGGCCGCGATAAACCAGCGCCGAATCCACACTAATCAACTCACCATGCAGCGCCTCTGCCAGTGCTATCGCCAGATCCGTTTTGCCTGAGGCAGTCGGCCCCATGATGCACAGCAGCATGCGGGATCGTTCAGCGGCCGCGGAGGAACAGACGGTCGAGCTCGCCAAGGCTCATAGCAGTCCAGGTAGGACGGCCATGATTACATTGGCCGGAGCGCTCCGTGACTTCCATATCACGCAGCAGCGCGTTCATTTCGGGCAGCGTCAGACGGCGATTTGCACGCACAGACCCGTGGCATGCCATGGTGGACAGCAGCTCATCCTGATGACGCTCGATGCGATCAGAACTACCGAATTCCGCAATATCCGAAAGCACATCGCGCAGTAGCTGCTCTACATTCGCCCCTTTGAGAGAAATGGGAATCTCACGGATGAGCAGGCTCTCCTCGCCGACAATCGCAACGCCCAGTCCCAGCTTGCTAAACAGCTCAGTGTGCTCCTCCACCAGGCGCACTTCCCGATGACTCACCGCTACGCTCTGCGGCACCAGCAAGGGTTGACTGCTTATGCCCTGCGCGTCTCGGGCCTGTTTGAGACGCTCGTAGGTAATGCGCTCGTGCGCCGCATGCATATCAACCAGTATCAAACCCTCTCGATTCTGCGCAAGCACATAAACACCGTGCAGTTGTGCAATGGCATAACCTAGCGGCGGGATATTCGCCTCGCTGTCACCGCCGTCCACGTTGGGGTTTGGATTGCTACCGTCGCTACCCCCTTCTCGGCCATACAGCCGACCATAGGATGCCATTTGCGCGCTCACCGGCCCTCTATCACTCTGCACAGGACGCAGTGAGCCGCCTGCCATGGTAGAAAATGACGAACTTTCCGCTCCATGCTGCTCAAAACTGCCTGGGGAGGGTTCCGCAAGGCCGATTTCTCGCTGACGAATCAACTCTCCGGTCAGCAGGTCCAAACGCCCCGCAGAGGACGACACCGGCGAGTTCCCCTCAAATGCTCCCGGAGTACGATTCGGGGCAATATCCGAGGCACCAGAGCCGCCGTCGCAGGGTCGAATATCGGCGAGCGCTTTGTTTAGCGTACTGAACAGGAAGTTGTGCACGCTCCGCCCGTCGCGAAACCGCACCTCATGTTTTGTCGGATGCACATTGACATCCACGTCCGCTGGATCGAGGTCCAAGTAAAGTACGAAAGCCGGATGTCTCCCGTGATACAGCACGTCACTAAAAGCCTGGCGTACAGCGTGTACGACCAACTTGTCACGGATGTAGCGGCCGTTGACAAAGAAATGCTGGAGATCTGCCTGACTGCGGGAAAATGTAGGCTGAGCTACCCAGCCGTGTAAACGCAGGCTGCCCGCTTCGCGGTCAACAGCGACCGAGTGCTGAACAAACTCAGGGCCACAAACCAGCGCCACTCTGCGCATGCGGTCGGTCTCATCGACACAGCGGCGCAAATCATGCAGCTGTCGACCGTTGTGCCGGAGGCTGAAACCAACGTCAAAGCGGGATAACGCCAGGCGCTTCACGGTTTCATCCAGATGATTGAATTCCGTTCGCTCCGTGCGCAAAAATTTGCGCCGGGCTGGCGTGTTAAAAAAGAGATCACGCACCTCAACGGTGGTTCCCCGTGGGTGCGGTGCGGGTTTGATGGTGACCTGCATGTCACGCCCGGAACAGCCGGCGGACTGCCCCTGACTGCTATCGTCAGAGGTATTACTGGTAAGTACCAGGTGCGAGACGGACCCTATGCTCGCCAGAGCCTCACCCCGAAAACCAAAGCTGCCCACCTGTTCGAGGTCTTCAAGCGAGGCAATCTTGCTGGTGGCATGCCGGTCCAGTGCCAACGCCAGATCGTCCGCCGGGATACCAATGCCATCGTCCCGAATACGTATGAGTCGCGACCCTGCCGCCTCGACATCGATATCCACCCTTGAAGCCCCTGCATCCAGACTGTTCTCGAGCAACTCTTTGACCACGGATGCTGGTCGCTCAACCACCTCCCCCGCGGCAATCTGATTGGCGAGTCGCGCCGGCAAACGCACAATCGCCGATCTGTTCGCGATTTGTGCATCGATGTGGGGTGGCGGCTGAGAGCTCGCTGTGGTTGCGGGCGAGTCTCCCGGTGAGTTGCCAGGGACTGTTTCGGGCGCCGTTTCGGGCGCCGTTTCGGGCGCTATTCCAGACACCGTCGCATGTCCCTCAGCGGTGGACGGTTCCGCAGGCTTAATCGCTGACGATTCAGTTGCTGACGATCTGGTTGCTGACGATCTAGTTGCTGACATATGTGCTTATTCCGCTTCTTGCACTTTTTGCACTTTTCGCACTTTTCGCACTTCTCGCCGTCCTCACACATCTTACTCTGCTTCCATCTTTTACTCTTGGAGCAACTTAGCGGGTAGGAATGCGTAGCGTCTGTCCGATCGCGATGCGATTGTTGGCCAGCCCGTTGTGTTGCTTGAGGGCCGCTATGTTGGTGTCAAATCGTTGGGCGATACCCGAAAGTGTATCACCGCGCACAATAGTGTATTCGCGATTCCCCTGCTCTCGCTGCCATGCTAGCAGCGATCCATTCGGCGGGTGCGCACGGAACCAGAACAGGATGCCGTCGTGGATGGCCTTGGCCATGCGACGGCGGTAGCTCTCGCTGGCCAGCTTACGCGCTTCTTCAGGATTCGATATAAAACCCGTCTCTACGAGAATCGAGGGCACGTCGGGCGACTTAAGCACCGCGAAACCTGCCTGTTCTACCTGACGTTTGTGCAGGCGCGCGAAATCATCCATCTGTCCAAGCACGCTCGCACCGATGTTCAAACTGCGATCGAGTGTGTCTGTCATCGACAGATCGGCAAGCGCAAATGCCAGCGCATCCTCTTTATCGCCCAGACTAACGCCACCTAAAAGGTCAGCGGCGTTCTCGCGCTGCGCCAGATAGCTAGCCGTTGTACTGGACGCCCCCCGCGTCGACAGAGCATAAACCGATGCGCCACGTGCTCGCTTATCTTTGAATGCATCCGCATGAATAGAAACAAACATATCGGCTTGTCGCTGTCGGGCGAGGTCGCGTCGACCTTTGAGACTCACGTAGTAATCTCCACTGCGGATCAGCGTAGGTGCTATGCCGCTGTCTGCATCAAACAGGCGCTTTAGCTCCCGGGCGATCTCAAGCACGACCTGTTTTTCGCGGAGCTTGCCCGGCCCCAACGCTCCGGGATCCTCGCCGCCGTGGCCGGCGTCGATAGCGATCACAATGTCGCGGCGGGCCTCGCTTTGCGCGGCCTTACGCGCCGGCTCGGCGGGCGCTGCGTCGTCGAGGTCGTAAAGATCAATAACCAGGCGGTCAGCCGCGCGATCAGAGGCTTTGAGGGTAAAAGTCCGTGGCCGTATTTTTTTTCCCAGTTCCAAAACAAGCCGTAGATCGTCTCCCTTGCGCACGCCGCTGCGCACCCGCGTAATAGGCGTGTCGTCGAGCGACAGCGCATCCAAGCTGGCGAGAAGCTTGGTATCAGTCACATCGATGACCAGCCGCCGCGGGTTCTGCAGTTCGAGTAATTGATGTTCAACCGGCGCCGTCATATCCAGCACCAATCGCGTGTGGTCAGGCGCGCGCCAGATACGCATGTCCCGAACTTCCACCTGAGCCGCAAAGCTCTTGGTCACCAGAAGCAAAGTCAGTAGCGCGGCCCCCGCGGCTGCAAACGGTCTGGCAAAGCAGCGCTGACGAAACACCACAGCTGCCACGGCTCCTGCTGCTTGCGAGGACGAGCTCAAACGACGACGCGCTATGAGTTGTGAAATCGCTTGGCCCTCCTTAGTTATGGTTACCCGATGACTGCTGCTGACCCGCATTTGCGGAGGTAGCTTTAACTACTAGTAACGCTGTTTACTGCACTGCTTCCTGCAATGCTTACTCCACTACTTACTCCACTACTTACTCCACTACCATCAATCACGGTCTCGCTGTGCATACTCATATTGTGACGATCAAAGCCGCAGTCTGGACAGACAAATATCGCCTGCCTGACTGCGCGCTTTGGCTGTGAGCGCACGTCTATTACCAGACACTACTATACTAATCTCAAGGTCCGGTACTGGCAAAAAATCCCCTGCCCGTTCCGGCCATTCGAGCACCAGCATCGCACCGGCGTCGAAGTAGTCGCGAATACCCATAAATTCGAGCTCCTCAGGACTACCCAAACGGTACAAGTCGAAGTGATAGAGGGGTTTTTCCAGATCGAGGTAAGGCTCAACGAGCGTGTAGGTGGGGCTTTTAACGGCCCCAACGTGACCCAGCCCTCGCGCAATACCGCGCGCAAACGTTGTCTTACCCGCGCCCAGTTCCCCGGAAAGAAATAGCGACGTGCCTTCTTCCAGGGCATTTGCAAAGCCCCGACCTGCGTCGATCATCCCCGCCTCGTCATCAATTAGTAAAACGCGTTCGGTCATCTCAATAGTCTCGCAAGAGGGACAATCAGATCCGAGGCGAGCAGTGCCGCCTGGCCGATCTCCCGCGCTGCCACATCGCCGGCATGGCTGTGCAGGAGTGTCCCCAGGCGTGCCGCCGCCGGGGGTGCCATGCCCTGCGCAAGCAGCGCGCCGATCACACCGCTGAGCACATCACCCATACCCCCGCTGGCCATACCCGGATTCCCGGCCAGGCAGACACACAGCTCTGACGGTGTCTGCACGAGACTGCCATTCCCTTTGAGCACCACCGTTGCAGCGTAGGCTTCTGCGAGACGCTGCGCAGCGACAAACCGATTGCCCTGTACATCCGATCCAGGGCATTTCAGTAACCGACCCGCCTCTCCCGGGTGCGGCGTGATCACTGTCTGCGATGGCAGGGCTGTGCTTTTGCTGGCCGCTATAAGGTTCAGCGCATCGGCATCCAGCAACAGAGGTTTGCCGGCCGCAAAACAGGCGTGGAGCATCTGTTCACCCCACGCCTCCTGACCGAGACCCGGACCAAGTACGATGGCGTCGGCTTCGGCAAGCAGAGGCAGCAGCGCATTGCGATGATCCACTCCACGCGCCAGACACTCGGGAACCCGGGCCAGCAACGGCGCCACATTCTCCGCACGCGTGGCCACCTGGACCAGACCCGCGCCGGTGCGCAACGCGGCTTCGGCGGCGAGTACAATCGCCCCCCCCATACCCCGGTCTCCCCCGACCAACAGACAGCGCCCAAAGCTTCCTTTGTGCGAAGTCACAGAACGTCGGGGCAGCGCTCTCAATTCACAATCGAGCTGCAGTACCTTGCAGGCCACGCCGGCCGCGGCATAGGCGTCCGCCGGGACGTCCAGATCATCGGCAAATCGCTCTCCGGCATGCTCGGCGCCCGCCCCAGTAAACAGCCCTCGCTTTGCGGTAATAAAGCTAATCGTCCAGCACGCCCTAACCGCCACGCCGGCAACGGTCGCCGCGTCGCAATCGATTCCTGATGGCAAATCGAGCGCGAACACCGGCAGATCCAGTGCGTTAAGCTCCACAATCGCCAGACGATACGCCTCGCGGACAACACCCTGAATACCGGTTCCCAACATCCCGTCTACCACCACGCCCTTAGCAGCGATCGCCCCGGGCGAAAAGGACTCAATCGATACTCCGCACTGGCGGGCCTGCGCCAATGCCTTCATTGCATCAGTGCTGCGGGGCTCGCCGTCGACCAGCAGCACCCGGGTATCTATGCCCCGTGCACATGCGAGTATCGCGACGAGCAAACCATCACCGCCGTTATTACCCGATCCGCACAACACCTGTAGCTGTGTGAGATTGGGTTGGACCGTTAGTAAAAGCTCGAAAGCCGCTCGCGCGGCACGCGCCATTAACAGCGTACCGGGCAGACCATGGGCTTCGATTGCCGATTGATCTACCGCGCGACTCTGCGCGGCCGTGTACAGCTCGCTAGGGATGAACATGCTCACGAGGAAGTAGCCTCTGGCACAATGACACTCCGATTACGAAAGATATGTCGCGATTATAGGGTTGCTGCTGCATGAGAGGCGATGTGTGACGGTCGAAATTGCATCTGAAAACGACGGCCGAGCCCTTGTCGAGGAGATTCGCGCATGGTCTGAAGAGCTGGGCTTCGCACAAATGGGCGTTGCTGATATCGCACTCGATGAGCATGAGGGGCATCTGCAACGCTGGCTTGCGGCAGGTTACCAGGGCGAAATGCACTGGATGGCGGCACATGGGCACAAGCGTTCAAGACCCAATGAACTGGTGCCCGGCACCCTCCGAGTGCTCTCTCTGCGCATGGACTACCTGCCCGAGGGCACGGACCCGGTCACTGTTTTGGAAAATCCAAACCAGGCCTATGTGGCTCGCTACACGCTGGGGCGTGATTACCACAAGCTGATGCGCAAGCGTCTCGCCCGTCTGGCAAAGCGCATTGAGACACGTCTGGGTGGCGGTCAGTATCGCGCCTTTGTGGACAGCGCTCCGGTGCTGGAGCGAGCGCTCGCCGAACGCGCTGGGCTGGGCTGGATCGCCAAAAACACCATGCTCATCAACAGCGACGCCGGCTCCTGGTTTTTTCTTGGTGAGATCTTCACCAATCTGCCGCTCCCGGAAGACCCACCCAAAACGGAGAAACATTGCGGAACCTGCAAGGCCTGCCTGGACATCTGCCCCACAAATGCTTTCACCGGCCCCTTTGAACTGGACGCCCGGCGCTGCATCTCCTATCTGACTATCGAGCACAAGGGCAGTATTGATCCGGAGCTACGCCCGCTAATGGGCAACCGTGTTTTTGGCTGCGACGACTGTCAGATCGTCTGTCCCTGGAACAAGTTTGCAAAAACCACGCAAGAAGCTGACTTTCAACCGCGGCATGCATTGGACAATGCAGGACTTGTGGAGCTGTTTCTCTGGAGCGAGGCCCTGTGGGAGACACGCACCGAGGGCTCCGCCATACGCCGCATTGGCTACGAGCGCTGGCTGCGCAATCTGGCCGTGGCACTTGGCAATGCGCCCAGCTCTGCCGGGGTTCTCAGTGCACTGCAAGCGCGACGGGATTATCCGTCCGAGCTGGTGCAGGAGCATGTCAGCTGGGCGCTGGAACAGCATGCCGGCTGGAACAACGAGCCGGCCGCGGCGCCCGTCTAGATTCGCGGCTTGTCCTCAATAAAATGTTCGCGGTAGTACCGCAACTCTTCAATGGAATCACGGATGTCCTCGAGAGCCAGATGTGCCGCGCCTTTTCTCAGCCCCGCGATCAGATCCGGACGCCAGCGCTGTGCAAGAATCTTGATAGAGCTGACATCCAGATTGCGATAATGGAAGAAGCGTTCCAGATCCGGCAGATGTCGCGCCATAAATCGCCTGTCCTGGCAAATGCTGTTGCCACACATCGGAGATGCGCCAGGCGGCACCCAGTCTGCAAGGAACTCCAGAGTTTGCCGCGCTGCATCAGCTTCAGTAAATCCGCTGTTTTGAACTCTCTCTGTCAGCCCGGAGCGCCCATGATGCGTAGTATTCCATTCATCCATAGCCTCTAGAACGGCATCGGACTGATAGATAGCTATCACCGGCCCCTCACTCAAGGTATTCAATTCACTGTCGGTGACGATGCTCGCTATCTCGATGACGCGATCTCCATCCGGGTCAAGCCCCGTCATTTCCATGTCTATCCAAATCAGATTCTGTTCGTCGACCATAAGTAAACCCGCGTTTTTCTCGATAATAACCTTAGCACGTGCTCGACTCTGATCCCTCAGCACCCAATAATCAGCAGGTGAGTAAACGAAAACTAAATCGGCGCCAAAGCTGGCGCATCGCACGCAAGCAGCAGGAGCGTGGCGAGCGCGCCCAACGGTCGGAAAAAATCGGCGCAGAAGCGCTGGCTGCCGGTGAACTGGGGGCAGAGCAAGCCGGCCGAGTGATAGCGCGCTATGGCGCCCAGGCGGATGTACAGGGCGCACATGGCGTAACGCAACGCTGCCACCTGCGTGCCAATCTGGGCTCGCTAGTGGCCGGCGATACCGTGACTTTCTGCGCTGGGGAGTCCGTCGGCGTGATTGTCGCTCGCGACGATAGACAGACCGCTCTCCGGCGCCCGGACAAATTCGGCAAACTACGCACTGTCGCGGCCAACATTGATCGGGTCGTTATCGTGATGGCGCCGCTTCCGGAACCGCACGGGAACCTGATCGACCGATACCTCGTCGCCACGGAAAACCTCGGCGCAGAGGCCGTGGTACTGCTCAACAAGACCGATTTGCTGGCCGACGATAAAGTCGCTGCGGCGATCAGCGACCTTCTCGCCCCATATCCGGACCTCGGTTATCCGGTGATTCGAACGCAGAGTAAAGACGGCGCGATACAGGAACTCACGGCTTTGTTGAAGGACCATACGAGCATACTGGTTGGACAATCCGGTGTCGGCAAAACCACTCTGGTGAATGCCTTGCTTCCGGAAGCACACGAGCGTGTGGGCGAGCTTTCACCGGATCGACAAAAAGGCCGTCACACCACAACCACAGCCAGGCTGTTCGATTTACCGGCGGGCGGTACGCTTATCGACTCGCCAGGCATACGTGAGTTTGGTCTCTGGCACATGAGCCGTGAAGATATAGAGCATGGGTTCCGCGAATTCAGGGATCGTCTGGGTCAGTGTCGTTTTCGGGACTGCCGCCATCAAAGCGAGCCCGGTTGCGCCCTGACAATCGCTATTGAGTCCGGCGCAATCCACCCGGCTCGACTGGCCAGTTACCGGCATATCGTGGCATCGCTGGAAGAGACACTGCAGGGCTAAAACGAGCTCTCTTGGCTGGCAAAACAGTGCAAATAGGTGTTCTGGCCAGAACCGTTAAAAAGCGCTGCAAAAATGCGACCACTGAAAGGCAGCGGTCGGCAATAGGAAGCCTCAGGCCGCTAGTTGGCGGCCCATGGAGACCGGTGCGCCCGCGACGCACTCCGGGTTCCACGCGGCCACGCCGCGCGGGAACAGCAATATCACTGTCGATCCAAGTAAGAATCGCCCCATTTCACCACCGCGCTCCAAAAGCACGGGACTCGGCGCCGCTTTGTGATCCCAGCGCTCAACCACACGCTTGCGCGGCGCGACCTGCCCGGACCAGACAGTTTCTATGCCAGCCACGATCATCGCGCCAACAAGCACCATGGCCATAGGACCGCGAGGCGTGTCGAAGTAGCTAATGTGGCGTTCATTGCGTGCAAACAGGCCATCTACCGCCGCCGCCGTGGTGCCGTTTACAGAAAATAAGTCCCCAGGAACGTAGCAACTGGCCTCCAGCTGTCCATCGAGAGGCATGTGCACCCGGTGGTAATCCCGGGGCGACAGATACACCGTCGCGAAACTACCGCCTTTGAACTGCGCGGCGCGCGTCGTATCGTCGGCCAACAGGGCCTGCAGCGTGTAGCTGCGACCCTTGGCCTGCATGATCCGATCGCCGTCAATATCACCGCATTCACTGACCACTCCATCGGCTGGGCAGGCGATTCCACTGACACACAAGGGGCGTGCACCAGGCTTCAGCGATCGAGTAAAAAAAGCGTTAAAGCTGTCGTAGGCTTCGGGAAAAGGTTGCTCTGCCTCCGCGAGATTGACATCGTAATGCTTGCTAAAAGCGCGGATAACACGCCGCACTAACCAGCGTGGCTCGGTGGCTGCGGCAAGGCGACCAACGAGCCTGGACAGCGCGTGCTGAGGCAGCAGGCGCTGTATGACAATAAACAATGCGTCCATAGACAGTTAGAGGTTTTCCTCTGCAAAAGCGGCGAGCCGCGAGCGCACAATACCATTCACATGCATTATGCCCGCGTGTTCATAGGGCTTGCTGCGCTCTACAAGATAGGTCAAGCCGGATGTCAAAGGTGATATGTATTTATTGTCAATCTGTGCGAGGTTGCCAAGCACCACTATTTTTGAATCTTCGCCGACACGACTGATTATGGATTTAAGTTGAAACTGAGTGAGTCCCTGCGCCTCATCGATAATGATGTAAGCGTTGTTGAAGGAGCGCCCACGCATAAAGTTGAGCGATTTAAACTGAATATTCGCGCGCTCCTTTACGTAATCGATGCTGCCCGTGCAGGATTCATCGGTGCCATGCAGAATTTCGAGATTGTCGTCGAAGGCGGCGAGCCAGGGCGCCATTTTTTCTTCTTCGGTGCCTGGCAGAAAGCCGATATCCTCGGCAATTGGCGGGGTTGAGCGGGCGACAATCAGCTTGTTAAATCGCCCTTCCTCAAGGATCGCATGCAGCCCGTACGCCAACGCGATTAAGGTTTTTCCAGAACCGGCGGGGCCGGTCAGGACAGTCATATCGACCTCGGTGCTGGCGATCAAAGACATGGCCATCGCCTGCTCAAGATTGCGCGGTGACAGGCCCCAGAAACGGCGATTCATCAGATTGTCGCGGCTTTCACATCGCAGGTACGCATGCTGCTCATCGAGGCGCACAACAAAAGCCATAAAATCGTTGTCGTCATAGAGGAACATGTTCGGATACACGTCCGGGACAACCGCTCGCGCCACGCGATGCAGGGTCATCTTGTCTTCTCGAAGCGTATCCACCTCCTCCACACCGGCCCAGAAATCGCCGACGATGTGTTCATAGCCTTTGCTGAGCAGATCGATATCGTCGAGCACGCGGTCACGCCGATAGTCCTCCACATGCAGCAAACCTGACCCCTTGGCCTTTATTCGCATGTTGATATCTTTGGTCACCAGACAAACGAAGCAATTCTCGCTCCCGGCCTGTAGCTTAAGGGCGACATTGATAATGCGGTTGTCATTGGCCTGATCAGGTGTGCCGTCGAGATAAGGAATATCACTGTCATCGTTGAGCAACTGGTCCGGATAAATCGCGAGGGTACCGCGGGCAGCATTGGTATCGGCCGTGAGAATCGGCACACCCGCCTGAATATCCTGGGGTGACGCTTCATCAACTATTTTGTCGATCATCTGGATAGCGATGCGCGCCTCCCGGCTGACGGTCTTATCGCGGCGATCCTTGATGTGGTCGAGCTCCTCGAGCACGGTCATAGGGATAACGATATGGTGCTCGTTGAAGGCAGTTACTGCCGTTGGATCATGCAGTAATACATTCGTGTCGAGTACATAGACCTTCTTCATCGCGTCGACCAGGGGTGCCATATCGCGCACAACAGAAGTAGCTTCCATTCAATAACCCTCTAAGGAAAAAAACTGCGGGCAGACATCCGCAAAGAATCTCAAGACACTTGAACAGCCGAAGACCAACGGCTCTCGCCGGTGCTGTACTCAGCAGCGCCGAATGGAAAAGCACGGACCCGCGAGGCACTTGGACTGGCACTTGGACTGGCACTTGGACAGGCGCTTGGGCCGAAAAGGCTGACCATTAGCCAGGAGTCGTTCAAACAAGAAGGGAGAAGCGGAGTGCCGCTTGGACGACGCAAGTTTGCTGTAACCATCGTGGCCTGCAGAGACTCTGATTATCAACGCGCAGAACAAACACTGTCAACGCTGCACCTCCCAAAACAGGGAAAAGCGACCATCACTGACACCCGCACCCATTTCAGCTAGCATAGCGACCCTTATTTGCGCGCGAAACGGCTGCCGTAACCAATGCTAGACCGCAATGCCCTCTCACAGTTGAAGGGGCTCAAAAACAAGATGGAGTCCGAAAAGGAGCACACTGAAGGCGTGCTTCGCGGAACTACCGCGCGCTTCGGCTTCGCTCGCCTGGACGACGGACGAGAAGTTTTTGTGCCGCCCGACGAGATGCTCAAAGCCTTCCCCGGTGACCGCGTGAACGTATGTGTCCGGCCAGCCAAGGACGGGCGCCTGGTAGCCGACATTGAGCGGCTAGTAGAGAGTCCGCTCAAAGAGTTCACGGGGCAGTGCGTCAGCAAAGGGAACGCTGTGTTCGTGCAGCCAGACCTCCCGGAAATATCGCGCTGGTTGTTTTTGCCGCCGAGCACGCGGAAGGGCATCAAGGATGGAGACTACCTGCGCTGCGCGGTGCTCCGTCACCCGATCCGCGATGGCAAGCCCCAGGCCGAAGTGCTTGAGCGCATCGGCGCTGCCGATGACCCGGGCATTGAGAACCGCTACACCATCGCCAAGCACCAGCTGCAACGCGAGTGGCCCGAGGAGCAGGTGCGCGAACTGGAAGTGCTGCTCGACAGCATGGACCCGGTGGCAGACGAACGGCGGGAAGATTTCAGCAATCTGGATTTTGTCAGCATCGATGCGGCACGAACCCAGGACATCGATGATGCGCTGTATGCCGAGGTAACCAGCGATGGCTGGATGCTCTACATCGCGATAGCTGACCCAACCGCCTATATCGACGCTGGCTCTACATTTCGCGACACTATTCGACAGCGCGCCAGCAGCGTGTATTTTCACGGTGCCGTGCTTCCTATGCTGCCGGAGATCATTGCACAACAGCGCTGTGCACTGAGCGAGGGTGAACTGCGTCCGGCGTTAGTCTGTCGAGTCAGCGTGAGCGAGGCCGGTGAAGTGGGTGACTTCCGCTTCTTTGAAGGCAAAATTCGCTCGCGGGCGAAGCTCTCTTATTACGCCGTGGACCGATACCTCAGCGGTCAAGACGAGACGCTGATCTGCCACGCCAGCCCTCTCGAAGCGCTGTACCAGGTCTCCAGAGCCCTGCGAGCACGCCGCGAGGACTGCGAACTGGTTATGGAAGATCGCCAGGAGTTCCGCTGGGTACTGAACGACACGGGGCACATAGAAAGTATTGAACCCACCGTGAAACTCAGTTCCCAGCGACTGGTGGAAGAATGCATGGTAGCGGCCAACCGCTGCGCAGCGCGATTGCTTGCGGACGCCAGCGCCAGCGGCCCTTTCGTCGTGCACGATGGTTTTCGTCGCGATCGCGTCAAGGATCGCGAAAAATTTCTGGAGCGCTACGTCGAAAAGCCAACTCCTGACCCCGAATCACTCGAGGGTTACCGGGACCTGATCAAGCAACTGGCCGGTAGCGATCACGAATTACCGCTGCGCAGTATGGTCAATCGCCTGCTAACGCGCGCACGTTTTTCGAAAAAGCCCGGTGCGCATATGGGCATGTCGCTCAGTAGCTATACCAACTGCACGTCACCGCTGCGCAAGTATCTGGACTTTCTGGTGCACCTGCAGATCAAATCCGTGCTGCGCAACGAAGACGAGCAACACTGCGACCAGCAAGAGCTGGAACTGCTAAACCAGAGGCTTCAGCGTCTGCGTCAGGTCAGCCTCGAAGCCGAACGCTGGCTAGCACTGGAATATCTGCAGCGGCTTGCAAAGCTCGACGACCAGCACTGGAGTGGACGGGTTTCGCACTTGACCAACAACGGCATGATGGTGCGCCTGGATGCAAACGGGCTTGAGGGTTATGTGAACCTGCGAAATATTAAAGAGAAGTTCACTTTCGACAAAATGACAGCATCACTGCGCAGCAAGAGCCGTGAGTTTCGCGTCAACATGCCGGTAGCAGTGAAGCTGATCGGAGTAGATGACAGCAAGCCTCATCTCGCTGCACTCAAACTGGATCCGCAGTCAGGTTTGCGGCCGAAAAAAGAAGCCAATAAGCACAGCAACAACAGCAACAGCAACAACAGCAACAACAGCAACAACAGCAACAAGAAAAAGACTGACACTAAAGAACCATCCCGCAAGCACGACGGCGATACACGCGACGCTGCGCTCGCTGACGCGCCTGCAATTGTCGCTGAAACAGCGCCCAACGAGCAGGCTGCCGGCATTCCTGCCGAGAATTCGACGGATAAGATCGTCGAAGCCGCTGAGGTTTTAAAAGCCGACTAAACTGCGATAACAGCGCTTTTATTAGTTTAGAACTGCGCGCTGCCTGGTGTACGAGGAAACGGAATAGCATCGCGAACGTTATCCATCCCGGTTACGTAGTTGATTAAACGCTCAAAGCCCAGGCCAAAACCCGAGTGCGGCACCGTGCCGTAGCGGCGCAAATCGCGATACCACCACAACTCCTCTCGAACCTTGGGATCCATGCGCGCATCGAGGACGTCCAGGCGCTCCTCGCGCTGACTGCCGCCGATGATTTCGCCAATACCTGGCGCCAGAACATCCATCGCCGCTACGGTTTTTTCATCGTCGTTGAGACGCATGTAAAAAGCCTTGATATCCCGCGGATAGTTCATCAAGACCACCGGGCGACCCACATGCTCCTCGCAAAGGTAGCGCTCATGCTCGCTCGCCAGATCGACACCCCAGTCGACCGGATACTCAAATTTCTTGCCGCTCGCCTTTAAAATGTTGATCGCTTCGGAATATTCCATACGCTCAAAGTTGTCCTCAACCATGGACTCAAGGCGACTCAGCACGGTGTCATCAACACGCTGGTTGAAAAAGGCCAAATCGTCCTCGCAATCGTTGAGCACGCGTCTGAAAACATGTTTGAGCAATGACTCGGCCAGATCGGCATTGGCCGCCAAATCAGCAAAGGCCACCTCGGGCTCGATCATCCAGAACTCCGCGAGATGACGACTGGTGTTACTGTTTTCTGCACGAAACGTGGGCCCGAAGGTATACACCTTACTCATTGAAAGGCAGTAAGACTCAACGGCGAGCTGACCGCTCACCGTCAGAAAGGAATCACCGCCAAAAAAGTCCTGCGAGAAATCTACTGCGCCTTCCGGCGTTTTTGGAACATTCGCAAAATCCAGCGTACTGACGCGAAACAGCTCACCGGCGCCCTCGCAGTCACTGTTAGTGATGATTGGCGTGTTAATCCAGTAAAAGCCGTGGTCATGAAAGTAACTGTGAATAGCGTTCGCCAAACAGTGCCGGACACGGGTAATCGCACCAAACGTGTTGGTGCGCGGGCGTAGATGCGCCTGGGTACGCAGGTACTCAAAGGTATGGCGTTTCTTCGCGATCGGATAGCTCTCGGCGTCGTCGACCCAGCCCACTACGCTCACAGCGTCGGCCTGAATTTCAACCGTTTGTCCCTTGCCCTGGGATGCGACCAGCGCGCCACGCACTTCCACAGCGCAGCCGGTCGTGAGTTGCAGCAACTCGCTCTCATAGTTGGGCAGATCTGCAGGCACCACCGTCTGAATAGGATCAAAGGAGGAGCCGTCGTGGACGGCCAGAAATGAGATGCCTGCCTTAGAGTCGCGCTTGCTGCGCAGCCAGCCTCGAACCGCCACCGTTTGTGGCTGCGCATCGAGCGTCGTGTTATCGGTCTTAAGAAGATCCAGCACCCGAGAAAAAGCCACAGCGTCTTTGCTTGTCGCGTCACCTGTCGTAGCGTTGCCTGTCGTAGCGTTGCCTGTCATAGCCTTGCCTGTCATCGCAGCCTCCAATTGAGAGGCGCGGAGGATAACCAAAGGTCGCTGGCATCGCTACGTTCTTAAGATCTCTTCGCTGTCTTATTGGTGAGCATTGCGCGGCCGATCCGCAGCCACCCCGGCACGCGAGATGCCAGATCGCGCCTCAACCCTGCATTAGAGCGACGTCGCCAGCTCTTCGCGGATTGATCGTAGTTCAGCACGATATTTCACTTTGTCCACCAGAAACGGTGCCCGCTCTATCGCCAGGGAGATCAGTCGCTCGGCTTCTTTATCGTTGCCGCGTCGATGCTGAACCAGACCGAGATTGTAGAGCAGCAAACTGTCTCTGGGCTGCAGTTTGCGCGCGGTGCGGTAGTGCTCATAAGCGAGATCCCAATCTTCGGTCGCCATCGCCATCTCACCCAGGTTTGCGTGGTAATAGGGATTTCGCTCGCGGTATCGATGCATGCGGTCCAGCCAGTAAGCCTGCTCCTCCAGGCGGCCTTCCAGCTCGTATAGCACAGCGAGATTATTCATCGCCGAGCGATCGCCCTTGTCGACTTCGAGGGCATGCAAATACGCCTGCTCGGCCTCCGCATACTGGTCCGTATACCGGTATATGGCCCCGAGATTCACCCAGAGTTGGGATAGACCCGGAGCGATTTCCAAGCCTCGTACCAGTTGCAGCCAGGCAAGTTCTGGACGCTCATCGGCAAGCGCCTGCATGGCAAGATTATTGTGATGCAGCGCCAGGGCTTCCGAGTCGTCCATGATCCTGGCGCCAGCGACCTGATGGCTGGTCAGTGGATCGATATCCACCATGTATTCAGTGCCGTCGCGCATCTTGACCATCACGTTAACGTGCAAACGCAGCGCTACCCGTTCGCCAATACGGTGCCACTCGGGGCGCACCGCCATCCACTGATAGCGTGCATTCAAACCGGCCTCGCGCGCAAGCGCGACGAACATATGCGCATAGCTCAGACAGTTGGCCGACCGGCGCTCAAACGCCTCCTGCGCAACCCCGTCACCCAGCGGATCGTATTGCATCGCCAGGATACCAGGGCTTTTGACCGCCTGATGCAGGGCCATAAGGCTGGTGCGAGGGTTGTTACTGTGCTCCGTGTACTCGAGCACAAAATCCTGCATTTCAGGGCTAACGGCGAGAACGTCCGGGCGATCGAGATTGAGTGAGTCTTGGTAGGTGTAGATACCCTCAGCGTGCTTGAGCGGCGGTATATCCCGCACATCGAACGCCCAGTTCATCGGGGTCGCGCAAGCGCTGAGAAGACCCAGCAGGATCAAGCCGCTGAGGCCCGTAATAAGACGCGCACACAACCGCGATGTAAAAGGAACTCCTGCGGTTCCTGCAGCGGCTGGCAGTGTGTTCCTGATAGGACTATTGCATTTAAAGACGCTAACGCCGCTCATTGAAGTCACCTGACTCTTGCGTCACCTGCGTTACCTGCGTCACCTGCGTCACCTGCTCCACCCGCGTGTCCGGCGTCTCGTCGCCTGGATACTGACTGCGAACGAACTCCTCTACCAGCGCCTCGATATAGCGTTGATCCTCCTCGCTGAATCTCCCGGCCACGGGCGAATCGATATCCAGCACAGCAACGACCTTGCCCTCTGCATAGATAGGCACCACCAATTCAGATCTCGAATTGATATCGCAGGCAATATGACCCGGAAAGGCATGCACATCATCGACGCGCTGTGTTTCGCCCGTCGCAACGCATGTCCCGCATACGCCTTTGCCAACAGGAATCCGAACGCAGGCCGGCAAGCCCTGAAAAGGCCCAAGCAAGAGCGTTCCACCGCGCACAAAGTAGAAGCCGACCCAGTTGATATCGGCGAGAAGTTGGTTGATAAAAGCACAGGTGTTGGCGGTATTCGCGACCCAATCGGTCTCGCCACTCAGAAGGCCCGAGAGTTGCTGTCGCGCTTCGTCTACCGTCAAGCGCGGGGGTAGAAAGCCGGTCCGTTCAGGACGCGGGTTAGCGTTGCTCATGTCCTGAGTATGGTCCATTTGAGCAGACTGCGCCAACGGTAAAAATTACCGCCAAATTGCCGGGGATGTGATCAGGCCCACCCTACTTTCACGCCCGCTCCAACTCCGCATGCAGTGCGAGATATTGCTGCGTGAGTTTGTGCGATGGCGCCAAATCGATAAGCGGCCGATGCTCATAATGTGACTCTTTCATCTTCACGGAACTGTTCAGAAAGGAACGCAGCACGGGAAACTCCTCTTCCTCGAGTTCAGCGACCAGTTCGCCGGGCAATCTCGCCTGGCTGTTGAACTGATTGATCACAATACCTTCAACCACCAGATCTTCGTTGTGATCCTCCCGTAACTCGACAATGTTTTCCATCAGTGCATAGAGGCTTTGGCGCGCGAAACTGTCGCAATCAAACGGTATTAGCACACTATTTGCAGCGATCAACGCCGATTTGGAGTAAAAATTGAAGTTTGGCGGCGTATCTATGTAGATCCGGTCATAATCCTTTGACAACTTGCCCAACGCGTCGCGCAGCTTGTAGATTTTGTAGCGCGCTTCGAGCTCGCGTTCCAACTCAGACAGTAGAGGGCTGGAGGGCATAAGGAAAAGGTTTTCGTGGGGTGTTTCCCAGACGAAAGCGTCCGGGTTGCGTCCCATGCGGCGTGGCCCGACGGTTTGTTTGAACAAGCCCGATACACCCTGCGCCTCTGCCGGGAATGCCTCCGCGTCGATTTCTCCAACCAGGTAATGCGTAGTATTGCCCTGCACATCCAGATCAATAACCAGCGTGCGCCTGCCCATGCTGGCGTCGATAGCCGCCAGGTTGCAGGTGATGCTGGTTTTGCCGACACCACCCTTTTGATTGAAAACCACACGATTCATGGAATACGCCCCAGGCTATTCAGATTCTGCTCAAAAGGGCAAAGAGTGTAGCCAAGGCCGTCTGCCCTGTCAGCCGATCAGCACAGTTTCGACGCATTGACTCAGCGACAGCTATGCTATGTTGCGCCGGATTCGCCGCCAGCTGCCAAGTCGGAGGCACCGCCTCATTGGCACCACCCTGGAGATAAAAGCATGCCCGCAAACGCACCGCGAATCCAAATGCTGCTCACCGGCGATGAGCTGATGAGCGGCGATACCGTGGACTCGAACTCTGCCATGATTGCGCGCGATCTCAACGGCATCGGTCTGCAGCCGCTGCGTCGAGTCACGCTCGGGGATGAACCCGAGGCGCTCGGCAATGAGCTTCGCGAGCTTTGCGCCAACAGCGATGCACTGCTTGTGAACGGGGGTCTGGGCCCGACTATTGACGACCTGACCGCGGGAATACTCGCGCAGGTTTCGGGCCAGCCCCTCGCGGAGCACCCGAAGGCATTCGCGCATCTCGACGAGTGGTGTTCACGTCGTGGGCTGGCTCTCAATCAGGCCAACCGCAAACAGGCGCAGCTGCCAGCGAACTGCGACATTATCGCCAACCCGGTGGGCAGCGCGGTGGGGATAGCGATGGAGATCAACGGCTGTCTCGTGCTGTGCTCCCCCGGCGTACCTGGAGAGTTACGCGCGATGCTGCCCGAGATGATGCAGCGACTACAGCAGCGCTTTGGCATCACAGTGCAACGAGACGTACTTCGCCTGCAGACGTTTGGCATCGGTGAGTCCACCGTGCAACAAATGGTCATCGATCAATACCCCAACTGGCCGGAAGAGGTCGCCCTGAGTTTTCGAGCCGGAGCTCCGCAGCTGGAACTCAAGCTCAGTGTCAACGACGCACAGCACCTCCCCCTGCGCGACGCCTGCCGTGCAAAGCTGGAGTGCTTGTTTGGCGATCACATCATCGGCGAGGCGGACAGCAAACTCGCGGGAGCGCTCATCAGAGCAGCTCGCGCTGCGGGCAAAACAATCAGCTGTGCCGAATCCTGCACCGGCGGCATGATCGCATCGATGATCACGCAGATACCCGGCTCATCAGAGGTGTTTCCCGGAGGCTTTGTCACCTACTCCAATGCGCTTAAACATCAGGTATTGGGCGTTAGTCAGCAAACTCTTGAGTCGCATGGCGCAGTGAGCGAACACACGGTGCGCGAAATGGTCAGCGGAGCGCTGCGCATCTCCGGATCCGATCTCGCCGTAGCGGTATCTGGCATTGCTGGCCCCGGAGGTGGCAGTGATGAGAAACCGGTGGGGACAGTCTGGCTAGCCTGGGGCGATGCGAGCAATATGAATAGCGCATGTCTTTGCTGGCCGGTCGAGCGTAGCTTGTTTCAGACCATGGTGGCAGCCGCGGCAATAGATGTGCTTCGGCGACAAATTATGGGGCTGGAAAAGGAAGCCCAGTATTTTTATCAGCGCCGAGCACGATCAAGCTAACTCACAGCTCGGCCTCATAAATAGTGAGCATTGGGTCACACTTCCGGCAGTTTTTCCTTTACAGCCCTAGTGCGAGCGGATAAGAGAAAATATTGCCAAGCGCTGTGCCGCTGTGCAGCGCGTTTTCAAGCGCGCGCTGGAGCATTGCCATGGCCTATCTTCGAGACCACACGAAAGCACTCCCGTGTTGCTCTACCCACGTCGATGCTGACCATATGTAGGTCTGAACATGACGCAAGCTAGCAAGGGCGTTATCAACAGTGCAGAAAAGCGTGAATTTTGTTGTGGGATGCCCGCGATCAGGCACGACTCTGCTTTCGACACTCCTGGGTCGGCACAGCAAAATCTCCGTTCCTGCGGAAACACACTTTGCTGACCAACTGCTACCCGACGAGCATCAAAAGCTGGAGGTTTCTCACGACTATATCTGGGACAGCATCAACCACAATGCCTATCTAGAGGACCTTGAACTTGAGGCTGCTCAGGTCGAAGCGCGCTTCAGGCTAGACAAACCCAGTTTTCGCGGACTGTTCTTCGCCTACCTTGATGCTTTTGCCGATCGTGAGCAAAAAGCAATGGTCGTCGAGAAAACACCAGACCATCTTTACTATTTTGAAACGCTGGCAGACTGGTTCCCCGAAGCGAAGTTTATCGTTCTGGTTCGAGATGGCCGAGCGGTCAGCAACTCCTTGACCAAAGTGCCCTGGGCCAGCGACGATCTCCTGCATAATATGCGCGTTTGGCGATCCGCGGCGAAGAAAACCTTACAGATTGCGCACGACAAACAGCGCGTGCGCATTCTTCGCTACGAAGATCTGATTCAGGACCCTCGTAAACATTTAGGCTCCGTCATGCGTTTTTTGGGCATGGATCTGGAGGAAGCGCAGTTCGATTCCCAAATCAAAGTGAACAATGTTGCAGAAAGGGAACGGCCCTGGAAATCTCTCGCCAGCGCCGCGCCGGACCTGAGCCGCAGGGACGCCTGGCGTAGCGAGATGACGCCCGCGGACCAAGACCGCTGCACAAGCTTGGCGGCAAATCAGCTCTGGAAGCTCGATTACCCGGTTCCCGGAGGTTCTGCACGGCAGTTTGTGCGCGCAAAGATCGAGACCGCCCGTTACAGATGGCAGCAATCCGACAGCGAACGTCAAATGAGGCGAAAGCAGGCCTATAATGCGCGGCACCTCAAACCAGAGATCCTTGACGGCACATTCATCAATAGCCTTAGGTCGCATGCGCTCAGCCTGAACGACAACATCAAACGCAGTGTTACAAACTGCGCACTGATCGCTCACGAAGACGGCTATCTCGGCATATTCAAAAGCAGCAACTTCGACTACCGCAGCCACGACATCGGCATCGCGTTGCCGCGACGCGTGGGACGCGTGGAGCAGTCGCTGTTTGAGGTAGAGCTAGATCGTAATTTGCAAGCCCTTCGGGTAGCGAAGATCAGCGTTAGCGTGGATGGCGCGGAGCTCAGCAAGCCTGACACCTTGCTGGAGGACCCGCGCTTACTCAAGAGGGACAAAGCCATCATGGGAACCATCAACTACATCCCTGATGGCGATCAGTCTCAGGCTAGCGTTCTCTTTTGCGAATACTTTCCCAAGGAGAAAGAACTGCACTGCTTCAGCCTGGAGGGGCTTGAACCGCAAGCACCACAAAAAAACTGGGTGCCCGTGGATTGCAAGGGCGAACTACTTGTGCAGTTAGACATTCATCCGTTCACTACAGCCCGCATTGATGCCCATGAGCGTAGGGTTCTGGAGGTTAAGACTAACGACGTCAGGGGTGTTCGCGAGCCTGAACTACACGGACTGCAAAGATTAAGCGGCGGCACACCCCTCATCGAACGTAACGGACAGATCCTGGGGGTCGGACATGGCTTTTTACTCGAGAACAGGCGTCGCATGTACTACTCATTCTTCTATGCGGTGGATATCGAAGAGGATCACGCCCTGCGTGCAATCAGCCCCTATTTCAAGCTTCCCGACATGGTGCCGGTACAATTTGTCACAGGCTGGGTTCTCGATGCAGACACCGATGATTTTGTACTTTCTTACGGGGTTGCAGACTGCGACAACTATTTTTTCCGCTTTAGCGGAAATACACTTGACGCACTCCTGAAGCACGAAAATGCCCAGGTGTTTCCTGCGCATAGTGGCGGGATCCGAGACTCAGGAGCGAGGCGTCGCGCGTGAGCAAAAACAAAAGGCGATTGCTGAAAATCTATGGGGAACGCAACTCCAATACAAATCATTTGTCGGTGCTACTGAGGAAAAACTGCGGGCGGGTACTACTCCCCGGTACCGCACCAAGCTATTTGCAGTGGGATGGGACGCTGGAGCCTGTATCGGAGGTACTCAGGGACAGCTTTTTCTTTCTCAACAACGCCCGGAATCTCGGGTGGAAACATAAGCTGCCCCCACCGACTAGTAGCTTCCATCGCTTTGAAGCCCGCTTCAACTGTGAACTGACTGTGATAACCCTGAGCAAAAACCCCTATGCCTGGCTGCTGTCTCTATACCGTAAGCCTTACCACCTGAAGGTAAAATCGCACCAGACTTTTGAAGAATTTCTGTCGCAAGCGTATACACCTATGCGACGCGAGGGACTGAAGACCAACTTTGTTTCTATTCCTGAGCTGTGGAACATCAAAAACCGGGGCTATAGTGAGATGGCATTCAGTCGATCCATAAACATCACGTCGGAAGACATTCTCAGGGACCAGAAATCGGTAGTGAGCAGAATCTGCGCGCTATCAAAAATCCCTCTTAAATCTGCACAGATAACAGAGCATCTTGTCTCGACGAATGACGCCTCTAAGGACACAGCAAGCTACCGCGACTATTACCTCAACGAGCATTGGAAAAAACAGATCAGCTCCGACGCTGCGCAGCTGATCAATAAACAACTCGACCTTCACTTACTTGAGAAACTCGGATATGAGATCTATGAACCCTGACACTGATTGCCGTCAAGAGAAGTCGCAATGCCCGTCAAACCGGTTGAGCGCACCGAGTCGGAACTTGCATGCCCCGGTCGCATTGTCGCTCAGGATTATGTGATGAGTTTTGTGTTTATTCTTCCTGTCCTGCACCCGCAGAAAGACTCCGTAAGCAATTATCGCCACGTAGAGATAGCGCTGAAGACCACGCTGGATTCGCTCAAACAGCAAACCTACGACGACATTCAAATCATCGTGGTGTGCTGCCAGGTGCCTGACTGGAGCGCGACGGCCGGTGAGAACGTGCACTTCCTCGACGTGTCTGGCGCTGAGGCGTTTGCCGCGAACCGGAACCATTATCGCGTCGATATAGGTATGAAGTTCGTGTTGGGGGCTTTGTATGCCTTCGAGCATTTCCAGTGCAAGCTCATTATGCGCGCAGATGCCGATGACTATGTTGATATTCGGGTCGCGGATTACTGTGTTGCGTCCATGAGCAAGCAGTTAACAAATCCCGAAATCGACGGCTACATTATCAACAAAGGCCTGCAGGTAGAAGTGAATCTGTCGCCCACCGAGGACTTTGGTTTCCAGCGCGCCTACCTGGTCAAGCGATTTAACCTTTCCTGTGGTACCTGTCGCATTTTCAAACATGAGAGCTTGAAGAGGGAAATTCTGAAAATAGACACCGCGATCCTGACGCGTTCGACGCACTGGCGCAGCGAAGCGCAGCGCAATGTAGTTCACGTACCGAACGAACTCAGCAAGTGGCTGGACGACACTTGCAAAGCAGATTACTCGGCAGACTGGCATCCGATCAATGTGCTGGGGCGGCATATCGAGCAGAAGAAACACTTCCGATTTATTCCGCTACCACAGCTCGGCGCAGCGAAAGGCTGTGGTCACGGCAATCACGTCGGCGTGCTCGAGGGTAGACTGCACGAGGACAAAATCATTGGGCGCATACCCGTGAGCCTGTTCAAAGCAAACTTCGGTATCAGCGGCAAGCGAGCACCGGGGCTTGGAAAACTGGCCGACTTTCTGTTTAAACTATCGTTCCATTTCAGTCGCCTGTCCAAACGTTTAACACGCCGCCGCGAAGACTGATTGAACGTTTGTTCCCAAGGCTCATGCGCTGGCAAGGCGCGGGCTATACACAGGTGGATGATAGCCAGCTCAGTCTGCCCTACTTCGACCTGCCCTCGCGGGCATATCGCTGCCATAGCAAGCGATGGGTGCGAACAACCGCACCGGCTTGCTCCTCGCCCGCCAAGGTAAGTCTCCCAGCGTCAAGCGTTGCGGTCCTCCGCTGCTCGGTGCCAACAAAATTGGGGTTAAGGCTTTGCGTCACCGAATGCGTCACCACACCTTCGTCAATGTGATAGCGCGCTGAGTATTGGAAATAGCTGAGATAGGCCTCCGCCAGCAACGACTTATCTACTTTTCTGAATGCCACGCCAGTCGGCAGTAGCGCTCGCTCACATCGGTTGATCGCGGCTGTCATCCAGCCATCGTCGGTGTACACAATCATCCCCGTAGGATCGTCACCGAAGGGCAGCGTCACCTCATCGCGATCCGAGTAGCTAATCGTCCAGGACTGCAAATGCCAGGCACCGAGCAGGTCGGTCTTTTGGATCATGGTCAATATCTCATCTCACTTTGCACTTTGATTGTGGCGCAATGCTGCGCCAGTGTGAGCAAAAATCCTAGGGCTGCAACTGTGTCACCTGCCACGCCCCGTTGGCGTCCAGCGAATAGCGAAAGCGATCGTGTAGTCGATGCGCCCCTCCCTGCCAGTACTCAATCCGCTCTGGCTCGACACAATAGCCACCCCAGAAATCAGGCATTGGCACTTCGTCGTCGGCAAACTTCTCCCTGAGTTTGCGCACCTGCTCCTCAAGGACTGCGCGCTTGGCGATAGGACGGCTCTGACGTGAAGCCCAGGCGGCAATCTGACTTTCCCGCGGGCGGGAAAAAAAGTAGCTGGCAGATTCTGCCTGGCTGAGTTTCTCAGCGCGACCGCCTACGATCACCTGTCGATCCAACTCATTCCAGGGAAAGTGCAGCGAGACCCTCGGGTTGGCGGCAATGGCCTGAGCCTTATCACTGCTGTGGTTGGTATAAAATACAAAGCCCGCATCAGAGAATCCCTTGAGCAGCACAAACCGCTGCCATGGATTCCCTGCTTCGTCGATGGTACACAACGCCATGGCGGTTGGGTCGGAAAGACCCGCGTCTACCGCTTGCTCGAGCCAACGCTCAAACTGGCGAATCGGCGACGCATCGAGATCTTCGCTGCGCAGACCGCCCTGCGTGTATTCGCGCCGGTAACCCTCGTAGTTGTCGCTCATGCTGTTGCCTTTGTCTCTAGGGCGCCGAGTATAGTCAATCAGCCGCAGACGGCGTTACCGGCGCGCGGCACATGCTCGCGGGTATTTGCGGAAATGGGTATCTCAGCTGCCAATCCCTGCCAAACCGGGCACCCAGCGACTCGCCAGTGATCGAGCTGTGTACCTGGTCCATCAGTGCATGCAGGTCCTCAGACGTGGATGACTCAAGCAACACTGCGGCCTCCAGAAGGCCCTCCAGACGCAACAGCAAGGCGGGAGGAGCGTCGTTGCCCTCTTCCAGACGCAGGTAAAGTCCTTGCAGACGCCGCTCTATTTCCTCGTGTAATGCGTTCACTCGTACTCCTTTAGCTGTGGCAAACGCTTGCTTTGCTGCATGTCGCTACCTCGGATTCCGCGCGTGGCTTTAGCATTGGCGGCTCTCAGGGTAGAGTCTGCCATCCCAGCCACAGGAGAACCACGCATGTTCGGCGAAAACCGCGTCTTTGCCACGCTACTGGCTTTTGCCATAACGCTGGCACCACTACTGAACGCGCCAGCGCTGGCACAGAGCACCAGCGCGGAAAAAATGCCCATTATTGACTACCAGTATCGGTTTGTTCCCGCTGTGGGTCAGCGTGCGATGGTGGTGGGTCCCGAGCGACTCGCCACCGAGATTGGTCTCGAGATTCTGCGCAGCGGCGGCAACGCCATCGACGCCGCAGTGGCCGCAGGCTTTGCCCTTGCAGTGAGCTACCCGCGTGCCGGGAATCTGGCGGGGGGCGGCTTTATGCTCATTCATCTCGCCAAAGAGCAAAGACAAACCCTGATCGACTACCGCGAAACCGCGCCCGAGACTGCGATGCGCGATCTATTCCTTAAAGAGAATGGCAGCATCGACCGGATGAAGGAGTTTTTCAGCCACGCGTCCGCGGGCGTCCCCGGGACTGTCGATGGACTACTGCTCGCACTCGATCGCTACGGTACGATGACCCGCGAGCAGGTCCTTGCACCGGCTATCCGACTGGCAGAAAAAGGCTTCCCGGTATCCTTCGCACTGCACTATGAACTGGATCGGCGCGCAGAACGCCTGGGTATGAACCCTGAAGCCAAGCGGCTGTTTCTGGACACCGACGGCTCGGCACCCGTAATCGGTGCAGAGTTCCGCCAAAAGGACCTGGCGTGGACCCTTCGAAAGATCGCCGAACAGGGTCGCGACGGCTTCTATAAGGGCGAGGTCGCACAACGCATTGTGGCTGAAATGCAGCGGGGCAATGGACTCATAAGCCTGGGGGACCTCGCCCGCTACAAAGCTCTTGAGCGCGAACCCGTGCGCGGTGTTTTTCGTGATTTCGAGGTGGTTGCCACGCCTCCACCGTCCTCCGGAGGCATTCATATCATCCAGATGCTGAACATTCTTGAGAACTATGATTTGCAAGCCATGGGTCACAATAGCGCAGACTACCTGCACGTACTCGTCGAGAGCATGAAGCGCGCCTATGCGGATCGCAGCGAGTATCTTGGTGATCCGGATTTTGTGGACGTACCAACGGCCAAACTCCTGGACAAAAAGTACGCCGCGCGACTGGCCGCCGGCATTGATATGACCGTCGCCACTCCATCCAGCGATATCCAGCCGGGCCTGCTCCTGCACGAAGAAGGTTCAGACACTACGCATTACACCGTCGTCGATCCGTTCGGCAATGTGGTCTCCAATACGTACACCTTGAACTTCAGCTTTGGCTCGCATGTGGCCGTACCCGGCACGGGTATGCTGCTAAACAATGAAATGGCCGACTTCGCGGCACAGCCGGGTCTAGCCAACGCCTATGGCCTCATGCAGGGCGAGGCAAATGCCATCGAGCCGAGCAAGCGACCGCTGTCTTCAATGACGCCGACGATGGTGCTGCGCGAAGGTAAGCCCTGGCTGGCGACAGGGTCGCCCGGTGGCAGCGTCATCATCACCACGGTGCTACAACTGTTGTTGAATGCCATGGAATTCGATATGAATGTGTCCACCGCCGCTGCCGTCGCCAGATTGCATCATCAGTGGATGCCTGATCAGGTGCGCGCGGAGCAAGGTATCAGCCCGGATACACTGCGCTTGTTGCGCGCGCGCGGACACAAGATTGAAGTGGGTAAACGCACGCTGGGACGCACTCAGTCCGTGATGCTGGAAAACGGCTATATTTATGGGGCCACGGACAGCCGACGACCCGGTGGGTGGGTAGCTGCGTACTAAATCTGAATGACAGCGATTAACTAAGCCGGGGATGCGTGGCATACGTTTGACGTAACATGGGACAGCGCGCATTGCCGAGCGCGTTACACGGTGCAAAATGAAAGACGTATTTAGACATTTGAAGAGACCGGGGCCAGCACTTCTGCTCTTGCTGTGCGCAAGCACCGCCAGCTATGCGCAACAGTCTGCTAGCTATACGCAGAAAACGACGCCTGCAGAAGAGACCACGGCAGCAGGCCCAGGCAGTGATGACGGCGTCGCGCTTCAAGCATCCCCGGATACAGGCGATTCGAACAGTGCGGGCGCAACGGGCGCAGCAGTGAGCGACGGTACCGGGGACCCGCGCCAACTTTCCTCGAGCCCGGCAACAGCCGCTTATCTTAGCCTCGACATCAAGCCTTATATGGATAACATTGCTGCGATTGAGCAGGTCGAAGGCGCCTTCGCAATTGGCCTCGCGGAGCCGCTCCTTAGTGCCGGGCTCGCGCTGCAGCGCAACGGTGCCCATGAACAAGCCATCCGTCTCTTCAAACGGGGTGTTCACCTCACACGCATCAACGAGGGACTGCACAGCCCCCAACAGATCGCCATGCTGCAGGGTGAAATCGCAAGCCACGTTGCCCTGAATGCCTATGAGGACGCTGACGAGCGTCAGCGTTATCTGCATCGGATCCAGTCCCGCAGCCTGTCGGATGCATTCAGGGGGGACGCGTACATGCAATACGCGCGATGGCAACGTCAAGCCTACGAAGCCGGCATTGGCGAAGATCCTTTCAATCGCCTACAACGCATGCTCAGTCTGTATCGGATGGCACTGGCCGAGTATGTTGATCTCGAAGGCATTGAGTCGCCAAAGCAATTAGACCCGCTGTATGGCATGCTGAGAGCGAGCTATCTCATCAGTGGCTTTGTGGGCCAAACGACCAGCAGCGGCTTTAGCACCCAATGGTCAAACGATGCCGCAACAAGGCGCGCCGCCTACCGTGGGCAGCGCTACAAAGAAGGCGAGGCCATAATTCGGCGGATTTTTGATGTTTACGGCGCACAGCCTGAATTCTCCATTGAGGAGCAGGCGCGGGTGAGCCAGATGCTGGCCGATTGGCAGCTCTGGAACGGCAAGCGCGATGAAGCATTGCAGACTTACGCGGCAATCGACGGGGAACTTGCGGCGATGGAAGGTGCCCAAGTAATTAGAGAAAAACTGTTTGGTCGGCCGCACCCCCTGCCCGCTTTGGAAGGTGTGCGAGCGTTTCCGATGCCAAAAGAGGAGCAGGAAGGGTATTTGCTGCTAGAATTTGGTGTTACTGATCGTGGTCGGGTGACAGATTTGACCCGCCTGGACACGCATCCGGCAAACGATGAAATAGCGGGTCGGGTTATTCGCCGACTCAAGCAAACGCCTTTCCGTCCGCGTATCAGTGACGGTGCGCCGGTGGCTACACAAGGACTTCGCTGGGCATATGACACGTCAATATGGTAAATCCCACACAGCCGCCGACCTGCGCGGCCCTAAATTGCGCACGCGAGCACGCCCACGGCCTGCCCGCCTGATACTTGCTTCGGCGATTTCGGCCTGCTGCCTGATACTCACCGGATGTCCCAGTGCAAGTAACCCGACAACGCCGCAGATGCCGTCTCCTCCATCGTCACCTTCGTCGTCAAGCAGCTCTTCGTCGAGTAGCTCTTCGTCGAGCAGTTCGTCGAGTAGCAGCTCTTCCAGCAGTAGCTCATCATCCAGTTCATCAAGCAGCAGCTCACCCTCCAGCAGCAGCTCTACATCACCTGCGGGCGGGATGCCGGGTCCCAGCGGGCCGCAGTCACCCAGCAGCGCAAGCACCAGCGGGTCGGAGTCAGAGCAACAAAGCGGCAGTGAGTCAACGGCCAGCAGCGAACGCTCGGGCAGTCCGGATGGAGATCTGAGCCCCGAAAATGGGGAAGGCCCCGATATGGGAGAGTTCCCGCAGGGTGAAGCCCCGGGAGCGACTGAGGTCGCCGACGCTGGGGACGCAAGCGCTGACGGTGCGAGTGAAGGCTCCGACGGCAGTGAGGGCGACGCGGCGGGCAACGGCGGCGAAACTGAGGCCACCGTCGGTGCGTCGGGCAGCGACGGAGCGGGCGATAGCGCCGGCGGAGAGCCCGGCTTTGAAGATAGCTCCGGCAGCGGCGACGCGCTGCCCTCAATGGAAGACGAGCAAAGCGTCGCGAGTAGCGGCGCGGGTCAGAACAACGGTGATAGTGCGGGTGCTAGTGCAGGTGATAGTGCAGGTGATAGCGCGGGCAATGCCGCCGAATCTGGTGCAGAAGGTTCAGGAAGCGCCGGCCAAGGCAGCAGCGCGGGTGGTGCGGACGGCGGTGGTATCAGCACCAGCGTGAGCGTGCCTGGCCTCCCGGGCGCGATTGGTCTGCCGGGAATTCCAGGCATCCCCGGTCTTCCAGGCCTGCCTGGTGAAGCAGGTACTCAAGCTGGAACCAACGATCCAGGCGGTCAACCAAACGGCGGCTACGGTGGGTTCCCAGGTGATGACGGCCCCATGACGCCCGGTGAACAGGTAGCAATTCTCGACGCGGAACTTGAACGCGGTATGGGCGACTTTGACGTCATGATTCTCGAAGAGCAAGCCGCACAGCGTCGCGCAGCGCGCGAGGCCGCAGCGACAGAACCGGTGCAAACCGCATCAGCGGGCAGCGTGGCCAACGGCTCTGCCGAAGGCGAGTTCGGCCGTGAAATGGGTGGCGGCAGCGGTGGCGGCTATGGTGCGGGCGGCGGCGGGGGCGGAACCGGTGTGCGCGACATGCCCAAGGACACCGCAAAATTTGAACCACCTGACGATATACCCAACGGTAACGATGATGACGTGGTAGCGAGACAGCTGCGCGAAGCGGCCATGCGTGAAACAGATCCCGCCGTGCGCGAGAAGCTTTGGGTTGAATACCGTAAGTACAAGGGCATCAAACAACCGTGATTGCTTTTTTGCGAACCCGTATGCGCAGTTCCGCGCTGCCGATACTTTTGCTCGCTGCAGGAATCGGTCTCAGCGGCTGTGTCAGCAAAACTGTCAAAAGTACGAAAGTATCCGCACTGATACCACCGGCGACGGCGGTGCCAGAAAACGAGTTACTTGACGTGGCAATCGCCATCTTCGATCCCGGTCTGGACCTGGCGGACGAGGACGAGCGCATCTATCCGGAAGTACGCCGGGCCGAGGCGCGATACATACCCAATGTACTCGCTGACGTTCTGGAGGACTCCGGGGCCTGGGGCGCTGTGCGCGTTGTACCTGACGAGGAGCGCATATCCGACCTGATGGTCACCGGTACCATCGTGCATTCGGACGGCGAGTCGCTGGAGTTAAAAATTATCGCGAGAGACTCCCGAGATTACGTGTGGCTTGACAAAGCCTACGAGGGAAACGCCAGCCGCTACGCCTACGACGCCAAAACGCGCTCGCAGTACGACGCATTCCAGGGCGTGTACCATCAGATTGCCAACGACCTCGTGCGCAAGTTTGATCTGCTCGACAGCGCCCAACGCAAGGATATTCGCACGGTCTCTGAGCTACTGTTTGCCAAGAGCTTCTCGACAGATGCCTTCGACGGCTATCTCGACAAGACGCGCAAAGGCAAACGACTGGTTGTGAGACTCCCCGCAGATGGCGACCCCATGCTCGAGCGCGTGCGCAAGCTGCGTGAGCGCGATCATGTGTTCGTAGATACCTTGCAGGCGTATTACAGCGGGTTTTCGGAGGATATGTATGGCCCCTATCAGGAGTGGCGCAAACTCAGCTATCAGGAAGTGGTCGCTTACCAGGAGCTCAAAGCGGAGAGCCGCCGTCAGCTGATCGCAGGCGGCGCGGCGATTCTTGCAGGCATCGCGGCCGCCGGTAGTAGTGACGGAAGCGCCAGAACAGCCGGTAACGTTGCCATCATCGGCGGTGGATATTTACTCAAAAGCGGTCTCGAAAGTCGCGCCGAGGCACAGATTCACGTCGAGGCACTGGAAGAAATAGGCCAATCGCTGGAGGCTGAAATTACGCCTCAGGTTATTGAATTAGAGGATCGCACAGTAATGATTAGCGGCACGGTTGAAGACCAGTACGCGCAATGGCGCGAAGTGCTTGCCGAGATTTATCGCAATGAGATTGGTGAACTGGTACCGCCAGCACCCGACGCCACGCTCGAAAACTAGTGTCAGACGAATACCAGCGGGTAGAACCCACGCCTTTTGACGCGCCGTCTACGGCCGCGCCAAGCGCGCCCGTTGCCGTGGCGGCAGCGCGTCCAGGCTGGCTGGTCCCTGCGCTGGCAGTTCTGGCGCTGCTGGGAGTATTTGTGGTGTTCCTACTACCGGGATGGGTATCGGATAGGCCGCCCGCCGTCCCGCAACAGTCACAATCGCAGGCCACGGCTAACGACGCGGTCAGCAAGCAGCCTCGCAACGATCCGCAATCAAACAGCGACAGCGCGCTCGCCTCCCCCTTCGCCGACGCAGTGGCTGCAAAAGCCCGTGCAGAAGCACAAGAACTTCTGGCGGAGCTACTGGATATCCAGCAAAACCTCACCGAGCGCGGCGCAGAGTCCTGGGCAGCTGAGATTATGACCGCGATCGCCGCCGAAGCCCTGGCAGGCGATGAGCGCTATAAAGAACGCGCATTTGATACCGCCATCGGCCACTACGAAACGGCGCTCGCTGATGCGATTGCTCTCGAGCAATCTATCCCGGAACGATTTAAGCAGCAGACAGAGTCCGCCAGAAGCGCGATTGAGGCTCTCGATCTCGACACGGCCTTGGCGGCGTACGAGCTTGCGCAGGCACTAGAACCTGGTGACCCGGCGCTGGGGATTTTGCAGCAAAGGCTCGACGAACTGCCTGCGGTAGTCACTGCGCTGGATAATGCGTCACTGGCAGAAACAGACAGGGATTTGGATACCGCCGTCGCCGAGCTGCGCAAAGCCGCCGGGCTGGACCCCTTACATCAGCGCGTCCAGAGTGAGTTTGCGCGGCTTGAGACGGCGCTCAATGAGCAGCGTTTTAATTCAGCCATGTCAGAAGGTTACGCCGCCCTGGACGAGGGCAAATACGAGCGTGCTCAACAGCGCTTTGCGAGCGCCGCCAAACTGCAACCCGGCTCGGCAGAAGCCGCGGCGGCCCAGCAGGAACTCGCCGTGGCGCGCACCGCTGCGACACTCAACAGACTTCAGAAGCGCGGCGAAGATTCGCTGGAAAGCGAGGAGTGGGCGGCGGCTATCAAGGCATTCGAAGAAGCGGCTGCAATTGACTCCAGTCTGCGCTTTGCGCGCGAGGGCCTCGCGTTTGCGCGGCCTCGCGCCTCGCTGGATAAACGTCTCCAGGCCATTCTGGATGAACCACAGCGCCTCGTGGACGACGCCATCTTGCGCGAAGCGCGCGATACGCTGCAAAAAACCCGAGCGCTCGATAAGCTGGGGCCAAGCCTGACTGACAAAGCCGACGCCGTCGCCAAAACCCTGGCCATCGCCAGTACGCCGCTCGGCGTGCAGATTCAGTCCGATGGGCTGACAGAAGTTACCGTTTACAAAGTCGCCAGGCTCGGCGCGATCACCGAACGGCAGCTGACGCTGCGTCCCGGTAAATATACAGCGGTAGGCACCCGGCGAGGATACCGCGACGTGCGCGTTGAGTTTGAGGTCTCCCCGAATGACCGCACACCGATCTATATCGCCTGCAACGAGAGCATTTAATGAGCGAGAACGCCCGCGAGGCCATCAAAGCGGCCGTTTTTGAGCCGCTCGACCCAGCAGCGGTAGAGAAGAAAGCCCGCATACCCCTCTCGCGAATGCTGCTGATTGGCCTCGTCACGATATTCCTGGTCGTGCTCTGGTTTCTGCTGACATCTCGGTCGCTACAGATCAGCGTAGTAGCCGAAGAGGAAGCGACCGTTGGTCTATCGGGCTTGGTGCTGCCACTGGGGGGGCGCTATCTTCTGCGCCCAGGCAGTTACGAGCTGCGAGTTGACGCTCGGGGATACCACCCCTACCTCAGCGAGCTGACGGTGGGCAGCGATGCCAGTCAGCGTGAAGAGGTTATTCTTCAACCTTTGCCCGGACGCCTGACCGTCGAAAGCACGCCATCCGGGGCCTACGTACTGATCGACGGAGAAATGCGGGGACAGACACCGCTGACCGATCTACCGGTAGAGTTCGGCGAGCACACCCTCAAGCTGCAGGCTGTCCGATATATTGACCTTGAGCAGGGCCTGACAGTGACCGGCCGTGAAGTACAGCAGCGCTTGTCGCTGCAACTGGCACCCGCCTGGGCCGATATCGATGTGAGCAGCACCCCACCCGGGGCCACCGTGCTTATCGATGACGAACCCCTGGGAATCACGCCAGGCGTAATAGAAGTACTGCAGGGAGAGCGTACCCTCGTTCTGCAGTTGCCGGGCTTTGCGCAGATTAGCAAGACCTTGAACGTTGAAGCCGGGATAGCACAGCGCCTCGACCCGTTCGAACTCATTCCCGCCACTGGCGTTTTACAGTTGAGCAGCGCGCCCAGCGGGGCAAATGTCAGTGTCAACGGTGAATTTGCCGGACAGACGCCATTAGAATTAGAACTCCCACCCGATACAGATCATCGGATCAGCGTGTCCAAGGCCGGGTATCGCCGGGCCAGCGACACATTGAACATGGCGGCAGGCGGCACCGCGACACGTCAGCTTACCCTGCGCCCGCTCCTGGGTGATGTGCTGGTGCGGGTGCAACCGGCCGAGGCGGAGCTTTTCGTGAACGGCAGGTCCATGGGGCGAGGGAGCCAGACCTTGCCGCTGCCGGCGGTGTTGCAACGTATTGAATTTCGCCTGGAAGGCTACGAAACCATTACCCGAAGCGTTACGCCCAGGCCAGGGCTGGAACAGCTGCTGGAAGTCACGTTAATGACCCCGCAAGCAGCACGCAAAGCACGCCTGACACCCACAATGAACACTGCTCTCGGCCAGCAGATGTTGCTCATGAACCCCATGGATGCGGAGAAAAACGAATTCTCTATGGGTGCGTCACGCAGGGACCCGGGACGCCGAGCCAATGAAGTGCTGCATCCCGTACGCCTGGAGCGTCCCTTCTACCTACAGGCACAGGAAGTCACCAACGCGCAGTTCCGACTGTACGAAAGTTCACACAACTCCGGCCAGATCGAAGGCAACAGCCTGAACCGCGAGCAGCAACCCGTCGCCGGGATTAGCTGGCAGCAGGCAGCGTCCTACTGCAACTGGCTGAGCCGCCGGGAAGGACTCACGCCTTTTTACCTCGAGCAACAGGGCATCATCATCGGTTTCACGCCCGAGTCCCTCGGTTATCGACTGCCGACTGAGGCGGAATGGGCCTGGGTAGCCAGAGTCGAGGAAGATACACTCAAACGATTTAGCTGGGGCGAGGATTTTCCGCCCAAATCTGTGGTCGAAAACGTAGCGGACAACAGTTCCGCTTACGTTACCGGGCGGGTTTTGAACGGCTATGACGATGGCTATGTCGTCAGCGCTCCCACGGGAAGTTTCACTGCCAACTCGCGCGGTATTTTTGATATAGGAGGCAATGTGTCGGAGTGGATTCATGATGTCTACGTTATCCCCGCTTCCAGCGGCGTTGTGCAGACAGACCCGCTTGGTGGTCAACGCGGAGACAACTACGTCATCCGCGGCGCCAGCTGGGCTCTGGGACGGCTACCCGAGCTGCGCCTTTCCTACCGCGATTATGGGCAGGCAGGTCGGGATGACGTAGGATTCAGGATTGCTCGCTATGCGGAGTAAGCTCGTGCTCTACCGTTTCAGATTTCCACTGGCACTCGCGACGCTGTTGGCGCTTGCGCTGCTAATCGTTTTTCTGCCCGTCGCTGCGCCGGCGCTAGCGCAGTCAGCTGCTGAGCCTAACGATCCGACTGCGACCGCGGCCATTGAGAACGAAGCGCCGATGGAGGCAGATATCGACAGCGCCGCTGATCCCGCAAGCGAAGATTACGAAGCCTCAGAACAGATTTCTGAAGATTTATCCGTGTCGTTTCCTATCGATATTTAAGGAAGTCCATGAAGAAAGGCATCTCCTCGGAGTTTATGTTCCAGCTGTTCGCCCTGCTCACGGCGGTGATTCTGGTTCACGCCATGTACGTAGCCGTGATCAGACCCAGTGCTGATACGCAGTTGGAGATAGAGAGAACTGCGCAGGCAGCGGGAGAAGACGTCGTACCAAAGCGCAGTCTCGCCGTGGTAATCCGCGATTTTGAGCAGGAGGCCTGCTTCATCCTGCTTATCTGGGCGCTGTCGATTATGGGCTTCAAGGGTCGACACAATCTGCAGGAGCAAAAACTACTGGAAGAGGAACTCCTATCGATTCCGGAGGGGACCAGCGTACTGCCCGAGGATGCCCGGCAATACAGTCGTTCCATGGAGGCGTTGCCCGCTGAGCAGCAGGCGCTGCTCTTACCGCGGGCATTGATGTCAGCGCTGCAGCGCTTCGCGACGACCAGCAGCATCCCCGCGGTCTCCGATACAATTCGCGAGCAATGCGATGTCGAGTCCGACCGTCTCGACTCGGAGCTATCCATGGTGCGCTACATCGCCTGGGCGATCCCGTCGATCGGGTTTATCGGCACCGTGCGCGGCATCGGCGACGCACTGGGTCAGGCCTACAAGGCGGTGGAGGGCGATATCTCAGGCGTTACGGTCAGCCTCGGCGTGGCGTTCAACAGCACCTTCGTAGCTTTGATCCTCTCGATCGTCATTATGTTCTGTTTGCACCAATTGCAGCTGTCGCAAGAGCGTCTGGTCCTCAACTGCCAGCGCTACGCCGATAACCGTCTGATGCGCTTTCTCGTAGCCGAAAACTGAGAGGCTCGAACATCATGCCAATACTTGATTGTCGGGATACCCGCATCTGCCTGTGGCAGGACAGCGGCGCGACGCACAGTCCGGGATTCGTATTACTAGACGGGCAGGAGTACCAATTTGGACAGGCCGCGCGCGAACAGTCTCGTGTGCGACCGCGCGACAGCAGCAGTCGCTTTTGGTGGCAACTCAGTACGCAGCCCCTGAAGCCAGGTCTGGGCACAGCGCGACATACGGCGGATCTGGTGCACGCGCATCTACGCTATGTACTGGAGGCTGCAGGCGGCCCTGAGCAACTGGCCCTGGCCGTGCCGGACAGCATGCCTCGGGAACAGCTCTCGCTGCTTCTGGGGATTGCGCAGGCATGCGAGGTCACAGTGGCGGGTCTGGTGAGTCGCAGCGCACTCATGGGTAGTAACTCTCCCCTGCTGGCCTCATCAACGCGCTTTCTGCATCTCGAGGCGCAGCTCAACCAGACGATAGTGAATGAGCTGGTCGTAGATGGCGACCGGATAAGTCTCGCGCGCAGCACGCCGCTGCCGGCCTGCGGACTCCTGGCTCTGCAGGAGCGCTGCGTGAGCGCCATCGCCAGCGCGTTTGTGCAGCAGACTCGATTCGACCCGCGACGCAGCGCGTCCAGCGAGCAGCTGTTGTACAACCAACTCCCAGGCATTCTGTCTACGCTCGAAGAGCGCGGCGAAGTCAGTGTGGATATTGATGGCCATCGTTGCCGGGTAAATTCCGCGGCTTTCGCCAACGTCAGTGAAAAACTCTTGGCCGGCGTCGCGCAAGCGCGCGCCGCCGACGAACTGCCTCTGCTCATCGACCCAGAGCTGCAACAGCTGCCAGGAATGAGTGCCCTGACCGGTATGGTCGCCACTCTGGACGAAGATGCGCTGTGGCACGCCTGGGAGAAGCAGCATGCTCATGTGCAGGATGTCGGCAAAGACAATCATCTGATCGATCGCCTACCGACGCTGCATCACAATGGATCGGCTGCGATCGTAAGCAACGGGAACGACGCCGCACGACAACCGGCAATGCGGTCACCAGCGGCGGCGGTTGACGCATCGAAACAAGCTGGCCAGCAAGCGCGGCAACACGCATCTGCCACTCACATCCTCATTCATACGCAGGCGCTGCCATTGCGCGGCGAAGAGATTATCCTCGGTGAAGGTTTTTGCCTTCGCGCCAGTAATGGGCATTGGACCTTGCACGGCGACGGTGGGCTTATCAACGGATTGCCGAGCACCTCGCAACAGCCCCTGCACTTGGGCGACACTCTGTCTCTTGGAACGGCTGGGCACGGACGCCTGATCGAAGTTCTGGACTAGGGAAACGCTGGCGTGGCAAGACGCAATAAACGCAGTTTCACAACGTTCAACCTGTCGTTTCTGGACATTATGTCCTGCGGCTTTGGCGCGGTGATCCTTGTCTACCTGATTATCGACCACGCGATCATTGTCGAGTCCGAGGAACTGAACGTGGACTTGCTCTCGGAGGTCAATCTTCTTGAGGAGGATATCCGGGACGGCCAGGAGAACATGGTAGCCCTGCGTAACACGCTGGATGAGGTAGATCTCGAAATCGTGACCACCGAGGGTCGCGCGACACGGATCATCGATGAGGTCCAGGAGTACGAAGCCTTAATCGCCTCACTCATCCCCGAAGATGTCAGCGAGGAAGAATCGGTCGAGAAACTTAAGGCCGAGGTACAGTCGCTGGAAGAGGAAGTAAAAAAACTGCGCGAAGCGGCTGAAGAAGAGAGCGGCAAAAGCGCGCGCACCTTTGTCGGTGACGGCAATCGCCAATACCTCACGGGCCTCAATCTGGGTGGGCGCAATATTGCGATCATGCTGGACGTCTCGGCGAGCATGCTCGCCGACAAACTGGTAAACGTCATCAGGCTGCGCAATATGGATGAGGATCTGCAGCGCAGTGCAGAAAAGTGGACCCGGGCGCTGAAAACAGTAGACTGGCTGACCGCACAATTGCCGGTGGGGAGCGAGTATCAGGTGATTACCTTCAACACGCAGGCGCAATCCGCATTGCCCGAGACCGATGGCAAATGGCTGGAAGTAGCGAACCAGGCACAGCTCGAGGAGTTGTCCGAGGCGCTGCTGGAGATTACGCCCGCAGGCGGAACCAGTCTGGAAAATGCGTTCACGTACCTGCAAAAACTCTCACCTGTGCCGGACAATATCTTTTTGATTACCGACGGACTCCCTACACAGGGGGCAAGCACGCCACGCGGCACCACCATCAGCGGCAACGCGCGTCAGCGTCTCTACCGGCAGGCGGTGCGCCAGCTGCCCGCCAACGTTCCGGTGAACATTATTCTGGGCCCGATGGAGGGCGACCCCCTCGCCGCCTCCGAGTTTTGGCGCCTGGCACAAAATACGCGCGGGTCGTTTATGAGTCCCTCCAGTGACTGGCCATAGGACATTGATCAATGCCTAGAAAACGTCGCGAAATGGCCGAGTTCTCTCTCTCCTTCCTGGATGTGATTTGCTGCGGTTTTGGTGCGGTAATCCTGCTTCTGATGATTACCAAAACCGTACAGCCGCAGATCATTGAGGCATCTACGGTCAACCTCGAGGGACTCGTTGCGGATCTCCAGGAACAGGTTTTTGAGATTCGCGGTGAGACGCGATTCCTTAACCGTGACTTGAACGCACGCAAGGAACAGCTGTCTGAGTATAAGGACCGAATTGCCATACTACGCGGCCAACTGGCCGCTGCGCGCTCGAGCTACGACAGCCTGCAGGTAGAGACGAACACCAACTCTGTGGTCACCGAGCAATTGGCCATCGCACAGCAATCGCTGACACTGGAGATGCAGCGCCTGCTGGAAGATATAGAAGTAAGCAATAATTTGATCGGGGGGATACCCGTTGACAGCGAATACATCATTTTCGTGATCGACACGTCCGGATCGATGTTTTCCTACGCCTGGGATCGCGTGCTGCAGGAACTGGAAGCGATTTTGAACATCTATCCGAACGTGAAGGGCATCCAGATCATGAACGATATGGGCAACTATATGTTCAGTCGCTATCGCGGACAGTGGATACCCGACACCGATGGACGACGGCGCATCATCATGCAGAACCTGCGCAACTGGAACGTATTCAGCAACTCATCGCCGGTCGAGGGCATCACCGCCGCGATTCGCTCGTTTTATGATCCAGACAAAAAGATTAGTATCTATGTATTCGGAGACGACTTTACCGGCAATTCCATCGCCCAGGTCGTCAACACCGTCGACCAGATTAATCGCGAAGCCAGTGATGGCGAGCGTCGGGTTCGCATCCACGCCGTGGGCTTTCCAGTACTATTTCGTCAGGCCGCGAACAGACAAGGTAGCGTGATTCGCTTCTCTGCACTGATGCGCGAACTGACCTATCGCAACGGAGGGACTTTTGTCGGACTCAATGACTTCAGACCCTGACTACATTGGCGACGCTCACTCCGGTGATAGCCTAGAACTCAGCCATGGCAGCGCGCGCGCCGCCCGAGCGCAACTATATTGGCCGCTGCTACTTATGTTGGCGCTAGTCGCAGGCTGTGGCACAAAGGAAGTCGTCGTGGTCGGTAACTTTCCGCCGCCGCTAATGCAGCAGCTACCGGTGTCGCTCGGCGTCTGGTATGAACCGGAGTTCAGCGGTCACGAGTTTTTTGATGAGGCCAAAGGCCGCGCAGATTCGTCCTGGATAGTAAAAACCGGCGAGGCGCAGGTACAGATGTGGGACCAGTTGCTGGACGGCATGTTCACACGCGTGCAGCCCATGGACGGCAAGCCGGCGCCGGAACAGATGAACCCGGCAGTGGACGCGGTGCTCATACCCCGAGTAGACGAACTGCAATATGCTATTCCCGCGCATACCAACGTCAAGGTCGACGAAATCTGGATGCGCTACGCTTTTGAATTGGTCACCACCAACGGCGATGTTATAGCCGAATGGACCATGACGGCCTACGGCAAAACGCCCACCGCATTTCTGCAAAGCGACGAGGCTGCGGTCAATCTCGCCGCCGTGGTCGCGCTTCGCGACGCGGGCGCACACTTTATCACCAGTTTTCACAACGTTCCGGAGGTTGCCCAGTGGCTGGAAGACCTGCAACAAGATCAACCCACCGCGGCTGCGCTCTAGTGCGTAGTCCGGTGCGCAGTAAAGGAATGAGTACCATGCGGCACTTACGCTGGTGCCTGGCGGTGCTTCCGCTGGCGCTCACCGGCTGCGTAACATCGACCGTCGATGAGATGGTTTTCAATGCGCCTACCGAGGGCATTGGCGATGCTACCGTGGTTATCCTCGGGCGCCGGCATGCCAGCGACTACGAAACCGAATTCGATTTCATCGAGTGCATCGCAGACCATGTAGTGGCGCGCGACGGCAGCATTGAGATCATTGATGAAATCGAGTTCATTAACGCGCTGTACCCCTGGTTTGAGCCGCGCACCGCACCGTTACGACCCGTAGACATCGATCGCCTGATGCAAATAGAGCCGGTAGCCGAAGAACTCGCGAACCTGAGGCTCGAATACATGATCTGGATCGATGGCAGCACTGTACGCACCAACTCTGCGGGCTCAATGACCTGTGGCGTAGGGCCCGGCGGCGCGGGTTGCTTTGGATTTGGCACCTGGGGTGATGCCTCGGATTACGAAGCGACAATATGGGACTTCACTGATCAGGCTGAGGTTGGCCGCCTGAACACCTCGACAAGCGGGCAATCCTACATGCCTGCGGTGATCATACCGATTCCAATTATCGCGCCAGTGCAGGGCACGGCCTGCGACGGCATGGGCGATCAACTGCTGGAGTTCCTGTCCAGTGAACACTAAAGCACTGAGCGCAGTAGCGAGCACGCTACTGCTGGCAAGCGTCGCCGGCGGCCTGACTTCCTGTGCGATTAATCCAGCCACAGGCACGCCCGCGATCGTTCTCTCCAGCGCTTCCGGGGAACGCAAAGTGGGCCAGGAGATGCATGACAAAATGATCGCCGACGGGGCTGCCTACGACGATCCGGAACTGCAGGAGTATGTCAACAAAATCGGCCAGCGGCTGGTAAAGCAAAGCGATATGCCTGATCTCAAGTTCACCTTCACGGTGATCGATGAGCCCGAAATAAACGCCTTCGCCACGCCCGGTGGATTTGTTTACGTGAATCGCGGGCTGATTGCCTACCTGAATAACGAGGCCGAACTCGCGGGTGTCATCGGGCACGAGATTGCGCACGTGACGGCGCGCCACCATGGAAGACGCAAAAGCGCTAGTGCCACCAGCAAAGTACTCGCCACCACAGCCTATGTGTTCACCGGCAGCAGCGCGATTTATGAAGCCTCGAGCATGTATGGCGCGGAGCTGATCAGCGGCTACGGCCGTGATATGGAGCTGGAAGCCGACGGCTTAGGTGCAGAGTATATGTACAAGGCCGGCTATGAACCGGAGGCGCTGCTCGATGTCATTGGCGTGCTCAAAAATCAGGAACAGTTCATGCGTCTCAAGGCGCGTGCCGCCGGAAAAAGCGGTGGCACTTACCACGGCTTGTACGCGACGCACCCGCGCAACGACAAACGCCTTAAGACGGTTATTCGTGCCGCGAATGAGCTGGACGATGGCAGCTATATCGAAAGCCCGGAAATACCCGGCGAATTCAGGCGAGCGACCGATGGGCTAGTGTGGGGCGAGAGCGTTGAGGGCCAGCGTGCAGATGATCGTTACTATCACAATAAATTGGGCTTCACCTTTGAGCAGCCCGAGGGCTGGGCCGTCACCTCCTCTGCCCAAGCCGTTGTTGCAACGGCACCGGACGGCAGTGCCCAGCTCACGATCAAACTTCGTCGCAAGGATCCTACGACAACGCCTCAAGCGGTCCTGGAGACTTCGGCCAGCGGTACGCTGAGCGCCGCCGACCAGCTGCAACAAAGTGGCGTGGATGGATACACGGCAGTGGCAAGCGCCGGCAGCACCAGCAAACGCCTAGCGGTGATAGACCTGAATAACCTCACTTACCTCCTCGAAGGCGAAGCTGGCGACTTTCCCGCAAATGATCCGCAACTGCTGGAGATGATCCAGAGTTTTCGTGCGATGCATCCCAAGGAAAAGAGCTCCAACAATGGACGCTACGTGCGCTATATCCAAGTGCCGCGAGGCGCCGACGTATCGACACTGGCCAATAGCGTGCGCATCAGTGATGCGGAGGAGCAGCTGCGTCTGATCAACGATTTCTATCCGCGAGGCGAGCCGCGAACCGGCGACTGGATCAAAACCATTCAGTAAACCTGCGGGCTAGGTGGTGCGTTGCTGTACTAGCACCCACGGGTCGGCGACTACCGCCCAGAGTTCGGGGTCGCTGTTTAACCAGTCCCTGGCCTGTGCATCGCTCACCTGGGCTACCTCGCCCGCGCTTAGCCATGCGTTAAACAAGCTTGCGTTGTCTTCGGCCAGTTCCACCGCCACTTCGATCAGGTCCAGCGTGTCGACCACCGAGATCAGCTTCCCCGCCGCAAAATAGCGCTGCAACTCAGCGAATGCTATTCGGGCTGTTTGTAGCAGGAAGTCGGCGCGCAGTTCCTCGCGCCTGCTATTCACCTCAGTCCGAGTCCCGGTATCGCCATCCTCGGTGCTCCCAATCTCGCTATCACTATGATGCGACGCATCACCCATAGCGCTGATCGGCAACAAACGGATTACTCTGACGCTCGTGCCCAAGCGTGGACGTGGGTCCATGTCCGGGAATGAAGGTGATGTCATCGCCCAATGGAAAAAGGGTTTCGCGAATGCTGGCAATCAATTCATCGTGATCACCCATGGGGAAGTCTGTGCGCCCAATAGAGCCCTGGAAGATAACGTCTCCCACCCAGGCAAGACGCTGCATGTCGTGTAAAAAAACCACATGTCCGGGCGTATGTCCGGGACAGTGAAACACCCTCAACGTCTGGGCACCGACGGTGACGGTGTCGCCGCCTACCAGCCAGCGATCGGGCTCAAAGGCCTCCGCGTGCGGAAACTGCGCCATCTTGCACCACTCGGGCAGCTTATCGATCCAAAAACGATCAGCCTCGTGAGGCCCCTCAATGGGTACACCCAACTCCTGACGCAACACGTCTGAGGCCGCGCAGTGATCCATATGGCCGTGGGTGAGGAGGATTTTTTCCACCACGCCGCCCAGCTGCTCGACGGCGCTCAGCACACGCTCGGTATCACCACCGGGATCGACAATCGCCGCCTTGCCCGTGGCCTCACATTTGAGGATTGAGCAGTTTTGCTGGTATGCAGTAACCGGAACTATACTTACTTTGATGGACATAAAGAGCGATATCCGAGCCTACGCGATAGGCCTTGCGACCACGGTCGGAGACTCGTCAGCATCTGGGTCTGCATCCGCGTTCAGATCGAAGAATACCGCCTCATCAAAACGATTTTCACTCTTGCTCACTACCACCGCGGCGGTGGCATCACCGGTCACATTGACCATTGTGCGCACCATGTCCAGCAGTCGATCCACGCCAATAATCAGGGCGATGCCCTCGACCGGCAGTCCGGCCTGCTCCAGTACCATAGCCAGAGTTATAAGCCCGACGCCGGGCACCGCCGCTGTTCCCACTGACGCCAGCGTCGCGGTCAACACGACGGTTGCGTAGGCGGACATAGACAGGTCAATCCCGTATACCTCGGCAATAAACACCGTGGCGACTCCCTGCATAATGGCTGTGCCGTCCATGTTCACGGTGGCACCCAATGGAATAGTGAAGCCCGCAACGGCGTTGCTCACGCCCAGCTTCTTTTCTACTGTGCGAAGAGTCACGGGTAAGGTTGCGCCGGATGATGAGGTCGAGAAAGCAAAGGCCCAGACCGAGCGCATTTTTCGCATAAGAATCATCGGCGGCAGCCCGGTGAACATCTTGAGCAACAGACTATAGGTCAACGTGCCGTGCAGCAGCAGCAAGCTGAGCACCGTCAGGAAGTAAGCGCCCAAATCCAGGATCGTGCCCAGCCCCATATCGGCAAACAGTCTCGCGAGCAGCGCGAACACCCCATAGGGGGCGAGCTCCATCAGAATACCCACCATCTTCATCACAACCGCTTCCAAATCGCTGAAGAAAGCGGCGGTGCGCTTGCCAGCCTCACCCGCTTTAGACAGGGCGTAACCAAAGAGCAGAGCGAAGACGATTATCTGTAGCATCTCGCCGTCGGCCATCGCGCGTATGGGATTAGAGGGAAAGATGTTAATCAGGACTTCTTTCAACGGCGGCGGCGCGGTGGGGACAAACGTCGCGGCGCTGTTCACCAAATCGATGGAGGACCCGGGGCTTATCAGAACGGCGAAAAAGAGCGCACCGGTCACGGCTATCGCTGTAGTCCCAAGGTAAAATAGTAGGGTTTTGCCTGCTATGGGCCCCATGCGCGCACTGTCGCCAAGGGAACTGGAGCCACAGACCAGAGAAACAAACACCAGGGGAACGACCAACAAGCGCAACGACGCCACGAATATGCGTCCGACGACATCAAACAAGCCGTCGATAACATAGACGTCCAGCACACGGCCAAACGCACCGTCGCCAGCACCGCTTTGGCCGATAAAATTCAGGATGGAACCGATAACAATACCGGCGGCCATAGCCAGCAGAATGCGGCTGGTCAAACTCATGGTAGAACTCCGTCTTGGCAGGCTCCATCGGTGTAACGCACAACCGTGTCATCGGCGCAGGCGTTACAGTTGGAGGAATGTGTTTCGAAACGAGCGTCGGCATGCTCCGCGCAGACCGGCGCGTAGATCATAGTGCACACCTGGGGCCGCGGCTCGCGGCACTCGCCCGAGGGCTCTGCTTCAGGTGCCGGCGGCGTGGTGCATCCCGCGGACGCAACGAGCGCTGGCAGAACAAACAGTGGCAAAGCAGAGCGCGAGCGCACTGCGCGCATGCCTTGACGCGCACCAGGGCGAACACTGGGGCGCCCCGCTAAACGCATGGTTAAACGCATAGAAATCCTGCGTGGTTAAGATCAGAAAAGCGTCGCAAGCGTAGCACCAATACCCGCAGGCTGCAGCACACTGTGATGCGTCGACCCGTGAGCGGAAATTACCCTTCGGCCGCAAACCGCCCAGCCTGATAATCGCTTATTGCCTCCTCAATTTCCGCTTGTGTGTTCATCACAAAAGGCCCGTGATGAACGACCGGTTCACGGAGAGGGCGACCGCGCAGTATCAGTAAGCCTGCGCCCTCGCTTGTGCCGCGCAGCGATAGCCGCTCACCGTCAGCAAACACCAGTAAACGCTGTTTCGCCTGCTGCTTGTCTGAGAACTGCAATGCGCCGTCATAGATGTAAGCCATCACAGTTTCCCCCGGGGCAGTAAGAACCTCCAGCTCACTGTGGGCACCCAACTGCACATCCGCAAGAGCAGCGTGCGGGGCTAGCTCGGTTAGAGGCCCTAGCACGGGCGTCGCATTTCCCGGCTGCCACTCGCCCGATACCGCAGTAAGGCAATAGCCATGGTCGGAAATTCGCGGAAGTTCCGAGCGAGCTAAATCACGATAGCGAGGCGCTCCCATCTTGTCTGCCGCGGGAAGATTGAACCAAAGCTGAAATCCATGCAGCCCGTCGCTATCCTGGGTTGGCATTTCAGAATGAATGATGCCGCGCCCCGCACTCATGTACTGTGCACCGCCGCCGCGGATTTCGCCGCGATTACCCTGATTGTCTTCGTGGATAATCCCACCGTGTTTCATATAGGTAAGGGTCTGCATCCCGCGGTGGGGGTGCGGCGGAAAACCAGCGGCAAAGTCCTCGCGATGCTCTGAGCGAAGCTCATCGAGCATGAGAATCGGGTCCATCGCTGGATCTTTGAAGCCGGCTACCCGCTGAATGGCGACGCCAGCGCCATCACTGGTGGGCTGTGCCGGCTTTACTTCGCGTAACTGTCTAATCATGGCCCTCTCCCCTTACGTATGACTTATTCGATACGGAAAATCCTAATACCTATTTATTCGTATGAATATTGGTTAAATTCGCTTTTATCAGTCGATTTATTTGGAAGGTAAAGGTATGCATCGAAGCACTCTGGAGCAATGGCGAATGTTTCGCGCCGTCGTCGAGCACGGCGGGTTTGCGCAGGCTGCAAGCGCTATTCACAAGAGCCAGTCGAGCATCAATCACGCGGTACACAAGCTACAGGATCAACTCGAACTGCAACTTCTCGAAGTCGTCGGCCGCAAGGCCCAGCTCACTGATTCCGGCGCCCTGATGCTTCGTCGGGCTTCTCAACTACTGGATCAGGCCGAGCAATTGGAGACGATTGCCGACAGTCTCGCTGCGGGCTGCGAAGCTCAGTTGCGGCTTGCGGTGGACGAAATATTTCCCCAGCAGTGTCTATCACAGGCGCTGGAGTTGCTGTCAACGGAGTTTCCAAATACACGGGTCGAGTTATTAGAAACCGTGCTCTCTGGTGGTCCGGAGCGACTCCTTCGAGGAGACGTCGATTTACTGATAGCCGGCGAGGTGCCTGGTGGGTTTCTGGGCGAAGCCCTGCTGGATGTGAAATTCATTGCGGTCTCACACCCGCAGCATTCACTGCAGACACTTGGCCGCCCATTGAACCTGCAGGATCTCACGGGCGAACGACAAATCGTTGTGCGGGATTCGTCCTCAGGCATAGGCGTCGATTCAGGTTGGCTGGGCGCCGAGCAGCGCTGGACCGTGAGTCATGTCGCTACGTCGATCAGTATGCTGTTGCGGGGCATGGGGTTTGCCTGGCTCCCGGAAACCCGCATTCGGGAATATCTGGATGCGGGTTCCTTACGTGAGCTCCCGCTGGCACAAGGTGCAAGACGGCATGTGATGCTTTACCTCACACATGCGGACCCAGACCGGGCAGGTCCTGCCATCCGCCGGCTTGGGGAAGTACTTAGGGAAGAGATCGAGGTGCAAAACAGTTCGATAAAATAGGATTTTAACTCCATATTTTGCCACTTTTCATCCTATTTTAATGAAGTAATCTCATTCCTCGGCGTTTTGGTACGCGACAATTCTAAAAAGGAGCATCGCAATGGGCTTACTGGTCGATGGCCGATGGCAGGATCGTTGGTATGACACAAGTGCGTCTGGCGGGCGCTTTGTGCGCGAGGACGCGCAGTTTCGGCACGTTATTGGTGCTCCCGATGGCCGCTACCCGGCAGAATCCGGGCGCTATCACCTCTACGTTTCATTGGCCTGCCCCTGGGCACACCGCACGCTGATCGTGCGTAGCCTGAAAGGCCTCGATGAACATATTGGCGTCTCGGTGGTAAGTCCCATCATGCTGGAGAACGGCTGGACCTTTGACAAAAGCGAAGGCAGCAGCGGCGACGCGATATACGATTATGGATTCATGCACCAGCTCTACACGCACGCAGCCACTAGTTACAGCGGCCGTGTCACCGTCCCGGTCCTGTGGGACAGGCACAGCGAATCTATCGTCAACAACGAATCAGCTGAGATTATCCGCATGCTGGGCGTCGCATTTGATGAACTTACGGGAGACACCCTGGACCTGTATCCGCTAGCGCTTCGAGATCGCATAGATGTCTGGAACAGGCGCATTTACCCGGCTATCAACAACGGCGTGTACCGCGCAGGCTTCGCGACCACGCAAGAGGCCTATGAGGAAGCCTACCGGGACGTTTTTGCAGAACTAGACCATCTGGACAGCCATCTGCAGTCACACCGCTACCTCACTGGAGCTGCGCTTACGGAGGCTGACATCCGTCTGTTCACCACGCTAATTCGCTTTGATGCGGTGTATCACGGTCACTTTAAGTGCAATCGACAACGGCTGGAAGATTACGCGGCAATCGCGCCTTATATCCGCGATATCTACCAATTACCGGGCGTCGCGGCGACCGTCGACTTTGAGCAGATAAAGACGCACTACTATGCGTCACATGGCAGCATTAACCCGACGCATATCGTGCCGCTTGGCCCAATAATCGACTTCACTCGTGCGCACAATCGACGGCAGCTTGCGCAGGCAAGTCAGATCGCAGCGCTGACACCGGCAAGCATGTGAGCCACACGTCGATTGCCCGGGGAAAACTGCTACGCAAGTGAACGCGGGAAAAAATAGTGCTGGAGCTCCGCGATTCCCGGAGTGACGTCGCTCCAGTGCTCGACAGGGAGGCAAAAGCGCAGGTAACCGGCCGTCGGCAGGTTATCTATGGCCTGACGGCCAGTCAGCTGGTTGCACAGATCTGTTAGCCCCGGGTTGTGGCTGATGAGGAAGCAGCTCTCAGACTGGGAATGCAGATTTTGCAGCCAATCCATGAGTTCTTCCCAGCTAAACGTGTACAACGCGTCTTCAACAAGGTGTTGCTGAGCATCCAGGCCAGGCCAGGCACTGCATAGCCCTTCCAGAGTTCGCTGCGCTCGGACCGCGGAGCTGCAGTGAATAACCATAGGAGACACACTTTCAGACAGAGCCCGACCCATGTTGGGCGCGTCACGTCGGCCGCGGTCATTCAGGTCCCGGTCGTGATCGCTAAGACCGGGACTCTGCCAGCTCGACTTTGCGTGGCGCAACACGTGCAGAGTTTTCATTAGTCGCACCTCATCCTTGTTATTGTTATGTGCCCACCGAGCTTGTGAGCCCGATGGTCATTCGTCATCTATTGTAGAATAATAAGTCTCAGCCTCTTGAGGCTAATTAAGACTACTCAATGGAATTATTCCGCGCCACAGCGGTCGTACAGTGTATGAATAGACGCAAATTTTTAGCAGCCGCGAGTACGGCTGCACTCGGGGCAGCGGCAGCAATGTCGATGCCAGTCACATGGGCCAACACTAAGGCACGCTCAATGCTTGAAGGGATTCAAACGCAGTGGAAGGAGTATCTGCCGGACGGTTTCGCCCCCGTCAGTGCGGCAGAAAAACTGTCTCTGAGCAAAGATGAGTGGAAAACCCGCTTATCACAGCCCCTCGCTTTTGATGTGTTGCGTCGCGAATCAACAGAGCGGCCGTTCACCAGTGCCCTGAACGACGAGAAGCGCGATGGCGTTTTTCTCTGTGCGGGCTGTGAACTGCCCGTGTTCACCTCGGCGATGAAATTCGACAGCGGCACAGGTTGGCCAAGCTTCTTCACATCGATACCTGGCACGCTTGAAACCAAGCGGGACTTTAAGCTGATATTTCCGCGTACTGAGTATCACTGCGCTCGCTGTGGTGGACACCATGGGCACATTTTCAGTGACGGGCCAGAACCCACCGGCGAGCGCTGGTGCAATAATGGCGTTGCTTTGACATTTGTGCCAAAAGATACAGTGTAAGACGCGGGTTTCACCCGCTCTGAGCTGCAACTGCTGCATCAATCTGCGCCTTCAGGCGCTGTGCCAAGATATGTTTTGAATCAAGGCTCAGCGCTTTGTCTATCTCCGTTTTTGCCAACTCGAGATCCGAAGCCCGCAAGGCTATAAACGCGCGGACGTAATGCGGCTGCGGCAGTTCGGTCTTGGGCAAGCGCTGCGCAAATTCGTCTGCAAGGGTAGTCGCTTGCTCCAACTGATCGAGCTCCGCATGAAAATATGCTGGGAAATAGCTGAAGCCTCGCGACGCGGCTACGACCGACTGCGACGTTAATTCAGCTACCGCCTCAAGGGCCCCCTGGGGCCCGCTAGAAGCGTGGATCCATTCAACATATTCGATCAGGACTGACCACTCACCAGGATATTTGAACAAGAATTCGCGATAGTTCGAGACAGCCCGCTTCCTGAGGTCCTCTCTCAAATCCATCGATACAGGCTGCCCCAGATCCCGGGCGTTCATCAGTTCAAGCGTTTTGACGTAGGCGTCCAACAACAACCTGCCGTCCTCATCAACCCGGTGCATATGCGATCTGATGTCCTGCTCGAGTTGCCGCCTCTCGTCGCCACTCGGTAATAGCCGAGCAAGCACACTCATAGCAATCACAAAATCGGGGTCAATCGACAGGGCTTTCCGGTACTGCCGCTCTGCTTCTTGCCAGCGTCCAAATTCAAGAATCTCTACCCAGCCGCGTCGATAAGCGGTGACAGCCTCGGGACGCGCATCATTAAATGTATACAATCCGCTTGGTGCGTCCTGAGCCACTGCTACCACGGCTGACATCAGCAGACCGAGGGCAAGCGTGAGGGAATACAACAAACTGCCGACTTTGGTCACCAAAATAGCTCCGAAATTGAAAATTGGACACAACTCTTCACATGCGCAGCATAGAATTGGCCGACCGCAAGACACGTAGCGACAACGCAATGGCGGGATCCGACACCGAGCTGTATCGCCGCCTCCGTATCGCCCACACTGCACGATATCAGATCGAACTCGACAGGTAGCTTCTATGGCCAAACTCTACTTTTACTATTCATCCATGAACGCAGGCAAATCGACCTCTTTGTTGCAGTCGAGCTACAACTACATCGAGCGTGGATTGCATTCATTGATCATGACGCCCGCCCTGGATGATCGCTATGGAGAAGGCAAGGTAACCTCACGCATAGGCATCAGTGCCGACGCCACGGTATTCGCACCCGGAGCCGACGTCTTCGCGCTCGTGTCAGAGGCCCACAAACTGCAGCGTGTCGATTGCGTATTAGTGGACGAAGCTCAGTTCCTTACTCGGGAACAAGTATTTGCACTCGGGAGGGTCTGTGATGACTTGAATGTCCCCGTGCTGGCCTATGGACTGCGCACGGATTTCCGCGGCGAACCCTTCGAGGGCAGTAAATATTTACTGGCCTGGGCAGACAATCTGAAGGAGATAAAGGCGATCTGCCATTGCGGAAAAAAGGCCACCATGGTCGTGCGTCAGGACGAAGCTGGCAACAGCGTGACGGACGGGCAACAGGTTGAGATCGGAGGAAACGATCGCTACGTATCGCTGTGCCGCAAACACTTCAAAGAGAGTTTTCACGGATGCTAAGGCCTGAGACGATACTAGATATTGGATGCCAATCGATCGGTCCGAGAAGCATTCAGCGCTAAGTATGCGCTGCAGCTCACTATGGATGAGCAAGCACCAGGGCTCACCATAGGGCACAATCACCACGCGACGATAAATCCACATTACCGCATAGAAAATAAGGAGTGAGCCCATGCGTTCTATCAGCAAGTTGGCTGCAATTTGTTTTGTAGTCACAGCGCTAAGCGCTTGCCAGTCAGCCTATTACGGCACACTGGAGAAGGTCGGTATTCACAAACGAGACATTCTGGTCGACCGCGTTGAAGAAACGCAGGAATCTCAGGAAGAGGCCCAGGAGCAGTTCGTATCCGCGCTTGAGCAGTTCCGCTCGGTGGTAGAATTTGACGGTGGCGAACTGGAGGATCGCTTTGACAAGCTCAACGATGAATTCGAGAAAAGCGAGGAAGTGGCCGAAGAAATCCGCAGCCGCATCGCGGCAATAGAGGACGTCGCGGAGGACCTGTTCAGCGAATGGGAAGGTGAACTCGATCAGTACTCCAGCAAGTCCCTGCGCCGGGAAAGCCAGCGTAGCCTGAAGAGCACGCAACAGCGCTATGAGAAACTCATTGTCACCATGCGCCAGTCAGAGACGCGATTGAATCCGGTCCTCGATGCAATGCGTGATCAAGTGCTTTACCTGAAGCACAATCTGAATGCCCGTGCGGTCAGAGCGGTACGCGGCGAAATTGCGGGCATCGACAAGGATGTTGATGCGCTACTCGCGTCTATGCAGAAATCAATTGCCGAAGCGGATGACTTTGTTAACGGTATGCGGGAAGAGACAGAGTAAATTAACCAGGGCTGATCACGATTGCTACGGTGCGCAGTGCGCAGACATACGAAGCAGTGGCGCGCTTTCTCCCTCGCTGCTGATGTAAAGACGGCCAAGTGAATCTGCTGCTATTGTTTCTGACTGTGTGAGTTGGGGTGTCGCTACGCGGCACAAAGAAGTGTTGAGGGACTCCAGCCACCCCTGATCATCGGTGATTGTCGCCAGGAATGCTCCACCATAGGTCATCACGGCAATTGCGCTCCCGTCCGGCATCAGTGCCATACCGGTTGGTTGGCTGCGATATTTGCCGTACTTCGGATACAAGGCGAGGATCTCTGGGCTCGGTGGTGGGATGCTCGTTACCTCACCGAGCTTTTCTGCAACTCGCTCAAGTTTTGCGGTGGTATGTAGTTCAGGCAATAACACTCGATAGAGACGCGGTTTCTTGTCTCGCTTACTCAGCAGATAGAGTATCTGGCGTTCTGAATCGATGGCGATGCTCTCTACGTCCCTCGGTCCGTCAGGATAGGTAATCACAATTTTTGTTTGCACCGAAACACGCCGCTCTCCGGGTTTCGGCTCGGGTAAAAGGTACACGTAAACTTCTTTTCGTCTGCCGTTATTGTCGCCCACATCCGCGACCGCTAACCAGGACTCACCGCGATAACTAAAGCTGGCAAGATCCTCCCAGTCTCTATTTCTGATGCCACGCAACAGCACGGTGGAGTAATGACCCTCGACATAATCAAGTGCGACCAGCTGCGGACGATTCCCACTATCGTTGACGAACCAGATCCGGTCGGGGTTTAGACGAGACACGGCAATGCCTGATGCCTCGGGCAGAAGCTTGAAATTGAGCGTCGCCAACTCCTCCACGGCCTGTACATTTAAACTACTGAGAATCAGTAAGTTGCACCATAGCAGCGGAGCTATGCGGGCGAGACAGTTCAAGTAGAGCATACGTCGTAAACCATTGTTTGAGGAACGCCCTGGAACACAGGCCAATAAAAAGCCCCTGCAATGTACATTACAGGGGCTTGGGTATTAAAGCCTGGCGAGGGTCTGACCCGCTTTATGGTCATGACCGTGGGGCATCGCCAGGCACCACTGTGCTGTTTAAGACCCCACAATAAAACGCCCCAACCATGACTGATTGGGGCGTTTACGGTATTAAAGCCTGGCGATGACCTACTCTCACATGGGGAAACCCCACACTACCATCGGCGATGCATCGTTTCACTGCTGAGTTCGGTATGGGGT
>JBGCDU010000016.1:0-200106 GCA_045105635.1 Congregibacter sp.
CGTAGCGCACGCCGAAGTGTTCTTTGACCTAGCTTCTCGCTGCGACCTGTAGTGTCAGACAGGAAACGCCGGCCGGTTTACTAGTCCTTCAACGTCCCATATCGCGCTGCAAGGTGCGACTTGCCAGGTAAAAGTGAAAGGCGGCCCATAGATACATGCACTTGAAAATAATCATCGACCATTGCAGGCCTTTGGCGTTGGCTGCGTCACAGGTACTTTGTATTGCAGCTGCCAAATCAACTGATTTGCATGCATCCAACGTTACGCCCGGGTCGATACCGGACAAAAACATCGAATTAAGAATGGTAGAGAGCGCGCCAATTAATGGGGGCCCCAGACCGTAACCCAACAAATTGACGACGAACAAAGTTATCGCCACAGAAGTCGCGCGCATTCGACTGTCCACCACGCCACCGGGAACGGCATAAAGAGGACACAAATACGTGTAAAGCAGCATTGTAGCGATCATCAGGACCGGGATCGCTATCATCAGGGAGTCCAGCAAATAGCCCGCGATAAACATCGGTGTGGAGCCCAGAAGAGCGATCATCGGTATCCAGGATAAGGCTTTCGGGTACTTGGTCGAGTAGCGATCCGCAAGGTAACCGGACATAAAAGTACCGATTGCGCTCATGAATGCCAGAATCATGGCGACTTTAATAGCTGCATCGAATATCGACATGTTGTGCGTGCGAATCAAAAAAGAAACAAAAAACTGACCTACGCCATAGTTAACAAACGATGCAATAGTGACCCCGAGTGTCGTGTGCCAGTACGAAGGCTTTTTCGCAAGAATACGCAAAACTTCTGCGAAACTGACCTGCGGCTTACCCTGCATGTCTGTCGGATCGGTATAGCCTCGAGGGGGCTCCCGGAGCGTAAGCTTGAGCACTAGTGCAACGAGTAAGCCAGGGAGTCCGACCACTACGAAGGCGACACGCCAGCCTTCGATGCTCTCCCAATGCAGCGCATTCACCGCCCACATCCAGCCCCAGTCACTGAGAGCCGCGGCGACCGTAGGGCCGTCGATTCGGTCAGCAACAAAGCCACCAAAGGCATAGGCAACCATGCCACCCAAGGGAATGCCCAGGGCATAGCTTGCAACAGCGGTGGAGCGCTCGGAGGGTATAAAGTAATCCGCAATCATTGAGTTGGCCGGCGGTGAACAGCCTGCCTCTCCGATACTTACGCCAATTCGAAAGATAAACAGCGCGATAAAACTCGTGGCAAACCCACAGAGCACAGTCATGAGGCTCCACAGCGCCACAGAGGCTGTGATTATCCAGACGCGATGGTTTTTTTCAGAAAAGCGTGCAATGGGTATACCGATAAAAGTGTAGAGAACGGCAAAAGCTGGGCCACCCAGTAAACCCATTTGCCAGTCCTCCAAACCGAACGATTGTTTGATCGGTTCGGTAAGGATGTTAATGATGGTCCGGTCGATAAAGTTAAAAATATAGACCGTGAGCAAGGCTCCCAGGACATACTTCCTGTAGCGATTGGTTCCGTAGCCGCTTTCCGGGTGACTGCCCGGAGCGTCCTTGGTAGAACCAGAATCTTTTGTATTGGCTGGCTGCTGCATAGATTTGTTGCTAAGCCTCGCGATTTTATTATTTTTCGGATCGTCTACGAGAGACGGCGACGATTTGTATTCTCCGTGCAAATCGCCCGGCGCTTAGGCGAACACAATCGCGCTTACAGCCAATCGCTTAAGGCAATCCCTATGCCGATACGGTTGTTGTAATTTTCCATATCAATGAGGTTTTCGCCATAGCCGGAGTAAATCTGTACAAAGCCTCTGAGCTTTTGCACCAGTGGAAAGGTCCAGTTCAACTCCAAGCCACTGCGATTATCACTGCTGAGATTGTTTTTTAGGCCGATCGCAAAGACGTGATCGTTACGTTTGTAGGCGAGCCCCAGCTGTAGTCGACCCATAAAGTCTTCAATATTTGGGTTGTTGTCATTTTCCTCGTCTTCTTTGATGCGGTACCAGGACTTTGCCGAGGCAACGAAAGGGCCTCTGTCCAAGGTCAATTCACCTGTAATACGGTTCCAACTGCGTGAAAGCGGCTCGGCACGTCCATTGGATTGATGATTAAAGGCGAGAGTTGCTATGCGTGCGTTCCAGCCCAGTACATCGAAATCCACCGGTACTTCCCAGAAAACTTCGGGTTGATGATTAGTTTCCCGAAATGGTGCAGAGGCTTCGCTATCAGCATATAGCTGCCAGTACGATTGCTGCGTGTAGGCAATCCATAAGGAGGAGTTCCCCCAGAGGTTTGGAACGATCCGGGTCTTTAGGCTGAGCTGCATTTTTATTTCGGTGTCGTTGAAGGCTTCTTCAAACGGACCAAATTCTGAATAGTCTGCAGAGGCGTTGTAGCTTAGCGGCAGGATATAGTTGGGCTTGTGCGGCGTGATTGCGAAGTCCTCGCGGGTATTGGCGAGCTCCTGAATCTTTCTTGAGTCTAGAGGGGGTAATTCCGACAGGCTATCGCTGTTCAGGATTACTAGGGTTTCTTCCCCCTGCGAGTTGCTGGGAGTCGGCTTAAAAATGCTGTCAAAACAGTGAAGCCTCGCGGCGTCGTTGGAAATGGTGGCGCAGGATTGTGGATTCGCCTGCGCGGTCAGGCATATCGTCAGGAGCGTCAGACAAACAGGTAAAGCAGCTAGCGCGCGGGGCATGAACATTGTTTAACACTCGATCGTCAGGAGTGTGCAGTATAACGCTGCCCCCTGCGCTGCTCTAAATCATGCCACTAGATGTCAAAAAAACGGCCACCCCGCAAAGGGCGACCGCTTGGATGATTGGCAATGTCGCCGGCAATACTAGAGCACTGCCCTTTGCGATGTGCCGCTATGTCACTGCTTCGCTATCCTCCGTCTAGCGACGCACCATGCTGATCTGCTCATCGGCGGTGTCGTCTCTGGCAGCGCGAAGCGAATCGAGTGTGCCCAGGTTTTTTCTCGGCGCGCGATTCCATGCACCGATCGTCGCCGCACGGGTAAACGCAATCTCGGCGGCGTCATAGTTGCCGAGGCTCATTTCGGCAACACCTAGATTATTGAGGAATCGCCAGTTGCTCTTACCTTGCTCCGCTGCAATAGCGGCCAGGCAGGCAGTGCGCGCCTCGACAGGTGCGCGCATTTTTAACTGAGCTCTACACACAAGGCCATGCGCTTCAGCCCGATGTTGCCGCTTTAGCTGCCGATCCCTGTTAGCCTCGACCAGGTCCAGTGCACGTTGCGGTGCACCACGACTGAGCGCTCGCTCGGCCTGTCTGAGAAATCCTGGCTCGTACTGAGTCAGGCTGTCTGCAATTACCGGAGAGGAAGTCAAAGCGACCCCCAAAGTTGCCCCGGCGGTAAAAACAAAAGTACTGAAGGTTTTGCTAAGTGAACCTTGCATGTCGTATCTCCCTATGTGGATGACTTGCAGGGATAGAGTATGTTCGCCAATAATGCATGGCAAATACGATATAGATTTAAAGCTATACAATTATGAATGGAATAGAAAACGTAACCAAACCCCCTGATGTGATTGCTGCCCCGGCAGACTGGTCTGACATGGCGATTTTCCTGGCAGTTCTGGACGCAGGGAGCCTCATCGCAGCGGCGGAGCTTCTCAATCTGTCTCAGCCTACCGTGGGTCGCAGATTGTCGGCGCTTGAGGAGCGTATCGGCGTTCAGCTTTTCGCGCGCGCGGGACGGCGCATGGTGCCCACGGAAGTCGCACATAGAATTGAAGAAAGCGCGCGGAAAATGTCCCGTGAAATGCATGCGATTCAACGCGGCATCGCGGGGGCGTCCAAGGGCTTGCATGGACAGGTAACGATTTCCGCTAACGAGGGGACGGGCACCGAGTGGCTGATTCCAGTGATTGCGTCACTGCAGCGCAAGTATCCCGACATTCTCATCGAGTTGAAGATCGAAGCACGTGCCGCGAATTTGGTACAGCGCGAGGCCGACATTGCGCTGCGCATGGGCCGACCGACGCAGCTCGATTTAATTACCCGTAAGCTCGCCACGGTTGGATTTGGCTTTTATGCCTCTGATGACTGGCTGGCGCGGAACGGTCCCGTATCCGAAATACGGGACCTCAGCGGTCTAGCCTGGGTTCGCGGAGCCTTTGCAAAGGGGCATAAAGACGCGCTGGGATCCTTTTTTGAGGAGCATCAACTTGAGCCGAATATAGCGGTGAGCACCAACAGTCCCGCTGCCCAACTGATTGCGGTTCGGGAGGGGATGGGCGTAGGCGTCATATCGCATCGCTGGGCAAGTCGAATTCCCGGGCTTCAACGCTTAATCCCGGATTTTGACGCGACGACCATCGATCTTTGGCTGGTGACGCATGAAGACCTTCGGTACAGCGCAAGGATTCGCGCGGTTGCGGATCATATTGCGGATGCGGCACGCACAGACGCTGCAAATTTTGAGCGCGGCGAGCGGCCCGGCAAGCAAGTAAAAAAATAGGGGCCGATAGGCCCCTATTGTTCAATGCCTTACTGGTTCCGGCGGAATTCCCGCCGGCGTTCCACACCGCCTGCTGTTAGGGCGCGCCTGCGGGCTTGTTAAGCTTCTCCATGACTTGTTCGAGTGAAAAGCTCGCTGCTTTCTGACGCGGTGGGTACTTCTGGAATGTGGATAGAAAGTTCCCTACGTACTCCTGCGCCGGCACCAGCATATATGCGCGATCTAGCATCCAGTCGTAGTAGGTATTGGATGTGAGAGGCGCGCGCTCGTAAGGATCACGACGTAGATTAAAGATCAGCGGTATACGCAGTTCTACGAAAGGTTCCATCCACAGGCGCAATGTGCCCGTTGTCTGCTGCTCCAGGAAGACCATTTTCCAGTCGTTGTAGCGCAGGGCGGCGAGGTCGCCATCGTCCGTGAAGTAAAAGACCTCGTTACGCGGGCCGGTGTCGGCTTCGCCGGTAAGAAACGGCAGGAAGTTGTAGCCGTCGAGGTGCACCTGGTAGCGGCGACCGATTGCGCGATGGCCTTTAAGGAGTTTTTCTTTTACATCGGCTTCACCAGCTACCGCCAAAAACGTTGGCAGCCAATCCATGTGATGCATGATCTCGTTGGATACGGAACCTGCTTCGATTTTGCCCGGCCAGCGAACCATGGAGGGCACTCGCCATCCGCCTTCCCAGTTAGTGTTTTTCTCACCACGGAACGGCGTCATACCGGCATCCGGCCAGGTGTTCATGTGCGGGCCGTTATCCGTGGAATAAAACACCAGGGTGTTGTCGGCGATACCCAGCTCATCCAGCAGTGTCAGAAACTCGCCGATGTGCATGTCGTGCTCCAGCATACCTGCGGTGTACTCATCTGCGTTGGGATACTGGGACTTAATTTGTCCGCGTTTTTCGCCGCTCACGTGCGTACGAAAGTGCATCCGTGTGCCGCTCCACCAGACGAAAAAGGGTGTGTCTTCGGCGGCAGCTTTTTCGATAAACGCCTTTGCTGCTGCAACAGTTTCGTCGTCCACGGTTTCCATGCGTTTCTTGGTCAGCGGGCCGGTGTCTTCAATTTTCCCATCTGCAGAAGACTTGACCACGCCCCGGGGCCCGTACTTTTGCCGAAACTCCGGATTCGACGGGTAGTCTTCGTTCTCCGGTTCTTCTTCGGCGTTAAGGTGGTAAAGATTGCCGAAAAACTGATCGAAGCCATGATTCGACGGGAGATGTTCGTCTTTATCTCCCAGGTGATTTTTACCGAATTGACCGGTGACGTAGCCGTGGTTTTTAAGCAAACCAGCTATGGTTGGATCTTCTTCCTGCATGCCCAGCTCGGCGCCCGGTAAGCCGACCTTTGAAAGACCGGTGCGAAAGACCGACTGCCCCATAATGAACGAGGAGCGTCCGGCTGTGCAGCTTTGCTCGCCGTAGTAGTCCGTAAACAGCATGCCTTCTTTAGCGATACGGTCAATGTTGGGTGTTTGATATCCCATCATGCCGCGGGTATAGGCGCTGATATTGGACTGCCCAATGTCGTCGCCCCAGATAACCAGAATGTTTGGTTTGTCGGCAGCCGTGGCTAAGAAGGAAAGGCAGGCGAGCATCAGAACACTGACTTTTCTCAAACTGTCTGCTACAAAAGATTTCACATTTTTCTCCGCTTGAACTACTTTTTTTGTTCAGTTCTTTCAGTCTATAGTAAATGCTGGGCCCTGCCACTTTATTGGCTGGGGTCCGCGGCGGCAGTTGGAAATACGTTTGCCCAGTCATTCTGCATATCGATGACCACCCAGCCTCGCTGCGGCGCTTCATTCAGGCCCTGATCCAGTTTTCCGATGTGCGATTCTCGGTCATAAGCCCATTCGCGTATTTCATCGGTGTGGTGTATCAAGAGGCCCAATGAGGGGCCAGGTCCTGACGTGGTCCACTCCAGCATTGCAAAATCGCCGTCAGAATTGCCTCCGGCCAAAATCGGTCGGCGACCAATTTGCTGCTGAATGCCCACGGGCTTGCCGGCTTTATCGTTGACATGTGTGTAAGTCGCGGTGCGCTGAATACCGCCGCCCTCGTAGCTTAGGCCCATGCGACTGCCAATAACCTGATGTGGCGGAACGCCATATATTTCCTGCGCCCACACACGCATGAAGCTCACCCCACCTCCGGACACGATCCACACGCTAAAGTCGTTATCACGCAGATAGTCGAGCAGCTCCAACATGGGCTGATAGACCATCTCGGTGTAGGGACGTTGCGTCCTGGGGTGTCGAGCCGTGGACATCCAGTCTGCGACTTCGTGCGCAAACTGCGCTTCACTCATGCCCGCATGAGTTTTCATAACCAGTGGCAGCAGAGTTTTTTCACCGTCGGCGATAACAGACTGCATATCCCCCGATGCTACTTCACGAAAGGGTGACTGCTCTGCCAAGCTCGGCTCACGCTTTATCATATCCCGGGCACGATCCAGGGCGAACAAGAGCTGAAAGTACGCCGGTTGCTCGGCCCAAAGCGTGCCATCATTGTCAAAGACAGCAATGCGTTTTTCAGGAGCTAGATAATCGGTGGCTTCTTCATCGGTCACACGCTCGACGAAGTTAATCAGCGCTTGTCGACTGTCACTGTCGTTCCAGGATGAGAGCAGGTTTCGGTGGTGCTCAGCATTGCCAGGCGTCGCGGGAGCGACCAGCGCAATGCAAACGCTACAACAGATAACAAAACGCATATCGAGATCCTCTCAGGGTAGGCCGGTAATTTTCTGTACGACCCAATCGGAAACGCGCGTAGGCAACAGCGCTTTGATAAGAATGAAAACGGCACCGGGTAGCAATGGCACGATGCGCCTCGGTGACGGATTATGCGTCTCGCAGGCGTCGACGATACTGCCTGCTACGGTTACCGGATCGGCGCCCTTGGCATACAGTTGTTTGTGGAAGGTCTTCAGGCGTTTCAGTTGTGACGCATAGGCTGGTGCGTCGTCTACCCAGTCTTGCAGCTGTTCCTGCTCGAAAGAGCCAAGCCGCGTCTTTACGGCGCCGGGCTCGATGACCACCACCTGCACGCCGTGTGGTCGCAGCTCCTGGCGCATAGAGTCAGAGATCGACTCTACCGCTTGCTTGGTTGAGTTATAGGGCGCAAAGAATGGCAACGTGACTCGGCCGGCTGCCGACGACACATTGATGATTCTGCCGCGCCGTCGCTCGCGCATGGCAGGCAGAAACGCGCGCGTCACTCGGACTAAGCCCAGCACATTGGTTTGATACTGCCGTTCCCAACTCTGGTCGTCGATTGCTTCAATGGGGCCTGCCACGGCAACTCCGGCGTTGTTTACCAGAACATCCGGAGCTTGTCCTGCCAAGGCGTCGCTGATCCTGGCGGCCGCTTCACTCACTGACGTCTTGTCGGTTACGTCCATCTCCACCGCGGTAATGTTCTCGTACCCAGATTCCAGTTCTGCCAGTGCGGCCTCGTTGCGACCGGTCGCAAAGACGCGATGGCCCTTGCTGGCCAGTAGTATCGCGCTGGCTCGGCCAATACCGGCCGTAGCTCCGGTGATAACAATGTTCGACATGTCGAGAACACTCCTTGTTGGCAGCAGCTATCGCTGTGGGTGCCGCTGGTAGTAATACCGCGCAAACGGGGCTGCAGTTTTTAAACGCTGCAGCCGTGGATCATAGAATAACTTCGATGAGGCAGGGACCGTGAGTGCGCATGGCCAAGGCGAATTGATCGGCAAACTCCGCACTGGTTGTTGCCTGGCTCGCTTTCACCCCCATGCCGCGTGCCATGCAGGCGAAATCCATATCGGGATTGGACAAGTCCAGCATCGACAAGGTCTTTGCGTTCGGAGTGCCGGCACCGACGCGAGTCAGCTCAATATTCAGGATCGCATAGCTTTTGTTGTTGAGTAGTACCACGGTAACGTCCGCGTTCTCTCGGGCCATCGACCAAAGTGACTGAATGGTGTAGAGCGACGAACCGTCCGCTTCCAACGCGACGACTTTGCGCTCCGGGCAGGCCAGTGCAGCGCCGAGTGCAAGAGGAAGACCCTGTCCGATAGCCCCGCCGGTGAGGGTCAGCCAGTCATGCGCCGCGGCCGCCGCAGTATATTGATAAATACCGAGTCCGCAGGTGTTTCCTTCGTCAGACACAATCGTATTGTCCGGCATCTCATTGCTCATGATTTTCCCGATGCTTTCGGGGTTGAGCACCGCATCATCAATCTCATGCAGCTGCCTTGACTGAATCTCTGGAGTTACGCTTTGTGTATCCAGCGTCATGCTCAAATCAAGCACCGCAGTGTCAACGTCTTCACTCGCTTCGGCAAAAATGATCAGCGCGGCGTCCTCGGGCGTTAGCCATCCCTCCACCTCGGGGTAGGCGAAGAAGCTCACTGGTGCCGGCGCGCCCAAAAGAATCACCTGGTCAAATACGGCCAGCGCATCTGCAGCGGGCTCGGCAAAATATGGCAGTCGCTCTATGGCGACGCGTCCGGCACCACGCTGCAGCCTTGCGGGAAAAGTGCTGCACATCAAGGTCAGCTCGAAGGTCTCTGCCATTGCGCCCAGCTTGTGCAAGTTGCCTTCGCGCAGCGCGCGCGCGCCCAGCAAAAGGCAGGTTTTCTTGCCGCTACGGATAGCCATGGCGATCCGCTCGACGCGCTCGGGTGGCACGGATAGCGGCGCTGGCGCCGGAAGTGCGGGGGAAACCTCTGCAGCCTCGGTCCAGGCGTGATCTGCCGGTGCTATGAGTGTTGCTATTTGTCCGTTGCCACGCATCGCTGCCTGCACGGCGCGAGCGCCCGCCGCAGACAGATCCTCGGGCGAGTGTGCGACCTCCGTCCAGTGTGAACCCCAGCGTGCGATGGTCGGTAAATCAGTGGTCAGCGGGGCGTCGAACTCCAGATGGTAGCTGGCATGATCGCCAACGATGTTGACCACGGGCGATCCCGCACGTCGTGCGTTGTGCATATTAGCCAGGCTGTTGGAAAAGCCCGATCCCAGATGCAGCAAGGTCGCCGCAGGTTTATCTGCCATGCGGGCATATCCGTCGGCTGCGCCGGATACCACGCCTTCAAACAGGCATAGAACCGGGCGCATCGCTTCGGTTTTGCCGATAGCGGAGACCAGCTGCATTTCTGAGGTGCCGGGATTAGCGAAGCAGATTTCGATGCCGCTATCGACCAAAGTTATAAGTAGTGCTTCGGCGCCGTTCAAGGACTGCCCTCCGTCTGTAATTACACAGGCCCATGATAGGCCATCCGATGGCGGTTTTGTTTGTTTGCGCGCGCCGCGTCACCTAGAATCGCGCCCCTGATTTAAATACTACTTGCCGGAGATCCAGCATGGCCATCAATCGTCGCTCGAAAAACATTACGGAGGGTGTGCAGCGTGCACCAAACCGCTCTATGTACTACGGAATGGGCTACGAGGCGGAGGACTTTAAAAAGCCGATGGTGGGCATTGCGAACTCACACTCCACCATTACGCCCTGCAATTCGGGTCTGCAAGTCCTGGCCGATGCCGCAGAGGAAGGATTGCGTGAAGCCGGCGCAAACCCGCAAACCTTCGGCACGCCGACTATTTCGGATGGTATGTCGATGGGCACGGAAGGCATGAAGTACTCGTTGGTGTCCCGTGAAGTGATTGCAGATTGTATAGAGACCTGTGTCGGCGGCCAGTGGATGGACGGGGTGCTGGTGATTGGTGGCTGCGACAAGAATATGCCCGGCGGTGTAATGGGCATGTTGCGTGCCAACGTGCCCTCGATCTTTGTCTACGGCGGAACCATTCTGCCGGGTCGTCACAATGGCCAGGACCTGAATATTGTCAGTGTGTTTGAGGCAGTCGGGGAGCATGCGGCGGGACGTATTGACGCCACAGAGTTGCTGGCAATCGAGCGCAGTGCCATCCCCGGAACCGGATCTTGTGGCGGCATGTACACAGCCAACACAATGAGTTCATCTTTTGAGGCGCTGGGACTCAGTCTGCCCTATTCGTCCACCATGGCAAATGTCGAAGCAGAGATTCGCGAGTCGGCGAAAGCGAGTGCCGTGACGCTGGTGGAAGCGGTGCGCCAGAACCTAAAGCCCCGGGATATTGTCACGCGGGAGTCGCTGGAAAATGCGGTGGCGGTGATTATGGCGACTGGTGGCTCTACCAACGCGGTCCTTCACTTCCTGGCGATCGCGCATGCCGGTGGTATCGACTGGAGCATTGAAGATTTCGAGCGCATGCGACAAAAGGTTCCGGTCATTTGCGACTTGAAGCCCAGTGGAAAATACCTGGCGATCGATTTGCATCGTGCGGGCGGTATTCCGCAAGTCATGAAGATTCTGCTCGAGGGTGATCTGTTGCACGGTGATTGCATGACCATTACCGGCCAAACCATTGCCGAAACGCTGGCGGATATTCCCTCGATGCCGCGTGCGGACCAGGATGTGATTCGCACGCTGGACAATCCCCTCTACGCAAAAGGTCACCTGGCAATACTGCGAGGTAATCTCGCGACCGAAGGCGCTGTTGCGAAAATCACCGGTCTAAAAAATCCGCGTATTACCGGCCCTGCAAAAGTCTTCAACGATGAGCAATCGGCACTGGATGCGATCCTGGCTGGTGGGGTTGAGGCGGGGGATGTGGTGGTACTTAGGTACCTAGGTCCTCGGGGAGGTCCGGGAATGCCTGAAATGCTGGCGCCGACCAGCGCTTTAGTGGGTAAAGGCTTGGGTGAGTCGGTGGGCCTGGTCACGGATGGACGGTTTTCCGGCGGAACCTGGGGCATGGTGGTCGGTCACGTTGCCCCAGAGGCGCATGCGGGCGGGCTGATAGGCTTGGTGGAGAACGGGGATTCCATCACTATCGATGCGCATACCCTCAACCTCGAATTGCATGTCGATGGCGAGGAAGTCGAACGCCGGCGAGCCCAGTGGAAATCCCCGAAGGCGCGCTACAAAAGCGGTGTGTTGGCGAAGTTCGCTCACAACGCAGCGAGCGCCAGTCGCGGTGCTGTTCTGGATTTGTACGAAGACTGATTCGGACACCTGTCTATATGTCCGTGGCCACGGTAATTGCGTACTGCGATCTGCTCGCCGTCGGTGTGTTTGCTGCATCCGGCGCGCTTGCCGCCGCCGAAAAGCGTCTGGACATTTTGGGGTTTGTTCTCTTCGGCACGATTACCGGCGTGGGTGGCGGCACCTTGCGGGACCTGCTGCTGCAATTGCCGGTTTTCTGGATTAGCGAAACGCGCTATCTGTGGATCTGTATCGCGGTGTCCTCTCTGACCTGGTACCTGGCTCCGATGCTCTCTGCCCGACGGCGTCTGTTGTTATGGGCCGATGCGATGGGGTTGGCACTGTTCTCAGTGCTCGGCTGCGCGAAGGCAATTCAGTTTAATGCGCCGTGGATGGTGGCAATTGTGATGGGCGTAATGTCCGCGAGTTTTGGTGGGCTGCTCCGCGATACGCTGCTCCGTCGTGATTCGGTTTTGCTCGGTCAGGACATTTATGTAACGGCCGCTCTGGTCGGCGCGTGCAGTTATGTTGCTTTGCTGCAGGCTCCGGGCGTTGTCGCCAGCTATGCCTTATTGCTCGCGATGATTCCGGCATTTGTTTTGCGCGCTGGCGCTATCAAGTCTGGCTGGCGTCTGCCTAGTTACCGACGTCTGGGAGATTCTTAAACGCGTTTTGCGAGCACTTTGTCTCGCAGCGTGTCTTTGTAGCTGTGCAGACGCTCGCGCAGAGCCTCGTCCGCCGTGGCCAGCATTTGCGCCGCCAGAATTCCGGCGTTGGTCGCATTGTCGATGGCCACGGTAGCCACCGGAACACCCGCCGGCATCTGCACAATCGAGAGCAGACTGTCCTCTCCATCCAGCTTTGTGGCGGCTACCGGCACGCCTATCACAGGCAGCACGCACAGTGATGCGACCATGCCTGGTAAATGTGCGGCGCCCCCGGCGCCCGCAATGATGACGCGCAGTCCCCGGTTTTCAGCGCTGCGTGCATAGTCGTAGAGCTTGTCTGGCGTGCGATGTGCCGAGACGATCTCCATTTCACTCTGCACCTCCAGCGTGGACAGTATTTCCTGCGCTGCGCGCATGACAGGCAGATCCGAATCGCTGCCCATTATGATGCCGACTTTTACAGTCATTCTTCGGTCACCTCTATCATCGCGATTCTTGCGCCTCGATTTGAATGCTTTCCCAACTTTGCTCGACTAGCTTTCGGGCGTCCTGGGGTGTGGATGCAAGCGCCGACACATGCCCTAGCTTGCGCATCAGTCGCGCGGGTGATTTGCCATACCAATACACCAGGGCGCCGTTGTCGTCGAGCTGTTTTGCCGCCGGGCGATGTTGATCCTCAAGCCTGAGCGCTGGTGTGCACAAAAGGTTTTTCATGGCAGCGGCTTGGCGTAAGGACGTATCGTTCAGGGGGAGACCACATATCGCGCGTAGATGTTGTTCAAACTGTGAGCTCGCACAGGCGTCCAGGGAATAGTGACCGGCATTGTGAACCCGGGGCGATATTTCATTAATTAGCACCGTATCGTTGTCGAGCAAAAACATCTCTACGCCGAACACGCCTACACCGTCGAAGGCTTCGACCGCTCGTGTCGCCAGATCGATTGCGGCTTGCTCGATATCGACAGACAGATCAGCCGGCGCAGTTACGGTGTCGAGTACTGCATAGTCGGCCTCAAACGTCATATCGACGGGGCCGAAGTGCCGAGTGTCCCCATTGCGTCCGCGAACGAATAGAACAGCGACCTCGCGAAATTTTCCGGCATATTGCTCGAACAAGGTCTCGCCGGGCCAGGCGTTTTGCAGCGCGTCGGGATCTCTTAGAAGCTGTACGCCGCGACCATCAAAGCCGCCGCGCAGCGCCTTTTGTACCAGTGGGAAACCGAGCTCCGCCGCAGCGCCTTGCAAGGATTCTGCAGATCCATCGACGACTACAAAAGGCAGCGTTGCCAATGCGTTATCTGCCAGCCAGCGTTTCTGCCGCGCTTTGTCCTGCAACAGCTCAATGACCGAGAGTGGGGGATAGCAGACGACCGTGCCGGCGTTTTCGGCGGCGCGCAGGGCGGTTATCGCCTGCGCCGGCAGATCTTCGCGCTCGTAGGTAATAACATCACAGCACGTAATCAATGCGCTCAGCGCTTCGCTGTCGTCCATTGCGCCTTGAATTGCCTGCGAAGCGCGTTGCGCGGCGTCACACCCTGTATCAGAGGTAAGCATTACCGTAGTGATTCCAAGTGCAGTCCCGGACTCACACAGCAGCATGCCAAGCTGCCCATCCCCGATAATGCCTACACTGATATCTGCCTCTGCCATGGATCTCCACTCTGTCTTGGTGTTTGGCCGCGGAATCTTGCCGCCGGCGGAACTGATCGTCGAAAGCCCGATATTTTACTGCCTTTTTGCGCCACTGTTGGTCTAGTTCTGCATGCTGATCACCGCAGCGCGATGAGTATTGAGCGAGAGGAGATGGACATGCCCCCGGGACAACAGCGCCTGATGTTTGGTATGACGTTCGGCTATGCCGATCCTCATGCCCCGGAAAATGCTTGCGGAACCGACCGCGCGGCAACTGATCACCTGGCCCGTTTTCACCGTTGAACCGATTGTGGGCTCTCTGCAAAGAACAGGCTGGGCCGTTAATCGGGGCTGACGAAATCCACGACCTCAAGATTAAAGCCCGAGAGCGCATTGAATCGCAGCGGCGCCGACATCAACCGCATTCGGCGGACGTTAATCCGTTGCAAGATCTGCGCGCCGCTACCGATAAACCGATAGTTCTGTACGCCAGCACTGCTATCACCGTTTTGGGGTGAAGGGTTGCGGGGGAAGGCGTTGAGATCCGCCAGTAAGGTGTCAGTGCTCTGCTGCCTGCCGAGTAGCACGATGGCCCCACGGCCCTCCCGGGAGATTTTCGCCATCGCACGATCCAGAGACCAGCCTTTGAGTTCTGGCAGTCGCGTGCCAAACACGTCACGCAGCATGTCGACATGCTGCACGCGTACCAGAGTATCTTTCTCAGGGCTGAGTTCACCAAGTGTCAGAGCGTAATGCAGCGTGTCATCGATCAGGTCGCGAAAGATGTGCAGCTCGAACGGACCGTGTGCGGTATCAATAGGCTTTTTGGAAACCGCTTCTACAGATTGTTCATGCAGTGAGCGATACGCAATCAAGTCGGCGATCGTGCCCATAGGCAAGCCGTGTTTTTGCGCAAACACCTCCAACTCCGGACGACGCGCCATGGTGCCATCTTCATTCATGATCTCTACGATCAGCGCTGCGGGTTCGAAACCTGCCATACGCGCCAGATCCACGCCTGCTTCCGTATGACCCGCACGCCGTAAAACGCCACCGGCTTTTGCGACCAGCGGAAAAATATGGCCTGGTTGTCGTATGTCTGTAGGTGTCGCGTCCTGTCGCGCCGCTACTTGAACCGTGTGCGCGCGCTGTATCGCGCTGATACCGGGCCCTTTGCTTTCCGATGCGTCGATTGACACCGTGAAGTTGGTTTCGTGCTGTGACCGGTTGTCCCGCACCATCAGCGGCAGCTGCAATTGCCGGGCACGCTGCTCCGATATGGGCATACAGATCAGGCCGCACGCCTCACTGGCGAAGAAATTGATGACCTCGGGCGTTACCGCCTCGGCTGCGATGATGAGATCGCCTTCATTCTCACGATCTTCGTCATCCATCAAAATGACCATCTGCTCGCGCCGAATAGTCTCTATCAGGTCTGGAACGCTGCTCAGTGACATGTTCTGTTTATCCGATTTAACCGCTGTGACTGTGTTTCTGTGTCTGGCCTAAACAAGCTCGATGCCCATAGCCGTGGCTTCGCCACCGCCGATACACAGTGCCGCTACGCCGCGACGTCCGCCGGTTTTGCGCAGCGCATGCATCAGGGTAACGATAATGCGCGAACCGGTTGAGCCTATGGGGTGTCCCTGGGCACAGGCACCGCCGTGAATGTTGACCTTGGCGTGATCGAGTTCGTGCTCGCGCATCGCCAGCATGGTTACCATGGCAAAGGCTTCGTTAATCTCGAAGAGATCTACGCTGTCCGCGCTCCAACCGGTTTTGTCAAACAGCTTTTGTATTGCCCCTACGGGCGCGATGGTGAATTCGCCCGGCGCCTGGCTGTGTCGCGCGTGGGCAACAATTCGCGCCATCGCCGGTACGCCGCGAGCGTTCGCCTCGGCTTCGCTCATCAGCAGCAAAGCGCTGCCGCCGTCGGAAATGGAGCTGGCGTTTGCGGCCGTGATAGTGCCGTCCTTGGCAAACGCAGCACGCAGCGTAGGAATACGTTCTACGTCGGCCTTATGCGGCTGCTCATCGTCTGTTACCAGCGTGTCACCGCGGCGGCCTGGCACAGTGACGGGAGCTATTTCTGCGCTGAGAGAGCCATCGTCAATCGCCGCCTTTGCTCGTCTGAGCGACTCTATGGCGAACGCATCCATGGCCTCCCGCGTAATACCTTCCTGGTCGGCGGTATCCTGAGCAAAGCTGCCCATAGCTTTACCTTCGTAGGCATCTTCGAGTCCGTCGATCATCATGTGGTTGAAGGCTGTCGCGGTACCGAGACGGAAACCACTACGCGCGCCGGGCAGCAGGTGTGGGGCATTGCTCATGCTCTCCATGCCGCCAGCCAGTACGACCTGATTGGTTCCCGCCACAATACTGTCGTAGGCAAAGATCGTTGCCTGCATCCCACTGCCACAGGCTTTGTTCACCGTGACCGCACCGGCGCTGACCGGCACACCGGCGGCGATGGCTGTTTGTCGCGCCGGGCACTGCTTGAGACCTGCGGGCAGGACGCAGCCCATAAATACTTCGTCGATGGCGTCCCCAGGGACGGCGGCTCTGGCCAGCACTTCACGCGCCGCGACGGCGGCGAGCTCCGGCGCTGCGACCGGAGATAGAACGCCACCCAGACCACCCATAGGGGTGCGCGCACCTTCAATGATCACGACGTTATCTTTATTCATCAGCACGGTCTCGCTTTGTGGATTCTTGGGGTTCGTTCTATCTCGCCGCGCGTAGCTGCAATGCACGTGCAACATCCATAGCGCTGGGCCGGCGGCCGGTTGCGCAGGAGGTCAGCCCGCAGCAGCGTGGCGACGGGCGCGTGATTTAGCCACAGTGGGGCGCAGGTCTCAAGGTCGTGTGAGACGCAGGGCGGCGCGACTGTCATCCTTTGTCGGCTGTGGGTAAATCGCCAAAACGTTTGCCGCGCACGGAGTCGCGATAGGATCGTGGGCTCATATTGGCTGCTTGTCGGAAGGTCTGCGAAAAACGGCTGGGTGAGCCGAAACCACAGCGCCAGGCAACATCACTCACGGCGAGATCCGAGTGTTGTAGCAGCGCCCGTGCCTCGCGTATCCGCACATTATTCAGATACCGCATGGGCGTCTCTCCAGTCGCATCGCGAAAACGTCGCCCGAAACTACGTGGCGATAGCCCGGTCAGAGTCGCCAGACTTAACAGGCTATGCGACTCTGCGGGCTGTTGCTGCATGGTGTCCTGTGCGAAGCGAATGAGCGCGTCGTGATGCGAGCTCGATGACTGCTGCAGGAATGCGGCGGTTTCGAAGGATTGTCGCGCTTCGGGTGAGAACTGTGCCTCCACCGCGCGCGCAATCCGATCTCCGAACCAAGCCTCCAGGCGATGGACCATAAAGTCGGCGATTGAGTTCACGCTGCCCACGCAGTACAGGCGATCACTTTGAGTAATAAGATGGCGGCGCTTTAACTCCACGGCCGGATAGCGCTCTGCGAAGCGCTCGAAGTCGTGCCAATGGGTGGTTGCGGGGCGACCGTTCAATAGGCCGGATTCGGCGAGGAGGGCGCTTGCCGTGCCGACACTGCAGATGCTAGTTCCCGCGTCATACAATCGCCTGAGCGAGGACATATGCGGTGCGAAGCGCCTTAAAACCCGCCGGGGGTGTCGCCAGATAGCCGGCAGAATAAGCAGGTCGCAGCCCTCGAGATGCGCAAGTTCACCGTCCACCGCAAGTCGTAGACCTGAGTCTAGTGCTATCTCCTTGCAAGGGTCCAGACTCAGTAGCTCTATGTGGGCATCTATGCCCTGGTGCCTGCGCGAGCGTGACATCTGCGCTGCCGCGTGCAGGATTTCTGCAGGTAGCGTGACACTCGTGGCGAGCGCCTCAGGATAAAGAAGTACCGCAGCGTGGGGCATTGAATGAGGGCACCGGCACCATTATGGCGCTAAAAATAAATTAATTGACTCTTTAAGTATATTTATTTGCATCGCGCATGCCTACACTCATTGCCAATCAAGCGATAGTGAGTACGTACAGCGTGGGTCAGCCTTTACCAGTGATTGTCAGCCTCGGAGGCATTAACAGCGCAGGTCGCAGTTCGATGCACCATGCCTATGCGCGTCTGGTGGAGGATGTGTTGGGCGCCCCGCAGCGCGCAGCAATGCTGGCTGCACTCGGGCAGCTCGCAGGCGCAGAGGCTAAAGACGAGGAGTCTCTCCTCAAAGGCAGCCTCCTGAGACGCCTTTCACGCTCACACTTTGATCCGACGCACCTTGCCTGGAACCAGCGCCTGCCGACACGCAGCAACGGTAGCCCCGTCAGCTTCGAAGTGCACAAGCGACACCTGCCGAGCCCGCTACCGGAGGATTGGACACTACTGTCTGGTGAAGACGACGACCATGTTCGCGTACAAATCGTTGGCGAGCAGGAGTTTTTATTGCCCACGCACCGTGAGTTTGAGGTCAAGGTCGCAAGCCAGTTGCCTGAAGGGTTTGACCCGGCGGCCCTGTACCCCTCGCGCAACCATCCTCGTGGGCTTGCGATGTCTGTGTACGCGGCCAGCGATGCCTTGGGCTATCTCGGTCTCGACTGGGATAGGCTCTCGACCTCGCTGCCCGCCGACCAGATCAGTGTGTACGCTGGTAGCGCTATGGGCCAACTGGATGACGCTGGTACCGGCGGCATGCTCAAGGCCCGCTATCGCGGCGGTCGAGTGACTAGCAAGTACTGTCCGCTAGGTCTGGCACAGATGCCGGCGGACTTTGTTAACGCGTATGTTTTGGGTACGTCCGGGTCTACCGGCGCGACGCTCGGTGCCTGCGCTTCGTTTCTCTACAATCTGCGTCACGCGGTGCACGACATACGCTCGGGTCGCGCCCGCGTGGCTTTTGTCGGATCCGCGGAGGCGCCGGTAACCCCGGAGGTCATGGAAGGCTACGCGGCGATGGGCGCTCTGGCGTCCGATAAGGCGCTGAGGCAACTGGACGGACTGTCCCATGAGGCGCAGATCGATTATCGACGCGCCTGTCGTCCCTTTGGTGATAACTGCGGCTTTACGATTGGTGAATCTGCTCAGTTCCTGGTGCTGTTTGATGATCGCCTCGCGCTGGAAACCGGTGCGTCAGTGCTCGGTTCTGCTGCCGATGTGTTTATAAATGCCGATGGCTACAAAAAATCGATCTCCGGCCCCGGTGTTGGTAACTATGTGACGATGGCGAAAGCGGCTGCCTGCGCGCGCGCCATCGTGGGAGAGAAGGGCGTGCGCGAGGGCGGTTTTGTACAGGCGCACGGTACCGGGACGCCGCAGAACCGCGTCACCGAGTCGGCTATCCTGAGTCGCGTAGCCGGGGCGTTCGGTATAGATCAGTGGCCGGTTGCGGCAATCAAGTGCTATCTCGGTCATTCCCTCGCGTCCGCATCGGGCGACCAGATAGCGACGACGCTGGGCGTCTGGGCCAACGGTTGGTTACCGGGCATTCGCTCTACGGAGGCGATTGCAGATGATGTAAGCACCGCACATCTCGACTTCGGTCTTGAGCATCGTGAGTTGGATCTGAGCACGCAGCGGTACGCATTGGTCAACGCCAAGGGCTTTGGTGGTAACAATGCTTCGGCGACACTCCTCAGCCCGTTGCAGACGGTGGACATGCTGCGCGCGCGGCATGGCGAAAAGGCCCTCACGCAGTGGGAGCACGCGAACGAAGCGGTGCTGCAGTCGCGGGAGGAGCGGGAGGCACGGGTCATTCGTGGAGAGGAGTCTCCCCGCTATCGTTTTGACCATGGCGTGCTTCAGGACGCCGCCGTAAGTTTCGATGATGACTCGATTCGTATCGGTGATGCCTCCGTATCCCTGTCCCTCGAGGACCCCTTTGCCGATATCGGCTGAGACAAGAATAGCTGGGTCAGTTGGCTATGGATGAGCGTGACGGGTTCGCAGTTACCCTAAGCGATATAGAAGGACTGGAGTCGACGCTTGAACTGCGTACCCACAACCCGCAGATCGACCTGGTCTCGCGGATCCTGCATGAGCGGGGCTGCTGGGAGCCCTTCGAAACAGCGCTGTGGCTTGCTTGCCAGCAAAGCGCTAGCGTGGCCGTGGATGTAGGCGCGAATCTCGGTTACTTCAGCCTGCTGAGCGCCCGACATTTCGCTGGGCCAGCGCGGATCATCGCTTTCGAGCCCGCGGACGATAACTATCGATTACTTTGCGAAAATCTACGCCTCAATGGCGCGGCGGGACGTGTTGAAGCCGTTGCGGCGGCGCTGGGTGATGTCGAAGAAGTAATTGCCGGCGTAAGCCTGGGGCACAGCGCCGGGAATAGCGCTGGTGTTAGCGCTGGTGTTAGCGCCGGCACTAGTGCCGCCAGCGGAATGTTGTATCGCAGCCCTGACAATCTGGGCGATCATCAAACGTATCCGGGCGATGGCCAGCGTACTACCGAGGCGATCAGCATTCTCCACGGCAGTAGCTGCCTTGAGGATATGGGGATTGAGCATATTGATGTGCTCAAGGTCGATACCCAGGGCAGTGAGTACGCGGTAATCGCTGGTCTGATGTCGGTGCTTGCAAGCAGCACGCCGACTATCCGCATCCTGATAGAGCTTACGCCCTGGTCACTGCGTTGCGCCGGTCGCTCCGGGTCTGAATTGCTTGCACTGCTTGGGCAACTGGGCTTGCCCGTATCTATCGTCGACCATCTGGAGCATCGGCTGGTGTCCAGTAGTTTCAGTTCGCTGACTGAATGGTCGGATAACGTAGATGGAGTTTCCGGTGACCGGGGCTTCATGAACATTTTTATTGGGCACCCGCCCCAAGGCTTTTGACCTTTTGAGAGGCCTGCGCTAAAAGTGCTACGCGAGGAATTCGAACTGCGCCGCTGCGTTCTCACTGCTATCATTCGCCGCCTGACCCACCAGAGTGTTTCTCATGTCTGCAGATCCCGCAGTCCTGGCATTTTTGCAGCAACGCAATTCCGCGCCGCGCCTGACAACACCCGCTCCCAATGAGCAGGAATTCGACCAGATGTTGCGCTGTGCGTTGCGCAGTCCCGACCATGCTTGGCTGAGACCCTGGCGATTCATCAGCTTTCGTGGCGAGCGCCGAGAGGTTTTTTCTCAACTCTTGCTCGCCTCGGTGCTGCGTCGCAATCCCGAGGCCGATCAGGCGGTGAGGGATAAGGCCTTGGGTGCAGCTTTGAGAGCACCGTTGGTGGTCGCGGTAATGGCCGTGATAGAGACGCATCCTAAAGTACCTGCCTGGGAGCAGCGCATTTCGGCGGGCTGCGCGGCCTTTAGTCTGTCGCTGGCCGCAGAGGCATTGGGATATGCATCCGTATGGCGTACCGGAGATTACGCTGGCGATGCCCGGTTACTCGAGGATCTGGGCTGTGCAGCCAATGAAGAATGCGTAGGGTTTCTGTATATCGGAACACGCGATGGAACACCCAAAGCGATTCCCGAGCTTTCGCCCGGCGACTTTCATCGCAGCTGGTAGCTTACTTGGCACTCTGCTGTCGGGAGACTGATGCGTGAGGCGCATGTCGAAGGCAGAGCCAAAACTCAGGCCCGATGTTCGGACACAGAGACACGACAGAAACAATAGATAGCATAGAATTAGTGCAGTGATGGAGATACGTATGCAGCAGGAAAATATTACGCAGCCCAGGTTTGAAACGCTGGAGCTCGCAGTGGAATCACATGTGGCCGAGGTGTTTCTAAACCGCGCGGACAAGGCTAATTCTATGAGTTCGGCCATGTGGCGTGAGCTGCAGGAGTGTTTCGAGTGGCTGGACGCGGAGCCAACCGTGCGCGTGGTGATACTGGCTGCGCATGGCAAGCATTTTTGTGCGGGTATCGATCTGGCCATGCTCGCCGATACGGTCGGCGAGAAAATGGAACCGGCGCGCCGAGCGGAGCGACTGCGCCGTAGTATATTGAGCATGCAGGACAATCTGGGTGCGATGGAGAAGTGTCGCAAACCAGTGTTGGCCGCCATCCACAACACCTGCATCGGCGGCGCCATCGATATGGTCACCTGCGCTGACATGCGCTATGCCACCGAGGACGCCTGGTTCTCGGTGCGTGAGGTTGATATTGGCATGACGGCGGACATAGGTACTTTGCAGCGCTTACCAAAGATTGTTCCCTACGCGGTCGCCTGCGAGTTGGCGTATACGGGGAGGAACATGTCGGCGACCGAGGCTCAGAGCGTGGGCCTCGTGAATCGGGTGTTTGCGGACAAGGATGCGCTGCTGCAGGAGGTGCGTGCTATCGCCGCCAACATAGCGAGCAAGTCGCCGTTGGCAGTGCGAGGCAGCAAAGAGATGCTTCTTTACAGCCGTGATCACAGTGTGCAGGAAGGCCTTAATTACGTCGCAACCTGGAATTCAGGCATGCTCAGCTCGCTGGACTTACAGGAAGGTATGGCAGCACAAATGGAAAAGCGCGCGGCCAACTACGAAGACTAAAAGCGCAGCGCACTATTGCTTAAGTACTGCTTAAGTACTGCTTAAGGATTGCCGGGGTACTTCTCCATTTCGACGAAAGGATGAAGCGCGATAGCAACGCCCTCCGCATTAAACGTGCGGTTTTCCAGCACATTTCTGCGCCTTACGTAGCGCCCGCTGGACGAGCGCGCATCAATCGCGTCAGTGGCGTCAAGGCCGCCACGGCTGACAAATAGTCGCTGCAGATCGTTGTCAAAAATAGTCAGCTGCAGGGAAGCCATGGAAGCCGTTCGCGACCAGTCGAAGTCGGCGCTGACGCCGCTGCCGGGGCCCTGAAGTGAAGGGCGTCGAGACACGCCGTCCCAGCGAGCAACGTGCTTTAACCCGTTGTTGAAGGGGACGTCCAACTCCACTAGATCGGTAAATACAAAGGCGTCCAGCTCGGTATCCTCCGCATAGCGGTCGCGAACGCTTTGGATGATCTGCGAGAAGGTCTTCATGTTCACGCGTCCGCTTGTTGGATCAACAGGGTCGCCAAAGGCTCTCACCGCTGCATTCCAGTGCTGTCTGAACACGCGCTGGGGAAGGACTGTAAATCCCGCGTCTTTCAAGCGTTGGGCGACCAGGGCGTCGATCCGTGGTGCGGCTTCGCTAAGAAAGTTACGGGACGGCGAGCCAAGGTTCACATGCGGAATCACGACAGTTTTAACCGGGTTCTCTGCGAGTCGCTCCGTCTCTATTTCGAAGGCAAAAACGGTGGGGTTATAAGTCGCGCCCGTTGCGCAGCCCTGCAGCAACGGTAAGGACGACGCCAGCAGTAAGCTAGCCATTGCCCTGCGCAAATACTTTGGCCAACGGCTTTTCCCCGACCCGAGTTGTAAAGACGCCGATTGTGAAAAACACGATGACAATAGGCGCGATGATAAGAAGCTGAGTGATATCTTGGGTAACATAGCAATGCGGCATTCAACAGGAAGTGTGCATGTTACCAAACTTGAACGTAAACGAATCCTCAGACGGCGGCGTTATGTCTGATCGTGAGGGAGGGACGCTGTACGCGACGGTCCGGGGGGCAGGTGCCCCGGTCATTCTGCTCCATGGCCTGTTCGGGATGGGTAGCAATCTGGGCGCGCTGGCGCGTGCGCTGGAGCCAGCTTACGAGGTACATCAGCTCGATCTGCCTAATCATGGCCGATCCTATTGGAGCGCTCGCATGGACATCACAGAAATGGCGGATGCGGTTAGCCGTTACATCCAACAACACCTATCGGGACGGGTGCCTCGCGTTGCCGGGCACTCGCTAGGCGGTAAAGTTGCGATGCAACTGGCACTGAGCCATCCGGAGCAGGTCGCCGCGCTAGTCATGGCCGATATAGCTCCGCTTAGCTATGCCGCGTCGCACGCGAATGTGTTTGCAGCGATCGGCGCCGTACGTGACGCACCGCCAAGCTCGAGAAAAGACGCGGCGACTCTGATGACCGCTCACGTCGAGGAGGAGGGTGTCCGGCAGTTTTTACTCCTCAGTCTGAAACGCGATAGGGACGGATTGTATCGATGGCGTTTCAATGTGGAAGGACTGCAAGAAAATTACGCAGAGATGTTGCGGGCGCCGCTCGGTGGGCCTTTTTTGGGCCCGGCACTATCTATTTATGGAGCGCTGTCTGCGTATGTTGGCGCGACGGGTGAGGTGGCGACAAGAGCCTTGTTTCCCAGTGCGCAGTTTCATGTTGTTGCAGACACCGGACACTGGCTACATGCGGAGAAACCTGAGGCGTTTAATCTCCAGGTGCTGCATTTTCTGAAGACCGCCGAGCAGGAACTCGCTGTGCGTGACGACGACACTCAGGCCCACAAGCACCCAGAGACAGAGACCAAGGGCAGGGCACAGTTGTGACACTGACTCTGGCTGATCTATTGTTTGTATTTATCGCCGGGGGCGTCGCCTGGTACTGGTTTAGCGGTACACGGGTGCGTGAGTTAGCTATTGCCGCCGCACGTCGTTCGACCAAAACGGCAGATGTTCAGCTCCTGGATCAAACGGTTTCGCTGGCTCGCGTCTCGCTGAGCCGTGGTCGAGATGGTCGCTGGCGAATCTGGAGGCAGTTTCGTTTTGAGTACAGCCGCGACGGGGTGAATCGGGAAATCGGCCAGATCATCATGCTCGGTCACCGCCTGGAGGCCGTGTTGGTGGCGGACGCACCGACCATCAACTGAGCGGACTGGCAGTGGAGCTGGCCGGCAATGGAGTAGCTATAGCATTGCGCTCAGGGCGCGCCACAGTATCAAGCACGCGACACCAGCGAGCAGAGCGCCAAACACCCGGTCTAAAGCGGCAGCGTTGTTTTGCAGGCGAGCGATCCAGTTGCCCCGATGCAGCATTAGCGTGACCAGGGTGTACCAAAGGCCGTCGATGACAGTAGCGGTTGCGATCATAAGCGCACCATCCCACCGGCCGGCATCGGGTTTGATGAACTGGCTGAACAGGGCGAGCATAAAAACAGCCAGTTTTGGATTGAGGAAGGCAACGGCAAACCCGTCTCTGGCTGCGAGCAGTGTCCGGGTCGCTGCGACGGATGGCTTTGCGCTCGCGGTTCGGTCTGACGTTGCGCTGCACCACATTCCAAAGGCTAGCCACAGCAGATAGAAGGCGCCAATGCATTGCAGTCCCGTAAACACTGTCTGATTCGTGGTAACAATCGCACCAAGGCCTATTACCGTCAGGGCTGCGTAAAGACCGACACCGAAGGCATGCGCCCAGGCAGCGGCCAGTCCAGCTACTCGCTGGCCCGAGACGTTCGCCGCCACGACGACGGCGAGACTGGCCCCTGGGGACGCAGCACCCGCAACGCAAAGGCCTGCAAGGCTCAGCCACTCTGGCAAGTTCATGGCAAATTCATGGCAAATTCATGGCAAGTTCACGGCAAATTCACAACGCGCTAATCACAAGGACGGGCTGTCTGCGCGATGCCAGCCTCATGGTAGTTCATCGAATCTCGAATGTGTTCACCCCGAAGGCATCATATGTAGCGTAGTTATCCACACAAGCTGTGGATAAACCGGTGAATAATTTGTTTAGCACAGAGTATAATCCGCACCAGCGCACATTATTGGCCACTTGATCAAAATTTGTTCAAAGTCTATAAATACATTAAATACAATAACTTAGGTTGAACATATTAAGTTAATTGTTGAGTTTGTCTTCTAACTTAACAAATCTGTCATATTAATTTTACTTTGTGCATAACAATTTTAAGATTGCTACCTAATGAAACGGCAATCCGGGTAGCAACAGTGTTCGAGGGTAACGTTCTTGTAGTTGGGCAATACGTTCTCCAGGCACTGGTTCTTGCTCTAAAGCCAGCTTCAATGGGAGGCCCAATCGCAAACTTAATGCTAAATCTCGCCTCTGAATATGCAACCGGTTGTGCAAGTCTCCTTGATCTCCACAGCGCTGAGTGAAGGTAGGCCGGGCAAAAGTCGATCCCATATCCAGCGACACAGGTTTTCGCTGGTCGGATTTTCGAGACCTTCAATGTCGTTCAGGTAGTAATGATCCAGCTGCTCCACTACGGGCTTGCACGCTGCTTTTATATCGCCAAAATCCATGACCCACCCGCTATCGGCGCCTGGCTCGCCCGCCACGGAGACCCGAAGCGCGAAAGAATGCCCGTGCAATCGCTCGCATTTGTGTCCCGCCGGAACGTTCGGGAGCCGGTGAGCCGCCTCAAAGTGAAAGTCCTTAAAAATCTCCATCGCAAACAGCCTTTTCGATAAAGGCCTATGTTGGCGATTCTGCGGTTTGATTAAAAGTCCCCGCAGGCGTCATTTCAAAAATACTTGAGCGGCTGTCCATAGGCTCGCGCTTGCGAGGCGCAGAGGCCCATGATCAAACATCTAGCGATTGGAGAGGGATCTGATGCCTACAAACTGATTGGCGTTGCTCTTTTAGCTGCGGTAGTTGCAAGCCCCGGCTTTGCGGGGCCTGCAGAAAAGCTCGGGCGACTGGATCAGGGCCCTCAAGACCGTTTGGAAGACCGCTGGGACAGCGCAGAGAATCGACGAAATCGAGCAGGAAATGGGCTGGACAGGCGCGCAAATACAGAGATTGTTAACGAATAGGAAAACTCGTTGACTCTAAAAGGCAACTCACTATAATGCGCCCTCCAACGCGGGTGATTAGCTCAGCTGGGAGAGCATCTGCCTTACAAGCAGAGGGTCGGCGGTTCGATCCCGTCATCACCCACCACGTTTTTTTGTTCGTTTCCTGGTAAGGCCGAACGCTAAAGAAGACGTAACGCGCGTCTACCTCGGGAGCGGTAGTTCAGTTGGTTAGAATACCGGCCTGTCACGCCGGGGGTCGCGGGTTCGAGTCCCGTCCGCTCCGCCATTAACTCGTCTAAGCTACTGAAATATAAGGCTTTTTAGCCTCGAACCCATTTCGGTAGTACATTCAGTAGTACAGAGTTTTCTCCATACCTCCGGCTCTACCCACTTAATGGGGGATACACCGGTTTTCACTAAACTCGGTTAATAATGCCATCCCATCCACAGTGGGTTAAGACCCGCAGTCGATAGTTTTCAAAATTCCTAAACCCATAGGCTCGTCGGCTCATCATTTCCATCTTGTTATGGAAGCCCTCGGTGATGCCATTCGTCTTGGTAAACCGCCACATGCCAACGATGGGTTCTAGCCAAGACTTCAGCGTTCTTGCCAATCGATGAAGGGGGCTGGCTGCCAAGTCTTCAATCAACGAGAGCAACTGCGGCAGCAGTTGCTTTGCTTTTTTACGATTCAGGGATTTGAGTAGCAGCAGTCGGTTGAGCTTCTGCTTAGCTGTATACAGCGCCTTAAGCACGGGATAGTCATCCAGATACCGGGCAAGATTCTCTTTTTGTTCGTCTTTTAGACGCCATTCGTGGCGTCGCATCAGGCTAATAAGCCCACGATGCTTGCGCCCCTCGGGGTCGTAGCCCTGCCACGCCTTTAGCAGATGTTGGTTAACGAGCCGAATGACATGGAATCGGTCAGCAACGATGGTGGCGTTAGGAAAGTACCTGCGGACAATGCTGCGGTAGGTTTCCGATAGGTCCATGACGACAACCTGGACGTTCTCCTTGCCCGGTAATGCCTTTAAATAACGTCTCAAGCTGAGTTCTGATCGTCCCAGCACCACATCAAAGACCTTGTGGTTCTTGAGATCCACCATCGTGGTGGCGTAGCCACGCTTGCGGCTAAAGAAGTGCTCGTCGATACCCAGCACACGGGGGCAGGGCCGGTTAGACATCTCAGAAAGTCGCAGTCGGCACTGACCCTGATACCAGCGCTCGACGGTTGCCGGGCTCATGCCGTGTGTTCTCGCAAGCTTACGCTGCGTAACGCCGCCATCGTGGGCCTCGAATACTTCAAGACGAAACGCGTCCGATGCGCGGTAGCGTGGCCTAATACCTTGAAAGCGGTGCCTAAAGTAGCGCCCACATTGTGGGCAGTGATACTTGGGCGTCTTCAGGTGCAGCGTCATCACCTGATTGCCCTGCCGCGTGTGCTTTAGTGTGCGCTCGTAGGTCGCTTTTATCCCGACTTGGGGGTGTTGGCAGTGAATGCACGATGGGCGACGCTTTGGTTTTGCATAAACTTCGATCGCGTCATTGCGATCAACACGTTCGACCTCCAGCTCGGGAAGGCCTAATATTAATCCCGCGTGGGACATCGGGGGTTCTCCATTAAATGATTCCGCAAAATCAGTTTAATGAACCCCGGTGTCCCCCGTTAACGATGAAGAGCCCTTCGCTCTCTGCGCATCGACAGATTCTCGCCCGGAAAATGCTTTCTCAAGCGTGTCGGAAAATCGCTCCTGAAGAACCTGGGTCTGTTCTGCTTCAAGAAACTGTCGATAGGCGTCGCCGCCCTGGGCGAGTATTTCGAGCGTAGCGATTGTATACAGTTGACCCGGATTCAGGGGTTGGTCGCCGACACATACAGTCTGCACGCGAGAGCCCTTGGACGCCGTCGGATCGTAGCTAAGCACAATACCCGTAACCTGAAGCAAACCCCGCTCCAGCGAGAATCCCTGCTCGAGGATTTGCTGCAGCACGTTGCCGCGAGCGGTGACTATCGCGTTGTGGTTCTCGAAGGGGAATGCGTCGAGGAGGTCAACGCGGCGAATGTCTCCGACCGGTAAGTCCCGCCGCAGGGCGCTGGATGGCATCAGGGCAATCTCTGCATTTGTGGCCTCGCGCATAAAGCCATTCAATTATCGCTTTAATGATCAGCTCCTTTCCATTGTCTGAGCGATTGACGCGAGGGAGAGGGCGGCTCTACGCAATCCGATCCAAGGCCCTCACAACCTGCGAACCCTCGATCGAGAAGGCTGAAACGATCGAAAACCATCTATGGGGTGTTATTGGGCCGCAGTTAGTGGCGCTACTCAAATACGGGGTGACGTCAGGGGCCCTAAGCAGCGAAAAACAAACTCGGCATACATGCGCTTTGTTTGCCGGCCCCAATCAAGATTTACGAATCGCTATGGAGAAGAGTAACCGGCGCTGTGGTTCCTAGTGCCCCAAGGCGAGTACAGTTGAATAGCCAGCGGAGAGTGCTTACCCTGCATCGTTGCTGACCCGACTTGCAGGGCTAGCGCAAACAGAATTGGGTTAGCCTGTCGCTGAGCACGGCACGCCCGCTCTCCCTTCCCCGCGTAACGCCAGGACCGGCCCGTGATCGACAGTAAATTGCCAACCGTGGGCACGACCATATTCACCCGTATGTCGTCGCTCGCACAGAAGCACGACGCGCTGAATCTCTCCCAGGGTTTTCCGGATTTCGATCCGCCGCCGGGCTTGGCCGCGGCGCTTGGCGAGCATGCGCAGCGCGGCCACAATCAGTATGCGCCGATGGCTGGATTACCCAGGCTGCGAGCGGCGGTTGCGGAACAAGTCCGGCGCTGGCGCGGCGTCACCATCGATCCTGATGACGAGATAACGATAGTGCCCGGCGCGACCGAGGGTATTTTTTGCGCCATCACCGCCATGGTTCGTTCTGGTGATGAGGTTGTGGTGCTGGATCCAGTCTATGACAGCTATGAACCGGCGGTGAATCTGGCTGGTGGGTGTTGTGTGCACGTGCCGCTGACCCCGGGGGATTTCAGGATCGACTGGTCTCGGGTCGAGGATGCTGTGACCAAGCGTACCCGTATGCTCATGCTCAATAGCCCACACAATCCCAGTGGTAGTGTGCTTTGTGCGCATGATCTTGATCAGCTGGAAATACTGGTAGAGCGCCACGGTTTTTTTGTGTGCAGCGACGAAGTGTACGAACACCTGGTTTTTGATGGTGCCAGGCACCATAGCGTGTTGGATCGTCCCGCATTGCGAGCGCGCAGTTTCGCGCATTTTTCATTTGGCAAGACGTTTAGCGTTACCGGGTGGAAAACCGGTTACTGTGTTGCGCCCGCGGCACTGACGGCTGAGCTTCGCAAGATCCATCAGTACGTGGCCTTTGTAGCAGTCACTCCTGTGCAGCATGCACTCGCCGACTTTTTGGAGGCTGAACCGGAGTATCCGGGTTTGCTCGCCGCCGAATATCAGGCTCGTCGTGACTACTTCCTGGCGGCACTCAGCGACTCGCGATTTCGCTGGACGCCCTCACAGGGCAGCTTTTTTCAATTGCTGGACTATGCTGAAATCAGCAATCGCGCGGATGGCGAACTCTGCGTGCAGTGGACAAGGCAGTTCCGCGTTGCGTCTATACCGTTATCGCCGTTTTACGCTCAGTCTAGTGAGCAGACTCTGTTACGCTTCTGCTTTGCAAAATCACCTGCTGTATTAGAGGAGGCCGCAAAACGATTATGCGAGATCTGATCGCTACGCTGGTTCAAACCGATTTGCTTTGGGAAAACCCCGAAGCTAATCGTGAACGCTTTTCGCAGGCGCTCAGGGGCCTTGCGGTCGCCAGCGATTTGGTTGTGCTGCCCGAGATGTTCACCACCGGATTTTCTATGCAGGCCCTCGCCAATGCTGAGTTGCCAGGGGGAGTCACAGAACAGTGGCTGCGCTCCACCGCGCACGAGATGAACTGTGCGATTACCGGTAGCATCCCGGTAAATGTCGATGGCAAAGTTTACAATCGCATGCTATTTGCCACACCCGATGAATGCTTTCACTACGACAAGCGCCATTTGTTCCGGATGGCGGGAGAGCACGAGGCATACGCGCCGGGAACGGAGCGGGTAATTGTCGAATGGCGTGACTGGCGTATTAAGCTCGAGGTTTGTTATGACCTGCGATTTCCGGTGTTCTCGCGCAATCGACAGGACTACGATCTACTGCTCAATGTGGCTAACTGGCCGGCTAAACGCGCTCACCACTGGCGCAGCTTGCTGCAGGCTCGGGCAATCGAAAATCAGGTCTGCGTGATCGGTGTCAATCGCGTAGGGCGCGATGGTGTCAACGTGGAGTATTCCGGTGACAGTCTTGCGATTGACGCGGTGGGTATGGTGATGACTGATATGCAATCTCACAGCGCCTGCGAGACAGTCTGCCTGGATGCCGCTGCGCTGTGCGAATACCGGGAGCGCTTCCCTGCGCATCTCGACGCCGACGACTTTTCTCTTGGTCTCGGCTGATATGGAAAAAGACTTCGATGCGATAGTGATCGGCGGCGGCATGGGCGGTATGTGCGCAGCGGCACGCCTCACCAGCGAGGGGATGAAGGTACTGGTGCTCGAAAAGTCGCCCTACCTTGGCGGCCGATGCGGACACCGGGTGCGTGAGGATTGTCTTGTAACCACTGGCGCGCTGATGATCCCGATGGGGCCTGCAAGCGCGATTCGACAGGCCTTCGATCTGCTGGGCGTCGACATGGATATGATCGATATCACGGGTCGTATCCGCTACCGTCTGACGCACGGAGATTATGATCTGCCCCCCGGGGGTGGCGGCCTCTACGGCATGATTGAGTTTGCAATGCAAGACGAAGCGCAGGCGCAGACGCTGTTTGAACACATTCGCGACGCGCTTTTTTCCTGGACGCCGCTGGACACAATTAGTACCCGGGAGTGGTTCGATCAATACACAGATAACGTAGAAGTGAAAAATCTGTTCCAGGGGTATTGTGCCGCCTTGATGGGTATCAATCTGCACGAAGTTCCCGCCGGCGAATTCTTTCGGTTTCTTAAATACAGCAGCAAAGGAAGTCGCTTTGGCTTGGCGCGCGAGGGTAATGGGGCGTTGATGGATGCCTTGGCCAAGGCTATTGAAAAACGCGGATCGCTGGTGCGCAGAAAAACCGGGTGCAAACGCATTCGCGTTGAAAATAACCGGGTAACTGGGGTCGAAATCAGTGGGAGTGATGAGAGTGATGGTGTCGGTGATGGTGTCGTCCCCGAATTTATCGCCGCCCCCCTCGTGTTGTCCAATGCCGGACCTGATCGTACCTTGCTGCTTGCGGGTGGTGAGTCTGTGTTTGAGCAAAGTTATGTTCAGCGCCTTAAGCGCAATGCGGCAGATGCGCCGATTATGCATATCAGTTTTGTTATGGATCGCCCGCTTATCGAGGGCTTCGACGGTTGTCTGGTCTTTGGTAACACTACAAACCTTATCTATCTGGAAATTCCGTCGGCGATCTCAAGGATGATTTCGCCGCAGGGGAAGTACCTGCACACGGCGTATGGCGCACCGGCCAATGCGCTGAGCTGCGATATGCAAGCAGAGTTTGATAACACCATGGTAGAGCTTGAGCTGAATTTTCCGGGTGTAACTGAAGAGGCCAATTTTCTAGTGAAAGCCAAACATCGCGCGCCTGCACCGGGCATGCATCGATGGGCAGGCTATGGTTTACCGGTGAACACGTCGGTGCAAGGTTTGTTTAACGTGGGAGATGGCTGCGCGCCCCCGGGTACCATAGGTACCGAAAGCGCGGCCGCATCGGCAAGAGAAGCCGTGAACATGATTCTGGATAGCGCCGCACGTAGCCGCTGAAAGCGACTGCGTCTCGATTCATAACAGGCAACTACTTTGAGTAATCACAATGTGTGCGGATAACGTTACTTATTCCGATCGTGCATCCGTGTCAGGCGGAAGGCTACAGGATATTAAAGTCGAGCAGCGAGAGGGCGCGGAGCGGGGCGCTCAGCTACTGGCGCGTGCGTTACTGGCCGAGGGGGTGGATGTACTCTTTGGCTACCCTGGTGGCGCGAATCTGGAGATTTTCGACGTGCTTGCGGGAGCGGGTATTCGCTGCATCCGCACGGAACATGAACAGGGGGCGGTGCACGCTGCGCAGGGCTATGCGCGTGCCAGCGGGCGGGTGGGCGTGTGTCTCGCGACGTCAGGTCCAGGCGCGACAAACCTGGTAACCGGGATTGCCGATGCGAACAGCGACTCCACGCCCATCGTTGCAATCACCGGCAATGTGCCAACTCCGCTACTGGGCAAGAATGCCTTCCAGGAAGTGGATATCGTCGCGATTACCGCACCGATCACCAAGAAGAACTACCTACTGCGCAAAGTTACGGACATTCCCGAGGTGGTTCGCGAGGCGTTTGCACTCGCCGGAGGTAACCGACCTGGTCCGGTGCTGATCGACATACCGAAGGACATTCAGCAACACTATCCAAAAGACTCCGATGGGAACTACACCCCACCCCAAATACCGGCGGTGGTAGAGCCACCGGAGCTACCAATAGGGGGGCTAAGCCAGCAGCAGCTCACGGAAGCGTGCCGCCTGATCGCCGAGGCACAAAGACCGGTTATTTATGCGGGTGGCGGAATTGTTTCCGCTAATTGTGCAGAAGTACTGCTCGCACTGGCAGAAAAGCTGCACTGCCCGGTAACCACTACTGTGATGGGACATGGGGTGTTCCCGCCGGATCACGCGCTAGCTCTCGACTGTCTGGGAATGCACGGCTCCAAGTACGCTAATGTTGCTGTCAATGAGGCCGATCTCGTGCTGGCGGTCGGCGTGCGTTTTGACGACCGGGTTACCGGTAAGGTCGATACATTTATTGCCGAGGGCAAAATCATCCACATCGATATCGATCGGGATGAACTGAACAAAAACAAATCCGTCACGCTTCCTATCTGCTCCGATCTCGCAGCGGCGCTACTCCAACTTCTGGAGTCCGCTATTGCGCAGCCCCGCCAGCCCTGGCTGGATTATCTGTCGTCACTGCGCCGGGACTTCCCCTATGTAGTGCCGGAAAAAGGTCCGATCAGTCCGCAGTATGCAATCAGCCTTCTAAGCAAAATGACCGATGGCGAGGCGGTTGTTAGCCTCGGCGTTGGCCAACATCAGATGTGGGCTATGCAGCACTATCGTTCAAAACGCCCGCGTTCTTTTCTCTCCAGCTCAGGTTTTGGGACCATGGGATATGGTCTTCCGGCCGCGATTGGCGCCAAGGTCGCTGCTCCTGAGCGAATGGTGATCGATATCGACGGTGATGGCTCGCTCAATATGACGGTGCATGAGTTGGCGACCTGCCATCGTTACGGCATAGGCGTCAAAGTCGTGGTAATCAATAACCAGTGGTTGGGTATGGTGCGGCAGTGGCAAGACATGATTTACGAGGGACATCGCGCAGAATCAGGGCTTGGTGACCCCATGGCCGTGAAGCCCGCGGGCGAGCTTGATATTTACCCGGATTTTCCGACCATCGCAGCGGGGTATCGGGTGCGCAGTGAACGGGTGTCGCGACCAGAGGATCTCCCAGCGGCCTACGAGCGCATGCTGGCGGATCCCGATGAGCCCTACCTGCTGGATGTCATTGTCGATGCGGAGGAAAATGTTTTTCCAATGATCCCGGCGGGCGGAAGCTACAAGGACATCATTATGGAAGAAGGCGATTTGCGCGCCGACGCGCGCGAACGGCAGGGAAGTAACGTGTGAAGCAGCGCGCGGTGCGCGGACGTATTTCTCGCTCGACCACAGCAAGCATATACTCGTTAGGAGCGGGTTAAACTTCTAAATTTATCAAGCTCTTTCGACCAAAATATTGCGTTTTTTATGTTAGCGTACAACTCTTCCTGAACATCCCCGTGCGAGACTCGATGCTTTCCTTCTACGGTAAACTCCCTGAAAAATGCCTGCTGGCATTTGCCCATTGTTCTTTACTCGCCGCGTTTTCTACCCCGCTAATAGCCGGGGTTGATGCATCAGGAAAGTCGTCCCCCGAGCCCGATGAAAGTCCGCTTGTCCAGCAACGCTCTAGCAAAACCTCCGCTAATATTACAACGTTTGCCGGACATAAAGCTTCGTCTCTCAATTTGCTGGCTCGCGTCGCCACCGGCCCGGGCAAGATGGCCGATGCCTCGTTGATGATGGATAAAGAGGGCCTCGTCATTGAGCAGCGGTATGAGTTCGTGCCCGGATTAATGCGACTCTCGCAAAAGAGTTCCCAGCCGAGCGGGCTAGGGGAAGATGACATGAAAAGCATGATCGAGCGACTTAAAGCGACCGGCCTCTTCGAATACGTCGAGCCCGATTGGCGGGTTCAGGCGCTCAATACCCCCACCGACGCTTCCTTCACGGATGGCACGCTATGGGGTCTGCGCAACACCGGACAATCTGGCGGTGTTTCCGGCGTGGATATCAACGTCCTTTCGGCCTGGAACACGACGACGGGTTCGGCCTCGGTAGTGATCGGTGTTGTAGATACCGGTGTTCGCTACACGCACCAGGATTTGGCTTCGAACATGTGGACTAACCCCGGGGAGACCGCGGGGAACGGTATCGACGATGATGGCAATGGCTATATTGATGATGTTCACGGCATAAACGCAATTACGCTAACTGGCGATCCCAATGACGACAATGATCACGGGACTCACGTTGCGGGTACTATCGCAGCATCGGGTTCTGACGCAGGACAACTGGTAGGAGTAGCCTATACATCAAAAATAATGGCGCTAAAATTCCTGGGTGCAGATGGTGGTGGCAATACATCGGATGCGATTCGCTGTATTGAGTACGCGCTATCAAAAGGTGTAGACATCCTGAACAACAGCTGGGGCGGCGGTGGTCCGAGTCAGGCCTTGGTCGATGCTATAGAAGCGGCCAATGATGCCGGCGTGTTGTTTTTGGCGGCGGCGGGCAACTCCGCAGATGACAACGATCAAGTCGCTAGTTACCCAGCCAACTATGATGTGGATAACGTGGTGTCCGTTGCAGCTATTGACCGCGCCGGTAACCTTGCCAGTTTTTCGAGTTTCGGAGCGACCAAGGTTGATATTGGTGCTCCCGGTGTGGCGATACTGTCAGCGACATCCAGCTCCGATACCAGTTACTCGAGCTTTAATGGTACGAGTATGGCGACGCCGCATGTCGCCGGAGTGGCGGCTCTCGTTTTAAGTGCAAATCCCAACGCAGATCTTGCCGAACTCAAGAATCGATTGCTTGCGACTGCCGCACCGCTGTCTGCGCTGCAGGGGCGAGTGGCCACGGGCGGCATGGTTGATGCGAGCGCTGCTTTGAGCATCAGCGCCGATGGCACCCTCGAACTATCTGTCAACGCCCCGGTTCTTGAGGCGGGTGCCCTGGCGCGTATAGAAGTGCGTGTTACGGATCTCGGTCCGGTGACAGATGCCACTGTGTCCGGAAACTTTAGCGGTGGCGCCGCGCAGGCATTTTTAGACAATGGAGTTTTGCCTGACAGTGCGTCCGGTGACGGTATCTATACTGGCAATATTCAGGCGCCGGAATCCGGGGCCACGGTGACGTTTAATGCCAGTGTTACCGCGCCAGGCAAAACGGCTGCAAGTACGAGTGTGCAGCTGACGCTAACATCGCCCCCTGCAAACGATGACTTTGCAAATCGGATTGCACTGGGGACGGGCACCATTTCCGTCACGGGGAGTAACGACTTTTCCAGCGCACAGAGCGGTGAGCCGCGCAACCCATCTGTAGCGGGCGGAAAAAGTGTCTGGTGGGAGTGGACAGCACCCACGGGGCTTAGTACCGCGTTAATTACGACTAACGGCAGTGGTTTTGATACTACCCTGGCTGTTTACACGGGTAATAGTATTGGTGCGTTGACCTTGATCGGATCGAATGATGATACGGGTGGTCGACAAAGCGCTGTCTCTTTTACGCCCCAGGCTGATCTGACTTACCTGCTGCAGGTTGATGGATACGCGGGCGCCACCGGGGCGATCCAACTTAATTATCCCGAGCCCGGTGGAAGCAGTTCCGGCGCGCCGGTGATCACGACTCAACCTTCGGGGCAGACTATTCTCGTAGGTGACGACTTTACCCTCTCCGTGGCAGCTAGCGGTTCGCCCAGTCCGAGTTATCAGTGGGTCAGGATTAGCGACGGCATCTCGAACCCGATTCCAGGCGCCACAAACAATTTTTACAATGTCGCGTCCGCCAGTGAGAGCGACGAAGGCTCCTATGCGGTGGTGGTCTCAAACTCGGCGGGAGAGGTTACCAGTCAAACGGTATTTGTAGCAGTGGAGCAGGTTGGCGTTTTACCTCCGAATGATGACTTTGCGGACGCCACAAGCCTGCCGAGCGCAACGGGCCGGGTTGACAGCTCAAATGTGCGGGCAACCGGCGAGACATCTGAACCCAATCATGCGTTTGCGAGTACGCCGCTGGCCTCAGTGTGGTTTCGTTGGGTGGCGCCGTCCAGTGGTGACGTAACGATCGACACCTTTGGAAGCGATTTTGACACGACTCTTCATGTATACACGGGGAGTTCAGTTGCGGCACTAAGCTCGGTTATCTTAAATGATGACTCTGGCGGTCTTCAGAGTAAGGTGGAGTTTTCCGCGGTGGCAGACACTGTCTATCAGATCGCCGTGGATGGATTTGGGAGCCGGGAGGGGCAGATCATTCTGAACTATGGCATTAGCGGCGGTGACGCGCCAGCCAACGATGCCTTCGAGAACAGGGTTGCCCTGGTAGGAACCAATACAACCGTATCTGGGCAGAATACCGGCGCTACCGGGGAATTGGGAGAACCCAATCATGCGGGAGTATCCGACCCCGTTGCATCCGTGTGGTGGTCTTGGCTGGCTCCATCAGCCGGGCAGATCACGTTCAGCACGGCCGGCAGTTCCTTCGATACAACCCTTGCGGTTTATAGCGGCCCCACGGTGGCTGCTCTCACCACGGTTGCGTTCAATGACGACTTTGGGAATACCACCAGTCAGGTTTCATTCGAGGTTGACAGCGGTGTGAGCTATGCAATTGCGGTCGACGGTTACGCAGGCGCCGAGGGTGGGCTCTCCCTGAGCCTTGGGTTTGAAGCCACCGGTCCGGACAGCGATGGTGACGGAATTCCAGACGGCATCGACAACTGCCCCAACCAAGCAAATACCGACCAGTCAGATGTAGATGGTGACAAAGTTGGTGACGACTGCGACGCCTTCCCGGACAATCCCAACGAGTCTCTCGATAGCGATGGAGATGGAATGGGTGACGCGTTTGAAGATCTACATGGCCTTGATAAGAACGACCCCGTCGACGCAGCTACCGACTCTGATGGTGATGGGACGACGAATCTCGAAGAATTCCTGGAGGGCACTACACCCACAGAATACGACCTTTCCACAGGATTGGGGACCGCAATATTGAAAGCAGCCATCTGCGCACGTAATCCGGATTTAGCGATGTGCTCTTGATGTGTCGGGCAGACCGAGATACAAGCCACGACGCAAGCGCATTGAAAAGGATACATTGAAGATGCTTGATCGGGATAAAGCTTGACTGCGCCGCAGACTGACAGCGTTGGCCTGAGCCGACAGCTTGGCCTCGTGGGCCTTGCGGCTACGGGTATTTGTTCAATGCTTGGCGCTTCCGTGTACGTCGTGCCGTTCATGATCCAGCGAAATGTTCCTGGTATTGGCTCCTGGGTATTGCTTGCACTGCTTTTTGCCGCTGTCCCCGCAATTTTGGCGGCTTTCGCGTATGCCATTCTTTCCTCGGCCATGCCCCGGGCGGGGGGTAGTTACCTGTATGCCAGTCGTGGTTTGCATCCTTACCTGGGTTTTGTCGCAAGTTTTTCCCAATGGTTTGGCTTGTCGATTGTCATCGGTGTTATCGCTTACGTGATCGTCCCGTTTCTGCGCGATATAGCGGTGGCGTTGGAATGGCTGGATCTGGCCGCTTTGCTGGAGACGGGCGCTGTACGCGTGGGTCTGGCTCTTGCCATGTTGTGGGCGTTTGTGGCGGTCAACCTTCTGGGTGCGCGCTTTTACGAGCGCACGCTGATCCCGCTAATGCTGCTGATGTTTGCCCTTGGTGCGGTGGTTATTTTTGCTGGTTTTTACTTCGACCAGGCTGATTTCGCAGCGGCGCTGCTGGCCCAGGAAAATCGCTACATCCCAACGGCGGATACCTCAGCCTTTGACGCAAAAACCTTTGCTGCCGCCGCTGCGATTATGTTCTCCAGTTTTATCGGCTTTGACACTATCGCTCAGGCGGGCGGTGAGGCCCGCAACCCATCACGGAATCTGCCGCTCGCAATTGCGATCGCCGTGCTCACCGTCGGGACATTTTACTTTCTGTTTACCGCCGCGGTTTATCACGCGGTTCCGTGGTCGTTTGTCGCTAGTGAGGCCTTGCAGCGGGATATAACGGCGCCTGGATTACTCGGTTATCTGTTGCCTGCGGGTTGGGCGGTTGCGATAGTGGCTGGCGCGGCGATTGCGTTGATCAACGATTTGCCAGCAATGTTGCTTGCAGTATCGAGACTCATGTTTGCCTGGGCAGAAGACGGTATCTTCCCGCGCTGGATAGCGCGCGTGCATCCGCGAAGGCATACACCGCAAGCAGCCATTTTGTTGAGTGGATTGATGGCAAGCGTAGGCGTGCTGGGCAGTCACTTTGCCGGGGATTTTTTTCTCGGGATCGACATCATGGTGACCTCGATGCTGGTGAATTTCCTGCTCATGTGCCTGACGGTGCTCAGCTTGCCATCACAGAACGCGCGGCTCGCCGCCGAGGTGCAGGTGATGACGTATCGGCCATTGCAGGTGGGGTTGGCCTCTGCGGGCGTAGTGAGTTTGTTCGCCTTTATGGTGGTACATATTTACAAGGATTTGAACGCCGCAGTGGCGGCCTGGTACTTTCACTCGACGTTTATCTGGCTGATCGTCATGGCTGTGGGATCCCTGCTGTTTGTCTTCGAACTGAGTCGCTTAAAGAGGCGTGGCGTAGATACCAAGCGTTTATTTAGCCAGTTGCCACCCGAATAGGAGGCCCATAAGCCATCAATATGACTGCACAAGACAAATTTACGCTCCTCGCTCCGGATCTGCGTATCGCGCGGGTGATAACCGGCTTGTGGCAGATCGCTGATATGGAGCGCGATGAGCGTTCCCTGGATCTTGAGGCCGCTGCCAGGAGCATGCGCGCTTATACAGACGTCGGTCTAAGCACTTTTGACATGGCTGATCATTACGGATCGTCTGAGTTAATTGCGGGTATTTTTAGTCAGCAATGTACGGCTAACGACAAGCCGCAACTCCTCACCAAATGGGTGCCCAAGCCCGGCGGATCTTCTCGTGAAACGGTGCGTGAGGCTGTGCAGCGGGCTCTGGATCGATTGCAAACCGAGCGTATAGATCTGTTGCAATACCATGCATGGAACTATGCAGACCCTAGTTATCTTGATGACCTGCTGTTTTTGAAGGAACTTCAGGGTGAGGGTCTGATCCGTCATTTGGGTCTGACTAATTTTGACGCGGCACACCTGCGAGTCGTGCTTGAAGCCGGTATCGACGTTGTATCAAACCAGGTTTGCTTTTCGCTGCTTGATCAACGGGCGACAGGCGCGATGACAGCTCTTTGTAAGGAGAAGAACGTCAAGCTTTTGGCTTTTGGCACACTGGCTGGTGGGTTCTTAACCGAGCGTTGGTTGGGGAAACCGGAGCCGACCATGGAGAGTCTCGCCACTTGGTCGCAGATGAAGTACAAGCGCTATATCGATCAGGCTGGCGGCTGGGAGCCCTTGCAAAACCTACTGCGGGTGCTGGGTGACTGCGCAAAGCGGCATACGGTATCGATGGCCAACATAGCCAGTCGGTTCATGCTCGAACAGCCTGCCGTGGGCGCGGTCATTATTGGAGCCCGACTCGGGCAGAGCGAGCATATTGAAAATAACCGACAGCTCCTGGATTTTTCCCTGGATGCGGCCAGCACCGACGCTATTAATGAAGCCTTAAGTAGCTTGGACGTTATTCCCGGCGATTGCGGTGACGAGTATCGGAAGCCGCCATTTCTTACCGCATCCGGTGACCTGAGCCATCATATTGACGAGTTGCCCAAGCCGTTTCCCAGCAAACCTGGTTCAGATGGTCAGACCTTGGCGTTGAGCGGCACTGTCTGGGAAGATCTGGCCGGTTTTGCTCGGGCAGTGAGAAAAGGCGATCAAATATTTGTCTCTGGAACGACAGCGACCCATGGCGATCGCGTCATCGGTGCGGGTGATCCGACGGCACAGGCGGAGTTTGTAATCGACAAAATAGAGGGCGCCATTCAGTCTCTGGGCGGCAGTCTGGACAACGTTGTGCGCACGCGTATTTTCCTACGCAACATCGACGATTGGGAAGCCGTGTCGCGGGTGCATGGCCGTCGCTTCGGCACCATACAACCGGCGAATACACTGGTTCGCGCGGAACTGGTGGGCGACGAGTACCTGGTGGAAATCGAAGCCGACGCAATTGTTAACGAGACTTGAACTGCCGCGGCGGGCCTTGCACCGTTCGCGGCGTAGTTAAGTTCAGAACGTCGACTAGTTGGCTTTGGCGCCCCAGGATTCCAGCTGTGGTTCGGACTCGATGGCCTTGGCCTTTCGGATCTTTTCCAGCGGTCCAACCACTGCGACGATCATGCGCTCTGGGTGTATATACTTCCTGGCTGCGGCTTGTACGTCAGTTGCGCTTACCGCAGCGACTCGTGCTGGATAGCTGGCCGATACTTCGTGGCTACCGAGACGCAGCCATTCTTTGGCGTAGGTGTTGGCGGCATCCAACCCCGTGGCGTAGCGTTTTGCATAGAGACCATCGACCAGGGCTCCTTTGGCAATAAACAGCTCGTCTGCCGTTACCAGGCTATCGCGTATAAGTTCGAGTTCCCGGAAGGTGACATCCACCAGCAGCCGCACCGCTTCCGGGCGGCCATAGGTACGGAAATTATAGGAACCCGGGCCGCGGATGCCGGGCTCCAGGAACGAGCTGTTGTCATTGGTGAGTCCGCGCAACTCACGGGCGTTACGGTGGAGGCGCGAGTCTAGATGGAAAGCGCCAAGGACGTAATCCATGGTCTCAAGCGCTGCCTGATCCGCCAGGGGAACAGCGGGTAACTCGTGTCCAATGACGACCCATCCCTGACCTCGATCGGCTTGATTCAGCAGCAATGTGCGTGATGTGTCGGCCTCTAAAGGTGCGAACGCGGTTGCGCTGTCATTTTCGGGAACACCGCCTCTGGCCCTGGGCAAGGCCGCGAAGCTTTTACTCGCCTCGCGTCGCGCGCGTTTGAGATCAAAGTCGCCAGCAATCGCCAGCGTAACGTTGTCTGCGTGAACGAAACGTTCGTGCAGCGCCTCGGCGCTGGCAGTGACGACCTGCTGCGAGCTAGCGCTACGTCCAAACCGGTGACCCCTGAACAGTTCATTCTTGAACAGGTCAATTGCGCCGTCGAGGGAGTAGGAGTAATCAATGCCGCCAGAGCTGGCTGTGCGTACCGAGTTGCTGCTGGTGCCTGAAAAAGCCGGTTCGGTCAGTATTTTGGCCATGAGATCCAGGGCGTCCCAGGCATCACTGGCTGGGACGTCGAGATAAACCTCAGTTTCTTCGTGACTCTGCGTGACCTTGTAGTCCGCAAACATTGACGCGAGCTTTGCTTCGAATGCGCCGGACTGCATGGTTGCAGGGCCGCGACGCAGGGCCGCTGCCAGCGCCTGTGGCGCACCCGGTTCGCCATGCCCGGACCCCAGGCCCAGGTACGCGGTGATGGTGACCAGCGGCGCGCGGTCGTCCACGGCAATATAGGCGGCCAATCCATTGTCGAGTTCGAGGCGCATCGTCTCGGGGTTTGGACGTTCGAAGGCCGGGGCCGGTAATCCCATCGCCTTGGGATGTGTGAGGTCCTGATCTTGTGCGGCCGTGACGCTGATACCCAGTGGTGAAATCAGGCAGCTCAACGCCAGCGCCGTAATGCCTGCGCGGTGCACTCGGTTCTCGCCTTTCGAAGAATGCTGCTGAGTTGATGTAGTGTTTTGGGAGCTTGCCATGCTGTTTAGAAAATTCATCGCATTGTCCCCGCTGCTACAGACTTGCCAGTAGGCTGTGCGATGCCGACGGTAAGATTGTTGCTGACAAAGTAGGTGCTAGCCAAGCGCGCGATATCTCCAGTGCTCGCCTTATCGCGGGCCTCCAGATACAGCGGTAAGGTCTGCCAGCGGTCCATGGTCTGAAAATGCCCGATTTCAAAGGCGAGACGGCTGGGGTTGCGCGCGATGCGATACCAGTCCACTTGCAGGCTCTTTTGTGCCCTGCCCAGTTCCGCTGCATCAGCGTCGCTTTTCAGGGACGCCAGTGTCGTAGCAAGCAGTGCCTCTGCGTCCTTGAGCTGCGCCGCATCCTTCAAAATCAGTTCGAAATTCATGGTGCCTGGCACACCAAAGCGATCCGTGTGTACAACTCGGGTGTTCACATTGGTTCTTGCCATGATGCCCTGTTCGAGCAGCGTTGCGGAGAGTCGCGCGTCCGCGATTTTTGCCAGTACATCGAAGATCGGGCGATCAGGATGACCGACGCCAGGAATCAAATAACGAAACTCAACGCGCGGCTCGATTTCATCATTGCGATACACCACGCGCCGCTCCGCGCCAGGTCGCGGCTCAATCGCCGGCGTGCGCGTTGGCTCTGGTGCACGTTCCATCCAGCCAAAATAGTGGTCAACGCGTGGAATCATGTCCTCCAGCGTGACACCGCCAATGAGTACGATCGTGGTGTTGTTGACCACGAAATACTCCTCGTACAATTTGCGCTGCGAGTCGCGCGTATACGCGTAGAAATCGCTTGGATAACCCTCGGGCCAGAATACCGGGTGGACTGCACCGGTGACTGCACCGATCTGTTCGTAGTAGGGCGTCGACGGCTTATTGAGATCCCCCAGACGCTGTTCGACCAGAATCATGCGCTCCTGTTCGAACTCCCTGAATACCGTGTTGCGCATGCGGTCAGCTTCCAGGCGGAAAAACAGGTCGACACGCTCGACCGGCAGATTGATATCGAACTTCATGTATTCCTGCTCGGTGGTCGCCGTCAGCCCGGTGCCGCCATAGCCTTGATACCAGCGGCTGACCGCGCCGCTTTCGCGAAATTGCGCGCTTGCCTTTTCGAGTGCTGTCAGTTCGTCCAGCAGTTCACGCATACGCGGTGTCTCTGGCTGATGGCGATAGCTGTCCATAGCCCCGCGCTCGCGAATAGCATTGCGCGCACGATTTTTCTCTTCTATCAATGCGGATTCAACGACTTTCATGCGCTCGCGAATCGGTTGTTCCTGCCCCCAGTCAGTGCTGCCAAGGCTCGGAGTGCCTTTGAACATGATGTGTTCCTGGAAATGCGCAGCTCCCAGCAGCCCCGGCGTTTCGTGGATCGCGCCCATGTCGGTAAAAATCTTGGATTCCACGCGCGGATCACCGGGCCGCTCCAGCACCAGAAGCCGCAGGCCATTCTCAAAAATATGCTCCTTGATAGGCAAGTTGTAGGTAGGGGCTGCAGTGGCCATGCTTGCGGTGGCGATGCAATAGGCGACAGAGAGTGCGCACAGGCGCAGGCGACGGGTCGAGGCGCACATTGTGCTAACCCAGGCAGGGGTAGATGCGCTGCCCACAATTCGATTGAGGTTGGTTTTCAAGGCTGTCTCACGGTAAAAAGACTGGGCTGACACCCTAGTTACCGCGGCCGCGCCTTGTCAAGGAAATCGGCCCTGTATGCAGCTATTTACCGCGACGGCCGCGCTATAGCGCAATCACTGGCGCGGTGTAGACCACCGGCCCGGTTGGTGCACCCGTTGGAGATCCGCCAGGTGGCTCCAGGCTTACGGCGAGGCCTTGGGCATTTTGTAGCAGCGCTAGCAATGTGGGTGAGAGTGTCATTCGAGCACGGTTGTTTTGCGTGGTCGGCAGCAGTCCAAAGGACTCGGGAGGGCCGCTCTGGGGGAGCATCCAAAGTTGGAACACGCGATCTGACTCGCGCGCAGGAACATTGACTGCAATGGACGCTAAGTGGCCGGTTTGCTCGTCTACCGTGACTACCCACAGCGGTTGCTGCTCGGCGCTTTGAATGTACGCCAGTTTTTCGGCGGCGCTGTCTGCCAGCGTATCAGGTGGCTGCAACGAGGACTGGATTAGCGGAAGTAGCAGTGCAAGTACCGCCAGAGCCAGGCCTGCGCTCAAGGCGGGCCATAGGCGGCCCGTATGCACTGGAGTCGCAGTGAATCCAAGGCGTCTCTGAATTTCCTGCCATACCGCGGCAGGTGGAGTGCGCTCCTCAATCGCGCTGGAAAGCGGCAGGAGTTGCCTCTCCCAGCGCCACACTGCGCGTCGCACATTTGTGGATTCAGTCGCCAACCGCGTAAATCGTCTACGCGCAGGCCCTTTTAGCGTGCCGAGCACATAGGCGGCGGCTAGATGATCGAGCATTTCAGGCTTTTCATAGTTCATCGCTCGAGGCACTCCCGCAACTTCAGCAAACCGCGACGAATCCAGGCTTTGACCGTGCCCAGTGGCGTGTCGAGCTGCTCTGCCAATTGGTCGTGGGTGTAACCCCGAAAGAAGGCCAGACTGATACTCTGTTTTTGTTCGGCACTCAGTACGTCCATGCAATAGTAGAGTCGTTCTTGGTCGGACTGGCTGGCCAGCAGCTCCAGAGTCTCTGCCGCGCTGTCGCTCAGGGTTTCCATCGGGATGTCACTGCTTGGTCGCAGCTTACTCGCGCGCAAGGTATCGATTGCAGCGTAACGCGCGATACTCGCAATCCAGGTTGTCACCTGGCCGCGCTCCGGGTGGTAGTCGCTTGCCCGATGCCACACCTTTACGAAGGTGTCTTGCAATAGGTCTTCCGCGAGATCTTTTTGACGCAGCATGCTGCCCAGAAGACCCATAATGTTGGGCGCAGTTTCCTCGTAAAGAATCTTAAAGGCGCTGCGATCCCCCATGGATACGCGAGCCATGAGCGTGACGAGTGCATCGTTACTTGCCGTCGTGTTTGCCGTCATTCTGCGTGCTCCTATCCCTATCCCTATCCCTGTTCCAGTCTCTATCTCTTGCCGGGGCCCAGCGCTCGGCTCCGATTTTTTCTTTCGGTTCGTCTTGCTCCTACATTACGTGCGAGTGGTGAATTGGATGCAGTAAAAAAATAGTTTGCCACTACTGCATCTGTACCAAGGGTGAGCCCGTACATGGCCGCGATTCAACGACACCCGTGGACGATGGACAAGAAGATTATGAAAAAAACAGCGCTGTATGCAATGAGAGATTTACCGATACGCTCGTTATCAAAACCCAAAACGGTCGCTGCTGGTCTGCTGATCTGCCTGCACGCAGCAATGGTCGCGGGCTCCAGCCACCGGGAGGCGCCCTTTATTGCCAAACTACCGCAGGTGGATGCAACGGATTTTTACCTGTTCAGCTCTTATGAACCGGGTCGGGTGGGCTATGTAACCTTCCTGGCAAATTACATCCCCGTGCAGGCTGCTTACGGCGGCCCAAACTATTTTCCCCTCGACAGTAATGCGGTGTATGAAATTCATATCGACAACGATGGTGACGCTCGCGAAGATCTCAGCTTCCAATTCCGCTTTGAGGATACGCTTTCTCAATCCGGGTCGCCCGTCAGCTTTGAAGTGGGTGGGGAGAACATTTCGTCGGTGTTGAAGAACGCCGGGGGACTTGCCTCAGGTAGCGAAGAGGGGTTGAGCCACTTCGAAGCGTACACGGTGACGCTGGTTAGCGGTGGGCGCCGAAGTGGTGATTCCGCGGCGATTGTGAATACGCTTGATGGCACTGCCGAGTTCCGCAAGCCTTTCGACTATGCCGGCACCAAGACCTTTGGCGGACCTGGGGGGTACACAGACTATGCAGACAGCTTTATTTACGACATCGACATACCGGGGTGTACGCAACCGGGGCGAGTATTTGTCGGTCAGCGCTATGAGGCTTTCAAGATCAGTCTCGGTGAAGTTTTTGATCTGGTGAACCTGGTGCCCATAGAAGGCGACAGTAGTCCGGGCGTGGGTGATGGCGGTGGATTTCCCGGCGGTGTTACCCAGGACGAAGCACGTAATACCCTGGCGGAAAACAATGTTACGAGCCTTGCTCTGGAGGTGCATGCCAGCTGTGTAGTGGGCAGCGGCGATGTTCTGGGTGCCTGGACTACGGCCAGTATCCCGCAAGCGACGATTCTCAATCCTTCGGCGACCTTTGATCGGCCGGAAGTCACCGGTGGCGCGCTTACACAGGTCTCCCGGCTGTCAAATCCGCTGGTGAATGAACTGGTAATTGGCTACGACCGCAAAGATGCGTTTAACAGCAGCGAACCCGTGGATGATCCTCAGTTCCTTAGCTTTGTGACCAATCCGGTACTACCGGTCATTCTCGACAGTCTTTTTCGCGATGCGGTAAATGCCACGCTTGGCACAGATATCGAAAACCTTGCGCCATCCAACTATCCGCGGACAGATTTGGTGACAGCTTTTCTCACTGGATTTCCCGGTGTCAATCAGTTTCCCGGCGGTGCGCCCGGGGAGATGTTGCGTCTGAACACCGCAATTCCAGTCACCCCCCGGGCTCAGCAACAGGCACTGGGACTTGCGGCGGGTGATCTCGCGGGATTCCCAAACGGCCGCCGACCGGGTGATGATGTGGTGGATATTGCTCTGCGCGTCGTTATGGGTGCGCTTTGCCATGACCTGCCGCTGGGTGAGGGCGGCGAGCCTATTAATCTGGGCCTGTGCGTACCGGAAGATGCCCCGGTTGGGAATGTGGCTTTTACCGATGGTGCTCCACTGTCGGCGATGGAACTGAATAATCGCTTTCCCTACTTGCTCACGCCTTACCCTGGATCGCCAATAGGCGCGCCGCTACCAACTCCGGAGTCCTGAGATGAGACGCACATGGGGTGTTTGGATGCTGGGGGCTTTTGCAAGTCTTTGGGGGTGTTCTGGCGATAGCGGGGGTAGTTCGAACGACGCGCCGGATTTGTCACCGACGATTTCATCTGTTGCGGATCAAACGATCTCTGCAAACAGTGTGGCGAATGAGGTGAGCTTCTCGGTCGGCGACGATATGACGTCTCCAGCGGCGTTATCGATAGCGGTAAGTACCGAAAATCCGGAGTTACTGAGTGAGGCAGGACTGGCTTTGGAAGGGGAAGGGGAGCAGAGGATCCTGTTACTCACGCCTACCGCAGGACAGACTGGGGAGGCGAGCATTACGTTGGTGGTGTCAGATTCCGCCGCACAATCGACCGAGATTCGATTTCTGGTGTCAGTTGTTCCACAACAATTGTCCTTCAGTGATGTTGTCCGCGATGCATTTTCCGCAGCAGCCAACGCTACACCTATCAGTATCAATGACAAGGAGCTCATACAGAATGAATCAGAGTTCAGTGATTTGCTCGATAACTAGTTCGGCTGTCGTGCTGTTAATGCGGTCGATTTTTCTACTCTTACTCGGCAATGTGTCAGCGAATGCGCACAGCGGTGGCCACGATCCGATGCAGCGAGCGATGGACGCCGAGCAAAAACATCGCTTCGAGCTCGCGGAGCACCATTTGCGAGAGATTATCGCGGCAGACCCCCGAGACGCACAGGCCTGGTTAAAGCTCGCCTCCCTGGAGACCGTGCGGGGTCAGCTGGCCGATGCGCGGGTGGCCTGCAGTCAAGCAGCACGTTTGTCCGGTGCGCTGGTCGCCTTAGCCTGCCGCGGCAGAATAGCGCTGGCTGGCGGGGAGAGTCAGCGAGCCGCACTGCACGCATTGCTGCAGACACTCGAGCATCCCAGTGTCCGAGGGCGCAGCGACGAGGTCGCGCTGTGGGCCTGGGGGGTGGCGGCGGAACTTGCCGTGGCTACCAAGGCATGGTCGCAGGCAGATCGCCTGTTTGCCCGCGCTCTTACCGGTCAACCTGCAGTGCACCTGGAGGCTGCCTATCTTGATCACCTCATTGCAACCCGGCGCTCAGAGCGTGTTTTAGCTTACGTCAGTCCTGAGGATATGGAGCTCGCACGCCGCTTACGCCGATTGATTGCCCAGGTGGAACTTGGGGGTTGCGATGCGCTGGAGAGCGGGGCCGAGGCACTGCATCAGCAGTTTCTGCGCTGGATGCGATCCGGGGATTACACGCACGGCCGAGAAATGGCGATGTTCTACCTCACGGTCCTGCCAAACGAGGATCTGGCCAGGCAAGCAGCAACGAGCAACCTCCTGCTTCAGCGGGAAAAGGAAGATATGGCACTCCACGCACTAGTGATGAAGCCGACTGCGTTGCGGACAGAAGGGTGCACAACCAGCATGGCCACACCCAGTTGATTGGGTGGGCCTCGTTGCTCGTGCTTTTCAGTCGCGAACACCGGGCCTGGAAAGCACCACTTACACAGTAACGGCATTGCCACGAAAGATACGCGCCAGGTAACGACTATCGGACGGGCTTGGTGCCGGAACCGCGCATTGCAGCACCGCAAATACCAGTCGTTCCATTTCTTCGAGGAGCTCGCTTTCGTTCGCGGGCTCCTCTGCTCGCGCGCGGCGTGTGAGCTGCACCTGATTGACCGCTGGCACTGTCGGCAGACGCTCGGTCTCAACCCCCAGAGTAACGGTGAAAGCGTGCAGTGCGTTTTTGACAAAAAGGGCCAGCGCAAATTCCTCTCGCGATGATACGAAGGACGTGTCCGGTGTCAGCAACACAATCTGGCAGCCAGGCACCAGTGCGGCCCGCCGTGCAATACGAAAGTGATGTGTCAACTGCTCATCGACGAGCTGTGCGAAATCATCATTGGACAGAACGCGGTCCCAGGATCCGCCTTTTTCCGCGGCAAGCGGGTTGTATGGCAAACGAGCAAAGGGCGCGCTGACCACCACATCGAAGCTATCGCCTTCGTGTACCAGCGTATCCAGCGCGCTTTCAATGTCATCACCGATCACCCGAACATCGATCTCTACACCGTCTCGAGCTTGCAGGCTGTGCAGTATTTCTTTTTCGGCTTCCTTGCTTCGTGTGAAGATCGTTAAGGCAGCGATGCCGTGCTCGATGAACCCTGTGCCAATGGCCGAGAGCTCCTCACGCATAGCGTCGCCAATCATGACAACGCGCTTGCCTTTGAGCTTTGCCAGACTCTCTCGGTCGGGCGGCAGGAGTAGCTCACCCTCGGTGACCGAACGATCAAACTTCAAGCCGCCGGAGGGATGGAAAGTCTCCCCGCTGGCAATGTCATCGGCAAGGTGAAACACCGTGGAGAGACCGATTTGCTCATCCGTAGGCATTTTATGCAGGTGCAGACGGTTGAGAATGCCCGCCTCAATGCCAGCCGCCGCCTTATCAATAGCTTTTTGGTCAAAGAATGGCGCGGGGGCATCAACAAGGTCGTCCATAAATGTGTCAGCGGTTTCGTGCGACATAAGTCCGCCCGTCACCAGCCGGTTCATCAGTTTCTCGGCCAGCTCGCGATTCAACAGATAGGCAGACGAGTTCTCGCCCTGAATGCTGTCTTCTACCTGCGCAAACAGCTTCGCCAATGGCTTGCTCAGATTGCCTTCGCGCCGGACATCCCCTACCGCATTTTTTGCCAGCGCCTTTATCGTATCGCTGTCGCTGCCATCGTTCATGGCGGCGAGGATAGCTTTGTGCACCTGATTGAGACGCTTGTTTTCCAGAACCAGTCTGCCGCGTCGCTCAAAGAGGCCTGGGGCACCACCAAGGCCGCGCAGTCGCGCGCCATCGACGGGGCCCGGTGCCAGAGCATTTATGCGAATTTCCGGGCCCAGATGTCGTGACAGTATTTCGGCGAGAACGCGCTGACCCGCTTTGGATACAGCGTAGTCCGCACGATTGGGGTAGGCCACGGCTACGTATTTTTCGCCGCCGAAGTAACTGGACACGTTCAGCACTACACCGTATCCATTTGCCTTCATACGCGGAGCATATTTGCGAATCAGCGAATAGTTCGAAATCAGGTTCGCAAACATGGTGCGGTTCCAGTCCTCGAGCGACATGTCGACGACCATCTCCTCCGCGCCAGATATTCCTGCGTTATTGATCAGGAAATCGACCTCACCAAACAGTTCTACGGAGTGGTCAAACAGTCTCTGCAGTGACTTTTCGTCACCCACGTCGATGCCTGAGAGTATGTGTACACGCTCGTCGGCATTCGGGTAGCCGACGCCGCGGAGTTCTTCAATGATCGCATCACGAGCCTCTTGGAGCTTGGACTCGCTGCGTGCTGAGAGCAGAACGCGCGCGCCCGCAATGGCGAGGAAACGCCCCAGCTGCAGGCCGATCCCCAGACTCCCGCCGGTAATGACGGCCGCGCGACCCTTGTGCAGGCCCGGCAACACCCGCTGTATGGATCCCGGCATGCTGCTCTTGCCCGTCGCGCGGATGATGCTCTCGGGCACCCAGAGGTTAATCGAGTCCATGCGTCGAACTCGGTTGGTCAGAGTGGCAGCCCAGTCCGCTGTAAACGCTAGATTGTCTTCTTCTGTGTTGTCGTAGCGCACCAGTTGGTTGGCAAGGATTGCCCAGTCCCGCTCTCCCTTCTTACGCATCTGTCGATCTTCATGTCGCCAGATGCGTATAAGCGCTTCGATCGCGGCACGTTTGACTTCATTGAGGTAGTCGCCATGTCCGTCGCTGGGGTTGGTGACATAGGTGAGCGCCGGTGCATCTTTGAGCAATCCCCACCTGTCCAGGTTGATCGCCAGAGCAGCCGCAAAGGCGACCGGCGCTACGATCTCTTCGCGGACGAAAGCCTCGACATCTTCATCGCCGGCGGTGCTCAGCGAATATCCGTGCTGACCATTGCCCGACCGCGGTAAAACAATGATGCCATCGAGGCGTCCAAAGTGATCGCGAACATAGTCAAAACTGCGATCGGCGGACTCGCGACGCAGCGGCTCAAGGTGTAGCAAATGGATGGCCTCAAGACCCCTGGAGGCACTCAAAGAACGGGCGAAGCCCAGCGATTCCAGACTGCGAAATGCCAGAACCACCTTTGCACCACTCACCATGTGACGCTCTGCAAATGCCAGAGCATCTTCGTAGTCAGTGCCCGCTAGTACAAATACTACCTGGCCGCTGAGATCCTCGAGACGTTTGTCGGGCCAGGAGACGAGCTTGGAGCGGCTCTGTGCAGGCACCTGCATGCCGTTGGTGACTTCGATATGATGCCCCGAAAGCGCGGCCGACTCGCTGGAGGCAAGCCAGGTCACTGTCGACGCCACGTCGTTGGGTGTCGGGTACCGGTATTCGAACTCGCCGCCTGGGGTCTCGCGCCGGGCTATCATCAGGTCGCGAAATTCCTGGGATGTAGTGCCGGCAGGCGCGCTCTGCAGGGCATCCATGTTGCCGAAAACCGTGTCTATGCGCTCCGATTCAATGGGGCCGGGAAAGAGGGTGTTCACGCGAATGCCGCGCTCATCACCAAGTTCTTTGGCGAGACCAATGGAGAGTGCGTTCAGGCCGGATTTCGGGACCACATAGGGAATGCGACCATAATAATGCGTCCTTGAAAAGATGGTCGAGACGTTGACGATAGATCCGCCTCGATTCATGTGAGGCACGGCGGCGCGAGCCATGTTCCAGGGTCCGGCAAGCAGGTTCATCGCCGCATCGAACATGGTCTCCTCGTCGCCACGGGATTTCATCTCTGCCTCGGAAAACGGGATGTCGCGCAGTGTGCGGCGTGGGCCTGCGCCCCCGGCGTTATTGACCAGTACATCAATCCTGCCAAAACGCTCGACCGTAAGTTCGACAATTTTGCGGCAGACGTCTGCTTTCGCGCTGTCGCCGATAGCGATGAGCATGCAATCGCGATCGAAGCCTTCGGCGATCAGTTCGTCAACGAATCCATTCAGTTTGGGTTCGTTGCGTCCTGTTAAAACAAGATTGGCGCCTTCGCGAAGCAGGTTCCTGCTGATATGACTGCCAATATTGCCTGCGGCACCAGTGAGTATCACTACCTTGTCGCACAATCGTGCGCCGGCCGTGGTGGATGTCGTCGTAGCTTGCTGATTCATCGGAGTGCTCCTGCAGAACCTGTGTCAATGTGGGTGAAGGTTTCCCCTCGCTGTTCGGCTTCGCGGATAGCCCAGGCGCGATAGAGTTCATCCCGCGTCTTGAGTCCGGGTCGAGGGAGGCCGTGGGTAGCCACATAGTTAGCTCCCGCATGCCGGTTCTCCCACATGGCCTGGTGGGCCTGTGCGATCTCGGGCAGGGGTGCAGTAACTGGCTGCATGACATCAATCATCCCCGCGGCGATGCGCTCCTGCATTTCTGCGAATTCCCGGGCTGTGTTGAGGTGTGTGCCTCGAATCTCGGCGGTGGGCATGAGTATGCGGCGCTGTCGCGTCCATACCTGTGGTGCATAAAAACTAAAGCGTCTGCCGCTGAGGTTTTCAGCATAGACGACTTTGCCAATATTCGGCTTAACCAGTGAGGTAGCAAGGGCCAGGCCATCGCGGTCGGCTCTTTCGAACACGACGTCTGGCAGTCCGCGCCGGTCCAATGTGTTACGCAGCAGCGGAGCTATGGCGGAGCCTATGGGCTTTAGCGTGCGATCTGAGAATCGGCGTACGGCTTCTTTGAAGGCGTCGGATTCCCTGAACGGGTCCGGGAGTGACTGGAAAGGTCCGGGAGGATCGAAATCATCGCCAAGCTTCCGCGCGATTGCATCGATGCTGACAACCCCAGTGAGTCGCGCGCCAAATCCGAGTGAGGTAACAAACTCTCGTTGCGCTGCATTGTCCGCAAGTACCGCGACTTGGGCGCCCAAAGTGCAGGCAACTTCAATGGCTTCAATGGCAACCGGATCTACGACGCCATCTTCGGCCCCCGGGCCGTAAATGACCAGCAGCGAGTTGCCGGCGCGCAGCTCCGCCCGATCGAACATGTCGCTTACACTGACTTTGCCTGCTTTGCCCATAAACGAGAATCGGTAACCTGATGAAGCGCCGTAAAATGCCAGCACGCCGTTTTCTCCCAGTAACTGGAAGGATCGAGGGAATGCACTTTCTCCTGCGTGGGACACCACATAGTCAATGTTGCCATTGGCCTGCTTGCGGGCTTCTGCGACAAAGTCTTCTCCAGCGCGCTCCCAGCTGACCCACTCCATCGGATCTTCCGGGACAGCGGTAAAAATATCGGCCCAACGCGGGTCTTTGCGGTTTAGCGGCGCTCCGCCAAAACTGCGCACGCGTTCTCCGCGTTCCTCTGAGGACACCATGCCGACAACGTTCAGGCCGCTCTGCAGAGCGGTGCGCAGGCAATCCAGTCCGGTTCCGGTCGATGCGCCCTCAACAAACAAACGGCGTCTGGGCTTGATTGCCAGAGTAGTAAACAGCGCTCTGTGAATGGTGCCCAAGGTGAGACCATAAGAGCCTGCCTCCTCGATAGTCAGACTGGGTAATTTGGGGTGCAATTGCGGGCCTTGCACAACCAGAAACTGCGCGTGGCTGCCATCATTGCGCTCATAGCCCTGGATACGGAAGTCCGCCGCCATGGGGTCCAGTCCCTGATCCGGCGACAGCAATTCGCTTTGCCCAGAGTAGATGGTGACCAGTTGGCCCACAGACAGTCGGCCCTCGCGAACCAGCTCCGCACCCAGCTGCGCGATCATTGCCACGCCGCCGGAACCCGTGATCTGTACATCGGCATCCCGCGCATCAAATGGTGATACCGGGATGCCAGTAATCGCCCAGATATCATTGAAGTTCATTTCTGAGGCCAGCACGTAGACGAGTGCTTCATTGGGTCCGGGTTTGGGTGTGGGGAAGACCAGCAGTTTTTCCGCATCAATGGGGTCGGCGTGTGCTGGAGCGCCGGTGTCCTTATGTTTGGCGACGCCCATGCCATATTGGTAGGTGGGTACCGGGGTGATGCCGGCAAAGAACGGTGCCTCCAGCGCCAGCAATTGGCCCGAAGCCTCAAGCTCGGCGCGCTGCTGGGCGGGCGCATCCGGTGGCACCGCCGTGTATTTTATCGGGAGTGGGGCGCTGCGCCGCTCGAGGAACGCGGTAATGCCAACAGGCCCGGCTTTAGGGTCGCACACAGCCTCTGCAAACAGTTCGGCTTCGTGCTTGAGCCCGGCCGCCTGCCCGTGGTCGGCACCGAAGCGAATCGCATCGAGCGCGCGGGAGAGGCAGTGCTCTCGGCCTCCTGCTGCGAGCTGCGAAAAGGTAGCCGCGAGCCGTGCGTCCGCCAGTAAGGCTGCGTTTGCGGGCAACCTTGCTTCGCGAGTCTCAAGATAGCGGTTCTGGGTCTGGATCAAGGTGGAGAGTTGGCTTTCGCCCGCCAGGGCGTTGCTGGAGAAATAGTCGCGCAGCATAGCCATCGCAAACTCAAGGGCACTCAAACCCGGTGTCGCTACAATCTGGTCAACCAGACCGATCTCAAGCGCCTCGTCAGCATCGATATTGCGTCCCGAGGTGATGAGCTGAATCGCATTGACCAGACCCTCTTGACCATGGCGGTGATACAGTCGCCTTACCAGGCGCTGCGTGCCGCCGTAGCCCGGCAGCATATTGAGATTGATCTCCGGCTGTCCGAAGCGCGCGCCAGGTACGGCAACAATGCAGCCGCAGGCCAGAGCAAGTTCGCATCCGCCGCCGAGCGCGGGTCCATTGACGGCTGCGATGACTGGCTTGCCAAGGTTCTCCAGTATCGAGAATGCCGTGTGTGCTGCATTCGGCGGTGTGCGCGCCGACTCCAAGTCACCCTCTTCACCGATCTCCAGGAGCTCCTTGACGTCTGCGCCGGCGACAAAGGCATTGCGGGCACCTGTGACTACCAGAGCTTCGATGCGGTCCTGATGCGCTATGTGCTGCAGCACGGTATTGAGTTCATCGAGTGTGCGTTCGTTTAGCGAGTTCACCGGAGGCGAGTCGATCATCAGCATCGCAATAAAGCGATCCGGAAGGATTTCGTGTGTTTCCAGGCGCAAGGAACGATAGGTCTGAACGATCTCACGCGCCTGGGTCAGCTGGCCAAAGGATTTCCACTCCGCGACGATGCTTTGAATGTCGGGTACGACATCCGGGTTACGCAATGTTGAGAGATCGCCCAGCGGCTGATCCAGGAGAATCGCCCGCAGGGTGCGACGCATGTATTTACCCGAGCGGGTCTCGGGAAATGCGGGCACTACCAGAAAGTCCGAGGGCACGGCAGTCGCACCTTTCTCACTGCGCACCAGTGCTTGCAGGCGGCTGAAGTCGTCATCACCCAGGCGCGCGCCCGGTGCTGCGATCAGGAACGCGACCGGGGTTTCGCCTTTTTCGTCGTGTGGTGCACCGACTACTACAACGTTGCCCAGTGGTGAGTCCTTGCGCAGGGTTTTGTCGCGCAAAATGGCACCCTCGATTTCCTCGGTCCCAATGCGGTGCCCGGATGCGTTGATTACGTCATCTGAACGCCCGTGCAGTGTAAAGGCGCCATCCGGGTGCCGTCTCGCGTAGTCGCCCTGGGTGTAAGCCAGGCCATCTGACCAGCGCGTGAAATAGACATCGCGAAAGCGCGCCAGATCTCCACGCCAGGCGTCGGTGCCCAAATTCTCGGCATCTCCCCAGATTGTGCGCGCCAGATAGGGATAAGGCTGGGTGACTACCAGCTCGCCTTTCTCGCCCTCATTGGCGAGGCGCCATGCGCTGGCGTTACCCTGCGCATCACTCTCCGTTGCTACGCGCACCTCGGCCTGAATCCATGGCAGTGCCCAGGTCTTGGCGTCGGCCTCGAGATCGACGAAGCCTCCCCAAGGGCAGGAAAACACCATGCCGCCATGCTCCGTTGCCCAATAGGAGTTGATGTAGTGATCACATATTCTGTCCATCCCGAACTGTTGCACGGCGGGTGATACAGGCTCCGCGCAGAAGGTCGCGATTTTCACCTTGCTCATATCGTAGGCAGACATGTCGTCCACACTTGCCGGATCCGTCATGACGGCTTTTAGAAACGTTGAACCTGCCTTGAATATTGTGGCGCCGTGGCGCTCGATGATTGAAGAAAAGCGACCTGCGTGGGGGAATAGCGGCGAACCCTCAGCGATGATTGTCGTCATGCCAAGTGCCAACGGTGCGGAGATCAGATATGCCTGACCGGTTATCCATCCCGGGTCGCCGACCACGTAAATGCGGTCGGTCTCGTCGGCATCAAACACCATGCGCATACTGTGGGAGATGCCGCTGAGCCAACCACCGTGCGTATGCACGACGCCTTTTGGTTTGCCTGTTGAGCCTGAGGTATAAATAATAAACAACGGCCAGTCTGCTTCCACTGGCTGTGCGCCGTGCGATGCATTCAACGCGCGCCACAGGTCGCGATCATCCAGTTCCAGTAGTTCCTGCATGGATGTCACTTCAAAGCCCGTCTCGGCGGCGACAGCCAGCACACTGTCTTCAGCCAGTGCCAGCAATTCATGTGACCAGCTATCCCGAGCTTGTCGAACAATGTCCTGTCCGGTATAGCGAATCACCACCACTTTCTCTACGTTGTGCTGCACACCGGCAAGTTCCCGGGCGACGGTCGTGCGTAGCTCCGCAGAACGCTCAGCTTCCGTTTCTCCCAGCGCTGCGATCGCAGCGCCGAATTCTCTCATCAGATCGCTGCGTTCAATGGTAATTTCGCCCTGCAATCCAGCCTCGACCTGGGCGTACAGCGCGGTGCTCACGTCACCGAGATCGAATCCCTCAAGAACTTTCTTCAGGCAGGCAAGCGCAGAGGGTAGGGGGATAAAGTTGTCTAGCGCTTGATCCGTGTAGGCCTCTTTATAAGACACAACTTCTGCGTTCCGATAACCCCCGTCTGCGGTGACAACAACCTTGGCGCCCGCGTCGTAGATACGATCGGACAGAGTTTTTGCGGAGAAGCCGCCGAACACGGGTGTGTAGATAATGCCCAGGCGCTTGGCAGCCTGCGTGTAGAAGATCTGATCGAGGATGTTGGGCAGGTTAAAAGCGATGCGGTCTCCCTGGCCAAGGCCTAGGGAAACAAGAACTTCCGCGCGCAGTATTGTCTCGGCCAGCAGCTGTCGATAGCTGATACTGCGCTCCTGCACCGGACCGCCCTGGCCGTTGTTTCTTGAGGGGTCCCAGCGATCTCCCTCGAAGATGATCGCCGTGTCCCGACCGCGTCCGCCCAGCACATGACGGTCTACCTCGTTAAAACAGGCGTTTGTTCGAGCTCCCTGGAACCAACGATAAAAAGGCGCGCTGCTGTCATCAAACGCCGTGGTCCAGGGGTTCCAGGTGTCATTGTGGCTCGACTCATCGCCAGAGATATCCTGGCATGTGCCCAAACCCTGCCAGGTCCCTGCATCATTGCGTCTGACCCAGTCCTGTCCGTCGAACCAGTGGAGTTCCCGCGCTGCGATCGCGCCGTGATACGCGCCTACGTCGTTACGCGCCTGAGTACGTTGTACATTTTCATCGGACGCGCCGGAGAGCCGCCCCCAGCGGTGAGATTGGTTTGACACGCTTTTCCCTCGGACAGTGTATTATTGGTTTTGTGCAGGCTTTCGTGCTGAAACGCGTATCAGCGCAGCCTGTCTTGTTGTGAAACTCGCCAGCTTGTCGTAATTATTATGCCCTACATTTTTTGGCCGATAATTGCCTTTTAGTTAGGTCGTTGTTAGGTCGTTGTTAGGTCGTTGTTAGCTTGTAGTGAAACCGTAGCTATTCCAGCGCTATCCCACAGCTAAGCCATAGTCGTACCGCAGTCAAACCACAGTTAACCATACCCGGTCGATTTTGGTGATACCAGTTAGTGATCTTTGTCATGTTTACGAGCCCCGTTCTTCCTCAGATCAACTTTTGTCCATGTTCTAGTGTGAGTCTCGAGGAGCAGCCATCGTGTTTTTTGCGATCTCTTTGGCGTCCGCCAACGCTAGCGAAGCCTTGTTGCTCCGGCCTTTCACAGGCCGCCGTCGTCGCCCCGTAGCGCGGTGATAAATGCTCTGCATTGCCATCGATTAGCTCGGTTATAATCGAACAATCTGAAACCTTTTAGCTAGACATTAAATGTGCGGAACGTTGAAGTCATGCGCGAGCAATGCGCGAGCGAGCATCTGTTATGAATGAAGATCAGCGCATACCCTTGGTCGACGTCGCCAGCGGCGAAAAATACGTGAACGAGCGTGGCATGTCCGTGATCAAGGATGGAATCAAGCGGGCCGCGACGCCCTCCGGGCGTCTACCCAAGCCTAAATGGCTGCGTGCCCGGATTCACGGGGGTGAGACTTACACTCGCGTAAAGAACATTGTTCACCAGCACGAACTCGCCACCGTCTGCGAAGAAGCCAAATGCCCGAATATGAGCGAGTGCTGGAGCGCCGGCACGGCGACTATCATGCTCATGGGCGACGTATGCACACGTGCATGTCGCTTTTGTGCGGTTAACACGGGCAATCCGCGTGGCTGGCTTAACGCCGAGGAGCCGGACAATACCGCGAGATCGGTGCAGTTGATGGGCTTGAAATACGTGGTGTTGACGTCGGTTAATCGGGATGATCTTCCTGACGGCGGTGCAGGGCACTACGCTGACTGCGTGCGTCGAGTCAAAGCAGTGAACCCGGACACTGCGGTAGAGGCCCTCACTCCGGATTTTCTGGGTGTGCTGAGTGATGTAGAAACGGTCGTCGATAGCGGCATCGAAGTGTTTGCTCAAAATGTCGAGACGGTGCGGCGATTGACGCACCCGGTGCGAGATCCCCGTGCGAGTTATGAGCAGACCCTGGCGGTTCTGGCGCATGCCAAGGCACATCGTCCAGAGGTTCTGACCAAGACATCGCTCATGCTCGGTCTCGGTGAGACCGACGAAGAAATTCGCGAGGCGATGATTGATCTGCGTGCGGCCTCAGTTGATATTCTGACGCTGGGTCAATACTTGCAGCCTACCGCGCATCATCATCCGATCGCTCGTTACGTAACGCCTGAGCAGTTTGCCAGTTATCGCGTTTGGGGCCTGGAGCAAGGCTTTCTGGAAGTTGTGTCCGGCGTTTTGGTACGCTCCAGCTATCGGGCTGAGCAGGTGCTACAGAAAAACAATGTAGGGCTCCGCTGAGCACTCGCCGGAATCCATGCCGCCAGTGACACACAGGTGGGTATACTCCAGCTCTGGTTTTCTGGGGATAGTCCCATGACAGTGGGTTTTAATAAGGTAGGCATCGTTGGGCGCAGTCGTCAGGACGGCCTTGAAGCGGTGCTGGCAGAGTTGTTGACGACGCTGCGAGCGGCCGGCGCTGAGGTGTTCCTCGAGCATCGCTTTGCAGAACTTGCCAGCGGCTGCGAATTTCTGGATCGCGAGGCGATCGGTGCGGCGGCAGATCTGGTGATTGTACTCGGCGGTGACGGCTCTATGCTCAGCGCGGCGCGGACCATGTCGCGTTTTGATAAGCCCATGCTGGGCGTCAATCGGGGCAGGCTGGGGTTTCTCACCGATGTTCGACCCGATCGGGTGCAGGAGCAGATTTCTGCTGTTATGGCCGGTGATTACAGCAGCGAAGAGCGTTTTTTACTGGAGGTGCGGGTAGAACGCGAAGGCAAGACAGTTGCAGAGGGCGATGCGCTCAACGATGTGGTTGTCAATTCAGGAACGTCCGCGCAGATGATCGAAGTCGAGCTGTATGTGGACCGTGAGTTTGTTAACCGCCAGCGCGCTGACGGTTTGATTGTGTCCACGCCCACGGGTTCTACGGCGTACTCGCTCTCGGGCGGAGGGCCTATCATGCACCCAACTCTGGATGCACTTCTTATTTTGCCGATGTTTCCACACGCCTTGTCCAGCCGCCCCATCGTCATACACGGTAACAGCGAGATCCGCATTGATGTGCTTGCGCGCAATCGAATCCACCCCCCGGTTACATGCGACGGGCAGGTCAATATGACAGCGCGCCCCGGCGATTCTGTGGTGCTGCGGCGCAATCCCTGCGTGCTGACGCTGCTGCATCCGCCGGGACACAGTTTTTACGAAAGCTGTCGTGACAAGCTGCAGTGGAGCGGAGCGCTGGTTAACTAGATGTCTGTTGAGCTGTATCGCACCGCCCTGGATGATGACTTACGGCCCCTAAGCGCACTGCTGTGGCAGCAGCAAGTCCCGCACCGCGTGGCTGAAGAGGGCGGGATGCAGCTTGTAAAGCTGGCCCGCGCCGAGGATGAGCAGAAAGCACAGCGTCTATTGGCCGGCTGGAAGAGCGGTGAATTACAGGTGACGCTACGTCGAGTGCCGCGAGCGACCGCGGACCGCAGGGGATCGGGCGCAGCCCCCAAGCTCGTTGGCGCTCTGCTGCGCGCACCCGTCACCGGCCTGCTGATTTTCTTCAGCGTGGCAGGATTCCTACTGGTCTACCTCGATGGGTCGCTCTCCGTGGTGTCAGCTCTCACCTTTGAGCCCTTTACACTTGAGGGCGGACGGGTCGTGTTTTCTCAGGCGCCGGGACAGGCATGGCGCCTGCTGACGCCGGTTTTCTTGCACTTTGGATGGATGCATATTGTGTTCAACAGCTTGTGGTGCTGGGATCTGGGTGGTCGCATTGAGTCGGCGCTTGGCAGTGTGAATCTTGCAGGCCTGTTTCTGGTTACGGCAATTCTGTCGAACTACGCACAGCATTTGTGGACTGGACCGCTCCTGTTTGGTGGGCTGTCCGGTGTCGTTTACGGATTTCTGGGATTTGCCTGGGTCGCAGGGAAGCTTAATCCGCGATGGAATGGACTCGCGCCGGCAACACCGATCATGCTGTTTATGGTGGGATGGTTACTGATCTGCGTGCTGGGATTTGTCGATGTGCTGGGCTTTTCGGTCGCGAATGCTGCGCATGTCGGAGGGCTGTTAACCGGTGCGATTCTGGGGGCGGTGTTGGCCCTGGTGAATCGGGCCTCGGCATGATGCCGCAATTCTGCCTGTACTCACTCTGAGCTCGGTCTATGCAATATCAGGAACTTATCGCCAGTCTGACTCCCGACATTGTTGCCAGGTTGCGCGCTGCGATTGAGACAGGACGCTGGCCCGATGGCCGGGTGCTCACCGCGCAACAAAAAGAACACAGTATGCAAGCGATTATTGCCTGGGATGGCAGACATTTGCCCAAAGATCAGCAGGTGGGATACATCGATACGAGTAAATTGGCACGGCGCGACGAAGGGTTGACGTCAGTGCCTGAGCAGCAGCTACGCTGGGTCTCGGATGGCCGTGGCGATAGTGATGCAGATAGTGATGCAGATAGTGATGCAGATGAACAATCGAGCCCGGCCAGCTTGGTGCCCAACTCTGTGCAGTCCAGTTCGGCGCAAACCAGCTCCCCGCAACATAGCAACGCAACACCGGATAAGGAATCAGACAGATGAGCCAGGTCCTGGGTGAAGGTTCGATCCGCAAGATGCGTGCAACGCTGAATGCTGGAACAGCTGACTACCATCTGCCTATGGGGGATGAAGCAGTTCCGATGAACGCGCTGTTGGGAAAGACTCTGGTGTTGAGCTACCTGGGCCAAATCAACTGCATACACTGCAATCGGAAAACCAAGAAGAGCTTTAATCAAGGGTATTGCTTCCCCTGCGTGCGCAAGCTTGCGCAGTGCGACAACTGCATCGTCAGCCCCCAGAAGTGCCACTACGCCGCCGGTACTTGCCGAGAGCCTGAATGGGGCGAAGCGAACTGCATGATTGATCATATTGTTTACTTGGCGAATACCTCAGGACTCAAGGTCGGCATTACCCGCGGCACGCAGGTGCCGACGCGCTGGATAGACCAGGGCGCAACACAGGCGCTGCCAATGCTGCGAGTCTCGAGCCGCCTTGATTCTGGCCTTGCGGAAGTTGCGTTTGCCGAGCATGTCGCCGACAAGACCGCGTGGCAAGCAATGCTCAAAGGCGCAAACGGGCCACTGGATATGCCCGCGGAGCGTGCAAGACTACTGGAGCTTTGCACAGCGACAATCGAAACGCTGCGCGAGGAGCGCGGACTGGATGCGGTAAGTTTCGTCGATGAGCAGTCTGTCACCGAGATTGACTATCCGGTGCTCGAGTATCCAGAGAAGGTCAAGTCAATGACCTTCGATAAGGTACCGGAGGTAAAAGGTGTGCTAAAAGGCATAAAAGGACAGTATCTCTTGCTGGATACCGGTGTGATAAATCTACGACGTCACGCGGGCTACAAGGTAGAGCTGAGAGTAGCGGGTAGCTGAGAATAGCTGAGAGTAGCTGAGAGTAGCTGAGAATCGTCGTAAAGAGCAGAGCCGTAATAGAAAACGCGCTTTTGCGCCAAGCACGCCCATCTAATCATTTTTAAGGAGTCGGCCCATGCGAGACGCCCAGCCGCGTACTATTTTTCTTAGCGAGTACCAACCGCCGGCTTTTGCTATTAGCCGGGTGGCGCTGCATTTTGAGTTGTTCGATGATCACGCCCTGGTGCACGCGCAAATGCACTTCGAACGCCGCGCTGGCGGCGATGAGACCGCGATTATGGAACTCGATGGACAGGAGCTTGAGCACCTCTCCCTGACGCTGAACGGCAAAGCTCTGGACGCAAAAAATTACGAGTTGGGAGACGAGCAGCTGCGTATTCATCGGCTGCCTGCTAAGGGCGTGCTGCAAACCAGTGTGCGTATTCGCCCGCAGGAGAACACCTCGCTGGAGGGTTTGTATCGATCCAGAGGTCTGTTCTGTACGCAGTGCGAGGCAGAAGGATTCAGAAAGATCACGTGGTTCCCTGATCGCCCTGACGTGATGACGATTTTCAGTGTGACCATTGATGCTGATAAAAACCAGTGCCCCGTGTTGCTTAGCAATGGCAATCTTGTAGAGCAAAGCGTGTTGGACGACGGCCGGCATCGCGCGGTGTGGGATGACCCTTTCCCGAAGCCCAGCTACTTATTCGCGCTTGTGGCAGGTGATCTCGAGCAAGTGACTGATCGGTTTACGACGGCAAGCGGCAACGAAGTTAGCCTGGTGATTCTTGTCGAGGAAAAAGATCTCGACAAGTGTGCGCATGCGATGGAATCACTCAAGCGCTCCATGCGCTGGGATGAGCAACGCTTTGGACGCGAGTATGACCTGGATATTTTTCATATTGTCGCGGTCGACGATTTCAATATGGGGGCTATGGAAAACAAGAGTCTGAATATCTTCAATACCTCCTGCGTTCTCGCCAGTCCCGAGACTACGACAGATCCGGGCTATCAGCGTATCGAAAGTATTGTCGGACATGAGTACTTTCACAACTGGTCGGGAAACCGGGTGACCTGCAGAGACTGGTTTCAGCTCAGCCTGAAAGAGGGGTTTACGGTATTTCGTGACGCAGAGTTTTCCGCCGATATGGGATCTCCGGCACTTAAGCGCATCGAGGACGCGAGCCTCCTCCGCAGCTTGCAGTTTGCGGAGGACAGCGGTCCGATGGCGCATCCGGTGCGCCCCGCATCCTTTATAGAAATATCCAATTTTTACACCTTGACCGTGTATGAAAAGGGCGCGGAGGTGGTGCGTATGATCCATACCCTGCTGGGTGAGGAGAAGTTTCGCGCCGGCAGCGATTTGTACTTCGAGCGCCACGATGGCCAGGCAGTCACCTGTGATGATTTCGTTGCGGCGATGGAAGATGCTTCAGATATTGATCTCAGCGCGTTCAAGCGCTGGTATTCGCAGGCAGGGACGCCTGAACTCACGGTCACGGATGACTGGGACGAGGAGAGCGGTGTGTACACGCTCTCTGTGGCTCAGAAAACGCCGTCCACGCCCGGGCAGGAAGAAAAAGGTCCGCTGGTTGTTCCTCTGGCGATGGGCCTGCTCGGTGATGCCGGCAACCTACGGTTGCACCTGGAAAACGAGACGCCTGATACCGACAGTGCTGACAACACGCACCGTCTTCTGATTCTTGATCAGGAGGAGCATACCTTCAGTTTTGGCGGTTTACCGGAGCGACCCATTCCTTCTTTGTTGCGCGGTTTCTCGGCGCCGGTGCGCGTGAATTACCCCTACACGCGAGAAGCGCTGCTTGCGCTGGTCAGTCGCGACGACGACAGCTTTGTGCGCTGGGACGCCATGCAGCAACTGCTGGTGTCGGTGCTACAGGATATGCAGCAACGCCCGGGCGATGTTGCACTCGACCCGTTGCTTGAGGGCGCCTTCGCAGCGGTTGCAGAACAGAATATTGATCCCGCCGTGCGTGCCCATATGCTGCGATTGCCTTCGGAGACCTACCTTGCGGAACTGGCGAATCATGCGGGCGGTGTCGATGTGCACGGTATACACAGTGCCCGGGAAGCACTGCGCAGCCAGCTTGCCAGCTCTTTGCAAACGCAGTGGAGCACGCTGTATGAGGAGCATAGGGTTCATGAGCCCTACCGAGCGGATGGCGAACAGATTGGACGCCGGGCACTGGCGAATGTGGCGCTGGACTATCTGGCGAGCGCGGGAGCGCATGGAGTAGACCTGGCCGCTGACCAGTACAGGGATGCAGACAATCTTACAGAGCGTCTGGTGGCACTTCGCGCCGTGTTACGGCAGGGCGATGAGAGTCTCGGCACCAAGCTGCTCGCTGACTTTTTTACGCGTTTTGGCGACGAAGCGCTGGCCGTGAACCACTGGCTCCAACTGCAGGCGGAGAGCCCGCGCGGCGACGCGGTTGCCCGTGTGCGCAGTTTGATGTCCCACCCGGCTTACGATGCGCGCAATCCGAACAAAATCCGGGCACTGGTCGGCGGCTTCGCGAATTTGAACGCGGTCGGATTTCATCGAGAGGATGGCGCGGGGTATCAGCTGCTGGGATCGGTCATTGAAGAGCTCAATGAGCGGAACCCTCAAATCGCGTCGCGGTTGCTCACGCCGCTCACGCGCTGGCGCAATTTTCCCACCGGAGCTGTCCAGATGCGAACAGAGCTCGAGCGCCTCGCTGCCTTGCCTTCTCTGTCTCGAGACGTCTACGAAGTGGTAAGTAAATCACTGGCTGAGGTATAGCGAGGGCAGCGCGTTCGCAGGCGTTAATGCTTTTTGAGACGACGCCTTTTTCTGTGCCCTGATTGCCTCGGCGAGTTTCTTCCCATCCCAGCTATCGGCGTCGCTGGCGCGGTACAGATGTCTCTCGAGGTCAGCTATTGCATCGGCGAGTGAGCTACTCTCGCGTCGCCGTAACCAGGTTTCGAGAGATCCCTGGAATCCGCTGAACAGTGACTGATCACGGAGCCAGCGATTCAGGGCATCCCTTGCTGCTGCAGGATTGTTTGCAGCGCAGGCGGCGAGTACATCCCGGGTTGCGTTGCCGGCGTCAGCTTCTTTTGCCGCCTTTGAGTCCACAGCCCTGGCGCTGCGTTTGCGCCACCATTGTTGCCACCACAGTAGTCCGGTGAATAGCCAGCCCAGGGCGCAGGCTGTGGCGATATAGCGCCATAAGGAAGACTCAGCTGTGGCGCCGGTCGTGCTGTTTGCTTCGGCCATCGCTGTCGCATTGCCAGCGTCGTATGCAGATGCGTTGGCCGATGATCTTGGCGCTGCAACAGCAATGCGTCGTTCAGGCAGAGCGGCGATTTCCAGAGAGTCAGTTTTTGTGTTCCACCAGGGTATCTCTACTCGGGGCAACACATATTCACCATCAACGACGGCGACCAATGCAACGCTATCGACCCGAATACCGGTGACACCCTTGTCGCTGCTGACGTTGTTGATATCTGGCTGGTCCGGGTAAGCGCGTAAACCTTCGATGTCTGTAGCACCCATTGGTGGCAACTGGGCGCCTTGCAGACCGTCCCCGGTCAGCGTAATTGTGCGTGTTACCGAGTCGCCAATACGCAACGTATCCAGTGGGGCGGACCATTTTTCTTCTACCGCCAGCGCTGCACTTGGCAGCCAGGTAGCGTCTGGATAGCTGTTCGGTCTGGGCATGACGTCAATGCGCAACTCCTCAGTTTGTCGGCGGATCAAGCGCCCGGCCGGGCGCGTGTCAAATAGCGAACGCCGACCGGTGCCCAGGCGCCCGGAAAAAGACTGCGCGGGTATAAGCAGCTCGCCACTGCCCTCAGGAAAAATCGCGTAGCGTATTTCGTGCACCAGCCAGGGACGACCATCTACATTGCGTTGAAACGAGTTTTGTCCCAGGGCTTCCACATAGGCGTTGTCCAGGCTCAGCTCCGTGATACTTCTGGAGTCGAGATTGACTGCCTGCTGTACCCGCAGCGTCAGTAGAAGTTGGCCCTGAACATACACAGAGTCGCGATCGAGAACGGCCTCAAAGATGACGATCTCATCCTCCGCCTGAATCTTGACTGCAGGCCCGACATCCACCGCTAGCGCCTCACTGCGCTGCCCATCGATTTCGAAAGGCGGAATGACGAAGCGGCCTTCTCTTCGTGGCGTAAGCTCCAGCTGCAGCTCGCGTATTTGGCTGCGTTCGCCATTGAGAATGCTGGTGCTTACGCTCGATGAGCGCTGCAGCACCTCAAACAATTCTTCCAGGTTACTGAGATCTACATCAGCGGGGTCCACTGCGTCATCGCTGCGCAGGGTCAGGCGTACCTGGTCTCCCATGGTAATGGAGTAGCGATCCAGCTTTGCGGTTAATGCCGCCTGAGTGGATACGGCGCACAAGGCGAACAATAGCGCCAGCAGAATGCGCAGCGGCTGCGGCACGGCCCTACCAGATCTGGGTGGTTTCACGACGTTTCCCCTGTTGTTGTCGCTTGCGACTCTCGTAACGAAACTTTTCGCGCAGCAGTCCGGAGGGGTCATCAGGTACCCGGCGCAGCCATTGCTGCATGGCTTGGTCCTTTTCCATATCTTCCTGCATTGCGCTGTTATCGATGGCCGGAGAGGGAATAGGGCGCGGCTTGGGCTGCTCGGACTGCTCACTATCTCCCTGTGAACCTGGCTCCTGATCCTGTTGCCCGGACTGCTGCTCCGCATCAGCGTTTTGCTGCTGGTCGTCCTGCGGCGGATCGCTTGGTGAGTCCTGCTCACCTGACTGCTGGTCTTGCTGCGAAGAATCGCCGTTTTGCTGCCCGCTGCTGCCTTGCTGATCCTGCTCCTGCTGTTCACCGTCTTCCTGCTGTTCACCGTCCTGTTGCTGGTTTTCCTGCTCTTCTTTCATGCGTTCTACGGTCTGTAGGTTTTTCAGGGCATCGGCAGCATCAGGCTCCCTCTCTAAAGCGCGTTTATAGGCGTCAATCGATTCATCGAGACGACCAGCAGCGGCGAGGGCATTGCCGAGGTTGTACCAGTCGCTGGCAGCATCGCCCTGCGCAAAGGATTCCGCCGCCGTCTCATAGTCCTCGTTCTGGTAGGCGGCGGTGCCGCGCCATTTCGGGTTTTCGAACAGGGTGCTGGCACTCTCGGCGTCGCCATCGGCCAGGGCTTGCTGCGCCTGCTGATCCGGAGTTTTCCAAAGATCCTGCCATTCCAGTGCCTGGGTCTTGTCGGCGGGAGTAAGGGTGAGCGCGATGGGTATCAGATAAATCCAGCCACGCCTAAAACTGGCCAGGCACACCAGCAGCAGCGGGAGCACAAACCAGTGCGCCATATCCTCCCACTGATCGGCCTGGCGATCGAGTGAGATGGTGGTTTCGTCGTCCAGTACAGACAGCTCGCTACTGAGCAGGTCGTTGATATCGCTGTCGTCAACGCTGATCCGGCGGTAGATGCCATTACTTTGCTTAGCCAGTTCTCGCAGCGGTTGCTCGTTAAGTGCGGGGACCACGATTTCACCATTCTGGTCTTTGAGAAATCCGCCGTCGGCCAAAGGTATAGGCGCACCCACTGCCGTGCCAACTCCGAGTAGCGCCAGCTGCCGGGGTTGTCCATCCAGCATATCTACCAGCTCGGTGGCTTCGCGCTGTGTGATGCCATCGGTGACTAGTAGCAGGCGGCCAGCGCGCACCCCAGCGGAATCCAGCAGCGCAAGGGCGCTTTCCACAGCCTCTATGGCATTGGCTCCAGGTAATGGCATCATTTGCGGACGCAGGGCAGGGAGGAGGTTGGCTATGGTCGGGTTGTCGTCGGTCAGCGGAGCGACGATGTGCGCGTCCCCAGCATAGGCGATTAAGGCAGTCAGCCCCTCGCGGCGTTCACGCAACAGATCCAGCATTTTCCTGCGCACCCGGTCCTGTCTGGAGGGCTGTAAGTCAGCGGCGAGCATTGAATAGCTCAGGTCTAGGATGATGACCAGTGCGTCCTGCTTCTGGAGAACTGGCTGCGGAAGTTGTTGCCAGCTGGGGCCCGCCGCAGCGAATGCCGCAAGACACCAACTGCAAACCAACAACGGGATAATGTTGCGACGACGCCTTACGGAGTTGCCGCTGATAAGATGGCTGAGCAGCTCTGGCGCAACCACTCGGGTCCAGCCCTCCTGGCTGTATCGCTGACGCCACAGAAATATGCCCAAAACCAGACTGGGGAGAATCAATAGTAGCCAGGTTGGACGCAGAAAGTGGAAGTGACTGAGCGCCTCAATCATCCTGCGCTCCCCGACTCTGTCGTGAGAAAGCCGCTTCGGTTCCGCCACAACTGGCGCAGGGCAAGCAACAGGCTGCATGCAAAGGCTATCAGCAATGGCAGTGCCGCAAAGGACTGCTGTGGTCGATACAAAGCTTTATCAACTTCCAGTGGTTCAAGCTCCTCGAGGAGACGGTAGATGTTGGCCAGTTCCTGTGGATCACGGGCGCGGAAGTACCTCCCGCCGGTTTGCTCGGCGATGTTTACCAGGCTCTGCTCGTCGAGGTCCGCGGAGGGATTGACCTGGCGCGCTCCAACGCTGGAGCCGAGTAGTCCCGGCAAGGTCATCGAATCTGCACCGATACCTATCGTGTAAATGCGGACATCCAGATCCGCCGCAAGCACTGCAGCCTCTAATGGGTCGACGGTGCTGGCCGTGTCCTTGCCGTCGGTCAGCAATATCAACACACGGTTGCTGGCAGGACGCTCTTTCAGCCGTTTTACAGCCAGACCAATGGCGTCACCGATAGCGGTTTCCTGGCCCGCAAAACCAATTTGTGCCTCCCTGAGAAAACGCTCCACGGTCTGCACATCGAAGCTGAGCGGAGACTGCAGATAGGCGCGGCTTCCAAATAGAATAAGACCGAGCCGATCTCCGCTGCGACGCGAGATAAAGTCGCTGCCCAGCTCTTTCACTGCATCGAGGCGTCGCGCCATACGATCACCCACCTGCATATCTTCTACTCGCATGCTGCCGGAGATATCTACCGCGAGCATCAGGTCGCGGCCGCTATTGGGCAGCTCAATGGCTTCGCCAATCCACACCGGACGCGCTGCAGCAAGTACCAGGCATAGCCAGACCAGCCACAGAGCAATACCGATAAGTGGTGGTCCGCTTCGGCGAGCTTCCACGTCTGCTCCCGCTGCGAGCTGCTGCCAGCGCGCAAAGAAAGGAGCTCGGATAGCAGGTCGTTGCTGGGGCCGCGGTGGCAGCAGCCTCCGGAGCACCCAGGGCAAGGGCAGCAAGAATAGTAGTGCCGGCCAGAGCAAGGTAATCATCGCGAAACCGCCAGGCTGTCAAGCCAACTCGCGGTCGTCTGGATAGCGTCCGCACAAGCCCGCTCGCTGATCGTTTTTTGATAGCCGAGCTCGGCGTGTTCACTAGTGAAAAATCGTCGACCTTCAGCACCCAGATTGTTAAGAAAAGTGGCCCACGCCTCCCCGGTAAGGCCGGCGCAGACCTTGCGATCTGATAGCTCAATAGCGATTTGCCGCTGCAACTGACCCAGGGCAGCGACGCGCAGAGAGGGCTCCAGCTCCGTTGCATCGCCGATAATCTGAAGACGTTGCTTCGCCTCACGCAAGGGCGCGCCGCGCTGATAGCGCTGCCAGGCGTAGAAACCAGCGAATGCAATCGCTACAAGAATTAGCAGCATTAGCACCCACCACCCGGGCGCGAGAGGCCACCAGGAGACAGCTGCGGGCGCGCGCAGGGGTTCAAGCATGCTCGCGATGTCGGAGTTCACGGCCGTCCGTCTCCGTACATTGTACGCAGGAGGGTGAGCGGCGCGTCCGCGGTGCTCGCATTCAGTAGTGGAATGCCGAGACGCTGCAGCCGCTCCCGCTGCTCTTCAAGTCGACGTGCATACTGGCGGGCGAAACGCGCACTTATCTGGCCGTCCCGCGTATTCAGTTCTGCGCGTGTGTTGCCGTCGGTTACCGCGTATAGACCTGCCGGGGGCAGGCGTTCTTCCAACGGATCGCTGCAATGCACGCCGGTGATTTCACTGTGCCTCGCAAGTTGGAACAATTCTTCCTGAGCATCCTCCGCATCAGCGCCATCAAAGTCACTGATCAAAAAAATACTGGTTCCGGGTCGGGCAACGCGCCGAGCGCTGCGCAACATATCACCAAATTGGGCCTCCGGCAGGGCCTGCGATGTGTGTGTGGGCTTCGCATCACTCAGCGCGGACAGGATTGAGAGCACTGTTCGACGACTGTTGCGCGGACGCATTTCCCAGTGCCCAGAATCGTGCATAAGCAAAGCCCCGATCCGCTCATTACCGCCAAGCGCGCTCCATGCAATCAGCGCTGCAATTTCCGCAGCGAGCACGCTTTTAAAGCAATGCCGCGATCCAAACTGCATGCAACGCCGCTGATCTACAATCAGCAGCACCGGTCGCTCCCGCTCTTCGTGGAACAACTTTGTGTGCGCAACGCCCGTGCGCGCCGTTACTCGCCAGTCGATCGCGCGTATATCGTCGCCTGGCTGATAGCCGCGGACCTCTTCGAACTCAATGCCGCGCCCGCGGAAATTAGAGCGCTGACCTCCCGAGAGCTCCGCGAGTGCTCGGCGGCGTCGGCGAATGTCCACCTGGCGCGCAGAGAATCGCAGCGACAGCAAACGCGCGAGATCGACTTCAGCCCCCTGAGCGGGTAGCGATGGGTCAAGAGTCATCATCAGGAAAACGTGATCACAGGCTTACGCAACCGGTACGATACGCAAAAATTCGTCGATCACCTGGTCTGTCTGTATGCCTGCAGCCTCGGCCTCGAAGCTCAGTAACAGGCGGTGTCGCAGTACATCGGGAGCCACTGCCTGTACATCGTCCGGCGACACGAAGTCTCGACCGTGCAACCAGGCATGCGCTCGGGAACAGCGATCCAGTGCAATGGTCGCACGGGGACTACCGCCGTAATCAAGCCAGTGCGCCAGATCACTGCTGTAAGGGGCGGGATCCCGCGTGGCTATGACCAACTGCACAATGTACTCCTCGACGGCGGGGGCCATGTGCATTCCCAATGCTTCGATGCGAGCCGCGAAAACGCTCTCCTGACTAAGCTGAGGTGCTGCGAGCGGCGTTTTGGACGCCGCCTCGGAGCGAGTGAGCTGTAGAATCTTGCGTTCCGCATCGGCATCCGGGTAACCGACTTTAACGTGTAACAAAAAACGGTCCAGCTGCGCTTCGGGCAATGGATAGGTGCCCTCTTGCTCGATCGGATTCTGTGTGGCCATTACCAGGAAAAGCTCCGGCAGCGTATAACTTTGGCTACCAACACTGACCTGACGCTCGGCCATCGCCTCCAGCAGTGCTGATTGCACTTTCGCCGGGGCGCGGTTTATTTCGTCAGCCAGCACCAGATTACTAAACACGGGGCCTTGCTGAAAATGAAAGCTCGCCTGCTGAGGGCGATAAATCTCGGTACCTGTGATATCGCCCGGCAACAGATCCGGCGTGAACTGGATGCGATGGAAAGAACCCTCAAGAGCATCGCCCAGGCTTTTGATCGCGCGGGTCTTGGCCAGTCCCGGCGCGCCCTCCACGAGCAAGTGGCCGTCAGCAAGCAGTGCTATTAGCAGCCGTTCGATCAAGTGAGCCTGGCCGATAATCTGTTGATCCAGCCATTGCTCTAATTCTCTGATATCCGATGCGGACAAGGGGCCTCCCGTTTACTGTTTCTCTGCCGTTTATTCGGCTGGTATGAATTCCACCTGACTGAAGTTTGCCTACTTTTTACACGCTAGTGTCGAAAAGAAGCGGATTCTATCCAAGACGCGTGGCGAGGGCCACGCAATTACATGCTGAATCGACTTGCAACGCGCGTAAAAGTTCCCGCTGCGGGGATCATGTCTGGTAGCTTTGGGATACACTCGCGTCACAAAATCGACGCCGCAAGCTCGGAGGAAAAGTGCGATGGCGTGGGAGAAAATAAAGCAGGCCCTGCTGCAGGATACGAATACGCTGGTGACGCGCCGGGCCGATGAGAATCATCAGAAAAATCTGCACGAGCTGTCAGATGGCTTCTTCAGTCGTTTTTCCGCCGAAGACATTCGTCATCGATCACCGGACAATCTCTATGGTCTGCTCTACGGTCTGCTGCGCTTTATGCAGACCTGGTCCGCGGACAAGCCCAAGCTCCGTGTCCTCAACCCAGCCATTAGTAACCATGGCTGGGAAAGTAATTCTACGGTGCTCGCAATACTTTGTCGGGACGTGCCTTTTTGTACTTCTTCCGTGCGCGGCGAGATCAATCAGCGCAACGTAGGGATACATTGCCTTGCCAGCTGCAATCTGCGTGTAGAGCGCAGCCCTGACGGTCAACTGCAGCGTGTGCTTGCGCCTGAGGAAGTCGGAGAGAACGTATCGGCTGAGAGCCTGCTGTACTTCGAGTTGACCAGACATAGCGACCTAACGGAACTCGATGAGCTGGTTGAGACGCTGGTGAGTATCCTGGAGGAGGTCGAAACGGTAGTTGGTGACTTCACGGCTATGCGCGAGATGCTTGAAGCAACCAATGTCGAGATCGCGCGCAGCGAGCCTGTTGTCAGCGACTTTCGCGAAGAGGCTATGGCCTTTATCGATTGGCTGAAGGCTGACCACATGACGTTCCTGGGATACGAATACCTCGAGGTCTCAGGGGACACTGTTAGCATTGACCGTTCGCGCAGCCTCGGCGTATTGCGAACTCACGAGTCTCGCGGGGCGATTGATCTGGCGCAGGATCTGCAGTCTATGCCTACGCAGGAGCTGCTGCGGCGACAGCTGAGTTTTGGAAAAAGTCGGCGTCGGGCACGGGTGCACCGACAGGCTTACCCGGATTACGTTCAGGTTAGAGCCTACGACGAGAACGGCAGAGTGTGCGGTCAGCATCGGTTCGTCGGTTTGTTCACGGCGGCCGTTTACACCCTCGATCCCACGCTGATTCCGATACTACGGCGCAAACTAGCCCAGGTACTTGAGTCATCCGGGCTGTCCCCGGAAGAGCATGACGGTCGGGAGTTGAAACGAGTGTTGGAGCTAATGCCTCGGGACGAGCTTTTTCAGTCGTCTTCAGCTGCGCTGTTTGAATCGGCCTCCGCCGTCAACCGCATCCAGGAGCGCCGACAGACCCGGGTATTCGTGCGCAAGGACGCGCACGGCAAGTTCGTCAGTTGCCTGGTTTACATGCCCAGGGATCGCTACACCACCCAGCGACGTCAGCGTATCCAGAATATTCTCAGCAGGGCTTTTGCAGCTGAGGAGTCAGAGTTCAATACGCAATTCACCGAATCGGTTCTGGTTCGGGTTTACTTTGTGCTGCGAGTGAATCCGGCCGAACAGAGAGACTATGACGTCAAGGAAATTGAGGAGCAGATCGTGCAAGCAACTCTCGCATGGAAAGACAGGCTGCGGCTTAGATTGCTGGAAGAGTTCGGCGAGGAGCGTGGCGAGCAGTTGATGCGTCAGCTGGGCGAGGGCTTTGCACCGGGTTATCGCGACGATTTTGATCCGCGCGTCGCCCTGCTGGATATACAACATATTATCGACCTCGATGTAACAATGGGATTGGGGATGAACCTGTACCGGATGATCGAGGAAAAAGATGATCATCTGAAGTTGCGGCTGTATCGCCGTGACAGTGCGCTACCCCTGTCTGATGTATTGCCGATTCTTGAAAACCTGGGCCTGCGCGTTGTCGCCGAGCGTGCCTACCCGGTGCGTGCCAGTGACGAGACCCGGTTCTGGATTCAGGAGTTCAGTCTGATTTATTCCCTTGCTTCGGATATCGATCTGGAGCAGGTGAAAGAGGAGTTCGAAGACGCTTTTCTGCGCATCTGGAATGCCGAAGCAGAGAGCGATTCGTTTAACCGTTTACTGTTGGGTAGTCGCCTTGGCTGGCGCGAAATCGCCTTGTTACGTGCCTACGCCTGCTATTTCGGGCAAATCAGTTTTCCCTACTCGCGCAGCTACATTGCGGAAACCATGGCGGATCATCTGGCTATCTCAGGCGCTATTGTAGAGCTGTTTCTGACGCGGTTTTCGCCGGTGTTTGACGGCGACGAGGATTGGCGTGCACAGCGCGAAACGGCGGTAGAGGAACGGATACTGGCAGCCCTGGATCAGGTCGAGAACCTCGGGCAAGACCGGATCATTCGTCAGTATGTCGATCTTATAAAAGCCACGGTGCGCACTAATTTCTTCCAGCAGGGAGAGCGTGGTAGCAGTAAAGGTTACTTTTCCTTCAAGTTCAGACCCGGCGATATACCGGACATACCTCGGCCGGTGCCTCTGTACGAAATTTATGTGTACTCACCAAAAGTGGAGGGCGTGCATCTGCGAGGCGGCAAGGTGGCCCGCGGAGGATTGCGTTGGTCCGATCGGAACGAGGATTTCCGCACAGAAGTACTCGGTCTGGTGAAAGCGCAGCAGGTCAAAAACGCAGTTATCGTTCCGGTAGGTGCAAAGGGCGGGTTTGTCGCCAAGCATCTGCGTCCGGACATGAGTCGCGATGAGAATCTTGCGGAGGGTATAGCCTGCTACAAGACATTTATCCGGGGATTGCTGGACATTACCGATAACCGTGAAGAAGACCGCGTGGTGCGGCCGTCGCTGACGGTTTGTAAGGATGACGAAGATCCGTATCTGGTAGTTGCAGCAGACAAGGGTACAGCCACTTTTTCAGATATAGCTAACGAACTGTCCGCCGAATACGGATTTTGGTTAGGCGACGCCTTTGCCTCTGGAGGCAGTGTCGGTTACGACCACAAAAAAATGGGTATCACGGCGCGCGGCGCCTGGGTCTCCGTGGAGAGACATTTCCGTGAATTGAATCTTGACGTTGCGACCACCGAGTTCAGCGTGGTGGGTATTGGCGACATGTCCGGTGACGTCTTTGGCAACGGGATGCTGCTGTCGCCACATATTTGTCTGCTCGCGGCATTCAATCACCAACATATATTTGTCGACGTCGAACCCGATCCCGAGCGCAGCTATGCCGAGCGGCAGCGACTGTTTGCGCTGCCGCGCTCGGGGTGGGCAGATTACGATACGGCTTTGATTTCTGAGGGTGGCGGCGTGTTTAGCCGCAGTGCCAAATCGATCGTTATCACCCCGCAGATGCAGAGCCGCTTCGATATCTCACAGCAGCGCCTGACACCCACCGAGTTGATATCGGCGATTCTGCGTGCCCGGGTGGATCTGCTATGGAACGGAGGTATCGGTACCTACGTGAAATCCAGTGCAGAGAGCCACACCGATGTGGGTGACAAGGCCAATGATGCCCTGCGTATCAATGCGTCAGAACTGCGCTGCAGAGTACTTGGTGAGGGCGGTAATCTGGGCGTCACCCAATTGGGTCGGGTGGAGTACTGCCTGAATGGCGGGTGCTCAAACACCGATTTTATTGATAACGCTGGCGGTGTCGATTGCTCTGATCACGAGGTTAATATCAAGATTCTTCTGGACGCCATTGTCGCGCGGCAGGATCTCACCGAGAAACAGCGCAACGAACTTCTCGAAGGCATGACCGATGCGGTGGCTGAATTGGTATTGGCGAATAACTATCGCCAGGTGCAGGCCATCAGTATTGCCGAGCGCGAAGCGAGGAATCGCGGGGCTGAATACGGGCGTCTTATTACGACCCTGGTAGCTGCAGGACGCCTGGACCGGGAGCTGGAGTTCCTGCCCAGCGACGAGGCTCTCGCGGAACGCCGTGTGGCCGGAAAGGCACTTACGCGGCCGGAGTTGTCTGTACTTATCTCTTACAGTAAGGCCATTCTTAAAGAAGAGCTTATCAGCTCAGATCTTGGCATTGACGGGTATCTGTCAGATGCCGTGGCCACAGCTTTTCCTGCGCAGCTTGCCGAGGGATTTCCGCAGGACGTAGCCGAGCACCGGCTACAGCGCGAAATTATGTGCACCCAGGTTGCGAACGATATTGTCAATCGTATGGGTCTCAACTATGCGCTGCGCCAAAGCAAGGCGACGGGGGCACCAGTGCAGGACGTCGCGCGCGCCTATACCGCGGTCATGTCTATCTTTGGACTCACGGAATTGTGGAGCGCTATTGAGGCGTTGGATCATATCGTGGCCTCTGACGTGCAGCTGGACATGATGCTGGAGATCATCAGGCTCGTGAAGCGATCGACGCGTTGGCTGTTGCGCAACCGCCGGCACGAAATCACCACGGCTACGACCATTGCAGAATTTTCGGATGGCGTGGCCAGCTTTCGTGCGGCCTTGCCTGACTTGCTGCAGGGAGAGGCGCTGGACAGTTATGCGGCCAAGCGAGAGAAGTATATCGATGCCGGTGTCGGTGCCGAGGTGGCAGCACAGGTGGCGGGTTCATGGCACGCGTTCACAGGTCTGGCCATTGTAGACGTGACGACGAGTGTCGAAGCGGGGCTGCTGGATGTGGCGACGGTTTACTATCACCTGGGCGAAAGGCTCGAGCTGGACTGGTTTGGCACCCAAATTCTTCGTAGCAAAGTCGATAACGAATGGCAGGCGATGGCACGAGAGGCCTATCTGGAAGATTTGCAATGGCAGCAGTGCACGTTGGCGCGCGGCGTCTTGCGACTACGGGTCGACGATGTCGACATTGTAGGCTGTTTGTCAGCCTGGGAAACTCAGGAAGAAGCATTGCTGGGGCGCTGGCGAGACATGCTCACCGAGCTGCACGCGGCGGCTTCTACATCGCCAGATTTCGCGATGTTTGCTGTAGCGAATAGAGAACTGCTGGATCTTGCACAAAGCAGCAAGCGAACTGACGATTAACGCGACGATTAATGCGACGTTTCAGGCCGCGGTTCACCCGACGATAGACGAGCGATGCAGGGGACTGCCAGCACAACGCGTCAAGCGCAGTGCAAAGCAGGAGCTGGTTTAGTTTATCGTTTGGGCGTGTCTAGTGCATATTAAGACGATGAACGCCCGAAACACCGACCATGCCGTCTAGCTGATCTGCATGACCATCCCGCCAACCCAGGATCCAGTTGATACGTTGTTCTTCAATGCTGTGCGGACAAATATCGCTACTTCTTCCCGATGCCCCCGCGCTGTATCCACGTTCGTAAGCTCGGGCTTTCATGTCGCGTTTTTGTCGGCGCATATTTGATCCTCGCGGTATCGACTGAAGTGACGACTCCATATAATCAGAGTGCGTCGCCCGCAGCCACTATCGTTTGGTTCCTACCAGCGCTTTTCGTATGCGCTTACGATATAAGTGGGCTTATCCCCCCGTGTTACGAGACCAAGCTGTCGAGCAGTAACTCGGTCCAGTGGCGCACCGGCACCGGGCTGGTTTGATTCAAATGCAGCTGACAGCCCACATTGGCGCTCACTATGAGCTCTGGCTTACCACCGAGCAGAGCCTGTAGTTTGCGCGCCCGAAGCCGGCTGCTCATTGCCGGCTGCAGGAGGGAATAGCTGCCTGCAGAGCCACAGCAAAGATGGTCGTCGAACGTGGCAGTGAGCGTAAAGCCGCGCGCCTGCAGAATGCGACGTACAGTGTCAGCCTGCTGTAAGGCATGTGTCTGCGAGCACGGAATCTGCACCGCGATACGTCGCTGGCTGTTCTGCGCGTTCAGCGGCACTGAATCTAATGGCTGCCGCAGCAGGTAGGAGGCAAAATCTTCGGCGAGACTGGCAACGATTGCCGCGCGTTCTGCATACTCCGAGTCATGCGCCAGAGCTTGCCCATAGTCTGCGAGTTGGCTTCCGCAGCCCGTAGCGGTTGAGATAATTGCGTCGATGCCCTGGTCGATTGCGGGCCACCAACGGTCGATATTGCGGCGCATGTGGTTCAGCCCGTCGTTCCGCGCGCCGAGATGCATATCGAGAGCGCCGCAGCATCCCTGGTGCGGATTGATGACCGCGATCTGTAGTAGATCCAGAACACGCTTTGCCGCTGCGTTGGTCGCCGGCGTGGCTGAGCCCTGAACGCAGCCCTCCAGTAAAATCACCCTGGCTGCATGCTTTGAGGATGACCTGGGGGATGTCTGCTGCAATGCGGCTGCCGCAGGTCTTTGAGTATCGGGCAGCGCGCTGCGCAACGACATCGGCAGTACCGGACTCAGTAATTGACCCAGTCGCAGCACGGCGCCGATCCGATGCCGGTAGGGGACAACAAGCCTGAGTATTTTTCGGCGCAGGTAATCTACCGGCCTGCGACTCACTTTTTCTTCAAGCAGCGTCCGTCCGCTGTCAATGATGTCGCCGTAGCGCACGCCACTGGGGCAGGTTGTTTCACAGCTTCGACAGGTCAGGCAACGGTCCAGATGATACTGCGCAGTGCGATCGCTTTGGGCCGTCTCCAGCAGTTCCTTGATTAGATAGATGCGGCCTCTCGGGCTGTCGCGCTCGTCGCGGCTGTCGAGGTAGGTTGGGCATGTTGCCAGGCAGAATCCACAGTGCACGCAGGCCTCTATTGCCTCGGCGCCCTCGCGGGCTATCAATGAGGACGCCAGATCCGGGTGAAGTTTTACATCCATTGGCTGTGCTGCTCAGAGCCATGCATAGAGGCGGCCCGGGTTGAACACACTCGCAGGATCTAGGGCATGCTTGACGCGACCCTGCAAGGCACGCAGTGGCTCCGGCGGTGTTGCGACGATATCGTCATCCTGATCGCCAGCGCCTAGCCGTATGGCGTGAGCACCGGGTTCTTCGATGCAGGCCTGCAGGTCGTTGACTGATTCATCTTCTTTGAGTCGGACATACCGTCGTGCACCGCCCCAGTCGATCAGCACCGCGGGCCGGTCTTTCGTCAGATCCGCGTTCGGTGCCCCGTCCACAATGCACAATCTCTGCGGTGACCGCAGTTCGTCGAGCGTCCACTCGCGCAGCGCCAGCCAGGGTGTTACATCACTCTCGATGAACTCCCCGAACTGATTTCTCAGTGCTGCGAGCGCCGCGAGCTTGCCCTGTAGGCGTAGATAAAGCTTGTCGGCGTGCCAGAACATACCGGTAATCGGCCAGGGTCGTTGCGCCAACGTGCGCATGTGCGTCAGAGCGTCATGCTGTTCGAGCGATGTTTCGAGGTAGCAACTGGATTCCGCGACCGGCATCACTCTTATGCTGACCTCGGTAATGAGTCCCAGGGTGCCAAAGGCGCCCGCCTGCAAACGTGACACGTCATAGCCCGCGACGTTTTTCATGACCTCGCCACCAAAACGCAACTGCTCGCCGACACCGTTAATCAGGCGAATACCCAGCACCGCGTCACGACCACTGCCGCACCAGGGTCTTGCTGCGCCGCTGAGTCCGCTCGCGAGGCAGCCACCGATCGTCGCTTTGCCCGCGAATTCTGCAGGTTCGAAAGGTAGATGCTGCTTGTGTGCACCGGTGATGGCCTGCAGTTCCTCGATAGGCGTGCCGGCACGTGCGGTAATCACCATTTCCTCTGGATGGTAGCTGACTACTCCCCGATGACCTGCAATATCCAACGGTTCTGCACTGCAGCAACGCCCCATCCTGACCCGTTTGCTGTTTCCTCCACGTAGATATACTTTGGAGTTTGCCGCGTGCGCTGCGCGGATAATCTCGCGAAAGCGATCAGATTCATCGTTGTCTGCCGAGGATATTGGCGGCGCGGTCGGTGCAGGTGCTTCAGACATGCTGGTGTTTTTCGGGGAGTGCGCGGTACTCCTGGCAGCGGCGCAGGATCGGAATCCCTTTGCCGGGGTTCAGCAGCAACTTTGGATCGAAGGCAATCTTCAGTTCTTCAAACTGCAAAAGCTCTTCGCGCGCAAATTGCATGGGCATCTGGCGCAGTTTCTCCAGACCGACGCCGTGCTCTCCGCTAATGCAGCCACCGACCGCGACGGAATGCTCGAGTATGGCAGCGCCGAATGCTTCTGCGCGCTGGCGCTGATCGGGGTCTCTGCTGTCAAAGAGAATCAGCGGGTGCAGATTGCCGTCACCGGCATGAAAAACGTTCGCCACTCGCAAGTCATAGTGCTGGGACAGACGCTCTATTTCTTCCAGGACATCGGCCACGCGGCTGCGCGGAATAGTGCCGTCCATACAGTAATAATCACGTGCGATTCGCCCGACTGCCGGGAACGCTGATTTGCGCCCCTTCCATAGTCGCTCTTGAGCCGCTAAATCTTCCGCGACAGTAATCGACGTCGCGCCCGCCGCTTCGAGCAGTTGCAGGGTATTTTCAAGTACCGCCGACACTTCGGCCTGCGTGCCATCGAGCTCGCAAAGCAACAGGGCCTTTGCATCTCTAGGGTAGCCCGCCTCGGCAAAGTCCTCGGCGGCCTGAATCGCCAGCGCATCCATCATTTCGAGTCCGGCAGGGACGATACCCTGGGCGATGATACGTGCTACGGCATCGCCAGCACGGCGGACGCTGTCGAAACCGGCGACCAGCACCGCGGTTGTTTCCGGTCGAGGCAACAGGCGCACCGTCGCTTCAACGACGATGCCAAGCAAGCCTTCGGACCCGGTTACCAGGGCCAAGAGATCTGCACCCGGTGATTCCAAACCGCTGCCGCCGAGCTGAACGATATCGCCGTCGTGCGTGACCAGCGTCACGCTGACGAGGTTGTGAACGGTAAGTCCGTACTTCAGGCAGTGGACGCCACCTGAATTCTCGGCAATGTTGCCGCCAATGCTGCAGATGATTTGCGATGATGGATCTGGGGCGTAAAACAGGCCCAGGGGTTCGGCAGCAACAGATATCGACAGATTGCTTACGCCCGGCTGTACTCGAGCTAGTTGATTGGCAGCGTCTATCTGCAAAATAGCGTCCATGGCAGCAAGATTCAGAAGCATGCCTTCTGGGTGGGGCATAGCACCAGCGCAAAGCCCCGTGCCCGCGCCCCGAGGTACGATGGGTATCTCCATACGGTGGCTCAGGCGCATAATTGCCTGCACCTGCTCCACTGTCTCGGGCAATACGGCGACCAAGGGCATTTCACGATAGAGCATGAGCCCGTCGCACTCGAAGGTCTTCAGCGACAGTTCGTCGATGATGATCCGTTCCGCAGGCACAATATCCGCGAGCGCAGACAGTAGCTCTGGCGAAGGCTGCATGCGTGGTAGTGCGCTGGCTTGAGTGTGATTTGTCATTGCGGTTGCCGGCAGGCACCATGCCCGCTCTTGAGAATCTCAATGTAACGAGGACGCAGTGTAATGCTTTATAGATGGCTCATCACAGCAATTCTGGCCGCAAGCCCGGTGTTTAGGGCACATGGGCTTGACGCCACGGAGGAGATGATTCGTGCCGATATTGCGCAGGGGAATGCCGCAGCGATTGAATTCCTCGAGCAGGTCGTGAACATCAACAGCGGTACGATGAATTTGCCGGGGGTGACCGAGGTCGGCCAACATTTTAAGACTGAGTTTGCTGCGCTAGGCTTCGCCACACGATGGATACCTGGAGAGGACTTTGCGCGCGGGGGGCATCTTGTCGCTGAGCACGGTGCGCGTGGCCCCAGGGTTTTGTTGATCGGACATCTGGATACGGTATTTGCCAGCGACAGCAGTTTTCAGCGTTTCACCCGCCTCGACGAGCATCACGCCGCTGGCCCGGGTATCACCGATATGAAAGGCGGTGACGTTGTTATCTTGCAAGCGATCAAAGCGCTCGCAGCGGCTGGTGTACTCGATCAGCTGCAGCTACGGGTGGTGCTTACCGGCGATGAGGAGTCTCGCGGCGAACCCCTGGCGCTAGCCAACGCAGCACTGCTGGACGCGGGGGATTGGGCGGATATTGCTTTGGGTTTTGAAGACGGCGACAGCAATCCAGCGACGGCGGTTACCGCGCGTCGCAGCTCCAGCGAATGGCGCCTGACGGTGCGCGGGAAGCCCGCGCATTCGTCACAGATATTCAGGGATGATATTGGCTTTGGCGCAGCGCTGGAGTCTGCTCGAATTCTGAATGGATGGCGTGAGGCTCTGTCCGCGATACCCAATCTTACTTTTAATCCTGGTCTTGTGATGGCAGGAACAGATATTGAACATGACGTGGAGCACACGCGCGGCGAGGTGTTTGGAAAAGGTAACGTGATCGCACAGACGGCGGTGGTCACCGGCGGGCTCCGGGCGATAAGCCCTGCACAAATAGAGCAAGCCGAATCGCTGATGCGTGAGATTGCGGCGGGGAATCTGGCACAAACCAGTGCTGAACTCGTTTTTGAACACGGCTACCCGCCAATGGCGCCATCACCGCGAAACACGGCACTGCTCAAGGCATACAGCGCAATCAGCGAAGAACTTGGCTACGGGCCAGTGACCGCGGTAGATCCGCGGCGTGCCGGTGCGGCGGATATCTCGTTTGTTGCGTCGCGCGTGAACGCCGCGATCGATGGGCTGGGATTAATGGGTGACGGCGGACATACCGTCGACGAGGTCGCCGACCTGCGCACTTTGCCGCAGCAGGCTGAGCGGGCGGCCATCTTGCTTTATCGTTTGTCGATCGGCCGCGTGTCTTTGGACTGACACGCCTGTTTCTTGGGCCTTTTTCCCCGCGCACTCCCACGCTCTCGTTTGTCGCCCTCTGGTTTAAGGTTGCGCCAAGGCCGCGCGGATCGCTTTTGCCGTGAGTGCGGCGCGGAATGCAATCATGCGAGCTCCAAGTTCCGCGGTCTTTTCGACGGGCGTGATGTCCACGCCGTTGATCGACGCCAGGCCTGCGGCGACACGCTCTTCATAACGCACCTGGCTGGGGTCGGTGACCATCATCATCGCTGTCACCCAGATGTCATCGTGGTGCCCGTCTTTACGGGTTTCGACGACGCCCAGTTCGTCGCGCGTAAAAGTCTCTGTGGCTTCCCAGCCTGGGTCGTAAAACTCCCTGATAAAGTGCGCCCGGGCAGGCTTTTCTTTCCAACTCTCCCCGAGCGAAGCGGCGACGGCCTGCATGCCGACCTGATTGCCGCCGCTGTCACCGATCAATACGACGTCGCTGAAACCCGCTTGTCGCAGACTGTTGGCGATATCCGTCAGCAGGGCCCGGTAGGTAGGTTCACGGAGGCTGATCGTTCCGGGAAAACGCATCGCGCGTGTCGGTGGATCGATATCGCCCTCTGGAACGAACTTTACTATGGGTGCACAGAGCGCATTGCCCAACACCTGGGCGATGGCCGGACAGCTCGCGGTCAGAATCGTGTTGTGTTTGCCCGTGGCGAGGAAGGGACCGTTCTCTTCTATGCCACCGGTCGGGATGATTACCGTGGTGGTACCCGCAGCGATCTGGTCACGTATTTCCATCCAGGTTAATTCCTCCAGCCATAGCGAAGTTCCTGCAGCGATTGGGCGCTTTGCCTGGAGTTTGGCCTTGAGATCCGGATCATGGGGATCTTGTGCGATGGAAACCGCGCCCAGCGAAAGACAGCTCAGTGCAAGCAGTAGGTGGCAAAGGCGGCTAAATGATGTCAAACGTGCTCTCCTTGTCCTGATGACGTTCAGCGTCCGCGAATCATGGCGGGCCGATACAGGTCTCCCTTGGGAGGCTTCATCCTAAGTCAAATACACAGTGCTTGTATTCATGGCCGGATTTCGTAAGGCTATGCGGCCCGGTTCTTAGCATCATTTCGGACATTCATCTTGTTACGACTTCCTGGATTGACCTGCGCAAGCTGCGGTGTGGCGACTCTTAACTGCGTGCGCACGACATTCGGCTATGCGGAGGATCTTCTTCGGGTGCGGATTCGACACTCGATGCTGGCGAGCCAATTGCTGCTGAGTCTTGCTTGTGTATTAGCGAGCGCATTTAGTGGTTCCGCTGTGGCCGACGATAGACCGCAGTCTATTGATCGGTCGGCGGTGGAGCGGGGACGATACCTGGCAATAGCCGGTAATTGCGCGAGTTGTCACACGGTTCCGGGCGGCGAGTTTATGGCCGGCGGTGTGGTCTTCAAGACGCCGTTTGGCGAGATCTATTCGACGAATATCACACCGGACCCGCAGACGGGCATTGGTGCCTGGAGCGATGAGGATTTTCGCAATTCCATGCGCCATGGAGTGCGCCCGGATGGCGAACATCTCTACCCGGTGTTTCCCTATACGGCGTTCACGAAAATAACGGATGAAGACCTGAGCGCGATCTTTGCTTACCTGAAGAGCCTGCCCGAGGTACTTCAGCCCGAGCGCAAGAATGATCTGGCGTTTCCCTTTGGCATCCGGGCGTTGATGCTCGGATGGAAGGCCCTGTTTTTTGAACCCGGTGAGTTTGAGCCAGACCCACAGCAGTCGCAGGTCTGGAATCGCGGTGCGTACCTGGTTGACGCATTGGGACATTGCAGTGCCTGCCATTCGCCGCGGAATGTGCTTGGGGCCGAGCAGCTCTCCAAGGCTATGCGCGGTGGGGAATACGTGGATAACGTGCCCGAAAACGGACACCGATACTGGTCTGCGTCAAATCTGACGGCGAGTGAGCGCGGTCTTGGCTTGTGGCCGCAGGTGGAGCTCGTGTCCTATCTGAAAACGGCGCGCAACAGCTTCCTGGAATCGTTTGGTCCCATGAACGAAGTGATTGTTAACAGCACCAGTTTGCTGGACCAAGTCGATATCGAGGCGATGGCCACGTACCTGAAAAGCTTGCCGGCGCTTGACGAACCGTCTGTTCCGGCCGCCGAGGCTAGCGTCCTGGGGCGTGGCAGAACGGTCTATAACCTGCACTGCGGTACCTGTCATCTGCCCACGGGCGAGGGTGACCCAGAAATGGCGCCGAGACTGAATCGTGGCAGTCTCGTCGTGCAATCTGCAAACCCTGCCTCGATGATCAACGCCATTCTCTACAGCCCTGAAGCACCGCAGCTCTCGCTGCCGCAAAAGTGGCGCAAACCCATGGAAGAGTTTCAGTACCTGCTAGATAATGACGAGGTCGCCGCTGTAGTTAGTTTTATTCGGAATAGCTGGGATAACAGCGCCGGCGCGGTCACTGCGGAGCAGGTGGCCAGGCAGCGCTAGTGCCGGCTGGCCATCGCTTGGCCTCCAATAGGCTCCGGTTGTCCGCGATGAAAATGTTATCATTCGACCAATGATATCTATGCCACGACAGTTGTCCCGCATGGCTTGGTGTACCGGCAAGTCGCTATTGCTCGCGCTGGGTATTTTTGGCCTTGCAGCGTGCGAGCAGTCACCTGTTGAGCTGCCTTATGACGCTTCAAATGCCGCCTCTAAGTCGCGCGCCAGACTATTGACGGCACAGCAATACCTGAACGCCATAGGCGATGTGTTTGGCGAGGATGTTGCCGCGAGCCTTGTATCGCCAATGCCGCCGATGCAGAGAACAGACGGCTTGCTCGCGTCCGGTGCGGCATCCGCAGGTCTCACATCCGATCAAATCTCCCAGATACAGCAGGCGGCTGCGACGATTGCGGCCATGGTGGTAGATGATGAGCATCGCGACTTTCTGATTCCCTGTTCGCCGCATAGTCCGGCACAACCCGATGCAGACTGCGCATCTCGATTCCTCGGGGCGACCGGCAGACTGCTCCTGCGCCGCCCACTGAGCGAGGCACGGTTGAATGAGCTAGTGGAGCTTGCCAGTGACGCTGCTGAGCAGACCAGTGACTTCTTCGACGGTCTGGCTCTGGCTCTGGAGTCGGTACTTATCAGCCCCGACTTTCTGTTTATCGTCGATCAGACTGAAGCCGACCCGAATCAAGCTGGATCGCAGCGCCTGGACGCTTACTCCCTCGCCTCGCGGCTTAGCTTTTTTCTCTGGAATGGCCCGCCGGATCCGGCGCTGTTGGATGCCGCAGAACGCGGCGAGCTGTTTGATTCACGCAAGCGCACTGCCGCGGTGGACCGTCTCCTGGCGAGCCCCCGATTGCACGAGGGTATGCGAGCATTCTTCGATGACATGCTGGCCTTTGACGATTTTGATAGTTTGGCCAAAGATTCCATGGTCTACCCCATGGTGACTGCGGCGACCCTGGCAGACGCGCGGGAGCAGACGCTGCTAACGGTGATCGACCATCTGCTGACCCGGGAGGCGGATTACCGCGATCTTTTTACCACCCGCAAAACGTTCATTTCCATGTCCCTGGCGGCAGTTTACGGAACCTCCGCAGATCGGGCGTGGATGCCCTATGAGTTTCCCCAGGATGGTCCGCGGCAGGGTTTGTTGACACATATGAGCTTTCTTGCCGCGCACTCGCATTCGGTGCGCAGTTCGCCGACCCTCCGCGGCAAGGCGATGCGCGAGCTGCTGCTGTGTCAGCACGTGCCGGACCCGCCGCCCAATGTCGATTTCTCCGGGCTTGAAGATGCTGAAGGTGCTGCTACAGCGCGCGAGCGGCTGCAAGTACACAACAGCAATCCCTCCTGCGCGGGTTGCCATTTGATTACTGATCCCATGGGGCTTTCTCTGGAGAATTTCGATGGTGCCGGCGCCTTTCGCGACACGGAAGACGGCGCTGAGCTGGATATTCGTGGTGAACTTGATGGTGTCTTCTACGATGACATCAAGGGCCTGGCTGTCGCCATGCGCAATCATCCAAAGCTCTCCTATTGTCTTGTGAATCGCCTGTACGCTTATGCCACCGGCGGGCCGGTGTCGCTCCGGGATGATCGCGATACGCTGCGCTGGTTTGAAGAGCGCTTTGCGGCGGGCGAGTACCGACTGCCGGTACTGTTGCGTGAATTGGGTCTGAGCAAGGTCTTTAGCACAGTGCGCGGCGGCGATGAGCAAACTTTACTGGCAAGCGCTGCTGCTGAGGTCGTTGATGACACAGCCGGGTCGGGGCAAACGACCACTAATAATGCGGACCCCAGTGTGCGTGATTTCTTGATGCCGCCGGCTACTGCTACTTTTATTTCTGCTACGGCTGCGGGCACGGCAGCGGAACCGGGAGCGAATCGATGAGCAAACTCAATCGCCGGAGGTTTCTTCGCGGAACCCTGCAGGGCGCCGCGGTTGGCGTTGGACTGCCCCTGCTGGATCTGTTTCTGAACGATAGCGGTAAGGCGTTCGCGAACGGTGAGCCGTTGCCATTGCGTTTTGGCACCTGGTCCTGGGGCCTGGGTATGAGTCGGGATATTTTTGTGCCCAAAAAGACCGGTGCACACTTTGACCTGCCGCAGGAAATCGCGTCCCTCGCGCCGATCCAGCAACATATCAATCTGTTTACCAACTACCACGTGTTTAAGGATGATGCGCCGAATCTGTGTCATCACTCTGGCTGGGTAGTGTTGCGATCGGGTATCGCGCCGACCTCCCGACCCAATAGGCCTGGCGAGACCCTAGATGTGTCCATAGCAAGAAAGCTTGGCAATGCAACGCGCTTTCGAAGTCTTAGCGCAACGGCCACCGGCGATGTACGAGACAGTTTCAGTTATGAGGCAGGCAATTCCGTTAACGTACCGGAATGGTCTCCGCTGCGATTTTATGAGCGCTTGTTTGGAGCGGAATTCCAGGATCCCAATGCCGATACATTTGCCCCTGATCCCAGGGTGATGATTCGCAAGAGTGCGCTGTCTGCCGTGCAGGAGGACGCAAAAAAGCTCAATAAGTCCCTTGGTGCGGAGGATCGTGCGCGTCTGGATCAGTACTTCACAGGCATTCGCGACCTGGAACGACGCTTTGATCTTCAGCTGTCCAAGCCCGAGCCACGGGACGCCTGCATTGTTCCGTCGGTGCCTAATGATCTGCCGACAGGTCTCGATGCGGATCTCGTCTCCAAGCGCCACCGCATTATGACGGATCTCATGCTGATGGCTGTGGCCTGCGACCAGACCCGGGTGTTCAACATGTTTTATGCATCGGCTTTCTCGGCCACAACGCAGCCGGGATACGATAAGCCGCATCACACCTCGACGCATGAAGAGGCGGTCGATCCAGCGCTGGGGTATCAGCCCAAGACATCGTGGTTTACGCGACGAGCGATGGATGAGTGGGCTTACTTTGTTGCGGCGCTTGCAGCCATTCGCGAGGGCGACGGATCGCTGTTGGATAACTCGCTGGTTTATGCGACCACGGATCAGTCCTTTGCGAAGATTCACGCCATTGACGGCATACCCATGTTCACCGCTGGCACGGCGGGCGGCCGAGTGAAAACAGGTTTGCATCTCGACGGTGGTGGTACGCCGGGTTGCCGACTCGGGTACACAGCGCAACGCCTGATGGGACTGGATATTCCCTCCTGGGGTGATAAAAGCAACAATACTTCGCAGGAGATTGGTGAGATTCTTGTCTGAGAAGCAGATTCCGACGCGATTGAGTAAGCAGGCTACAAGAGCTTTGAGCAAGGCGTCGTATGCCGCACAGCCGATCGCTGCTTCATACCGTGCTGGCGCTACTCTGGTGCGCATTATTCTGGGATTTTGCTTTGCCAACGCGCTGACCGCGGCGGCGCAGTCGACGGAAGTGTATCGTGAGGAGGCCATGCCACCGGGCTTTACGGTTCAGGTCAGCGAACTCGAGGGGCCCGTGTTTGCCGACGCCCAGGGACGCACGCTGTACATCTGGCCGCTGCACAAACTGCGCAACGGGTACAGTGGCGAGCCGGCGGGCGCGCCGCGTTGTTATGACGATGTGATCACCGTGACGGCGGGTCTAATGAGCCCTTACCCTCCGGGGATTGCCTTGCCTGATCTTGAGCAGCGATTAAGCTGTACGGCTCTGTGGCCGCCCGTGTATGCGCCTGAGAGTGCGCAGTCGGTGGGTAAGTGGACGCTGGTTGAGCGCAGCGATGGTACCCGGCAATGGGCCTACGATGATCAGCCGCTTTACACCTCGGTGCGAGATCGTGAACCCGGAGACACCTATGGGGGCACTGGTCGCAAACGCGATGGAGATTCGCCCGCGGTACGCGTGCCCGCCAGACCGCCGGCATTGGTGCCGCCAGGTTTCGCCGTGGCAACCGTGAGTACCGGACGTCTCCTGACAACCGATACCAATGCGTCGGTGTATGCCTTCGCTAAGGATTCGGCCGCTGCAGCTGCCTGCACCGAGAACTGTCTGCTGGACTGGGACCCGGTCCTTGCACCGGTTATGGCACAGGCGCGCGGTGAATGGGCGCTGCTGGAGCGTTCGCCGGGCCTGCGGCAATGGGTGTACCGCGGCTCGCCTCTGTATACCTATAAACATGACCCTGCCGGCTGGTCGCAAACCGGTAGCGATATTCCCGGTTGGACAAATGTGTACACACAACGGGCTCCGGCATTTCCTGCGAGCTTTACCGTGCAGTCCACGTTGGCGGGTCAGGTACTTGCAGACGAACAGGGCCGGACCATTTACACCTACCAGTGTGGTGAAGACTCCGCGCATCAACTTGCCTGCGATCACCCGCTGGACACGCAGGTGTATCGCCTCGCTATGTGTGGCGCGGGCGACCCGCAAAAATGCCTGAAGCATTGGCCCTATGTGCTCGCTGCGGACAATGCGAGTAGCAGTAGTCGGGCCTGGTCGGTTATGCATATCGACTCCGCAAGCGGGCGCGTTACTGCTGCGGCAACGGAGGGAGCGTTGCGTGTGTGGGCTTACCGTGATCGCCCTGTCTACACTTTTGCTAGAGACCAGCGGCCCGGAGATGTGCACGGTGGAGGTACCGGAGAATGGCGAGGTAAACGCAATGGGCTCTTTGCATTTTGGTTAAGGGACGATTACATGAAGAAGACCTTGTGAGGAATTGCCGCACACAGAGCGTAAGCTGGACTGCGTTGCTGATACTGTTTTGCCTGATGTTGGCGAGCGAGAGCGGCAGAGCGAGTGAAACAAACGTACTCGCGGATCGCAAGATTGCGTATGTAATGACCGATTTATTCTGGTCGGTTTATCAGACACCCACGGCGGAAACTGAGTGTCCGCGAGGGTTCAACGATGGGCCTCGAGAACAGTTCGAACAGTTGTTCCCGGAGCCGGCGAAACTGAACGTTGTCGACACGCAGCTGAAGCAGGAAATAGCCACCTGGCACCCGGATGCGAATCCCGATTCTTTCGAATTTTTGGAGGTAGAGGGCCCGCTGTCCTGGGGAATGAATCTGGATGCTGCCATCGGCCCAAACGACTTTATGCACCCGGACGGCACCGCCGGAATTGACAACGAAGTGTATCGCGCGGTCGGTTGCATTATTGGTTTTCGCGGCCCGGACGGCGTGGAGTTCATCTTCCAGAACAAGGCGATTATCGACCGGCGCTACAATCGTATGATGATCGAGTTGTCAGATGTAGATAGCCTGGAAAGCGATGAAGACGTCATTGTGACTCTGTATCGAGGTATGGATCGCCTGCTCACGGATGCCACGGGCGAGGCTGTCGTGCCCGGCGGTACGCAGCGAATCGACCGGCGCTGGGGCGAGCCGCTGATTCGCCAAACACGAGGACGGATCGTCGATTCTGTGCTCACCACCGATCCAATCCCCGAGGTGGTGATTCCTTGGATGAATCTGAGCGTGCCCTCCATCCATTTGTTTCGCGATATGCGACTTGCGTTAACCTTGGCGCCAGACAAGGCATCCGGCGTGATGGGGGCCTATGCCGATGTCGATACCTGGTACTACCAGCTTATTCGTAATGACTCCACGCACCATCTCAGTAACGGTCAGATTTCAGGTATCTCCCTGTACAAGGCATTGCACCGCCTGGCGGATGCCTACCCGGATCCGGAAAGCGGAAACAATACGGCCATCTCAACCGCACTGGATATCAAGTTGACGCAGGTCCACATCGTGGAGCCACGAGAATAGTTCGAGAGTCATTAACCTACCCTGAGACACGCATGAAACCTACAAGCGAATTCTTTGCCCTGCTGGCACGTGCTTCGGCGGCGCTGGTTGTTTTGATGTCGGCGCTAAACGCGGCGCTACGTGATACGGGGTACGGGAATCTCATCGAATTCATCGGTGGCATGATCCTGGGCATGGTCGCGATAGCAATTTGCCTGTTCTTGCTAATGCAAGCGACACGCGTGTTGAAGGGCGTTCCTCTCTCTTCGTTGCTGTTGATCGCCGCGTCGCTGGTGGCGCTTGGCTTACTGTTTGACCATTCGCCAACCACGGTGCTCAGTGCGATTCTGGACCGAGGCAAGTGGGCCGTACCTGCGTTGCCAGACGCCTTTTCCGCGGCTTCTCTATCCGCGCTTACCTTAGCGCTGGCTGGTCTGATTGCGATTGCCTGCATGATCCTGCGCGCCAGGTTGTCAGTGCCGGCCCGGCCCTTCGCCGTTGTGGGCGTGGTGCTAGCTGTGCTTGCGACGGCCATCGTCCTGCGTCTATCCAATGATGGTGGAGACCCCTTTGCTGATGATGGTTTGGCGCTTTTGCAGGTTGAGAGCGCTTTAGATATCAGCGACCCGTCACAGTCCGGGGAGTTTTCGGTGGTGACGTTTACCTACGGCGCGGGTGAGAACAAAAAAAGGCCGGAATATGCGGCGGGGCGGGAGCTGACGTCACGGACCGTTGATGCGAGGCGTCTGCTGCCCGAATGGAAAGACTTCAAAGCGACGATGCGCGAACGGTATTGGGGTTTTGGGCTTGACGAGGCGCCGCTGAACGGACGCGTCTGGATGCCCGCCGCGCCGGGAACTTTTCCGCTGGTGCTGATCGTGCACGGTAACCATGGTATGGAGGACTATTCGGACGATGGTTACGCCTATCTCGGCGAGTTGCTGGCCAGTCGCGGGTTTATCGCCGTGTCGGTGGATCAGAACTACATCAACGGTAGCTGGTCGGGTGACTTTCGCGGCAAGGAGATGGCGGCTCGCGGATGGCTTCTGCTTGAGCACCTGGCGCTGTGGCGAGACTGGAACAAGACCGAAGGCCACAGACTGTTTTCTCAGGTGGATATGCAAAACATCGCCTTGATAGGCCATTCGCGAGGCGGCGAGGCGGTGTCGATTGCGCAGCGCTTCAACAGTCTGCCGTTTTTTCCTGATGATGCGACGGTCGTTTTCGATTACGGCTTCAACATCCGCTCGCTGGTGGCGATTGCTCAGGTTGATCAGCGTTACTTCCGACGCGTAGAGCTGGAAGACGTTAACTTTTTTACTATCCACGGGAGCTACGATAGCGATGAGCCGGCCTATCACGGTTTGCGTCAGATTAATCGGATTTCCTTTGGCAACAGCCCTGTAGGCAACAACAATGACTATTTCCTGAAAGCCGGCGTTTATTTACACGGGGCGAATCACGGCCAGTTCAATACCGGGTGGGGGCGCTATGATATTTCTCCGCCCGGTTCCTGGAGGCTGAACACCGCGCCGATTGTTTCGGGTCAGGAGCAGCGGCAGGCGGCCAAGGTTTTTATCACCGCATTTTTAGAGGCGACGCTCAGGGAGCAGCTGAATTACGTAGCGCTATTGCGTGACCCGCGACTGGGGGCGGGCTGGTTGCCCAAGCGCAGCTTTGTCAACCAATTTGAAGACACGACATTCGTGGCAATCGCCAACTTTGAAGAGGATCTCAACGTCACCACCGGCAGTCGCGTTGGCGCTAGCATAGCGGCGGAGAATTTGCTGCGCTGGCGTGAGATCCCATTGGTACATCGCGATCAAAGGCTGCAAGGTAGCAACGCCGTGCAACTCAGCTGGCGATCGCCAAATGCGGCACTGGATATTCGCTCCGGCAGTATCCCATCGCTATCCGAGCAACACTCCCTGGTCTTCTCGGTAAGTGCCTCGCTGGATGCACTGCCGCCGAGTATGAATGGGCCTGAGCAATCTACGCAGACCGGAACTTCGACACCGAGTATCCCCGATTTCAGTGTTGAATTGACCGATCAATCCGGACAGCGTGCGAGTCTGGCAGTTTCAGAATATGCGCAGCTGATTCCCCCGGTTCGCGTACTCTATCTGAAGAATGCGACGCGCAACGAGAAGGACTATAAAGCGGATTGGGAGCCGGTGCTCCAGCATATTGAGTTGCCGCTGGACGCTTTCAAACGCGTAAATCAGGATTTCGATATCGCTGGTCTGGCCGCTATACGCTTTGTTTTTGACCGCACAGCGCAGGGAAACCTGCTGTTGGATGATGTGGGCGTATCACTGTCTCCACCCGTTGCTTCAAATTAGTTGCCTCGCTTTGTAACAAATACGTCACATCACAATCACATTTCCGTCACACCGGGGCCCTAGCATTTCCGGGTCGATTTACCGGCCTGCGACGCTTCTGGTCTTCGCATGTCGTTCCCTGGCTTGAATGAGGTCTGAGATGTTGAGCAAACGAATTTGGCAAAGTGCGGGGCTTGTAGCCTTGACCACACTGATCGCAGCTTGTGGTGGGTCATCAGATAACGTGTCACCGGGTGTGATCGTGGTCGAAGTAGAAGTTCCCGCCCCAGGCAATGGCGGTGGTAACGGCGGGGGTAACGGCGGTGGTAACGGTGGAGGCAATGGGGGTGGTAATGGCGGTACCGGAATCGCTTCGGTCATACCCGATCGGCTCTCGTCTGCGATCTCAGACTCCGGACGTGTCGCAAGCAGTGACTTTGGTGGACGGCCCATCTTCGTATTGGATATCTCTGCGCTAGAAGGTGGAGTGCTCGATCCGGACGGTCTCCTCATAGGTAATGACATCGTTCTGGAGATTACCGGCGGGGCCTTGCGAGTTGGCAGCGGCGTGCTTGAGATGGCTCCGGGTTCCGTATTCAGCGGCGGTTCGCAGTTTGAATTTCTTATTGTCGAGCAGGGTGCGCAGATCAGCGCAGACGGAACCGCCGCGGAGCCGATTATCTTCACGGCGGCGGAGGACGTGGCAGGACAGGCAGAGGCGAGTGATCGCGGCTTGTGGGGTGGTCTTGTACTGAACGGCCGAGCGCCCATTAACGATTGCCCGGAAGGCGCCGTGGGCGGCACCGATAGCTGCACAAAAGAAGGCGAGGCCAACTCAGGCACCTTCGGCGGCAGCGAGCCGACCGACAGCTCAGGTACTTTGCGCTACGTCCAGGTTCGCTACGCCGGTTCCAACGTAGACCCGGAGAACCAGCTTAACGGTATTGCTTTCCAGGGCACGGGCTCTGGGACCGTGGTCGAGTACGTTCAGGTGCACAACAACTTGGATGATGGCATCGAGTTTTTTGGTGGCACGACCAGTGGCAAGTACATCGTGTTAACGGGCAATGCCGACGATTCGCTCGACTGGACCGATGGCTGGACTGGCGCGCTGCAATATGTCTACGTGGAGCAGACCGATTCTGCTGATAATGTCATCGAGGCGGACAACCGCGAGGGCGACGAGAGCGCAATGCCGGTGGCCATGCCGGCCATCGCCAACTTCAGCTTCTTTGGCGCCGAGACGGAGCGCTCTATTCGCCTGCGTCGCGGCACGGGGGGCATGTTCTGGAACGGTATCGTTACCGGATCTGAACGCTGCCTGCGTATCGATGGAACTTCACGCGACAAGTTGGGTTCAGACCTGAGCTTTGCGGGTACGACTTTCGACTGTTCCAGCATGCACGACAGTGACGATGACGGGGCCGTAGAGGTCTATCTTGACGGTGCAATGGAGGTTTCTCAGGACGGTGATACGGTAAGCCCGGTTACCCCTACCGATTCACGGTTGGAGGATGCGGGCTTTGTCGGTGCCTTTGGCGCGGAGGACTGGTCTGCAGGTTGGACCCTGACCGGTTCCGTCAGTAATTCGGGTCAACCGGATCTCGGTTGCCCCTCTGGCACGACAAGCGCGGACGAGACGGTAGACGGTAAGCGTGTCTGCAATATAGAAGGCACAATTACGTCCGATCTGACATTGCGCAATACCAATCTTTATCAGCTGGTGGGTAAAGTGACTATCGGAGACGGTGTGAGCACTAACACGCTAACAGTTCAGCCCGGCACTACCGTGTTTGGCGGCACCAGCTTCGACTTCCTGGTGATTTCGCAGAATGCGGATATTGTCGCAAACGGTTCTGCAACGCAGCCAATCGTGTTTACTGCCCGCAACGATGTTCTCGGCACGGCGAACATTGATTTGGATCGCGGCCTGTGGGGCGGTTTGGTTATTAACGGTCTGGCGGGCATTAACGATTGCCCGGAAGGTGCCGCGGGCGGTACCGCGGCGTGCACCAAGGAAGGTGAGGCCAACTCCGGTACTTATGGTGGCGATCAGCCAAACGACAGCTCGGGATCGCTGCGCTATGTCGTGGTCAAATTTGCCGGCTCAAACGTCGATCCTGAAAATCAGCTTAACGGTATTGCCTTCCAGGGAGTGGGTGCGGGTACTAGCGTTGAATTTGTGCAGGTGCACAACAACCTCGATGACGGAGTGGAGTTTTTTGGCGGCACGGTGAACGCCAGGTACATGGTGCTCACCGGCAATGCAGATGATTCGCTGGACTGGACTGATGGCTGGACGGGTTCCGTGCAGTATCTGGTTATCGATCAGGCGGCCGATACCGGAGATAACGGTATTGAGGCCGATAGCCGCGAAGGTGATGAGAACGCTGAGCCACGCTCCGAGCCGAGAATCGCCAATATGACGATCAATGGTAATGCTGGCGAGAACGCGATTCGCCTGCGCCGGGGAACGGGCCTTGAGCTATACAATTCAGTGGTGCGGGGCAGCGATACCTGTCTGCGCATTCAGGGAGAGTCTCTGAATCAGCTTAACGACAGCATTGTTTTCGGTGGCGTCACGCTGGATTGCGCGACGGTCAACAATGGAGACGACATCCCCGCCGTGCAGGGCTTCCTGGACGGGAGTGATAACGTCGCAGAGGGGGCTAGTGCCGCCCTGCCTGTTGATCTGGCAGGGGATGCCTTCTTCGATAACACCAACTTCATTGGGGCTATCGAGAGCGATGCCAACGACTGGACCTCAGGCTGGACCGTCGGTATGCCCGATGCCGGGGTGAGTTTTGGCTGTCCGGCAGGTGCGATAGAGACCTCCGGCACAGTAGGCGGTAAGCCGGGTTGCGTGTTGAGCGGCACTTACACCAGCAATCTAAACCTGACACGGGATAACAACTACATCCTGAGCGGCCGGGTCGCCATCGGTGATGAAGGTATACCTGCGGTGCTCACTATCGAATCCGGCGTATCGGTGATTGGTTCTGGCGCAGACGACTTCCTGATCATCAGTCGCGGTTCACGGATCGAGGCGAACGGTACTGAGGAGATGCCGATCAACTTCACTTCCATCGATGAACTTGACGGGGTGGTGTCCGCGGGCAGTCGGGGTCTTTGGGGTGGCATTGTGATTAACGGTTTCGCGCCGATCAATGATTGTCCGGAGGGCGCCAGTGGTGGTTCTGCAGGGTGCACGAAAGAGGGTGAGGCCAACTCGGGTATCTTTGGTGGTGACAACCCCAATGACAGCTCCGGTACCTTGCGCTACGTCGTGGTTAAGTACGCGGGCTCGAATGTTGACCCGGAGAATCAGCTTAACGGTATCGCCTTCCAGGGTGTAGGCGATGGCACTACCGTGGAGTTTATCCAGGTGCACAATAATCTGGATGATGGCATTGAGTTCTTCGGCGGGACCGTGGATGCAAAGTACGTGGTGTTGACAGGGAACGCGGATGACTCGCTGGACTGGACCGATGGTTGGACGGGTCGGGTGCAGTACCTGTATATCGAACAGTCTGCAGACAGTGGCGATAATGGTATCGAGGCTGACAACCGAGAGGGTGACGAACTGGCGATGCCCGTATCGAATCCGGCCATAGCCAACATGACTATCGCTGCCAGCCCGGGGCAGCGCGCTATTCGCCTGCGTAGAGGAACAGGCCTCCTGCTCTTCAACTCAGCCGTTGTCAGTGGCGAGAACTGTCTGCGAGTACAGGGTGAGTCTTTGAACCTTCTCGGCACGGGTATCGCGTTTGACGGTGTTCAACTGAACTGTACAACAGTCGCTGAGGGAGATGATGTACCGGCGCTGCAGAGTTTCCTGGACAGCAGCAATATAGTCGAAGGTGCTGGACAGCCGCCGGCTGGCAGTTTGCCCTCCGATGGCTTCTTTGAGCAAAACAGCATTATTGGTGCTGATTTCGAGAGCTGGCGTGGTAGCTGGGTGTTTCTTCCTTAGGTCGGGTTTAAGCCAGGTTTAAGCCAGACGTTACCTGAGTGCCAGTCTCGAAAGGGGCTGGCACTTCTTTAAAGCACAGTTCAATGCGTCCACCCCTGAGTCAGTGGACAGACGCAAGTGAAAGGCGAAAGTGAATGATGAAACGAAAAAGTCTGGTGGTTGCGGTGTCCCTCGCCTCTATGCCTGTCAGTCTTGGCCTGCAAGCTCAGGAGGATGTTGGGATCGTCGCACCGCCATCGTCGATCGAGGAAGTGTTTGTTCTCGGAGAATTTATCCCGGATGAAAAGCGCGATACCTCCGAAATCTCCAATGTGTTGGACGTAGAGGATTTGTCGAAGCTGGGCGAGACGAACGTGGGAATATCACTCTCTCGAGTAACGGGTCTTAGCCTGGTCGGTGGCAAATACGTGTATGTCCGTGGACTCGGCGAGCGCTATTCATCCACCTTGCTTAACTCCACACGGATATCCAGTCCGGTTCCGTTCCAGAAAACCGTTCCGCTGGATATTATTCCCAACAAAATTGTTGAAAGTCTGTTGGTGCAAAAAACCTACTCTGCCAACTACCCGGGTGACTTTTCCGGAGGCGTTATTGATATTCGTACCAAGAGCACGCCGGAAGAGGACTTCGCAAACGTCAAGTTATCGGTCGGTGGCAACTCTGAGACCACGGGTGGCACTGGTATCTATTATAAAGGCGGTGAAGAAGATAACTGGGGCTGGGATGACGGCACGCGAAACCTACCGGTCAACATCGCCCAGCTGTCCAGCGAAGAATTCGAAGAGAGTGTCTTCCCACAGCGCGCGGCACTGGGTGCCAGCTTTTACAACAATTGGGACATTTTCGAAAAAGATCTAAAGCCTAACTTCACCGGGGAGGTGGAGCTGGGTAAGCGTTTGGATTTTGGAGAGGAGTCCGCGATAGGGTTTATCGGCTCCTATCGTTACAGCAATCAGTGGTTAAACCGCTTTACGGATTTTCGACGCTACGAGTTTACCGGCGTTAATGGGGGCTCTAGACAAACTCTTGAGTACGACCAGATGACGTCGAGGCAAGTGATTGGCTTCAACGGTTTTGCGACTGTTGGCTACGAAATCGATGGTAACAACTCGCTCAACCTGACCTACACCCTAATGCGGCAAACCGAAGACGAGACCCAGCAAAATCTGGGTCTTACCTCAGAAGACGATGTTAACGACGGCACGCTGGCGCAGAGCATACGTCTGCAGTTTACAGAGAACGAGATTGAGACCTGGCAGTTGACCGGGGAGCACTTTTTCCCGGACTACAACGATGCGGAAATCAGCTGGCGCGCTGTTGACGGCTCTGCCTACCGGGATTCTCCAGACACCCGTACCTATACGTACGCCGAAAATCGCGATGGTCTGCTAGAGGTGGTAACACCCAATCGACAAGCCGCCGGAGATCTCCGAGAGGTTTTTCAGGCGCCGGAGCGGAATTTCGCACGACTCGACGATGAACTGCGAGATTTTGGTGTCGATTTTGAAGTTCCCTTTTACATCGGGGATGTGGATGTAACGGTGCGGGGAGGTGTGGGGTATTACGAGCGAACCCGAGAGAGCGAGGATCGACTCTTCCGCTTTGATTTGACCAGTCAGACTCCGGACTTTGTCTCCCTCATGGTGCCGAACCAGCTGTTCGACATCGATAACTTTGCCGACGAATACGTTACCGTTCGCGATTTCACGGCCGGCGCTGCCAACGCATCGGGAATTTTTCCTTTCGCGCAGTCCGGTGAAGAGGTGACTTCGTATTACGCGCAATTCGATGCGCAGGTGACGGATCGCGTTCGGGTTCAGGCTGGCGTGCGCATTGAGGATGTGACGCTTTTTGCCGATGCCTGGGGCGGTAATCTGGAAGAGGCCACGACGAACCAGGTCGAGCAACAGTACGATGATGTGCTGCTGTCGGGATCGCTAACCTACGAGTTTGTCGACAACATGCAGGTGCGTGTGGCCTGGTCGGACACGGTCAATAGGCCCAGTCTGCTCGAAATTACCGGTACCACGATTCGCAATCCTCAAAATTTCCAGCTGTACCGGGGAAACGTCTTCCTGCAACCGGCCGAGATCAGCAATTACGATATTCGGTGGGAATGGTACTTCGGCAACTCCGACAGCATGAGCCTTGGGGGCTTCTACAAAGACTTCACGGATCCGATTGAACAGGGGCAAGTCCAGGCGCAGAACCGTATTTTTACCTGGTTCAACGCCGAGGAGGCCTATCTGCAAGGGGTCGAATACGATTTTCGGAAAGAACTGCGCCTGGCGGATTGGTTTGGTATTGAATCTGAGGGGTGGGACGACTCATGGCTGAACTTGTTTACCTTGTCCGCTAACGTCTCATACATCGAGTCTGAGGTCACGCTGCTGGCTGCGGACGAAACGGCGGCCGATGTTCCAATTACTGGCGGGCGGAGCATTCGGCAGTTGAATGCTACAGAGCGACCTCTTACGGGGCAGTCAGATGTGCTCGGCAATATACTACTGGCCTATGACGATCCGAGTCGGGGTATTGTGGCGTCGCTGGCCTATAACTACCAAGGCGGGTTTATCGCTCTGGTGGGTGCCTTGAACGATCCGGACATCATTCAGGAATCCCGGAGTCGCGTGGATGCCTTGTTTCGCTGGACTTGGGATGAGTTCGATATGGTCGGCAGCGGCTTGGAAATTGAGTTTAAGGCGATGAACATCTTTGACGAACCAATAGAATGGACGCAAGGTGGCCAGGTGTTTGAGAAATACAACCTCGGCGTGACCTACTCGGCTGGCGTGCGCCTCAACTTCTAGTTTGCTGTCCGCCGCTGCAGGCTTGGGCGGAGAGCCAAACCTCAGGTCCTCTATTCGGGAGCCGCAAGTCGGCCGGCATATGCTCGGTCGCTCAATCGAGCATATGCTGCTACTTCTTGGGGTGCAGCAGTACCTGGAGCTCGCGATACCCTTTCACGAAAACCGAGCGCGTGCGCCGGGGTTCGCCTACGACTTCGATTCGACCAAACCGCTTGAAGATTTCCTCCCACAAGGTGTACAGCTGCATCTCTGCGACGCGATTGCCCATGCAGCGATGAATGCCAAAGCCAAAGGAGAGGTGCTTGCGCAAAGATTCGCGGTGGATGTTGTAGGCATCAGGCTCAGTAAAAAACCGTTCGTCCCGGTTGCCTGACACGTACCACATAATCACTTTGTCGCCCTTGCGGATGGTTTGCCCATTGAGTTCTGTGTCTTCGAGAGCAACCCGACGCATGTGTGCAAGCGGTGTCTGCCAGCGAATGGTTTCGGAGACCATGTCGGGAATCAAGGCTTGGTCGTTCTTTAGCGCCGCGAATTGCTCCGGATGTGCATCCAGACACAACACGCTGGAGCTCATGGTGCTGCGTGTGGTGTCGTTGCCGCCGACGATTAATAGCAGAAGATTGCCCAGGTATTCCATCTGATCCATGTTGCGCGTGGCTTCGCCGTGGACGAGTCGCGAAATGAAGTCATTCTGCAGTGGCTGCTTCGCGCGCTTATTCCAGAGTTCAACAAAGTACTGCAGGCAGTTGAGCATCTCCGCCTGCCATTCCTCTTCCGTATCCACCATGCCTTCCGGGCCCGGGGTGGTGGTCGCCATATCGGACCAGTAGGTAAGCTTGCTGCGCTCTTCAAGGGGGAAATCAAACAGAGTAGCGAGCATGCGCGTGGTCAGTTCGATGGAGACTTTTTCGACCCAGTTGAACGGCTCGCCAACAGGGAGGCTATCCAGCACCTCCTGTGTGCGCTCGCGAATAATGGGCTGGAATTGCCGCAATGCCTCGGCGCCCACGGAGGGGCTCACGGTCTTGCGTTGCTCGTCATGCTTCGGGCGATCCATGGCGATAAACATCGGCAGCTGAAAGTCGTCGAACTGCTCCCGAATAGTAATCGCGGGCTCAGAGGAGAATATCTTGTGTGAGGTATCGACAGTCATGATGTCGTCGTAGCGGGTAACGGACCAGTAGGGACCAAATTCGCTCTCCGCACAGAAATGCACAGGGGCCTCATCGCGCAGGCGTTTGAACCATTGTCCCTGCACATCATTCTCAAACAGGAATGGGTTGGCAACGTCGATCTCTGCCAGAGGCACTGTGTACGGATCAATGTCGACCTGGCCAGGGTCGTGTTGTGGAATGCCTGCTGCCACCGGTGCGTTCATAGTGTCTTCACTGTCTTAGCTTGCTATTGTCACGATTGTAAGCGGAGGCGCTTCGCTTGGCCAAGCTCTCGTGATCAGCCACCCTAATCCTGGCAGAAATGTGTGATGCTGCAGGGATCCGCTCTCTTGTTACGACGCGTTAGCCCTGCATAATGGGTGCTGGTTTGCCAGGGATGGACTCTCAGTACCTTTCTTTGTGGCCGACAATGGAATGGCCGTGAGCACCATGGCTCGATAACAATCAAACGACGCGAGTGCCTTTGGAATGACACACGATAGCGACAACATTTGGTATGCGCTGCAAGTGGAGGCACAGGCACTCGGCGATGTGCGTACCACGCAGCTTTTTGAACGCGATTCCGAGCGTGCCGCGGACTTCTCGTTGGAAGCGGCGGGACTATTTCTGGATTACTCCAAGAATCACCTGTCGCGCGACGCGATAAAATTGCTAGTGGCTCTCGCCGAACAGCGCAAGCTGCCGGCGGCGATTGCCGCGCTGTTACGCGGTGAACCCGTCAACACCACCGAAAACCGCGCGGCTTTACACACGGCGCTGCGCGATCGATCGGGTCGTAAAGTAATGGTGGACGACACTGACGCCTGTGCGCTGGCTGCGGCACAGCGCGAACGTGTGCTGACGTTTGCGGCGGCGGTACACAACGGTCAGCGCTTGGGTAGCACCGGCAAACCCCTGACTACAGTGGTCAACATTGGCATAGGAGGCTCAGATCTCGGCCCTCAGATGGTCGTCGAGGGGTTGCGACCGTTCTGGCTGGCGGGCAGACGCAGTTACTTTGTGTCGAACGTCGATGGTCAGCATTTGGCCGATACCTTGGAGATGCTGGACTGGGAGACCACGCTCTTTGTTGTTGCCTCCAAGACCTTCACAACGGAAGAGACCATGACCAATGCCCGCAGCGCCCAAGACTGGTTTTATCGTAATGGCGCGCCCGTAGAGGCCATAGCGAGCCATTTCGTGGCCCTGTCTACCAATGCCGAAGCGGTACGCTCCTTTGGTATCACCGACGAGTGCACCTTCGGTTTCTGGGATTGGGTCGGTGGGCGCTTTTCCCTATGGTCCAGCATTGGATTGTCTATCGCCTTGCAGGTCGGCGGGGATAATTTCCTCGCGCTGCTGGATGGCGCACACGCTATGGATGAGCACTTTCGCTTTGCTCCAATAGCCCGGAACATGCCGGTGCTGTTGGCGCTCGTCGGGGTTTGGAATCGCAATATACAGAATCATTCCGTTCACGCTGTGCTTCCCTATGACCAGCATCTGCATCGTCTACCGGCATACCTGCAGCAGGCAGATATGGAATCCAATGGCAAGTCGGTGGGCCACGATGGCGGCTCGGTGAAGCATAAAACCGGCCCCGTAGTGTTTGGCGAGCCCGGGACCAATGGCCAGCACGCTTTCTATCAGTTACTCCATCAGGGTACAGACCGCATGTCTGCGGACTTTATCGCGGCGGCTCGATCACACGCAGAGCTGGGTGATCATCATCAGAAGCTGCTCGCCAATCTACTTGCGCAACCCCGCGCGTTAATGTGCGGGAAGTCACTGCAAGTCGTCCAGGCCGAGTTGGAGAATAGCCTGGGCGATGCTGATCGTGCCGCGAGTCTTGCACCGCACAAGGTTTTTTCCGGGGACAGACCCAGCAATACGATTTTGATGCGCCAGCTGACACCACAAACGCTGGGAGCGCTGGTGGCTCTTTACGAACACAAGATCTACTGTCAGGGGGTCATCTGGGGAGTGAACTCATTTGATCAGTGGGGTGTTGAGCTCGGCAAGCAACTGGCGCGTGAGATACTGCCGCTTATTGATAATCATAGAGTGCCGGAAGCGCAGGTCGAGTCATTGGACGCGTCCACTCGGAACTTGCTGGACTGGCTGAATGCACAGCGGATGGACCGTTGAGCGGCCTTACATCGACCTGCAGTGCGCTCAGCGTTGCGGATAGTCGGTGATTGCTGGCTTGCTTGTGGTGCCTTGCCGATTTGGCGTGAGTAGATGAACGCCGGATATGTGCGATTTGGCAGAGGAAAAAATGATGCTTGAGGTTGACTGGCTGGAAGCCGCACGGGACGTCCACTGGGATCGTTTTCCATCGACACTGCTCGATGATAGCCGTCCACCCTTTTATCGATGGTATCCGGATGGTCTTATTAACGCGTGCTACAACGCGCTGGATGTACACGTGGCGAATGGTCGCGGGGCGCAAACCGCGCTGATCGTCGACAGCCCGGTCACGGGTCACCAGTCCAGTTCCAGCTATAGCTACGCGGAGCTATTGGATGCCGTGGCCCGTTGCGCAGGTGTGCTATCACAGCACGGTGTGGGCCTGGGCGACCGGGTATTGATCTACATGCCCATGGTCGCTGAAGCGGTGATCGGCATGCTCGCCTGTGCCCGACTAGGGGCCATACACTCAGTGGTTTTTGGCGGCTTTGCCAGCAATGAGCTGGCCGTGCGTATCGACGATGCGACGCCGAAAATGGTGCTTACGGCGTCTTGCGGAATCGAGCCCAGACACAACGTCCCTTACAAGCCGCTCCTGGACGGCGCGATTAAGCTGGCCTCGCACAAGCCCGAGCACTGCCTGGTGTTACAGCGGCAGCAGCTGCTGGCGGACCTCCTTCCCGGTAGAGATATAGATTGGTCCGAGGCGGTTAGCGATGCGCAGCCGGTGGACTGTGTGCCGGTTTCCGCTAATCACCCGCTGTATATTCTTTATACCTCGGGAACCACCGGGGAGCCCAAAGGTGTCGTGCGGGATACCGGCGGCAGCGTTGTGGCGCTCAAGTGGAGCATGGGTAGTGTTTACAACGTGAGCCCCGGTGAGGTGTTCTGGGCAGCGTCCGATGTCGGCTGGGTGGTAGGCCACAGCTATATCGTTTATGCGCCCTTGTTTAACGGCAGTACTACCGTGCTCTACGAGGGCAAGCCCGTTGGAACGCCGGATGCTGGCGCCTACTGGCGAGTGATTGAGCAGCACCGCGTAAAAGTGCTGTTTACTGCGCCCACGGCATTTCGCGCCATTCGTAAAGTGGACCCGGAGGGCGGGCACATCGCGAATCGCGACCTCTCCAGCCTTGAGGCTTTGTTCCTGGCTGGCGAGCGTTGCGATCCAGATACGCTTGCGTGGGCAGAATCCCAGCTGCAGATCCCGGTTATAGACCATTGGTGGCAAACCGAAACCGGCTGGCCCATTTGCGCCAACTGCCTGGGTATCGAGCCCCTACCGGTTAAAGCGGGGTCTCCGGCGCGGCCTGTTCCCGGGTACGACGTGGTGGTGTTGGACGATAGTGGTGGCCAGGTAGGCCCGGGTGATATCGGCGCACTTGCCATCAGGATGCCACTCCCGCCGGGCACCTTCGTCACACTCTGGAATGCTGATGCGCGTTTTGAATCCGCGTATTTTGCGAAGTTTCCCGGGCACTACGAGACGGGCGATGCGGGTTACATCGACGAGGACGGCTATGTGTTTGTGATGGCCCGAACCGATGACGTGATCAACGTTGCCGGCCATCGCTTGTCGACCGGTGCGATGGAGGAGATTCTTGCAGCTCACCCGCAGGTAGCTGAGTGCGCAGTGATTGGGGTTGCCGACGCCTTGAAAGGTCAATTGCCGCTGGGATTGATCGTGCTGTCTGATGGTGTAAGCAAGGCGCACGCAGAGATCACCCGGGAAGTCGTTGCCATGGTCCGGGAGCAGATAGGACCGGTGGCTGCGTTCAAGCGCTGCGAGGTGGTCACGCGGCTGCCCAAGACCCGGTCTGGAAAGATACTGCGCGCCACTATGCGCAGTATCGCGGACGGGAATGCCTACAAAATCCCCGCGACCATTGATGATGTAACGATTCTCGACGAGATTCAGGCCGTCCTTGCCAAGCCAGAGGCATGAGATGGCGCATACAGACCTAGCCTACCGACATAAATCTGTCATTTAATTTACACATAATTGTCACATTTCGCGGCTACCGTGCGTGCATATCGCTTCGGAGGCGTTGTTATGCAGTCGCGTAAATCATTCTTTGTAGGGACAAAGGCATCGGCCTGGATCGCGTGTTTAGCTTGCCTGTGCGCTCCAGTGCAGGCACTGACCTTGAGCTCCGTCGAGCTTCAGGCAGCCTCCCAGCTCGGCTGTGTGCTGGCTGACGATGCGCTCGGATATCTCGATGAAGAGCAATTCAATCAGCGTTTTGACGATGTGGTACAGGAGTTTTCTGACGATGCCGTAGATGTCATTTATGCCAAGGCTCTCGGCTACATCGACGGACTGCTGTTTGGCGTGCCGTCCGGAGAATCAGTGCTGGCCGCACAGCGCTTGGAAGCCTACAGCAACAGCGGCTCATGCTCGCGTATGCAGGCTGTCCGTCACACCGTGTCTCTTTAGGAATACCCGAGTAGAAAACCCGCGCAATAAATTTGAGACTTCTGTGATCCGGCTAAAATGGACTGGCGTAAGTTGCAAGATAGTGTGAGTTCACTATCAACACGAAACCAATCTTCCCCCGAGTTGGTTTTCGTTGACCCGGCCGCAGGCCGGGTTTTTTATGCTTACACTTTTTCAATCAGTACTTTTTAAATCCACATTACAGGCAGCGTCTTATGCGATCGCTCTTCAGGCTTGTGTTCGCTCTGGTTCCTCTGTTTGTCTCGGCCTGCGCATCAGTCAGCGTCGATGACTACGCGACAATGGAGCCTGAGTTTGTCCCGGAACGTTTTTTCGATGGCCCACTTGTGGCGACAGGAATGGTTAAAGACCGCGGCGGGCGGGTCATCCGACGTTTTACTGCTGACATCGACGCCAGCTGGGTCGATGGTATCGGTACGCTTGACGAACGCTTTTTATTCTCCGATGGAGAAGAGAGCCACCGTGTTTGGACGCTAATGCCCCTGGGTCAGGGACGTTATCGCGCCACGGCTGGTGACGTCGTCGGCGATGGCCATGCGCAGGTGGCCGGGAACGCCATGTTTCTTGACTACGTACTCCAGGTACCCTACGGCGACGGTACTATTGATCTGACAATCGATGACCGTATGTATCTCATCACGCCCGATACGCTGGTCAACGAATCGGTTATGCGCAAATTCGGTTTTCGCGTGGGCGGAATTGTGCTCAGTATCGAGCGGCAGGATCATCGTCGATGAGCGTGACGGAGCCTGCGACTGAGGCCAGCACAGCGGGCGTGACTGCGCAGGTAACGACTGACGCAACGACCGGTGCGCCAGCCTCGCTATTGATGGTGGTGCTAGGCCTGGCTGGCTTGCTGCCGTTTCTCGGTGCGGCGCTGGGCGTTATGTTTCTTGATGGCTTGCTGCATGCGGTGGCGCAACGAACATTCTTGCTCTATTCCACCGCCATACTGTGCTTTCTTGGCGGCACATTGTGGGGCGAAACCTTGCCGAACCCTCGGCCGGGGCAGGGCGCGACTATCTTGGTCAGCAATGGCCTGGTACTTTTTGCTGTTCTTGCCATGTTGACTGCGCAGCCGCTGTTAGCGGCATTGTTGCTGATGCTCGGCCATCTGGCGATGCTGTGGTTTGAAAACCAGCGTTTACAACGCGAGTCCTGGTATTCGCGAATGCGCGGCTGGCTGACGTTGATAGCTGTGATAGCGCACGCTATGTTTATGACTGGCCTGATGCTGCGAGGCGACATCTGAACGTTGGGGCACTGCGTGATACCTTGCGCCTCAAGCAGGCCACGTATGAGCCCTTGTTGTTAACACCACACAGGTAGCAGAAACATGAAACAAGTCACTTTGGGCAAGGAACCCGGTCTCGATCATCTGACGATGAGCGATGTACTCGCACGCTCTCCCGGGCCGGGTGAAATTCAAGTGCGTGTGCATGCCAGTTCTTTAAACTTCCATGATTATCTGGTGGCTTGTGGTCTGCTACCCACAGATGCGGGGCGAGTGCCGATGTCCGACGGCGCCGGAGAGGTCACCGCGCTGGGCGAGGGTGTCAGCACGTTCGCGCTGGGTGACAAGGTCATCAGTCATTTTTTCCCGAATTGGCATTCGGGCACTGCGTCGATGGAGGGGCTTTTGGGCGTGCCGGGTGACCATATCGATGGTTTTTCCAGTCAGACGGTGACCATGCCCGTGGCGGCGTTTTCGCGTATGCCGGATTACATGAGTTATGCCGAGGCGGCGACTCTGCCTTGTGCAGGTCTCACGGCCTGGCGAGCGCTTTGTGTAGAGGCCTCGCTTAATTCCGGCGATTGGGTGCTTGTTCAGGGCACGGGTGGCGTCAGTATTTTTGCGCTGCAAATCGCTAAACACCTGGGTTGCAAAGTGGTCGCTACTTCATCAAGTGATGCCAAACTTGAAAAGCTGAAGGCCCTCGGCGCTGATGTGCTCATCAACTACAAAGAACAGCCAGAGTGGGGGCGTGTCGCCACGGAGCGTACGGATGGTGGAGTGCACCTGGTGGTTGAAGTAGGCGGACCGGGAACCGTCACGCAATCAGTTCGCGCTCTGCGCATCGGTGGGACTATCAGCATGATAGGCGTGCTGACAGGTATTAGTGGCGACGTGCCGCTAGCCGAGTTCTTTCAGCGCAATGCGGTGATGGCCGGCATCACGGTAGGCTCTCACGAACACCAGGAGAGCATGCTAAATGCGTTTGAGCAGTGGCAGCTCAGACCTGTCATCGACAGTAGTTATGTTCTGCCGGAGCTCGCGACTGCCTTTCGCTATCAGGAGAGCCAGCAGCACTTCGGTAAAATCGTGCTGGATCTCAGCTGAGGACGGAATGCCCGCCTAGATTTGATCGAGCTCAAGCTTCACGTTGTCGAACGATTCGCCCTTGTTGAGTCGAATATGTAGCGAGACATTGTTCTTGGAGTCTGCATACTCGACGGCTGTTTCGGCGGAAATTGTGCCTTTCTCGAAAAGCTCGATCAGTGCCTGATCAAAAGTGCGCATTTGATATTTGCCGCCTTGTTCGATCGATGAGCGCAGTTCGCTCAGGTCCTGTTTGACGATCAGTTCTGCAATTCGGGGCGTGTTAACCATGATTTCCATCGCTGCGCATTTACTACCCTCTACCGTAGGCACCAGCCGTTGAGACACGATGCCGCGCAGGTTCTGCGCGATACGCACGACTTCGTTTTCCTGATCCTCCGAGGGGAAGAACGTCATCATTCGCTCCAGGGCCGACACCGCGTTGTTGGCGTGCAGCGTGGTCAGACACAGGTGCCCCGTATTTGCGAACTTAAGCGCCGATTCCATGGTTTCAGCGTCGCGGATCTCGCCAAGTAATATGACATTTGGCGCCGAGCGCATGGCCGAGCGTATACCGCTGGTATAGGTTTCGGTGTCCACGCCAATTTCGCGCTGTGCGACTACCGAGCGCTTATGACTGTGAAGATACTCAATCGGATCCTCCAGGGTGAGTATGTGTCCGGGCGCGTTGGTGTTGCGGTAGTCGATCATGGCGGCCAGAGAAGTGGACTTACCAGACCCTGTGGCACCGACAACAACAACCAGGCCGTTTTTAACCATGACCAGGTCGTGGAGCACGGTCGGCAACCCCAGTTCTTCTATGCTTGGGATATCGTTGCGAACATAGCGAAACACCAGCGACGTCTCACCGCGCTGACGAAAGGCTGATCCACGGAAACGGCCAAGCGATGGAACGCCAAGGCTGAAATCAACCTCGCCATCCTCCTCGAATTCCTTGATTTTTTTATCCGAGGCAATGGTCCGGAAAATGCTGTCAACCTTGCCGGGCTCGAGCCTTTCTCCAATCCACGCAAATCCAAATGGACCCTTGATCAAAATCTTCGCGCCGGAGTGTAAGTAAATATCTTCACCCTCTTTCTTGACCATTAGAGCCAAGTACGGCGCGATTTCCAGATCTGTATCGTTCATTAATCGTATCCCTAATTTCTATCGCTGATTATGGCATCGTGAGCGCTGCGCAGAAAGAGGTTAAAACTGGTAAAAGATTAGCGATTTACCGTTGTTATTCCTTTAGCGCAGGGCGGTACCTCGCGGCTAAGGCTGGTAGAATTGTGCGCGTCCCTAATACAGACTTAATCCGCCTGTAGCTCAGCTGGATAGAGCAGCCGCCTCCTAAGCGGCAGGTCGGCCGTTCGAATCGGCCCAGGCGGACCAAATTGCAAAGACATCCCTCGCATGCCCAGCTCCACTGATTGCCTTAGATCTGGGGACGACTGCGTATCAAATGCACGACACGCTTCAAAAGAACAGGCAGCGGAGTCCGTAGGCCCATCAAGAGAAGACCCGGTACGTTCACGAGCAGCTTACTGGGTGCGGCGTGTGATAATCTGGGTTTTTTTCGCTATCGAGATTCTCTCTTGCTACACCTAATTTACGCACGCTCCCTCGTGATTTTTTTCGCTCTGCCGCTTGCACTCATAGCAGCCTGCTCCGGTACGAGCCTGGATCTCCCGCCGGTGACGGGGGATAACTCCGGCCAGCGCCATCCGGGCAAGTTTATCTGGCACGACCTGATTTCCGACACGCCTGCGGCGAGTCGCGACTTCTATTCACAGCTGCTCGGCTGGTCGTTTAGTCGTTTGCCTACGTCGATTGCCGACTACTGGGTGATTTCTCATGCGGGAATTCCGATCGGCGGTATGGTGGATCAAGCGTCTCTTTCCACGGAGAGGGATGTGTCGCAGTGGGTCTCACTGCTATCGGTCGACAGCGCGCAGCAGGCGCGAGACCGTGTGGTGGCGGCTGGTGGGACTGTGCTAAGGGAGCCGGTTTCGCTGGGCCGGCGCGGCACAGTGGCCGTGTTTGCGGACGCTCAGGGCGGTATTTTCGCCAGTCTGGAAACGCTCGCAGGGGACCCGGATGACAGCTCTGGCTTAGCACCAGAGGGCTCGTTTTTTTGGCATGAGCTCTGGACGGGTCAAGTCGATGCCGCCGCATCGTTTTATGCCGCGCTCAGTGGGCTTGATATTGAAGCGCTGCCCGGAATGAGCGTGGATCGAGGCGTTGAATTTCGTGTATTGCGCGACGAGGGCAAGGTGCGGGCAGGGATTCGCAGCCTGCCACTGACCGATATGCCGACCATGTGGATGCCCTATTTGCGCGTAGCTAGTGAGTCGCGTTTACGGATACTGCTTGAGCGGGTGACGGCGCTCGGTGGTCAGGTACTCGTGCCGGCGATTGCGAGGCCTGCGGGTGGTTTCGTGGCCGTCATTGCGGGGCCCTCGGGGGCGCCCGTAGCCTTGCAGAGCTGGGATGAATCGATGTCGCGATCCGACGTTAATCAGGGGACTTCAGATGCGTAAATCTTTGACCGTAAGAGCCGTAAGAGCCGTGAGACCTATTGCACGGGTGGCTCGTCTATTGTTGATTGCATTGTTGGGAATGTCTTTGACGGCGTGCGAGGATCCGCAAGTATATGGGAGTGTGGGTATGTCCACCGGCTACGGCGGCTACGGCGGCTACGGGGGATATTACGGCGGATACGGAGGCTGGAACCAACCTCGCATGCACACCAGTATTTCGATTGGCGGGCGCATTCACTAATTAAAACTCCCAACCCAGCCCTGTGGTAATTCCCCAGTCGAATTCACTGGCAGTTGCATCGATTGTGGAGTTGTCATAGCTACCCCAGGTACTGACATCCCAATATAGATCCCTGATGATCTCCCAGCGCAGCGTAGCCGCGCTGTCAGCGCGTAACCTGCCGCTCTCGGTAAGGGACGGGTACAGGCTCGCATCCAACAGCAGGTTGAGCTTAGGTGAGTCGTAGCGCCAGCGAGAGTACCCAGCAGACAGCACTGCTTCGATGCTTTCATCCGAATCGCCGTCCAGGCTTTTTTCCTCCAGCGCCTGCAAACCAAAGCTGGCCACGAGGTTCTGCCGATTAGTGTCGATAAAGTACTTTCCAATACCCGCTCCAAGCGTGATGCGATAGTCCAGAGCGAGTTCGTCGTTGGTCTCGTGTCCTGCAAACACAAGCCGGAACATGGCTTCTCGATCAGTCCAGACTTTGCGCGACAGATTTATCCGGGAGCTTGCGGTGGACTCATCATCAGTGTCAGATACAGTCAAACGACTGGTCAATGCGTTTAAGGCATCCTGATTTTCATAGGACATGTTGGCCCGAAATTCAGTTTGCGTCACACCGCTGGCTTTGGTGAAAGCGTAATTGGCACTCAGATAAATATCCGTGCGGCTCGCGAAGCTGTCTTCAACCGGGCGTAGTTCGACGATGCTGTCGAGGTTGAGGTCGCGCTCACCAAAAACATCAACAAAGTGAATACTGCCGGGAACTGATCCGGGCCCCAGACTGCCAAAGAAACGTTGTCCATCGTTTAGCCGCATTTCATAGTTGTAGTTGGAGTCCACCGTTGCGATTTCTTTCCACTCTATGTCTACGGTACCCATGGAATCGGTAGAGGCACTAAGACGTCCGTTTTGCAGAGATTTGATTTCGCAAGTAATTCTGTCACCGTTAAGCAGGGTGATAACATCCGTCTTGCTGTGCGCTTCTGCTGGGGCGCCCACACCAAGCAACGCCAGTATTATTAGCAAAACCAGCAATATTCGTAGACTTAGCAGGCCAAGCCCCATGCGCTGCAGCCAGGCACTCTGTGTCATAGCAAAATCCTCACGCGGTCAAACTGTGTATGAAGCGAGTTTAACCCGTCTTGTTCGTGGTTTTGCTTCCTTGGTTTCGGTTCTTGCGCTTGCGTTGTTGATGCTGATGGCTCCCTTTGCCTATTCCCAGACGTTCACGGAAAGCGGTGAGCTACTAGAACAGCGTGCTCGATACCAGAGCGCCTTGCAGGCGGCGAAGGCAGAGGACTGGGCGCGGGTAGAGCGGGAGCGACAGTCAATTCAGGACTACCCGCTAGTAGCCTATCTCGACTACGAGACTTTACGGCGTCAGCTGTCCACGACCAGCGGCGAGGTGGCGCGTGATTTTGCTGAAGATCAGCGCTTCAGTCCGTTGGGTCTTCGCTATCTTGGACGTTATCTCAGGCGCGCAGGCCAGGAGCGACGCTGGGGTGACTTTCTGGCGGCGACGCCCCGGGAGCCTAACAGCGAGCGGCTGCGCTGCTACTACGGACGTGCGTTACGCAGCCGCGGTCGGAATCCAGAGGCCTGGGCGGTCGCCGAAAAACTCTGGGTATCGACCAGCTCCGTCGACAAAGCCTGCGATCCGTTGTTCGCGCTTTGGCGTGCCCAAGGCGGTCTCTCAGATGCGCTAATCTGGGAGCGCGCAAAACTCGCCTTCTCAGGCCGTCAGGGGAGTCTGCTGCGCTATCTGGGTTCACTGGCTACGGCACAACTGGCGCCCGACCTGGCGGCATTGCAGCGCGTCTATCAAGAGCCGCAACGGACTGTGGCCTTGAGTACGCCGTCTTCCGAGCGACGGCGCGGTGAGATGATTGCCCTGGGCCTTGTGCGTTTCTCACGCTATTCGCCGGCCAGGGCCTGGCGGCAATGGTCGTCACTGACCGCCGACACGCTCGATGCGGCGCAGCATGCGGAGGTGGCTGCGGCGATTGCCTATCGAGGACTGTTGGAGCGTGAGAGTGCGCTCAAGTCCTGGTTGGACCAGAATCTTGCGAAGTGGCGTGATGACAAGCTGACGGGCATTCGCTTGCGCTGGGCAATTAGCGATTCGGATTGGCCGGCCATCAATACGCTGGTGCTCGCGCTCACCGAAACGGCCCGGGAGGAGGGAACCTGGCGCTACTGGCAGGCGCGGGCGCTGGAGGCGCTCGGCCAGGGCGAGGCGGCGACGGCGTTGCTGAAAGACCTCGCGGGAGAGCGCAGCTACTACGGCTTCCTCAGCGCAGATAGGCTGGGTTTACCTTACCGATACAACTATCAGACAGTACCGGTCATGCTGGCTGTCTTTGATGCAGCCGCGTCTGTAACTGTGTCTGGAGGAGATTCCTCGTCGGCTACAACGCCGCCGGCGCTGTCGGATTGGGCTCGGGCAGCGTTGTGGCGAGTGCATGAATTGTATGCGTTGGATGACCAGCGCGGTGCGCACACGGAGTGGGCGCATGCTCTGCAACGTCTGACCGGGCCCGAGCAGCTGCAGTTCGCTGTTATCGCCAAGCAGCAGAACTGGTATCGTCTCGGCATCGACGCAGCCAATGCCAGCAGAAGCTGGGATGCGATCGATCTGCGTTTTCCTTTGGCATACCTCGAGGCCTTTGAAAAGCGAGCGACACGCCAGGCTCTGCCCGTGCACCAGCTGATGGCAATCGCACGACGCGAAAGTGCCTTTGCGCCCAGCGCGCGTTCCCCCGTTGGGGCTCGAGGCCTGATGCAAATCATGCCTGAGACTGGGCGCGCGGTTGCCCGTAAAGCGGGCACGCCGCTAAAAATCCGCGAGTTGTATAGCGTGGACACTAATCTTGATTTGGGAAGCGCCTACTACCGGCAATTGCTCGACCGCTTCAACGGTAATCGTGCAGTCGCGCTGGCAGCTTACAATGCCGGACCAAACCGCGTGCAGAACTGGGTGGGTCAACAGCGATCCTTCGACAGCTGGGTAGAAACTATTCCCTATCGAGAAACCCGCGACTATGTAAAAGCGGTGCTTGCTTACAGCGTCGTGTTTGCTTATCGAATGGGTAACTCGGTGCCTCTATTGTCCGAACCTGAACGCAGCGCGCTGTATTAAAGCCTGAAGGCGTTTGTGCGTTCAAAAGCCTCATTTGACTGAGATGCCCATGTTGAGTTTTGTGCTACCGGTGCTTAACGAGGCGGCAGGACTAAAGTCCTTGCTGCTAGCGCTGCGTCGCGACTTCGCAGCGGCTGAGCTTATTGTCGTCGATGGCGGTAGCACGGACCGCAGTGTTGCTATCGCGCTTGCGCACGCTGATGTGGTGTTGACCAGCGAGCCGGGTCGGGCGACGCAAATGAACCTTGGTGCCGCGGCGGCAAAAGGTGAGTGGCTTTTGTTCCTGCATGCCGATTCCCAGCCAGACTTTGATGCCAGTGCATTAGAAGCTGAATTGCGCCTGGGAAGTGACTGGGCCTTCTGCCGGATTTCCTTACAAGGAGGTCCGATGGCCTTGCCGCTTATTAGTTGGTTTATCAATCGGCGCTCGCGATGGTCGGGCATTGCCACCGGTGACCAACTGCTGATGCTTCGCAGGAACGTGTTTGCGGAGCTAGGTGGTTTCCCGAATCAGGCTCTCATGGAAGATGTTGAGATCTGCAAGCGCCTGCGTCGCCGTGTTCCCGCACAGCGCCTATCACTTACGGTGCACAGCAGCGGACGCCGCTGGGAGCAGCGAGGTGTGATATTGACGGTGTTGCAGATGTGGGCGCTGCGCGCGGCCTATTGGGCTGGCGCATCGCCGGAGCGACTCTGGGACCACTATTATGGGCAGCGTACGCTAACGAAGCCGGGGGTCGGCGATGAGTCCCAGGGGGCAGGCATTGAGCGCTGAAGTGCCTAAACGATTGTTGCAGATATTTGCTCGCTACCCTCGAGCCGGCCAAGTGAAGACGCGCCTGTTGACGAAACTGACTCCCGATGAGGCCTGCGCTGTGCACGAGGCGCTCCTATTACAGACCGCCCGTAGCGTTGCCAATGTCGGGAACGCCGATGCCGAAATTTGGCTGGACGAAATCGCCGGGCACACCTGCCTCAATGCGGTTGCTGACCTCGGAGTGCGCGGGCCGAGGCAGCAGGCAGCGGGGGATCTGGGTGAGAAAATGTGGGCAGCGCTTAGCGATGGTCTGGCGCGGGCTGACGAGGTGTTGCTGGTCGGTAGCGATTGTCCAGGGCTCGATCAGGCGTACCTGAACTCTGCATTTAAGCATCTCGCCAACGCAGATCTGGTCATCGGTCCAGCGGAAGATGGAGGCTATGTGCTCATCGGCTGTCGCCAGTTAAAGCCCGATGTTTTTAAGGCTATTGAGTGGGGTGAGTCGTCGGTGTTGCAGGCCACTTTGCGTGCCCTTGAAAAAGCTGAACTCAGCGTCGCGCTGTTGCCCGAACGTTATGACATCGATACGCCGGAGGACTTGTTTCGCTGGCAGAAAAGCAATGCTGCACAGTGACGGTCAGGCGTGTGTCCGTATTGAGTCGCGAACGGCAGCGCTATGGTGCGCCGGCAGCGGATTGTCATCCTGTGGCTGTGCGCGCTGGAAGAGTAGCCAGGCAATTGCGGTACAGTAGCTGAGGTTAGTCTGTAACTCGCTGTCTGGATTGCTCAAAAACGCGCGCTGACTCGCCAGACCGCGGACTTTGCTGGCGACATCGGGCCGAAAAGCCAGATAGCGATCCCACAGGTCCCGGTGTTGACTCGGCGTGATTCTGAACAAGCCCATGCCTTGCTGCTGGCGAGAAAAAAGTCCGACCTCCGTGTCGTTCAATGCCGCTGCGAGCAGTTCACTCTCCGCGTCCGCCGACCACGCACCCAGATACTCCAGGGTGGGTTTGATGATCTGCTCGCGCAGATGTTCAGCCGTAATATACATATAGCAGGCTCCTCGCAGGAACGTTGGTCTCGCCGCTCTTTAAACGGCAGCGTAAAACCGGTTTGCTTGCTATCGCGTTGGGCGGTAGTTCGGTTACAGCCTGTGTGTCATCCAGCTAGGTGGCCAGGCTGAGGCACGGCATAGATCCACTGCATCAACGCATTCCACTGGCCTAATTGCGAGTGGAAGTATCGTTTTATCACAGCAAATTAAAAATTCCAATATAAATTAGTTATTTAGAGCGGTTTTATGAAAAATATTTTGGATTAGGTGCTGCGCAGCGGGCTCTATGAGACAGAAATGCACAAATTTTTGATAAAAATGGTTAAAAAATAACCAATAATCGACCGTTGGAGACCCGGAGTAAGCCCAATTTGCATAAGCATTCGAAATCTCCCCACTAAGGGGCTACAGTCTGGGCACTGATTGCCCTACAGGAAGCCGGTATGTCCGAGCCTAAACGCATCGCTTTGCTGATTGACTGCGACAACGTGACACCGTCTGCCATCGAGGGTGTGCTCGAAGAGCTTGCCAAGTATGGAACGGTCAATGTGCGTCACGCGCATGGCGACTGGAACAGCCAGTCACTGAGTGGCTGGGCGGACAAACTCCACCCGCACGCTATCAGGCCGATGCAGCAGTTTGCGTACACCAAGGGCAAGAATGCGACCGATTCGGCCATGATTATCGATGCGATGGACTTGCTCTACAGCGGCAATGTGAATGCTTTCGCTCTAATGACCAGCGACAGTGACTTTACGCCGCTCGTATTGCGCATTCTGGAGAATGGCTTCCCTGTGTATGGCTTTGGTCAGAAGAAAACACCGCGCCCCTTTGTCGACTCTTGTTCACCCTTTATCTATATAGAGAGTTTGATGGCCGCGCAGGCAGCCGATGACGACCGGGACGCGGCGCCCACCAGAAAGAGTAAGTCTCAACTCCGGCAGGACAGCGCGCTGCTGCGTTTGCTGCGCACGGCGATCGACCAGGCGGCGGACGATGATGGCTGGGCGAATATGGGGCGGGTCGCAAACTATATCTCCAACAACAACAGTTCGTTCTCCGCCGTGAATTACGGATACCGCCGCATCAGCGACCTGATCAAGGCAACGGATTTTTTTGAGATTGATATGCGCAACGGCGGTACGGCGATGTACGTCAAAGATTCTCGGAAATGACGCCGCAGAGCAGGCTGATCAGCGCCCCCGCGGAGCTCACGCGCGATGGATGAGCCGCGGTTCTGGGAGTCGATCGCGCTCGCAGATATGGACCAGAAGCAATGGGAGTCTCTCTGCGACGGTTGTGGGCGCTGCTGCCTGCATAAACTCCAGGATGCAGACACGGGAGAAATCCACTACACCAATGTGGCCTGTCGCCTGTTCAATGAAGCCTCTTGTCAGTGCCGGGATTACCCCAGACGTCAGCAACGGATTCCGGATTGCATGGTGCTGACCTCTGACCAAATTGGAGAGTTCTCATGGCTGCCTGATACCTGTGCGTACCGGGTGCTTTCCGAGGGCGGAGAGTTGCCGCTCTGGCATCCGCTGATTACGGGCGATCGGCAAAGCGTTGTTCGGGCGGGTATATCTGTGCGGGGGCGGGTTGTCTCTGAGGAGGGGATACACGAGGACGATTTTCAGGAGTTCATTATTGATTGGGTGGGAAGCACCCGAGAAACGTCGGAGCAGGGAGACGACATCTAACTGACGCGCCGCAGATATACCGAGCAGTGCATCAGCTCAGCCACCGGCGATTTTGACGGTCAGCCCCTCGCCCTCGAGCAGCGTTTTGATCAGCGCGCGTTGATCACCCTGAATTTCGATATTGCCATCCTTCACCGCACCGCCCACTCCGCAGCGCCTCTTGAGCACTTTTGCCCGCGCCGCCAGCGCATCGCCCGTCTCCGCAAGGCCGGTGACAATGGTGACAGCTTTTCCGCCGCGGCCTTTGGTCTCGCGCCGTAGTCTGACAATGCCATCACCGGCTGCTACGGTAGTTTTCAGCAGACGACAGCGACAGTCGACCTTTACATTGTTGCACTCGGGACAAAGCCGCCCTTTGTCGGTGCTATACACCCGGCGCGATGCCTCGCGCGATTGTTTAGCCATGATCGTTGCTCCACGCTGCAGTGGCGGTGTAGGGTTGACGGACTAGGGTACAGCGGTTCGAGAAGGGAGGGCAGCGTGAGCAGCATAGAAAACGACGCAGATTTTATCGCCTTGCAGGCTGAGCTTGCCTTCCAGGCCGAGACGGTAGACAACCTCAATGAGGCCCTGGCCAGGCAGCAACAGGATCTACTGGAGATGCGTCGACAGTTAGCCGTCGTGGCGCAGCAGCTGAAGAGCTTGCGGGAATCGGCTGCTGGCGACGGCCCGGCAGCGTCGGTCGACGAAAAGCCGCCGCATTACTGACGCGGCGTTGCCTCAATATTCACGTCTGACCGAACACTCAAAGCGCAGGACCGCGCGACATTACTGAAGGAACGTGGCGACAGCATGCAACTCTCTGCATTTGGCGAGAAATTTACCGCTGACAGTGGCATCAGTAGCTTGATGGAGGACTTGGGCGCGGCTCTCGATGAGGATCCCTCGCTCTTGTTTATGGGCGGTGGCAATCCGGGTCGGGTGGACGCCGCCCAGCTTATGTTTTCGCAGCGCCTGAAAACCATTCTCGATGATCGCGACCAGTGTCACCAGCTGCTGGGGACATATCAGTCACCGCAGGGTGACCTGGAATTTCGCTCGGCTCTCGCTGCGTATTTGCGTCAATCTCTGGGGTGGGATCTCGGCCCGCAACATATCGCTGTGGCGAATGGCAGCCAATCGGCATTTTTTGTGCTGTACAACATGTTTGCTGGTGCTATGCCTGACGGCACATCAAGGCATATCCATCTGCCGCTGAGTCCAGAGTATGTGGGCTACCGTGATATCGGTCTGAATTCCAACTTCTTCAAGGCGACCCGGCCGCATGTGGAGCGTGGTGACGAGGGCATGTTCAAATACCGCATCGACTTTGATGCGTTTGCGCCGTCCGATCGAACGGGTGCCCTGTGCGTGTCTCGCCCCAGCAATCCGACCGGCAACGTCCTCAGCGACGATGAAATGTCGCGCCTCGACGCGCTCGCGCGGGAGCAGGGCGTTCCCCTCATTGTCGACGGCGCTTATGGCCACCCTTTCCCGGGTCTGATCTATACCGATGCCACCCCGGCCTGGAATGAAAACACGGTGCTGATGCTCAGCTTATCGAAGTTGGGGCTGCCCGGCGTGCGCACTGGAGTAGTCGTAGCCCGACCCGATATCGCCCACGCATTCGCGCGTGCCAATACGGTATTGAATCTCGCCTGTGGGACATTGGGCCCGCGTCTTATTGGTGGCATGCTCAGAGACGGTAGCCTGCACATGCTTTGCAAAGATGCCCTGCAACCTTTTTACTCGGAGCGTCGCGCGCTGGCTCTGCAATCAGTAGAGCAGGGACGGGGTGATCTGCCTGTGTGGGTACACCGCGCCGAGGGCGCGTTTTTTCTGTGGCTGTGGTGTGAGAAGCTACCCATCGACAGCCTGGAGCTTTACGCCAGACTCAAGCAGCGGGGCGTAATTGTGCTGCCGGGCAACGATTTTTTTATTGGTATCAATGACGAATGGGCTCATTCTCGCGAGTGCCTGCGTCTGTCCTATGCGGGCGAGCCACAGACAATCCGTGCGGGAATAGCTCTGGTGATGGATGAACTTCATCGCGCCTACGGCGCCTGAACGATAATTACAGCGTAAATATTGCAACGGAGAAACCACTTATGCGCAACGCTTTGCTGACTTGTTTATTGGTCATAACAGGCCCTATGGCTGCTTCTTATGTACATTCACAGCAGCCGTCTAATCTTCGTTGGCTGGATGAACACTACCAGCAAACCGCGCAAACGGCGCGCGCAATCTGGGAGTTTGCGGAGGTCGGTTATCAGGAAAACCGCAGCAGCGAATTGCTGCAAAACCAGTTGTTGGATGCCGGCTTCGACGTAAAGAGCGGCGTTGCTGATATTCCTACCGCATTTGTGGCGAGTTACGGCAGTGGCGAGCCCGTCCTCGCGATACTAGGCGAATTCGATGCCTTGCCCGGTATCACCCAGGATGCTGTCCCGGAGCGTCAGCTACTTAACGATAAAGCCGCAGGGCACGCCTGCGGCCACAATCTTTTCGGTGCGGGTTCTGCGGCGGCTGCCATGGCGGTAAAAGAGTGGCTTGATACGACAGGCAATAGCGGCACTATTCGCTTCTATGGCACGCCCGCAGAGGAGGGTGGAAGTGGCAAAGTCTACATGGTGCGCGCGGGGCTTTTTGACGATGTGGACTTTGCCTTGCACTGGCACCCCAGCGACAGAAACACTGCGGCCGCACGCACCACGCTTGCCAACCGTTCAGCGAAGTTCCGTTTTAGTGGAATCTCGGCGCATGCTGCAGGGGCGCCTGAGCGAGGCCGTTCGGCACTCGATGGTGTAGAAGCCATGAATCATATGGTCAATCTGATGCGCGAACACGTTCCGCAGCAAACACGTATTCACTATGTCATCACCGCTGGCGGTAATGCGCCAAACGTGGTGCCTGATTACGCAGAGGTCTTCTACTACGTCCGTCACCCGAAAGCCGCTACGGTTAGGTCTCTCTGGACGCGTCTTGAGGCCGCAGCGCGCGGCGCCGCTGAAGGCACCGGTACGCAGGTTGAGACGGAAATTATTCATGGCAATCATCCGGTTCTCGTGAATGAGACCTTGCAGATCATGATGGACAAGACGCTTCGAGAACTGGGGGGTGTGGAATACGACCAGGACGATCTGCGCTTCGCTGAAAAGCTGTACAGCAGCTTTGATGATCCAGCTCTGGCTCTGGGTTCAGAGAAGGAGATTCAGCCCTACAATGTATCGCTGGGCTACGGCTCGACCGATGTCGGTGATGTATCTATGGCTGTCCCGACGCTCGGTCTTGGTATAGCAACCTATGTGCCCGGTACTGCGGGGCATAGCTGGCAGGCCGTTGCGGCCGCTGGCTCTCCCATCGGATTTCGCGGTGCAGATCTGGCGGCGCGCGCACTTAGTAGCGCTGCCGTGAGGCTTTATACGGATCCCGAACTTCGCGCGGCCGCCGTTGCGGACTTTGGGCAAAGTCGCGGTGATAACTTTGTGTACGAGGCCATGCTGGGCGATCGCACCCCACCGTTGGATTACCGCAATTAAGTTGGGCCCGGCTCGGCACAGCAGCTGAGTGTTTGATTGGTCGAAGGCATATGAGCAAAGCACATGAGTGACGCAGAGCGTAAAGACAGTTCAGAACAGGCGGAATTTCGCAATTACTGCCGTACCTGGATTGCTGAGAATCATCCGGGAGAACCTCCGGTACGCTTGCCGCAGTCAGCGCTGGAAATCATGACGACGGAGCAACTCGCTTATTTGCAACGTTGGCAAAAAGCAGCCTATGACGCGGGTCTGATTGGCTGCGACTATCCAACGGCGGTAGGGGGCGGCGGACGCAAGGACTGCCAGCGCGTTGCCAATGAAGAGCTGCTCGCCGCTAAAACGCCTTACTACCCCAACATCATTGGCCTGGGTATGGCCGCACCCACGGTGTTTCATCACGCGGGTGAGGCCTTAAAGGAGCGGTTGTTACCACGGCTGTTTTCCGGCGAGGACATTTGGTGTCAGGGGTTTAGTGAACCGGGTGCCGGTTCTGATCTTGCTAATGTGCAGACTTTCGCGGAACCCAAGGGTGACAAGTGGATTGTCAATGGCCATAAGGTCTGGACCAGTCTTGCGCACTTTGCGCAGTGGATGATTATTCTGCTGCGCACTGACAAGAGCCATAAGTACGAGGGCCTGTCGTATTTCGTAGTACCCATTGCCTCAGCGCTGGGCCACGGGGTGAGCGTTCGACCGCTGATAAAAATGACCGGGGAGACCGGCTTCAATGAGGTGCTTTTCGAAGACTTGGAAGTCGATGATAGTTACCGACTTGATGAACTCGGCCGGGGTTGGCAGGTGGCAATGACTACCTTGCTGCATGAGCGGGGAGCGGGTGAGCTCGTCACACCCCGCGCTGGTGGGTTTCGGAGTCGCAGCGCGCACACGACCACCGCTCGTAGTCTGATAGAACTGGCTCACAATACAACCCGGGGCCAGGGCACAGCAGCGGATGACCCGTTGTTACGCGACCGCATGATGAAGCAACTTATTCGCGAAGAGGCCTTTAAGGAGAATCAGCGTCGCAGCCGCGTGCCCGCACTCACGGATCACCCGATGCGTCTGGCCCTGCAGAACAAACTGTTGGCCTCGGAGATCGGGCAGGACACAGCGGCACTGGCAATGGAAATAGAAGGTCCTGCGGCAAGCCTTTACACGGGAGATGCCTCGGCTCCGGCCGGCGGGCAGTGGCCCCTTGCCTATATGAATTCATATGGGATGACGATTGCCGCAGGCACCAGCGAGATTCAGCGCAACATTCTGGGAGAACGTGTGCTCGGCATGGCGAAATCCAAGTAGGCGCGCACCGGACTTCTGAGAGATATCCAATGACACAACCCAAGAACTACGGCTTTGAAGAAGAAGCCGCCATGCTAAAAGATAGCGCCAGACGATTCTTTACTGAGAAGTTGCCGGTTGACCAGTTACATGCGCTGGTCGCATCGGATTTCGCACCGGACCGGCCGCCCGTGGTCAGTTGGCGTGAGGATCTTTGGCAGCAAATGGTCGAGCTGGGCTGGACATCTCTAGCGGTACCGGAACGCGCGGGTGGGCTTGGTTTGCCCTGGGTCGCTGTGGCAGGTCTGCTCGAGGAGTCCGGGCGAGCCGCCTTCCCCTCGCCGCTCCTGGCCACCTTGCAAGTCACAGCGTTACTTGCTGCCAGCGATTCTGGGGCCGATGACGCCCTCGGCGAGATCGCTGAGGGCAAGGCGGCGAGTATTGCCTGTATGAACGCATCTGGTGCGCTGGACGCAAGCGCTGTGCAGGCGATCGATGGCAAGCTGAATGGAACCGCGTGCTATGTGCAGGACGCGGGCAAGTGCGACCGTTTGCTGGTGCTCGCATCGGAGGAGGTCGGGACAGGTCTGTACTGGGTCGACCCGGACATACAGGGCGTGGCTGTTCACCAGGATGCTATTGTCGATTTGACGCGCGACCAGGGACATGTCGAGTTCACCGCTGTGAGTGCGCAGCGAATCGCCGATGCCGATGCTGTCTTGAGTGCGGCGTTGCCGGTGATATGGACCTTGATTAGCGCAGACATGATTGGAGCGGCCGAGTGGCAGTTGCAGACAACGGTGGAGTACGCGAAGCAACGTGAGCAGTTTGACCGGCAGCTAGGTTTTTTTCAGGCGGTTAAACACGATCTCGTGAATGTCATGATCTCGATTGATGAGAGTAAATCGCTGCTCTACAACGCAGCCTGCGCGCTGGACTGTGAGCCTGCGCGTGCGGCGCAGTGTGCTCACATGTTGAAGGCCTCGGCCAGTGACATGGCGGCGCTGGCTAGTGGCAGGTCGGTACAGTGCCATGGTGGCATAGGCTTCACCTGGGAGTGCTTTGTGCACCTGTATTTCAAACGTCAGAAACACAGTCAGCTATTGTGGGGCGACGCGGCTTGGCATCGCGCCGCGCTCGCGGATCTGGTGATAGGCTTGACGGGAGCGCGCGCTGCCTGACTAGCGCGTTACACCACATCAAGAGACGGTCGCTGCAAATCTCGGGTCGCGGTTGTAAATCTGCACGGTTTTGTCAGCCAGCGGCGCGGGCGTCCAGTTTCAGCTCCTCAAGGTAGGCCATCAGCTTGTGGCGCTCTTCCAGGGTTTCGCGTGTGCGTGACAGCAAGTGCGTAGTTCTTGGCTCCCGATCGAGAAACAAAAGACCGGATACCTCGGCTGCCTCGCTGGCTGCAGCCAGCCATATGATGGTGTCGGCGCCTTCTTCTGGCGTGCGCAAGATAAAACGTGTCAGCGCATGGAAGGCGGGCAACGCACTCTCCACGCCGGGCGTGTCAGCCCAGCCGGGGTGCATTGAATTGACGGCGATTCCCTGTGGTGCCCACGCTTTCGACCACTCCTCGCCAACCACGGTCAGAGCGCGCTTGCATTGCGCGTAGGCAGCCGCCCCGGCATATCCGTCTGGTGAAGCCTGCAGACGATCCACGGCGAGTTTCTGACTGTACATCCCACCAGAGACAACGTTTATCACACGTGATTGTCCGGCCGCTGCAAGTAGCGGCTGCAGGGCGCGTGTGAGTCTCCAGGGGCTCAGAAGAAGCAGGGCAAAACTGCGCTCCAGACCTTCGGCGGTTTTTCCCCATTCATTGAAGAGAGCGCCCGCATTGTTGACCAGAACATCAATGGGTCTACCTTCCTTGAGGAGTCGCTGCGACAGTTCGTCGACCTCGCGCATCAGCGCTAAGTCCGCGAGTTCATAACGGATATGTTCGTTGCCCGTTTCGGAGCGGAGCTCTGCGACCACATCTTCGGCTCGATCGGCGTTACGCATCACCAGTACAAGGTCTGCGCCGCGCTCGGCGAGCACTCTGGCCGTAGCCAGCCCAAGGCCTGAGCTGGCGCCGGTGACGAGCATGCGTTTGCCGGTCAACGATGCGCTCATCGCATTCCAGTGTTTTCGGCCGCGGCGATAGCCCCATTTACTGAAAAGGGCAAGCCCGGGCCAGAGCAGCTTATCGGCTCTGGCGTTGCGCTTTGAAATAGCTGGCGCCGCGAAGTCATCCGTCAGCGCCTTGCGCATGCCAGCCAGTGCCTTCCTGCCCATTGCCTGCATCGGTGCGTGCAGGGCGGACTCCAGCGCAGCCAAGGGCATGCGGTAACTGAAATCCGCCAGATACTGAATGTGCGTGTGCGCGCCATCAGCAGTAAATCGTATGCTGTCCACGGCCTCAAACAGCCAGCTCTGCGCATGCAATGTCACCAATTCGGGTGGTTCGAACTCTGTGATTGTGTACAGGAGTTTTATGGACCCTATCGGTAGCTTGCATTGCACCGCAAAGCGAGTCCCATGGCCTACAGGGCCTGCGGACAGCTTTTTTGCGGTGATAGCCGTGGCGTCCCACTCCGGCGTGGTGCGAAAGTCGGCAATGTAATCGAAGCACTCAGATATTGAGCGCTCGACAACGATTTCTTCTTTGAGGGTGATCATGGGGAAGTACCCTGCTGCGACAGCGAGCGAATATGGGGCTATCTACGTGTGTCCCATGCGCACAGTTCACTGCTTGCGGCAGAGGGCCAGTTCGATGCGTGCCGTGCCGTGCTAATCCTCGGTCCATACATGCCGGAGTGGCTCGCCAAAATCGTCGTAAATGACGCGGCGTTTCGGCCGTCGGGCGCGAGTTTTGGTCGCGGCTTTGGGGCGTTGCTTCATGGCTTCCTTACGCGCTTCGATGGTTGCGACAACGTCGCTTACGGGCGTTCTCTCATGCCGCGGCTCGGTAAACAGCGGGCTGGAAGGAGGCGGGCGTGTGCCGGGTTCCCACGCGCTGGTTCCCGTAGGCACCTCATTAACCTCGCCGCCGCCCTGCAGAAAGTTCTGGGTGGCACGTTCCAGTTCCTCGCGGAGGGTCGATTTTTCGACATGTGGCGTTTTGGGTCGTGGTGGACTTTTGCGCCGCTCAGGCGGCAATGTACGGGACTTCACCCGCACTTTCGATGCGCTGCTGGGACGCCCTTTTGGAGTAATTTTAGGTGGAATGCGTTTATCGCTCACGAAACTTACAGCTGCTTTCTTTTGGTGTCCTGGGGCGTTGGTACTACTTACCAACATTCTTCCACCCGGTTTCTGGTGTAAGTATACCCTGCTTAGCGGTGGTTCCTCTGGTCTATCATCTGGGATAATCACGCCAACCGCTCAAATGCTGCAGGAGTCTCCACCATGTTCTGGCTCGTTTTTCTTATCATCGCGCTGGTTTTATTTTCTTACCTTGTGCTGCGAGGCGAAGACCTGTCTTATCTCGATCAGCCGCTACCGCATCATCCGTCGCAGGCACCAAGTGAAGCCATGCGCGATGTGCTTGCCTCCATGGAAGCGTTTTCCTCAGCTTCACATGGGCGTGGAAAGGCACGTGTGCGCGCCGTACGCGAGTATTTGGACGCAATGGGGATGCATGGCGAGTATGAATCCGAGTTCGTGCCAGTGCAGACCTCGGAGCTGCGAGGGGAGTGGGTGCTGGGCCCCAACTGCGACAGTAAGCGCCGGATTCTTTATCTGCACGGAGGCGCCTTCATCGCCGGTAGTCCTTATAGCCATCGGGCGATTACAGATCGCCTCGCACGGCTCACCGGGGCGGCGGTCTTTGCGCTTGACTATCGCCTGATGCCTGAACATCAACGCATTGAGGGTATAGAGGATTGTCGCAGGGCTTATCGCTGGATTCTTGGTCATGGCCCGGAAGGTCCTCAGGACGCAGAGTTTCTTGTGGTTTCTGGTGATTCAGCGGGGGGCAGTCTGACTTTGTCGCTGCTGGCCTGGGTGCGTGACGAGGGCTTGCGGCAGGCCGACGCTGGAGTTGTCTTTTCCCCGGCTACCGATTCGGTATTGGATGCACCGAGTGTGCGCGCGAACATCGCGACCGATCCAATGCTGGGCCCTGCGTTCGGACCTCTGGCGCGTGTGCCGGGGATAATTCTACTCTGGTACACCTGGTTTACCACGCGGATGTTTCCCTGTGATCCCAGGATTTCTCCGCTGCGCGGTAGCTTGACTAATTTACCGCCGATTCTTGTCCAGGCCAGTGACTCCGAGATGCTACTGGATGACGCACGGCGCTATGTATCAAAGGCGCAAGCGGCCGAGTCACCCGCTGTACTGCAGACTTGGCCTGACATGGTGCATGTGTGGCAGATTTTTACACCAGCGCTCGCCGAAGCGGAGGAGGCTTACGAGAACGTTGCCGAGTTTCTTGAGGGTGTTGGATCGAAAGCGAGCGTCGAGCGGACTGCATGAGCGCTATCCGATCATCGTTGGTATTCGCCTGGATGGTAATCAGCATTATACCCTTGGGTATGGGCCTGATTATTGGTTCGCTTTTTCTGAGTTCGTCCCGGGTCTGGTTCTGGTTTGCTGTGCCCTGGCTCCGTGGAGTGGTGGTCGCTGCGCGTTGGATCGGCGGCGTAGATTACCGCGTCACAGGCATGCACAACCTGCCAACGGCGCACAGCGGGCAGCGCGTAATTCTTGTCTCCAAGCACCAGTCGACCTGGGAAACATTTTTCTTTCCGAGCATGATGCCGCAACCGCTGGCTTATGTTTTTAAGAAAGAGCTTTTGCGTATACCTCTATTCGGCTGGAGTCTCGGGCGACTGGAGATGGTGCATATTGACCGCAGCAAGCGTAAACAGGCATGGAACAAGGTAGCGGAACTTGGCCGTGAGCTAATGGATCGCGGCAAGTGGATTATCATGTTTCCGGAAGGCACGCGCAGCGAACGAGGCAAGAAAGGTAGCTACCAGACCGGCGCCAGCCGCCTGGCGGTGGCCACTGGCGCTGTCATGGTGCCGATCGCGGTGAGTTCAGCGCGTTGTTGGCCCAGGCGCTCATTCTGGTTCATTCCGGGCCGTATTGACGTGTCCATAGGGCCTCCTATTGAGCCCGGGGAGCGATCTGCCGACGAGCTTATGCGTACGGTAGAATCCTGGATTGAAACCGAGATGCGAGTTATCGATCCCGACGCATATTCCCCGGATGATCCGCTGCACGGTTCGCTGCATAAGACGCATGACCCGGCGGGTGACTGATTTGTCGCTCCCTAGCTGTGACGTTTTGATCGTTAGCCAGGATGTGCCCTGGCTAGAGGGCTGGAGACAGCGTTTGCAGTCAGTAGAGGACGCGGCGACCGACGAGCAGGGTGTTTGCTATCTGCATATTTCTGCGGAGGCGGATCCCCTGCAAGCGCTGTCGTTAGCGCGTCATAATGGTCGGTTGCAGGCAGTGATCGTTGATGCGGCTACGCTGGAAGATCATGCACAACTTATCAGCGCGCTGCGTGCGGCGCGCAGCGAGATTGATATCTTTGTCGCGTTGGCGACGGGGCAAGAGGTAGATGTGGGGGGAGACGTGGAGCTGATCGACCGGGATGAGACCCGTGCGGAAACGCTCCTGCGTCGGCTGCGCAGCGCGATAACGCGTCGCGCAAGCACACCCTTTGCCGATACGCTGCGCGATTATGTGGGCGGAGCGCGGGATGCCTGGCACACCCCAGGTCATTCCAGTGGCGATGGACTGCGCGAGAGTCCCTGGGTCTCGGATTTTTACCGCATGATGGGCGAGCATATTTTCAATGCGGACCTGTCTGTCTCGGTTCAGGAGCTAGATTCACTGCTTGATCCGTCGCATGTTATCCAAGCTTCACAGGATCTCGCCGCTAAAGCCTTCGGAGCTCGCCGGACATTTTTTGTTACCGGTGGTACCTCCATGGCTAACAAAGTCATCGTTCAACACGTGCTCGGTGACGGGGGCAAGATGCTCGTGGATCAGGCTTGTCACAAGTCGGTGCATCATGCGGCAATTTTGTCCGGTGCTGACCCGGTTTATCTGCCGGCGAGCGTGAACGATCGCTTTGGGCTCTACGGACCCGTGAGCAAAGCAACGCTGCTTGAGTCTATGGACCGACATGCAGACGCAAAGCTCCTGGTTCTGACCTCTTGCAGCTATGACGGGTTTTACTACGATCTCGCGCCCATTATTGCTCAGGCACACAAAGCCGGAATGAAAGTGTTGGTAGATGAAGCCTGGTATGCCCACGGTTATTTTCACCCGACACTACGGCCTTGCGCGCTCGAGTGCGCGGCAGATTTTGTCACGCAAAGCACGCACAAAATGCTCTCAGCATTTTCTCAGGCCAGTATGATTCACGTGAGCGATGCTGATTTTGACGAGAGTCGTTTTCGCGAGCATTTGAATATGCACACCTCGACCAGCCCGCAATATGCCCTGATCGCCAGCCTTGATGTTGCCAGGAAGCAGATGAGCATGGAGGGCTTTTCACGGCTCTCACGTTGCATCGAATTTGCGGATCAGCTACGCCAAGGAATCGCGGAGACCGGGCGATTTCGAGTTCTGAGTCTCGATGATATGTTGCCCGCGTCTCTGCGCGCCGATGGCATCAAGCTGGACCCCACCAAGCTGACCATCGACGTTAGCACCTGCGGAAGCAGCGCACGTGAGTTGCAGCGCTCACTCTACGAACGATTCTCGATTCAGTTAGAAAAGGTAACGCACAATACCCTGTCAGTCCTTGTGACCCTGGGCACTACTCAGAGTAAAGTGCTGCGATTGCTAAGTGCTTTGGGTAGTCTTGCGCGGGAGTCCTCCCCGGATGATTCGAATCAACCATCGCAACCTATGCTCCCGGCATTGGGTGATATCAGCCAGAACCCCCGGGAAGCCTATTTCGGGCCGACCGAGCAGTTGCCGCTAGCGGAGTCCAGTCACGGTATAAACCGGGCGCTGGTGGGGCGGGTGAGTGCAGACCAGGTGACGCCGTACCCGCCGGGTATCCCGGTATTGGTCCCGGGCCAGCGTATCAGTGAGGATGTGCTTAGTTTCCTCCTGGATATGGTGCATGGTGAGGCGGGTACCGAGTTGCACGGACTTGGCGGTACTTTTGGTCGCCCGCTGTTGCGGGTGGTGGCGCGTCGGGATGTCGCCGATTCGACCGTGCAGGTAGCAGCAGCGCAGCCGGCAGTGCAGAGCCGCTAGATTGTAGGGGCAGGGTGTAGCAAGAGACTGGCGGGCTCTGATGCAGCGCGGGCAACGATTTTTTCGGACATTGGATTTCGGGTGCTATCTCTTTTTTTTCTGACCGGGAGGTTCTCAGTATGGCTATGCAGGAACAACTTATTTCTTACATGCACAACGGTGCGGAGCACGAGGCCTTCATGGCCTGGGATGATTCGCTCAGCGGTCCCCTGCCGGGAGTGCTCGTGTCGCACGCCTGGGGAGGGCGTAGTGAGTTTGAAGACAGCAAGGCGCGTGATCTCGCGGCGCAAGGCTACGTGGGTTTCGCCGTTGATATGTACGGCAAGGGAATACGCGGCAGCTCGCCAGAAGAAAACACCGCCCTGATGACACCACTGCTGGAAAATCGGTCGGAGTTGCAGGCCAGAATTCTCTCCGCTCTCGACGTGCTCAGTACGCAGCCACAAGTTGACGGCGCGCGCTGTGCGGCGATGGGCTACTGCTTTGGTGGCCTTTGCGTGCTGGATCTCGCCCGGGTCGGAGCGGCCGTTGCCGGGGTGATCTCAATTCATGGTTTGTTCAATGCACCCGATAACACGGCCGACCGTTCGATTGCGGCGAAAGTGTTGTGCTTGCATGGTTACGACGACCCAATGGCACCGCCGCAAAGTGTTCTTGATCTGGCAAGCGAACTCAGTGCCGCCGGTGCAGATTGGCAGTTACATGCGTATGGGGGGACGGTGCACGCTTTTACCAATCCCCAGGCAAATGCTCCAGACAGCGGGACGGTGTACAGCGCCAGCGCCGATGCCAGGGCTACGCAAGCCTGCAGTAATTTCTTTGCTGAGTTGTTTTCGGGCTAAATTTTTCTGCGGGGAAAGGATCCGGGGCTTGGGCCTCATTCTTTGAATAAATTTTCCCACCAGCTCTGACGCGTATCCATAGCGGGCGGGGGTGCGGGATTGCCGAGCGTGGCGTTCAGCCACGCAGCCGTTCGAATTCCGGCCAGCGCTACACGGATTTCGGCTCTCGGTAATTGGCGTTGCATATAAGCTTTATCTGCCTGCTTCGGCGCTGGATACAGTGTTTCGCGAAGCGCTGCGCTCTCCTGCACCCACAGGAAGGGGTCAGCGTCGGCGGTGATGGGTGCACGCAGGAGCTCACTGGCGTCGAAGTAAGACCGCCACTGGCGATCACTGCGGCCGGCGCTATACAGGACCTGGCTATCCCATAGCCGGTGAAGGTTAGATCGCTTACCGTTAACGCGAATGTCGACATCATTCCCCCCACGATCGCCGCGCCTGCCGACATGTAGTGGCTGATGCAGGTCCTGCACTATGTGAATGGCGAAGCGTAGCGCCAGGGCGCGCTGCTTTATCGGCGTGCTCTCGTCGAGAAGCGCTTCCCGGAACTCGCTGAGTGCAGTGAGCGCGTCTCCCTTGCGCGGTGGTGTGATGTCGCGGTACTGGCGACCCTGCGGCACGGTGACATAGTGGTAGGCGCCGGCTTCCCGTTGCCAAAATTGTGAGGGATCGCTGCGCATTCTGTCTGCCCAGGTCGAGGCCTCTGCGATTGATTCGTTGCCTATAAGAGCGCGAATGCGCTTCTGTGTTGCTAACGAGAGATAGCGCTCACTGATGTCTCCGGCCAACTCGTGTCCGAGCGGACCCCAGGCGTTGGCGTTAAAGCAGCTGAAAGCGCCCAAGCCAAGTACGCACACGGTAGCAAACAGCTGACGCAGACGCTTAGCTGAGACACAGCGTAAGTGATGTGTGTAGCAAGGCATGGCTGTGCGGATCCCTGAGTAGTTCGCAATTACCAAGCATAACCCCTATTGCCTGTTGCGACAGCGCTGATTGCGGCCTCTGTGTATGCTATAAACGCCGGCATTTTACTGCAGGGGCAGCACAGGTGGACAAAGACACGCAGCCAATAATTATTGGTGTAGCACAGCACACCTGGCGTGAACAGGACACGACACGTACTCCTGTGGATGCCCTGCAAGCAGTTGCTTCCTCGGCGCTGTCTGATAGCGGCTCTGAGCAGGTGAAGGCGGCGGTGGATGCATTGGTGCACGTGCCCTTTATTCTCAATCAAGTGCCTGAGCTGAAGACGGCCATGCCGGTCAATCCAGGTGCAGCGTTAGCCGCCCGACTGGGGTTGCGCAGTAAGCAATACACCGGCGATGTGGGCGGTAATCTTCCGCAGCAATTACTGGGAGAATTTGCCGGCCGAGTGCTGCGCGGCGAGCATCAGGTCGTGCTGCTGTGTGGTGCGGAAATGCTCGCAAGCTTTCTCGGAGCTGTACGTGCCGGTGCAGGCTTTCCGGACTGGAATACCGGAGAGACGGATACCGCAGAGTCGCTTACAAACACACCGCTAATGACCGCAGCGAGCGAGCGAACCCACGGACTTTTCGAGCCTGTCAATGCTTACCCTTTATTCGAGTCAGCGCTGCGTCATGCCCGGGGCTTGGATGGCGATGCGCACCGCGAACGCCTGGGCCAACTGATCAGTAGTATGAGCGAAGTGGCTGCCGGTAATCCCCATGCGTGGAACAGGAATGTCTATTCCCCAGAACAAGTGCTTGATGCCCAGCCTGGCAACCGAATGATCAGTTACCCCTACACGAAACTCATGAACGCGATTCTTGCCGTCGACCAGGCCGCTGCCGTGGTGCTAACCACTGTTGGGAAAGCCAGGGCAATGGGTGTGGATAAAGATCGCTGGATTTATCTGCGCGGCGCTGCAATTGCGCATGACAGCTGGTACCTGAGTGAGCGAGAGTTCCTGCACCGCTCGCCGGCGCTGCAGGCGGCAGCAGAGTGCGCAATCGCGCAAAGTGCTATCGGGCTGGAAGAGTTCACGCATTTTGATCTGTACAGCTGCTTTCCCAGCGCCGTGCAGGTGGCTTGTGACTCGATTGGGCTGGATCTTGCCGATCCCAGGGGCGTCACGGTAACGGGGGGAGTAACGCTCTTCGGGGGTGCGGGAAACAACTACAGCATGCATGCGATTGCAGAGATGGTTGAGCGCTTACGAGCGACTGAGCGGGGTGCGGGTCTCGTTACTGCTAGTGGCGGCTACCTGACCAAGCACGCGGTGGGAGCGTACTCGCGCGAGGCCCCTGCTACAGCCTGGACCCCGGTTGATAGTGAGCCGTTGCAGACTAAGGTCAATCAGCGCGAAGGGCCGCAGCTTGCCGTTGTTGGCGAGGGTTCGCTGCAGATTGACGCGCACACCGTGCACTATTCTCGGGAAGGACCACGCAGCGGCATCGTAGTTGGTACTCTCGCTGATGGGAGACGGTGCGTAGCGGTATCCAGCGATGCCAGCATCATGGCGCAGCTTATAGCGCACGATTGTGTAGGACTCCAGGGCGCGGTGTCACACAAGGAAGGTACGAATCAGTTGCAGCTGTAGTCAGGTAAATGCAGTTAGATACACTGCTGTCCGAGGCCGGCGTGCGGGCTCAGCTGAGTGTTTCGAAGCAGTTGCGATCGAGGTTTTTGCGCACATTGTTGATGTCGAATAGATTGCCATTCATGGCTATGTAAACACCGGGTTGTGCACCGTGCAGGGCACCAATGGCGCAGCCTATGTTGAAGATTGCATCGGAGCTTTTAAAGGCCGCTGGTTGTAAAGCACCGGTAAGCACTATCGTCTTGCCACTGATGCCAGTCAACGCTTTGCCCGTGGTGACCATACCGTCTGTGCCGTGTGTGATCAGCACTTTGTTTGCCCTGCAGTTTTGCGCGAGTAATCGCACCTTGCCCCTATCTTCGTCCGTGAGGTCAAGGCTGTCTTTTCGCATCGCGGACTCTACGCTGTACTCGATGCGCGCGCCCATGCTGTCCAGCAATTCGCCTATCACAGGCTCGCCCACCTGGTAGTCGCTCTTGGCGTCAAAGTAAATCTTGTCGATAGTGCCGCCGGTGGTGATGATATGCAGGTTCATCGCGTTGCAGTTCTATCCGTTAACAAAGGAAACGCATCGTGCAACATGCCCGGCGCTCTGTCGAGTCATTACTCAGACCTCGCTATACTAGTCCGGCAAAGGCCCAGCAAAAGCCGGGCAACAGCGCAGCTTCTTTTGAGAGTTAGCCAATGAGCCTCTACGAGCGTTACTTTCTTCCGCACTTCATCAACTGTGCCTGCGGCAGCAAACCGATAATGAAGCAGCGCGAGAAGGTCGTGCCTGAGGCTCGTGGTACGGTGCTGGAAATCGGCATTGGGACGGGACTCAATCTGCCTTTCTACGACGCCGAGAAAGTGTCTCGCCTGATCGGTCTTGATCCGTCGGAAAGCGCATGGGAGTTGGCGGGGGCGCGAGCGGAGGAGCTTACGTTCCCGGTTGAGTTCATTGGCCTGCCCAGCGAAGAGATACCGCTCGAGGACGCGAGCGTAGATACCATCGTAATGACCTATAGTCTGTGCACAATCCCCGATCCGCTGTCGGCGCTGGCCGGCATGCGTCGGGTACTTCGCAGCGGTGGGCGTCTGCTTTTTGCGGAGCATGGCGCTGCGCCCGATGCGGGTGTTCAGCGCTGGCAAAATCGCCTGGACCGTCCCTGGGGAGCGATTGCTGGCGGCTGTCATCTCAATAGAGATATTCCTGCACTTCTCGCTGCCGGTGGGTTTGCAGTGGCGGATATGCAGACGATGTATCTCCCCAGCACCCCGCGATTCGCGGGATTCAACTATTGGGGCAGTGCTAGCGCCACATGACAGACAATGATTGACCTGCAAAGCGTGTTTTGTGCTGAAGGCGTTTTTTGGATCCTTTAACTCAGGGAACGCTCGGTGCTGTGTTGCCGCAGGCCGTCGCTAAACGCGGGAAGGCCGGGCAAGTCATGCTGTGCGGTGTTAGCGCAGGCATGGCGCCAGACCTGGATGTGTTGATTCGCTCATCGAGCGATCCACTGCTCTTTCTCGAGTATCACCGGCAATTTACCCATTCGCTTCCCTTCATCCCCTTGGGCGCCGCTCTTGTCGGTATCTTTCTGTGGACGCTGTGGGGACGGCGGCGCGGCTGGACAGCCTCCAGCACCTACCTCTACTGCTTCCTCGGGTACGCCACGCATGCTCTGCTCGATGCCTGTACCACCTACGGGACGTTGCTGTGGTGGCCTTTCTCTGATCAGCGCTTTGCGTGGAACAGTGTGTCTATTATCGATCCACTATTCACCGTGCCACTGTTACTGGCGGTCACACTGGCACGCTGGAAAGACTGGCGCTGGCCGGCCAGGCTGGGTCTTTGCTGGGCGATTGCTTATCTGACATTGGGTTTGCTGGGACGAGATGCGGCTCAGGATGCGGGCTGGCAGCTAGCCGCGCAGCGCGGTCACCAGCCCGAACTCATTGATGCCAAGCCGAGCTTCGCCAATATATTTTTGTGGAAGACGATTTATCGGGCGGGCGATCGCTACTACGTGGACGCGGTGCGGCTAGGAGCAAACACTCGAATCTATCCCGGCGAATCTATTGACGCGCTTAACCTGGAGCGTGATTTACCGTGGCTCGATCCGGCGTCACTGCAAGCGCGGGATATAGAGCGCTTTCGGTGGTTCAGCATGGGATATCTGGCCTTGAACCCGGAACAGCCCAATCAGATCATGGACTTACGCTACTCGCTGCTGCCGAACGACATTGCGCCATTGTGGAGCATTGAACTCAGTCCGGCAGACCAGTATGCAAGGCACGTGCGCTATGTCACCGCGCGCGACACCAGCAGCGCCACACTCGAGCGATTTGTGCGCATGCTGAGAGGACAGGCGCTTCTCGCCGATGCGCCTTCTGGACAAAATCGGTCCAATTCTGCCCGGCCTCCCTAGTTCCTGACGCCCGAGCATTGTCCATCTAGTTCTGTTCAGCCCAGGAAGCTTCTGCCGCACGCAGTGCGGCACCTGCCGATAAGGCGATGCCTTCTTGCTGTAGCGTCGCTTCCAGGGCGTTCAGGCAGAGCACGACATTGCGCTCGCGGCTCGCGTGCCCCATCAATCCGATCCGCCAGGTTTTACCGCCAAGCGCGCCAAGCCCGGCACCAATTTCCAGATCAAAGTCCTTGAGCAGGCGGCCGCGTACCCGCGCATCATCTACGCCTTCGGGAATGCAAACCAGGTTGAGCTGCGGCAAGCGCCATTCTTCAGGCACCCACATGGTAAGTCCCATGGCTTCTAATCCTGCGACTAGTGCCTGATGGTTGCGGCGATGGCGCACAATAGCGTGCTCGAGACCCTCGTCGCGTAACATCACTAGCGTCTCGTGCAGTGCATAGAGCGTATTTACAGGCGCTGTGTGGTGATAAGCACGTTTGCTCTCTCCGCCCCAGTAACCCATCACCAGCTGCATATCCAGAAACCAGCTCTGCACTTTGTTGTCACGCTGTTGTATGCGTTCCACCGCGCGCGGTCCAAAGGTTACCGGTGAGATGCCGGGTACACAGGACAAACACTTCTGCGAGCCCGAATAGACTGCATCCGCACCCCAGTCATCAACCTGCAGCTCAATGCCCGCTAGGGAAGTCACCGTATCCACAATGCTCAGTGCATTGTTCTTTTGTGCGATGGCGCATAGCGCCTGCGCATCGCTGCGAGTTCCGGTCGAGGTCTCTGCATGCACAAAGGCGAGCACGGATGCCTCGGGATGTTCAGCGAAGGCCTGCTCGACCTTGCCCGGGTCCACCGGGGAGCCCCAGGAATCCTCAACCATAACCGCGGTCCCACCGCAGCGCTCTACGTTTTCGCGCATACGTCCGCCAAACACGCCGTTCTGGCACACGATAACCGTGTCCTCGGGGGACAGCAGATTTACAAAACACGCCTCCATGCCGGCGGAGCCCGGGGCTGATATCGGCAGAGTCAGTGCATTGTCGGTCTGGAAAGCGTACTGGAGTAGCACTTTTATCTCGTCCATCAAATCGACGAAAAGTGGGTCCAGATGACCGATGGTTGGTCGCGCCAGGGCGGCCAGGACACGCGGCGAGACATCTGACGGCCCTGGGCCCATAAGAGTCCGCTGCGGCGGGAAAAAACTAGATGTCACGGGTAACTCCTTTTTGTGCGTTGTTCACAACAGCTTTGTGGCGGCCGGAGTATAATGCTGCATCACAGAATTTGCTCAGCCACAGTCCAGCCATTGCTAAATATTGTTTCCATGTTAACTGCCAGTCGCTGCATCTGCGCGATTCCCGGCATGATTGTGTTCATCAAGATGTTCATAAAGGTTTTTATAAAGGTGTTTGCCAAGGCATTTACCAATGCAGTCTACAAGGCTCCGCGGCCTATACCGAGTTGTGCATGGCTGCGGTCAGTCAGTGGCGCACGCGGCAGGGCAGCGTGCCGAATGCTATTGCTGCCGCTATTGCTGACTGCCTGTGCCGGTGAACCCGAGCGTGTGAAGCAACAGCGCGTTGCGGCCCCGCTGGATATGTCGGGTAATTGGGAGCTCGACTACGCGCGTAGCGACAATCTTCAGGCGCGCTATGCAGCCATGCTGCGTGAGCTGCGCGAGCAGGTCGCCCGATCCCAGCCGGAACGCGGACGCGGCGGTCCCACAGTCAATGTGGGCTCTTCGCAGCAAAGCCTGATCGGGCTTGCGCAAATGGCTGAATTGGTAACGCAGTCTCAGCTGCTGGAAATTGAGCAAAGTAGAATCGCGGTGCGCGTGGAGCGTGAGGGCAATTTCACACTCAACTGTGATTTTGGACCGAATGCTCCCACACAGACCGACTATGGCGTGGGCAGAGAGCGCTGTTTTTGGGACGGCAGTCAGTTGGTCTTTGAGATTCGGCTACCTGACGGATTGGACATCGTCCATCGCATGTCGATAGCGGAAAATCGCAGTACGCTGGCTATTGTCTCTTCACTGTATTCAAGAGGTGTGTCTACGCCATTCACCGTGCGCCGCATTTACCGACGCTTTGTGCCTGGTAGTAATGCCTACCGCTGTACTGAAACTCTCACACGCGGTCGCGTGTGTACAACAGAGGGCCGTTAATTGTGATTGCCACAGGCCTTCGACGCGGTATAGCAGTTTCCTTGCTGACAACGGGGCTGCTGTGCGGCTGTTCAAGCAATTCGGTAAAACTGCCACCTCCTGTGCCGCCGACTGTTCCACCGGTGGGTGATGTGGCTTTGGTGCAGGCGTCCGCCCTGTTGCCGTCACTGGATATTGCCGTAGCGGTGTTTGATCAGGGACTGAGTAAGTCAGACGACGATCGCCTGCGCGTGTTTCCCACCGTGCGTAAAGCCGAATCTCTGCTGCTGCCGGTAGCGCTTGCTGAGGCATTGAAAAACAGTGGCGCCTGGGGCGTTGTACGCGTGGTGCACAGCCCGGATGTTTACATGCCGCTGATTCTGGAGGGGGAGATTCTACGCGCTGACGGCGTGCAGCTGGAGCTCCAGATACGCCTGCGCAGTGCTGATGGTGAGGTGCTTCTGGACAAGGTCTATCGCGATGAAGCATCGGCGCAGGACTATGCGGCTTCGACCGGAGAGGATGCTTTTGCAGACATCTATCGCGCGATCGCCAACGATGTGCTGTTAAAGACCTCCGTGCTGAGTGAACAACGACGCCAAATGCTGAGCCGTCTGGCGCTGATGCGTTTTGCAGCGGACGTATCGCCAGCGAGCTTCGAGCGGTTTTTGGACCGCGCGCCAGACGGGCGCTTCGAACTGCGTAGCTTTCCCGCCGGGGGCGATCCAATGCTGCGCAGACTGGATAGAATCCGTCGCCAGGATGAGCTTTTTATCGACACGGTGGATCAGCAGTACCTGGATCTGCGTGACGAGGTCAGTGAGAGCTACGCGCTGTGGCGCCGATACAGCTTTGAACTGGAGCGCTTTGGCGATGACTATATTGCTGGCGCTGCGTCACGAAAGTCCTCCGCGCGCCGCGGCAGTTTTGCAGCGATGCAACAGGATTACGCGCGGTATCGAAAAGTGAAAGTACAGGAAGATGATCTCGGCGATCTGGTGACTGGTTTTGCCGGCGATTCTCTGGAGACCATCCTTGAAGTTGATGATGGTGTTTTTCGCCTGAGTGGCAGTGTCAGCGAGCGTTACGGCGAATGGCGCAAGATTCTCGCACGTATTTATGACCTCGAGACCGGCAAGCTTGACGACGCATCTCGCTAGGCTTGTATGGCCGTGTGCGTGATGTCTTTAACACAACCAGGGCAAGAGAATCACCGCATTGAGTGACCGTCCGCTTGACAGTGAGAACGACGAAACCCCGAGCGCAGCTGACTCCAGGTCAGCACCGCGCGGCTCTCTCATCGAAAATTTGCTCCGACGGGCCACCAAGGTCGCGGGCGGTACTCTGGATAAAGCCATGGACGTGGCCACGCTCAGTGCGGTGTTTGGCGATTCCTGGCTGCGCGACCTGGTGAGCAGCGGTGCCTCACCGGAACGTCTTGAGGCTATGGCAGAAGCTGGGCATTTTTTGCGCGATGCACGGGTAACCGCTGGCCTTTCCCTAAAAGAATTGGCCGATAGTCTGGAGCTAAAAGACGATCAGGTGCTTGATGGCGTAGAGAAGGGCGAAGCGATATTGCCCTTGGAAGTCATGTTGCGCTCTGCGTCGTTGCTGGCGCGTCATGATCCCATACCTTTTTTGCTGAAATTTTTACGTAGCTACAATCCGCAGCTCGAAGCGACCCTGGAACAATGGGGGGTAATGGCCCTTCCCAGGAACTTTGAGCGGGAGCGGCGTTTTGTCAATCTCTATCGGCAGCATGATTTTCTTCGTGAACTTAGTGATGACGAACACCAACGGTTTATTGAATACATGGATGCGTCTACCAAACTGGTGGTCGAGGTTATGCAGCGTGAAGCACGCGCGCCGCGCCACACGTCTGCGCCAGTGCGCGAGGCGCGGTCGTCTCGCGGCTCTTCTGGTGAATCGACTTCACCGCCTTCGCGCGTTAAGAATGACGATAAGAAAGGCGCCGGGGCGGAAGGGAGGGAAGCCAAACGCAAGGTCAAAAGCCGGCCGCGCGCGCGCGTGCTGCCCTCGAAATCTTCTCCTGGGGAAGCAGGTCCCGACAACTCGAAGGCCAGGCCCTCCGGTAAGCGTCCGGTAGTGCGCAAGGTGAAACCCCGATCGTCGTGAGCGTAAGGCCTCGCGGTGTGCATGGCATTAATGGGCGGCGCAGCGGCAATTCCTGCAAGGGAAGCTTCTGGTTTTGCATCCCTCTGATTCTTTTTTTGAAACTTTAACGCGGTAACCCTGCTAATGAACTCTGACAGTGACACATGGCTGGCAACCTGCCCTAGAGGCATGGCACCGCTATTGGCGAGCGAACTGAGCGAGCTCGGTGCCTCGGACGTCATCGAGCAAGCTGCGGCAGTGGCATTTGCTGGGCCTCGGGCCGTAATGTACCGCGCATGCCTGTGGTCAAGACTGGCTAACCGCGTGTTGTTGCCCCTGGTCAATGGACCGGCCCGCGACGCTGACGAATTGTTTGCCACGCTGCTGCGTGTTCCCTGGCAGAACCTGTTCGCACCGGGGGTGAGTATTGCTGTGAGCTTTAGCGGCAGCAATCCGGCGATTCGCAATACTCGTTTTGGGGCGCAGCGGAGTAAGGATGCGATCGTTGAGGTCTGTCGCAATGCGAATGCGAAGGTCCCACCGGTGAGCCTGGAAAATCCCGATCTGCGAATTGTTGTGCGCCTGCAGCGCGACGTGGTGGATGTTGCTTTGGATATGGTGGGCGAAAGCCTACACAGGCGTGGCTATCGGGTTTCTGCTGGTGAAGCCCCACTCAAGGAAAACCTGGCCGCAGCGCTGCTATTAAGAGCCGATTGGCCCGCGCTTGCTGCACGCGGAGCGGCGCTGATCGATCCTATGTGCGGCTCCGCCACTATATTGCTGGAAGCTGCCCTGATGGCGGCGGATCGAGCGCCGGCACTTGAGCGCAGGCGTTTTGGTTTTATGTCCTGGACGGGGCATGACGAGCCGCAATGGCAAGCGATTCGAGCTGATGCGCAGGGGCGCGTCGACCGGGCGCTCGAGGCCGGCTTACCAGAGATCCGTGGTTATGATGCGGATCCCAGGGTGATAGCCAAAGCCCAGGAGAATATTGCAGCGGCTGGCCTTCAGCAGTGGGTACGGGTGAGCGTGAAAACCCTCGGTGAAGTGCGCAAGCCCACACATCGTTCCCTGCCCGAGGGACTGGTGATCTGCAACCCGCCGTACGGGGAGCGTCTGGGAAGCAAAGACAGCCTGCCGCAGCTGTTTCGTCATCTGGGGGAGTTGCTGCATCGTGAATTTACAGGCTGGCAAGCGGCGATACTCGTAGGTGAGCGGGCGCATGGTCAGGCGCTGGGGCTACGCAGTCACCGTCAATACAGTTTTTACAACGGCCGCTTGCCGGTTCTGCTCGTGCTGCTCAATCTGAATAACAACCGTTTGAGCGATAGTACATCCGAGGCGCACAGCAATGCCGGGGCTGCTGAATCGCAATCACCGTGGCCAGTAGAACAGCCGGAGATGCCAAAATCACTGGAGGACTTGGATGAAGGCGCGCGCATGTTTGCTAATCGCATTCGCAAGAATCAACGCAAGCTTTCTTCCTGGATAAAGAAGAACGCTATTGAGTGCTACCGCTTATACGATGCGGACATGCCAGAGTATGCGGTAGCGGTTGACTGCCTGGGAGATTGGCTTCACGTGGCTGAGTATCGAGCTCCATCCACTATCGATGAGGATGCGGCGAGTGCTCGTCTGGCGCAGGTTCAAGCTGCATTGCCTCTGGCGACGGGTGTTGCGCCGGAGCGCATCGTTTACAAGCGACGAGAGAAACAGCGCGGGCTCGCACAGTATCAAGCGCGAGCGCAGGAGCGAGAGCTGGTCTCTGTGCGTGAGGGCGATGCCCGATTGCTGATCAATCTGCACGACTACATCGACACCGGTCTGTTTCTGGACCATCGACCACTGCGCATGCAGTTGGGACGAGAGGCCCGAGGTAAGCGATTTCTCAACTTGTTTTGCTATACCGGGAGCGCCACTGTGCACGCTGCGCTGGGCGGCGCGAGCAAAACCGTGAGTGTGGATCTATCGAATACGTACCTGCGCCGTTTGAGTCAGAACCTGGCGCACAACGGGCTTGCAGAAACCCGCAATATCCTTGAGCGGGCAGAGGTCATGCAGTGGCTGCGCGCTGGTGATGAGGTGTTCGATCTCATACTGCTGGACCCTCCCTCATTCTCGAATTCACGCAAGATTCACGGCAGTTTTGATGTTCAGCGCGACCACACCGGATTGCTGCAAGCCGCCATGCGTCGTCTCGCCCCGGAGGGCGTTCTGTATTTCTCCAACAACCGGCAAAAGTTCCGTCTGGATGCGAACGTTAGTGAACACTATCGCTGTGAAGACATCACTAATAAGACTCTGGACAAGGATTTCTCGCGACGTCCAGGGCCTCATCAATGCTGGCGTTTGCGCCATATTTGACTGACGCTGCGTTGCAAAAAAAACGCTGCAAAGAAAAGTTATCCACAGCGCTTGCGTCGGCATGCGCCGCCATGTTAAGCCACATCTTAGCGACGAATGACTTCATGTGCATTTTTCAAGCCATTGATATTTATAATAATAAAGAATTTTAAGTATGTTCAAATACCGTCAAAAAATTGATTGTGCATAACTCTGGAATGCTTGCATTTTTTTTGCGCACTGCTTTATCCACATTTTTACGCGAGACTTACACCTGTGTGGAAAAATAAATGTTGATCGTTTATCACAGCCAAAGTGGAGCTTCCGCCGCGCTGGCATTTGCGGCCTGGGAGGGTGCGATACAGGAGTCGTCGCTCGACCCTCCTGCACGTGCTGCCGATACCGGTGCACCAGAAATCATGCATAGTGACGGCCTGCTTCTGGTCTGCGCCGAAAATTCGGGTCGGCTGGCAGGTGGCGCCAAGGATTTGCTCGATCGCGTGTTTTACCCGCTGATCCGGCAGCGCTGCAGCCTGCCCTATGCGTTAGTAATATCGGCGGGCAACGATGGGCGCGGTGCCGTTCGGGAAGCGCAGGGTATTTTTCGGGGTATTCCGTTTGTCGAAGCACTGGAGCCGTTGATTATTCGTGGTGTTCCAACTCAGACATCGTTGGCGTCCGCGCGGGACCTCGGCGCGGGGTTTGCGGCCGGTTTGGCCATGGGCATTTTTTAGGCAGCCATTTTTAAAGAGCCAGTTGGGTAACGCTATGTCCGCGGGCTTGCTGCGGCTTTTAACAGGCCGACAAAAGCTCGGGCACTGCGCGACAGAGTCCGGTCCCGGTGGTGCACGAGTCCCAGTGTCCGCGATAGTTGTGTGTTCGCGACCGCGATGGAGCGCAAGGGCGGGCTGGCCATAGTGTCTGGCAATACGGTCCATCCCAGACCCACGCTGGCCATCATGCGTAGCGTCTCGAGATAGTTGGTCTCCATGCGAAGCTCTAATGCCTGTTCTGAGCGTTCGAAATGCCGGTGTACGATCTGGCCGGTGAAAGTGTCCAGGCCCGGGAGCACCGCCGCATGCTGCGCCAGTTCAGCGAGACTGATCTCAGGACGCCGCGCCAGTGGGTGGTGCCTTGCCACCATGATGGATAGGGGATCGTGCCATATGGCTTCGCTGTGCAAATGGCTAACGTTCCCCGGCGCAAGAGTCACAATGGCCAATTCTATGTCGCCCACTCGCAGTCGCTCGTAGGCCTGCTCGGAATCGAGAAACTCGATATTCAATTGCACGGCGGGATGATCCCGTTGAAACGTGGAAAGCACGTTGGGCAATCGATGCAGCCCAATGTGATGGCTGGTTGCGATGCGCAGAGGGCCGGTCAATTCGCCATCCAGATCCCGTACTGCCTGCTCAGCCAAACGCAGGCTACTCTCCACATCCGGGATTCGTTCGAGGAGCGCGCGCCCGGCTTCTGTAAGCTCTACTCGCCGGCTAAGACGGTCGAATAGTTTGGCCTCTAGGCTGGCTTCAAGCATAGCAATGCGTTTGCTCACGGCCGGTTGAGTAAGGTGTAGATGCTCAGCGGCACCTGAGAACGAATGGCCAGCGGCCACCGCGGCAAAAGCGCGAAGATTGGCGATATCCATATAACCTCCTTTTATCTAAAGCATAAAAATAATAGATTTGAGTTATCTATGCCAGTGGCCTAAATTGGTGCATTGGAAGCGCGGGGATTAACGGTATGACTGGAAAAACGCTCTACGACAAACTGTGGACCAATCACTTGGTGGAAGAACGTGCCGACGGCTCGGCGCTTATATACATCGATAGACATTTACTCCATGAGGTGACGTCGCCGCAGGCCTTCGAGGGCCTGCGTCTGGCGGCTCGCAGCCCGTGGCGTCTGGATGCGAACCTGGCCGTGCCGGACCACAACGTGCCTACCGAAAGTGTTGAGCGCGCCGGGGGTGTCGCAGGCATCCGCGATGAAGTATCCCGATTGCAGATTCAGACCTTGGACGACAATTGCGATGATTTCGGGATCGTGGAAATTGCGATTAATGATCGTCGCCAGGGTATCGTGCATGTGGTCGGGCCGGAGCAGGGCGCGACGCTTCCGGGTATGACGGTCGTGTGCGGAGACTCTCACACCAGTACTCACGGTGCCCTTGGCGCCCTCGCATCCGGTATCGGTACGTCGGAAGTCGAGCACGTCCTGGCTACGCAGTGTCTTGTCCAGCAAAAAATGAAAAATATGCGGGTTCGGGTCGATGGCACATTATCGATAGGCGTGACCGCAAAGGATCTGGCCCTCGCAATTATAGGGAAGATTGGCACGGCGGGTGGCACCGGTCACGCCATCGAGTTTGCCGGCGAGGCGGTACAGGCTCTCACGATGGAAGGCCGTATGACCTTGTGCAACATGTCCATAGAAGCTGGGGCGCGAATGGGGATGATCGCAGTGGATGAGGTCACCATCGAGTATGTGCGGGGGCGGCCCATGGCACCTAAAGGCGAGGCCTGGGAGCAGGCGGTCGCGGCCTGGCGCGATCTACACAGTGATGACGATGCGGTTTTCGATCGTGAGATTGTGCTCGACGCCAAGGAAATTGCGCCTCAGGTGACTTGGGGAACATCGCCGGAGATGGTTGCGCCGGTGACAGCCTCCGTCCCTGATCCCAAAAATATACAGGACCCGGCACAACGCGAGGCGACGGAGCGCGCACTTGCGTACATGGGTATCTCGGGTGGCATTCCGATCACTTCGATACCGGCCGATCGGGTTTTTATTGGTTCGTGCACCAACTCACGTATTGAGGACCTTCGCGAGGCCGCGGCGGTGGTGCGTGGGCGCAAGGTGGCCGACTCCGTAGTACAGGCGCTGGTGGTACCGGGTTCTGGTGAGGTCAAGGCGATGGCAGAAGCCGAGGGTCTGGACGCCGTGTTTCTGGATGCGGGTCTCGAATGGCGCGAGCCGGGTTGCTCCATGTGTCTGGCGATGAATGCCGACAAACTCGGGCAGGGCGAGCACTGTGCCTCTACTTCGAATAGAAACTTCGAAGGCCGCCAGGGTTTTGGCGGCAGAACGCACCTGGTGAGTCCCGCCATGGCGGCGGCCGCAGCGATTGCCGGACACTTTGTTGACGTCCGCAGTTTGGACCTCAGCGATGCACGCGCGACGAAAGCGCCGCAATCAAATACAGGAGCCGAGGAATGAAGCCATTTACCGTACACAAAGGGTTGCTGGCGCCCATGGATCGCGCCAATGTCGATACAGATCTGATCATACCCAAACAGTTTCTTAAGTCGATCAAACGCAGTGGTTTCGGCCCTAACCTGTTTGATGGTCTGCGCTATCTCGATGAGGGCCAGCCGGGACAGGACTGCAGTCAGCGGCCGCAGAATCCGGATTTTGCGCTTAACCTTCCGCGCTATGCGGGCGCGAGTATTTTATTGGCGCGCAAAAACTTTGGCTGTGGATCGAGTCGTGAACACGCGCCCTGGGCGCTTGAGGACTTCGGGTTTCGCAGTGTCATAGCACCCAGTTTTGCCGATATTTTTTACAACAACTGTTTCAAAAACGGCGTGTTGCCGGTCGTGCTTGCTGAAGAGCAGGTTGATGAGCTGTTTTCGCTGATGTTCGCGAGTGAGGGTTTTTCGCTTGAAGTTGATTTGGAGGCGCAACTGGTTCGACTGGACGACGGTCGCACATGGCCCTTCGAGGTGGAAGATTATCGTCGCCTGTGCCTCTTGGAAGGGCTTGATGATATTGGTGTAACGCTGAGAAGTGCCGAGGCCATTCGCGCCTACGAGGCAAAAGCCGCGCAGCGAGCTCCCTGGCTGTTTGCCGGCGGTACGCATAAGTGAGTAAAAAAATCCTGCTCCTGCCTGGTGATTACATCGGTCAGGAGATCGTTCCTGAGGCCGAGAAAGTGCTGCGCGTCGTTGCCGACACCTTTGGCCTTGACATAGAAACGCAGGAGGCCTTGATCGGCGGAGCAGCGGTCGACGCACACGATGATCCACTACCGGGGCCGACCCTGGAAAAAGCGCGTGCCGCAGATGCCATTTTGCTGGGAGCTGTAGGCGGGCCGGCCTACGACTCTCTCCCGCGTGACAAACGTCCGGAGCGAGGGCTCCTGCGAATTCGATCGGAGCTCGGTCTGTTCGGGAATCTTCGTCCGGCGATAATGTATCCGCAGTTGGTCGCGGCTTCGAGTTTAAAGCCCGAACTGGTCGCAGGCCTGGACATATTGATTGTGCGCGAACTGACCGGAGGCATTTACTTCGGTGAGCCGCGGGGTATTCGCGTGCGCGACGACGGCGAGCGTGAAGGCTTCAATACTTACGTATATAGCGAGGGTGAAATTCGCCGCATCGCCAGATTGGCTTTCGAACTGGCGGCAAAGCGCGGTGGTCGTCTGTGTTCAGTGGACAAGGCGAACGTACTTGAAGCGACGATACTATGGCGGGAAGTGGTGACTGAGCTGGCGGCGGATTATCCGCAAGTCGAACTGGAACACATGTACGTGGATAACGCGGCGATGCAACTGGTGCGCGCGCCAAAGCAGTTCGATGTGCTTGTAACGGGCAACATGTTTGGGGATATCCTGTCGGACGCTGCGGCCATGCTCACCGGGTCTATAGGCATGCTGCCTTCGGCCTCGCTGAATGAATCAGGCCAGGGAATCTACGAGCCCTGTCACGGTTCGGCACCGGATATTGCCGGGCAGTCAAAAGCCAATCCGCTGGCGACTATTCTCTCTCTGGCGATGCTGCTGCGCTACTCGCTTGATCACTCGGCCGGCGCAGATGCAATCGAACGCGCGGTCGGTGAAGTGTTGGATCAGGGTTTACGCACTCCGGATATTGCCGCCGCGGGCGATTCCCCCGTGAGCACCACCGAAATGGGAGATGCGGTGGTCGCAGCGCTGCTCGCTTCCGTCCCCGACGCTTTGAATAAGGAAGGTGCACGATGACTGATGCAATTGGCGTAGCGGTTGTGGGTGCCTCGGGAGCCGTTGGAGAGGCCATGATCGAGATCCTGGAGCAACGCGAATTCCCCGTAGATCAGTTGCACCTGCTGGCATCGGAGCGCTCTGCGGGACGGCGCATCAGTTTTCGTGGCAAGCAGCTGTCGGTCAAGAACCTTGCCGACTTTGATTTCTCGGCGGTACAGATCGGGCTTTTTTCGGCGGGCGGCTCCGTGTCTGCGCAGTATGCCCCGCAAGCCGTTCAGGCCGGGTGTGTGGTTATTGACAACACATCGCATTTTCGCCGGGACAACGATATCCCGCTTATTATCCCGGAAGTTAATCCACACGCGGTGGCGGACTTTCGCAAGCGCGGCATCATTGCCAACCCCAACTGTTCGACGATTCAGATGTTGGTGGCTCTCAAACCGCTACACGATGCCGCGCGGATCACTCGTATCAATGTTGCGACCTATCAGGCCGTCTCGGGCACTGGCAAATCAGCTATTGAAGAGCTTGCGGGGCAGACCGCCCGTCTGCTCAACGGGCAGCCTGCGGAGCACAAGGTGTATCCAAAGCAGATTGCGTTCAATACGCTCCCGCACATCGATACTTTTCAGGAAAACGGCTATACCCGCGAAGAGATGAAAATGGTCTGGGAGACGCAGAAGATTTTTGAAGACGAGACTATTGGCGTCAACCCCACCTGTGTGCGCGTGCCGGTTTTTCATGGGCATTCTGAAGCCCTACACATCGAAACAGAAAGAAAGTTGTCTGCGGAAGACGCGCGTTCCCTACTCCAATCGCAGCCGGGAATAGAAGTCATCGATACGCGCGAGGATGGCGGCTATGCAACCCAGGTAAGTGACGCTGCTGGGAATGACGCAGTATTCGTTAGTCGAATCCGTGAAGATATCTCTACGCGGAATGGGCTTAACCTATGGGTGGTGTCCGACAATCTGCGCAAGGGAGCTGCGCTCAACAGCGTGCAGATCGCAGAGCTTCTGCTGCGAGATGGGCTATTGGGCTGAGGGCAGTCTGGGCCGGCATGAGTGCTTTTGTCGCCGTTTTTGATTACGCGTCTATACTTGCCGGGCTTGACGTCGCATCGGCCTCAAGGATACATTCCCCTGAGTTGCAGCGTTTTGTCGGTTTTTTGCCGCAAGCTGTTGTGCGAAAAGCCTTTTCTGATCCCGGCCAGGTATACCGATCCGGGTCTGGGGTAGGCTGTTTGAGTCAGTACAGGCCCCTTGTGAGCGACATCGTGCTCACGGGTATAAAGGGGGTGTGCACCAGACCGTAGCTACTTCGGTTTAGGGTTGGCGATATTTGCCGCTAACAGCTGGCAGTAACCAGTGAGAATTGATAGCAACCTGTAATGGCCTGTAATGCGGTAAATAGGGACGACCCAAAAGTGACAATAAGGCAAGATAATGGCGAGTAGGCTGGGGGTCAGGAATGCTGTTTATGCGGCGCTGGTCGCGTGCGGCGCGGCGGCATCGCTTCCTGCATTGTCTCTCGGTCTCGGCGAGATCGAAATGCAGTCGTTCCTTAACGAGCCTCTGAGCGCCGAAGTAGAGCTTTTGGATACGCGTCAGCTCACCATCGACGATATACGCATTCGTCTGGCCGGAGGCGATGACTTTGATCGCATGGGCGTTGACCGCAGTTTTTTCCTCACCAGCATTCAATTTGAGGTTCGCGTCGACGAGGCTAATGGCCGGGGAGTGATCCTCCTGAGCACCGATGAAGCCGTTCTCGAACCTTACCTCGACCTGATTATCGAAGCGCGCTGGCCTGACGGTCGACTCCTTCGTGAATACACAGTGCTGGTGGATCCGCCGGCTTATAAACAGGAACTGATTACCGTATCTGCTTCAGAGCGTGTTGAAGCGATGCGTCCAGATAAGCCTGCGGTAGCTGAATCTTCTGGCGCTGGTGCTTCTGAGCGCTCTGCTGGTGAAAGCAGCGGGCGAGGCGACAGAGTCGCAATGCGCGAGAGTAGCTTAGGCCCTGGAGAGATGCCTGAGCGGGCTTTTTCGGCTGCTACCGTGGACTACCCGGCGGCGGGTAACCGCTACATGGTGCGGCGAGACGAGACGCTCTGGCAAATTGCGCAACAGGGGCGACCACAGGGAACGTCGGTACAGCAGGCAATGTTGGACATCCAGCGTCTCAATCCCGAGGCTTTCATTGCCGGTAATATCAACAGAATCAAAGCCGGATTTATCATCTATCTTCCAGCTGAAGGCGATATTTCATCCGACGACCTGGCGCGTGCACTTGAAGAAGTCCGTGATCAGAATCAGGAATGGCAAGCGGCGCGCACCGCCCCCGGTGTCACCGCTGCAGCGACATTACGTGTCTCTGCTGACAGCGACCGTTCGACCTCGTCGTCGGGCGACAATGGCGTCGCAGCGACAATGGGCGCCTCGCGCGGCGGTGCACAGGATCTCCTCGATGAGATTGTTCCGGCCGATAGTGAGTCGCGCGTCGCCGACGATATAGCCACTGCCAGCGGAGCAACGTCTGAGCTAGCCGAGCGACTGGACAGAGTGCTTCAGCGTATGGATACGCTGGAGCAAATCGTCTCGCTTAAAGATGAGCAGATAGCCACGTTGGAGCAGGCACTGCGAGAAGCCAGAGAAGCTAGAGAAGCGGCATCTGAGGCGGTAGCTGTCGCGCCCGCAGCGGCTGTCTCACAACCGACAACGCAACCACAAACAACGCAGCCACAAACAACGCAGCCACAAACAACGCCCGCGGCTACGCCCAGGCCCGCGCCATCCGCTGCCGCGGGCGGTTCGTCGTCTTCCGTTCCATGGCTTGCAATCGGTGGGGGTGTGCTCGTTTTCGCCATGGGCATCTTTGTGTTTTTGCGTCGCCGCGCATCTCCTGATGAATCCGAGACCACGGCCGTGGTTGCTGCCGGTGTCGACAATAACGCCGATGATGTATTTGCTGGCGTAAGTCTAAAAACCGAACCTTTGGCAGATCCCTTGGAGGTGACGGACCCGGCGGCATTAGACGCGCAAAGCGTGCCGGACGCGAAGGAAGGCTTGGCTGAACCTGAGCTTGAAACTGATACTCCGACGGGTGACGAGCCCATTGTCAAAGGTTCAGACCGCGGTGGCAGTCGTGGCTATGGCGAGCGTAAGCACGATGACTATATCGATGATGCTGCGTCAGGCGATGCACTCGCTGAAGCCGACATTTATATTGCCTACGGTCGTTACTTACAGGCGATTGAGTTGCTCGACTCCGCCATCGAAAAGGACCCGTCTAATACTGCTTATCGAGTGAAGCTAATTGAGCTTTATGTGGATATGGGCGAAGCCGACAGCGCAGCGGCGCAGGTTGCCGCACTGCGAGAATACGGCGATGAGGACGCAATCGCGCGCGGGGAAGCACTGCTCGGCGCTAGTGGCGACGACACCAATGATGTCCTGGCAGCGCCGGCGGTGAGCCTGATGTCTGGTTCAGTGGCCCAGACAATTTCTCAGACAATGTCAGAAGAGATGCCGACTGTAGTGTCTTTAGATGGCGATTCGGCGGCAGCTGCTGAAGATGAGTTAACACTGGATTTGGAAGATATTCCGGATGGCGATTTGGATGCATCTGCCGATATCCTGGAGTTAGATTTAACAGCGACAGAGACCTTGCAGACGCAAGCCGAGCCGGAGAACATAGATCTCGATAAAGAACAGGAGATGGCGCTCGGCGAAATACAGTTTAATGACCTGGAAATTGAAGAAGACGAAATCGAGGTTGCGGAAGACTCCGGGTTTGCAGAGCACATTGGATTTGCTGGCGATGAGGAGGAACTGGATCTCTCGGATGCTTTGTCGGAGGCGGCATCGGATACCGTTGAAGACACCACTCTCGACGTCGTTGAGCCGATAGCCGAAGACGACTTCATGATAGCCGATGACGCTGATCAAATGGCTACCAAGCTTGATCTGGCGCGGGCCTACATGGATATGGGCGATAGCTCAGGAGCGCGTTCCATCCTCGAGGAAGTTGCAGCGGGCGGATCCGCCGAGCAGCAGGAAGAAGCGCGCGACCTGCTGTCGCGCGGTGTCTAAACTCCCCAAGCATAAATTCGATCCAGCGCCGCTGCCTGCCGGCGCGCGTATCGCGCTGCGCATAGAATATGACGGCACTCCCTTTAGCGGTTGGCAAGCACAGCCCCAGCTCGAGCACGTACGTACGGTACAGTCTGAAGTAGAGCGCGCTTTGGCAGCCATTGCCGATTCGCCCCTGCGTGTGCACTGCGCCGGGAGGACTGACAGCGGAGTGCATGCCACCGCACAATGGGTGCATTTTGATGCCCCGGCCTCGCGCAGCTTGAAGGCCTGGGTGCTCGGCGGTAACGCACAATTACCCCATACCGTGCGTATTGCAGATGCCAGGCTTGTGACGACGGAGTTTCATGCGCGGCACAGCGCAGAGGCGCGGGTTTACGACTACTTGTTCGCCAACACGCCCACCGCGCCCGCGCTGCTGGCGGGCAAAGCTCTGTGGGTTCGCCCTGCGTTGGACGCCAGGCGCATGCATGAAGCCGTGCAGCTGCTACTCGGCGAGCGGGATTTCAGCGCATTCCGTGCCGCGGCCTGTCAATCGAGAACGCCGATGAGATGTCTTATGCGAGCACAGGTTGTTCGTGGCGGTGATTTTTTGCGACTCACTTTGGTGGCCAACGCATTTTTGCATCATATGGTGCGAAATATTGTCGGTTCACTGGTGGAAGTCGGTATCGGGGAGCGACCCGTAGCCTGGCTCGGCGAGTTACTGGAAGGCCGTGACAGAACGTTGGCGGCGGCTACCGCGTCTCCGCATGGTCTCTATTTGACATCTGTGCATTACCCGTCGCGATTTTTGATTCCCGACACTGCAGCACCCGCGTTTTTTCCGGAACATAGAGCTGTCTGAGCAAGTGGTTCTGCTATCATTGCCGACGTTTTAAGACAGCGTCATAAGGCTTTACTGCTTGGCAACCCGAATCAAGATCTGTGGGGTCCGAACCCCCGCGATAGCAGCTTGCGCGAGCGACGCCGGAGCCGACGCCATCGGACTGGTTTTTTATCCTCCCAGCGTGCGTGCTGTGAGTGTCGAACAGGCCGAGACTGTTATACAGGCCACGGCACCGTTAGTGACTGTAGTGGGCTTGTTCGTGGACCCGACGGTTGAGGAGGTCAGCAAGGTGCTGGAGTCTTGCGCAATTGACTGCCTGCAGTTCCACGGTAACGAGAGCGCCGAGTTTTGCGAGCAGTTTCGACGACCGTATCTAAAGGCAATTGCTATGCGTCCGGATGTTGATGTCGCTGCGTCTGTCAAAGCGCATCCGCGGGCTCGGGCTTATCTCTTCGATGCATGGAGCGCTTCAATGCCCGGTGGAACGGGTAAGACGTTTGTCTGGGAACGTCTACCTGCGCTCGAGCAGCCCTGGTTGCTCGCCGGAGGTCTGGACGCGGGCAATATAGAAAGCGCTATTGTAAAGGTACGGCCATCGGCGGTGGATGTGAGCGGTGGCGTTGAGTGTAGGCCCGGCGAGAAGTGCCCGGATCTGTTGAAGGAGTTTATAGGCGTCGTACGGCGCGCAGATCAAGTGCTTGCTGAGTGTGATCTGGACAATCGTCACGGGCGCAGACCCTGACATCCGCTAAGAAGCTTGTGCAAGGTCGAAGAGCATCGCAATAAATTTACGCAGGAGTAAAAAACGGAATGACCATTGAGACTAATCCCCTCAACTATTCGATCCAGCCCGACGCGGACGGGCATTTTGGCGCTTATGGAGGCAAGTTCGTCGCAGAGACACTTATGGCGGCGCTCGCTGAGCTGGAAGCTGTGTATCGTCGACTATCAAAGGACGCCGATTTTCAGCGCGAGTTCGACGAGGATCTGGCGCATTACGTCGGCAGGCCCTCGCCGCTGTATGAGGCGAAGCGTTGGTCTGACGAAGTGGGGGGCGCGCGTATTTTCCTGAAACGCGAGGATCTCAATCATACCGGCGCGCACAAAGTGAACAATACGGTAGGGCAGGCCCTGCTCGCCAAGCACATGGGCAAGCCACGGGTGATCGCCGAGACCGGCGCCGGCCAGCACGGTGTTGCCACGGCGACAATTGCGGCTCGTCTGGGGTTAGAGTGCCACGTGTTTATGGGTGCTGAGGACGTTCAGCGGCAGTCATTGAACGTCTATCGTATGAAGCTTCTCGGTGCGACGGTAGTGCCTGTCAGTTCTGGCTCATCCACCTTGAAAGACGCGATGAACGAGGCAATGCGCGATTGGGTCACGAACGTCGATAACACCTTCTACATCATAGGTACGGTTGCCGGGCCGCATCCTTATCCAATGCTGGTACGGGATTTTCAGTGCGTGATCGGGCGTGAGGCGCGTGCCCAGTGCATAGCGCAGAACGGTAAATTACCTGACGCGCTGGTCGCCTGTGTCGGGGGCGGCTCCAACGCGATAGGCTTGTTTCATCCTTTCCTCGCCGATGAGTCAGTCAACATGTTTGGCGTCGAAGCCGGTGGATTGGGTTTGCACAGCGGTCAACATGCGGCGCCGCTGTCGGCAGGTTCCCCCGGCGTCCTGCACGGTAACCGGACCTATTTGATGCAGGATGAGGACGGACAGATCAGTCACACGCATTCCGTATCCGCGGGTCTTGATTATCCTGGTGTTGGGCCGGAGCACGCGTGGCTGAAAGACATAGGGCGGGTTGACTATGTGGCAGCAAACGATGATGAGGCGCTTGCTGCGTTCCATAAGCTGACCCGAATCGAAGGCATTATGCCTGCGCTCGAGACGGCGCACGCGCTTGCCTATGCCGAGAAGCTGGCGGCGACGATGACGCCAGATCAGCATATCGTGGTGAATCTCTCGGGCCGCGGCGACAAGGACATCCTTACCGTGGCAGCTTTGGAAGGAATCGAGGTTTGATAATCAGGTGAGCAGAATAGAAAGCTGTTTTGCAGCACTCCGAGAGGCGGGTCGAACAGCGGTAGTACCGTACATTGTGGCTGGCGACCCCGGTGCGGACATCACTGTCGATCTCATGTGTGAGTTGGCGGACGCGGGAGCCGACATAATCGAGCTTGGCGTACCATTTTCTGATCCCATGTCGGAAGGACCTGTTATCCAGCGTGGACATGAGCGTGCGCTTGAAGAGGGTGTTCGCTTGCGCACCGTGCTCGACATGGTTCGAGAGTTTCGGACGCGCAATTCATACACGCCAGTGCTCCTAATGGGCTATGTCAATCCGGTGGCCTACATCGGGTACGCGCACTTTGCAGATATAGCAGCGGCCGCGGGTGTCGATGCGCTGTTGACTGTCGACGTGCCGCCTGAGGAAGTCGGCGAGCTGAACAAGGAGCTGCGCCGAGTCGGTCTAGACAATATTTTTCTGATCGCGCCTACGACACCCATCGAGCGCATGGACTTGATTGTCGCTGAGGCCAGCGGGTTCATTTACTACGTGTCATTAAAAGGCGTGACAGGTGCCGGGCATCTGAATATGGCGGAGGTGACCGCGCAGGTTGCGGAAATTCAGCACCATACAGCGCTGCCAATCTGTGTCGGCTTTGGTATCAAGGACGGTCCTTCGGCCGCGAAGATTGCCCGCTGTGCTGATGGCGTGGTGATAGGTTCCGCACTGGTGCAGAGACTCGCGGACGTGGCGGCCAAAGCCGCTGTGGAATCGACGGAAGACCAGGTTAAGGATGGATGTGCCAGAACAGCGATCCTCGCAGCTGCGCGCGCGATGGTCGAAGATATTCGCGAGCATGTGGATGCACCGCGATCGGATGCAGCGTAATTTCCGTTCCCAACGTATAATGCCCGGACAGTACTGGCACGTTATGAATATTAAAAAGGCTGTGAGCGCCCCATGAGTTGGATCGACAAAATACTTCCCTCAGGTGTTAACCGTACAGAAGGACCTAAGCGTGCTTCGGTTCCGGAGGGCGTCTGGACCAAATGCATCAAGTGCGAGGCAGTTCTCTACCGGCCGGACCTCGAGCGGAACGCGAACGTCTGCCCCAAATGCGATCACCACATGCGTCTCGGTGCGCGCAAGCGCCTGGATCTTTTTTTGGATGCAGACGGACGAGAAGAAGTGTTCGCCGAGATCGAACCTATTGATCGCCTGCGCTTTCGCGATAAGAAGAAGTATGCCCAACGTCTGGCCGCTGCGCAGAAATCCACAGGCGAGCGTGACGCGCTAATCGCAATGCGCGGTGCTTTACACGGTATGCCAGTGGTAGCCGTGGCGTTTGAATTCAGTTTTCACGGTGGTTCAATGGGCCAGGCCGTAGGCGAAAAATTTTCGCAGGCAGCTCAGCTCGCGCTGGCCGAAAAGATACCGCTGGTCTGTTTCGCCGCATCGGGTGGTGCGCGTATGCAAGAGGCACTTATTTCGCTTATGCAGATGGCGAAGACAAGCGCCGTGATTGAACGTATGCACACCGAATCAGTGCCTTACATCTCGGTGCTTACCGACCCGATTTATGGCGGAGTATCTGCATCTCTGGCACTGCTGGGTGATCTTAATATTGCTGAGCCGGACGCCAGGGCCGGGTTTGCCGGCCCTAACATCATTGAGCAGACTATTCGTCAAAAACTTCCTAAAGGCTTTCAACGCAGTGAATTTTTGCTGGAGCACGGGGCGATCGATATGATTGTGTCGCGCCTGGAACTGCGCGATACCATAGCTCGTTTATTGGCCAAGCTCTGCGGTGAAAGTCAGCTCGCCACTATAGCTACGCTGGTGCCTGCGGCGGATGTGTTCGCGGATGAAAACGATGCGGACGGTGCCAATGAAAGTGATCACAGCGACGGCAGCGACGACAGCGACGACAGCGATGACGGTCATGAAATTGACGACGGTGATCCGGGTGACAAAGAGGGCAAAGCCGACGACGTAGATGAGCCGGAGGAGGCGACCACCGAAGCTGAGCCAGAGGTAGAGACTGCGGGCCTCGCGGAGGACGCGTCGCAGGACATCGTGGAGGTGGCTGAGCCCGTCTCGGAATCTACTTCCGACGAGACGAGCGAGCTCGACGCGACGGACGAGCCGCTATCGACAGACGACGCCAATTCAGATGTCGCACAGGATGATTCAGAGCCCTCGAACCCTGATGGGGGTCATCACGACACGGACTCGCAAGCAGCACCGGACGGGTCTGAGGAGTCGGGCGAAAAACGCTCGGATGCGTAAACGCTCACTCGGTGAGTGGCTTCAGTATCTAGAGCAGCTGCACCCGAGTAAAATTGACCTGGGCTTATCGCGCGTCTCGCAGGTTGCCCAGCGTCTGGGTTTGCTGCCATTTCCCGCCCGGGTAATCACCGTTGCGGGTACGAACGGCAAAGGCAGTGTGGTCTACAGTTGTGAGCGGCTCCTGAGGGCGGCAGGATTCAAGACCGGGCGATATACATCGCCACATGTTCTGCGCTACAACGAGCGCATTGCAGTCAATGCCCAAGCCACTGAAGATGCAGTAATCCTGCTGGCGTTCGAGGCCATCGAATCAGCACGCCAGGACATTTCCCTGACCTATTTCGAGTTCGCTACGCTTGCTGCGCTGTGGGTTTTTCGCGAGGAGAGTGTCGATGTGGCGCTGCTTGAGGTGGGGCTCGGCGGGCGTCTCGATGCGGTGAATATTGTCGATTGCGATGTCGCTGTTGTTACCGCCATAGACTTGGATCATCAGGCCTGGCTGGGCGACACAGTCGATCGTATCGCGCCTGAAAAGGCCGCCATTGCTCGGCGCGAAAAACCACTCATCCTCGCTGAACCGAGCTATCCGTCAACTCTCTTCACGACGCTCGATGCAATCGGTGCAAAGGTATTGCAGGCAGGAAAGGCCTGGCATTGGAAACCATTGCCCGACGCCAAGAGCCTTGAGCTATCTCTGACGGCAGGCCAGGACCCCATAACGATTCCCATTCCCGACGGCTTACGCGCGGCAAACGTCGCGGCGGCGGTGCGTGCCGGCGCTTGCCTGTTCGACGATGAGCCGCTACTTCGCGAGGCTGCGCAGAGCCTCGCTGATTTACACGTCCCTGCGCGTCGCCAACGATTTGTGCTTGGGGGCAGGGAGTTGTTGCTAGACGTAGCGCATAATCCCGCGGCGATGACCGCTCTGGTTGAGTACCTGGAGCTACATCCGGTGGCGGGCAAAACAGTTGCTGTGCTGGGGCTCATGTCAGACAAAGACCTCGATGCGATGACGCAGTCGCTGGCCAGATCTGTCGATGGCGCTTGCGCTCTGGCGATTGTAGGCATAGATCGCGCGCAGGCTCCTGAGCGAGTGTGGGAAGCGCTGGACACGGCGGGTATTGCTATCGTGCAGGCTGAGTTCTCGGCGGCGGCGGTTTGGAGTCAGCTTTGGGCGGGGACAGGGCAGGGCGACAGGATTGTGGTATGCGGATCATTCTATAGCGTTGCGGGTATAATAGAGGAACTGCTGGAGCGCGGACTAATCTCGTCGCACATCGAGTAGCTGTAGCTTTCTAATTGCATAAAAGTGTCTGCACACCATGGAAGACTAGTTGGACAACCTGATCAAACAGCGTCTCGTTGGCGCCCTCATACTTGTCGCGTTAGCCGTGGTGTTCTGGCCAATCATTTTTATGCCTGGCGCGTCGGACCCCTCGGATAAAAGCGTCATCGAGGTTCGGGTGCCTGACGCGCCGCCGGTCAATACGACAGCCTTGCCAGAGCCCGACAGCGCGGGCCTGCGCAGCGGCACGCCGGCGCGGGCGCAGTCGCAAATCTCGCCGGATGTCCTGTTGCCCGACGCCGCTCTGGATGATGCGCCATCTCGGGCATTGCCCGAGCGCGACGATGTCATACCCCCATCGACGCTCGAAGTGGCGCAGGAGCGTCTCGAGGTGCCGGCTCTGGATGCTGACGGACTGCCGATCGCTTTCTCGTTGCAAGTCGCGACTATGGTCGACAAAGATCGGGCTGAGAGGCTACGTAACGACCTTGTGGAGGCGGGATACAAAGGCTACGTGAAGCGGCTGCGGCGCAATGAACGGGTGCTGTATCGCGTGCTCGTAGGTCCCAAGTACAACCGAGACGACCTTTTGGCAATAAAGTCTGCCGTCGATAGCACTTGGCGCGTGGATTCAATGATTATCCGGTACCTGCCGTGATTGATCTTCCGAGTCTGTCGCAGTTCAACGCTTTTGACTGGGTCGCGGTTCTGGTGATCGCGCTCTCAGCGCTGCTTAGCTTATGGCGCGGTTTCGTGCGCGAGGCTATCGCGCTCTCTGGCTGGATTGTTGCTTACGTTGTCGCCAACCTGTTTGCTATGCAAGTGGCTGAGCTGATCGGTGATTTGATAGCGAATCGAACTGGCCGTTACATCGTCGCCTGGACCCTGCTCTTCGTCTCGGCCTTGGTACTGAGCTCCGTCGTAGCCAAAATCCTAGCCAAAGCCGTCAAAGCTACGGGCTTAGGAGTGGTGGACCGTTTGCTGGGTAGCGTATTTGGAATGCTACGTGGCGCGCTGATTGTGATGGCGATCGTGTTCGTAGTGCGCGAGGTTATCCCCAAAAGTGAGCAGAGTCTGCTACTGGAGTCAGAGCTGATGCCGCACATTGATCTGCTGCTGTCCTGGAGTCTCGGTTTGTTTGAGGAATTTCGCGATGTTGAGATCAAGGGCCTGACGACATGACGCAGCAAGCAAAGCGATTGGCATTTCTGTTTAAAGAGGAGCGTTAGGCACATGTGTGGAATTGCCGGACTGGTCGGCCGCGGTGATGTGGGCCCGGATATTTACGATGCGCTGACAGTGCTGCAACATCGTGGCCAGGATGCAGCCGGCATCATGACCTGCAGCGACAACCGTTTCCATCAGCGTAAGAGTGTGGGTTTGGTCCGGGACGTGTTTCGCCAGCACCACATGGATCGGCTGCGCGGCAACGTGGGAATTGGGCATGTGCGTTATCCGACCGCCGGCAGTGGTGGCACGGCGAATGCGCAGCCGTTCTATGTTAATTCGCCCTACGGCATTGCGCTGGCACACAACGGCAACCTCACCAACTCTGATGAATTGCGTCAGGCGCTTTTTCAGAGCGAGATGCGGCACCTGAACACCGACTCGGATTCCGAGGTACTGCTTAATGTCTTCGCGCATGAGCTGCAAGCCCGCGGCAAACTAACGCTGGAAGCCGCGGACCTTTTTGCCGCCGTATCAGAGGTGCATAGACGCTGCCGTGGTGGTTACGCGGCGGTCGCAATGCTGGTTAACCATGGCATAGTGGCCTTTCGTGATCCGCATGGCATTCGCCCTTTAGTGTTGGGTTATCGTGGCGAGGGCAGTCAGCGCGAATACATGGTGGCCTCCGAGAGCGTCGCACTGGATGTGCTCGGTTTTCGGGTGATGAGTGATCTCGCGCCTGGTGAGGCGGTGTTTATAGACGCTAACCGGCAGCTGCACATGCAGCAGTGCGCAAAAAACACGAGCCTGAACCCCTGTATTTTTGAGCATGTCTATTTTGCGCGACCAGATAGTCTCATCGATGAAATATCGGTATACAAAACGCGTGCGCGACAGGGAGAGGCATTGGCGCGCAAGATACTAAAACAGCGACCAAATCACGATATCGATGTGGTGATTCCGGTTCCGGACAGTAGTCGCACGGCGGGTCTGTCTCTCGCGCAGGAGCTGGGCATCAAGTACCGAGAAGCATTCGTGAAAAACCGCTATATCGGACGCACCTTCATCATGCCCGGACAACAACAGCGACAAAAGTCAGTACGCCAAAAGCTCAATCCTATCCGCCTGGAGTTCGACGGTAAGAACGTCATGCTGGTTGATGATTCGATCGTCCGCGGTACAACGTCCAAGGAAATCATTCAGATGGCGCGGGATGCCGGTGCTGCCAAGGTGTACCTTGCATCGGCCGCACCACCGGTTCGTTTCGCGAATGTATATGGCATTGACATGCCATCGCGCGAAGAACTTATTGCGCATACTCGCAGTGTTGCGGAGATTGCGCAGCTTATTGGTGCGGATTGGCTGATTTACCAGGATCTTGAGGAACTGATTCGCTGCTCGAGAGAAGGTAACCCCACTGTTGACCGTTTTGACTGTTCGGTGTTCGACGGCGTCTATGTAACCGGTGACGTCGACGAGCGCTATCTAGATCGTCTCCAGGAGGAGCGCAGCGATGAAGCGCAATTAAAACGGCAGAACAACGAGGAAGATGGTCTCGTGCTGGGTATTTACAACGACGCATCGGAAGCGGTGTGATGTTGGCGAGAGAGTTAAGCATGCTTGTTCGAGGTCTCGGTAATGAGTAAACGCGCGGAGCCAGATGCGGACGAGCTGCATTGGCAGAGCCTCGCTGTGCGGGCTGGCATCCATCGTAGTCCTGAGGGCGAGCACAGTGAGCCGATATTCACGACCTCGAGCTATGTGTTCGACAATGCCGAGCAGGCGGCGGCGAGATTTTCCGGTGACAATCCCGGCAACGTCTACTCACGCTATACCAATCCAACGGTAAGGTCGTTCGAAGAGCGCCTAGCTGCACTCGAAGGTGCAGAGGTCTGCGTCGCCACGTCCTCTGGTATGTCAGCGATTCTCAGTGCCTGCATGGCGCTACTCAAAGCGGGTGACCACGTCATTTGTTCCCGGGATGTGTTCGGTACAACGCGGACACTGTTTAGCAAGTACCTTGCCAATTTTGGAATTGAGGTTAGCTTCGTCCCCTTGCTCAACGCAGAGTCCTGGCAAGCGGCCGTACAGACGAATACGCGGATGTTGTATCTCGAAACCCCTTCAAACCCCCTGTGTGAGATCGCCGATGTCCCGGCTATGGCTACTATCGCGGATCGTGCCGGCGCTTTACTGGTCGTGGACAACTGCTTCTGCACGCCAGCGCTGCAGCAGCCCCTTGCGTTGGGCGCTGACATCGTTATTCACTCTGCCACCAAATATCTGGATGGCCAGGGCCGCTGTGTCGGCGGCGCTGCTCTGGGTCGCCAGGAGCTGATGGATGAACTCGTAGGCTTTCTTCGCAGTTGCGGACCTACTATGAGTCCTTTCAATGCATGGGTATTTCTAAAGGGACTGGAGACATTGTCATTGCGCATGCGAGCGCACAGTGCCGCCGCCCTGGAGCTAGCGCAGTGGCTGCAATCGCAACAGCACGTAGAGAGCGTTCACTACGCTGGCTTGCAGGATCATCCGGGGCACGAGCTGGCTGCACAGCAGCAATCGGCATTTGGCGGCGTACTGTCCTTCGCTGTGCATGGAGCGCGCGCAGAGGCGTGGAAATTGATCAATGCCACTCGCTTGATGTCACTCACGGCCAATCTCGGCGACGCAAAAACAACGATAGTGCATCCGGCAACCACGACGCACAGTCGGATAGCACCTCTGGAGCGCGAGGAGGCGGGGATTGGCGAAAATCTCGTTAGAATTGCCGTTGGCCTGGAAGCCGTAGATGACCTGAAGAACGATCTCCGTCGAGGCCTGGAGTCGCTCGGATAACAGCCGACCATTGTTTTTTGGCAGTGCCCCGTACAGACAGTTTTACCAGGGAGTTCATGAATGGCGGAAAACTGCCGAAGTCTAGTTGACACCGCAGTAGCAGAAGTGGGCAAGGCACTGCTGGGCAAGGAGCGTCAGCTGCGCTTGGCGTTTTGCTGTCTTCTTGCCGATGGTCATCTGCTGATTGAAGATTTGCCTGGTATGGGCAAGACGACGTTGTCGTATGCGCTCGCGCAGGTCCTGGGTCTATCGTATCAGCGCGTTCAATTCACCTCAGACCTGCTGCCCGCCGATATATTGGGACTGTCTGTATATCACCGTGAAGACAGTAGTTTTCAGTTTCATCCGGGACCAATTTTTACCCAAGTGCTGCTCGCAGATGAGATCAACCGCAGTACACCGCGCACCCAAAGTGCATTGCTCGAAGCGATGGCGGAACGTCAGGTCACGCTAGAGGGCGAGACGCGCAAGCTGCCAGAGCCGTTTTTTGTCATTGCCACGCAAAACCCTCTCGAACAGTCAGGAACCTACCCGCTTCCAGAGTCGCAATTAGACCGTTTCCTGATGCGAATCCAGCTTGGCTACCCGGACCTGGCAGCGGAGCGAGATATGCTCAAGAACGGCTTCGGTGGCGCGCAGCACCTCACGCTTGAACAGCGCATTGACGCCCAGCAACTCGCGTCGGTGCGCAGTGCTGTGAATGACGTGCACGCCGCCGATTCATTGCTCGACTACGTCCAGCGACTGGCTGGGCGCAGCCGTCAGGGTGGCGAGTTCGCCATTGGTCTGTCGCCCCGGGGGATTCTTGCGCTGCTGCGCTGCGCCAAGACCTGGGCATTGATGGATGATCGCGACCACGTGCTCCCGGACGATGTGCAGGCGGTGCTCCCCGCAGTCGTAGGCCACCGACTGCAAGCAGGCGGCAGTTTTTCCGGAGACGGGATGGCACTGGTCGCGCTCTTGCAGCGGGAAGTGGAAGTGCTGTAACCGGTGACTTCTATTGGAAAAGCCCCCGAGAGTATTGTTATTGGCGGCGCACTGTATGAGTCAGGTCCCTGGATTCAGCCCCGGGAATCCCGTCCCGCGAATTCAGCCCTGTGAATTCGGCAACGTGAGTGCCTCCGCGTGACGGCGACTACCGCCAGCGGTTTGGATGCGCGTTTGCGCGCGCGGTGGGCGCGGTGGTTGGACCGAAGAATTCCAGCAGCCTCCTCGGTGACGCTCGATCAGCGGCGCATTTTTATATTTCCGTCACGCACCGGATTTTTCTTTGGCGTGTGTCTTCTGGTGATGCTCGTTGCTGCGATTAATTACCAGAACAATATGAGCTTCGCGCTGACCTTTTTGCTTGCCAACGTGTTCATCGTGGCTGTGTTGCACAGCTACGCCAATCTGTCTGGACTCACTATCAGCGCGGTGGGTGCGAACGAAGTGTTTGCGCACCAGGACGCGGCCTTCAAACTGCGTCTAGCCGCCAGCGAGCGTCGCGGTCACTACGCGCTGCGTGTGGGTTGGCCAGCGCCATTGGAGCCGACTCGACGCCGGAGATGGTTGCCTGGATTTCTTCGCAAAACGCCGATGCGTGCCGCCGAGGAGCTCAGTCTGGAACAGGGAGAGCAGCTTGAGCTGAAGTTGCATCTTCCGGTAGGCGAGCGTGGATGGTTTTTGCCCGGACGATTGCGCATTGAGACCGTGTATCCGATTGGATTGCTACGGTGCTGGACCTGGGTTGACCTGGACATGCGAGCGCTGGTGTATCCGCAGCCGCTCGCCGGACCAGAACCTCAGGGCGATGACGGCGATACGCCGGAGGGGCGTCAGCTGTCGGCGGGTGACGAGGAGTTTTGTGGCATCCGGGAGTATCGTGAAGGCGATAGTCTGCGCGGTATTTACTGGAAAAGCCTGGCGAAAGGGCAGGGTTTGCAAAGCAAGGCGTATGCGTCAACTACAGCCGACGCACGCTGGCTTGATTGGGCGCATTATCCGGGGATGTCGCAGGAGCAGCGTCTGTCGGTGCTATGTCACCAGGTACTTTCCTACCATAGCCGTGAACTGCCGTACGGACTTAGGCTACCCGACACGGAGCTGGCGCAGGCGCGGGGTGACCGGCAGCGCGAGCAGGCGCTGCGCGCGCTCGCCACCTACAGGCTTGATGCTGAAGAGTCCAGCGACAGCGCGGCGACGCGCCTCGAGGGCGCTAGCACGTGAGGCAGGCTGAGCAGCTTCCGCGCGCCGCATTGACGTGGATCATTTTGGCGCAGGCGCTACTTCTGTCGCCACACTTGTCCAGAATTCCCTCCTGGGTCGTGATTGTTTACGCGGCGGCTTTCGCCTGGCGGATTCAGGCTTTTCGGGGGCGTATGGAGCTGCCCAGACCCTGGGTAAAGGTGATTCTTGCGACAGCAGCCGGTGCTGGCATATTTCTGAGTTTTGGTTCTTTGCTGGGGATGGAGCCTATGGTGGCTTATCTTCTGACTGCATTTGCGCTAAAGCTGACGGAAATGCGTTCCAGAAAAGATGCCTACACGGTTATTTTTCTTGGCTACTTTATCTGTGTGACGGCATTTCTTTTTTCTCAGGATATTCTGCTGGTTGTTTATGTGTTCCTTTTGGTTTGGGTGTTAACCACGGCTTTGGTGAGTATCCATCGTCCGCCGATGCGGCGCTATGATACGGCCCCTATGCGGGTTGCGGGCGCAATGTTGGTGCAGGCGTTCCCGCTCATGGTGGTGCTGTTTTTTCTGTTCCCGCGTATAGGCCCTCTCTGGTCGGTGCCATTAAAAAGTCACACCGCCAAAACCGGTATGAGCGATATGCTGCGCCCTGGCGACGTCTCGTTGCTGAGCCAGTCCGCTGATGTAGCATTTCGAGCGCAGTTTGATGGGGATATACCCCCGGCTTCCTCGCTCTACTGGCGAGGCCTGGTGATGAGCGCCTTGGACGATGGCGCCTGGCGTGCTCTGCGTTACTTTGAGGTGCCTGCAAGTGAGCGCACGCAGACGCCGGTCGAACTTGAGGGAGAATCGCTGGACTACAGCGTGATTATGTCGCCCACGCAGCAGAATTGGGTGTATGCCTTGCGGCATGCTCAAAGTAACAAGCCGGGACTTATGGCACTGAATGATTTTCGGCTTTACTCGCCAGTCATCATAGAAAACGAGTATCAGTACAGCGTAGTTAGCTGGCCCGAGGCGCAGCTGGAGCCATCACTGAGTGACTGGCGCCGGCGCACGGAGTTGCGATTGCCGACCAATGACAACCCACAAACCATTCAGTTGGCGCGGGAGCTACGCGACGCAGCAGGATCAGACGAAGTTTTTGTAGAGCGTGTACTCGACTACTTCGCTCGTGAGCCGTTTTTCTACACGCTGCAGCCGCCCTTGCTCGGCGCCGATAGCATCATGGATCGTTTTCTGTTTGAAAGCCGACGGGGCTTTTGTGAGCACTATGCCTATGCTTTTGCGGTGATGATGCGCAGCGCTGGCGTACCCGCCAGAATCGTGGCGGGTTACCTCGGTGGTGAGGTGAACCCGGTCAATCGCACGGTAATTGTGCATCAGTTTGATGCGCATGCCTGGAACGAGGTCTGGTTTGAGGATCGCGGATGGGTGCGGGTCGACCCAACGGCCGCGGTGGCGCCGGATCGTATTCTCTATGGTCTGGAGCGAGCGGTTGCCGCCGAGGGCAGTTTTTTGTCGGACTCACCGCTCTCTCCACTGCGGTTCCGTGGGGTGAACTGGGTGAATTCTCTGCGTTTACGTTACGACGCGCTAACCTACCGCTGGCAGAGCTGGGTTACTGGATTTGATGGTGCCGCGCAGTTCGATCTGTTGCGGGGCGTGTTGGGTGAGATTTCGGTGACGCGCTCCCTCGCCGTTCTCTTGGGTAGCGGTGTGCTCACCGTGGCTCTGGTGTCACTGATTCTCTTTCGGGACTCGATTCGAGAGCAGCGTTCGCCGGTAGAAAAACATTTGCTACGGTTTCGTCGCACGCTCTTGCGAAAAGGACTTTCACCGCGCCAGGGCGAGACGACGGCGCAGCTGACAGAGCGTGCCACGGCTCGCTGGCCGCAGCATGCGCAACAGCTACAGCGACTCTCGCTGCAGTTGCAGACCTTCGTTTATGCTGCGCAGGCACGCGGCGTTATGGCCCCTGGCGATAATCGGGCCATGAAACGGCAAATCAGCCAGTTAGGGCGGCGGCTGCGCTGAGGGAAAAATTCTTGCACGGCGCCGAGCGCCATCTTGTACGCGAGTCGTCAATGCGAGGTTTATCCCAGCGGCACGAGTCAGTGTTGGCACGCCGCAGAACGTTTGGAAAGGAAGTTGTATAAGCAGTCCTCAGGGAATGGGCGTGTCGCGGATGACCGAAAAGACAAGCAGGCAAGCATGCACACTGCATGGCGCATTCCATGGCGAGAATTTTGGCGATCTACTCATGGCGCGTCTCTATTCCCGCTGGGTGCGCGATACGCATACCCATTACCCGGCTTTACCATTTGTTTCCGGCGCTAAATCGGTCGCACTCGGGGTTGAAGCGTCCCACCTTGTCGACTTCAGAAAGTCCTCGGCTTTGCTCTATTGTGGAGGCGGTTACCTAGGTGAGCCCAATAATGGACATCGCGCCTGGGCAACAGAAAACTTGCTGCGCTTTGTACCCATATTCCGTGCCGCCAGATCCTTAGGCATACCGCTCGCTGTGATCGGCGCGGGCGCTGGCCCCGTGTCGACTCGCGCCTATCGGCGTTTTGTGACTGATCTGGTGGCGTATTCAAGTGTATTCGCTGTGCGCGATCCAGAGTCCCGCGACTTTTTGCTTGCCTACGGATGCTCTCCGCATAAAGTCGATGTTACTGCTGACCCCGTGCTGTCCCTGGATCGAGATAGCCTCGTCAGTAAAAGAGAGACTCCGATTGAGGGCCGGGAGCTGACGAGCGCTGGACCTACGAAATTCACCATTGGCGTGCATTTGTCGCACAACGGGCATGAGAGTAGGGCGCTGGCAAACCTGGTCGATGACTTGGCAAGGCTATGTAAAGCGCGTGATTGGGCGCCGCAGGTGATTCGGGATACCGGCGGGTTCGGTCCTCGTTCGCGCAAGGCGACGGCATTTCTGCGCACGCTGACGGACACGCTAGGTGTCAATGACATCCTGCGTTATCGTCTGGACGATATGGATGGATTTATCGAAGAGCTTTGCCACTTCGATGCCATAGTGACCAACAAGCTGCATGTTGGGATTGTCGGGCTTTGCCTCGGTGTGCCGGTTGTGGCGGTGGCGCATCACCAAAAAACCCAGCGGCTTTTTACACAGCTGGGTCTGGAGGCGAGCCACGTGGCCTTGGAGGCCTATAAAACAGGTAGCCTGGCCGACATGTTGGAGCATGCGCTAACGAGCAAGCGACCTTACGTACCCAAGTCGGTGAAAACAGCTTCCGGCAGAAACCGTACGCTGCTGGTGGATTTTTTAAGCGGCATTTGCGCCAGTGCCTGACAGACTTTGGTCACCGTCTCAGCGAAGCGCGTGGCTTATGCGACTTCCGAAATCTCCACCGCCGCAATGCGCTTGCCATCTTCTGCCAGCTTCTGGAACTCCACAATCTGGTCAAAGTTCATATAGCGATAAATCTCTGCGCTCATGGCATCTAGGTTCTCGGCGTACTGCATGTACTCGGCGGGTGTCGGCAGTCTTCCGAGTATGGCGCCGACTGAGGCTAACTCCGCCGATGTAAGGTAGACGTTAGCCCCATCACCCAAACGGTTGGGGAAGTTGCGCGTGCTGGTAGAGAGTACGGTCGAATTTGCGGCGACACGCGCCTGGTTACCCATACACAGTGAGCAGCCGGGCATCTCTGTGCGAGCGCCGGCCGCACCGAAGATATTGTAGTAACCCTCTTCCATAAGCAGGTGCTCATCCATACGCGTGGGCGGTACAATCCACAGGCGCGTATTTATCGTGCCTTTGTGCTGCTCCAGCAGCTTGCCCGCGGCCCTGAAGTGCCCGATATTGGTCATGCAGGAGCCGATAAATACCTCGTCTACCGCATCGCCGGCGACCTCAGAGAGCAAGCGCGCATCGTCTGGGTCATTGGGCGCACAGACAATTGGCTCCTTCACATCTGCCAGGTCAATCTCGATAACAGCCGTGTATTCCGCATCTTCGTCCGCACGCATCAGCGTTGGATTTTTTAGCCACTCTTCCATCTTGACCGCGCGTCGCTCAAGGGTTCGCGCATCGCCATAACCCTCGGCAATCATGGAGCGCAGCAGGGTAACGTTGGAGCGCATGTATTCGGCGACCGTGTCCTCACTCAGATCGACGGTGCAACCGGCGCAGGAGCGTTCGGCTGAGGCATCGGAGAGCTCAAAGGCTTGCTCGAGGGTGAGATTGGGCAGGCCTTCAATCTCGAGAATTCTCCCGGAGAAGATATTTTTCTTACCCTTTTTCTCGACGGTGAGCAGGCCCTGCTGAATCGCGTAGTAGGGGATAGCGTGCACCAGGTCGCGCAGGGTAATACCCGGCTGCATCTCGCCTTTGAACTTAACCAGCACCGACTCCGGCATATCCAGCGGCATGACGCCGGTTGCCGCCGCAAAGGCTACCAGACCAGAACCCGCAGGGAAGGAGATGCCCATAGGAAAGCGCGTATGCGAATCGCCACCCGTGCCTACCGTATCCGGAAGCAGCATGCGATTAAGCCAGCTGTGAATGATGCCGTCGCCCGGCCGCAGCGAGACGCCGCCACGAGTCATTATGAAATCCGGTAACGAGTGCTGGGTGTCGATATCCACCGGCTTGGGGTAGGCGGCGGTATGGCAGAAACTCTGCATGGTGAGGTCTGCGGAAAAACCCAGGCAGGCCAGATCTTTTAGCTCATCGCGCGTCATAGGACCCGTGGTGTCCTGGGAACCCACGGTCGTCATCAGTGGCTCACAGTAAGTGTCCGGGCGAACGCCCTCCATGCCACAGGCTTTGCCGACCATCTTCTGCGCCAGCGTATAGCCTTTGCCTGTATCTACCGGCTGTTCTGGCGTTCTGAAGATCTCAGAGACCGGTAATCCAAGTGACTCGCGCGCCCGCGTCGTTAGGCCGCGACCGATGATCAGGTTGATTCGTCCGCCGGCTCTAACCTCGTCCAGCAACACCTCGGATTTGAGTTCAAACTCAGAGATTGTCTCTCCTGCCTCATTGAGAATTTTGCCATCGTAAGGGCGTACTTCGATCACATCACCCATGCCGATATTATCTACCGGTGCTTCAAAAACCAGCGCGCCGGCGTCTTCCATGGTGTTGTAAAAAATCGGTGCGACCTTACCGCCGATGCAAATGCCGCCAGCTTTTTTGTTGGGTACCCCGGGAACGTCATCACCAAAGAACCAGAGTACGGAATTGGTGGCAGATTTTCGTGAGGAGCCAGTTCCGACCACGTCACCCACAAAAGCGACGGGGAGGCCCTTGGCCTGAACCTCGGCGACCTTGGCCATGGGGCCTTTTACCCCATGCTCCTCTGGCGTCAGCCCATCGCGCGTCATTTTGTACATGGCTAGCGCGTGCAGCGGAATGTCTGGCCGGCTCCAGGCGTCGGGGGCAGGCGACAGGTCGTCAGTGTTGGTTTCGCCGGTGACTTTGAATACGGCGGTCTTGATCGATTCGGGCACCGCCGGACGGTTGGTGAACCACTCGGCATCGGCCCAGCTCTGCATAACTTCTTTGGCGTACTCATTGCCATTTTTGCCCAGCTCTGCGACGTCGTGAAAAGCCTCGAACATCAGCAGCGTATGCTTCAGTTCAGCCGCCGCCGCTGCGGCCATTGCGTCTTCTGACAACAGTACAACGAGTGTCTCGATGTTGTAGCCGCCGTGCATATTGCCCAGCAGTTTGACCGCATCATTTCGACTGATAAGTGCACAGTCTGTTTCGCCCCTCGCGATCGCGGATAGAAAGCCCGCTTTGACATAGGCCGCTTCATCCACGCCCGGTGGAACCCGGTCAGCCAGCAGTGATAGCAGGAAAGCTTCCTCGCCGGCTGGCGGTGCTTTGATAAGCTCGATCAGCCCGGCGACCTGCTCGGCGCTTAATGGCTTGGCAGGGATTCCCTGGGCGGCACGTTCGGCTTCATGTTTACGGTAGGCGTCGAGCACGTTGAGCTCCTTAAAATAGCTTGTGATACCCGCAGTAAAAGCACTGCGCGGTTTGTCGTCGTTGTATGTTCAATATTCCGATTCAGGTGCGATCTGTGACAATTTGTCCGCAGTCATCTACAAATATTGGCACCGGTTCGAGGCCGTGCGCAATAACCGGTCATCAGTAGGGGGCTGTTACCGAGCCTTGCAGTTCCGGCGCCTTCCTGCGTGGGGGGGATTATAGACGAGCGACGTAAATCACACCAGAAATCATAGGCTTATGGGTGTTATTCACAAGACAAATGAATATGATGGATCGCACGCCATGATGAATTTAGTTGTGTTTTCACGGACTTGCGCATCACTTTCGCATTCAAAGCGGGTGCATTGTGACAATGCGAAGCATCATAAGCCGATAGCAATGACGATAGCCGCAGCAGAAAAGCTGGACAGGAGCACGCGTTGACCGGTGCTCAACCCCAAGCAGCAGCTGCAAGATGTCGCTGCAGCGATTATCCTAAGGGATGTCTCACTATCGCGTTTTATCACTACTCGCATGAATGCACTGCCCCGTACAAAAACACCCTGCATTGGCGTCTGCTCTACGGGCATTGGCGACACGGTATGCCGTGGTTGCAAGCGTTTTGCACACGAGGTGATTCACTGGAACGGCTATACAGAAGAACAAAAGCGAATAGTGGATGGGCGGTTGGCGCAGTTTCTGGCGCAATGCGTGCAAAACCATTTGCAGGTGACAGATGTTGCGCTCCTGGCCTGGCAATTGGAGACGCAACAAATTCGCCATAACCCTGACCACGATCCGCACTGCTGGGTGTTTGCGCTGCTTAAGGCGGGGGCAGGCCAAATTGAGGATACGCTGGCGTTTGGCTTTGAGATCGCCGCCGGTTACCGCCATGAGTCTCTGTATGCGCTGCGCGAGGCAATAGACGCTGAGTACTTTGCGCTCTCCAGCGCGCATTTCGAGCGTTACCACACACTTCCCGATATGTTCCCGCGAGACCAGGCCTCATGAGTGCTGCAATACCAGAGCCAATATCAGAACCGGTAAAAGCGCCGGATCTCTCAAAAGTCTATAACTTTTTGCCGTGCCGAACGCCGGCGGCGTGGATTGCGCAGGCCGCACTACCTGATAACTTGCCCCGGTTGTTGGTTGATCATGCCAACTGCGAGAAAAAAGCTGCGTCCACGGCCTTGAACCTGATGTATCGCTATACAGAGCACGCGACGCTGCTGGCAAAAATGTCGCGCCTGGCGCGCGAGGAACTGCGGCATTTTGAGCAGGTGTTGGCGATACTGAAAAAGCGCGGCATCGCCTATCCGCAGTTGTCTGCTTCGCGCTATGCGGCGGGTCTGCGGGATCAGGTGTGTCGAAACGAACCGCTGCGTTTAGTTGACACGCTACTCGTGGGCGCCCTGATCGAAGCGCGATCCTGCGAGCGTTTTGCCGCCTTGCTTCCCGTTCTGGATCCTGAGCTTGCGCGTTTTTACGGCAGCCTGTTGCGCTCCGAGTCCAGGCATTTTTTGGAGTATCTGAAGTTAGCCAGGGCCCTGGCGCCGGATGTGGATATCGAACTACGGTTGGAACCACTGCGGGCAAAGGAGCAGCAACTGATCGAGGCGCCGGACGAGGAGTTTCGCTTTCATTCGGGGTGTCCTAAGACGCACTGCTAGCGTGCTCGGCAATAGCGAAGGTCTCCAGTGCTAGAGCGTTGTCTTGCCACTGGAGGTACCAGCCCTGGGCATCCCAGTCGCCGAGCACCCAACGCAGTCCGGCGCTGTTTTCGTGCCGGGCGGGACGGTGTGTGTGCCCGTGGATCATCGTAGTGCAGTCATTTTCGCGCATGAGAGCCAATACCTCAGTCTCGGTCACGTCCATAATATCGGCTGCTTTGCGGCTACCGGCGTCGCGGGAGGCCATTCGCAGCTTTTGTGCCAACTGACGGCGATCATCCAGGCTTTGCGCGAGCATTTGAGTTTGCCACTCGGAGGATCGGGCGATTTTGCGAAACGCCTGATAGTCCTCATCTCGTGTGCATAGACTGTCGCCGTGCGTCAGAAGCTGCTTTTCTCTGCCTAGCATGACCACCGAGGGATCTGGCAGGAGCTGTGCACCCACGCGGGCCGCAAACGCCTCACCAATCAGGAAGTCCCTGTTGCCGTGCATTAAATAAAGCTCAGGTCCGGCAGCACTGTAATCTGCCAGTAGATCAGCGACTTGAGTGACAAGTTCGCTGTCATCGTCGTCGCCTACCCAGAACTCAAATAAATCGCCAAGAATGTAAAGGGCATGCGCATCGCGCCGGTCCTGAAGAAAGACGCTCAGCGCGCGCACGACCCAAGGCCGACTGGCGTCGAGATGCAGATCAGAAATAAAGTAAGTAGCCACCTTGCTACGCTCGCCGCGTGCGCTCATTGCTGCCGCGCAACAAAAAGGGCTTCATGCATTGCAGTGAAACCCCTCTTGTGCGGTTGCTATCGATGACTGCCTATTGCCTTAACTATCGTCGCCGTCATCATCCACGGTTACCGATTCGATGATGACAGCCTCCACGGGCACGTCTTGATGACCGCCGCGAGAGGTAGTAGGTACTGCCCGAATTTTATCGAGTACTTCTTCGCCAGCGACGACTTTACCAAACACCGCGTAACCCCAACCCTGCATGTTTTTACCGCTGTGATTCAGGAAGTCATTATCCTTCACATTGATAAAAAACTGCGCGGTGGCTGAGTGCGGGTCCATGGTTCGAGCCATAGCAACCGTGCCAAAGTCGTTTTTGAGGCCGTTGTCTGCCTCATTTTCGATAGGGTCATGCACGGCTTTTTGCTGCATATCCGCGTCGAAACCGCCGCCCTGGAGCATGAAGTTGTCAATCACGCGGTGAAAAATGGTGCCGTCGAAAAAGCCCTCGTGTGCGTACTTCAGGAAATTAGCTACCGTCGCCGGTGCCTTCTCTGCGTTAAGCTCGAGCTTGATCGCGCCGTAGGTAGTGTTGAGGGTGACCATAGATAATCCTTTTCCAAAGCCATTTTGGATACGAAAACAAGAAGATTGCAGGGGCGGGATCTTACGCGTTTCTGACCTCTCTGAGAACCACTTTTACCGGCTTAGGCCCGCAACGGGAATCTAAGCAAAGATGGGTGCTCAAAGGATTATGCTGACGGTCGGGAGTGCCTCCCGCTATACTACGGCGCTTTTTTACCGGGAGGTTTGCGTAGCGTGGAGCCATATTCTGGCAGCAATAGTTTTCTTCGGTCCATCATTGCCGAGGACCTTGCGCAGGGCCGTGTCGATAGGCTGGTCACTCGCTTTCCGCCGGAGCCTAACGGCTATTTGCACATTGGTCATGCCAAGTCGATTAGCGTGAACTTCGGGCTCGCTGAGGAGTTCGGCGGCGTCTGTCGTTTGCGCTTTGACGACACTAACCCGGAAAAGGAAAGCCAGGAATACATCGAGTCCATTCAGGCGGATGTGGCATGGCTGGGCTACAGTTGGGACGGCGAGGTGCGCTTCGCCTCAGGCTACTTTGAGCAAATGTATGCCTGGGCCGAATTTCTGGTCGAGCAGGGCAAGGCCTACGTGGACGATCTTTCACCGGACGAGGCCCGGGAGTATCGGGGTACCTTGACCGAGCCCGGACGTGACAGTCCGTTTCGAACTCGATCGGTGGCTGATAATCTGGATCTGCTGCGCCGCATGCGCGCGGGAGAGTTCGACGACGGCGCCAGAGTGCTGCGCGCGAAGATCGATATGGCGCATCCCAACATGAATATGCGCGACCCGATTCTGTATCGTATAAGGCGTGCGCATCACCACCAGACGGGTGACGCCTGGCCTATTTATCCGACCTACGATTTCGCGCATGGTCAGGAAGATGCGATAGAAGGCGTCACACACTCAATTTGTACGCTCGAGTTTGAGGATCACAGACCACTGTATGACTGGTTTATCGAGAGTTTGCCTGTGCAAAGTCGGCCGCGTCAGTATGAGTTTGGGCGACTGAACACCAGTTATACCGTCACCAGCAAGCGCAAACTCAAGCAGCTGGTGGACGATGCCGTGGTCGATGGCTGGGATGATCCACGTATGCCCACCATAGCCGGCATGCGTCGTCGTGGCTTTACAGCCACCGCGATCAGGCAGTTCTGCGAAATGGTGGGTACATCGCGCTCGGACGGCGTAGTGGACGTCGCCATGCTGGAACACGCGATTCGCGATGATCTGAATCAGAATGCGCCCCGTGCAATGTGCGTGCTGAGACCACTGGCACTCAAGCTTAGAGGCCTGCCGCCAGAACCCGCTGTGCTGACAGCCGCTGCGCATCCGAGCAGGCCAGAGCTTGGCGACCGTCAACTCCCTATCTCCGATCTGCTGTATATCGATCGGGAGGATTTTCGCGAGGAGGCCAACAAAAAGTTCAAGCGTTTGGTGCTGGGCAAGCGCGTGCGGCTGCGCAACGGCTACGTGATCGAAGCGGTGGACGTGGAGAAGTCATCGTCGGGAGCCATAACCGCAGTGATTGCAGACGTGATTGAGGGCAGCTTGGGCGAAGACCCTCCGGACGGTGTAAAACCCAAAGGGGTCATTCACTGGGTAGATGCGCGAAGCGCGGTCGAGTCCACGGTTCGCATCTATGATCGTCTGTTTACTGACCCGGCACCGGATCGCGGCGGGGCCGATTTTACGAACTATATCAATCCCGACTCCCTGCAGATCATCGAGGATGCGATGGTAGAGCCGGGCGTAGCCAAGGCGGAGCCAGAGGCGCGGTTTCAATTTGAGCGTGAGGGTTACTTTGTTGCAGATCGCTTTGAGCATTCAGCCGCGCGACCGGTCTTCAATCAGACGATTGGGCTCAGAGACACCTGGGCAGACAAACCCTAGGTCACATGGCTATTTTTTAAAGAGAATCTTGCAATGAGCCTCAGCCTCTACAACACCCTGGCGCGGGAAAAACAGCCTTTTATACCCGCGGATCCCAAGCGAATCACCATGTACGTCTGTGGCCCGACGGTCTACAACCTCGCGCACATTGGCAATGCACGACCGGTGATTGTGTTTGATACCTTGTTCAGGCTGCTGCAGACCCAGTACAGCGAGGTTGTGTACGCGCGCAATATCACCGATATCGACGACAAGATCATCGCGGCGGCAAAAGAGCGAGAACAGGGCATCGATGCTGTGAGTGCGGAATTTACGCGCAAATATCGCGAAGATGTGGCGGCGCTCAACGCTTTGCCGCCCTCCATGGAGCCTCACGCCACCGACAACATTCCGGCAATGATAGCGCTTACGGCGTCGCTCATTGCCAAGGGGCACGCCTATGCCGCCGAGGGGCATGTGCTGTTCGATGTGACGTCAATGGCGGACTACGGCAATCTCTCTGGGCGTTCTCTGGATGACATGCTCGCGGGTGCGAGGGTCGAGGTGGCCAGTTACAAGCGGCATCCTGGTGACTTTGTCCTGTGGAAGCCCTCCGCCGAGAATGATCCCGGATGGGACAGTCCCTGGGGTCGAGGGCGTCCCGGCTGGCACCTTGAGTGCTCTGCCATGATTCGCGCGCACCTGGCCCCAACCATCGATATACATGGAGGGGGGCGAGATTTAATATTTCCCCATCACGAGAATGAGTTGGCGCAAAGCTGCTGTGCCTACGGCGACGACTTTGTGCGCTATTGGCTGCATAACGCCTATGTCGACCTGGACGGCGAGAAAATGTCCAAATCCCTCGGCAATGTCAGAACCATTCGAGAGCTGCTAAAACATTATCGCGGAGAGGTGCTGCGGTTTGCCTTACTGTCGGCACACTATCGTTCGCCGCTGAACTTTTCGTCGGACCTGCTAGATCAGGCGCAGCATTCGCTGACCGGCTTTTACAACACGCTGCGCCGCGTGGCGCACATTGCCGTTGATACAGACGTGATACTAGTTGAAGAGCCCTTTTATACGGCGCTCTGCGATGATCTCAACACGCCGCAGGCGATTAGTGAGCTGCACGCGCTTGCCCGTGATCTGAACAAGGCCCACGATCGCGATAAGTCTGCACTCAAAGCCCGCTTGTTGGCAGCGGGCAATCTCCTGGGTATTCTTGAGCATGATCCACTTGAGTGGCTACAAGGTGATGAGAGTGACGATGCGACGCTTGATACGCCTGCGGTAGAAGCCCTTGTTGCCGCGCGAAGTGCGGCAAAAAACGCAAAAGACTACGCGCGAGCTGATGAAATTCGCGAGCAGTTGACAGACGCTGGCATTGTGCTGGAAGACAGCGCCGAACGAACACTGTGGCGACGTTCGGATAGGTGAGTCAGTATCGTGAATTAAATTGCTATAGAGGCCACAACCGCGTCGAAACATCGTTGACGCAGGTGAGGTGGATCAGTACCATTCGCGCTCGCTGAATCGAGCTTGTTGATTTTGCGTATCTGGCGCAGTTAGACCGCAGTCTATCAACGTTGGATAGTAAGGACAGGCTCGGCGGTTGAAAGAAATATTCGGGGTATAGCGCAGTCTGGTAGCGCGCCTGCTTTGGGAGCAGGATGTCGGGAGTTCGAATCTCTCTACCCCGACCACTTTTTTCGCCGGTCTCGATGAAGGTCTCTACCTTCTAGTCGTGTCGGTTTTGATAACGATTTAGTGGTGGCCGTAGCTCACCGGGTAGAGCACCGGATTGTGACTCCGGAGGTAGCGGGTTCAAGACCCGTCGGCCACCCCATCATTGTCTGTATGTCTCTTGCGCGCGTTCTGCGCTAGCATCGTAATGGTTACAAGCGCTCATAGCTCAGTTGGATAGAGCATCGGCCTTCTAAGCCGGCGGTCGGGGGTTCGAATCCTCCTGGGCGCGCCAACTCAAACGTCTTCCAGCGAAAGCGGTCACTAACATGAGTGGCCGTAAGTCTGTAGTAAGTCCAACGCCTTCCCCTAATCTCGATACGTTTCTGCTGCTTCTGCTTCTGCTTCTGCTGCTTCTTCAATGGGGTCTCTGGGCTCGCCGTAATTGTGGTGTGTGTCTAGGCTATCCCCCAATGAATTACTATCGCAGCGAAGTGCGCGGTGGTAAATCAATGTTGATAAATGAAGAAACTGCGCTGTACGTTGATTGATGCGTTTCCAAGATCCAGGACAAGCACCGCGAATTCACGTACGCCCTCAAGCGCACACTTTACTCAGGCCGTATCAATTAGCCCAGTAGCGCTTCAGCCGGAAAATCACACGTTGGCCCTGCATATTGAGCCAAGGATATCGAGCTGGCAGGCCGTGTTACCTGGGCATATAGTCCGGAAAGAGACGATTCGCCAGCATCAGTCGATGGCCGGGCTGGATAGCCGTATCCGCAGCGCTGATGTTGAGATCTCTGAGCACCTGTGTGATCTCCCGCAGGATCATGTCGGCGTCGTAGCTATGTGGTGGGATCCTGTAATCTCGAGTGATTTGCAGCAATGTTCTGGATGCCAGCTCGAGTAGAGCCTTGTTCTGTGGCGCCAGCAGGTCGTGCAGCGGGTTGTCTACATGGTCGGCGCCGTACAGCAAGAATGCCTCCCAGTGCCTGTTATCGGCCGGGGACGGCAGGCTGCTGGTAAGGAAGCGCACGAGTAAATCTAAATCCTGTACGCCTGGGACGATGTCGTCGGTCAACCAACTCTGGACCTGGCCCGCTTCCCATTGATCCACCAGCGCCGTGAGATCGTCCAGACGACCTTCAGACAGATCGCGCTCTCCGGCAAGTCCACACAGCATATTCAGCCGTGCTGAGAAGCCTGCTCGTCGCGGTGAGGTCGCTACTCTGAGGCTGAGAGCATTGTCCCGGCGTCGGCGCTGCCTGATTGCTTTGGAATTGCCTGTGCTATCACGTCGAAGTGGTGTTACATCTGCCACTAAGTCGCCTCCTTTTATTCTCTTTATACTTTCCAAGCGCTTTTAGCTTTGCTAAGCCTTTCACAGCTCCTCTAGAACTTTAAGCCATAATGGTCTTACAATGCACCGATAAACCTCATTATGCGTTCATATCGCTGCGTTCTAAGTGTTTAAGATAATCCTCTGACGAGCAGCCTGCAATGAGCAAAGCGTGTTCCTCTGCGATTGAAGGACTTTTTGCCAAAATTGCGTCCAAAACGCGACTTCTCAACTCTACATCAAAGTCGTCTTCCACACCGTGCATTCCTTCGAGCCAGTTGCGCACGGCAAGCCGCAGTCCCTGCCAGAACTCAGAGTTGAGACGGTCTGAAGAACTAAAGCCAGCCCGGCTGGCGTGATCCCTGAGTTTGGAGCGACTAATGTGTAAAAATTCTGCGCCTCGGGATACCGAATCGCGATCGGACCGATAGCGTTCAAGAACCTGCTCGACCACTTCGTCTTCAAGCCACCGGCCAATAACAGGCGGGTCTGAAATGTTGCAACAGATCTCGATGATCTCGGACAGCGTTGAGCTGAGCTGCACGCTCGGCGACCCATGTCGTGTTCTGCCATTAGGGGCATCGGCATTGGATTCCTCCCCGGGCACAGTCTTCAGCTGAAACAGCCCCAGATCGAGTGCGCTTATCTCATCGCGCGGAGACCGATCCACGGCCTCCCGTATGCGGTCGCCGAGTTCTTGGAGGTTGCCCGGCCAAGGGTGCCGCCTTAACGCCTGAATTGCGGCGTTGTCAAATTTGAGCGGGTCTCGCCGTCGGCGGGCTACCTCTTTGTCGAGAATGCGTTGGGCCCAGGTGACCACGTCTCTGGGGTTGTCTCGTAGCGGATACATCTGAATCACCCCGGCACCCAGGGCGGACGCAAGGTCAGGATTCAATTCTCCGCTTTTTTCGAGCTCCATGGGACTGCTCGGCAGGGTAGCGGCGAAGCGGAAGCTAGAAAGAGCCGTCTCACCGCCAGTACCGTCCGGTACCGATTTTTTTCGTACCGCCGCGGCCAACTCCGCCTGCAGGGAGTGGTGCATCAGCTGTGGATCGCGTATCACCAGCAGGGTGTTCTTTATATCGCGCAGTAAGGTGCGTAATTCCTCAACCTGATGCTCACTGCGCCAACGACCGGCGCTTTCGATATGTTGTTTCGCCGCAGCTGCACACTGCGTGCTGACAGCCGCGTGCTGCAGCAGCTTTGCACGGCCCATGCCGGACTCTCCGACCACGGCGATCGCGACATCAAGTTTCAATAGCAGCGCCGCAGTCGCCAGTGCCTCGGAATCATTCCGCAATGCGTACAGGTTGTATTCGAGGCTTCCTTCTTCCTGCTTTCCAGCGGCAGCTGCAGTAAAGTTCAGCGCACGGTGTACCAGGCGGCCAAGGTGCTCACCTGCAATGACTGCGAGCTGGGTTTCGTCATCGTTGGGTGGCCGGAGATCAAAATCGTTTTGTGGCGCAGTTTCGAGTACGCACAGGCCCACACACAGACCATCGCGTTGTATCGCAATGAGAGAGACGTAGTTCTCACCCGCGCTGTGATAGCTAAGTGCGGGCATGTCATTCAGGCTGAAGGTGCCCATGAAGCCTGTCACTGCCTCATCGATAGGCGCGGAGCGCGTATCTGTAAACTGCTCGTGCTGGTTCCTTGATCGGTAAATCAGCCAGTCTCTGTCGCCAGCCGCATCCGCAAAGCAGAGGCCAAAAGCCCTTACTTCGTCCATGCCCTCCAAGCTGCTTTGCAGCGTCAGCCCCAGGGTACTGCGCGACACAACTGCATCGTTGGGGATATCGAGAAGTCGGCCCGTAACGCTTAGAGCGAAGCTCAGATCCGACTGGCTGTAATCAGATCTGTTCGAACGCAGCGATAGATCCTGAATCGATGATGTATTGGATGCGGATAAAACCGGGGTCTCGAAGGTGTGCTGTGCTCTGTCTAGGGCTTCTAGCGCAGCGGCAACGGTGGCATTCGCAGATCGGTTGGCGTCCCGGTGCGCAAGGCCGATGCGCAGCGTGACATCCGGGTAGCGCTCTCGCATGCGGCTTTCGACAACGCCGTGCAGAGTGCAGGCTATGCCGTACCCCGTGGCTTCATCCGTGTCCGGGAGCAGTACCATCACATTGGTATTCATTGGCCGACTGACCTGATCCTGGGTGCGGGATACCTCCATGAGTGTCGCCTTCAGCGCCAGCATCATTATTCGCAGCTGAGCCTCATCAAATTCGCTGGCGCCGACATCGTGTTCGAGGCCAAATGCGAGGACCGTTGTTCTCGGCGCGATGCTTGATGACGCGTACTCGGTAGTCTGCTCACGCAGTTCCTGAATAACCAGCAGTGTGCAGGGCTCTCGAAGGTGCTCGGTCTGTGCCAGTCGAACGCTTATCAATGCCGACTCGCCGCTGGCGAGTTTCAATGCGAGCGCCGGGAGACGAGCGCTGACCCCGGATGCCATAAGCGGCCTTAGCGGATTATCGCTGCCTGCCGGACCCTCGACCCGGATGACGTCTTCCCAATGCTGATCGATGAGCGTGTCGCCATCTTGTTGCAGGAGTTTGATCGCGCCGTCGTTAAAGTCCAGGATTTGTCCATCCAGGTCGATGTACAGTAGTGCCTCGCCCAAGTGGTCAACAATAGTTTGTAGCTGTCGACTGGTCTCACGTTCTCTACGAATCAGCTCAAGCCGACGCAGTGCCAGGCGAATAAGGTGCTGCGTCTGCAGGCCCACCTCACTGCCTTGTTTCTGGATAAATCCAATTGGATCGGTGGCCGCGGCGCGGGTTACAACTTCGGGATCATAGTCTGCGAACGCTGTCAGAAAGATGCAGGGGATGTCGTAGCGCTCGCGGGCGTACTGCGCGAGCTCAGTGCCGTCCTGGTGGCCAACGCGAAAGCGCGGCTCGTCGGTGAGGTTAATATCCGTTACCAGAAGGTCAACTTCGCCGCTGTCGATAAGCACCCTCGCGTCGTCATAATCGGACGCTTCACCAACGACACTGATGCCGATCTCCATTGATTCAATGGTGTAAATGAGATCGCCGCGAAATTCGCGTTCATTTTCGACGACCAGGGCACGGTATTCGGGCGGGGTTTGGCGAAACATCGTCATTTGTGATGCAGGTCCTTCTATTCTGAACCAGCTATGCAAAAATACATGCAATGAGCTTGGTAATGCCGACGAAGTTACCGTTAAAGCCGCCGTGTGGATAGAAGTTTTTATGCGGAGGAATTTACGGATTGCGTCGGGCTAGTTCGCCAGCTCGCTGGACTGCTCTGAGTTACTAGGCACGTACACGGGCCTGATCCAGTATTGAGGGTGTTTGAGCAGGTTTGAGCAAGTGTGCCAACAGTAACGCCAACAGTAACGCCAACTGTAACGCCAACTGTAACGCCAACAGTAACGCCAACAATAGCGACAACATCAACTAATACTTTAAAGAATGCGCGAGCTATGAATATCGACAGGAAAGATGAATACGACAAGCAAGGCGATCTCGGCGGGGATACCCGCAATGAGGTCCCTGGCGAGGGCTTTTCAAGCAGCAATTCCAAAAGAAACATGCCAGAGCGAGGTGAAACAGTGCACCCCACATCAGAAGAAGCGAGTCAGCTGTCCGCTGCTACCGGTAGTGGTCGACGTAAAAAGCCCATGCCGGACGGCGTAGCGCCCCCGCCTCGACATCGACCTCACTCGGTGCTCGAGCTCGAGTCGCGTTTTATTCGCAGTGACTCTGAACAATCATTTGCAGAAATTCTTGAGCATTCCTCAGTGATGTGTACCTGGCAGTGCGATGAGGGCCATCAATATAGAGAGACCCGCGCTTCACACCGTCACAGTCGCGGGTGCCCCGTCTGCGCTACTTCTGTAGCAACGCGCATGCCGGGTCTTGTCGAATACTGGAATAACGAATTGAATGCCGCCGCTGCGACGGATGTATCCGTGTACAGCCGCGAGAGACATCACTGGCGCTGCGAGCACGGCCATGACTTTGAACGTCCTCCGTATCGCGTGCTGGCGACGGGCCATCAGTGCCAGGAGTGCCGTCGTGAGGGCATTACCCCATGGCGCATCGCTGGCAAGTCAGACGATGGTTTGACGCTGGCGGAGGCTTTTCCGCAGATCGCGGCCGAATGGGATCGCGATTTGAATTCCCGAGGACCTGAAGAGTTTGCGCCCGGCAGTCAGCGACTGGCGTATTGGCTGTGCGAAAACGGGCACAGCTGGTCCTCTCCGATCTGTCATCGCACCAGCGCGGCGCGTCACCCTGCGAGCTGTCAGCAGTGTAAAGCCATAGCCTATGTTGCGCCGGAGCTGGCACGTGAGTTACACCCATCGCTGAATCCGGCGGATACCGCACTTCGCGTCCGTAAGGGCTCGAATGATGCGTTGTTCTGGCAGTGCGAAAGGGGACACGTGTTCACTGCGTCCGTGGCGGCGCGTCTTCGCTCTACCTATCCCGCAGCCTGCGACAAATGCCGCTCGATAGCCGTGAAAGCCCCAGATCTTATAAACGCTTGCTGGGCTTACGATCTCAACGGTGATTACGATCCGCAAGAGCTGAAAACGTCTAGTTCGGACGAGGTGTGGTGGGTGCGACTAGATAGTCTGCATATCGCCCCTAGCGAGCGCCGCGGTGAGAATTACGAGCGCAAGCGAATTGGTTACCGCTATCGCCGTTACCTGAACAATCCGGAACGAGAAATCCTCAGGCTGCGGGAGTTCCTTGCCAGCAAATCACCTTCTGGAACATCGCCTGAGGCTGGAGAAACCGAGAGGTCAAACGATCAATCGTCGAGCGGCTAAGGTTGGCCTCCGATATCTCCAGTAACAAGGTCATCAACCTCGTCTCTGATTAGGCGGCGAGGTAACCTGAAGCTCAGGTGCATGCCCTGATCGCAAAATAGCACCGGGTCTCCCTTGAGTTCCCTGGCCATGGCAATAACCTGCCCGAGACCGCCCGAATCTCCGTAACGACGTGTCTCCATAGCCTCGTTAATATCTTTTTCATGGATCCCGGATCCGAAGTCGCGATAGTGGAATTCTGCGCCGCCGTCGCGATCTCTACGGAGTACAATTTCGGCCCGGGGGTGCTCGCTGTCATCATCGCCATGTTTGTAGCTGTTTGTGAGCAGCTCATTAACGATCAGACCGAGATACTGTGCTTTGGAATATGTCATGTAGACGTCGTCGAGCCGACAGTGAATCTGTCGCTCATCGGTGCTACCAAAAAAGTCCCTGGCCCCGGCTGTCACCTGGCGAATCATATTCGCAACGTTTATGTCCGTTCGATCGGATCGCTGGAGCAGCATGTGCACAGCGGACTGCACCTTGATTCGGGCATTGAGATGTTCGAGGGTATCGCGGGTCTCATCACTCCGGGCGCCACGCTGCATCGTGCGCACATTGGCGGCAAAATTACTGAGAATGTTACCGACCCGGTGGTGAATCTCGCGCAGCAGGATCTCTTTCTCACTGAGTCTGCCGCGCATTTCCGCTTCAACGATCTCGCGCTCCCGTGCGGCTTCTTTGACGGCTATTTGCTGGCGCTTTCTGGCTCGTATTTGTGTCGCTAGCAAGAGCAGGCCCACCGCAACGCAGAGCGGGATGGCAACGCGCACATCGATCCACCAGAGCATATACCAGGGAGGGGCAACGTTTACGCGCAGCGCTCGTGCTTCAGAAATAACGGCCCCATTTGAGTCGAGCATCGCGAACTCAAGGTCGATGGGTCCCCATTCCTGCTGGCCTGTCATAGATACCCCGGGCCGGCCGCCTGGAATCCACTCGCTGTCCTCGCTGAACCTGAGTACGTATGTCGCGTCCAGAGCGCGAATATGATCGTCATAGCCATATTCCAGCGCCAGCATGCCATCACTGACTGCGGTAAATGGAAGGCTGAGTTCGCTGACAGGATCGTAGCGATCCCGAACCTTGTCGATGATCGACTCGCCGTCGACTGCCACGTTTGTCCAGTCAAGTCTGATCTGCGTTGATCGGGGTTGTACAGGGGCTTTAAAAGCCACAGGACCGGTAGATGAAACAAACAGCTTGTCGCCGTTGGCCGCCAGCAGAGAGGCATTCGGTCCGTACTCGAACTCCTTGGACGGTAGTCCATCCCGATACGTGGTGTGTGAAATGAGCTCCTCTCGTGGCAAATCGAAGCTGTAAACACCGTTGTTAGTGGTCGCCCAAAGCGTGTCCTCGGTATCCAGGAGCAGATGCCAGACCGTGCGGCGAGCGAGATATTCCTCTACGACGGGAACCGGTTTGCCGGCGAAAACAGCGGTATCAATCATCTGCTTTGGCAAATGCCTGACGCCGACATTTTCGATGCCCAGATACACACCACCAAGACCATCGGGTTCCAGTGCGAGGACGATGCCGCCGGGGCCCTTGTCAAAATTTCGCAGCGAGTAATTGCCCGAGCTGTCCCGGTCGACGATAAGCAAGTCGGTTTCCGTTACCGCCAGATAGCGGTTGTCGTCTACACGATAAACGCCCGCAATCATATCTTGGCTGCTGAGAAGACGGATATGCGTGACCGGCGCCGAGGCTCCCGGTCTTACGCTGATTTCGACAAGACCAAACATATAGAGTGTGGCTAACCAGGTGTTCTCATCAACCTGGGCGAAGGCTGTGACACCCGAGTTTTCGAGTGATTCGCCTTCCGGTGAAACCTCAGTAACATTCGTGACCTGGCCATTGTTAAGATCGATCACATCGATACCGCCGCTGTTGTAGCCAGCGAGCAAAATGTCATTCGACGCCGCGAGCGCGGTGATTGGAACATCGCGACCCAGACGTGGATCGAGACGGTATCCAGAGATGGGTGGAAGCCCCGGGGCTGCGGTCAGTTCTTCAAAGCGATCACCATCGAGATCGCCAACCCAGAGGTTCTGCCCTCCGATGTAAAGACGATTATCAATACTTGCCATGGTCGAGAGCACACCCGCCTGATGCGCAGCGGCTGACTGCAGCGTGTTGAATGGCGTGTCCAGTGCGTAATAGAGCCCGTAGAAGGTGCCAATCCAAATATTTCCAGCTCGATCTACGGTGATCGATCGAACCAGATTCCCTTTGCCCGGCAAGCGCACAACGTCGGCCTTATCGCCGCGAATACGCACAACGTTTGGGCCCGCGGCGAGCCATGCACTGCGCTGGGAGTTGGCGGTCATGGCCCTGAAGTAACCCTGAACGTCACGGCTCAGTGGGTTCACTTGCGTTCGCTGGGCGCTGCTGCCGCCGATTGGCTGGGACTGCATTCCCGCGTGTCTGTCTAGCCACAGCAGACTGTCTTGCGTTACCACGGTTTCTACGACGGCACCTTGTGCAGGAATCTGTTCGAGTACGTCAAAGAAGTGGCCGTCAATGTAAAGTCGGAAAATTCCTTCGCCAGATGTTCCAACATACAGTTCGCCATTCCCGGCAGACGCAGACGCAGACGTGAACGTCTGTTCTCCGCGTTGGGGAAAGCGAACATCATCGGCCTCAGTTCGGCGTAGAAGCGTCCGCGCTCCACTGGCGGTGACTCGTAGTAATTCTCCGGTCAAAGTAACGGCAACAAGTTGATCGCCAATATCAGCAAAGGCGATAACATCACGCTGTACCGCAGAGTCCGATCCGGCGCTGCTCACGATGCTGAACTCGGTACCGGATGCCGACATGACGGCGATACCGCGCGCCGTGCCAATCCAGATGTTGCCTTGCGCGTCCTCAAAGATGGTATTGATGAGTGCGGAGGGGATCCCCGTGTCAAGGTTATCGGACTGCTGCCAAACACGCTGCTGACCGGCTTTAAACTGTACGAGACCCTCCCGCGTTCCCACCCAAAGGTAACCGCGTCGACAGACATGTACGGCGCGCACGGAACTCTGCGGCAGTTCTATGTCATCAAAGGCGCGAATTGCAAAAGCCTCGCGAACAACCGCTGCAACCTGACTGGTTTCGTTCTGCGCATAGGTGACCGACACGCTGCTCAGCAGGAGCGTCGTGGCGAAAAATATCGCAAAAAAGTTGCAGTAACGTTGCATCAAGCAAACCACAGGTGACAACACCCATAAGAGTAAACAGTTGCGCGCACGCTGGCCAGCGGCTACCGCGAGGAATAATCCTGCGCTCGCACCCACATATTGGTGTCCTAATTCACAGTTCGCGTCGCATAGCGGTGCTTCCTCATCATGGTGTGAACTGCGCACTCATGACCGTCAGGCGCCAGACATTATTCTGGGTGCATTCCCCAATCGGACGTTTTTTTATGAACAATTTTATGAAGACAGGGCTCGTGGCAATTACTGCGAGCTTGGCGGCGTCGGCATCACATGCTGGACTGGAGGGCATTGGCTCGGCTGATGTGGCATTTGCCAATCCGATTTTCGGCACCACCGGTAGCGATACGGTCAAGATCCGATACCGGGATGATTCGGGAGAATTGACGAGTATGCGCACCTCGGCCGGCCGGTTTACGGGTGCCGTAAGCAGTGACGATTTTGACGCGAATATCATGTATGAGGACGCCGACAACGTTTTTCTCTACTGCGTCGATCTGTTTCAAAGTGTCGGTTCGGGCTGGAACGTGGATTACGAGGTGCACAAGTTGAGTGAGGAAGGGCCCAATACCCTGAGCACGGACGCGCACCAGCGCGAGCGTGACTTTGGACGCACACTGGATTTCCTCGGCGCCCTGAACTTTACTCTCGCAAACAGCTACGGCGTAGATTTTGGGCAGTACAGCTGGTTGAACCCTCGCAACTCATGGATGAGTGGTGCCATTCAACTGGGTATCTGGGAGAGCCTCTATGAGGACTTCAGCCCCGAGGGTGCAAGCTGGGATATCGATGCGGGCGATTTCAGTGTTGTGGGTACCGGTGGCAAAGATATCAACCCCAGGGGCTCGGTTTTTTTGGACGAGGTGTTCTCGAATATTGAGGGCACCAACGCGCTCGAATCCAAATACGTGCTGGTACTCACCAGTGATACACGTCAGGACATGATTGTTGGTGACCCACCCATTGGCGTGTCCGCGCCGGCCAGCGCGACCTTGCTGCTCGCCGGACTCGGCGTGTTGCGCCGCAGACGGCGCTGAGTAGCCGTAGTGGAATTACCAATCTGTAGGTGAACGCTGTCTGAGGTCCACTGGAGTGGGCCGTAGAAGCGTATGTAAAAGTGCATAGTATCAATGTAATTAGAGCAGAGATTTCTGCGACCTTGCTGGGAGTGCATGGCTAGATGTCAGTGATTTCTTCCTTCTTTTAACCGAATAGATTTCTCTTGCGGCGAAGCAGCTTGCTCCGCGCGAGTCTTTTGGCGACAATGCGCGACCCCGAAAGGGGTCTGTTAGGGTGGCCCGGGCGGTCCCCTCGCAATGCTAGGTCGTGAACTCCGCCAGGCCCGGAAGGGAGCAACGGTAGCTTCTGATGCATGTGCCGGGGTGTGGCTGTCCGGGCCGCTTCCATATTAGGAGTCGGTCACGCCTAAGGGCTGTGGTCGATTGCGTCGTCTCTGAATCCCGCCGGTTGGTGTTGTGGTCGGGATGTTGGCGCTACGTCTTGGAAACGGTTCAGACATGGCTTATCAGGTGCTCGCGCGTAAATGGCGACCAGCCACATTCGACGCGCTGGTTGGGCAGGAGCATGTCCTGCAGGCGCTAAGCCACGCTTTGGACAGCGGCCGGCTGCATCACGCCTATCTTTTCACGGGAACGCGGGGCGTGGGCAAGACCACCATCGCTAGAATCCTGGCACGCTGCCTTAATTGTGATCAAGGTGTATCAGCCAACCCCTGCGGAGAGTGTGGGAGTTGTGTAGAGATTACGGAGGGCCGCAGCGTTGACCTGATCGAAGTCGATGCTGCTTCTCGTACCAAAGTTGAAGATACCCGCGAATTGCTCGACAACGTGCAGTACGCCCCGACGCGCTCGCGCTTCAAGGTGTATCTCATCGACGAAGTACACATGTTGTCTGGTCATTCGTTTAACGCGCTGCTGAAAACCCTTGAAGAGCCGCCGGAGCACGTCAAATTTTTGCTGGCGACAACCGACCCACAAAAGCTGCCCGCTACCGTTTTATCGCGCTGTCTACAGTTCAATCTCAAAAACATGTCAGCCAAAAGAGTGATGGGGCATCTCAAAAATGTCCTGGAGCAGGAATCCATCGCGTTTGATGATGCGGCGCTCTGGCAGATAGGCCGTGCAGCAGCAGGGAGTATGCGCGACGCATTGTCGCTGACTGATCAAGCTATTGCATACGGCAATGGTGCACTGCGTGATGCGGATGTCGCGGCGATGCTTGGCACGGTGGATCGCAAGCACCTGTTTCGTCTGCTAGACGCTGTTATCGAGGATGACCCTGTTGCAGTGCTGGACAGTTGCGCGGAAATGGCTGAGATGGGTGCCGATTTTCTCGGCGCGATCGATGAACTTTGCAGCGTCTTGCATCGCTGTGCGATAGCGCAGACGGCTCCGCAGAGCATCGATCGCGAATTTGGTGATGCCAACGAGGTGGAAACGCTCGCGGCGCGTATGACCGCTGAGGATGTTCAGCTGTTTTACGAATTGGCTCAATCCGCACGGGGGCAGGTGAGGGAATCCGCTGATCCGCGCGCGGCTTTTGAGATGTTGGCTCTGCGCCTGCTTGCCTTTCGACCATTGGAGGTGCTCGATCCAGCGCTTCGGGCGGACGATCTGCTGTCGCTATCGCAAGAAAACAGCGGCGTTGATGCGCCTGGCGAGGCTATTGTTGATGTGAATGCTGGTGATACTGGTCGTGCAAACCCTGCCCGGGAGGGCGGTGATGCAGCAAAAAAGCCTGAGCCGCCTCAGGCGGCGCTCCAGGAAGCGGCTCTTCCCGCCTGGCACGAGGTGTTGTCACAGCTTGGTCTCAGCGGTAGTGCACTGAATGTAGCTTCTCATTGCGAGCTTGATGCGGTAGATAATGACTGCTGGTCCCTGGTGCTGGATGAGAACCAGGCGAGCCTGTTCAATGAGCGCCACAGCGCTCACATGGCCCAGGCTCTGTCGACGCTGCGTGGATCTGCTCAAAGCGTTAATGTCAGGATAGGTAGCGTGAGCTCCGAGACGCCTGCTCGCCGCCGTCAACGTATTGCTGCGGAGCGACTTGCCGCCGCGCAGGAAGCCATCAAACAGGACCCGCGGGTCAAAGAGCTAGTGAGTGACTTCGATGCGGTGGTCATGGACGGATCCGTGACGGTGGAGCGACCGTGAATCATTGTGAGGGATAGCGTGGGTCGACTTGGGGCACTCTATAATCACGTCATCGGTAGTCAGAATCAGTCATAGTCAAGATAGTAAAAGGAAACGGCGGTCGTGATCATGTATGTGGAGGCTCGGAAACGATGAAAGGTGGCTTGGGGGACATCATGCAGCAGGCGCAGAAGATGCAAGCCGATATGCAGAAGGCCCAGGAGGAATTGGCCAGTCGTGAAGTCGTGGGCGAATCAGGTGCTGGCTTGGTCAAAGTGGTCATGACCGGGCGACATGACGTGAAGTCTGTATCGATTGACTCGGTGGTTCTCAGCGAAGAAAAAACGGTGCTCGAGGACTTGTTGGCCGCTGCGGTGAACGATGCAGTGAGACGTGTCGAGACGGCAAACCGCGATGTTATGAAGGATCTGACTGGCGGCCTGTCGCTTCCGGCCGGCTTCAAAATGCCCTTCTGATGGCGCGTTTTAGCCCAGCCATGGATGCCCTGATAGAGTCTCTGCGCTGCTTGCCAGGGGTGGGGCCAAAGTCAGCGCAGCGTATGGCGTTGCACCTGCTCGAACGCGACCGTGAGGGTGCTTCGGCCCTGAGCCGCGCACTCGCAGAGGCCGCAGAGCGCATCGGTCGCTGCGATCGCTGTCGCAATTTTGCCGAGGCAGCGCAGTGCGGTATCTGCGCAGACCCGCGCCGCGACCCTACGCTTTTGTGTATTGTCGAAACGCCTGGAGACATTCTTGCGATAGAACAGGCGGGCGGATTTCGAGGTCGTTATTTTGTCTTAATGGGGCATTTGTCGCCGATCGACGGCGTCGGTCCAGAGGAGATCGGTCTTTCTCTGCTCGAGGAGCTAGCCCGCGAAGGTGATCTGCAGGAGGTGATTCTCGCCACCAATCCGACCGTGGAGGGCGAGGCGACTGCCTATTACATCACGCGCATGCTGGAGCCTGTGGTGCCAAAACTATCCAGGATTGCACACGGAGTACCCCTTGGTGGAGAGCTCGAGTATGTCGATGGATCAACTTTGGCACATGCCTTCAGCGGGCGACAACCGGTGCAATCGACATGAGCGAGTCCACGGAAGGGCAGCAAGCGTGGACCCTGATCCAGGACGATGCGGGGCTTCGGAGGGTTCTCGAGAGCGTGTCTGGTGCATCGGAAATTGCGGTGGATACGGAGTTCATGCGGCGCAACACGTTTTTTCCTCAGGTAGCCTTGCTGCAGCTATGCGCCGGCGATGAAGCATTTCTGATCGATCCGCTGAAGGTTAAGGAATTGGATGGACTGCGTACTCTTCTTGTAGATCCGACCGTCAGTAAGATTTTGCACTCCTGCAGCGAAGACCTTGAAGTGTTTCGTCACTGGTTAGGGGTGATACCCGCTCCACTGATTGATACGCAGCGCGCGATGGCTATTCTTGGCGAGGCGTTTGGGATTGGCTATCGAGCGCTAGTGGAGCAGCTCTTAGGCGTGGAATTGGAAAAAGGCGAGACGCGCTCTGACTGGCTGCGCCGCCCTCTGAGCGAGTCGCAGTGTCACTACGCAGCACAGGATGTGCTGCAGCTTTGGCGCGCATGGCCTCTGCTGCGCGAGCGCGCAGAGGCGGCGGGCCGTATGGGCTGGTTACGCGAAGAGGGCGAAGAGATCACCCGATTGATGATCGATCGGGAAACAGACGCCTACCGGCGCATAAAGGGTGCGGGTAAGCTCGGCCGTCGGGAGCTGGCGGCGCTGCGGAATCTGGCGGAGTGGCGAGACACGCAGGCGCGCAAACTGGATAAGCCTCGCGGCTGGCTGCTCGATGACAAGGCCTGCATTGGCATCGCGCAGCGTTTACCCGGGAATGTCGAGGAGTTGGCCGCGCTGGATTTGATACCGCGGTCGGTATTGAAAAAACAGTCTCGGATCTTGCTTGATTGCGTATCCAATGCCTGCGAGTTGCCGGAGCAGAACTTGCCTGCAAGTCTTCCCGGGGCGCTCACAGCAGAGCAAAGAGGGAAGGTCAAAACCCTGAGACTCACAGTAAAGAATATTGCCCAGGCGAGCGGTATCGCGCCTGAAATACTCGCTTCTGGTGCCGATCTGGAGCTTCTCTTGCGGCAATCTGCTGGGCAGGGCATCACCCCGCCTGCCCGCTGGCAGGGCTGGCGCGAAAGTATCGTTATTGAGCCGCTGCGGCTGGAACTGGAGTGAGGCGATGAGCAGTCCGCTAATTTGCGAGGTATTCAAGAGCCCAAAGCGAGAGGGCATGTATTTGTTCGTGGAACGCAGTGAAGGCTTGTCGCGAGTACCGGAGTCGTTGCTGGAGGGTTTTGGTACCCCGCAAAGCGTGATGGTAATGCACCTGAAAGAGCAGCGCCGCCTTGCGCAGGCGAACGCTCAGGATGTGTTGACCGCGCTCGAGAGCGAGGGCTATTACTTACAGTTGCCACCGGCCACTGTCCGCGCGTCGCTTGGGTCTGCAGGCGATGCGAGTGCTATTGCCGATGAGTTAGACGGTCGCTCCGCATGCTGACCGAAGACGGCTATTTTGCTGGCTTGATGGTGTATATCGGCGCTGCTCTCCTCGCACTGCTTCTCTTCAACTGGTGGCTTCTTCGCGGACGCAGCGCAGCCTTACGTCTGCTCTTGACCTTACCGCTGGGGGCGTTGTTGTTGACGCCCGCACTGATCCAGCCAGGGGCTGATACCTTTGCGCCCGCATTGATCGTAGTGGCCTTTCAGTGGTTAAGTCAGGGCCCCGAAGCGGCTGAACACGCGCTACGCCCGCTGGGGCTGTTTACCGGATCGGCGCTTGCGCTAGGGGTGCTCTGTGCTTTGGTGTTGATTTTGTTGCGCCGCGGCAAGCAATCTCCCTAGTGCCAGTACTTCTTGCGATAACATAGTCCTTCCGAGATCTGTCGCAGCCAATCTGCTTGCTGCCGTGCGCGTGAGTTCGCTACTCTTGCGCAGGTTCGAAGCGGCTCACAGTGTCCGTGCCCTGGCTGCGCCGACGCATTATCTGACGTTTGCCCTAGGGTTGTCGTCCAATCGATTACGTTGCCGGAGCGTTGCCTGAGCGTGTCTGCGACTGTTGTTTATGACTTTTACTATGAACTGGGAGTTCTCCTTACATGAAGTTTGAAGGAACCGAGCGTTACGTCGCTACCGATGATCTACGAATGGCCGTTGATGCGGCGGTAACTCTGCAGCGTCCGCTGCTGATCAAAGGAGAGCCTGGTACCGGCAAGACTATGCTGGCCGAAGAAGTCGCGGCAGGTCTGGGCTTGCCCCTGATCCAATGGCACATCAAGTCGACGACCAAAGCGCAGCAGGGGCTCTACGAGTACGATGCGGTATCACGCCTGCGGGACTCCCAGCTCGGAGATGACAAGGTTCATGACGTTGCCAACTATATAAAAAAGGGCAAGCTATGGGAGGCCTTTACCGCCGAAGAGCCTGTAGTATTGCTGATTGATGAAGTCGACAAAGCCGATATTGAATTCCCGAATGATCTTCTGGTCGAGCTCGATCGCATGGAGTTTTTCGTTTACGAGACCGGGGAGACGATAAAAGCTGAGCGGCGTCCGATTATTATCATCACCAGTAACAACGAAAAAGAACTACCGGACGCGTTTTTGCGTCGCTGTTTTTTCCACTTCATCAACTTTCCTGACCGCGACACCATGCGCAAGATCGTCGACGTGCACTACCCGGATATCACCAAGAACCTGGTGCAGGAAGCCCTGGAGGTGTTTTTCGATCTCAGATCTGTGCCGGGCCTGAAAAAGAAGCCCTCGACCTCGGAACTTATCGACTGGCTCAAGCTTCTCATGGCAGATGATATCCCTGACGAGATCCTCCGCGACAGGGATCAGTCCAAAGCCATTCCTCCTTTGTATGGGGCGCTGTTAAAGAACGAGCAGGATGTGCATTTGCTCGAGCGCCTGGCGTTTATGCATCGACGTGAGAATCGCTAGGCTCACGCGGGCGTTATGGGGAGCTGACCTGTGCTGATTAATTTTTTTCATTCTCTGAGGGACGTCGGAATCCCGGTAACGACCCGGGAGCTTCTCGATTTGTACGAGGGGCTGACCCGGCAGGTCGCCTTTGGGAGCCCGGACGAGTTCTATTTTTTCAGCCGTACTTGCCTGGTGAAGGATGAAAAATACTTCGATCGTTTTGACAAGGCGTTTGGCTCGCACTTCGAAGAGTTGCAAAGCCTCGATGACGTTATCGAGGCGATGATCCCCGACGACTGGTTGCGTGACGCGTTCACCAAGGAACTGTCGGAGGAGGATAAAGCAAAAATAGAAAGCCTTGGTGGTTTGGAGAAACTCATTGAGGAGTTTAAGAAGCGCCTGGAAGAACAGAAAAAACGCCATGAGGGCGGTAGCAAGTGGATTGGAACCGGTGGTACCTCACCCTTCGGTCAGGAGGGCTATCACCCCGAAGGGGTTCGCGTAGGGCCGAATGGCGGCAACCGCAAAGCTGTAAAAGTTTGGGATCGACGCGACTTCAAAAACCTTGATGACAGTGTTGAGCTGGGCACGCGTAACATCAAGATGGCGCTGCGTCGCTTGCGTAAGTTTGCCCGCACCGGCGCCGCCGATGAGCTGGATCTGGATGACACCATTCGCTCCACGGCGCGGAATGCCGGTTTGCTAGATATCCGCATGGTTCCGGAACGCCACAATGCCGTGAAGGTGCTGCTGTTTTTTGATGTGGGCGGGTCTATGGACCCTCACGTGCGTGTGTGTGAGGAGCTTTTTTCAGCGACGCGCACGGAGTTTAAGCACATGCAGAGCTTTTACTTTCATAATTTTTTTTATGAAAGCGTCTGGAAGAACAACGTGCGCCGGCATGCGGAGCGCACGGACACGCTGGATATCCTGCATAAGTACGCGCATGACTACAAAGTGATCATCATTGGCGATGCATCCATGTCGCCCTACGAGATTATGCAGCCAGGCGGTTCCGTGGAGCACTGGAATGAAGAGTCTGGCGAGATTTGGCTGCGACGCGTGATGGAGACCTATGAAAAAGCTGTATGGATTAATCCGGTGCCGGAAGCAGAGTGGGAATACACGCAGTCAATCGCTATCACGCACAAGCTGATGGAGGGGCGCATGCATCCGTTGACCCTCAAGGGGCTTGAAGACGCGATGGCTTATCTGTCTCGCTGAGTTTTTTACCGGTTCAAGCGACGCCTGCCCTGCGGCGCAGTTCGTAGCAGAGCAGCGCGGCGCTTACGGCGACGTTTAGTGACTCCACGCCCTTGGCCATTGGGATGGCGATGTTTTTGCCTGGCAGTGCACTCACTGCCTCTGACACACCATGAGTCTCGCCACCGAGCACAAAAATAGAGCGCTGCGCATATTCTTGTTTTTCATAGAGTGACTCGGCGGAGTCTGCCTGTAATCGATACAGCGCAAAGCCTGCGTCGGCGAGTTGACCCAGCGCACCAGCGACCGATGCACAGCGCAGCAAGGGCGCGCGAAATACGGCGCCTGCACTGGCTTTGATGACCAGAGGCCCCAACGCAGGATTGCCACGCTCCGCGTAAAGCACGCCATGGATACCTGCGGCCGCGGCTGAGCGGATTGCCATGCCCATGTTTTGCGGATTGGTTACGCCATCGAGGGCTAGCAACCGCTCGGATGTCGTGTTTCTCAGTCCGTTGATGTAGTCCTGCACATCGCGCATCTGCGGACAGTAAATGTCCAGTGCCACACCCTGGTCCTGGCGACCGTTGCGCGATATACGTGCCAGAGCCTCCCGCGTGTGCGTTCGCGTGTCGAGCTGCAGTCGTTCTGCGAGTACGCTAATGTCGCGTATGGATCCGCCGCTACGATTGCTAGAGGCCAAGTGCAGTGTTCGGCATTCCAGCGACCGGTCTTGCATAGCCTCAAGTACCGCATTGCGGCCGTATACAGTCAGCAGGCTGCGGCGCTCGCGTTTGTCTGGTCTGGCGGTTTTACTCATACTGCGATACCGCACTGTCTGCGAGTTGAACATGCCACTGACGTTGTTTAGTACTTCTGCTTGTCATCTCTGTGATGAGGCTGAGACTTTGCTGGTCATGGCTGCGAACGCGGCGCAAACCGCCGAGGCGGGTGATGATATCAGTTGGTCTCGCGTGGATATAGCGGACGACGACGCACTATTTGAGCGTTACGGCTGGCTGATACCTGTTGTAGCGCGCGAGGATGGTGAGGAACTGGGCTGGCCTTTTGACTTACCTGCACTGCAACGCTTTCTGTGCGGCAGCTAAGAGCAAGTGGCAGCGGAGGTGCACTCAGGTATTCAGCCCACGCGGACGGCGAGTACGTCGCAGGTTGCGCCATGCAAAACGCCATTAGCAGTGGACCCCATCAGCAGCGCGAGCCCGTAACGCCCGTGGCTACCGACCACGATCAGATCAGCGCCAATCTCATCCGCAAGCGCATGTATTTCCACTTCGGGCTGACCGAGTACCACGTGTCGTTGCTCCTCAGCGAAACCGTGCTCGTCCGCAAATTTGCCCAGCTGTTGCAATGCCTGCTGATGAATTTCATCCTGTATGCCCGAGAAGTCCATCGGAATATCACCGCCGTAGGCAAAATTCAACGGTTCAATAACGTGAATCACGTGCAAGTCGACGGCCTCGTCAGCTGAGATCGCCAGCGCTCGCTTGGCGATGCAATCCGAATCCTGGCTAAGGTCGACCGCCACAAGAATTTTGCTGTAGTTTGTCATTAGAATTCTCCTCGAGTAAGTGGGCATAGCCTGAAACTCGGCGTACATCACAGCACTCGCGATGGTAGACGTCAAGATACTTCCTTGGGGGAAGATACGGGGCCTAATGCCGTTAACGTATCGCAGCTAAGGGTTAAGAATGTGATCTATGTACTGATTCTGGGTGTGGTGGTGCTGGCGGCAGCACCACTTTGGCACTTTGCTCCCAGTAAAAGGCAGCGGCACCAGGCCAAATTGCGTGAGACGGCAGCGCTCAGTGGCCTGTTCGTGGAGTTTCGTGATTGGCCCTTGCCACCGGCGCGCCTCGAGCGTCTGCACACCGCTGAGCGTCAGCTGCTGTATTACGGATGCCGGTTGCCACATCTTCGTGGGGAGGTGCTTAACACGGTGTCCTGGTACCGGGACGCGGACGGCTGGGCAAGTTTGCCACCAAGACAGGCGTTGCCTGAGCTCGTCGAACAGTTGCCGGATTCGGTGCTGGCTCTGGGCTTGTCGCATTCAAGCTGCGGTCTATTCTGGCAGGAGCGGGGCGATGCTGAGCAAGTCGCCGAATTTGCGCGGTTACTGGGGCTCTGGCGTGACTCAATTGTGGACCAGCGACGCTAGCTTTACTGAGAAAGAAAGTGCTGAATAGGTCGCGAATGCGACGATCAATACCGGCAATTCCCTTGACCGCGCACGCACAGCTCTATATACATGCGGCCCTTCGGTCGCCACGGCGCACCATTTTTCTTCATTAAATGTAGGTCTTAGGCCCCTATGGGTAAATCACTCGTCATCGTCGAATCGCCGGCAAAGGCTCGCACTATTAACAAGTATCTGGGCAGTGACTTCGTTGTTAAGTCCAGCGTCGGGCACATCCGCGATTTACCAACCGCAGGCAGCGGCAAGCCTACGGACGCCAAGGAGCGGGCTGCGAAAGCGGCAGAAACGCGCAAAATGTCCGTTGCACAAAAAGCGGTTCACAAAGAAAAGCGGGCACGCGAGCAGCTTGTGCGTCGCATGGGTATCGATCCTGACAAAGCCTGGGAGGCAAACTACGAGATTCTTCCGGGCAAAGAAAAAGTAGTCAGTGAATTGCGCAAACTGGCCGAAACTGCCGATACCGTGTACCTCGCGACGGACCTAGATCGCGAGGGGGAGGCCATTGCGTGGCATCTGCGCGAAGCCATAGGGGGCGATGACGATCGCTATCAGCGCGTCGTGTTTAACGAAATTACCAAGAAAGCGATTCAGGAAGCCTTTTCAAAACCCTCGCGTATCGACCAGGCCCGGGTCAATGCGCAGCAGGCGCGGCGTTTCCTGGACCGCGTTGTCGGCTATATGGTTTCGCCGTTGCTGTGGGCCAAAGTTGCGCGCGGATTGTCCGCGGGTCGCGTCCAATCGGTCGCGGTGCGACTCATTGTCGAGCGCGAGCGCGAAATTCGTGCATTTGTACCCGAGGAGTACTGGGAGATCCAAGCCGACCTGGAAAGTCAGGCCGCTGAGAAAGCGCGCTTTGACGTGCGGCGCTATCGCGGCGATAAGTTTCGACCGAACAATGAGAAGGACGCGATGGCGGCACACGATGCCCTGGCGAATGCGAGTTACGCTGTCGTTGCACGGGAAGACAAGCCGACTCGTTCCAAGCCGCCTGCGCCGTTTATCACTTCGACCCTGCAGCAGGCGGCGAGCACGCGGCTGAGCTTCAGCGTCAAAAAGACCATGACGCTTGCTCAGCGCCTGTACGAAGCGGGCTACATTACCTACATGCGGACGGACTCGACCAACCTTAGCCAGGACGCCGTGGCCGCCTGTCGGGCGCATATCAAGGACAATTACCCCAGTCGCTATCTCCCGGAAAATCCGGCTATCTATTCCTCTAGCGATAACGCACAGGAAGCACACGAGGCCATCCGGCCCTCTGATGTCAATGTGCAGCAAGCACAGCTGCAGAATATGGAGCGGGATTCCGAGCGCCTGTACGATCTCATCTGGCGGCAGTTCGTTGCGGGTCAGATGCCTGCGGCGGAGTACACCTCGACGACCATCACTGTGGGCGCGGCGGATTACGAGCTCACGGCCCGTGGGCGCATCATTCGCTTTGACGGTTACACCGCTGTGCTGCCACCGCAGGGTCGCAAAGCCGAGGACACGGTGCTTCCTGATCTGGCCAAGGGCGACGAATTACGCCTGCTTGCCCTCGATCCGTCGCAGCACTTCACTACGCCTCCACCACGCTATGGCGAGGCCAAGCTCGTGAGCGAGCTGGAAAAGCGCGGTATCGGTCGCCCTTCGACCTATGCATCGATTATTTCCACCATTCAGGATCGTGGATATGTCCGTCTCGAGAACCGTAGGTTTTACGCGGAGAAGATGGGCGAAATCGTAACGGGTCGTTTGCAGTCGAGTTTTAGCGACTTGTTGGATTACGGGTTCACCGCGGGTATGGAAGAGCACCTGGACGAGGTGGCGGACGGCCAACTCGACTGGCGCAAGCTGCTGGACGATTTTTACGCCGAATTCCGAGAACGTCTCCAGCGCGCGGAAGCGCCCGAGCCTGACGGTATGCAGTCCAACAATCCAACGATGACCGATATCCCGTGCAGGGCGTGCGAGCGACCTATGCAGATTCGCACGGCGAGCACGGGTGTGTTCCTGGGTTGTTCGGGCTATGCCTTGCCGCCCAAGGAACGTTGTAAGGAGACCATTAATCTGATTCCTGGTGAAGAGGCTATTAGCGCGGACGCAGATGAAGAGGCCGAATCGCGCCTGCTGCGCAGTAGACATCGCTGTGGTGTGTGCAATGCTGTGATGGACAGCTACCTTATTGATGAGACTCGCAAGCTGCATGTCTGTGGCAACAACCCGGATTGTTCCGGGTTCGAGGTAGAGACTGGGAAATACAAGATCAAGGGCTACGAAGGCCCTACCCTGGACTGCGATAAATGTGGCAACGAAATGCAGCTCAAGACTGGGCGCTTTGGCAAGTATTTTGGCTGCACGAATGCGGATTGCAAGAACACGCGCAAACTGCTGCGAAATGGAGAGCCGGCGCCGCCCAAGATGGATCCGGTGCCGATGCCGGAGCTGGAATGCGTGAAGGTCGAGGATCATTATATCCTCCGAGATGGCGCTGCGGGTCTGTTCCTGGCCGCGAGCCAATTCCCCAAGCATCGTGAGACGCGTGCTCCGCTGTTGCGCGAACTGCTACCACATCAGGCAGAGATAGATCCCAAATACGGTTTCCTTTTTGATGGGCCTGTGGAAGACCCCGATGGCAACCCCGCGCAAATTCGTTACAGTCGTAAAACCAAAGAGCAGTACCTGATGACCGAGAAGGATGAGAAACCTACCGGTTGGAAGGCATTCTTTGATGGCGGTAAATGGACCCAGGAGCTGGCGGCCCCCAAGCGTAAAGCGAAGCCCAAAACTAAAGCTAAAGCCAAAGCCAAAACCAAAACCAAAGCCAAAGCCAAAGCCAAAGCAAAAACCAAAGCCAAAGCAAAAACCAAAGCCAAGCCCAAAGCCGAGAGCAGTGAGTCCCTGGCCGGCGAAGAGACGTCCTGACTCTTGGGGCGCTCACGGGGCAGGGCAAACCAGTCTTTGTACCGGGCACGGATTCTACTCGCGGCATGGGAAGCGCAGCGCGAGAGCAAAGCCTATCCAGAGAATCGTATGCTCGAGGCGTTTCTGCCCGCGGTCAAACTACATTTAGGCCAGGCTTACGGGTGGTTCCTGCTCTCTGTAAGCGGCGTTGAGGAAAGCGCGCTGAATCGCCCGCCCGGCAAAGTCGCTGATTTGCCCGCGCCCGCCATGGGCCAAATGCATGCGCCTGAGTTGGCGGAGTTTTCGCAACTTGAGATCGATGGTTGGCTGGCGGATATGCTGAACGATACGGAGCTCGGAAACCCGGCGGCGCAATTAGCATCGGGAGACGGCTTGCTGGTTAGTGATCGTCAATCCCCGGGATGCGCGGTGGCGGCGGGCTGGGCATCGTCGCTCGGGGAGATTATGGCGAGAATGGATGACTCCCTGGCGGAATGCTGAAATTCTTCGCGAGAAACAGACTCCACTTGTTACGTCGTCACCCGCGCTGCTACCATAGGCGAAGACACCGCATCTAGAGGTAACTGCGTGCCCACATCCCTGCTCGAGATTGTCGATCTCGGTGATGGCGAAATAGTTTTGCAACGTGCTGATGATGACGGTGATCCTCTGGTCACCATACGATTCTCCGACGAAGCCCGTATATACATGTTGGACCACGGTCTGGAAGTGGCGAAAGCCATGATCCAGGCAGGAATCCAGGCTGCTGCGCACGTCGCTGAGCAGGCGGAGGTCCATATCGAAACAGAAGAAACTGAAGTCGAGGGCGACCCAGAAGGCGCCGCGAAGGCGTCCTC
>JBGCDU010000017.1:0-94564 GCA_045105635.1 Congregibacter sp.
AAAGCTGCAAACTATTAGTTGCCAATGACGACAACTACGAGGTAGCGCTGGCTGCGTAAGCAGTCATCAATACTTCATCTAGTGGCTTCGGCCCTAGCGGTCTTTAGCAAGGTGCCAGCCCCGCGCTACTGACTGTCATAAAGAACTGGATCGCAGCGACGCAGGCTCCGGGCCTAGCTGCTAACTCATTACGGAGATCGCCAACCACGTCCTGCCCGTTGGGCTGTGTGCGGTTAAATCAATTAACGGAACCTAAGCATGTAGAGCCGCAGGCAGAGCACTAACGGACGCGGGTTCAACTCCCGCCGCCTCCACCAACAACTCGCAAAGGCCACCCACCCGGTGGCCTTTTTTGTGTGCCTGCGTTGTGCCCTTCGACCACAGGCAGTACCCGATACAGCTGAAGAATCTGCGTCGCGCAATGGCTTGGCGAAAGAAGCATGCAATCGCGCAGGAGTGCGTTCGTCAAACAAAGTCCAAGTTGTATATACTTCCGCGGGCTTAGCGCACCGACCGGCTGGCCGCGCAAGCGGTGCTAGTCGTCGTCGATCCAACGGCCGAGACGGCAGAGTTTATTTTGATTCACAATGACACATCGAAAAGCAGTCTCGCGGTAGCAAGCGCACTTTCGGCCAGGGTACTTTTCCTGTGCACACTAGCCGCACCCGCGCACGCCGCGGCTCCCATAGCAACGGACGTGTATGCGGCCTCCCCAAATAACACCGCCGGGTCCGCGAATTCAACGCAGGTCCTGCTTGAGGCTACGGACGCCGATTTTGACACGCTGACCTATAGCATCGTCTCCGGCCCGTCTCGGGGAACCCTGGGTAGCATTGCGGGTTCAAGCCTTAGCTACACCCCCGACGATGATTTCACGGGCCTCGATACCTTTACCTACAAGGCTAATGACGGCGTCAGCGACAGCCAGACCAGCCTCGCTACCATCACAGTATTCGATGATCTGCGGGTGCGGGACCAGGGATTACCGATCAATGGCGCCAGCTTTGGCTCGGATTTTGGCGATAGCACTGTTTTGTCCAGCGACGGCCGCGTGGCGGCCGTTAGCGCCTGGAACCAGGGCTCGGCCCGCGGCGCTGTCAGTTTTTATGAACGTGATAACGGCAACTGGAGACAGCGCGGGCAGCAGCTGGAAGGACCCAGCCCCAACGGCTGGTTTGGTTACGCGTTGGCGCTATCCGGCGATGGAACGATTGCAGCCATCGGCGCGCCTCAATCTGATAACACCGGCAAGGTGTTTGTCTACGAATACGATGGCAGTAGCTGGAACCTTAAAGGCGATGTCTTCGTTGGCGAAATCGACAGCGCCATGGGTTTCTCGGTGGCGCTTTCAAGGGATGGTCTTACGCTCGCGACCGGGGGTCCCAATCTTACGTCCACGGCAAGCCAGGGGCGCATTGGGCTATATCGCTTTACCGGCGATAACTGGACCGAGCTGGGATCCGTAACAACGGGCAGTAAATCGACCGGCTGGTCCATTGCCTTGTCTGCCGATGGCCTCACGCTGGCATCCGGGAACCCAAGAACGGGGCCGGCGTTTGGCACACCGACGCTGCTTCAAGTGTATCGCTTCGATGGAAACTCGCTGACCCAACTGGGTGCCGACATCGAACCCGCCTCGACAATCGACGGCCTTGGCACCTCTGTGGCCCTCTCCAGTGACGGATCAACACTGGTCGCCAGCAGCAGCGGCATCAATTCGGCGGGCCAGGTAAGTGTCTATCGCTTTTCGAGCGCCAGCTGGACGCGTCTTGGAAGCGCCATCGACGGGGATCTTGCACAGGACCAGTTCGGCCTCCGCGTCGCGCTCTCATCCAATGGCGAGTTCCTGGCAGCCGGCGCACCGGGATTTTCATCCAACACCGACAGGCCTGGTTACGCTCGACTATTTCTCTATGACGGCAGCGATTGGGCGGCGATAGCACGCTTCGATGGCGAAGCCAACGGCGATCGATTTGGAGCTGGCATCGGACTCTCGGACAACGGCTTGACGCTCATTGCAGGCGCGCCGGAGAACGCCGGGGGCGTCAGCCAAAACGGACAGGCGCGCGTCTACGAATTGCGCAGTAACGATCTACCGTCTGCAAGCGATGTTTACGCGGCCGTGCCGAGAACGGAAGTGGGCGCACCCGAGGGCGTAGAACTGATCCTGATAGGTAGCGACCGCGACCCCCTCAACTACAGCATTGTTTCTCAACCGGCTAATGGCAGCCTGGGCGCGCTGGATGAGAACCTCATCACCTACACGCCCGATGCCGGTTTCTCAGGCATCGACAGCTTTACCTACCGTGTGAGTGAAGGCGCGCTACAGAGCAACGTCGCCACCGCGACAATCACCGTGTTTGACACAGACAGCGTTCACCAGCTTGGCACCGATATCGACGGCGAGGCGAGTAGCGACAGCTCGGGCGGCGCGGTTGCCGTTTCGGCCGACGGACGCACTGTTGCAATAGGCGCCGTGGGCAATGATGAAGGAGGCGATCGCGCTGGACATATACGGGTATATCGCTATGCCGGTGGCGTCTGGAGCCAGCTCGGACAGGATCTGAATGGTACACAGCCCCTGAGCAAGTTCGGTGTGTCGGTCGCGCTGTCGGACGACGGCACCGTCGTTGCGGGCGGCGCCGCGGAGTATGACAGCGGCGACAACGAGGACGCGGGACTGGTGCGCGTGTTTGAACTCGATGACGGCGGCACATGGGTGCAGCGCGGCGAAGACATAGTCGGCGAGCAGGCGTCCGCCGAACTCGGCACTTCCCTGGCACTCTCCGCGGACGGCCGCTTTGTAGCCATGGGTGGCACCGGCTACGACGCACCCAACCTTTCCTCATCGGGGGTGGTCAGGGTTTACGAATACGCCCAGGATCAGTGGCGGCAACTGGGACCGGGCATCCTTGGCCTGGCCAACGCGATGCTCGGGAGCGCCGTTGCGCTCTCGGCCGACGGGCTGATAGTCGCCGCGCAGTCAAAAGGCGACGGGACCGGCGATCTGACCGAAGGCTATGCCCTTGTCCATCGCTTTGACGGTCAGGACTGGATACAACTGGGTGACTCACAGCCGATTGAACAGCAAGGCGACCGAGCATCAGGCCTTGCGCTGTCCGCCGACGGCATGACCTTCGCCATCGGCGCCGCAGAATATGACCAGAACGGAAATATCCCCGACAACTCCGGCGGCGTATTGGTCTTTATGTTCGATGGGCAGGATTGGGTAGCGAAGGGAAGCCGGATTGAGGGGCGTGGCGAATGGTCGCTCTTCGGCTCCTCAGTCTCTCTTTCTGCCGATGGGCACACACTGGCCATTGGCGGGCCGCATGGACCGCGTATCGACTCCGACGCAGGACATACGCGTATTTACCGCTTCGTCAATAATGCCTGGTCCCAGCTCGGGATCGATATAGAGGGCGAACAGAAAAACGATCGCGCAGGAACATCAGTCGCGCTCTCACGAGACGGCAGATCCGTCGCGATCGGCGCGCAACAGAACGGCCCGAGCGGCCTGCTTCTTTCTGCCGGCCATGTGCGCGTGTATACCCTGACGAACAACGCACCTACTATCAGCGGATCACCGCCTGATGAGGCGCTGCAGGGCACGTACTACGCCGCCGACGTGGCTGCACAGGACATCGACGACGGCGATATGCTGAGGTTCAGCATTCAGAACGCGCCCTCCTGGGCCACCTTTGACACGAACACTGGCACCCTCGATGGCACGCCAGGTGCCGGCGATGTGGGCACCGACGAAGGTATCCAGATAAGCGTGCTTGATAGTGCGAGCGCTTCGACCGCGTTGCCCCCCTTTGCTATCGAGGTGATTGCGGATGCCGATGGCGACGGCCTTGCCGCCAGCGAGGACAACTGCCCCGATATCGCCAACAGCGGACAGGAAAACCAGGATGGCGACGCTCTGGGCGACGCCTGCGACGATGATCGCGACGGCGATGGCGTCGCAAACAACGCTGACGCATTCCCTGACGATGCATCAGAGACCGTTGATACCGACGGCGACGGTCTCGGCGACAACCGCGAGGCCGAACTGGGTACGGACGAGACACTCAGTGACACAGACGGCGACGGCTTCAGCGATGCGGATGAAGTGAACGCTGGTTCAGATCCGCTATCCAGCAACGATTTTCCATCCCTGCAAGGTCTGAATATTATTTTGATCAAAGCGGCAATAGACGCTGCGGAGTCATAGCTGCAAACGTCACAACCACCGGAATCGGTCCATGGAATCCTCTGGCTTCACCGGTGGAATACCCGTTACGATTTCGATCAGGTGCACACCCATGAAGTATACTTTTTAGAAACGCCAGCTGTGAGAACGCTAAGCCACCACATCTCAACTTGAGGCAGCTTTTATCTCAGCCATTACTTTTGAAGCCGTGGCTGCAACTCAGCACGGCCTCCAAAATATCTTCGTCACAATGTAAACGCAGGTCAATATGAAAAACTATTCTGCATTTTTACTAAGCGCCGCCTTTATTGGCCTTGGGCTAGCGGCATGCAACGGAAACTCCGTATCCCGAACTACTGAAGCTGTTGCACCACCCGCAGACGCACCCGCATCAGCCAGATCAAGTCAGCCAAATATTCTCCTGATTCTGGCAGATGATTTGGGCTACTCAGATCTGGGAAGTTTTGGTGGTGAAATAGCAACACCCACCCTCGATGCCCTGGCGAAGAATGGCCTGCGGCTCACAAACTTTCATGTATTACCCACCTGCTCACCTACACGATCCGTGCTGCTATCGGGCACCGATAATCATCTCGCTGGCCTGGGCACCATGGGTGAAATTACGACACCAGAAATGCAAGGAATTCCAGGCTATGCAGGTCACCTCAACTTTGAAGTAGTGGCGTTACCCGAGCTATTACAAGCAGCGGGTTACCGGACCTATATGGCGGGAAAATGGCATCTGGGCCTGACTGAAGCGACCAGCCCGCGCGCCAGAGGCTTTGATGAGAGTTTTGCATTGCTGCCCGGAGGCGGCAGTCACTGGAGCGATCAGCGCCCGATGTCGCCCCCATTGGAAATGATTTACCGCCGCAATGGTCAGCGCGTTGATTCTCTGCCGGAAGATTTTTACTCAACGCAGTACTACACCGATGTCTTACTGCGGTGGATGGAGCGTGATCAATCGAATGACAAACCTTTTTTCGCGTATCTCTCTTTCACAGCGCCGCATGACCCGTTGCATGCCCCCGCCGAAACCATCGAAAAATACAAAGGTCAATACAATGATGGCTGGGACGAATTGCGTGCGAAGCGTTTTCAAGCCTTGAAGGATTTAGGCATTGCGAACAAAGAAGCTGCGCCATTTCCAAGGCTGCGTAACGTAAAAGCCTGGGATCAATTATCCGTTTCGAAAAAAGCCGAAGCGACTCGATCCATGGAAGTTTATGCGGCAATGGTTGACTACATGGATGAACAGCTCGCTCGCGTAGTGGCACATCTGAAAAAAACGGGTGAATACGAAAACACCCTGATCCTGTTCTTTTCTGACAATGGCGCCAACGGCAGTGACGGGCGTGTGCTGCCAGGAATGTCTGCGGAATTCATGTCTACCTTCGACAACAGCTTAGGTAACCTTGGATTGAGTAACTCATACGTGCACATGGGCGCAGGCTGGGCACAGGCCAGCATGGCACCCAGCCGCCTGATGAAAGCATTTCCCGCCGAGGGAGGGATAAAATCGCCCATGTTGGTAAAGCTTCCAGGGAACAATGACAACAAGGTAGCAACGAGCGACGCTTTTTTTCATGTCCGTGACATTATGCCAACGATACTTGACCTAGCCGGCATTGATCACCCCAAACACTTTAAGGAACGACCTGTACTGGAGATGCAGGGGCAATCAGTGCTGGACTGGCTCGAGGGCAGGGTCGACATGCCCTACGAGGGCGCAGACAATGTTGGGTATGAACTACTCGGCTTAAAGGCCTACTTTGACGGCAACTGGAAAATCCTCAACCTACCCATACCACTAGGCAGTGGAGACTGGCAGCTATACAACCTGAAAGCAGACCCCGCCGAGTTAAATGACCTCAGTCGGCAATATCCCGAGAAACGACAAAACCTGATAGAACAATGGGAGCAATACAAAATACGTAACAAAGTACTGGATGTGACCATGGAGCTTCCGCCTCCAAGAGGCTAAACCCAAAGCTGCGAGTCGCGTGTGCAGATAGGACAACGACATCCTACGCAGTGAAGAGCAGACACAAAAAAAGATCTGACTAAGCAAAAAACCTAGACTGCCTAGTCAGATCAAGCGTCAGATCAAGCGTCAAAACAAAGCCGGATCCATAAAGCGAAGAACGCCCCGTGTAGCTGCGAACCGATAGCCAGCTATCTATTTATGGCTACTCATCGATGGGCACCACAGTTTAGAAGTTAACGTTCAGCTCAACTCCATATAGCCGCGGCGTGTTCCAGGTGGCAAAGGCATAACCCGATTGACTTGAAGCTGATGCAAACTCGTAATACGCTTCATCAGTGAGGTTATCTACATAAAATCTGACGCTGTAACCTTCAGATGCACTTCTCCACATGGCGGAAACACCCACCAACGTAATAGGGTCATTTCGATCACTGGCTAAATCAAACTCGCGCAATGTGACCTCTGACCGATAGTTGACATCCAAACGCAAATCTACGGTTCCGCCGGCCAGTATGGGGTCGGTTGCGTAACCAATCGATACATTGCTCGACACCTCAGGCGCGTAATTCAGTCGATTGCCATTCACATCCACAACCGTTGGCTGGGTAACTGGAGGCAAACCCGGACCGGGTGGTGGCCCTACAACCGTGGGCGGAATGGCCGCATTTGTAGTGATAAACTCCTCGGTATAGCTGGCATCGAGCAACGACAGACTTGCGGTAATCGTCCAGTGGTCATCCGGGAACCACGCCCCATCAAGCTCCAATCCAAGGACCTCGGCACCCGGTGCGTTATTGATTGCAGATGCAAACCCTAGAATCTGGTTTAACTGCAGGTCACTGTAATCATAGAAAAACGCAGTCACGTTAGCTGACCAGCGCCCGTCTTCGGCTCGCGCTTTGTAACCTACTTCGTAGGACGTAATTTCTTCGTCCTCGTAGATATCCTGGCAACCTGACCGAAAATTAACACCGCCGGTTTTTAAGCCTTGGGAAAAATTAACGTAGACGTTGCTGTTATCTGTCAGATCATACTGTGCACCAAGACGACCAATGGTTGATGTGCTGTCGACGTCAACCGGGACAACGGTGCCTGATGAGCATGGCGAGCTCCCAGGGGGGCCAAACACCACAACATCCTGTCCAACGCTTTGGTCATCATCTGAATAGCGAATGCCTCCCAGCAGTCTCAAGTCGTCTGTGATATTCCAGGTGACATCCGAAAACAGCGCTAAGCTGGTGGTATCGTAAAAAGGTGCCAGAGTCCGCAGGGCTGGGTTTGGCGATGGAGGCAAAGGACCAAAGCCCAATGGAAATGTGAAGAAAGTCGTGTATTCAGCCTGATCATCCATGTAAAACAGACCAAACACCGTATCAACGTCGCCAATAGATCCGGTGAGGTTGAATTCCTGCGTGACGGTGGCACTTTCCTCAGTAACCAGGTTAGTAATGAGACCTGTCTCCAAAAAATCCCAATCCCCATCGCGCCTCAATTCAAAGGATTGATAGCCCGTGATTGATGTCAGTGACCACTGGTCATTCATATCCCAATCCACAATAGCTGAGAACGACTCATAGGTGTTTTCCCAAATATTGGGTCCACCGTGAGCGATCTGAAAATCACCTTTGGCTATTGGATCATTGGCCAACGCGGGGTTGTACGAAGGTGTAAGCGTCACCGTATTGGTTGGCGAAGACTCCACATCGGAAACGGAAGCCGTCAACTTCAGGCTGACCGCATCGTTCAAGCTGCCAGCCACCACAAGGCGGCCACCGACGCTATGATCGACGGTGCCCGTGTCACGCCCTGTGGGGCTGATATTTTCGTAAAAACCGTCTGTTCTCTCCAAACCAGTTACGCTAAGACGCGCGGCCCAGGAATCGTTTATGGGCACATTGATAGTGCCGGAGAGTCTTGTCTGGCCGTAGTCGGCAATGTTCAGTGTTACAGAACCGCCCAATTCCTGATCGGGCGTGCTGGTCAGGTAATTAATCACGCCGCCATTCGCATTCCTGCCGTACAGGGTGCTCTGAGGTCCGCGGAGAATCTCCACACGTTCAATGTCATATTGTGCGATCAGGCCCATGCCGGGCCTTGGCTGATACACGCCATCAACGTGTATCGCAACACCCGAAGCGCCAACCTCGTTATAGCCCACACCGCGAATATTGATTGTTGGCTCACCGCGATTACCGAGGCCGGTAATCATGCTGGGTACGATTTTGTCTAAGTCTACCGGGTCGATAATCCCGCGAGCCTCGAGCATGTCACCGGTCATAGCAGTAATGGCGACGGGTGTTTCCTGCAGACTCTGTTGTCGCTTGTTAGCGGTGACCAGCACTTCCTCAAGAATGCCTGCCGCTAAGGTATTGTAGGTAAAACAAGCACTCGCAACCGCTACTGCAAGACTTGACTTCGTAAATCGGTGGTTCATGTTGTTCATGCAGATCCCCGTTTATTGTTATAAGACTAATTCTTTTTTGTAGCAGGCCCCGGTTGCATTCTGGTTGCATTCTGATGGCAGGCTGTTCGCTGCCTGTCAGACGCCGCAGCTTCCTGCACCAAGTCCCCTTTTCAACCCTTGCCCCTTCCTAGTAATGCCACGTGATACCAAGGAAGAAACCAAAGTCTCTCGTTGATTTGTGCTCGCTTTCGTCTCCTTAAACTGACTGTCATCATTATTGATGTCAATCATTAAATGTCAAGTGCGAATGTTACAACTTTTGCTGCGTTTGCTAATGCGGAAAGAAGTCGCGTAAACGCTATTCGGTGAAACAAGGTTCAACCGCACCATTCTTGGATTGGGGCCCAACAACATCATTCGACAGGCTTTAGAAAATCAGCTAATTGCAAGAAGGTTTTCGGCCTCTTCGGCCTGCTCTTTGGCGATGAGCGCTTGCAAGAGGCGACGCACACGTACTGCCCCGGCATCAGAAGGAAGCAGTATTGGATTCAGGCCCATGAGATCATTGGTGCCCATGAGTTCTCGGCAATCAGCAACCATGGCCCCGTCCTCAAACTCAAAGGTGGCGCCTACGCCCTTTCGGATCCCCTCATCGATTTCTTTATTGTCGATGCTCATATCCCGAGCTTGACTCCAAAAATAATAGGTGCTGTTTTCATCGGAGGGCGTAATCAGATTCGCGCCTTCTGAATGGGTACCAACTTCTCGATTTGTACCCATTTTCGCGGAGCCCGCGTGCAGAAGCATGTTGCAAGGTGCATCCCAGCGAACGTCAAAGTAGTTCATGATGTCGCTGGGAGCGCCTGGCCAAGTGAGCTCAAGAATCGGGAAAGGCGGGCTGTTCAGTTCTTCGTGATAGTCCCATAGCTGGCGATCGCTCACCTGCTCTATGCTCTGGTTACGCTCAAAATTCGCCGGACGCTCGCTGGTAAAACGCAGTATCGGGTGCAAATGCTGCACGTGGGTGCGATCCATCAGATTGTCGACAACCAACTCGTAGTTCGCCTCGGTATAGTGAAAACCACGGACGACGGCCCATCCATCCCGCTCCGCCGCCATAGAAAAATCGGGAATCATGTCGTCGTCGGCACGCTCCGGATTGCCCATCCAGATCCACAGGGCACCCCAGCGCTGCACCAGCGGATAGGTCTTTAACACCGCGGCATCAGGAATTCCGCCGCCTTCATTGGGGTTGTGCACACACTTCCCATCGGCATTGAATTGCAGGCCGTGATAAGGACATGCAAAGGTATCGCCCTGTCTCACGCCCTTGACAAGCGGCGCGAAACGATGAGGGCATACGTTGCTCATTGCGGCGACTTCGCCATCTTCCTTGCGAAAAACAAGGACACTCTCTCCAAGAAATTTCCGGGCGAAATGCCCTTCTTCTTCCAGTTCATAGGCCCAGCCGGCGCAATACCAACAGTTTTTTAAAAAAGCCACAGGCAATGTCCTCCTTATAATTATGTGTCTGCCTAAGACGCCGAAGCGCTAGCGATAGCTATATTTCGAGGATTAGGCGGACAGTAAAAACTCCCATAGTGAGCACCCAGGGGCGGCCGTTTCGTCTAGCTATGCTGCCCTTTGTCTTTCCACTGTTTCGGGTCTGGCGTCGTGTTCCTGGCTGTCTCCACGATGGATTCAACATAGGGCTTACGGATCGACTCGTAGTGCTTGAGAGCATCGACTCCCAAACCAAACTCGTTGATGCTGGCGACCAACTGGCCGGCATCATGAATGGATTGACAAGCGCCCTGTCCCAGATTTGGCCGCATGCTGTGCGCTGCATCGCCCAGAATACCGATGCGCCCATCCACCCAGGTCTTCGATACCCGGCGGTCGTAAAGAGAGTGCACCGTGATGGGTTCTAGCCTGGCGTCGACCATTTTTTGAATAACCGGATCCATGGTCTCTGGATACCGCGCTTCTACGCGCTCGATGGGTACATCCCAGGGACTGCAGTCTCCGAGTTGGTCTCCGCCCATAAACTGCAGGTCGACACTCACGTAACGACCCTCGCGCACGGGCACTGTGAGCACGTGAAAACCCACATGATTTGCTTTATCACCGTACTTCCAACCATCCCAAAAACGCATACGATCATTGGGGTAGTCCGCGGGCAGCAAATCTGCGTTGCACAGTGTCCTGAGAATCGTATGCCCCGCGGCATGGGCATCTGCCTTGTCAAACATGTTTCGGGCGATGGAATGGACTCCATCAGCCCCAAGAATCACCGACGCCCGAACCCGCTCTCCGTTCTCAAACACCGCCGTTGCAAAGTCTTCACCATTCTCCAGACCGACAAGTTGATGATTGGTGTGCAAGCGCTCCCTGGGCATTCGACTGGTGACCATGTCCAGAAAATCGGGGCGCAGGAACGCGCGCACAATTCGAAAGCCCGTGTCATTAGGGTCATCCACCCCCATGGCACCAAGACTGGGAAACTGGAAGTGCGCGGCGATTCCGCCGTCATCAATATGACGAACTTCCATGCCATCAAGCTCACAGGAAATCTCTTTGAATGGCTCGTCCAGCCCCCAGCGTGAGAGTACCTCGACCGTGGGCGAATCCATCGTCAGGTGCCCACCCACATCCTTGTACTCGGCCGCCTGCTCGTAGATGTGGACGTCATAACCCTCCTGATACAGGCCATAGCCAACAATCAGACCACCAATACCTCCGCCAATTATTGCGATTTCCTTTTCGGCCGCCACTATCTCTTTCTCCTTAGATTTCTATCAATTTGTTCTCGGACGATCTACTCCCGGAGAGCTACTCAAGCATTTTCAGAAGATCGGTAATTTTCGGCGCAGTCTGGCGATATGCATCAATCTGATCGTTGGGCATACTCAGACCAAACGTCGTCGGGATCTCGTCACCGTACTGCGCCATCACGAATTCTTTCGGATGACTATCGTTAGCAGGCACTGAAGCATCCAGGAGGTCGCCATCAGTCCAATGTTCCAGGGTAAAGCCGGCCGGATCTCTCCAATAGTCGTACATCTGACTTCCCAACAAATGTCGGCCGAGGCCCCACTCATGGCGGTACTTGCCGAGCGTCTTCAGGTGATAGTGCCCCGCCAGCAGGTCGTCCACGGACTCAGTGACCTCAAAGCCTCCGTGGCCAAAAGTCCCAGCGAATTGGGCCTCCGGCCCCGCTTTTTCCACAATATTCAGCGTGTGGTGATCAACAGGCAAATCACCACAATCGGCGCGCAGAAACGCTCCGATGCGCAGACCGCCCGGGTCGAGAAGATTGTCCGAGACCAAAACACCTAAATGCTTCTCGTACCACTCAATACTGGTGTTTGCATTCGCCACGTTGAATGCCACGTGGCCAAGACGCATCACGCGACTCGTGAGTTCGTAATGCCACTCACCATCTTTTACCGTCCACTCCTGTGGACCACGGCCGAAACGCTGGAGCGCGTTCACCCTGGTTTTCTCAAAGCCAGCATTAAGTTTGGGAGCCTCGCTAACCTGGGTTTCGTTGCGAGCCGTGCCGCAGTAAACCTCGACACCAAAGCCGTCGGGATCGGTACATTTAACGCAGCGCCCTCCGGCGGGTTCGTCGCTATCGTGCACTTCCGCGCCGACACTTGCGGCCAGGGCGTTCAACTGCTCCTCGCTATCGACGGTAAAGGCAGCGCCGATGTAGCGATCTGAGGCTCCACGGTGAGCGACGTAGGAATACGGCTGGGAACCGGTACCGCGATAATAAATAGCGTCCTCGGTCTCCCTGACCAAACTCATACCGAAATGTGCCAGGTACTCCTTTTGGGCCTCAAGATCCTGCAGCTCAAACCGCAAAAACATGATGTCATCGATCTTGCAAAACGAGTCACTCATTCTTTGTATCCTCTTATTAGGAGCGAGCGTCATCGAGGTCTTATCACCGCTACACTTTTGGTCGACTTGCGGCAATCCAGTTCTTAGCGCTGATCGTGACGTTAATAATGATTATAGTCAATTATGATCAAAATTCCACTATTGCTACAATTCAACGACCAGTATTGGTGTTTGCGAGCGGGAACAACACGGTAGAAACTGATCATTGGCTGCCTGTTCATCAGGTGTCAGATACAGGTCTCTATGCTCGGGCTCGCCTTGCAGCACCTTTGTCAGACAGGTCCCGCAGACACCCTGCTCGCAGGACACAGGCACCTCTATTCCGGCGGCCGCGAGCGCACTGATCGCCGTTTCGTCAGCGCCTACCGTGACCGTGGCCCCTGTCTTAGCGAGCACGAGATCAAAACCACGGTCGCCATCCTTTGCACCAACATCCGCAGTGAAAAACTCGTAGTGCAACTGCGACTCAGGCCAACCGGCCTCCCGCGACGCTGCCAGGACGGCATCCATAAAACCGCCGGGGCCACAGACATAGAGATGCACGCCGTCTTTCGGTGAAGCAAGAAGCTGCGGAATATTAAGCAACTGATCCTCGGCGCCATCGTCAAAATGATGCTGAACACTCGCTGCGAAATGAGAATCGGCAATATGAGCCTCGAAGGCCGTGGCCGCCCTGCTCCTGGTGCAATAGTGCATTTCGAAAGGGCGGCCAAGGTTGCTGAGACGCCGGGCCATACACAGAATGGGCGTGACGCCGATACCACCTGCCAGCAGCAGACTGTGCTGTGCCGACTCAACCAGGGGAAAGTTGTTTCGCGGCTCACTGATCGTCAAGAGATCGCCTTCGTGAACCTGTGCGTGAATAGCCGAGGAGCCACCCCGCGAAGCAGGGTCGTCAAGAATCCCCAGGACATAGCGATGGGTGTCGCTGGGGTCGTTACACAGGGAGTATTGTCGGACCGGCCCTCCGGGTACATGCACGTCTATGTGCGCACCTGCCGTAAAGGCCGGTAGCGGCTTGCCTGTGGGACTGACCAACTCCAGCGAAACGATGTCTTGCGCTTCCTGAGTGCGGCTCGCCACACGCAGTTCCACACCGGAGGCATTCGTGGGCATCATCACGCGTTCTGGACGGCGAGAGTTTCGGAACTACCTGCAAGCTCGGCCAGTTCTTCATCGATCAGGCGCTTGAGAATTCGCCGCGCACGAATGGCGGACACATCTGACGCGAGCAACACCGGACTATGCGCCAGCAGATCTTGCGAGCCCATGTTCGCCGCGCAATCTGCCACAATGAGGCCATCTTCATTCTGGAAGGTATGACCCACGCCCATTTTAATTTTCTCATCAATCTCAGGATTATTGATGTTTTTGTCTCTGGCCTGAGACCAAAAGTAGTGCGTGCTGTTTTCATCTACCGGCGTGATGAGATTCGCCATAGGCTGATGCGCCCCTTCCTGCCGGTTGGTGCCCATAATCACCGTGCCAGAATTCAGCAACATGTTTCCCGGAGCCTCCCAGCGCACGTCGAAATAGCTTTCGATGCCTTCTTTTGGCGCATCGGGCCACAGCGCCGCCAATAGCGGGTAGGGCGGCTGATTCAGTTCTGCGTGGTAGTCCCAGATCAGGTCGCCCTGCTGCTCCATGCTTTGCACAGTTTCAAAGTTGTCAGGTAGCTCCCCCTGATGCTGAAGCAGCGGATGCATGAACTGCACGTGAGTGCGGTCCATTAGATTATCGACGACCAGCTCGTAGTGAGCGTTGGTCACATGATGTCCACGCACTACAGACCAGCCCTCTCTTTCAACCTGCATGGAGAAGTCCGGAATGAGGTCGGGGTCAGCTTTCGCGGGATCACCCATCCATATCCAGAGCGCCTGCCACTTCTCCTCCAGGGGATAAACGGGAACATTGCAGGCCTTAGGTATCTGACCACCCTTGTTCGGATTCTTCACACACTCACCGTCAGCATTGAATTGCAGGCCATGGTACGGGCAGGCGAACACATCTCCGGTGCGAGGGCCGAGGCTCAACGAGGCGAATCGATGCGGGCAAACGTTGCCCATCGCCGCAGCTTTACCGTCTGACTCCCGGCGAAAGAGCAGAATGTTGTCGCCCAGAAGCCTGCGACCGACATGCTGGCCATCGTTGAGCTCCTCTGCCCAACCTGCGCAGTACCAGACGTTTTTTAGAAATGCCATGTGAACTCCTTAGATAAAGTCAAAAAATCAACGTCAACCTATAGCTCTCATTGCTGACAGTGACACGTGCAAAGTGGCAGAAGACTAGCTCCGAGCTTGACATTGATCAAATAAATATTGCTAATACGCAGTCATTAATAGAATGCATGTGCCAATGAGCCGCCAAGTTCTGTCCTCTGCCAATGCCATCGAGCGCCTGCGTACGCTGCGCGATGTGGACCTCAATCTGTTCCTGGTTTTCACAACGATTTATGAGCTAGGGGGCGTTACCGGGGCCGCGGACGCGCTCGGATTAACCCAACCCGCCGTAAGTCATTCCCTGGGGAGGCTGCGCACCACTTTGGGCGATGAGCTCTTTGTAAGGCATAAGAACCAGCTGCTGCCGACACCGTTTGCGCAATCAATCGTCGACGACGTGATTCATGCGCTGGATACGCTGCGAACCGGCAGCTTTGGCGCACAGCGTTTTGACCCTTACGAGTCTGATGCGCGCTTTCAGATTTCCATGGCAGTGAGCACGGAGATTTTTTTGCTGCCACGGCTGCTGGCGCATTTGAGCCGGACGGCGCCAAAGGTCAGCGTCGTGATCTGTAGAAACGGCGGAGACAATCTGGAGGATCAGCTGGCGAGTGGCGCCATCAGTCTCGCGTTGGATATGGCTCCCAGTAGCTTCAACTTGTGTCACAAAAACCTTGGCAGCGATCAGCTGGTAGCGGTAGTGCGCAAGGAAAACCCCATCCTTGACGAGGGAATGAATCGCCAGGCCTATCTGGCTGCCCGGCATATTCTGGTCAATACTCGCAGCAAACCCGGTGGATTGGAGGATGATGAGCTTGAACGACTGGGATTCCGAAGAGACATCGCCGCACAGTGCACCGCCATTACTACGGCATTAAGAACAGTGGAGAACACTGACCTCGCAGTTACCCTGGGGCTAAAACAACTCGAAGCTGTGCACCCAGAGCATGACCTCGCCGTTTTTGATTTTCCTTTTTCGCAACCCCCTCTCAGCGCTGTGATGCTTTGGCATGAAACCCGGGACAACGATCCTGCTAATCAATGGTTGCGTGAGTTAATCATCGAGCTGTTTACGCAACCCTAGTGCACTACCGCCAATCCCCTCGAGTGCTCGCCGTTGCGCAAAAGCAGTATCAATGCGCCAACATCTGTGCTAAATAAATGATTGCACTCATTTAGGGTGGCGGACAGCAGGAAGCTGCCGAGCGCCATGCCTCCAACCTCAAACGCGCCGGTTGCTGCTAATGCCGGGCAGGTTAGGTTCGCACACAATCAAAGAATCAGGTTAACGACCCACAAACCGTCTCCACCGAAAAAAGGAGTCTGGAGTGAAAAAACTGACTGGGCTGGACGCGCTCTGGCTTTACATGGAAACCAAAACCTGCCCGATGCACGTCGGGGGCGTCAACGTGTTTGGCCGCCCGGACGACCCGTCTTTCTCTCCGCTCGATGCCGTCAGACGCCAGTTCGCATCCCGTGTGGGAAGTATCGCTCCACTACGCCGTGTACTCGTCAGCGATCCGCTAGGGCTCGATCACCCCTACTGGGTAGTCGACGGCAAGTTCGACCTTGACGATCACATACATCATCTCGCGCTCCCAAAACCTGATGACGACACCCTGACTCGCCTGGTCGCCCGTCTCATGGAAACGCCGCTGGACAGGAGCAGGCCTCTATGGGAGGCACACGTGATAGAAGGTCTTGAGGGTAACAACTGGGCCCTATTCCAAAAGTACCATCACGCGGCGATCGACGGTGGGGCTGGCATTCTCCTCGCAGACGCGCTCTACGATAAGGATTCGACCATACGAACAGAGATGCCGGAGCTACTGTTTGATGACGCGGAAGATACACCAGGCGCTATGGAGCTCGCCGCCCGCGCATCGAAAGCGGCTCTGACGCAGCCTATGGCATCGATGAAGTATCAGTACAGCGCCTTTAAGGACGCGGTCAGAAAGACGCGAGAAATGGGCCTGGAACGATTGCGCGAGCTGAGTAAAGACACTCTCAAATCCGTGATTTCCGGACCCGAGGAAGACCGCCTGCTGTTTTTACCCACGCGCACGGCACCGCCAACGCCCTGGAACAAACCCGTATCTGTGCGCCGGGACTTCCTCTGCCACAGTCTGAGTCTCAACGAGATCAAAACGCTGAGATTACACATGGAATGCTCCGTGAACGATGTCGTCATGACGATGTGCGCAGGGGGCCTGCGGCGCTACCTTCTGGAACATGACGCATTACCCGACGAGCCGCTCGTAGCAGCTATTCCTGTCTCGGAGCGTACCGGAGAAGAGGAGGACACCTGGGTCAACCGTATCTCGATAATGCTGACCCAATTACCGACTAACGTCGATGGAGCCATGGAACGGGCGGCCGCCGTGAAATCCTCTACGGGAAAGCTGCGGGACCTATTGCAACTGACACCTCGCTACGCGTTGGGCAACATTGCCGAATACTCGGCACCGCTCGTAGCGAGCACACTGGCGCAGCTGACTACCCGACCCGAAGTCAGCGATCGCACCGGATCGATGATGAATCTCACTTTGTCCAACGTACCCGGAAACAGAGAACCGTTGTACGTGTCTGGCGCGCAGCTACAGCGCACCATCCCGACATCACTACTCAACGAGGGCGTCGGTCTCAACATTACCGTATTGAGCTACACCGACCGACTCGAAATGGGACTCACCGCCTGCCCCAAGGCGATACCTGATCTTGCACGTATGCGCGAGTGCCTTCTTGACGAGCTATCGCTGCTTCGAGAGACCTACCTGGCGGACACCTAAATTCCATCAACTAGCACGACGGAGCCCCTAAACGCCCAGTAGCTTCACTACAGTCAATGATGACTATAATCATATTTATTGACGTCAGCAGCAACTAGACCGATACTGCTCCCTGAGAAAAGCTACAAAATTCGCGCATCAAATTGATAGCGCAACACTTTAAGGAGCACGATATGCCATTCAAATTAGCAAACGTAGGCGGCCGCGCGGCCCTGGTTGCGGGAGAGTCCTACTACGATCTTGAAACCTTGAGCGGCGGAAAAATCAGCAGCGATCCTATGGCGGCGCTACAGGACCTGCCCGCCCTGTCCGAGCTATCCGCCACGCTGGCCGGCGCCACGGCTAGCGGCGCGCTGGCCGACGCCGAACTGGGACCACCAACGCCCCAACCACCGAGTTGCTACGCCGTAGGGTTGAACTACAGAAACCATGCGGAAGAATCAGAGTTACCGATCCCACCGACCCCCATGATATTCACCAAGTACTCCAGCTGCCTGGTGGGCCCTGACGCCGATATCAATATTAGCAGTGACTACGTGGACTACGAAGGCGAGCTGGTCGCCGTCATTGGTAAAGGCGGAAAAAACATCGCCAGAGAAGACGCCTGGGATTACGTGGCAGGACTCTGCATCGGCCAGGACATCAGCGACAGGGGCACACAGACTCTGGGGTTTCCGCCGCAATTCAACATAGGCAAGTCCTTCGACACATTCGGACCCATGGGTCCCTACATAGTCTCACTGGACGCTGTGGGACACAGTGCGTCGCTTCAACTGGAGTGCAAAATCAATGATGAAGTCAGACAGAGCGACAACACCGGCGATCTGATTTTCGACATCCCCGCTCTGATCGCCTACATATCTGAACTATGCACGCTGCAAGTCGGCGACGTGATATTCACCGGAACACCGGGTGGTGTGGGACTCCCTGACGCCAACTACCTCAAGGATGGAGATGTCATCACAACGACCATCGAAGGCCTTGGTACAATGACCAATCGCTGCGTCAGAGTTGCTGATCACAGCAATGCCACACTGCTGGCTCCACGCTTTCAGGAACTGCTCGAGCAAGCCAAAGCAAAGCAGGAGAGCGCTGCATAAGTAAGCTGGCTAAGCTGGCTAAGCTAAAAGCGCCGCATCCTTCGTAGATTCATTTTCAACTATGGATCGCGCCAGCGCTTTCTTAAAGCACTGCACACAGCATCGCTTTTGCGGCGAGCCAAAAACAGCCCCCCACGACCGGGAGGGCTTTTATAGGCTAAACGCCGATCTCCTAGACCCGAACTGCCTGCTCGTAATCAAAAGACTTGCCATTCGGGTCGAGGATCTGCGCACACTGCAACCGCAGGCGTTCCTCAAAGGCCGCGCGTGTGTTCTGCCCGGTGAGCCAGCGCACCAACCCAAGGTAGTAGCATGAGAACATTGAGCGCGCAGCAATGCCCGGATCCAATTGCCTCGGAGTGATGCCGTTTTTTTGTGCCACTAAGGTGATCTGCGCAAGGCCATCAAAAATCGTCGCCATGAGCTCAGCGTGCACACTCTGGCGATGCTCGTCAACGGGAGCCATCACCAGTGTTCTGAGCAGCACCTCTGAAATCTCCAGGTCTTGCGCATGGTAGTCCATCATTTCACGAAACACGGCGCAAACCTGATCTACCGGCGGCTGCGCGCCGGAGGTTTTTGAAAACACGCGAGTCGCCTGCTCCTGCATGTCACGCTCAAACACCATAACCAAAAGGTCCTCTTTTGATTCGGTGTACAAAAACAATGTTCCCGTGCCGATATCCGCTCTGTCAGCAATCTGCTGCGTCGTGGTTTTATCAAACCCCTGAGCCTCAAAAAGATATCTCGCCGCTTCCATAATTCGGCGCAGTTTCTCTTTCTTGGCGCGCTCACGGCGGCCCATCGGCACAGCAGTTATGCCCTTTGATGCGTGCTGCTCTTCAGCAGTCTCGAGCTGTTTACTCATGAAAATCCAATATCCAGTGCCGCACGGCGCCCGCGGGGAGTCCCTCACTGTGTGGAACCCTGACAACGGTGAACCAGCAGAAGTGTCGCGGCTTTACACACCGTAGAGCTTAGCGGAGAAGCCATCGATGCACTAGCGTTTCATAATTGACTTTAATCATTTATGATCAAGCCGTGCCGCTGCGGCAGTAAATCTACAGCAACCTAGGTAAAAAATCATGTCAGACGAAAAGAATACCAGTGACTCAGGCGACGGCGCGGAACTCAAGGCGGCCGATGCTACGCGTTTGGCCTCCGGCATGGAGTTTGCTCATTCATTGTTTGCTGGTCTCGAGATTGGCCCTTCGGCCATGCCAGACAGATTAGCCGAGCTTAGCCTGCGCCACCTGTTTGGCGATCTTTGGCAAGGAGAGGACTTAACGAAACAGCAACGCTCTTTGATCACCTGCTCCATTCTCGTAGCGCTGAATCGAACAGAGGAGCAACGCATGCACTTCGTGGGCGCGAAAAACCTGGGCATTCCCCGCGAGACCATAGAAGGCCTGGTCACCCACTCCGCCTACTATGCAGGCTGGCCCTGCGCGGTTGCCGCCGCGCGCATGCTTGAGGAAGTATGGCCTTCAGATGAGTAAGGCTCCACGCTCGCGCGGGGCACATGAAACTCAACAATCTCGTACCTGTGAGAGCTTTACCGTCTAACGTCTACTGGCTCGACCATATCTAAAGTAGCGCAGCTTGTGGCGGCCGACGGGGTTGGCCTTTCGTTTGCCATAGCTACTCGACCTGTTCATTACGGCATGTGGGCCTGAGGCGCAGCGCCGTGTCCAGGCAAGACATGTCATGTCATGTCGATAGGCTTCCGCTGCGTCAGGCGGACCCACGCATCGATGCACTCACCCGGCTTTACCCGCCTGAAACCCTTCGATGGCCTGACGGATGCGCAACTGAGCGGGTGGCAGCTGACCCTGAGCCCGCGCAGAACGAAGAGCGTTCCCCCACCAATGAACATCATCAGCCATGATTTGAGCAACGAGTTGCGTCATGGGATCTACGGGTTTGCCTTGCTCATCAAAGGCTTCACTTACTTTGCCGATCATGACTGCATTTCTGAGTGGCATCGCTTCAAGAGTACTGACGATTTGAATGAGATGCTCGATGGCCCGAACGGCCCCAGTGGGCGAAATACTGTAGCCCACAAAGGCGCATGGCTTGTTGCGAAAACCAGGACTGAAAAAAACCGAGTCGATGGCGTTCTTGAGAACACCTGGAACGCTATGGTTGTACTCCGGCGTGACAAACACATAGGCGTCCGCTGCAGTCACCGCCCTGTTCCACTGCCCCACCAGCGAGTCTGAGTAATTTGGGCTGGCGGGATTACCGATCTTCGCAGGCTCTTCCTGAAACATCGGCAGAGGCCAGTCACGAAGATCTTCGACGCTCAAATCGAAGCGGGAGTCCGCATCGAAAATCTCTTCGAGCCAGGGCATGAGCAGGTCCGACGTGCGACCCGGTCGGGTAGAACCAACAATAAGGAGTACTTTTAATGGGGGGAGTATCTCTGACATCTGTTTTTTACCTCGTGTACCAGGGGTGGTTCGGCCTTCGTCGGGCCCTTGGATGCAATGCATGTATTTAGTTGAGTTCCAGGATATCCATGTTTCCTGTTGTCAAACGCTCGCTCCCAACCGCCGTGATCAGGTAGGTATCAGCGCGCATGACAGCCGGATACCCCGCCGCAAAGGGATGGAAGATAAACGTCATGCCCTCCTCCAGAATCAATGATGAACCGTCGATGTGGTTGTCCTCCAGTTCAAGACCGATGGCATGACCAAATGACGGACTGGGCGGTTCAAAGCCATCCTTTCTCAACTGCGCAAAAACGGCTTGTCCGACCTCGATGAGATCTGTGCCGGGTTTTGCGATCTCGAGGCCGCGCTCTCGCGCCGCGTTTACAGCGTCATAGGCGGCGCGCATATCGTCCGGAATACGACCTCCGCGAACCACAGGCATGGTTTGCTGAGCAAAGTAACCGGCGTAGCGCGGCGAGACTTCGATAAGGTGCGGCACGCCCTTGTTCACTGGCAGTGCCGAATAAGGATTTCGATCTAGCTTAGTCTGGAGCATAGGTAGCGCCATACAGAGGTTAAAAAAGTCCTCGCAGCCCTCGCTTCGCAGGACCTGCTCAAGATCCGCCAAAATCTCACAACATTTCCGACCCGACTGATAGAACGTTGGCAGGCGCTCCCAGGCCAGATCAGAAATTCGCGCCGACTCGCGAATAAGAGCCTGCTCCTCTACACTCTTGACCAGCCGCAGGGCATGCATTTGATTCCACACGTCGACAAAAATAACGCCGGGGATTGCCTCCTCAATGACCGACTTCCAGCCGCTAGGAAACAAATCAAGCCCTGCCACACCAACACGCTTTATTCCACGCTTTAGAAACTGCTCTGCCATCTGACCAGCAACGCTGGCCCGCCCTTTACTCGCCGGGGACGGAGCCATCGGGTGGCATTCAGTCGCCCAAGAGATCATTTTCGCGATGGGGATACCGCCCGGATGCGCCAGAATCAGCTCACACTCTGTCTTACTAAAGAGCATGGCTGCCACATGGTCATACGCGGAGCGAAAGTTGCTAATGTATCGCTGCAAGGTAGCGGAATCGCCAAAGTCGCTATGCGCAACTACCACCCCCAGATCCTCCGCCTCCATGACAGTATTTATTGCACTCCAACGACGATCTCTCTCCGTGGTTGATAGATCCATTAGCCTACCCTCTTAGTTGAATTTATTAGTATCGAAGCGTCTGCTGCTACAAACCCAACAGCTTCACCGCGTTATCCTTGACTATCGCTTGAAGTACGTCGTCCTTGAAACCGATTTTGCTGGCGGCTTCAATCCACGCATCCGGCCGAATCAACGGAAAATCGGAGCCAAACAACATTTTGTGTTTAAGTTGTGTATTGGCGTACCGAACAATCTGCTCAGGAAAATACTTTGGCGACCATCCGCTTAAATCCATGAAAACATTGTCCTTGTGCAGTGCCATAGACAGGCTTTCGTCGGTCCAAGGCCAGCTCGGGTGCGCGAGGATGAACTTGATATCAGGGAAATCCACCGCAACCTCATCCACCAGCATGGGCTGGCCGTACTTCAATTTTATTCCGCCACCACCTTTCATACCGGTGCCCATTCCCGAGTGACCAGTGTGGAATATGGCGGGCAGCTTGTACTCGGCAATCACCTCATAGAGAGGGTAGGCGATCCGGTCGGCCGGATCGTAATCCTGCAATGGGGGGTGAAACTTAAAGCCCCTTACACCCCAGTTTTCAATCAGGTCCCGCGCCTCCCGCGCCCCGAGTTTGCCTTTATGCGGATCAATAGAGGCAAAGGGTATGACTACGTCGGCATTATCTCGAGCAAACTCAGCGACCTCTTCATTGCGTATCCGTTTAGCCCCCAGTCCCGCCTCACTATCGACAGTGAATAGGCAGAAAGCCATGCTCCGCTTTCGGTAGTACTCTATTGTCTCGGGAATGCTGGGACGCTGGCGTGGCGCTTTGAAGTAGCTGCTGGCGGCATCGAAATACTTACCCATCACAGGGTCTTCCGGATCCGTGCAAGACACCTCCGCATGAACATGCACATCAATTGCGACAAGCTTGTCGATTTCAATCATTCACGAACTCCTCTCGGGCCTGTTCGCTTGCTGGTCGGTACTCGCTGACTCGCAAGCAGTGATTTATTCGAAACAAGCACTTTTGCAGCACTGACAGTGTTACGCGGCCATACCCGCGCTACTCTTACCAAGCACGCCGGCCAAGAAGCTAATTTCGTTTGGAACACGATTGAGCACGTACTTCCCAGCGGCCTCGTAGACTTTTCTATTAGGCGCGGCATCAAGTCTTTCGATGATTTGCAGCCACTGGGCCAGGAAGAAAACCCTGGCCGTTAGATTCATAAAGTCGGCTGCCTCGGACTCCGGGTATCCCTCAACGGCAAGTCGCTCACAGGCCTCTTCCCAGTGTGCAATCGAGACGCGCAATGCTTCACGGCTCTCACCCTGCGACACATCTGCCAGGAGCATGTCTCGAAATTGATCGGCGCCCTCTTTTCTGGGAAGTTCCCGTTTAAGCAGCCCCCGAGCATGTATGCCGTTTGTGCCTTCATAAATTGAAGTTATCCGCGCGTCGCGATACACCTGCTCAAGGCTGTAATCACTCAAATAACCGTAGCCGCCGAGAACCTGCTGTCCCTGCTCGGCAACCCGGGTACCTAGCTGGCTGCAAAAAACTTTGACAATTGGCGTCAGGAAGTCGAGCAACGCGGGGCTGGCGTCGGACTCAAGAAGCAGTAGCACTCGATAGGCCATAGCTCGACCCCCGAAGAGCCCCGCTGCCATTTCGTTCAGCATTCGCGCTACATCATCATGCTGATCAATGGTGACAGGGTTGCCGTTTGCGTCACTACCCTGCACGCGCTCCTTGGCATAAGAACGCGCCACATCAAAGGCGCGAGCAGCATGAGCCACTCCCTGAAGGGCGACGTCTATCCGAGCGTGATTCATCATGGCGAACATGCAAGCCAGACCCTGACCGCGACGACCGATAATCTGGGCGTCAGCCTCATCAAAGCGGAGTTGGCAGGTTGGCGATGCGTGCAGTCCCATCTTTGCTTCTATGCGCTCGACGGTAATCCGATTACGCTCACCTGCCTTGTGCAGTGATGAGCACCCAAAAAGCGATAAACCGCGCAACCCCTCGTCATCGGTTCGAGCCAACACTAGATGCAACACCTCGCGGCTTAGATTCTGGTCACCTCCAGAGATGAATATCTTCTCACCGGTAATTTTCCATCGGTCACCATCCGGCCTCGCGAGGCAGCGTATACGCGCCAAATCTGAGCCTGCATCAGGCTCCGTAATGCACATCGTCGCCAGGGTGTCACCATTCGCGAATCGCGGGATATAGTGCTGCTGCATAGCTGTGCTTGCAAAGCGTCCCAGGACTTTGGCGGCACCAGGCACAAGATTGACGACCATCTGCAGGCTATGATTAGCGCCGCTGAAAATTTCGCTCACCGCGGACTGTAAATATGCTGGCAAGCCCTGCCCGCCAAACTCTTCCGCAATACCCATTCCCTGCCATCCGGAGCCAGCGAGATCGGCATAGGCCTCGCGAAAGCCATCGGGCATCAACACCCGGCCGTCTTCCACGCGGCAACCCTGAGCGTCGCCAAGCGAATTCAGCGGCGCGAGCTCTCCCTCTGCAAACGCCGCAAAGGCTTCGATAACTTCCCGTGCGAGCTCTCCATCCCAATCCTCGCATTGATCCGCACCTGCAACAGCGCACAGGGCAAAGAGAATATCGTCGATCGGCGCTCTGAAAAGACTCATGCGACTACAGGGTACTGGTGGCTGCTATACAGGCTGCTTACTGCGATCATAGGCAGACAATCCCGGCTTGAAGGTCTTGTCGTCAATGAATTGCTTGATGCCCTCTTTTCGCCCGTCGTTGTCGAATGAGTTCGCAGCCTCCTGAGCCCGGATAAGGAAGTCCTCAGCATTGTCATAGCTCATCTCCATAACGCGGCGCACCGCATCCTTGGCTGCCTTCAATGCGACCGGATTTTTTTCAAGCAGCACCTGGCATACTTCAATCACTCGCGCCTTGAGTTCTGCCGCGGGTACAGCCTCATTCACGAGACCCCACTGCGCCGCTGTTTTGCCGTCGACATTCTCACCCATCAAAGCGTGGTACATCGCATTGCGCATGGACAGCAGATTGGTGGCGACCTTTGTGGCCCCACCACCGGGCAGAATGCCCCAGTTGATCTCGCTCAAACCGAACTGCGCATCCTCGGCAGCAAAGGCGAGATCGCAGGCGTGCAAGGGACCGTAAGCGCCGCCGAAACACCAGCCGTTCACCATGGCGACGGTGGGCTTTTGAAACCAACGCAGTCGGCCCCACCAGTCATAGGCTTCGCGTTGAGCCGTGCGCACCGCGCCAAGGCCTTTTGCCTCGTTTTCGCGAAAATACTCTTTCAGATCCATCCCGGCCGACCAGGATACGCCCGCTCCCGTCAGCACGAGTACGCCAACATCATCGTCAAACTCGAGTTGCTCAAGCACGCGCATCATCTGACGGTTGAGAGATGGATTCATGCAATTCCGCTTTTCTGGGCGGTTAAAGCTGACCCAGGCGATTCCGTCTTCCACCGTGTACGCGACGGTATCTAGTTCCGCTCGTGGCTCTGACATAGCTTTACTCCTTGAGGTGAATCTTTATCTGCGACTCGTCGGCCCGTGCGCGTTGGCGGCGCCACTGCGCGCGATGCAATGTGCAATGTGCAATGTGCAATGTGCATTGACTTTAAGTGCCAAATTAGCGAACGAAAAGAGCCGCAGGTGACAGTTTGCTGTGCAGAAAATGCCATGGTGGCAATTTACGCAAGATACGTGCTGGACGTTATAGAGACTTACGAATCGGTGTCCCGAAACTCTCTTGGAGATGTGCCCGTCCACTTGCGGAAGGAACGCGCAAACACGGCTGCGTCGGAATAGCCGACGGCCTCCGCAACATCGCTGACACTGAGCTGCCGGTTTTTCAGCAGTACCATCGCCCGGTCGCGGCGAACCCTATCTTTGAGTTGCTGGTAGCTTGTGCCCTCGCTTTTGAGCCGGCGCATCAACGTTCGCTGCGTCATGTGCAACTGCTCAGCGCTTTGCTCCAATGGCGGAAAACCAGAGGCAAAACTCTGGCGGAGTACTCGCATCAGATCGCTGGCGATGCTGAAGTCGACCTTGGGTTGAGAAAACAGCTCCTCGGGACAGCTGTACATAAACGAGTCGAGTGTCGACCGACTTTGTTCAACGGCACGATCCAGGAAGTGTCGGGGAAATGAAAACGATAGCGATTGGGCTTCGAACACATGCTGGGCCGGAAACAAGTAACTGTACTCCGCCACATGAATCGGCGCCGGATAATCAAAGCATACGTCCCTCAACAAAACGTTCTCGCCAATTAGCCAGGAAGCGAGCCGGTGCCAGGCAAGAGCGGTGATTTCTGCAAAAAGGTGATACCGAGGCCTTGGCGGAGCGCACATATCGAAACGTATCACCGCGAGCTCGGCGTGCTCTATCAACTGCGCATCATAGGCGCCACCGAGCATGGCGTAGAAACGCGCCCCCTGCTTCAGGGCGTCACGCAATGTCGCCTCCCCCACCGCGACGCGCCCCATCATATGGAAAGCGCCGCGAGGAATCGGACGCGCCGTTAGCCCCATTCCCTCGTCGCCCAGTTTGTCCCAAACGCTGATGACAAGAGCGGCCAATTTCTCGTTGGGCACGCGCTGCGCGGGATTCAACGCAATCGTTACGTCGACACCGGCGCTCCTGAGCAACGCTTCAGCATCAAGGCCGTTTGACCTGGCAAGAGCGCAGAAATCGGACACGAAGCTGGAGGCAGCAGTCACGGTTCAATCACGGGAGACAGCCGCGCTCCGCACCGAATAACAATGCAGGCACCAGGAAGATTTTAAGGAGGAACCGGACTCGCAGAGCCGCTGCCCTAAATGGGATAATGGCCGGGAGCGCCGGCGACGGTTATCCAGCGCAGCTCGGTAAAGCTGTCGATACCGGCTTTCCCACCGAAGCGACCATAGCCAGAGGCGCCTACTCCCCCAAATGGCATCTGCGCTTCGTCAGCTACCGTCGGACCGTTGACGTGACATATTCCCGAGTGAATCCGCCGCGCCACACTCAAACCGCGCGCTGAATCTCTCGTGAACACCGCAGCGGTCAAGCCATACTCGCTCTCATTCGCTGTACGAATTGCCGCTTCTTCGTCTGCAATCCGGATAATAGACACCAAAGGACCAAAGCTCTCTTCCTGGTACACCGCCATAGTATTCGTGACGCCGTCCAGCACCGTGGCAGGCATGAGAACTGAATCTGCTTTGCCGCCAATCAGTAGCGTGGCACCCTTGGCTACCGCGTCATCAATGAGGCCGTTTACCCGCGTTACCGTATCTTGCCCCACCACGGCGCCTAGCGGTGTAGTCCCTTCCCGGGGATCTCCCGTGGGCATGGTTTTAACTTTGTCCAACAGCTTCTGCGCAAAAGCATCCGCCACGGCATCAACCACAATCAACCGTTCCGTAGACATGCAAATCTGGCCCTGGTTCATAAAAGCGCCAAACGCAGCCGCTTTAACCGCCTCATCCAGATCAGCATCTTCAAGAACGATGAGCGGCGCTTTGCCTCCCAGCTCCAGAAGACAGGGTTTGAGATGCTCTGCTGCACGCATGGCGATTTGCCGACCCACCGCTGTGGAACCGGTGAAATTGATGCGCTTTACCAGCGGATGATCAATCAAGGCACCGACCACCGCAGCAGCATCCTTAGGGTCGTTTGTAACCACCTCGACGGTACCTTCCGGGAAGCCTGCTTCCGCAAGCGCTTCTATGATGAGCGCGTGGGTGCGCGGGCTTTGTTCTGATGCCTTGAGAATGACCGCGTTGCCACAGGCCAGCGGCGTGGCCAGGGCCCGTACGCCAAGGATAATCGGCGCATTCCAGGGTGCGATGCCCAGTAGTACGCCCACGGGCTCTCTGACCGCCATCGCGAGGCGCGGGTAGTCCGAAGGAATCACCTCTCCCGAAATTTGCGTAGTAATACTAGCAGCCTCACGAAGCATACTGCAGGCCAAACCTAGATTGAACATTACCCATCCGGCCGTGGAGCCCGTTTCACCCATCATTGCCTCTATGAGCGCGTCCTGTTTCGCCTCCAGCGCAGTGGCCGCGGCCAATAAAACTGAGCGCCGCGCGTTCGGTCCCATGACCGACCAGGCTTCAAAGCCTCGCTGGGCGGATTCGACTATCGGGCCAATGTCCGCTACCTGCATCGCTTTCGCCGAACTTGCCACCGCACCGGTAAGCGGGTTTAGTCGTTCAAATTCCATGCCTACTGTCTCCCTGTATTTTCAGATGTCCGTCTATCGCTTTTTTAGCAGGGCGGCGGTCTTAAGCATCTGCCCCTTGTATCTTTCACAGCGGCGTGCGCTGATCAACACCTCTTGCACCGCCCATAGCACCGCCCATAGCACCGCGCATATTGGCTATTCTTCGCGGCCGGCAATCAGCATTCAAACACACTGGCCTCCACCGCAGTGAAGCAGTAAGTTTTGACCCACGGTCTTCGTCAGTTGCACGTGCCGTGCTCAATGCATCATGCCATCAACGCAATAACTCGCAAGCGCCTCGTTCGTTGGCACCTGGATTGATTTCTACTGTGCGAAAACACAACATCGCTTCGACATTGGGACAGCTTGATATGTGGCCCAAACACAAACCGTAAACCATGATCCCACACTGCCCGTTCAGCTTGGCGACCAGAAGTCAGTTTATACTCCGTCTCCAGCTATCGTGCTGTTTCGCACGCCTCAAGCCCAAAGTCTGAAACCAGTCGGGAGCGCCACTATGGCGACAAACGGTAAGCTTAAAGCCTTAGCACTACTGCTGATCCTGAGCGCCAGCGCTATCACCCTACCCACCTCAGCAGAGCTGCTGAACGCCACCCTATCAATAGACGACACGCAACGGCCCTACTTAATCCATGTGCCAAATCATCCGGACGCGAGTGCTCACCCGATAATTATCCTGCTTCACGGCCACGGCGGAAGCGCAAGCCAGCTAATGGGGCTTGGCGAACGAGCGGCGCCGTTTCGTCCCTGGTTGCAAATAGCGGAACGGCACCATGCAGTACTGATTGCGCCGAATGGCAATATCGGTAGCGACGGCAAACAAGGCTGGAATGATCTTCGCGGTGTTAGGACTAATCCACGCACCGACGACCTCAGCTTCATTCGCGCCCTGGTGGATCTCACCGTGCGGCAACACCGGGGCGATCCAGGCAGGGTTTACGTCGTGGGCATATCGAATGGCGGCCACATGGCGCTACGCATAGCACTGGAGGACCCAGATCTGGTGGCCGGGATTGGCGCGATAGCGGCCGCGATGCCAGCCAACTCTTCGACAGCCGTGTCCGACAAACCATTGAGCGTGGTGTTTATGAATGGCACGCGTGATCGCCTGATGCCCTACGCGGGCGGCGACATGGCGAAAGGGCGCGGCACGGTTCTATCGACCGATGATAGTTTTCGCTATTGGGCCAACGCGAATCATTGTAGCGATAAGGTTGACACGTACCGCTATAACGACAGGACGGGCAAAGACAAAAGCCGCGTTATTCGCTCACTCCTCGCCAACTGCAAAGCCGGTGTTCGTGTTGCCTTGTTCGAGGTCCGCGGTGCAGGTCACAGCACGCCAAGCCTGACTGAAAAATACCGATCCCTTTATCTGCTGCTGACCGGAAGACAGAATTGGGATATCGAATCGGCGGAGGAAATATGGTCTGTATTCACAACTGCTTTGCCGGAAACGCCTATGCCACGTGATGCATCGGACGCCTCGCGCGCTGCGATGCATGAAATCGGCATCCGCGCTGTCAATTGATGTATAGCCTGATCCCCCGGCATGAAGCCCACCTTGGAAGATCCTGACCTACCGTGTCAAAGAAATGATTTCTGCATCCTCACCAAGGGTACCGGCACACCACCACGATCATCCAGCACACTCTCTATGGGTAGGTAGCCACACGCCAGGTACAGCGGCTCCCCGGACATCGTTGCCATAAGCTCCACTGTCGAGAAATCCTCATTCAGGGCCGCACCCTCACATAAAGAAAGAATCAATCTACCGATGCCCTGGCGTGCATAGGCGGGATCCGTATACATCGCGCGCACTCTGGCTGCATCGGTGGCAGGATCAAGAAGCGCCGCGCTGCGTCCGGGCGTTTGATCGCCGCCATACAGCGTCGCCCGGCGACTCCAACCACCACACCCGACCACTCGCTGATCGGCCTCAATAACGAAATAAGTACCATCTTTAATGAGCTGAGTATCGACGCCCATGATCGCTCGACTGGATTCAATTTGCTGCCGACTCAGAAACGGTGCCTGTAGTTCATTAATCGCCGCATTTACCAGCGACTGAACGGCGTCGAGATCCGACTCAAGCGCCACGCGATGAGTGAATCTAAGGCCGCTCATTCCTGAAATCTGCCTGCCTGAAAGCCGTTGTCATGCTTCCCGAGGCATGAGTAAAAAAAGCCCGTAGATGCAAAAAACAATGCCGAAGACATAGCGCAAAGACCACGGTTGTTTAAACACCAAAACGCTTATCGGGACCAAAAGTAAGGTCGCCGTACCCATGCCAACAATCGGCGCTGCGCCAAGATTCCAGCCGCTGCGATACATCAGTAAGTAGCCCAGTTCTATACCCACTATCGCGACGCCGACGAGTGCCGCGCTCCACGAAAAATGCGACAGCGCAAACAATGGGCCCTCGGCCGGTACAAAGCGCGCGACGACAAGCGTGCAAACCAATGCCGTCACATAAAAAATGATTAGCGCACCAAAGGGATTGATGGAATGCGGCACCAGCTTCATACCAACCTGGTATAGCACTATCGCCGAAATCACTATTGCGGCGGAGCTGATCTGGGCACTCATGGGACGCTGGCACCAAGCAGCTCTTCGCCGACTTGATTAGCATTGGCTGATGGTAAATGCTCCGCTTTCCAACGCATGGCCATAAAAATACGCATGTACGGCGACGGGTGGTGGTTCAGCCAATCCTCTTCCCAGGCCGGCGGTTGCAACTTGCGATATTCGGCGGTCAGCAGGGCAACCTTGGCCCAGGCATCCGGATTTTGCGTGGCGTTGATGGCAAACAGGTCCGCTTCGTACTCCTGCATGTACACCACACGATTAAAGAGTGGTGACGCCAATACGCCCAGCACTGTGAAAATCGCAAACAGCAGCGGGAAACCGGCGTAGTCGTCGATGCCGCGCACGCCCCAGCTATCACCCTTGCGGCGTGTCAGCGCACGGAAAATAAGCTGCGTGAACAGAAACACCCCAAGCAGTATTGGCAGCAAGGCCAGCATCATTTTGCTCACATGATTCAGCACGTAGTGACCAATCTCATGCGCCATCACGGCTTCAACGCTATCGGCATCGGCACGCTTCAGCAGATTGTCATTCAGTGCGATGCGCGCAGTACCGAATAGACCGCTCACGTTAGCGCTCACACGACTGGTCTGCCGTGAGGCATCGACCTGCTTGACGTCATCAGCCTGCATGCCGTTTGCCCGAGCGATAGACAAGATTCGCTCCTTTAACGGGCCCTCGTCCATGGGTCGGTATTCGTTGAATAGCGGCTGGATGTACACCGGGCTGATAAGCAGCGCAAACACCATGAAAACGATAGTCATGCCTGAACCCCAGGCCCACCAGCTCTCACCGGTTTTGCGAATCACGACATACAGCATCGCCACAAATACAGTAACTACCACGGTGTTGATCGCACCGCTGATCAGTTGCTCCCCAAACCAGCCAGTGAAAGACTGTGTAGCCAGCCCATACTTATGTTCCGTGAAGAAGTCGCCAAACCAGGTGAGTGGGAAAAGCAGCACCGTCGACACCACGGTGTATATCGGCACAAAAATAAACGCCTGAGCAAACGGTGAACGTAGTTTGCGCTCCGCCAGGTCGCGCCAGCGACGCGACCAACCACTGGCCAGTATCAGCCAGGCAAGCAGCATGGCGGTCAGCGCTTCTAGCGCCAAAAGCAGGTAGCCCGTGTTCACGTAGCCGTCGGTGTTGGCGATTTCGTCGGCAGAAGCCACCGCCAGGTAGGCTTGAGTAGCCTCCTCCACGTCAAACGCGTGGGCCGTTCCGCCCCAGATCATCAGGGCAAAGAACATTCCAGCTATACGCCATTTTGTCTGTTGCAACATACAGCTCTCCGCCACGGGGAAAAGCCGTGGAGCTTAGCGCGATACCCTGGGGCGCGGCAAAGTAATCCATCGCGGACGGCGCTCGTTTTATCGCGTGCCACGTTGTTACTAGCCCGCGATTCGGCAACTGCTGCGAAGATCAATGTCCCGCGAAACGATCCGTCGCCGCCACCAATGCTATGGCATTACCGCGGTCAAAGGCAGAATGCCCCGCGTCCGGAATCATCTGAAAATCGGCTTCGGGCCAGGCACGGTGCAAATCCCACGCGGTGCTTGCTGGGCACACCACGTCATAGCGGCCCTGCACGATCACTGCGGGTATGTGCCGTATAAATTCGATACCATCGAGCAACTGCTGCTCGCTATCAAAGAATCCCCGGTTGACGAAGTAATGGCACTCTATGCGCGCCATCGCCAGTGCCGCATCCGGCTCGTCCAGCTGCGCGATAAAGTCCGCCTGCGGCTGCAGAAAACTCGTCGATGCCTCCCAGACCGACCAGGCGCGGGCCGCTTCGAGGCGTGTCGCCGCGTCTTCTGAAGTGAGACGCCGGTGGAAAGCGCTCAGCAGGTCGTCGCGTTCTGCCAGCGGTATGGGGCGTACGTAATCCTCCCAGGCATCGGGAAACAGTTCACTGGCACCGTGCTGGTAGAGCCAATCAACCTCGCGGCGACGCAGCAGGAAAATACCCCGCAGTACCAGGGCCGCGACGGCCCCCGGGTGGCGCTGCGCATAGGCCAGGGACAGCGTGCTGCCCCAGGAGCCACCGAACACCAGCCAACGCGCAATGCCAAGCAGGGTTCGCAAACGCTCCATATCCGCAACCAGGTGCCAGGTGGTATTCGCCTCAAGCGACGCGTGAGGCTGCGAGCGGCCACAGCCGCGCTGATCGAAGATCACAATGCGGTAGCGCGCCGGATCAAAGAAACGTCGCGCGCCCTCTCCTGCGCCTCCTCCGGGACCGCCATGCACAAAAACGCAGGGGGCCCCATCAGGGTTACCGCTCTCCTCGTAGTAGATCTCGTGGCCGTCGCCAACATTCAGCCAGCCACTGTTGTATGGCTCTATGGGTGGATAGAGTGCATCGCTATTCATGGAGCCTCGCGATGGGGGCTGGCCGTCGGATCCGCCCGCACACGCAAAATCTGACTCTGCTCTCGGCTGCCGGCCTTTACCGTCACCCGGTAGCGGCCGGGCGCGGCCATGCTGGTGCGGAGCTCGCTACCATAAAAGCCAAAGTAGGCCTGATCGCCAACAATGCCCGAGTAAGCAATCAGCTGCTCACGCGCATCGAAGAAATCTCGTACCGTCTCGGCGTCCTTAATGCCCGCACGCACCAGCCGCAGATGATCAAGTAACAACTGCTTTGCGTCTGTCAAATTAGGGTACTGCTCATCTTTGTACAGCTGCGGGTAGCGCTGCGTGGCCAACAGATCTTTCTGCATATGCTCAAGTAAGTCGAGATCGCGCTGACCGCTGGCAGCCTCGATCGCGTCCCGAATGACATCGGCCATGGCATTCAGGCCATCCCGGTGCGTGTCCTGCTGCACCTTGCTGGGCGGGAACTCAAAATCCCAGTACGTACGATTCATGCCTTCGCGCGCTTCCTCTTCCCACCCCGCCACCTGACCCGTGGCCAGGTCTTCAATCGTAACCTTGACCATACGGCGAGGTTTGCGCGCGAGGTAATAGCTGATACCCGCACCCTGCACCGGGTTTTCACCCTTAAAGATCAGGTGTGGCTGCTGACGACTGGCCGATAAATCAAGCCATTGCGTGGCGAGCGGCGGCTCAAAAACGTGCAGACGCTCGCCCGTCCAGGACGCGTCCCGCTGCTGCAACGGCGTCAGGTCATCGACGATCCAGATCGAGCGACCGTGTGTGCCCGCCACAAGTGCGTTGTCTCGGGGGTGAATCACCAGGTCGTGAACAGCAACCGGCGGCAGCCTATCCATAAACGGGGCCCAGGAATCACCGGCGTCCCGCGAGTGGAACACGCCAAACTCGGTGCCTATAAATAGCAGCTCCGGGTTTTTATGATCCTCTACGATGGTATAAACCGAGTTGCCAGGCGTGCTTTCCGGAATGCCGTTGACAATCAGCTCCCAGCTCTCGCCGAAGTCCCGGGTACGAAAAACGTAAGGCTTGTAGTCGTCCCACCAGTGGCGATCTGCCGTGACGTAAGCCGTCGCCGCATCGTGCTTGGACGCTTCTACCCGGCTAATCCACGCGCCGTCGGGCAGACCGTCGATGTTGCCAGTAACGTTGGTCCAGCTCGAGCCAGCATTGCGCGTGAGCTGCACCAGCCCGTCGTCACTGCCGGTCCAAACGATGTCGGGATCGATCGCCGACTCGTCGATGGTGTATATCGTGTTGTGGTTCTCCGCGCCGGTTGCATCCTTGGTCAGGCCGCCGGAGTTGCTGGTGTTGCGCGTTGCAGGATCGTTCCTGGTGAGATCCGGACTGACAATGCGCCAGCTCTCGCCTTTGTCGACGGACTTGAACAGGAAGCTACCACCCACGTAGATCGTGTCCGGGTTGTTTGGCGACATCACCAGCGGTGAGTTCCAGTTAAAACGAAACTGCGGCGGCAGGTTGGCGCCGTTGATAGTGCGGTTCTCTATATCGCGCCAGATCCAGCGCTCTTCGCCGTTGATAGAATAGTTGGTCGGCGACTCGTCGAAGTCCGGCTCGTAGTAATCCTCAAAGTTCACAATCGTCTGGGGGGTTGGCGTGATGAACGTATGTTTACGGGTCTCCATGTTCATGCGCCCAAAGAAGCCCACATGCGCCGTGGTGTACAGCGTGCGCCAGTCGGTCGGATCTATCTGCATATGGAAACCGTCGCCACCGTTAGCCTCGATAGCGTGATCGGTCAGGATACCCGCGCGATCGCGGCTGTTGCTGGGAATACCCCAGCCACCGTTATCCTGCAGTCCTCCGTATACCCAAAAGGGTTCGCGCATATCCACGCCGATGGCGTAAAATTGCCCAATGGCCATGTTGTTAAACGACAGCACCGTCTCTCCGCCGTCGACCGACAGGTGCGCGCCCTGATCCGTCGCCATGTAGAAGATATTCTCGTCGTAGGGTGCGACCCAGAAGTCATGATCGTCACCGCCACCGCCTTTCCAGGGACGGCCACGCTCGTAGGTCTCACCTCCATCGGTCGAATGGAAAAAATCGCGCGCAATGACGTAAATCTTCTTGTCGTTCTTGGGATTGATGCGAATACGCCCGTGATAATAGGGGCGCGAATTGTGCCTGAGCTGGTACGTCCAACTCTCCCCACCGTCTTCGGAGCGATAGACACCCGGCCCTGGAACGCTCAGGTCGTCGGGTAGCTCATCGGAGGCCTCGACGTACGCCATCATGATGCTTGGATCGGACAGATAATAGTCGAGGTCGATCTGCCCTGTGTCACCATCCGGCAGGCCCTCGGTGATTTGACGAAACGACGCGCCGCCGTCGCTGGACCGGAAGATGCCGCCATTGGGGCCTCCGCTGTTCATATTAAAAGCCGAACGATGACGTTCGTAGAGACCGACGGTAACCAGATCCGGGTTCTCGGGATGCAGAACAACAACCGTGGCGCCAACCTGTCCGTTCTGTGGCAGACCGTTACTGAGTAGCGTCCAGGTCTCACCGCCGTCCGTGGTTTTGTACAGACCGCGTTCCCCCGACGGACCAAACAGGCTACCGACTGCGGCAACGTAAACGATATTCGGATCGGTGGGGTGCGGTGCAATTTCTGAGATCTGCCGAGTCTCCTTCAAGCCCATGTGCGTGAAGGTATCTCCGCCATCCGTGGATTTGTAAATGCCATCGCCCCAACCCACGCTGTTGCGATTGGTCGCCTCACCGGTCCCCACCCATATCGTGTCCGGGTCGCCCTGAAAGAACGCCACGTCGCCAATCGATTGACTGCCATAGCTGTCGAAGATGCTATCCCAGGCAATGCCGCCACTGGTCGACTTCCAAACCCCGCCAGACGCCGTGCCGATCAGCACCGTGCGGTAGTCGGAATCCAGTCCATCGATAGCAGCAATCCGACCCATCATGTTGGCTGGCCCGATGTTACGCCAGGGGAACGCGGCCTGGCTCTTGGGGGTCTCATCCTTGTCCTCGTCGTCTTGCGCGGGTACTGGCAATGAGAAGGAGAAGGCGAAAGCAAGTAGCAAAAGCACTGGAAATATCGTGGAGCGGCTATCGAGTCCATCTAGACCATCTAGTAAACAAGTCATGCTGGCATCCTTCTGAGGGAATGATCATTCGCTGGTACCGCTGAGACTTCATCACTGCAGGACAGCACTCACAGCGTTCACCACGTGTTGTTATTGTTGCTACGGCGCGGATAAGAATGTAACAAACATTCTGCAATTAGTGTGCAATTAGCCGATGTCCTGCGCTCAATGGAATAGGCTTTCGCTTAGAATGTCCGAGACAGGGTGGTCCGCACACGTTGATCGAGCACCCCAAAGACCGTCATACAGGAACTCATCAAATGCAATGGAATTCAGGCTTGTGGGGCTTGCTCCCGGTCGCTCTGGTAGTGATTGCCTTTTTCCTGTCCCGCTGGTTGCGGCGCAAACGGGAGCACCGGCTGTTAAGCGCGGCTTTCCCTGAGCACTGGCAAAAGATTCTCACCGAACGTATTCCTGTCTATTCCGTTTTACAGGTGGATGAACGAAAAAAGCTGGAGCAGCTGATCCAGCTTTTTCTGGATGACAAGCGTTTTTACGGCTGTGCGGAGCTCGAGATCACGGAGGTAATGAAAGTGTGCATTGCGGCCGAGGCTTGTCTCCTCCTGCTGGGCCCGTCCGGGCCCGTGTACCCAAAACTGCAATCGATTCTGGTGTACCCCACGGGGTTTGTGGCGAAGCGCGACTTACATCAGGAAGATGGCACGGTCGTCGATGGAGAACACCATCTGCTGGGCGAGTCCTGGGATATCGGCCGAGTAATCCTGTCCTGGGATGATGCCGAGCAGGGTGCACGAGATTTTGGCGACGGCCACAACGTGGTTTTGCACGAGTTCGCCCATCAACTCGATTCCGCCTCCGGAACGACCAATGGCGCGCCGCCGCTGCGTCGCAACAGTTATCAGACCTGGGCCACGGTGTTCAGTAAAAATTTTGAAGATCTGCAAAAGCGGGTAATGCACGGAAAACCGACCGTGATGGATAGCTATGGCGCCACGAATCCTGCGGAGTTTTTTGCCGTTGCCACAGAGACATTTTTTGAGAAGCCGGACGACCTGTTTGCCCGGCGGCCAGACCTTTTTGAGGAGCTGCAGCAGTATTATCGGGTAGATCCCAGGAAATGGCATGCGCCTTAAGCCTCGCTCATTTCGGCGCTGGATCCGGACCACAAAAGTTCCATGATTGGCGGTCTGGAGTTACGATCAAGACCGTACTGATTTGTGATGCTCGTTCTAAAAATCCCTGAATCGCGTTAGCATCAGACTCGCCAATTAAAAAGTAGTGCAAAACTCATGGCCTCACCTGCAAAGTCGATCGCGATCATCCTGTTAATTCTGCTGGCGCTAATTGGCGCCGGGGCGTACTACCTGTCGTCGAATCTGAATGGTATCGTCGCAAATTTGGTCGAGACTCAGGGCTCCAGCGCAACGCAAACGGCCGTGCGCGTCGATGGCATCGATATCAAACTCACCGATGCATCCGCCTCGCTGTCAGGGCTCAGCGTCGCCAATCCCGAGGGTTTTGCGGGGAATGCCATCGAATTGGGCGGCTTCTCAGCAACGCTGGACGCACGCTCTCTCACCGGTGACGTGATCACGATCAAAGACATTACCGTCGAAGGCGCCCGCATTAACGTGCTGCAGCAGGGCACCCGCAATAATCTGCGCGAGCTGCTCGCCAATCTGCAGGCCCAGGCGGGCAGCAGCACGTCGACAGCAGACGAGGGCAGCAACAAAAAATTGATCATCGAGCGTTTTACACTAAACGGCGCCAGTGCCTCGGTATCGTTGCCAGACCTCAATCAGACGAGCGACGTCGAACTCCCGCCGATTGTAATAAGCGACATAGGTAAAGCATCCAACGGGGCGACCGGTGCGCAAATCGCACAGCAACTCCTGAAACCTGTCATACAAGCGGCTATTTCATCCGCTACCGCCGGCGCCTTAAAGGATCGTGTTGGTGAGAAACTCGACAAGGCCGTTGGGGGCTTCCTCAAGGGCTTGTCGAATAAGAAAGACGAAGAGTGAAGGCCTCCCGTCGATCAATCAGATGCTCGCCTGATCAGAAGCCCACTTGAGTATCTAGGGTTGGCGCTCGCTCAAACGGGTCTCATCCGCCCTGATACCCTTTTCTATCGCGAGACTCTCTACGGGACCTCTTGGTGGACGCTGCACGTACCATCTAAAGAGTGCCCGTTGTGGGCTGCGCCTGACCACTTCGCCCGTGGCCCGGTTGGTCCATACCGCATCAAATGTGCCTCGGGTTGAAATAACGCCGCGCCACATAACAGCGGGATCATCAAAGAATGCTTGCTCGGAGTCCCAGTAGCTACGTTGCGCCACGTGTTCAGGCAATTGGACGACCAGCTCCGAACTGTTGTTGATTGTCAGAAAAACCGGATTCGCAGTGTGCTCCACGGATAAGACTTCACCCTCTCGCAGCCTCGACAGCCCCCAACCCACTCTGATCGGATGGCCTGCGCGCACTGCATCGAACAAGGCTTGTTTGGAGCCAGACACGGCCTCGCCATCGGCGCCACTGATATAAACCGCCTCCCAGGAAGCAGAAACAGGCGCGGGTAAAGGCTCCTTGGATGGGCACCAGACGGTCAGTACCCGCCGATTCGCAAGGGAGCCCGCTTCAGCGAACTTTGAGCGTAAGAAGCCGTCGGACCCGATCAGTCCATGCCAGATATCGAGCGTATCCGGGAATTTTACTTCCGCCTCGCCAACCACAGGCTGTTGACGATGAATCTGTTCCACCTGTGCAAAAACCTTGTTCTCAAACACGGTGATAAATCTGGCGTCAGACCAGTGCGTGATGTCCCCGAGGCCATCGCCATTAAAATCCAGAGCCCAGCCGACTTTTAGATCGACGCCGGAGGCGGCGGCCTTGACCAGAGCGGCTTCACTTCCGTGAGACACAGTGCCAGACCAGTCCGTTGCAAAGAGGGGTGCGGCGCATGATGGCGTCTGTGCATCTGCGGTGACCGACGCAACAAGTAGACCAAAAAACCCAAGCGTCCAAACAGCTTTCCCCATCATCATTCTCTTTTGTTTTGAGTGATTACGTTCGCGCATGCTGACCTGGCAGGCAATTGCCGCAGTCTTTGGCGTTCATTCCATCGTAAGGCGCCAAAGGTAGCAGCACACCATATTTAGGTGTCTCCACGATAGACCCCAGTGTGACGGAAAACAAACTGGGGAAAGAGTGCTGCGATACCGACAGGTCCGGGCAAGCCGATTGGCCGGCCTATAGGCAACTGTTATCCTGCGACGCACTTACCCAACTAAGTCCTATGCGGGTAGTCGCCTCAGCCGCACAACAGAGGGAATTCATGTTACGTACATCTGCGCAACTTATCGCTGCTTTGCTTATCAGCGTCGCCACCTCCTCGGCATCCGCCGACATTCAGCTTATCCATGCTGGCAGTCTTTTGAGCATCCCGGGTAAAGCCCCGCTGACAGAGCAGACGGTGGTTATCACCGACGGCACTATCAGCGCCGTAGTCGAGGGCTATCAAACAGCAGGCGCGCTAAATGCCGATAGCGTCATCGACCTTCGCGACAGTTTTGTCATGCCAGGACTGATGGACATGCATGTGCATCTGCAAGGCGAGCTAAGTCCGAGAAACGACAGTCGAGCACTGCGCTGGTCAGATGAACTAGTGCAAATGTTTGGCTACCACAACGCCATGAAAACGCTGATGGCAGGGTTCACGACCGTGCGTGATGCCGGCTCGCGAACTCAGCAAACCTATGCTGTACGCGATGCGATCAATGATGGTTGGATCGACGGACCGCGCATCATCGCCGCGGGCGGTGTCGGCATCACCGGCGGTCATGCCGATGTAAGTGGGTCCCGACATGAGTTCATGGAGCTTTTGACCGACGAAAATGTCTGCGATGGCCCCTACGATTGTCGGCGAGCAACGCGCAACCGCATAAAGTATGGCGCAGACCTGATCAAAATCACCTCCACCGGCGGCGTATTGACTGACCGTGCGACGGGCACCGGCAAACAAATGGAAGACGACGAGCTAATGGAAGTGGTGCGCGCCGCGCACAGTATGGGGCGCAAGGTAGCGAGCCACGCGCACGAGGAGGAAGGCATCGTCGCCGCGCTCAAGGCTGGCGTAGACAGCATTGAGCACGGCACCTATACCGGTGAAGCAGCGATCCGGGAGTTCAAGCGCAGCGGCGCCTATCTGGTACCGACCTTGGTAGCCGGCGCGACCGCCTCGGACATGGCCAAAAAAGGAGGCATCCTTACGCCGGCACAATCCGAAAAGGCGATTGAGGTAGGCGCGGCAATGCAGGGCAACTTCGCCAAGGCACACAAGGCGGGCGTAAAAGTGGCTTTCGGCACTGACTCCGGCGTATCGCCCCATGGAGCAAATGCGCGGGAAGCCGTGCTAATGCATCAAGCCGGCATGAGTGAAATGGACATTCTGGTCACCGCTACGGTCAACGCCGCCGACCTGATCGGCATGAGCGATACCCTGGGCACCATCGAGGCGGGCAAACATGCCGATATCATTGCCACGCGCGCCTCGCCTTTGGACCGCATCGACGCGTTGCTGGACGTGGGCTTTGTCATGAAAGGCGGAAAGGTATTTAAGCAGGAGTCGCGTGACGGGGCACTGCGCCCCTAAGGCAATATCGAGGCTTCCCTAGCTCAAATGCTCCCGAAAGAATCCGAGCATTCTTTCCCACGCCAACTGCGCTGCTTCCGCGTTGTAACGCGGCGTGGAGTAATTGTGAAAACCATGCCGTGTACCAGGGTACACATGCATCTCGTAAAGCACATCGCTCGCCCTTAAGGCTGTCTCATAGTCCGAGCGCATAGCATTTACCCGTTCGTCCATTTCGGCGTAATGGACCTGCACCGCAGCCTTGATAGCGGGGACTTTGTCGCCGTTTGCCGCGGCACCATAAAACGGCGCTGCGGCGTGGAGTTCGTCGCCCATTTCTGTCGCCAGAAAATTCGTCGTTCCTCCGCCCCAGCAAAAACCCGTTGCTGCCAGTTTGCCCGTGGATAGCGGGTGATTTTTCACATACCGTGCGCTGTTGACCATGTCCTGACGTAACTCGCCTTGATCCAGCGTGCGCTGCATGGTGCGCCCATCATCGTCATTTCCCGGGTAACCCCCAATCGGGGAGAGCCCATCCGGGGCGAGCGCGACAAATCCCGCTATTGCAAAACGGCGGGCAACATCCTGGATATACGGATTCAAACCACGGTTTTCGTGCATAACAAGCACCGCCGGAAAAGGACCCTCTCCCACCGGCTGAACCAGGTAGCCGCGCATCTCACCCGAGCTACCTCCCGGGGATTCGTAGTCGATCCAGGTGGCCTTGATACGCTCGTCGGTAAACAGTACTTCCTGCGCCTCGGCATAGTTTGGAATGAGTGCTTTGGCCATAGCCAAGGCAGAAGCACCGGCAATTGTGATAGCGGCGGCGCGTTCGAAAAACTGGCGTCGGTTGAGCTTGCCGTGACAATACTCGTCGTACAGCTCAAATACCTGATCATCAATCTCATGTTGTTGCATGGCGAATATTGCTCCCTGTGGCTGAGACGCTGGACGCCGGCCCCTCGCGCAAGGGTCTTTTTTTTCAAGGCCCTGCACAAAAAAAACCCCTACGCTCTACTGACACGTCGGCTCGATGAGTTACGACATTAGCAAGGCAATCGCTCGGCGAACAGCGCGATTATCATTGTCAGCAGGCGGTTCACGTACTAAGGCTTTCTTTCAAGCGCTCTGCCAACATCCCAATATCCGCCTCCGCTGCATTCGCAAAGGCAAACCGCAAAAAACGATCCTGTCCCGGCCCAAAGAAGCTGCCCGGCAGACAAAGGATGTTCTGCTCATCGGCCAACTTACGCGCTACCTGCTTGGCCGTCATGTCATCAAAGGGATGGCGAATATAGGCAAAGTAACCGCCGGCCGAGATCAGCTCGTAACCCAGATCATTGGCCCGAAATACGTCCCGCAAAGCGGATTCACGCCCGGCCAGCAGCGCGCGCTTCTCGGCGACCCACGGCCATTCATGTTTAAGGCCATACAGTGCCGCATCCTGGGAGATACGCGGTGTACAGATCTGCACTGTGTCCATGACCTTTGAGACTGCTTCAATCACTCTCGCACCTGCAGTGACAGCACCTACCCGATAGCCGGTTAGGCTAAACGTTTTTGAGAAACTATAGAGCTGTACTACCGATTCACCCCAGTGATCATCCTCAAAAAGACGGTGCGGAGGGCCATTTTCATCGTTCAGAAAATCCCGGTAAGTTTCGTCCACAATCAAGGCGATACCGCGCTCGGTGGCAAGGTCACGGAACTGGCCGATCACTTCAGCGGGATAAATCGCACCGGTGGGATTGCTGGGTGATACCAGCACTATCGCCTTTGTCTTGTCGGTCAGCAGCGCAGCGGCTTCTTGCGGATCCGGCACTCCCCCGCGCTCATGCCTGAAGGGTAGGTGCTGCGCGGTAACGCCCTGTATTTCGAGCCACATCTGGTGATTAAAATAATAGGGCACGGGTAACATGACGGCATCGCCCGCCCGGGCCAGCGCCTGAATCGTCAAACAGAAGGCCTGGTTACACCCCGCGGTAATCAGCATGTTCTGAGCAGTCACCTGCCCGCCATAGCGCTCACTGACATGGGCTGCCAGAGTCTCACGTAGTTCAGGAATACCCGTGATACTCGTGTACTGCGCAGTCTCAAATAGAGCCGCTCGATCCGCCACATGCTGGCTTATGCCATCAGCCGGCGGATAGCTCGGCACACCTTGCGCCAGATCCAGCAGTGGCTTCTGTGCAGGAAAAGTGCGCCCGGCAATCCAGGCATGAGCTTCAGCAATTGGCGGATCAATAGCACCAAGCACGTCGGGGTTAAGAACGAGAGTCATAGAAAAACGCCGGAGTGAGCATGAAAACGATGAGCCAGACTAGAGCGTTTGTACAGCGAGATAAAGCACAGTTTGAACATTAGCCTCGACTATGCAGCCACACGGCTTCGCTTTCCCGTCTATCCGACAAGCGTTCCGAATACATGCCCCACACCGGCTGTAATGGCCATCGCAAGCCCGCCCCAAAAGGTCACACGCAGAGCCCCCACACGCATGGATGCCCCGCCGACTTTAGCCGCCAGGGCGCCGAGCGATGCCAGAAACACCAGCGAAGCGCCGCTAACCAATACGATAAGGTCTCCCGGTGGCGCAGCCCACGCCACCAGCAAAGGCAACGTTGCGCCTACAGTAAATGTACCTGCCGACGAGAGTGCTGCCTGAACCGGCCGCGCGGTGGCACCTACCACAATACCGATCTCATCTCTTGCATGAGCACCCAGGGCATCATGCGCCATGAGTCGCTCCGCGACCTGCCGAGCGAGCATGCGGTCGAGACCTCGTCCCTCATAGATCTCGGCGAGTTCGCTAAGCTCCATCTCCGGCTCCTCATCGAGCGATTTCTGCTCCATTGCCAGGTCTGCATTCTCCGTATCAGACTGGGAGCTCACGGATACATACTCGCCGGCGGCCATAGACATGGCCCCGGCAACAAGTCCCGCCACGCCGGACAACAAGATTCCCGACTGCGAGCTGCTCGCCGCAGCAACGCCGATGATCAAACTAGCCGTAGAAACAATGCCGTCATTGGCCCCAAGCACTGCGGCCCTGAGCCAGCCGATACGTTGTGATCGATGTGCTTCGTGTTGGCTCATTGCGCATCTCCCCACTCATTTCTTATCTTGAAAACAACTCTGACCTACGCAGCACAAACAGACGCTCAGGAGGCGTCCGCTTCCAACAATAATTGATTGGAAAGAGACAGGAAGACCTGTAGTGCGCTGTCAGCATCGATTCTCTCCTCGATAACAAGCTCCATGACTTCGGCCTGAGTCGCACGAATCTCCCGAACCATATCAACCCCAAGCAACCTGCCCTCCACGAGACTTTTTCGCAGCGCAAGCATTTTTTTGTAGTAGCCATCGAGTCGATCCTTGCGCTGCTGCTGCCGATGACGCCGCCAACCCAGTACGAGACTGCCGGTCGCCAGTAATAGGGTGACTGCAATTCCCAGTGCTTCCGTGTAGCGCTCTAAAAACCCGGGTAGATCCCGATCGCGGTAGCGTCGTGCGCCCTCGTGCAGCGATAGCTCGCGGGCGGCTCCATCCTCCTGACTCATGCGTGGCAAACCCGCAAGAGGATAAGTCGCGGCAATTCGTGGGCTGCTGTCGGCAACGCCCTGCGCCAGTTCGTAGACGATGTCTGCGTCCAGAGTGTCCCGTACCACCAGCAATGTGGATGTCGACAGGGTCAACGCTGCCTCCTTCCCCAATGAGGGATATAGCTGCGCGGGTACGATAAACGGCTGTAGTTGCGGATAGCGCAGGCTCACCCCCTCTGCGACGCTGCCTTTTCGGAGGGCGTTCGGGTCCCCCAGGCTGAATAGCCGAAACTGCTGCAGGCGCGACAAGGATTCCGGCGCGAGGATGCCGCCGAAAATAAAGTAGACCTCCGGCTCGCCCTCCGACCAGGGATCATCGAGCAACTCATACTGATCAGTGCCAAGACCGAAATCCGCAGCCACTGCCTGCACGAGGCGATGACCGATTCCCCCGGGGGAACCGGCCCACACTCGCGAATCGCGCAAAAGATCGCCGACTGTGTCCGGTGTTTGGTCACCCTGGTACAGCACGTGCAGTACGCTGGGGTAGAGATCGGCAACCAGAGCAATGCCGGAGGTATCACCCTGTGTTCCCTCCAGCAGAGCCAGGTCTAGGGACCCGTCCGCTAGCGCGCTGGTAAGGGCCGCAACATCCTCAAAGGGCGCGACTCGTATAGACTGACCATCAGGCTTGAGGTCGGAAAGCAGGCGGGCTACCGTCGGCGCGGGTTCCTCGGTGTGCACCCCCAGGAGCAATTCCGCCTGCGCTCCCAGCGACAGTAGGCAGGCCAGAAAAAGGGACCCAACCCTCACTGCAGCAGTTTGAGTGCGTTGGCATCCGCACGCAGACGGAATCCTGCCGGGTCGGTATTCCAAAGGGTACGCCCATTGGTAAAGCCTGCGAGCTCAAACACGAGCAGCCTGCCGTTTTCCAGTTTGTAGTTGCCATAGTCCGGACAGACAAGCCGGCCGAGAGCGAGGGATGTCGCACACCAGCCCTGATAGACGGGAAGGTACTTGTCGGGCGCGGCGGAAAAAATGGCGACGTTGCTGGCGTCGACAAAACGATATGCAAGGCCTTCGTGTTGCACAGTGAACTCTGCAAGTCCTTGCTTCGGTCCGCCTTCAGCATGGTAACTCAACAGATCGAAGCCCCCTGCCCCTATCCCATCCGGCGCGCAGGAATGTCTCTCTGCCCCCGCAAAGCTGGACGCGAGCAGCGTCAGCAGGAGTGTCATTAGCCGTGTAATCTGTAACATGAACGTCACCAGGTCTTGCAGCGATGCGGAATTGTCGGCGCTAGAGTAGTGAAATTCAGAACCGCTGCCTAGCTTAGGATCCCTGAATTCCAGCAAACGCCGGCGTAGGGTACCTCCCGAATACATAGCCGCTTTTTTGGGGATTTTTATAAAACTCAATCATTCAGCTCAAGAATCTCCAATTTGCCCTGCCGTACCGCTGACGCCTTGGTAGCATCTGAAGTCGTCGCTGTACACGCCAGTAGGTGCCGTCCATCTGGACCACCCAAAGCGCAGGCGTAGGCGATGTTAGAAGTGGTGATACGATGCGTTACTGCACCGCCTTCCTCCACCCGGACTACCTCTGGAGCGAGCGCGTTAGCCACCCAAATACCGTCTTCGGCGTCAACGGCGATCCCATCGGGCGCCGCGTACCAGCCGTCGTCTCCTACCAGTGAGGCCCAGGTTCGTCGGTTCGACAGGCTCCCGTCCGCCGCCCTGGAAAACGCGGTGAGCTCCATAGCCAGGGTTTGTGCAACGACCAGCGTCATGCCTCCGTCCAAAAGAACCGTACCGTTGGGAAACACAAGACCCGCTGCTGCCACACTCACCGCACCGTTTGCTTGCACACACGCTACATCAGCCAGAAAAGGGTGCGGATCATCAGCCAAGGCCGCCATTAAACCCTCCGGGCCCAGTTCTGTAATAGCGGCATCCAGGTCAAAGCCAAAATTACCCACGTAGGCACGACCTGTATCGTCTACCAGCATGTCATTGCAATGAAAGGTCGCAATAGCACTCAGGTCTGCATGCTTTACCAGCGTGCCATCGTGCTCCCGACGCATCACGGCTCGGGCAAGTTGCGCCACAAACAACAATCGGCCATCAGGTAGCCAACCCAATCCGGATGGGCGCTCACCGCCTTGCAGGGAAACCTCCGTGGTCACATGTCCATCGAGGCCCACCGAGCAGATCTCATGCGCGTAGAAGTCGCTAAACCAAAAACGTTCATCGCGCCAGCGGGGGCCCTCGCAGAAATAGCGCCCATCAACGAGCGTGCGTGTATCCATGTTGTCGTCTCCGTTTTATGGTTGATCGCTGGCCGTCGGCGCCTGGGCTGCAGTTCACCTCGCGTACGGCCCACATGTAAGTGGTGTCCAGGGCCCGGTGGCCGAAACCTACCACGTCGCAAACCTTTGACTATTCGCGCTTGACTGCTTTAGTGTCACGCAGCCTTTGCAGGTAGACCGCCCGTCTCTTCTTCTTTCGCGTTCGCAGCCTGCGCAATTTTTCCCACCATTATTTGGAGCATAACCTCACCATGCTAGATTTCTCAGGCAAGACGGCCGTTATTTCTGGTGGAGCCGATGGCATTGGCTTCAGTCTCGCGATGGCGCTCGGTAAGCGCGGCATGAATATCGTGATTGCCGATATCGAAGGACCACAGCTGGCATCTGCGCTCTCTGAACTCCAGGAACATGCGATACCCACCCACGCTGTCGAAATGGACGTGGCGCTGCGCGAAGACTGGCTGCGCACGGCAAAGGAGGCACGGGAGCATTTTGGCAACGTACATATGCTAATCAACAACGCGGGTGTCGGGGGCGGCGTTGGCTCCATAGACACCCTGGATGACGCGTCCTGGCGCTGGACCATCGACGTCAATCTCATGGGCGTGGTGTACGGAGGGAACGTCTTCGCGCCGGAGATGAAGGCTCACGGCGAACAGTCCTGGTTGATTAACGTCGCCTCCATCGCGGGAATGGGTGGCGTGCCCATGGCCGGTGCCTATACCGCCACCAAAGCTGCGGTGGTTGCGCTCTCAGAATCCTGGGCTGGGGAACTGCACAACAGCAACGTGCACGTGTCAGTGCTGGCTCCCGCATTTGTGAAAACACGCATACATCTGTCTCACCGCAACCGTCAGGCGCGTTATGCCAGCAATGTGGAGTTAACTCCCGATGTGATCGAGGTGGGCAAAGCGACCTACCACGCGGTTACCAACGGGATTGACGCCGAGCTGCTCAGTCAGCGCGTTATCGAAGCACTCGAACAGGGCGAGTTCTATATTTTTACTCACCCCAATTACAAACCCGTTACCGATCAGCGCAGTGAACAGGTTGCCGCGGCCTTTGATCAGGCCGCACAGAGTCCTTTGCTAAGCGAGGTGGTAGGGCAGCCAATCCTTGGATTTACCAAGGACTGAGGTCCGCGCTAGCCCATGGGTCGGTCGAGCGCGGGCGAAGGCTCAGAAAACCAGCGCGGTCCATCATTGGTAATGTACAGACAGTCTTCGAGGCGAACCCCATACTGACCGGGCACGTATAAGCCGGGTTCATTCGAGAAACACATACCCGCTTGCAGCGGCATGGTCTCGTTGCCCACAAAATTGATCGGCTCGTGCACGTCGAGACCGATCCCATGTCCGAGCCGGTGTGACAGTCCGGGCGTTTGATAGCCTGGACCAAACCCCTCGGACTCATAAAAGCGCCGCACCACTTTATCGACTTCGCCTGCGGGGGTACCTGCCTGCGCGGTCTTAAAGGCCAGCGCCTGCCCACGATGCACCAGATCCCAGAGGTGCTGCTGGTGGTCCGTTGCTTTGCCAAACACGAAAGTGCGCGAAATGTCTGAGCGATAACCGCCTGCGCCGCAGCCAAAGTCCAGCAGGACAACCTCCCCATCGGCCACGTACTCTGGCTCCCGGGAGCCATGTGGCAACGCTGTACCCTTACCTACCTGAGCGCTACCACCAGGTTTTTCGCCGCCAAGGCGCGTTTGCGCTTCTTGCATGAGCGCGGTGATATCTGGCCCGGACATACCGGGCTCAATCAGGGGATAAATAGCTCGATAAGCGGCCATCGTGATATCACTGGCCAGCGTCATCAACGCCAGTTCCGTCGAGGACTTTATGAGTCGGCAGGCATTTACCTCGGCGGCGCCGGAGCTTAACTTCCAGGACGGCGCGGCCTCACCAAGGCGGTGCGCGACAAAATAGCGCACTGCCTCGTCGAGCAGAAGCGTACCGACGCCCCCGCCGCCGCGCGCGGTTTTCAGCCAGGCAGCAAGCATGACAAAAGGGTCTTCGTCTTCCTGCCAGATGAGAATTTCCGCGTCCGCACCGACCATTTCACGCAGTCGCGACTCCTCGAACCCCGGCGTAATAAACACCATATCGCCACGGGAGGTTATCAGTCCCGCCGTCAGGCGCTCGCTCAGCCACCACTGCACACCGGTAAAGTATTGCAGGGTAGATCCGGGCTCGATCAGCGCGGCAAACACCCCCTGCTTATCCAGCAAACCGCTCAGCTTGTCCCGCCGCTGTTGCCGCTCGGCGGGCGTGATGTACGCCGCGCTACCGGTCAACGGCGTAAGACTGTCGAGCGGCGAGCCGGTCTTGCCAGGCGCCGCAGCGGACACATTCGCTGCCACTGTCGTGGCAGGTAGCAATGAGGTGGCCAGAGGAACGGCTGCAAGAAGCCCAGCGGAGCCTTGCAAAAACCGTCGTCTCGAATCGCTGTTGATCATTGCTCACCCCCGCCAATCTGGCGCATCACGTAGTCCCAGTAATCCATTTCTTTGTAAAAAGAACTGAGCGGAATCCGCTCATTGATGCCGTGTGCACGGCTATCGTCAGGACGCACAAGCGCCAGGCTTCCGGCGCCGTAGGTCGGAATTCCCGCACTGCGATACTCGCGCCCCTCGGTGCCACCCGACGACATGGTCGGCTGCAAAGTCATACCGGGATAGTTGATAGCGACCGCAGCTTCAAGGAGCGACAGCAGGTCCTCACGGATCGGCGAGGCGGGGCTCTCAACAGAAGCACGACTGATGCTAATGGATACTTCATCATTGCCAATCACCTGCGCCAGTGTCCGCGTCACCTGCTCAGCACCACCGGTATCTGGCAAGATTCGACAGTTGACCGTCGCCACCGCGCTTTGCGGCAGCGCATTTTCGGTCAGACCCGCATCGAGCATGGTCGCCACACAGGTAGTCCAAAGCATATTGGAGTACTGGGGGTAGCCTTGCATGATCGCTAACGCCGCCGCGTCCTCAGGATTCTCGAGCAGCGTTTGCAGGGCAGTGCCAAGCTCACCGCCTTCGCGCTCTGCGAGTGCCCGGGCCATGGATCGGGTAATGGGATTGAACTGTACCGGGAACGTGTAGTCGTCGATCGCCACCAGCGCGCGAGCAAGATCGTAGATAGCATTGTCGGGCTGCGGAGCAGAGCTGTGTCCACCGGGATTGCGAGTACCGAGCTTAAAAGTTACGTAGGTTTTTTCCGCCGACTGCATGGAGAAGCCAACCGGCGTGCCATCGCGCAACATGCTGCCACCGCCGGCGTCAGAGTTGAGCGCATACTCTGTATCGCGTACGAAGGGATGCTTGAGAATCGCCTGGGTAGTGAGCATCCCGGTTTCCTCGTCGCCGGCAAACGCCAGCAGCAGGTTTCGGCGCGGCGCGAAACCGGATTCCTTCAGGTTCGCAAAACTCGAGACCAGCAGCGCTACACCGAACTTATTGTCCTGTGTGCCTCGCCCGTAAATGTAGCCATCTTTGATTACCGGCGTAAACGGGTCCGTCTCCCAATTCGCCGGTAGTGCATCTACCACATCCATGTGCGCCAAAAACGCGACCGGTGGTGCAGCGGGAATCCCCTGCGCCGCAAATCGCACCAGCAGCCCGTTGGTCATCTCACCATCGATCTCTAGCGGCACCCGCACAATATCTTCATCGCTGAACCCGGCGCGCTTGAGTCGCTCCACCAACACATCAGTCATAGCGGACATCTGCCCATAACCCTTGGCGGTGCGGTAGGGAATTATCGACTCGAGCAGTGCCTGCGCTTCGAGTTTTTTTGCTTTTGAAACCTCAGCACCGGCATTCGGGATCGCCAGCACCGAGGCCAGACACAGAGCCGACAGCGCGCCGGTCAGAGGACGGTAGTTAAGCGGCATAAATTCTCCAAAAATGTACTGTGTGAACATATTTGTAAGCGTTTTGTGGTGCCCACGTTGTTTACAAACCCCAGCCGCTCAATAGCGCCAGCTATTCAGGTCCGCGCCTTGCGGCGCCGCGGCTTCAATACGCTCCATAATGCGCGGCAGATAAAAGGTGTTATAGCGCAGACGCGATATCGCATTCGAATTCTCGTGATCACCGTTCCAGCAGTGCTCCGCTCGATCGCCATAATCAACGATTCCCTCATAGGGCGGATCTGCAGACTCCAGAAATTCCTCGGTTAGATACACCGCATTGTTGAGGTAGTAGTTGTCCATGTCGCCGGTGTAGAGATGAATCTTGCCTTGCAGCTTGGGACCGAGTTCCGCCCAGTCGCGCTCCATGATGTAGCGCAGGTCATAATTCTCGCGCCAGTACGCTGCGATCTCCGGGTCGATGTCGCCCGTGCGCTTGTCCCAGATCCGCCTCGGGTATCCATCGTCACCGTTGGGCGAAAACACCGCCTCCCAGATATCCCACTGCTGTCCGGAACGCGTCTTATCGCCCAATACCAGCTCCCAGCGATTCTCCATTTCCATGAATCGAGATATGTGCCCCAGGTAGTCGCGCTTTGACGGACGCTCTACGCGGGTGAACGGACCTTCGCGATAGTAGGCGTTTGTATCCTCATACAGGTTGACGGTCATAAATTGCCGAAAGTCGATGGGATCGGGACAGGCCGCAAAAGCGCCGTTATAGTCATCCGGGTACTTGATCTGCACCGCCAGTGCTTCCCAGCCACCGGTAGAACCGCCGTAGAGAAAACGGGCCCAGCCTTCACCGATGCCTTGCAGCTCTTTCTCGATAGCCGGAATCAGCTCGTAGGTAATCGCATCGCCGTAGGGCCCGATATTCGCTGAGTTAACGGCATAGCTGTCGTCGTAATACGGGTTGCTATGATCAATTTCTGCAATGAGCATGCGCGGCGCATCGTCAGAGATCCAGTACTGATACAGGTCGTAGGCTTCCTGTTGTTGTGTACGATTGTAGCAATCCAGTGAAAAGCGCACGCTGTAAACGCAGGCCATATCCTGATCCGGCGGCGTGGTTCGGAAGCCGCCAAAATCAGCGGGGAAGTGACCGTGGAAAATCGCCAACGGGAAACGCGCCTCCGGATGATCATCAAAGCCATGCGGTACCAGCACGTGCGCACGCAGATAGACATCCGTACCCCAGAATTCTGACAGGAGCGCGCTGCGGATTTTGATATGACGGATATATTGTGTGTCTGTGGGCTCCGCTATGGGCGGATTCACTTCGCTGAGCAGAATTTTTGTGACCGCCTTGCTTTGTGGATCAAAGCGCACTGTCATCGGCTTGCTGAACAGATTTCCTGGCTCCTTGCGCCAATTCTGCCCAGCACCACGCGCTGCAGGCAGTTTGACGGTTTTGCCGTTGCCAAGCTCAAAGGTGTCGTACTTATGCAGCACCGCCTGGACGTGATACTCCCCTGCCGGGACGTCTGCCAGCGTCTTTGCGGGAAATCCCAGCACGTCACCTTGAATGCGTGCCGCAGCGCCTCGGCGTAAGCCATCGACCGTTATGCCAAAAATTTGCGCAGCATCGAATTCGGCACTCACCTGATCACGCGGCTCTTTGTCGTCGTTGGCCGCAATAATCAGTATGAGGCGCCCATCGTAGGACGCCTCTGGCGCACCCACGGGGAGCTGCAATTCGAAACTACCGGCATGTGCGCTCGGGCCCCACAGCAATACCGCCGCACTCAGCAGAACACCTCTTAGCCAACCTGCTTGCCGCTTCATTATTTTCTCCATGCTGTCCCTGGTATCAAAAGCGCTCAACACAACCGCATCATCACTTATTGTGCGCGCGCGCAAGCTGCTATATCTGGAATTGACGAAGGCGACGCTGTGCGTACACCTGTGCGCGTGCAATCAAACCACATTCGACGCGCCGCTGGAAAGCACGACCTTCGTCTTGGACGCTGGACGCAAGGGTCCGCGAAATCTGACAAAAGTCCCTGCCGCTCTCGCTGCGCTACTCATCTAAAGCCTGCTGCACCTGCGTCAGCGCTTTTTTACCCGTAGGCTCTTTGTCGATGACCCCCTGAACGATGAGTGCGCTGATAACGGCCGCAGTCAATACGGGCGTGTCTTTGCCCATAAAACGCAGGAAGAAGCGTACCGCCTGTCCGCCAAGCCGATCACAGCAGCGCTTAAAACTCCGCGACCCCACCCTTGCGCTCGGCGACACGCTGAAAAATGGTCTCGAAGGAATTCATCAACTACCGCCTCCAGCGGCAAAAAATCATAGGGGCCGCCCCGGTCACCACGCCTGCCTAGTTATTGTGCCGGTACACATTCGCCTCACCGGCGTTCAGCTGCTGGCTCAGGACTCGGGACCAATTGGGCTCGGACTCTTTCAGGTAGCCCGCCTTGAAAGCCCGCCACTCTGCGCTGACTTCGGCATCCCAGTTTAGAAAAAGCTGCCCCGCATGGATTGTCCAGCCGTTTCGCGATTCAGTCACCGCGCGCATGATCGGAATCATGCGCCGCAACGTCATCGTCGCCAGCCTCAGCGGCGGCAAGACGCTCTTTCCGCTTTCGCTCTTCGTCGAGCACTGCTTTGATTTCAGCCATAACCGCATCCGTGTCGGCAGTGTGCGTGTCCAGCTCAAAAAATCCTGTCAGTACAGATTCGGCGCTCAGCTCGCCTTCTTCAAACAGTGCCCACATCTCTTCGGCGTAATGGGTGTCCAGCAACTCCGGGGCAAACTGCCCGTAATACTCGGTGATATTGCTGACATCACGCTGCAGCATGGATTTTGCGTTGTTGTTCGCCGCCGCATCGACCGCCTGGGGCAGATCGATAATCACCGGGCCGTCCTCATTCACCAGTACATTGAACTCAGAAAGATCGCCATGTACCAGTCCGGCGCAGAGCATGAGCTTGACGTAATGCATCATCAACGCGTGATCTTCGCGAGCTTGATCGGCTGGCATGGTGACATCATTGAGACGCGGCGCCACGGCGCCTTCCTCATCCACCACCAGCTCCATAATCAATACGCCGTCGAAGCACCCGTAGGGCTCCGGCACACGAACGCCGGCCCGCACAAGACGATACAAGGCATCGACTTCGGCGTTTTGCCAGGTTTCTTCCTGCTGCTGGCGACCAAAGCGGGAACCTTTTTCCATCGCGCGGGCGCGGCGACTATTGCGCACTTTGCGGCCCTCAGTGTACTGCGCCGCCTTTTTGAAGCTGCGTTTGACCGAATCTTTATAGATTTTGGCGCAGCGAAGCCTTCCGGAGCTACGTACAACGAAGACGTCAGCTTCCTTTCCACTCATCAGCGGACTGATGACTTCGTCAATGACGCCCTCTTCCATCAAGGGACGCAGGCGCTTAGGTGTTTTCATTCAGGGGTCGGGGTGTCTTATCATCGAAAAGATCGGTCGAAGTTGGCTAGCGTGGAACATGCCAGCAACAGACACTGTGCCACAACCAGGCGCGGAGTACGATCCAATGCTTACTTCTGTGCTACCAGGGTTATCCGCGACATGTGCTTTCCGAGAGACCGGGGGCCTACCTTGAGCACCTCGTGCGCTTCTCGAAACCCTACAATCTTCAGGTATGTCTTCAGCACATGGGTACTTAGCGCCCAGAAATCCGTGTGATTTTTGTTATGCGTATGCATGAAGTAACAGATGTTTTGATCTCTGGGATCATCGTACACCTGGGTTTCGAGCGCCAGGTATCCACCTTTTTTTAGATTTGCGTAGGAAGTCTGGAGAGACAGCAACGGATTTGGAAGGTGGTACAGGGTTTCCAAATGCAGCACCACATCAAAGTTCTCAGGCCCACGAAAGGTCTCGGCGTTAGCAACAAGAAAGTCAGCATTAATCCCGGCGATGCCCGAAAGTAGTTTAGATACGGCGACATGCCGCTGACTAATATCGATACCGGTGGGGTGCATCGCGTATTGCGAGGCAAGATAGATCGAGTTGTGCCCTGAGTTGCAACCAATGTCGAGTACGGAGCCGCCGCGCAGTTCTTCAAAGGGCAATATTTGTGCAAGTAGCTTAACTTTTTGAACCGTGTTCTGACTAAACGGATGTCTCGTCGCCAGATCTTTGGTCGAGACTCCGTTGCTAAAATCGATGCGGTGCCCCCAAGGTTCAAACCTCTTCAGCTGTGCATTGAGGTCACACGCATCCAGGCTGGTATCCAGGCGCAGACAAAAGTCGTCCGGCGGTGGCTTTTGAAAGAACGCCATGTCATTCCCATACAGACAAGCAATAGAACGCCGCACGGCGCAGTGTGAACATGAACCTACGAGAATCAACCGGCGACGCACCGACTATTCCATTACTAGGTAGACGTGCGGCGAGGGCATTCATTCAATTATTTGAGCAATACATCTGTGCAGGCAGCTGATAACGTGGCTGCATGTCATTGGCAAAGAAAACACTCGCTATCTTCTCTCTACTCGGCCTGTGCCTGAGCGTGGGGGGATACGTGGTTCAACAAGCAACCTTATATCCCGCGTTTGAGGCTTACGAGACGCAATCCGCGCTTGGCACCGTCGCTCGGGTACGCGATGCACTGGAAGCCGAGCTCGCGGCACTTGATATTCTCAACACCGAGTATTCTTATTGGGATGATGTGTATGTTTTCGCCCAGGGAAAGGCCCCATCGTTTCCTGATGAGTACCTGCGTGAGACGTATCTCCAGGATAGTAATGTCGATCTGTTTTTGATTTTTGACCTTGCCGGTAAAGAACTATTCCGTTTTGTAGATGGTATTGCCGGCGAGCTGGCACTGCCCCTGGACGAGTTGCTCCTGGAGCCTTTATCCCCAGGCCATCCGGTGATGGGTCCCGCCGACGACGACACGGCACGAGTCTATGGTTACCTGCAAACAGCCCGCGGCTTAATGCAGATCGTATCCTACCCCATAGTAAAAACCAGCGGTGAAGGCGAACCGACTGGCAGCCTGACTACGGGAAAATACCTCACTCGCGACCGCATGGCGGCCCTGACGGAACTGTTCGTAGCACGCATATCGTTGTTCAGGCCAAACATCCCGGATTTACCCAAGCGTGTTAAAGATGCGCAGTTTGCCCTGGCATTTGACCCCGGCGGTGCGCATGTGGGCTTTGCGGGTGAGTCAGCGCTGGGCTACTTTTTGGTCTCCGACGTTTTTGGTCGCCCTGCCGGAATTTTTGAGATCACAGCGCCAGACCCCATTGCACCGATCGCCGCCCGGGCTATCAACGGCTCTACGCTGCTGATGGCTGCCGCCTCAATACTGTTTGTATTTGCTGCCTGGTTGCTTGCGCGCCGATTTGTAATCACTCCCATCTCCAAGCTTTCGGCCGAGATAGCTAGAATACGTGAGACGGGCACACTTGATGTGGAGATTGAAACGCATCGCTCCGACGAAATCGGAGTACTTGCTACCGACTTTCAAGCGCTTGCGTCCGAGCTTCGCGGCGTACAGAGCAACCTGGAGCACACCCGGGACGAAGCTATTGCCGCGTCTAAAATGAAAAGTGAATTCCTTGCCCGCATGAGCCATGAGATCCGCACACCAATGAACGGGGTTCTGGGAATGACCGAACTGTTGCGCAACACGACACTATCGGCAAAGCAAGACCATCTGGCCGCAACCATTCAGGAATCCGGTGCATCTCTATTAGCTATCATTAACAATATTCTGGACTTCTCGAAGATTGAGGCGGGCAAGCTGGAGGTCGAACTGGTTGCCGCCGATTTGAGTGAACTGATCGAAAGCACGGTGAGCGCTTTTCGTGCAGAGGCGACTGGCAAGGACCTGAGTCTGACATATAGCATCGAGCCCAGACCACGAGGCGTGATTTACCTGGATCCGATAAAATTACGTCAGGTGCTCACGAATTTGATTGGAAACGCGATCAAGTTCACCAACGACGGCGGTGTTGTCATCAGCGTCAGCTGCAAGCATGTGTCAGATGATTCAGTCATCGCACGTTTCGAGGTGGCGGACACAGGTATTGGCATCAAGCCCGAAAAACAGGCCCTCATCTTCGACTCGTTTAGCCAGGTAGATGAAACCACCACGCGACTCTACGGCGGCACAGGACTCGGCCTATCGATCAGCAAACAGCTAGTTGAACTCATGGGGGGCGAATTGCAAGTACGGAGTGCCCCGGGACAGGGTGCAGTCTTTTTCTTCGAACTGAGCTTGCAAAGACCGTCAGAGTTGCCCACAGCGGCCTAGGAGTCGCGACAGCACCAGAGCCCACTCCGCGCTTCCTTTGCACGGGTAATTCAATTACGGTACGCATACCTTGCATTACGCTACAGATTAAAAATCGGGCGGCATGCCTCATCTATCAGGCGCCGTAACGAATACCAAAAGAGGCACCAAAACAAGCACCGGAACTCCGGGCGCTTTTACAACAGCTTTTGTAATATCTGGGTGCTCTCATAAGCACCAGTGAAGGAACACCAACTTGAGATACACCATCGCCGATTCCATGAATCGAAATCTAGGCAAAAGCACCTCTCTTCTGCATGCCGCCAAGGCCATGCAAAACAGCAAACTGAACCCGGTACGAAAAACCTGGCTGGGACGCTCACAACGCGCACTTCTCGAGACGGGGATACGCCTTTTAAAGTCTTATCCTAAAAGCCCCTGGAATTTTGCAGACATAGAGGTGGATGGCTGCCTCTATCCGATCGAAGAGAGCATTTTTGCTGAGCAGCCCTTCTGCCAACTTATGCGCTTTCGACGCGCGGGACTGCCGGACGGCGCACCGCGTGTATTGTTTGTCGCCGCCATGTCCGGCCACCATGCGACGCTGTCGCGCGAGACGTTCCTGGAGTTCTTCCCGGATCATGAGGTTTTCGTTACCGACTGGACCTGCGCACGACAGGTTCCAGTGAGCAAGGGCCGCTTCGGCTACTACGAGTACATTGAGTACGTGATGGACTTCCTTGAGGACATTGGTCCCGGTGCGCATCTGGTCGGCCTCTGTCAGGCGGGTCCACCCTGCCTTGCAGCTACAGCGTTACTGGCCGAGCGCCAAAGTGATTGCGCACCTGCGAGTATGTCGTTTCTCGCCAGCCCCATGGATATCCGTGTAAACCCCGGCCTTCTATCAAAGATTTCTCCGCATTTAAACCGTCGACGCCTGAATGCCTTGGTTATCCACAAAGTACCGCGCCACTATCCCGGCAGAGGCCGGCGCGTCTATCCCGGCATGGTGCAGCTCGGTAATTTTATGACTCTGAGTCTGCGCACACACATCGATAGTCACGGACAATACTTCAAGGATGTGCAGCAGGAAGCGCACGACAGCGCGGATAAATTTCGCAAGTTCTACGACGAGTATTTTTCGATTCTTGACTCGACCGCCGAGTTTTACATCGAAACCATAGAAAACGTGTTCATCGACCAGACCCTGGCCAAAGGTACTTTGGAAGTGAACGGCGAGAAAGTAGACTGCTCTGCAATCCATGACACCCCCATTCTTACCATCGAGGGCGGCAAGGATAATATGGTGATGCAGGGGCAATGTGAGGCTGCCGCGGGGCTTTGCACCAGCTTGCCGGATTCGAAGATCGAGCACTATTTGCAAGACGATGTCGGTCACTACGGCGTGTTTAGCGGCAGCGGGTTTCGCCACGGCATTGCACCGACACTGAAAACCTTTATCGCCAAGCATCATGCTCAATAGGTCTATGCAAGCCTACATCCCGGCGCCCCTCGGGGACCTGAGCAACAGGTACAACGGTCTGGTCCGATGAGCGGGGGTCCGCCCGGCGTCAGTGACAAAATACATCGCCTGGGGAAGTTTCGCATACGCGTGAAGATCAACCCGGCACAGCAAGCCAGCAATCTGCCTCCGCTTCTTATCTGCAACGGCTACGGTCTGCCGCTGGACGTACTCGACCCCATCGTCGAAAAACACTCGGACGTAACGGTCATTCGCTTTGATGTACCGGGCATCGGCGGTTCTCCGAGCCGTGCTTTACCCTATCGCTTTTCCACGCTAGCCACCCTTATAGACGAGCTGCTCGAGCACCTCGGCCATAACACCGTGGACGTGTATGGAATGTCCTGGGGAGGCATGCTGGCGCAGCAGCTTGCGCTGGATTACCCCGGCCGCTGTCGCAAGCTGATACTCGCTGCCACCCTATCCGGGATTGTAAGCGTTCCGGGCAATCTGGCTTTGCATGCGCTAAAGCGCCCATCGCTGCTCTGGCAATCACCGAAGCTCAGCAAAGTAGCGTCGATCATCTATGGGGGCCGGATCAAAAAGTCGGAGTGGCGCGCGCTTGAAAGAAGCCTTTCGCTCTACGCACCGGACCTGCCCGGTTATCTGTGGCAGACGGTTTGCCTCTTCTGGTGGACAAGCGCGCACCGGCTACGCACGCTTCGACAGCCTACGCTGCTTCTCTTTGGGCAGGACGACTCTGCTGTACCCATGCTCAACGGGAAACTGCTGAAAATGCTGATACCAGACAGCAGGCTGGTGCGCCTCGATTGTGGGCACCTGTTTCCCTGGACACGGCAAACCCAAGTCTACGAAGAAATTAGCACGTTTCGCCGCTGAACCAATTTTAACCGCGCTGCGGTTGGTCAAGAGACTCTATTAATGGCAAAACAGAGACACATCGAAACGCAGGATGACAATGGCAGTGGTTTTGAGCCTTCGGATTTTGCGCGCAGCCTGATAGAAAACCTCAAACCCGGCTTCCTTGCGCAAGAGGGCGCCGAACTACTGGAGGAGCTCCGCAAAATATTGGCTGGCAGTTCCGAGCTCGACTTTGGCAAAGACCCGCGATTCAAGGACCCGGCCTGGGGCGACAATCCGTTTTACAGGCGTCTGGGGCAATCCTACCTCGCGCTCTGCCGGGCAACCGTGGCCATGGCGGAACAGGCCAAAGGCGATCCGATGCAGTACGAAAAAGCCAAGTTGGCCGTTGATCACATCAACTCTGTCCTGGCGCCGACGAACAATCTGCTGGGGAACCCAGCTGCATTAAAGCGATCATTCGATACTGGCGGTCGCAGCCTGTTTGCAGGCTTGCGCAATTTCCTCAATGACCTGCGCGATAACAACGGACTTCCCTCCCAGGCGGATCCTACCGGCTTTAAGGTCGGCGAGAACCTCGCGGCGACGCCAGGCGCGGTTATCTATCGCAACGAGAAGCTCGAAATCATCCAATACGCGCCGACCACCGCCGAGGTGTACCGAATCCCCGTGCTCGTTATGACGCCGCAGGTGAACAAGTTTTATTTCCTGGATCTGTCGCCCGGACGGAGCTTTGTGGAGTACATGACCTCTCAGGGCTACCAGGTATTTATTGTGAGCTGGCGCAATCCAACACCTGAACAAGGTGACTGGCGATTGGACGACTACTGCGAGGCGCTTACCGGGGCCATCGATGCAGTATCCCAGGTCTCTGGCTCAAAACAGGTGAACACCTTTGGTTTTTGCGCAGGTGGCATCACCATGTCAGCACTCTTGTCCAGCATGGTTCACCGGGGGGATGGAGACAAGATAAACACCATAAGCTACGCGGTCACGCTCATGGATTTCTCCGAACCAGCCATGATCGGCATCCTTAAATCCGAGTTCCTGCTCAACCAGGCGAGAAAAACGTCCAAGGGAAAAGGCGTATTGGAAGGCGACAAACTCGCGGCGATATTTACTCTGCTGCGTCCCAATGACCTGATCTGGAACTACTGGGTTAACAACTATCTCCTGGGCAACGCACCACCGGGTTTTGATATCCTGGTATGGAACAGCGATGGCACTAACCTCCCGGCTGGCTTGCACGAAGATTTCCTGAGGTTTTTTGGTGAGAACGTCGCTGCCAACCCGGGCAGCTTCGAGGTCCTCGGTGTACCCATGGACGTGAGCACCATCACCCACGACGCTTTCGTGGTTGGGGCGGTTAAAGACCACCTCACCCCCTGGCTTGGCTGTTACAAAACCACGCAAATGCTGGGCGGCGAGTCAGAATTTGTTCTCAGTAGCTCCGGGCATATTGCCGGACTCGTGAATCCGCCTGGCAATCCCAAATCCTTTTACATGACGGGCCCCACCCCCGGTCCAGACCCACATGCATGGCAGGCCGAGGCGGAGCAACACTCGGGATCCTGGTGGGAGCACTGGGTTGTTTGGGCGTCCACCCGTTCTGGCACCAAGAAGCGGGCGCGCAAGACGCTAGGCAGCAAGCGCTACCCGCCTATCATCGACGCGCCAGGCAGCTATGTCTTTGAATAACCTGTCCGGAAAAAAACGCGGCGTGAGCAACTAGAGGGCGCTACAAGCCGAACTCGGTAGCGATGACGCGAATCTCTTCGGCCTCCTGCTCATTCAGGCTGCCGTCGGCATCGGCGATCGCGTAGAGCGAATCGAGGAAATGCTGGCGGCGGTCGCTACTGAGCAACTCTGTCGCATCCGACGCCTCTGGAAGGGCACTGTCTCGTCGATGGCTGCGGCCCTGAATAAGCGCCATTTCCAGGATAAATTCGATTTCGCCCGAGGACAGACTGGCGGTTTCACTCAGTATGCGTCGCGCTTCCTCGCGCTCGCTCTCAACGACTAGATTGTCGGCGTAAACGACGCGTGCCAACGCAAAAGCAAACGCTGCCAGATACCCGGCGGTGCTCGGACTGTGTTTTTCGAGCAGGTGTAGCAGCTGGCTAGTACGTTCGACCACGGCCTCGCCAGTAGGTCTGAGCCGACCATCCTCGAGATACAAAATTCGATCGGCGATATCCAGAATACGATTATCGTGCGTCACCAGAACCACAGCAGTGCCCTCTTCTCGCGCCAAATCCTGAATCAACTCCACCACCGATCGTCCTGCGTGTTTGTCCAGTGATGCGGTCGGTTCATCGGCAAGCACGACGCGCGGGCGATTCACCAATGCACGAGCGATACCTGCGCGCTGCTTTTGCCCCCCGGATAGCTGACCCGGATAAGCATCGATCTGCTCACCCAGACCCACCCGATCAAGAATAGATACAATCCTGTCTGCAGAGCGCTTGAGCGGTGCACCCAGATTCAGGGCCATTTGCACGTTCTGACGCACGCTCAGGCTGCTGAGTAAATTATGCGACTGGAATATGTAGCCAACATTACGCCGGGCCCGGGTCAGCTGCCGCTGACTCGCGCCTTTGAGTTCCCCGCCCAGCACCATCACGCTGCCATGTTGCGCGGCCCGCAGTGCGCCAATCAGCGTTAACAGTGTGGTCTTCCCCGAGCCAGAGGGCCCGGTGAGAATAACGATCTCCCCCGGTTCAACGGTGAGACTGATGTCAAAGAGAGTCTGCTTCTCAAGCTCGTCCTTTCCATAAACGTACGACACATCTTTGAGCTGAATGGGGGGTTCAGCGCTCATGCGAACACCTCTGCGGGGTCCAGCGCTTGCAGTTTGCGCAGCGCGAAGAAGCCTGATAACACGCACATCACCAAAGTGAGCAGAAAGACAAACAATGCGGACGACAGTGTCATCTCCAGAGGCAGACGCGTTGCGTCAACCGCCGCATTAAAAGCCAGCATAGACACCAGACATCCGGGTATAAATCCCAAAACGCCGAGGATCAGCGACTGCTGCAACACCACGCCACGCAGGTAAGCCTGCGTGTAGCCCATGGCCTTAAGCGTGGCGTACTCCTGAAGATGTTCTTGCACATCGGCAAAAAGTATCTGATAGACAATAATGAATCCCACCACAATGCCGATCAGCGCACCGAACGCGAACAGATACCCCACGGGGGTGGTCTTGTTCCAATAGCGAATCTCCTTGTTTTTGAACTCCTCCGGGGTCATCACGATAACGTCGCCGGGGATACCGGCCGCAATCGCACGCTGCACCGCGACGGCGTCAGATCCCGGCCGCAGGCGAATGAGCCCAAGATCAATAGCGGCGGCATTCCTGCCTGGCAGAATACGCAGAAAATTCAGGTCTGAGGTGACGATACCGCCATCCAGGCCAAAGGAAGTGCCTACGCTATACAAGCCGGAAATCGTGATTTCCCGATCGTTGATCGCCGTGGCAACCGACTCATCGGCCTCTATCATTGAGAGCACTGGACCAAATTCCGGCCGACTCATACGGTCGAAAATCACTCGGTCGGGTATCTTTATTTCCTCAATCTGAGCGCCGCTGAGCAGCCTCGAGAAACCCTCGTCAATCGGGTCGATACCCAGCATAAAAATAGTTCGGGTCGCGCTGCGCTCGACCGGATTCCTCCAGCTGCCGCGACCGATGTAAACCGGGGACACGCTGCTCACGCCCTCAAAGCCTCTAGCCTGGAACAGGCGATTACGGGGAAACTCCCGTGCCGCGACGAGATAATCCGTCTTCGGACTGATCATCATCAGATCGTAGTCCATGGCATTGTGATAGCGCACCGCGCTGACAAAAATTGCCTCTCGAAACTCAAGCTGCACAAAGATCAGAATCACCGCAAAGGCAATGCCCATGCTGGCAGAGAACAGGCGGAGCTTTTGATGCTTGAGCTGCAGCCAGCCCAGTGGGAGAAAGCCTCGCATCAGATCTGGATCTCAACCTCGACCTGCATATTGGTCAGACGCGCGACCGCCTGACCCTCATCGAGCAGAATAAAAACTTCTACAATCCTCGCGTCCGTCCGCGCGATGGGGTCCGTACCCAGCGCATCCATCTTGCCCACCTGCAGCGCGATGCGGTCCACAACTCCGGTCAGCGGTTCCGCCAGAGCGGGCGCGGTAACGATGGCCTTTTGACCCTTTTTGATGCGAGTAATGTCGGTCTCATAGACTTCCGCTACGGCAAACATTGTGTCGGTCTGCGCGAGTTCCATGATGCCGTCTGATTCAACCCGCTCGCCGGGGTAGGCGTGGATCTTGAGTATCTGGGAACGCATTGGCGCGCGCACAACAGAGAGTTCAAGCCGTGCTTCAGCCGCGGCCAGATCAGCCCTGGCGACCGTCACCTCCATTGTCGCGGCCTCAAGCATGGACTTGCTGGTTGCCGAAGTTGTCGACAAATTGCTTTGCCGTTGGAGTTCACTTTCTCGATTGCTAAGCACCGCATTCAATCGCGCAACATCGGCGGTGCGCACTGCGTAGCTATCGAGCTGCGCCAGAATCTGACCCTTATCGATCCAGTCGCCCTCGGCAACCAGCATTTCCTTGATTACAGCGCCGGTCAAACTACCGCCGGAGGGACCCGCCAGTTTCAGCACACCGTTCAGGGGTTCGATTCGCCCCAGACTGACAACCGAGCGGCCGTCAGCTAGTGCCGGCGTAGCCAGACACAGAAGCACCAGCAATACTCGCCGAAAAAAGACATGCATATGATCGTCCTTATTTTTATCTTATTTTTCTAGCGTCGTGCCGCCTCGACCTCTGCCAGTAATCTCCTGAAGTCGGCGGCAGACTCTTCGAACCATGCAAACGCATAGGACTTGAGGTCGTCGATCCTCTCCTCGGTGGTGTTGTCGAGCTGCATCAGTTTGCGCGGCAACTCTCCGTTGATTCGCAGGTAACGCTTGCCGAGCAGCTGTCCGCATTGATAAGCGCTGACCGACGAACTCGCACTCATCATGTGATCGAAAAGACCATTGCGCAGCCAGGACAGTACGCCCCAGCGACGGGAGGCGGTACCGATCTGGTCGCGATCCTCCTGGCTCAAGTCATGCACCGGGCGACCCGTACCCATGGATAGCATCCAGATATCTTCCAGCTCATAGCCCATTGCCAGGGACTCGCTAATAGCGCAATTGCCGGGATCGTTAATCGCCAGTGCGCCATCTACGAGCCAGCGTCTTTGCGGTGCAGACGTAGGCACCGGGGGATACATGGTCGGAGCCGCAGAGGCGGCGTCGCAGACTTCCAGGAGTCTGGGGTTGTAATGCGCGTCGCGCCCCCGGTTATTTTTGAAGGTAATCAACTCACGGTTAATAAAATCGTAGGCCAAAATAAGGAGGTGCTTATCCTTGATGTCATTGATGCGGATGTCGTCGAGCGTCTTTTCGAAGTACGCACGCTTATTGAGACCATCATATTTTGGCTGGTTTTGCATACGACCGAGCATTTTGTCCCAGATAGACTTGTCAAAAATCTCAGAGAGATTAGACGCTGAGTAGCTTTCTTCAGCCAGGGACTGAATGGTGCCCGCGTGGCTCGCGATATAGGCAGCGACCATAGCCCCGGTGCTAACACCCGCAAAGAAATCAAAGGTATCGCGAATGACCACACCGGTTTCTTGCTCCAGATGATTGAGCACATTCACTGGGATGACGCCCCGGGAACCTCCCCCGTCGATACTCAGAAGAAGAATAGGGCCCTTATCGGACATACTTGGCAACCCTCGCTTGGCCGTTTGGCCGCTAGGTTTGTTTTTTCCACAATACTACAGATACGGGCCTAAGCGGACAGCATGCGTACGGTATAAAGTGAGGACCAACTGCGCGCTGTGGGCGACCACAATTCAATCATTTAGCCGTCAACCGCACTACAGTCATTAACAGGCCGGTTTGACTAGTATTGCTCAGCCTGCAATAAAGCAGCCTGCGCTACCGACACGCAGTCGACACACTGACGACAGATTAAGAGGAACAAGCATGAGCGATGCTGGGACAGATACTACCGCTGCTAGCCAATCTTACGTAGGCCGCTCCGTGCGCACGCTGGAAGGCCGCGCTCCAGTAGCAGGTGCAGCCACCTACACCAATGATCTGATCTTCGAGGGTCAGCTCTATGCAGCCATTGTTCGGAGCCCGCACGCGGCAGCACTTATCAAGAACGTCGATACTGCCGGCGCACTCAAAGTACCGGGTGTCGTAAAAGTGTTGGATGGCCGAGAAGCCGACAAGCACATCGACCCGATCACTCACTATATTGACCCCACGGTCTTCGGTGGAGAGGCTGCCAAGGTGCGCTGTCTCGCCCTTGATGACGTCTGGTGTTACGGCCAACCCGTTGCGGTCGTTGTCGCGCGGGACAAAAAAACCGCGCATTACGCTGCCCAGCGCGTTCAGGTCAGCTACGAAGTCGTCGATGCCATTCTCGATGTAGAGGATGCGATTAAAGAGGATGCCCGAGTCATTGCCGAGGGCTGCACCTCCAATATTCTCTTGCAGACACCATTCGTAAACGGCAATCCTGATGCGGCATTTGAGCGCGCCGATCACGTGGTCAAAACCTCCGTACGCATACACCGTTTTTCTACGCAGCCGATTGAGACACGGTGCTATAACGCCGTGTGGGAGAAGGAAACTCAGTCCATCACCTTGTATGCCACGGCCCAGAACCCGCACCCGCTGCGACATGTTTTAAGCGATGTGCTGCGCATGCCGGAGAACAAACTTCGCGTAGTGGCACCGACGATTGGCGGTGCCTTTGGCATGAAGATGCATGGGCATCCGGAAGAGGCGCTGCTATGTCTATTAACAAAAATGCTGCAGCAGCCGGTCAAATGGACTGAGAGCCGCGAGGAATGCCTGTTGGTGGGGGCGCGCGAGCAGCAGCACGAAATGGAACTGGCATTTATGGCTGATGGCGAACTCATCGGTCTGCGCGATCACTTCTATGCCAATACGGGTGCGCCGACAGCCTGCCCGGGCTGGGGCATGGCATTCCTGACCGGTGTCACCATGCCCGGACCTTACAAAGTCCGGGACCTGGACGTGCGCATGCACGCGGTGACGACCAACAAGCCAGCCTGGAACGCAGCGCGCGGCTACGGCAAGGAATCCACTGCAATTGCACTGGAACTGGCGATGGACGACGCAGCTCGGGAGCTTGGTTTTGATCCGGTTGAATTGCGCATCCGCAATTTTATACCGGCAGATGCGTTTCCCTATCCGAGCCCAACAGGCCTGATCTACGACTCTGGCGATTACGCAGGCGCAGTACACAAGGCGCTGCTGGCACTGGATTACGAAGGCTGGAAGCAGCGCCAGGCCGACGCTTTGCAAGCGGGAAAATACCTTGGAATTGGCCTCGCGTTTGAGCTGACACCGGAGGGTGGAGCGCTTCCGGGCACCATGGTCGCCGGCTATGACTCAAGTTCCGTGCGCGTTGGCCCCGACGGATCAGTGCGGGTGCTTACCGGGGTGACGACGCCGGGCACGGGTAATCCAACCGGTATCGCACAAATCGTTGCCGATGAGCTGGGCGTGACCCTCGACAGTATTGAAGTCACTCAGGGTGATACCACTACCTGTCCCTATGGCTTCGGCAACTACTCCGGTCGCAGCACCATCGTGGGCGGTGGATCGGCCGCGCTTGCCGCACGTGATGTGCATACGATGCTGACCAAGGTTGCCGCTGCCTTGATGGAGTGTGATGTCGAGGAAATCACGCTGCGCGACGGGATCGTGACGCGTTCTGGCACCACCGAAGATTCATTAACTATCCGCGAGGTCGCCTATGCAGCCTACACGCGTGCCTACGACGTGGCGTCCTGCATTACGCCCCCGCTGGAGGCAACACGCACGTTTATGCCACCCAATATACGTCACACACCGGACAAGGATGGACGCATCAATCCCTATCCGAGTTATTCCAACGCTGCTTACGCAGCAGTGTGCGAGGTCGATATCGAGACCGGTAAAACGACCCTGCTGCAGTTTGCCGCCGCGCACGATTGTGGTCGCGTGATCAACCCGGTTCTGGTCGAGGGGCAGGCCTGCGGCGCGATTACCTTCGGCGTCGGCGGCGCTTTGAGCGAAGCTATCCAGTTTGATAGCGCCGGTAAGCAACTCACACGCTCATTCATGGACTATGTGATGCCACGCAGTGAAGACATTCCAGAGATTAGCGTCGTGCATCACGACAGTCCCAACCCAGACACCTATCTGGGTCTCAAGGGCGCCGGTGAGGCGGGTGTAGGCGGATCCGCGGCAGCCGTGGCCAATGCAGTGAATAACGCGTTGATTCCTATGGGGGTCGCTCTAACGGACCTGCCTTTCAATGCACCGGCCGTGTGGAGTGCGCTACAGCGTGCCGTCAAAAACGCCGACAAGAAAAAGGCAGCCTGATCCATGAGTCTCTTCCCCAGTTTTGCACGACCAAACAGCCTGCAACAGGCAACTGATTTACTCAGTAGCCTGGCATCCGGCGCGGTTATCATCGCGGGCGGCCAGGAAATCATGCCCAGCGTCAATCGCGGCGTGCTGCAGCCCGATGTCTACGTCGATATTGGCAGCATCAAGGAACTACGCGGTATCGAGATGGATGCGGACAGTGGCCAGCTCGCCATTGGAGCATTAACCGTACACCGCGAATTGCAGACCGATGAGCTGGTAAAGCAGCACGCGCCGCTACTGGCGCTCGCGGCCCACAAAGCCGGCGGCGGTCGGCAGGTTCACAACCGGGGCACCATAGGTGGCAACATCGTGGCGATGCATCCGCTGTATGACATTTCCCCCTCGCTCCTCGCTCTGGAAGCCGACGTAGAAATGCTCAAAGACGGGGTGCTGACGCGCAGCAGTCTAGCGAGCCTGCTGACAGATACGCGCCACGGGCTGGGCAGTGACGCCATCCTGCTGCGGGTGCTCATCGCGCCCTGCGCACCGGCGGTGGGTTACGGCTATGAAAAACTCAAGATGTCCGGGGGCGCCTACGGTTCGGCTAACGCGGCGGCCATTGTTGCGATGGACGGGCCGCAATTCGAGTCTGTGCGACTGAGCATTGGCGCCGTAAGTGAACGTCTGATCGATGCAACGGCGGCGGCGAACTTCCTGCAGGGACAACGCTGGTCGCCCGCCGCTGCAGAGCAGCTCAAAACAGCGGTCAGCAGCCTGGTCACGGAACCACTGTCTGATCAGCAGGGGAACGGCGATTGGCGCACCGCCATGGCTGGAGTCGTGGCGGTGCGCGCCTGCACGGCAGCGGTAGAACTCGCACAAGTGGATGGACTACGATAATGCAAGATCTTCTTGAACAAAGCGTGCTGGTTACGCTACGCATCAATGGCACCGCACATGAGTTGGACGTCATGCCAGGCATGTCGCTGCTCGAACTACTGCGCGATGAGGTACGTGTCACCGGCCCGCATATGGGCTGCATGACCGGCCACTGCGGCGCCTGCACAGTAATGATCGATGGCGAAATCGCCAAATCCTGCGTCGTGCAAGCTGCAACGCTGCCCCGCGCCGAGATAACGACCATTGAAGGCTTACAGCAGGCTGACGGCGAGCTCAGTCCTGTACAGCAGGCATTCTGGGATAATGCGGGATTCCAGTGCGGTTACTGTGCACCCGGGTTTTTGCTGAGCACGCTGGAACTGCTGAAAGAAAACGACGACCCGAGTGACGAAGACATCGATGAGGCACTCGCTGGGTGCTTGTGCCGTTGCACGGGCTACCGAAGTATAGTGCGCTCGGTAAAAGCAGCGGCCGCGGCTCACCGGGAAACCCAGACGGCCCACAAAAACGGCTAGAGCACTCGCGGTAAAATGCTCATACATGAAACGCAGGGCGCCCCCTATACAAGGCCTTGATCAGGCAGAGGATTCGATGATGACCGCAGCAGAAGCAAGCGTAAGAACCATTACCGTACCCGTGCAAACGGCGACGATAGAAAAACTCGAAAAGTACGGCACCATACTGGGCTACAACCCGGATGTAGAGCCGCTGCCGATTGAATTCTACGATGGTGCCGCCAAAGTGCGTCGCGTAGCAGAGTTCAAGGCCGAAGGTGAAATTGAAATGCCGATTACTACACTGCAGCGGCGTCCTTTCAATGTGCGCTGGATGGAGCGACACATGCTACACACGCAGGCCTTTATATCACTCGGCTCAAAACCCTTCATTGCGTGTTTTGCGCCACCCAACAACAAGGAATTCCCCGACCTCGATGCGTTGGAAGCTTTTTTGTTTGACGGCAGTGCAGGTTTCCTGATGCATGCAGGCACCTGGCATGACTTCCCCTTTGCGGTCCTCGACGACACCAATCTGCTCATCATTCTAACCAAGGCCGCAACTGACGGACTGGTAAAGGACAACATGATTCAGAACGAAGCGATTGGACCGGATCTGGAGAAGCGCGATCTGCAGCAGCACCTTGGGGTCAATATTCGCCTCGAGCAGTGAAATGTGCCCCATGCCTAAACAGCGATGAGCCTCAGCTGACGGCTGGGGTAAGCTCAGCAGACACGCACTGAAACGCGGCGAGTGGGTGCGTGGTAGTCGCATTCACCTGCACGCGGTCACCCTCCGCTATGGTGTTTTCATGAAACACCCGCACGCGAAGCTCCACACCCTGATCGAGGCGGACGGCATACAGCCAGGTACCGCCCTCATATCTGGCCCAGGTGATCCTGGCATTGCCGCTGGTGTCCGCGGCATGCTGCACTGACAGGTCATCGGGACGCAGCAGTAGCTCCACGGCACCGCTGCTGGCGTCGATGGGAATCGCCGGTACTGGCCCCAGCTCGGTGCTGACAATACCGTCCTGGAGAACCCCGGGGATAAAACTTGCCTCGCCCAGAAAACCAGCCACAAATCGGTTTGCCGGTTCGCTGAAACAGCGCCCCGGTGTATCGATTTGTTCCAGCGCACCCTCGCGAAGAACGCCCAGGCGGTCGCCCATGGACAAGGCCTCGTCCTGGTCATGTGTCACCCAGATCGCGGCCACACCGGCTGCCTTCAGCGCATTGCGGATTTCCCAGCGCAGACTGTCCTTGAGCGCAGCATCGAGGTTGGACAGCGGTTCATCGAGCAGAATAAGTGACGGCTGATGCGCCAGTGCTCGCGCCAGAGCGACACGCTGCTTCTGTCCACCAGACAGGCTTCCGGGCTTTACATCGCGAAACGCCTCAAGTCCCATCAGTTGCAGCCAATGCTCTGCCGGCGCGCTGTCACGCAGACGAAAGCTCACGTTTTCCTGTACCGTAAGATGCGGAAACAAGGCGAAGTCCTGAAACACCATGCCGATACCGCGCTTTTCAGGGGGCACTGCACGGGTGGTCGTGGCGGTCCAGTCGCCCAGCGCAACTTCTCCAGCGGCGATGGGCACCAATCCCGCCAGTGCCTGGAGAATCGTGGTCTTGCCGCAACCTGTGGGCCCAACCAGTGTCAGCACTTCGTCTGCGCCAAGCGCCAGGTCCAGTCCATTGACCACTCGCTTGGCGCCGTAATCGACACAGAGATTTTTGACCCTTAGCATTAATTCCGATCTTCCTTCAGTACTGCAAAGGCAGCGCGGCGCTCCCCAGACAGCAGCAATATCAAACCCAGCACAGACATCAGAACCAACAGCAGACCCGGTATCGCCGCGCGGCCAAAATACCCAGCCTCGTACACACGCCAGAGATACGTTGCCAGCGTTTCAAAACCTGTCGGCGCCAGCATCAAGGTAGCGGGTAGCTCACGCATGGCCTCGAGGAACACCAACGCAGCGCCAGCTATGATACCGCGGACGCTTAGCGGCAAGGTGACGCGGCGAAACGCCTCCGCCGGGGTCGCGCCCAGTACACGCGCGGCTTTGACCAGACTGCCATCCATTTTCTCGGCGGCGGCACGCACGGAACCGACCGCCAGGGGAAGAAAGCGCATCACATACGCAGCAACCAGCAGGCCGAGGGTCTGATAGAGCGCAGGCAAACGCAGGCCAACATAAACCAGCGCGGTGCCCATAACGATGCCGGGAACTCCAAAACCAAAATACGTTACCCGCTCCAGCAAGCGACCACCACGACCGGCCAGTGCCGCAAACGCAACCGGGATAGCGCAGGCGACTGCGGCGAGTGCCGCCAGCAGCGAAGCCAGTGCGGAGTTCCAGGCGATGCTCATATCAAAATCACCCGCGCCATCGCGCAGTAACCAAACGGTGAACAGGGCCAAGGGTAATAGAAGCGCCAAAGCCACCACCGGTGCCACAAATGCCGCAATTCCCGCTACATGCCAGCGCCGTGGAGACACATGCAGGGAGCGCCCCGGGCGCTCTACCGTTGCGGATACGCGCGACTCGAGAAACAGCACAAGCCCGACAATAATCAGCAGCTGCAGCGACAACAACGCTGCCTGCGCGAGGCCAAACGCGTTGTACTCGACATAAATCATGCGCGTAAAAGTGTCGTAACCCATAATCGCCGGTGTGCCAAAATCGGACAGAGCGTACAACGCGGCCAGCAGCGCACCGGCAGCTATTCCATTGACTGCCCGGGGCAGCACGATGTGCCAAATACTCTGAACAAAGGACATACCCATGGTGCGCGCCGCATTGACCAGGTTCACATCCTGGCTCAACAGCGCAGCTCGCGTGGTGAGCATGACAAAGGGATAGGTATATAAGGTCATAACCAGAATGGCACCGGACAGCCCGCTCACTACCGGCGTTTTCAAACCCAGGAGCTGATCTACCTCACCGCCAGGTCCCGCTGCGGCAAACAGTGAAAAGGCACCGATATAACTGGGTAAAGCAAGCGGTGCGGCAAGAATCACCAGCCAGAGACCCGCAAAGGGCAAACGCACAAATGCCGTGATAAGCGCCAGCGGAATTCCAAGGGCCAGAGCGCCAACTACTGTTCCCGCAGTTAGCAGTAGCGTATCCAAGAGCAAGCGCAGATTGCGCGCCGCCAGTAGACCGTCAAAGCCCTCCGCCAGCGAAACCAGCACGGCCAGCGGTGCAACGGCAAGCGCAGCAACAATCAGGGCAGGAAAATACGACGCTGGTAAGCGCCTCATAAAACCCCGACGTCTCGCATCAGCTTGAGTGTCGGTCGCATATCGGCAAGCTGCGTAAGGTCGACACTGGGCGGCGACACCGACTGCAGAGTCGGCAGCCCGGGCGGCGGCATTACGCCCTCAACCAGAGGAATCTCATAAGCTTCCCGGGCGAGAAAGGACTGCACCTCGCGGGTGAGCAGGTAACGCATGAAGTTCATCGCCAGGGTCGTCTGACTCAGCGCCACCACGCCCGAGGCATTGACCAGACACCCAGCATCGTTTTTGGTAAAGGCCAGCGCAAGCCGCGCATCTGGCTTACCCGATTTCAGTCGCAGCGTGTAGTAATGATTGGCTAATCCAAGATCAACCTCGCCGCGCTCGACCCCCATCACCACACCGAGCTCACCGGCGTAGCGCTTTGCAGTCTTGTTCATCCTGCGCAACCAGTCTGCCGTAGCGGCGTCCCCGGACAACAGGCGCATTGCGGTGACGCAGGATTGAAAAGACGCATAGGCCGGGGCCCAGGCTACACGCAGTCCGCTATCGGGTAGCGCCATAATGCTGTCCGGGATCTGTGCCTGGTCCACACGATCGATATTGAAGGGCAAGGTTCTGATTCGGCCCGTAACCGGCATCCACTGCGTATAACGAAACCCTGGTCTAAGTTGCTGCACCAGTTCGGCAGGCAGCGTCTGGGTTTCAACAACGTCATTGACCATCCCGAGAGCACCGGAGTCCACCGCCCAGAACACATCGGCGCGACGAATACCGGCTTTGGATTCGGCGACTATCGCGTTGGCAAGCGCCGCGGTGGGTCCGCGCCGGATGCCCAGCTTAAGCTTTGGGTTGCGCCCTTCAATCGCCTTGAGCACGTCTTCGTAAAGCCCGCCCTCTCCGCGACCTAGATACAGTGTGAGCTCTCCCTCCAGCGCGGGCAGATCCTCAACCGAAACTGCTTCGGACGCTGATGCAATTGCCGAACCAGACGCCGCAAAGGTTCTGCACGCTGCAAGTCCAAGGCCCGCACCGAGGGCCGACCGCACAAACTGTCGTCGCTGCATTAAAAAACGCTCGATCGCTTGCCTTGCGCTGCTTCAAGCAGCGCACCTGCTGCATCCAGCTTCTCCTGCATCGTGTTTACAATCTGGCGCACGATGTCAACGCTGGCACCATCCTGTATGGCTTTAGGCAGTGACACATTGAAGTCGACTTCGAGGTCTTCAACCAAATCTGCATCCTCTTCGATGAGACGGCCTTCGATGCCTTCGAAACGCGACATATAGGTGTCATGCACTATGTCCACCGCCTCTTCGGGAAGGCGCTCCGCATATTTGGCAACAACCCGATCGAGTTCCTGCTTGATGGCCACGAGCGCCGCCTGCGGCGATTCGTCCTCATTCGCTGAGACCGCAGTGGCCAGCGCGCCGTTTTTCTGCAGACTGGCCGCCAGCTTCACCGCGCCAAGCGCCTGCCACAACGACTGCTCCAGTAATGCTTGTTGCCCGCGAACCTCAGCTACCGACTCCTGCCCCTCTATCGCGAGACGCACACCGAATAGACCCTGCCAGATCGAGGAGTAAATCGGAATGAAGTTGGACTCAATCGCCGCGTGAAATTTGACCGCTTCCCAATGCTCTACCAAATCCGCCGGAGCGGCTTTGCTCGAGCCTTCCTGCGCGTAGCGGTTAACAATCCCGTCCACCTGTTCGATCAACCAGCTCACTTCGTCCGCATACTCGTCCAGGTGCTTGTCTAAATCGTTGACGTGATCGCCCATCTCGCCATTGGCACGCAGTTGTGTAGCGCCAAGCAGCAACGACAGTATGATTAGGGCGCGACTCAAGGTCGTGAAACCCGGGATCTTGCACATGAAAAGCTCCTGAGAAAACTTAAATGGGAATGGTACGCATTATCAGCTTACAGGTAAACTGCAATGCGGGGGGCAGCCTGACCAGTTTAGTACCTAAGTACATCGAGCGTACGTACCGCGCCGCCGGAGACCACTGCTGTTTTCGCGTATGCACTACAATTGGACCCACACAGTAGCTACGCGTTCACTCTATACTCGATCAGCAGCTGCCTGACAAAAAAATCCTGGGGACACGGCAATGACCATAGCTAAGACAACCGCATTAAAACCAGCTTGGGGACCACGTTTGCGTCGGTCCACGACCGAAATGACCCATCGATCGGCTCAGGCCACCAACTACGCCCGTGCACTCGCCGTCGGGATAGCCTGCCTGACCGCCGTGAGCGCCGCCACCGCGCAGGATGACATGGACGATGTGAATATAGAGGCCATGCGCGTGGCAGACGGTGTGTACATGCTCACCGGTCAGGGCGGTAATATAGGACTGGGGGTAGGCGCCGATGCAACATTTATCATCGACGACCAGTTTGCGCCGCTCACTGACAAGATAGTCGCTGCGATTGCCACGGTTACGGATCGACCAGTGGACTATGTACTTAACACCCACTGGCACTATGACCACACGGGTGGCAATGAGAACTTTGGCACGCGCGGCGCCTTGATCATGGCGCACGATAACGTGCACAAGCGCATGCACGCCGGTCAGACCATGGCAAACGGTCGTGTTGTCGACCCCGCGCCCAAAATTGCTTTGCCGGTCGTAACCTTCAATGATTCACTGACACTTCGCGTCAACGATCAGACCATCACCGGTCATCACGTTGAGCATGCGCACACAGACGGCGACACAATTGTCTTTTTCCGAGAGGCCAACGTCATCCACATGGGAGACACCTTCTTTAACGGCCTTTATCCCTTTGTGGACCTCAGCAGCGGGGGCAACATCAACGGCATCATTGAGTCCGCCGCGCGCGCACTAGCGCTGGGCGACGCAGACACCCAGATTATTCCAGGCCATGGCCCGCTCTCCAACAAGCGCGATTTGCAGCGCTATCACGATATGCTGGTCGCAATCCGGGATCGGGTGGAGAAAATGATGATTGAGGGCATGTCGCTTGAGGACATACAGGCGGCCAAGCCCACGGCTGACTTCGACGGGAGTGTCAACGCTAATGGCTTTATCAAGCCCGAAGTATTGGTCGGTTTTATTCATGCATCTCTCGGCAGCTAACTCGAGGGCAGAGCAAAGCTAGGGCAGACTCAAATCAACTGGTAACGGTTGCGGTCCTCAATGAATTTGCGATTAGCTACTTCCTGTGGCTCGGTGCCGCTCAGCACCGCCACGACATCGTCGACGACCGCCGGGGTATCTTTGTAGTAACTGTGCTCCACCAAGCCACTGACAACCCCGGTGCAGTCTACCTGCGTCACCTTGGCCGGAATCTGGAAGGGCTGTCTTGGACCGTCGTCACCAAGACGCTCCGGATTGCCCTTAGTGAAGTCGCTGATCGACATAGCCCGATCGTTTCGGTTGAAATACACGTTTACACGCCGAGCTATGCGCGGCAGCAATCGCAGCTTGTGATCGTGTTCGAAGGTATCGTCATCCTCATCTGGTGCCATCAGCATCACCTGATCAAAAATCCGGATCGGGCGGCGACTCGACTGGCGCAGAAATTCCTGCATAGCATGGCGCAGCACATAGTTGCCCATACTGTGACAAATGAGGTGGATACGCTGATCACAGAGTTCTTCGCTGCCCAGTTCCGTTAGAAAATCGTAGGCCTTTAACAGGCCCCGAGCGAGCCCCGCGCCGGATGCCGCCGCGTCTCGACGATCATTCGAGTAGGCAAGAAACGGCGCCATGGAACCATCTGAAGGCCAGGAAAATAGCACCATATTCACGCCCTTGCCGCCATCCACGCCCTGCAGCTTCTCACCGAGGTCCGAAGCGGCCTTCAGTGCTTCCTTAAAAGACACGTTATAACCGTGCACAAACACGACGGTATCTCGCCCCTTTTGCCGCATCAGCTTGCGCAGATCGTGAAACATCTTATGACTGCCCAACTGCGAGCGTTCCAGCTTCAGTTCCCGGCCCTCGCTGTCCGGTACAAGTTTTTCAGGCGCGGTATGCACCGTTACCCGCTTGCCCTGAACCCTCGCCAAACCAAAGCGCAGCGCAGATATGCCGTCGGGGTTGAAGTCGGCTTTAAAATTGGTCGGCGTCTCCTTGGGACTAGGACGTCGGTTGGTCGCGAAATACACATCCATGCGAAGCTCCTTGATTGATGTTTGTACGTGACGCTGCGAATTCAGGCAAAGCAATGGCCCATGTACATACCGCTATAGGCGTATAGGCCGCATAACGCAAATTCTGAGAAAATAGGCCGCATGACTGAGCTTACCCAGAAGCCGTCGGCGGACCCCCGATACGATCCGGCAACAGGTCCGGTCGTGCCGGTGTTCATTCGCTACGCCATCCCTTCGGTACTGGGGATGTTGGCGGTTACTTCCGCGGGAATTATCGACGGGTTTTTTATCGGCAATTATGTAGGTGCGACGGCTCTTGCCGCAGTGAACATAGCCCAACCAGCCTGGGTCGCATTCACCGGCATCGTGTTTATGCTCGCCGTGGGCGGCTCGGTCGTCTGCGCTCGCTTTCTCGGTGCCCGAAACGGGCCTGCTGCATCCGCCATTTTCACACGCACGCTCATCGCGGCATGCGCTACGGGACTACTGGTGAGCGCCCTGGGACTGATTTTTCTTGACCGGCTCGTGGGTTTACTCGGCGCCAACGAGGTACTGCGGCCGTTTGTCACCAGCTACATGCGCGTGATTTTGTGGTTCGCGCCGATTTTTGTTACCGCGTTGACTATGGACTACTTCGTGCGCGCTGATGGACGCCCGGTATTGGCCGCCGCAGCGCTGGTAGCATTTGCCGGGATCAATATCTGCCTGAACGCGCTGTTTGTCGGACACCTCGGCTGGGGTATCGTCGGCGCGGCCTGGGCATCCGCCATTGCAGAAATCGCAATCTTCCTGATACTTCTCTCGCATTGGTTCAGCGCCCAGTGCACGCTGGGTCTGAGCCTGTCTTACGGTGGCTGGAAGGATCTCCTTGGCGCTGCCTGGAATGGTTTCTCCGAATTTGCGAACGAGCTTTCCATAGGGCTTCTCGTACTGCTCTTCAATTGGGTCATGATTACGCGACAAGGCGTGGAGGGTGTGGCAGCGTATACGGTGATCGGTTATCTAATGATGATTGGCTTGGAGATCACCTACGGTATTTCAGAATCGCTACAGCCCACGATTAGCCGCAATCTCGGCGCAGGCAAGCCCGAACGCATCCGTAAATTTTTGGTGACCGCCGTAAGCGCGGCGTTCCTGGTGGGTTTACTGGTGAGCACGCTAATGCTGGTATTTCCGCAGCAACTCATTGGACTGTTTCTGCGCGAAGGTGAACAGGGCACCCTGTCGATCGCGCTGGCGTTTGTCAGCCTGTTCTGGCCGGCATTCTTACTCAACGGTACCAATATCACGCTCGCCAGCTACTTCACTGCCTTACATCGCCCTATGGCATCTGCGACCATCGCCTTATCACGCAGTTTTATTTTGCCGGGATTGGGGCTACTGTTCCTGCCGCTCTGGATGGGCGATAGTGGGGTGTATCTGGCTATTCCCATAGCGGAGCTCATCACGTTTGCCTTGGCGCTAATACTCGTTTTGCGTGTAAAACCCCGCCTGATGAAAACCACTGAGACGTAATGCAAATAGCATCAGTCAATCACCGCACGCGGAAACCAGATTCCCTTTTATGGATTCGATACTCGTTACGGTATGGCTGCTTGTCCCTGCCCCGCGCTTTGGAGAAGACGGAATATGACAGATAAAGAGCCAACAAGGCCGGTTTCTGCGCACAAGCCTTATGGTCGCGACACCGGCAACCATGACTACTCTAGTAACGTCCACAATCCCAACAAACAGGGGACCATAAGCCGACGCGACTTTGTGCATGACCTCGGCCTGTCATCACTCACCGTCGCTTTGTCTGGCATCACCCTTCAGAGCCTGGGTGCGTCGGGCGTACGCGCGGCAGCGACTGACTCCCGGGCGCGCGCCGATGACCACAGTTCAAGTTCGGCTGACTACTACCCCCCTTCACAGACCGGCATACGCGGCGCACATCCCGGCTCCTTCGAGGTCGCGCACGCGCTAGCCCGCGAGCGCAGATTGTTCGACTCGCCCACGGTGCTCAATGAACGCTATGACCTGGTCGTCGTAGGGGCCGGAATCAGTGGTCTGGCCGCGGCTTACTTCTACCGCAAACAACATGGACCCGATGCGCGCATTTTGTTGCTCGACAACCACGACGACTTTGGTGGTCATGCCAAGCGCAACGAATTCCATCAAGGCGGTGACATGCGTCTCGTCTGGGGTGGCACCGTGAACATCGAGTATCCGAACTACAGCGAGGTAGGCCTCGGACTACTGCGGGAGTTGGGCATTGAGGAATCACGCCTGCTCAAGGACTTCGATTACAACTGGGGTGACAGTGGATCCGGGCTGGGCACGGCCTGCTGGTTTGATCGGCAAAGTTACGGAGAAGATGTGCTGGTGCCCGGACTGTCTTTCCTGGGACTCAGTCGAGAGAAGCTATTGCAAACGCTGTCGATGCTCCCGCTAGACGTAGACGCAAAAACTGCGCTGCGACGATTCCTTGAGTCCGAGGATCGTATCCTTCCTGATCTCTCTCTGGAGGAGGTCGTCGCCTTTACACACCGCACACGCTACGCAGACTTCTTGCGTCAGTACGCTGGCCTACCACCTGAAGCCATTCAGATTTTCAGCAACGCCACCGCCGGTGTATGGGGCGTCCGTGCCGACGATCTGTCGGTCGCTGAGTGCTTTTATACCGGGCTTCCTGGTGCACACATTCTCGCACTGCCTGACACCGAGGACGAGGAAGACGGACAAAACCCCTCCGCGATGTTCGCAGATGGGAATGCCTCCATCGCGCGGCTACTAGTACGCAGTCTGGTGCCCGAAAGCTTCCGCGAGATGCCCGCGGACAGCGACCCCCTGAACATTGTCACCGCCAGACTGGACTACTCGACACTCGATGCAGACCGCTCACCCGTGCGTCTGCGTCTTAACTCAACCGTTGTGAATGTGGAGAACAACGCTGCGCAAAATTCGGTCAAGGTCAGCTATGTGCGCGAGGGCAAGGTGCAGCAGGTGAGCGCCGGACAATGCGTGATGGCCTGTTACAACCGCATCATTCCGCATCTGTGTCCGGAATTGCCCGAAGCACAAAAAGCCGGTTTACGGCAATGTATCAAACGACCGATGCTGGTGGTCAACGTGTTACTCAATGACGGCAAGGCCCTACAGAAGTCGGGGGTATCCGGCGCGTATCTTCCGGGCAGCATGCTACAGATGGTCTCTCTTGTGACCGGCATCAACACCGGCGACTACCGCGGTAACTGGAACCCTGAGGAGGCCTGCGTACTGCAGTTTTTTGCAGCCGTTGGTCCCGAGAATGCAGATGGCCTGAGTATTACGGCCCAGGACCAGGCTGGTCGTCTGCGACTGCTGCAAATGCGTTATGAAGATTATGAGGCGGAGGTTTTCCGGGTTCTTACCGGTATTTGGGGGGAATCCGGACTGGACCCGAGTCGTGATATCGCGGCGATCACGGTCAATCGATGGCCACATGGCTACGCCCGGGACCTGCTCGATCTGGAGGCTAGCGACTGGCTCGCAACGCCCGGACCGTATGAAATCGGCCGTCAGACCTTGGGCAATATCGCGATCGCCAATTCGGACGCGGGAGCAGACGCCTACACCCACACGGCCATCGATCAAGCGTGGCGTGCTGTACAGGAACTGCCAAGGTCGGCATGAACTACGCTCGGAAACTGTCTCGGATAAGCGCGGGCAATAGTCAGCTATCGGCGGACTGTGCGCGGGCATCAGCGCTGCCATGCGAGGTTTTACGACCTGCAACGGTGTCTTGCGCGTTGTTGATTGGCGTACTGAGCGGCTGCTCGCAGCCCGATGGCTCTGCAGACTCCCCGGCACCTTTAACAGACCGTGCTGTGGCTACAACGCAGGCGGCGATCGCAAGTCCGGAAACGCATGCCACCCAGGCAGGTCTTGACGTACTGCAGCGCGGAGGCAACGCGGTCGACGCCGCCACGGCTGTCGCCTTCACGCTCGCCGTAACTCTTCCAGACGCGGGAAACATCGGCGGCGGGGGTTTCATGATGCTCTACATGGACGGGCAGCCGGCATTTCTGGATTACCGCGAAACCGCCCCGGCACAAGCCTATCGCGACATGTATCTCGACAAGAAGGGTCAGCTGAGCGGCGATGCGAGCCTGACGGGACACAAAGCATCTGGCGTCCCAGGTACCGTGGCGGGTTTGTGGGCCGCCCATCAACGTTACGGCACCGTAGCCTGGGCATCGCTACTGGCACCCGCAATCAAACTCGCGCGTCTCGGTTTTGTTCCCGAGCCCTGGCTACTCAAGGCCATACAGAATGAGAATGAACGACTGCAACCGCGAACCAATTTCTCGGCCTACTTCGGCGCTGCCGAGCAAGGCAAGCGCTTTGTGCAGCCCGAGCTTGCCGATACCTTGCAGCGCATAGCCGACAAAGGTTCCGCTGGATTCTACGAGGGACAGACCGCAACACTGCTGGCCGCAGAGATGCAGCGAGGCGGCGGACTGATTACCGAGCAGGATTTAAAGAGTTACCAACCACGCTGGCGCGCACCGCTGGTCACAGACTGGCGAGGCTATCGTTTGCTCACCGCACCGCTCCCCAGCTCTGGCGGTTTTGCAATCGCGCAGTATCTGCGGATGCGCGATCTGCGCGCGGCGGACTTCGACGGCCTGCCACACAACTCGGCGCAGTACATTCACCTGAAAGCAGAGATCGAAAAACGCATCTTTGCCGATCGTGCTCGCTATCTCGGTGACCCGGATTTTGTCGAGGTTCCCTTTGCAAAACTATTGGACGAAGCGCGACTGGCCGAACGCGCCAGAGACATCAATGCGCAAGGTATTTCATCGACGGAAGCAGTGATTGCGGTTCGCGAACCGGTGCATACAACGCATTTTTCTATCCTCGATGGCCAGGGAAATGCGGTCTCGAACACTTACACGCTGAACACAGATTTTGGGTCCGGTGTGGTTGTTACTGGCGCAGGGTTCCTGCTCAACAATGAGATGGACGACTTCTCAGCCGCGCCCGGTCAGGCAAACTATTACGGCGTTGTGGGCGATGAGGCAAATGCAATCGCCGCAGGTAAACGTATGCTCTCGTCCATGTCGCCCACGGTGCTGCTTCGCGATGATGATGTCGCCATGGTACTCGGCGCCATGGGCGGATCAACGATCTTCACCACGGTCTACCAGATCATCAGCAACATCGTAGTCTTCTCGATGAATGCAGAGCAGGCGCAGGCGGCGACCCGCGTGCACCACCAACTACTCCCAAGGGATCTGATCACATACTCACCAACAACACCACTGGCGCAGGGCACAATTCTCGATTTGCGGAAACGCGGCTATCAAGTCGCAGCGCACGACTATGAATTTGGCAACGTGCAGCTAATCTGGGACGACCCGGAGGCTGGCCTCCAGGCCGTATCAGATCCACGTTTCACAGGATCAAGTGCGGTGCTCATGCTTCCTTCAGGGATGTCGCCTGAATCCGCTCCACAAGATTAAGCTCAGCTCGCTAGTGACACGCGAGCATTCACATTTACTTTTAGTACATAATCAGCACCGCTATCGGCAAGAACCAATCATCAACCAAGCATCAGAAACAGAAAAGGAATATAACCCTATGTTCAGCCACATTATGATCGGCGCGAGTGATATGCCAGCCTCAAAAGCGTTTTACGACGCAACGCTGGGCGCATTAGGCCATGAACCCGGTGTGATGGATGACAAAGGTCGCTGCTTCTACTTCACCAAATCCGGCGTTTTTTGTCTGAGCGTCCCAATAGACGGACAGCCCGCCACGCACGGCAATGGCAGCACCATAGGCTTCAGCGCCAAGACGCCAGAAGAAGCCGATGCCTGGCACGCAGCAGGTCTGACCAGTGGAGGGGCGACCTGCGAAGACCCACCGGGGGTGCGTTCCGGCGGCGGAGTTGAGATGTACCTCGCGTATCTGCGCGACCCTTCCGGTAACAAAGTATGTGCGCTGCATCGCATGGGCTAGGAAGTAGCCCTAAAAAATAGCCCTGTAAGACAGCTCCGGTCTGCTACCACGGTCCGGCGCTGCACTAGTCAGGTATCTATACTTTGCCCCACGGCTCCGTGCACGATACCGCCATCGACCGTGATCGTATCGCCAACAACATAGTCGCCAGCACGACTGGCGAGATAGATCGCCGCGCCTGCCAGATCGTCTTCGTTACCGATACGCCCCAGGGGTATTTGCTTGCCGATTTCGGCACCATGATCCCGGGCCGCGGTATTCATATCTGACGCAAACGCGCCCGGCGCGATCGACGTCACCACAATATTGTCACGCACCAATCGCGCAGCCATACGCTTGGTTAGAAAGATAAGTCCGGATTTTGAGGCGTGATAACTGTAGGTTTCCCACGGGTTAAGCCGCTGACCATCTATCGACGTAATATTGATGACCTTCGCCGGTGCGCCGCTGGCACCTGAGGCCTTGAGTAAGACATACAGCGCCTGGGTAAGAAAAAACGGCGATTTAAGGTTCAAGTCCATGACCTTATCCCAGCCCTTCTCCGGGAAGCTCTCAAAATCTGCGCCCCAGGCCGCGCCCGCGTTGTTGACCAAAATATCCAGGTGCTGCTCTCTTTCGGCAAGCGCTTTGGCCAGCGCCTGCGCGCCCTCAACCGTGGATATATCCTGGGGTAACGCGTGGCAATTCGGGCCAAGTTCCTCAGCCGTCGCCGCACAGTCTGCGGCCTTGCGGGAACTGATATAGACCGTTGCGCCTTGCGTGATGTAGGCCTTTGCGATTGTCTTGCCAAGATTGCGCGAACCACCGGTAACCAGGGCAATACGTCCCTGCAATGAAAAAAGTGTCGAAATATCCAAGCTGTTCTCCTCTAAAAGCTAACGGTTCGTTGATGGGTGGTGGCGATAGTGTTCGTGAAAACTGCACAGTAAGTAAAGCGTGAGTACGAGATAAAAAGTAGGCCGCGGAACAACACCGCCCAACGGCTAACTGCCGCAAGCGCGGCGATCATATCAAGCGCAGGGCCTATGTGTTGGCAGTGCACCGCGCTTATTCGCCCGTGAAACGGGGCGCTCGCTTCTCGCGGAATGCGTGGATCGCTTCCCTCGCGTCACCGCTGAGTGCAAGCAGGCTCTGATGTCGATTTTCCATAGCCATAGCAGCTTCGAGTCCCGGCGTGTCAAGGGCGTGATTAAGTGCCTCTTTTGTAAGCCTCAAACCCATCGGCGCCGTGCGCAGCATAGTCTCTGCATACGCCTTTGCAGCCGCATCCAGATCTTCAACCGCCACAACCCTGGCCAACAGACCCAGGTTGTAAGCGCGCTCAGCCTCGATGAATTCGCCCGTCAACAACAGCTGCGATGCAATCGACGCGTTGATCAGCCGTGGGAGGAAATAGCTGCTACCCATGTCGCAGCCCGTCAGACCAATGTTGAGGTAGGCCGCGTTCATTTTCAGGTCATCGCTGGCAACCCGGATATCAGCGGCCAGCGCCAGACTGAACCCACCCCCACAGGCCGCGCCATGCAATGCGGCAACGATAGGCTGCGGGCAGCGCCGCATGGCCGTGTAAATACGCGCGATGCGGCGCTGAATTGCCCACACAGCGGCGGGGGTACGCGACGCCGGTGACATCGACGGATCCTTGAGATCGAGACCGGTACAGAAGTGCCTGCCCTCGGCCCGTAGGATCACCACTCGCACACTCTCATCGTGGCAGAGATTTTCGAAGCACTGGACCAATTCGTCCACCATCGGGGTACCTAGGGCATTGCCATTGTCGGGACTGCGCAGGGTAATCACCAGCAATCCCTCCCCCTGCTCGAAAATCAGAGGGGCTTGGTCCGTTTCGCTCATCGCAATTCCTGTGTCGGATAGGGGGTTAAGGAAAGCCGTTCAGCACTTAGCGGACATTGCTCAGCTCGCTTAGTAGTTCGAGCAACAGCGCATCGACCGCCGTCTCCACATCGCACTCACCGCTGGCGAGCAAAGCGACCTGTGCGCCAAAAGCATTCCCATCTTCGCGTTGGCGCAATTCACTGGAAAACCGACGCCGTAGACGCTGCGAAAGCTCTGTGCGCAGCTGCCGCTCGCGGCGTTTCAGCATTTCACCAGACTCCAGCAGCTTCTTTTGCACCTGCCAAATCACCTCGGCCAGCGCCGCGACACCAGCTCCCTCAGACGCAACGGTTTCGAGGACCGGGGGGCGCTGCTTCTCTGGACGGTTGATGATGACCGCGTCAATATCACGCCTGGTAGCGGCGAGGCCCGGCCGATCGGCTTTGTTAATCACGAACACATCGGCGACTTCCATCAGCCCGGCTTTATTCGCCTGAATCTCATCACCCCAGCCCGGGTTGAGAACGACTACCACAAGGTCCGCGGTGTTCACCACATCAAGCTCGACCTGGCCTACGCCAACCGTCTCAATCAGCACCAGAGGCCAGCCGCAATGCTGGAGAAGACGTCGTGCGGCCTGCGTGGCACTCGCGAGACCACCTTGGTGCGCACGTGTTGCCATCGATCGAATGAACACATTCGGTGACCTTGCATGTTGATGCATGCGCACACGGTCACCGAGCAGCGCACCACGGCTTATCGGTGACGAGGGATCTACCGCAAGGACCGCGGCTGAGTCGGCGGTTTTAAGCAGTTCGTCTGCCAGGGCACTGACCAGCGTGGACTTGCCGGCACCGGGAGCGCCAGTCACACCCACGCAAAGACGCGCGGATGGGTCAGCGGTGACCAGAGGTATTGGCGGTAGCCGCTCACCGCGCTCGACGCTGCTGATCAGACGCGCCAAGGCGCGGCGATCCCCTTTCTCGGCGTCTAGAAGCAGACCGACGAGGGGACTCCGCACGATCGGGTCCAATGAGGAATGGGTAACGTCAGACGTCAAGAGGCGTGCTCAGGCGATACCCGTGAGACGTCGCGCCGAGGCGACAATGTCGACCAGCTGGGACCCGGGAGGAAACACATCCACACCCAGGGCCTCCAGACGTCTTTTCGCATGTGGCGGCACCACGCCGCCGGCAAACACCGGCATGTCTTTACACGCTGTCTGCACCTGCTCAACTGCACGTAGCGCAACGTCAATATGACCGCCAATGTTCAAACCCACCAGATCGACATCTTCATCGATTGCGGCCTGCACGACTTCGTCGGATCGTGCCATACCGATCATGATGACCTCAAACCCCGCGTCGCGCAGCGCCGTAGCGACGATCGTGGGTCCCCGCCAGTGACCATCCAGGCCCGTCTTGGCCATCAGTATCCGCTTGCCCGTATCACTCATGCTCTGGCCTCTGTTAAGTCTGGATTGGTGTGGCCCAATCGCCATACACCTGTCGATAAATATCACCCACCTCACCCAGCGTGACCTCCGCGTCAAGCGCGGTGAGCATCGCAGGCATAATGTTATCGTCGGATCGGCATACAGACTCCAGATTCCGCATAGCCTCGGCTGCACCTTTTTCGTGACGCTCCCGGCGCACTTGCTCAAGGCGAGCCAGGGCCACATCAAATGCATCGTCCACGCCCATAAAGCCGTCCACCTCAAAGGGTGAGCTGTCGTCTGTATGATCGGTTACGCCGATGATCTTCTGGGTGCCATCGGCCTGGCGCATAAACTCCTGATGCTGATTCTCAGCGGCTTTTTGATGCAGCCAACCGGAGTCCAACGCGCGCAGGAAGCCGCCCTCATCCTGTATTTCTTCAAAGAACGCCCAGGCCCGCTCGATGAGTTGGGCGGTGAGTGTCTCTACGTAGTACGACCCACCCAGTGGATCCGTGACCGCTGGCACGTTTGTCTCCTCCTGAAGAATCTGCTGAATGCGCACCGACATCTGGTGCGCGTGCTCCGAGGGAATAGACAGGGCCTCGTCGTAACCACTGACGCCCAGCGACTGCACGCCACCAAGGGCAGCGGCAAGACCCATCAAAGTGCCGCGCACTATATTGTTGATTGGCTGCTGATACTGCATACGCGAACCGGCGGTCACGCAATGTATGCGCAAATTACTCACCTTGGGATCTGTGACGTCATAGCGCTCGCGCAGCAGCTGAGTCCACATCATGCGCGCCGCGCGCAATTTGCTCGCCTCCTCAAAAATGTCCATGGACATGCGAAAACTCACGCCTCCGCAAGCCCGGGCAGCCCGGGCAATCGGCATCGTGCCGCGCCGCTTGATTTCCTCCAGATACTCAACTGCATTAGCAAACAGGGAGCCCAGCTCCTGCGGTGCGTTGAGTCCACTGTCGGCGCCGTTATATCCAGCGATAGATACCGGGACCCAGCGCGGAAGATGTTGATCGCAAAACTCCATAATGTCGGCGTTGAAACGCAGCCCGGCGTCGGTGGGAATCTGTTGCTTGGTAACGCAGCCTAGATAAGTAAGGAAGAAATCGCTTTGACCGGTACCGGGAAGCCGCGAAAGATCAAAGCCGCGTCGCTTGGCGACCGTCCAGTAACCCGCCAATGCAAAGGGCGCATGCTGCACCACCGCACCGCCGGCATGCCCATAGCTCGTGGCAACCGGCAGATCCTTCATACAGATATCGATATCGCGGACACTTTGCATTACCGCGCCGGTCAGGCCCACGTCCTCGCGTCGCGCGACGACCTCGGGGTGATCGACGTTGTACATGTGATCAGCCGTGTTGCGATCGTGCTCCATGATGAAGCCGGTCTCGCCCTGCTCGAGCAGAAAACGTATGCGTTCGTTCTCGTCTTCGGGTTTGCCAAAGCCGCTTAGCTGAAAAATTCGCCAGGGCTTGGTGCGATAGCCGGTCGGGTAGCTTCCGCGATGGAACGGCGCATCACCCGGCGCGGCGTCTAAAACCTCACGATGTGCCGCGGGAACATCGGACGCCATGTAGTAGGTTTTCAGAGGAATGCCGGAGGCGCTTTCCCATTTTCGATCGTCAGGTGGCTGCTGCATGAGACGTCGTTCCGCTCTTGTGATTGTTATTGGAAGGCAGGGAAGATACTACCCAGTATAGATATCTGTCTAGGCGTTAAGAAAACCCTTGACTGGTAACAATATGTTATTACTCTACAGCAGTCTTGCAATACTTTGACTCGCACACAATCACAATAAGGATCGCGTCATGGTGTCACCAGCTGTCTTTGATCTCACAGCGACAGAAAAAGTCTATATCGGCGAGCGCGCAGCCAGCGCCATCGCCCAGGAAGCCGACCGTCTCGGCGCGCAACGAGTGTTCATGCTCGTCAGTCGCAGCCTGAATCAACAGACCGATGAGATAGAGCAGATACGTCAGGCGCTGGGCGACCGTGTGGTGGGGAGCTACGATGGCATGCCGCCGCACGCACCGCGCGGCGCGATACTCGACGCCGCGGCAATAGCGCGCGATGCCAACGCCGACCTGGTCGTGACCGTTGGCGGCGGCTCCGTCACCGATGCGGGAAAAATCGTCACGATTTGCCTCAAACACAATATTCTTACGCTGGAAGATTTCGACAACTTCCGGGTGTTTGTAAACGACGCCGGGGAAGTCATCAAGCCCGTCTTTGAGGGGCCCGATGTACGCATCATTATTTGCCCCACCACACTGTCTGGCGGAGAGTTCAACCCGCTGAGCGGTGCGACGGACGAAAGCATCAAGCTCAAGCAAGCCTATGAGCAGCGCCAGATGGCGCCCGTCTCCATCGTGTTGGACCCGGCACTCACGGTGTACACGCCGGAATGGCTTTGGTTATCCACCGGTGTGCGTTCGGTGGATCATGCCCTGGAGGCGCTAGGGTCTCACGCGTCTAACTATTTCGCCGATGGTATGGCCGCCAGTGCGCTGGAGCTCTTGAGCGATGGACTGCAGAGGGTCAAAGCTGATCCCTCAGATCTCGACGCCCGGCTCAAGTGTCAGGTGGGTGTCTGGCAATCTATGATTCCGATCGTTGGCGGCGTGCCCATGGGTTTGAGTCATGCTGTGGGTCACGTGCTGGGCGGCAGCTTTGACGTGCCACACGGGTATTGCTCATGTGTGATGGCGCCAGCAGTGCTAGCCTTTAACGAGCCCGTGAATGGCGAGCGACAAAAACGTATCAGTCGCTGCTTTGGTCAGCCCGATCGACCGGCATCAGAGATTCTGGATGAGTTCATCGGTTCGTTGGGCATGCCGCGGTCGCTTGAGGCTGTAGACGTTACCCGCGATCACCATGCCTTGGTCGCGGAGAATACCATGCACGATTTTTGGGCCAGAACCAATCCACGTAAGATTGAAAAAGCCGATGACGTGCTGCCGCTACTGGATCTGGCAGCGCGCTAGACCCCATGGTCGCACCGGTGCCAATCAGCAATAGCGCCAATGACGCGCGAGCCAGCCTGAAAGAGGAGCTTGCGTTATTTAAACGCCGGCGTATCCGCGAGGAAGCTGCGCATCTAATATTTTTGCAAGGCTACGAAAGCACCACCATCGATGCGATCGCCGAACGCCTGAAAGTCACCAAACCCTTCATATACAGCTACTACAAAAATAAGGGTGAAATACTCTCAGATATATCCCGTCTGGGAATTTCACTTGCCCTGGAAACGCTCGACGAATGCCTTGCGTCTCCCGGGTCGCATTGGGATCGACTAAAACTGGTGGTCGACAAAGTCACGCGACTCATTCTCGATAACGAAGAAAGTATCGTGGTGTATGTGCGCGAGGAGAAAAACCTCGAGGAAGACGCCGCGCGCGAGATCCGCGAATTGCGCTCACTTTTCGACCACCGGCTGGCCCGGCTCCTGCTGGATGGCTGCATGGCCGAGGAATTTACGGTAGACAACGCCGGCCTCACTGCCACCAACATCAGCGGCATGATGAGTTGGGTGGCTATGTGGTACCTGCCGGGGGGGCACTGGTCAGAGTCCGAGGTCATCACCACGCTTTTGCAAAACATCGCACGCATTGTGCATTCACCGCTGCGCCTCGAAACCCTGGATCTCGAAACTCGTGATCAGGACAGCATTACCGTGTCACAACCACCCTGGCCACACCGCACCGACTAAGGATGCGAACGCCGCTGGGAACTATAAATACAATACTAATAAGGAAAGCAACGTGAGCAGTGAACACCAGGATCCGCGCGTGCCACCCAAGGAGCAGTGCGTTGTTCGTTACCTCATCGATAAGTGGGCAAAAGAAACTCCCGAGGCTGTCTACGCCATCTTTGAATCCGGCGAGACCTGGACCTATCGGGAGCTGAAATCCCGGGTCACCGCCGTTGCGGCCGGTATTGCCAGCCAGGGAGTCAAGCAGGGGGACCACGTCGCGGTCTGGTTGTTTGGCGGTGGAGAGGGCATCCTCACATTCTTCGCGATCAACTATTTAGGCGCGGTGTTCGTGCCTTTTAACACCGCCTACAAAGGCGCCCTACTCGAGCACGTCCTCGACAATTCCGATGCCAATCTGCTGATCGGGCATCGCGATCTAATCCCCAGGTTGGCCGACGTCGATACGGCGGCACTTAGCGCGGTAATCTCCATCGGCGGAGCACCCGAGAGCGCCTGTCTGCCGTGCGTGAACTTTGAGACCCTGGTCGACGCGGGAGGAGACATCCCGGAACTGGATCATCCGATAGAACCCTGGCACAACCAGTCCATTATCTACACCTCTGGAACGACCGGCCCTTCCAAAGGTGTGTTGTCCTCGTACCTGCATCTATACACAAATGCGGGACCGGAGAGCTGGCATTTCGTGCACGGCTCGGATCGCTTCTTAATCAACATGCCGCTGTTCCATATTGGCGGCATGGGAATCATCTCCGTGATGCTTGCCCGCGGCGGCTCGATTGCGGTAATGGAGAACTTCGATACCGCGCGTTTCTGGCCCTTCGTCCGCCAAACCCAGACTACGGCCGCGTTCCTGCTTGGCGTCATGGCGACGTTCCTGCTGAAACAGCCGCCCTCATCGGATGACCGCGAGCATCAGCTGCGGCTCGCGTTTATGGTGCCCATGACTGAAGCGGCGAGTGAGCTGCACACGCGCTTTGGTATCGATATTTACACTATTTTCAATATGACCGAGATTTCCTCGCCCATCGTATCTGACCCCAACCCAACCCTGCGCGGCACCTGCGGCAAGAAGCGCGACGGCGTTGATGTGCGACTTGTCGACGAAAACGATTGCGAGGTAGCCCTGGGTGATACCGGCGAGATGTTGGTGCGCACAGACCGCCCATGGGGCATGAATTCCGGCTACTACAAAAACCCCGAAGCCACCGCGGAAGCCTGGCGCAATGGCTGGTTTCATACCGGTGACTGCTTCAAGCTCGACGAAACCGGTCACTACTATTTCGTCGACCGACGCAAGGATGCCATTCGCCGCCGCGGGGAGAACATTTCCTCCTTTGAGGTCGAAGCCGAAGTTGTCGCTTATGCATCAGTCAGGGAGGCCGCCGCCTATGGGGTACCCAGCGAGCTCAGTGAGGACGATGTCATGATCGCCGTAGCGCCAGTTGACGGCAAAAGCATTGACCCCGAGGAGCTGACGCACTTTCTAATCGAACGCATGCCCTATTTCATGGTGCCTCGATACATTCGCGTTTTGGATGAGTTGCCGAAAACGCCGACCGCCAAGGTGCAGAAGCACGTATTGCGAGGTGAAGCCATTACAGAAGATACGTGGGACCGTGAGGCCGCTGGTATTCGAGTCAGGAGAGAGACGCTCGGTAGCTAGAACCGGAAGCGGGCTACAGTCGCCAATAAAAACAGGGTCGGTGCGCAAGGCCGTCACAGATAAAAACCGCAAGCAAAAGTCGTATCCGAAAATTATAAATACAGACAGGAAAACAAATTATGCGTCAGAGTAAACTCACTCTATTGGCCGCCGCCATAGCAGCAACCACACTCACTACGCCAATGGTGCAGGCTCAAGGACCACTCGAAGAAGTGGTCGTCACCGCTAGCAAGCGTGATGCCAGCCTCACTGATCTTGCGGTCGCCGCCAATGTGCTGGGCAGCGACAAAATCGGACCGGGCGGCGTGCAAAATGTTCGTGATCTGACATCCGAGGTGCCGAATATATCCATTGGCGATCAGTTTGGTTTCGCGCGCGTGTTCATGCGCGGTATCGGTATGACCAGCATTGATATCGGCGGTGAGGGTGCGGTTTCTTTCCTGCAGGACGGCGCCATCGTGCCGCGCCCGGCGGCTCAGCTGGTGGGCATGTTCGATCTGCAGCAGGTAGAAGTACTGCGCGGCCCGCAGGGAACGCTTTACGGCAGAGGTGCAACCGCCGGCGCAATCAATATGGTGACCGCAAAACCCGGCAACGAACTCGGCGGCTACGTTAATGCGACGGTCGGTAACTTCGGCATGACGACGCTGGAGGGAGCCGTTGACCTGCCAATCTCCGATGCACTGGCTTTGCGCCTGGCCACCAAGATAGAGCGGCGGGACGGTTACGGTGACAATCTATTTACGGGCAATGATGTCGACGACCGTGATGCCGATGCCTATCGCGCCACGCTGAGCTACAACCCCGACGCGGCCTGGGATGCCACCCTCTCCTATCAGTACTACGAAGAAGACGACAATAACTTCGCGTTCCATTATTTCGGCCCCTCGGCAGGAACCGCTGGCGGCCTGCCGCCGGCGGTGGGGGCACTGGGCGGCAGTACCGTGTTTGATGTCGGCGGTACGCTCTATGACATCTATTCCGACCAGGAAGCGATCAACGAACGCGAAGGCTACATGGCCAACCTCATCGTCAATGTCGAACTGGCCGATGGTATTTCCCTGAAATCGGTTACATCGGCGCAGAACCTTGAGCGTTTCCTGCGCGACGATCTGGACTCGACCGAAGTCAATCTATTCGGTCAGAACAATTACACCGAGGAAAGTGAGTCCTTTGGACAGGAGTTCACCCTCAACATAGTGCGCGATAATTACAGTGTGCTCGCAGGCGCGATGTACTTTGAAGAAGAACTGTTTGGCGAAGTACAGGTTCCGCTCACTAACATCTGCTTTTTGCTGGCGCCAGCCTTGTGCGGCACACCCATCGGCGATGGCCTGAATGCGGGCCAGTATCAGCAAAATGGCGACATTGACATAACGGCCTACGCCGCATTTGTCGAAGCCACCATACCGCTGGGTGAGCAGTTCACACTGATTGCCGGCGCGCGCTACAACTATGAGGAGCGCAAAGGCACGGGCTCATTTATTTTCGACGCCATCGCTCTTAACGTGCCGACCGATGCAGAGGCTGACTGGGACGACATCACGCCGCGTGTCACCCTTGAGTACCGACCGGCGGACAACGCCCTGCTCTATGCCACCTATAACCAGGCGTTCAAGTCCGGCGTCATAAACACCGGCAGCCTCAGCCCGCCTCTCGATCCAGAAACCGTCGATGCCTTTGAGCTGGGATACAAAGGCAGCAGCAGTGATGGTCGTTTGAGTTTTGCGCTCGCCGCGTTCTACTACGACTACCAAAACGTCCAGATTTCCTTTGTCGATGAGACCAGCACCGTCAGCACCGTGAACGCCGCCGAAGCGGAAAATTACGGCGTAGAGTTGGAGCTCGACTTTGCACTGACGGACGCAGTGACGCTCGACTTCTTCGCGACCTACCTGAGCGCCGAGTACAAAGAGTTTGTCAACGGCGACTATGCCGCGGGTTTTGCGCTGGCGGATCTCAGTGGAAATACACTCCCCAACGCTCCCGAGTACACCTTCAAGCTAGGCATTACTTACGAAACAGCAGTCGCCAATGGCACGCTTCGACTCCGGGGTGAGGGCTACTACCAGGACGAGGTTTTCTTTACGGAATGGAATCGCGATGACGCCGTACAGGACAGCTACGGTCTGATACATGCCAACGCCGACTACAGTTTTGGGGAAGATGGACGCTGGATGGTCAGCCTGTGGGGACGCAACCTCAGTGATGAGGAGGTCATCTCCAACAACATCATCACGGCACCGCTTTACAATTCTCTACGAGTTGGCTCAATGCTGCCTCCGAGGACATTTGGCGTCACCGGCTCCTACTCGTTCTAAACCGGCTGGGGCTGGGGCTGGGGCCGGGGCTGGGGCTGGGGCCGACAACCCCAACGGGATGGCGATCTACGCCACAGTGGTCGCCGAGTCCCCCAACACGCTACAGGCCGCGGCGCTGTTTGGTGACCACCTGCTCCTGACCTACCTCGTCGACGCCAGCAACCGCGTGCTCGTCTACGACCTGCCCGCCGCAGGTTCCGTGGCCGAGGACGGCGCGGGCCCGGAAGGCCGCATGCTCACCCTCCCCGCCCTAGGGTCCGTGGCGGGCCTGTCGGGGCGGCAGGGGGACGACGCGTTCTATCTGACGTTCACGTCCTTCGCCCACCCGGCCACAATCTACCGCAGTTCCCTCACCGATCTGGGGCTCGAACCGTTCTTCACCCCGACCCTGCCCATCGAGCCCTCCGACTACGAGGTCGAACAGGTGTTTATGCGCGGCGACGATGGCACCCGCATCCCGATGTTCTTGGTGCACAAGGCGGGTATCACCCTCGACGGATCCCACCCGACCTACCTCTACGGCTACGGCGGCTTCAACATCTCGATCACCCCAGCCTTCTCCGCCGCCAACTTGGCCTGGGTCGAACAGGGAGGCATCTTCGCCCAGGCCGTGCTCCGTGGCGGGGGCGAGTACGGCGAGGAGTGGCACCAAGCGGGCATGCTTGAGAAGAAGCAGAACGTGTTCGATGATTTCATCGCCTGCGCCCGCTACCTGGTGCGCAACGGCTACACGTCCAAGGACAAACTGGCCATCGGGGGGCGCAGCAACGGTGGCCTACTCGCGGCGGCCTGCCTGGTGCAGGAGCCCGACATGTTCGGCGCCGCGATCCCCGAGGTCGGCGTGCTCGACATGCTCCGTTACCACAAGTTTACCATCGGT
>JBGCDU010000018.1:0-33462 GCA_045105635.1 Congregibacter sp.
GTATCTGTCGATTACTCATGCTAAACATCTCGGTGAGTTATCGATGTTCTCGAATGCGCACCACTTGCGTAAGCCCGGCATTGAAGGAGGAATGCGGAGCTCCCAGAAAATCGAAAGCTTGCGACCTTTGGGCGGACTTCAGTCTCTAGAATACCTATTCATGTCCGCTGTAACGCTGCGGGACAAGGACTTATCCTACCTTGCAGATATTCCCAATCTCCGAGTGCTTGATTGCGCGCGATTCGCGCCAAAAGCGCGTTTTGAGGAACTACGACAGTTGTTACCAAATCTAGAATGTTATTGGTGTGACACCTACGAGATAAGTTAGCTCGAATATGGGTCGAAATGACATCGGACGTCCGCAGTTGGCCGTAAACGGAAGTCGTGCTAACTATCATCTATGTCCGCTATCAAGCTAGCTAGACATCCGGGTATGCCAGCGGTTGACGATATCGCTCGAGTCCAAGTCGGCAATCCACACCAGTGATTAGAGATATTTCGCTTTAGCCTAATACCCCCCAAACCGAGCCCCCCTCTTCTCCCTCTGAGCAGCAAACCCTTCCTGCAGATCATCAGACTCATCACACAGCTTACTCAATTCAGCCGCGCGCGATGGGTCTATCCCCTCGCCCGCCGCCTGCATTATCAGCTCCTTCATTGCCCGGGTAGCCAACGGAGCGAGCCCTGCGAGATGCTGGGCCAGTTCTGCGGTCCGCTCATCCAGGTTTTCGGCAGGCACAAGGTAATCATAAAACCCAAGCCGCTGCAGTTCCTCGGCGCTGAGGGTTTCGGCGGCTAACAACATGCGCCGCGCCGTGCTCGCGCCTAGCGTCTCTACAAAGCGCTTGATGCCAGCTGGCGGATAGCACAACCCTAACGCCGCTGCGGGCACACGTAGCCGGGTGCCTTCTACACCCACTCTAAAGTCACAGCTAAGTGCCAGCTCTGTACCGCCGCCAAACACGTTGCCGTTAACCCTCGCCAGTGTAGGAATACTCAGGTCTGCCAGACGCTGCATACTCGCCTGAAAACTCTCCGGCGTAATTAGGCCGCTGTTCAGGTCATCTAAAGACGCGCCCGCGCAAAACGTTTTCTGCCCCGATCCGGTAACAATCAGTACGCGGATTTCGGGGTCTTGCTCAATCACGTCCAACACGGTGGCAATGCCCTGCAGCTCTGCGGCACCCAGTGAGTTGTGTCTACGCTCTTGCGCTATGCGCAAGGTGCCGACGCTGTCAGACACCTCATATTCGATGGTTTCGGTCATTCTAAGCTCCTTGAAGCACGGTATTTTCACACAGCTCAATAGCCGCGTCATTGCCGCAATACGCCGTAACACGGCGTAATATCAGTAAAAGACACGTCAACGATAAATAAGAGACAAACAGATGAAGCGATGCGACTGGTGCGGGGACGACCCGCTCTACATCGACTACCACGACACCGAGTGGGGCTCGCCGCTGCGCGACGAACAGTCAATGTTTGAGTTTCTGTTGCTCGAGGGAGCCCAGGCGGGGCTCGCCTGGATTACCATTTTGCGCAAACGCGAGGGTTACCGCCTGGCATTCGATGGCTTTGATGTGCAAACCGTCGCCGGCTATAGCGATGCCCAGCTGACCGACAAACTGCAGGACGCGCGCATTGTGCGCAATCGGCTTAAGGTATTTGCGGCGCGCACCAATGCACAGGCAACGCTCAAGCTGTATGAGGCAGGCACCACGCTGCTGGATTACTTTTGGGGGTTCGTAGACGGGCAAGCTATACAAAACAGCTGGCGCAGCATGGCCGAGGTGCCCGCCACTACGCCGCTCTCAGAGACCATCAGCAAAGACCTCAAAAAGCGCGGATTCACCTTCGTCGGGCCTACTATTGTGTACGCTCACATGCAGGCGACCGGCATGGTGAATGATCATATTGTGGGGTGTCCGCGTCATGCTGAATGCGCAGCGCTTGCCTGAAACTATCGACAGGGACCAAAAAAATACTTAAAGTTGGAAATTCCAACTTTAAGGTATGCCGCCAAGGCTGAACCGCTACTGAATGACGCCACCGCGACCGCAGAACAACCAGTCACCCTTTAATCGCAAAGCCCAGCACGACGCGAAACGCATCGCCATTTTGTCCGAGGCGGCACGCCTGTTTAACGGCAAAGGCTCGCGCGCTACCACGCTCCAGGACGTCGCCCGCGGCCTGGGCCTGACAAAGACCAGCCTCTACTACTACGTACGCACTAAAGAAGAACTGATTTTCCAATGCTACGAGCTGGCCCTGCAACGTCAGCACAGCGTTATGGACAGCGTAGACGCCGCAGACCTGGGGCCGCTGGACCGCGCCGGGGCATTTTTTAAGAGTCAGTTCGAGGGCTGGCTGAACGCACAAGAAGGTACAGACACACACGTTGCCGCCCTGCTCGAAATAGCATCGCTCAAGCCCGAGCACCGCGACGCAATCGAGAGCGAATACGTGCGCATGTTCAAGCGCCTGCGCGGCTATCTAATCGATGCTAAAAATATCGGCGAGGTGCGCCAAAGCTGCGAGCCCACGTCTGCCACTCGGGCGATTATTGGTGCCACAGACTGGGTGTTTCATTGGCTGCACCAGGTAGAACGAGATTCGGTGCTGAGCACAGCTGAGACCGCCTGGGAGATACTCGCGCACGGCCTGTACAGCGGCCTGGATGACTATCACCCGGGAGTGTTGCAGCTGTCGGCGAATATCGAACGCCCTGTCCAGGGCTTTGACCGCGAAGAACAGCACCGCCAAAAGCAGGAGGCCTTTTACAAAACCGGCACCTGGTTTTTTAACAAAAAGGGCTTTAATGGCGCATCGCTAGACGAGATCGCTCAGCACCTGAATGTCTCCAAGGGCGCGTTTTACTACCACATCCGCAATAAGGAAGACCTGCTACACGCCTGCTACGAACGCTCCATCGCCATCACCGAACGGATTCATCACACGGCAGATCTGGCCGAGGCCACGGGTCTCGAGAAGCTCGACGAAACCGCCCGCCGGGTGTTCCACGCTCAGAATACCGAGGTGGGGCCCTTGATCCGCTTCAACACCATCACCGCCTTACCCACGCCACGACGCAAGGCGATTCTCTCAGCCAGTGACAAGGCCAACAGCCGCTTCGACAGCTTTATTTGCGAGGGCATGGCAGACGGCAGCATCCGCGATGTTGATCCTTTTCTGGCGCGCAGCCTGATTACCGGCGCCATTAACGCCTCTATGGATATCGCACTCTGGCGTCGAGTCGACGACCTCGACCGCGCTGCCATCGACTACTTCGACGTGTTCTACAACGGACTCGTTCCGCGCGCCGCCGCGGCTACACCACCGACCAACAAAGAGACACCGTCATGACTGAGCTAGTGCAAGACCTGCTGGATTGCCTGGAGGTTAAGCGGATCGATACCTATCTGTTTACCGGCAACAGCCCCGAGCGTCCTCGCCGCGTATTCGGCGGGCAGGTGCTGGCACAAAGCCTGAACGCGGCCAATCGATCCATCGATGGCGACCGCACCGCCCACTCCATGCACGCGCACTTTTTGCGCCCGGGCAATCCCCAGAAGCAAATTGTCTTTGAGGTGGACCCCACACGGGACGGGCGGAGTTTTGCGACCCGGCGCGTCGTCGCCAAACAGGATGGCAAACCGATCTTTATCACCTCTGTGTCTTATCAGGAAGTCGAGGAAGGTCTCAATCACCAGGCTGACATGCCCGACGTAGCGCCGCCAGAGAGTCTGGAGACCGACTACGACTTCTGGAACAAACTTGCACAGGAGCACCCGGATCGCTTCGACCCGCCCATTGCGCAGGCCCTGGAGCGCCGCGTCATTGGCCGTCGCGACTACATGGACCCGCAACCGGAAGATCCACATTGCCATATGTGGTTTCGCGTGCCGGGAGAACTGGGCGATGACCCGAATCGTCACCAGACTTTGCTGGCGTTTATTTCTGACTTTGCGCTGCTCGGCGCGGCTTTGCTGCCGCACCCATACACAGCCATGAGTAAAAAGATCCAGGCCGCGAGTCTGGACCACGCCATCTGGTTTCACCGTCCCGGACGCATCGACGACTACGTGCTGTACAGCATGGACAGTCCCAATGCTGGCGGGGGGCGTGGATTCAGTCGCGGGCAGTTTTTTAGCCGCGACGGTCGGCTTATTGCATCGACAGCGCAGGAGTCGTTAATTCGGCTGCGACCAGGCTCTCCCTGACTTACACTGACTTACCCTGAGTTACCCTGAGTTACCCAGACTTGCCGCAGGAACTGAATGACGCAAGGCAAGAACCACAGCAATCGCTGGACACCCCTACGGGCTCAGCTTTTGGAGTTGGCTATTGTGTGGTGCCGACAGTAACAACAAGCTGGCTATCGCGCCCAGCAACGCAAACGCCATATCTGACTGGGTGTCCCACATGTAGCCCTGGGTGCCCAAAAATGCCTCCGCATCTTCCCCCGTGGCTAACGCCACCCACCACTCAATCAGCTCGTAGAATGCGCTAAAGGCCAGACAGATAGACACAATAACCACGCTGCGCCAGAAATTACCGTTGACGATATTTTTTCGAATCAGTATTTCACGAGCTAACAACGCGGGAACAAAACCCTGAAAGAAATGCCCCACTTTGTCGTAGTTGTTCCTTTCGGAACCAAACAAGCCGTCAAAGAGTGGTACCTCTGCGTAGGTGTAGTGACCGCCGACCATCAGCACAACACAGTGCAGTAAAATAAAGAAATACAAAATTGGGGTGAGTCTGAACGAGGTGTAAGTTGCGGCCAGCAGGCATAAGCCAATGACCCCCGGGACAACCTCAAGGAACCAGGTGAACTGATCTTTGGGGTTGATTCCAGACCACAATAAAACGACCACGAATACTATGAGCCACAGGTATTTCATGTCTCGTTGCTCCTCGCTAGTTTACGACTGTCGCTAGTTTACGACTGTCGCCATTTGCGCCCCGAGCTCATCAACTCGCAACGTCTGGCCGTCATTCCACAGCGTGGTTACCGAGGCATTATCCGGCCAGCACACCAGCGTCTTGTGACTTTCCTGGCAGTGCCCAACAATCGAGTTGATCACCAGAAAATGGGTGAACACAACGCTGTTGCCAGGCAAGCTACGGATGCCCTCAAGAAGCTCCTGTCGCCATTGCAGCAGGGCGTCTGGCTGCCCGGCCCAATTCCCGCGCATGAATTCTCGCAACCAATCCTGACGCTCGCTCAGCGGTACTGACGACGGAATCTCCCGGAATCGCGGGTCAATCTCAACCACACTGCCCAGGAGCCCAGCCAGCGGTGCTGCAGTCTCTTGAGCGCGCAGCAACGGGCTGCTAACTAGTCGCACGGGGACCCCGGCAAGCTCTGCACGCAGGCGTTCGGCGGTTTGATCGGCCTGCTGCTGCCCGAGCACAGAAAGCCCCGGGTCCGCACTTTGCGCCCAGCTTGCGGCTGCCTCGCCGTGGCGTACCAAAAACACTTTAGAATCTGAAGTCATGGATAGCTCGGCGGTTCCCTAACGATAGGTAACCAGCTTCTCTTTGCGCTCTGCCGACAGGTGTCGCAAAAAGGAACAGTCGTTGAAATACGAAAGCGATACCTTGTCTGCACTATAAAAAATCTGCGTAAGCGAGCAATTAAACACGGGCTCATAAAACTGGTACGCCGCCGATCCCGGTAACTGCAGTACCGCCGCCATAAAGGTCGCGATGGTGCCGCCGGAGGTAAATACCGCCGTGGTTTTACCACTGCCCTGCTCATCGATGATATGCCGGAGCATGCTGTGCACGCCGCCCGAGTAATCGGCCCAGCTTTGAATCGCAGGCTCGTCACATTCCGGGGATACCCAGTGGTTAAACACGGCTTCGATCACTTTCTGAAAACGCTTGCTCGAGCCCAGACCCTGATCCACGATGGCCTTCAGATCGGGTCGCTGCAGCACCAGTTTTGGCAGCAAATACTCCAGATGCTCTTCATTGCGCACCTCATCCAGTCGCGCGTCGGTCACCAGCGGCACCTCGCCAGGCTGCGACGCCAGCGCCAGGCTGGCGGTGTCTTTCTGGCGCTCGAGAGTACCGCTGTAAGCGGCGTCAAAGTGTATGCCCGCCTGGGCCAGAAACTCGCCGGTCAGCTGCGCCTGGGTGCGCCCCAGTGGCGACAGCTCGTCGTAGTTTTCGGCACCAAAAGATGCCTGCCCGTGACGTATCAGATAAATACTGGCCATTCAGTCGTAGCTCGTTGCTGTGGGATTGTCATCGCGCGGAAAGCGTATTCGCCGTCGATAGGGATAAAAGGACTCAACATAACCGCTTTCGATCTGTTCCTGCAGTGATGTCCAGAAGCTCGCCTCATACAAATCCGAGTGCCGTGAATCAAACGCCTTGCGCGCGCGCTGGTTCCCGGAGAAAAACAGACGAAACTCCTCGGGGAAAATGTCGTTCTCCGCCACCGAATACCAGGGCTGGCTGGCCATTTCTTCTTCTTCGGTACGCGGCTCGGGAATCTTGCGAAACCTGCAGTCTGTGAGCGGCACAATCTCGTCGTAGTCGTAAAACACCACGCGTTTGTGCCGAGTGACACCAAAGTTTTTGAGGAGCATGTCTCCGGGGAAAATATTCGCCGCGGCGAGCTGCTTAATCGCATTTCCGTACTCACCCATCACCGCCTGCACCTCATCGTCCCCGGCGTCCTGTAGATACAGATTCAGCGGCGTCATGCGGCGTTCGACGTAACAATGCTCAAGAATCAGCGCTTTGCCGTTCTCGGACAACAAAGACGGGGCCACCGTTTGTAGCTCATGCATTAGCTCATCGGAGAAACGATCCCGGGCGAAGGCTAGATTGGTGAACTCCTGCGTGTCAGCCATGCGTCCGGCGCGGTCCGCGCGCTTGACCAGTCGGTACTTGGCTTTGACCTCTTCGCGGGTCATATCCTTGGGCGGCGTAAAACGGTCTTTGATCACCTTGAACACAAACGGGTAGGACGGCAGCGTAAACACGCTCATCACCATGCCCTTGATACCCGGCGCGATGACGAATTTGTCAGTACTGTTCTCCATGTGCCGTACCGCGTCGCGGTGGTAGGTGGTCTTCCCATGCTTGTTATAGCCCATGCTCGTGTAGAGCTCGGAGATAGGCTTGGCCGGCATGAGCTTGGCTAAAAACAATACGTACTGTGACGGAATGGTCGCGTCGACCATAAAGTAAGAGCGCGTGAAACTGAACACGACACTTACCCGGTTGGAGCCAAACAGCACGGTGTCTACATACACCTCGCCCTGTTGATTGTGCAATATGGGCAGCACGCAAGGCATGCGGTGCTCGCCAGACAGAATTCGACCGACGATGTACGCGCCTTTGTTGCGATAAAAATGATTGGCCAGCATCTCAAAGCGCACGTCGCCTTTGTCCAGATCAAAACCAGGAATCGTAGCCAACTCTTCGTTGAGCGCTTTTTCGATAAAACCGATATCTCGGTCGAGGTCCTCGTAGGGCACGTGCAACTGGTAATCGTGGAGAATCTCCCGCATCGCCTCGGCAAAACCACTCTGCATGCGGTAATAGCGCAGCACCGGGCTGCTGTCAGATAGCGGAACATCGCTTTGCGAGGAAAAAACGAAGGTAAAGTCGTTGCGCACCTGATTGTGCTTGAACACCACGTTGAACACCGAGTTGTAAAACGTCTCGGCGATTTCGAAATTGTGGTGGTTGTGAATCAACCCGGCGTAAATGGCGCGGGCACCACGCCAGAAGTCATAGTCCTGCAGGTGATCACCCGCTACGAGTTCGACGGTACCCAACACCGAGAACACTTTTTCTTTGTACAGGTCGATACGCGCGGTAGAGGCCTGATGCACACCCAGCCAGTCCGCCTCCTCAAAGCGCGAGCGAGCGCCAAGGGTGATATTTTGATAATCCGCGAAGTACGACTCAAAGCCGTTGAGGATAATCCGCGCAAAGCGTTCGCGTCGTTCCACGCGGCCTCCGATCTCGGGTTCAGTAGCAGTGGTGTCGATTGGCGTACGCTCGATAAAAGAGGTTCAGAGTGTAGGGTTACCAAACCGGCGACGCAATTTTCGCATACCGCCGAGCCATCGATCGTAGTCCGCGGTCTTGCGCTCACGATACGTAGCCACTGCCGGATGTGGCAGAACAAGAAAGCGCTCATCGTGCAAACCCTCTACCACAGCCTGGGCAACGTCCGCGGGGCTCAGAATGCCATCCACGCCGGCCGTGCCGCCATCCTCCACGGCGCCGATCATGCGCGTAGCAACCGCCTGGGGGCACAGGCAGGACACTTTAATACCCGCATCGCCATGCGTAATGGCCAATGACTCGGCAAAGCCTATGGCGGCGTGCTTGGTCGTCGAATAGGCGGCATCACCCACCTGATTGAGCAGGCCTGCTGCCGAAGCCGTATTGAGAAAGTAGCCCTCACCGCGCTGCAGCATGGATGGCAGACACGCGCGGGCCGCAAACACATGACTCATAACGTGGATATCCCACATCGCCTGCCACGTCTCATTGGATGCCGAGGTCGCGTACCACTCGGGCCCGTCGGTCGCGATGATCCCGGCGTTGGAACAAAACAGATCGATCTGTCCATGCTTCTCCAGCACGTCCGCGACCATCGCGGCTATCTGTTCTTCGTTGCGTACATTGACACCGTAGGCGCTGCCTGCAATCGCCGCAGCAACCGCCTGCGCAGAGTCCTGCTCCAAGTCGACCACGACCACATGCGCCGCGCCGTCTGCCGCAAAACGTTCGCACAGCGCCTTGCCGATACCATTCCCACCCCCGGTGACAACAACAACCTTGCCCTTAACATCCATGCTTTGACTCCAGAATCAAAAAGGCCCCCAAACGGGGGCCCTGTAGATATAAATCGGTTTTCAAGCCGCGTCGCTAATGTCCGATACGCTGACCGGGGCCTGCGACCCATAGCTCAGCGCATTGAACTGTGCCTGATGGTAGTCGCCGTCGCCAAAGGTCGCGTTGATCATCATTAAGCGCTTGGCAAAATGCGCCACGTCCAACTCGTCGGTGATACCCATACCGCCGTGCAGTTGAATCGCCTCCTCAAAGATGTGCTTGCCGCACTTGGCGATCATCACTTTTAGCGCGTGCACTTCCTGGCGTACGTGCTCATCGTCATTCTCCAGCGCGCACACCGCCCGGTACAACATGGACTTGGCTTGCTCATAGGACATGAAGGTGTCGACCATGCGGTGCTGCAGTGCCTGGAAACTGCTGATCTTCTTGCCGAACTGCTCCCGGGTCTTGGTGTACTCAAGGGTTTTGGCGTTCAACTGCCCCATCAGGCCCAGCGCCTCACCGGCGAGCGCCACCGTGGATTCCAGAATCGCCTGCTCCATAGGTGCAAAACCGGCGTTCAGATCACCGAGTAAGGCGTCGGCCGTGACCGTCACATCATTGAAAGTAATGTTCGCAACAATCTGGCCATCCATCAGGCGATAGCTAACCCGCTCGATCCCGGCGCTGTCTGCCGCCACAACAAACAGGCTGATGCCGCTGCGATCATGCTGTTCACCCGCTGTGCGCGCCGCCACTATCAAGGTATCGGCATTCGCACCGTTGCTGACAACGACTTTTTCGCCGTTAATAACAAAGCCATCAGCATTCGCCGTCGCCCGCGTGGCAATATCGGCAAGCTCGTAGCGCGCCTGTCGCTCCAGATAAGCAAACGCCCCGAGACGACTGCCGTCGACGATCCCCGGGATGTATTCGTTCTTTTGCGCATCGCTGCCCGCAGCGCGCAGCAGACCACCAAATAAGACGACGGTGGCAAAGTAAGGTTCTACTACTAGCCCCTTGCCGAATTCTTCCATCATGACCATAACGTCGACCGGACCACCGCCAAAGCCACCGTGCTCCTCGGCAAAGGGCACGCTCAGCCAACCGAGTTCGGCAAAGGTAGACCAGTTCTCACGATTCATGCCCTCTGCAGAGGCGACAATCGCGCGCCGGGTATCAAAGTCGTAGCCGTCTTGCACAAAGCGCGCAACGCTGTCGCGGAGCATGGTTTGCTCTTCGGAAAAATCAAAATTCATCGTTCTTCTCCTACGTATGCGCCGGGGCTTACAGCCCGAGCACAGCCTTGGCAATAATGTTTTTCTGGATTTCGTTCGAACCGCCGTAAATGGTTGCGGCGCGGCCATACATGTATTTCTGGCGCGCCGAGCTGCCAAAATCGTGCCCGATGACGTTGGCGTCGAGCTCCGTAGGCAACACACCCTGATAGTGCGCAGCAATGCTCATGCGCAACTCCTGGATCTGCTGTTGTATCTCTGTGCCTTTGATCTTCAGCAGCGAAGACTCTGCGCCCGGTGCACCACCAGAGGCCACAGACGCCAGCACTCGCAAATCAGTGTATTCCAGCGCCATCAACTCGATTTCAATATCCGAGAGCCGCTTCTGGAACAGGGGATCATCAATCAGCGCCTTGCCGCCATTGACCTCCTGCGCCGCCAATCGCTTCACCTGCGCGAGGTTACGCTGGGAGTCGGCTACCGCAGCGATGGAGGTGCGCTCATGCGCGAGCAGCGCCTTGGCGTAGGTCCAGCCCTTATCCTGCTCACCGATCAAATTGGCGACCGGTACGCGAACATCGTTGAACTCAACTTCGTTCAGACTGTGATGGTTGTCGATCGTCTCGATGGGATTGACCTTTATGCCCTCGGACTTCATGTCAATAAGAATAAAACTGATGCCCTGCTGTTTTTTGCCCTCATTACTGGTGCGGACCAGACAGAAAATCCAATCCGCGTGCTGGGCGTAGGAAGTCCATATTTTGGCGCCGTTAATCACGTAATGATCGCCATCACGTTCCGCTTTTGTCTTTAAAGCGGCGAGGTCAGAGCCCGCGCCGGGCTCAGAATAGCCCTGACACCACCAGTCGTCGCTGTTGAAAATGCGCGGTAGAAACCGCGCTTTCTGCTCATCATTGCCAAAGGTGTATATGACCGGGGCCACCATTTTCAGGCCAAAGGGGACGACGTCACGGATACCTGCGGCCGCGCGCTCTGATTCGAAGATAAAGTTCTGCGTGGGTGTCCAGCCGGTTCCACCGTGCTCAACCGGCCAGTTCGGTGCGACCCAGCCCTTCTCGGCCAGGGTTTTCTGCCATTCGATGGTGGCTTCTTGGTAAGCCTCCATATCGTCCATCCGGGCGCGCAATGCGTCCGTGTAGTGCTCATCAAAGAACGCACGGACTTCATCGCGAAAGGCAATATCCTCGGGGGCAAAACTGGTATCCACAGCGTGTTCTCCTATCTGACTGGCCGGCAGGCCAGCATGGCTGTAACCGCGAGCCCACGGGTGGAATCGAAGCACTGCCGCTTGTTTTAGCGTTGTTCCAAAGGCGCATTAAACGTGTAATTTAACGACGTTTTGAATCTGGAGTATGTTTTTTCTAGATCGGGTACTTTAGCGTTCTTTTTGCACGCGTACAAGCAAGCGACATCCCATAGAACGACCCGAAAACTACCGCGTAAAACTTAGTTCAGCGGCGATGCCTTCATGGCGCAACTACCATCCGCTCGTGCGCGCCCATTCAGCGACAATCCGGTCATTCTCAAGCACCTGGTACGACGGAAACTGCGCCGCCGTCGCACAGGCGTGGTTGGGTAGAATCCGCCACTTGGATCCCAGACAAAATCGCTCTGTATCCAGCGGCGGCATCCCCTCTCGCGCCGTAATAATCCCATGCTCCTGATTGGCGGCGCCCATAATCACGTCACTAAGAGGCACACCATCGATACCGCACACAAGGCCGTATCCCTGATCAACCGCCTGACTCGCTGTGCCGCGATCTCGCGACATAGCCATCCATCCCGCATCGACAATCACCCTGGCTTTGTCTTTCTGGTGGCCAATCACGGTTGTTAACACCGACAGGGCGATATCGTTAAGGTCGGCGACGCCCAGTCCGGCCTGGAACAGATCAAAGAAGGTATAAACTCCCGGACGAACCTCAGTAACGTCCTCAAGATTGTCGACTACCATCGCTGTGGGAGTTGAGCCTATAGATACCATCGGGCAATCGATACCCAAAGCGCGAATACGCTGCGCAGACTCGACCGTCAGTGCGCGCTCCTGGCGCGCATGGCGCTTAATGTCATCGAGTGAGTCACAGTCGTAGGCGCCGCCCGCGTGCGTCATAACGCCTGCCAGCTCCAGATAAGGGCTCGCGTCTATACCTCGCGCCACATCCAGGAGTGCTGCGCCGCGAGGGTCGGCGCCAGAGCGATGGCCATCGACGTCAATTTCGATGAGGACCGGCAGTACAAGCTGCTCATTTCTGGCGGCCTCGGCTAATAAGCCCATGGCCTCAACGTTGTCGGTGATGACCTTGAGATCACAACCTTCGCGCATCAGGGCCGCAACGCCAGACACTTTATCCGGTGTGAGTGCCACCGCATACAAAATGTCCTTCTCACCGGATGCAAAAAAATACCGCGCTTCCCGCAAGGTCGATACGGTAATTCCAGGGTTTTTGCTCATTGAACGGACTTGCGCCAACACTTCCCGCGACTTGTGTGTCTTTACATGCGGACGCAGCGTGCAGCCCAGATCTTGAATGCGCGTCGCCATGGCGAGCACGTTATTCTGCATTCGCTCGCGGTCGAGCAAAAGTGACGGTGTGTGTAGTTCGCGGATATGCACAGTAAGCAGCTACGTCTTATCCGTCAGTGGTGCACGAGAGAGCCAGCGTTTGAAACAAAGGAGTGACGCTCACAGTGCTCAGCCGCCAACACGTCTCGGGCTCAATTCACAGCGTATGCAAGAATCTGTTCGAGCGAGGTATGTAGTAGTTCTCGTAGTCGAATGACATTACGACCTTTCTTGTCCTGCCGACAATTTCGTTTCTTGGCACAAAGCCGATAACTCTGGAATCGGCGCTGTTGTCTCGGTTATCACCGAGCGCTAGATACAAGTCCGAGGGAACCTTAATGGGACGAAAGCTTGATAGCCTGGACCCCGATTTGCGCACTCTTACAAAATGCTCAACACCCAGCAGATCTTCCAATCGATCATGAGTTCTGTCACCGGAAACAACATCGACATATGAGAGCGATCTGCCGTTTATTCGCAGCGTGTTGTCTCGCATCTCAATCACGTCGCCCGGGATACCCACCACACGCTTGACCAGTTTTTTACCAGAATATTTTGAGTCAAAAACAATGATGTCGCCGCGCGCGGGATCAGAGATCTTGTATAGGGAAAGATGAGTAAAAGGCACCCGGATGTCATAGGCCATCTTGTTGACCAGAATGCGGTCCCCTTCAAGAATCGTGGGCTTCATTGAGCCGGTGGGAACCGTGTTCCAGTCGGCAAAAGCGCTTCGAAACACACACATGAGAACCACGAACAGCAGGAATGACTTATTTCTGCGTAAGGCTGTAACAAACCAGTTTTTCATAGATCGCGCTCCCTTCGGCATTATCCAAGGCTACCAGAAAATCGACTCGCGCAATTCGCTCAATCTGGCACTGCCGGTGTGTGTAAATAGGTGCTGCAGCGCTCGCCAGTCTAGGGCTCGGAAGCCAGAAGCTGTTTAAAATCGGGCAAGGGTATCGGTCGACTATAAAGAAACCCCTGGAACCTTCGGCATCCGGCGTCAACCAGGAACTGATGCACATCCTGGGTTTCGACCCCCTCGGCAATGACATCCAACTCCAGGGTCTCGGCCATGGAAATCATCGCTCGCACAATACTTGCATCACTCGGGTCGGTGAGCACATCCCGGATAAACGATTGATCAATCTTTAGCGTATCGAGAGGAAGCGACTTGAGGTAGCGCAGGGACGAGTAGCCCGTGCCAAAATCATCAATGGAGAATCGCACTCCTTTACTTTTCAGCACGTCCATCTTTGCAATGGTGTCGTCAATATCTTCGATCAGCAGACCCTCTGTAACTTCGAGCTCTATTAGTCCGGCGGGCAAACCGTAAGCGTCAATAGCGCCGAGCACCTTCTGTGTGAAAACCTTGGATCTAAACTGCCGTGGACTGACGTTAATTGCGAGAAAGAGTTCGTGCTCACTGAAGTACTCAACCAGTTCCGCCCCAATAGCACAGGCCTCTTCTATGACCCAGTCTCCGAGGCGGTAAATCAAACCACAGTCCTCAGCGACGGGGATGAATTGGTCCGGCGCTATGTAGCTGCCGTCGTGGTACCAACGCAGCAACAGCTCGGCGCCGCGGATTTCCAGTTGCTCGTCGTACTGTGGCTGCAGAAAAAGACTGAGTTCAGTGCCCTCGTCCAGCGCCGATCGCAGTGCATTTTCCAGTAGCATGCGCCGCGCCAGCGCATCCTGCATTTCTGATTCAAAAAAGCGGATGGTATTCCGGCCGTCTTCCTTGGCTCGGTACATGGCGGTATCTGCATGCTTGAGCAGATCGTCAACGTTATCCGTATTTGCATCGAGGATACTGATGCCGATGCTAACCGTTACATGAATCTCGTTACCGCGGATGTTTCTCGGTTTTTCGATCGCCGCCCGCAGTTCATCGGCCCGCCGCTGTGCCATAGCGATAAGCGACTGCCCATCAGGTTCCAAATCCACGATCAGGGCGACAAATTCATCGCCCCCGAGTCGCGCTGCCGTATCTTCCTCTCGCAGGAGCGAGCGCATGTCGTGAGCGATTTCTACCAGCAGCTCATCTCCCACGCTGTGTCCCAGAGAATCGTTAACACGCTTGAAAAAATCCAGGTCCAGAAACAACAGCGCGGCCTTCTGCTGATGGCGCTTGGCGCGTGCCACGCATTGACTGAGGCGCTCCTGAAGCAGTCGTCGATTCGGCAGTCCTGTCAAATCATCAAAAAGTGCCTGTCGGCGGATAGTCTCCTCAGCCTGGCCGCGGAGAAGCTTCATCTCCAGACCCTCTACCAGGATTTGACTCGCTCGAATCGCGTAGCTACCTACCAGCACCAGGTACACACCAGCCAGCGCTGCGATTGCGTAGGATTCTGACCCGCCCTCGTAAATCAGCCGCGAGCTCAATAAGCCCATTGCCATGGCAATGAAGATAATACTCGCCTCGCTAAACGCCGCGAGGGTTACGATGCTCCCCGAACACAGGCCCGAAATCGCAATGACAATGAGAATACCGAGCTTTAGATTCGACGGATCCCATAACAGGATCGCCAATAGACCCCAGCTCAAACCACCCAGAGCAGCGCCAAAGATATATTCCCGGCGCAGACGATCTGCTCGCGACTCACGCTGCTCCTGGGTCGTCAGCCGAAAGCGACGCAGGGTATCTAGTCGATAGGCGGCAACCGCAAGAGTTACGGCACACCACATCCCCACCTGCTGGCTATTTGACGGCGTCCAGACCATGCCCGCAACGATGATGACAGCGACAAACACTGCCTGAAACAAGCGACCCAAAGACTCGTAGCCTATGGTCAGGCGCTCTTGCATGACCGAACGGCTCAGCTCTGTCTGAGACGCTCTCTCAACCGCCGGCTCGTCTGCGGATGAACTCTGCATGGTCACCTTGGCATGTATCGATGCTGTGACTCAAACACTCTCAGAAACGTTTCTGCTTTGTTCGCAGCTCTTGCAATTCTGAGAGGCAGTTCCATCGCGTCGACCCGGGTCATAGTGGTTATAGCCAACGCTCAATAGAGCAGACTAAACAACTTACGTTGGTATTCGACGGCGAGCGGATCGCCCTTACCCAGGGAGGCAATAGTGTCCAGGAGCGTTTTTTTGGTTGTGCCGTTGTTGTGGTTGATATCGGCGCGAAGTATGTAGATCAGACTCTCGAGCGCCTCGCGATACTGACCCGCCGCACTGTATTGCACGGCCACCTGCTCACGCAGCGAGAGGTTTTCTGGGTCGGAGTCCAACTGCTGCTCTAACGCCACGAGTTCCGGGGAACGCGAGGCCTCACGGGCAAGATTCAGCTGCGCCAGCATTTGCTCATACAGCGGGTCTTGATCTGCCATACGAATGCCATCAAGCAATGCCTGAGCGTCGTCGAAGCGTCGGGCCTCAATCAAGGCCTGCACGTATGCCATAGCGATATCGTGACGCTGACCACTGTCGGTGTAGACCGGTCGCAACAGGGTAACGGCACTGGCCGCATCGCCTGCTTCCAGGCAGGCGTTAGCCTCTTTCAACACTGCATCGTAAGGTGAGGGGAGATACTTCTCCAGAATCTCGCGCACAGCGCTCTCTGTCTGCGCGCCGGCAAAGCCGTCCACCGGCTGGCCGTCCTGCATAATCATTACCGTAGGCAGACTGCGCACGCCGAATTGTTGCGCAATCATCTGTTGCTCATCGGCGTTGACTTTGGCAAGCAGGAAAGCGCCCGCGTATTCGTTCGCGAGTTTTTCAAGCAACGGCATCAGATCTTTACAGGGGCCACACCAATCCGCCCAAAAATCGATGACCACGGGCCGGTTCATTGATTCCTCAATCAGGTATCGGGCAGCGTTGCTCTCGTCGATATTAACAATCGTCTCGGCATGACCCGCGGCTGTCTCAGGCAGCATTCCAGAACCTGCATCCAACATGTGTCTTATCCTTTTTCCCGTAACTGCAGGACATCCTGCATATCGTAGTGCCCCGGAGCTTGATCAGCCAGCCAGCGAGCCGCGCGCAGCGCACCCAGCGCAAAGGCTTTTCGGGTCCCCGCGCGATGGGTGATTTCGAGACGCTCCCCTTCGCTGGCGAACAGTGCCGTGTGGTCACCGATGATATCGCCACCGCGAATAGTCGCGAAACCAATCGCGCCCGCCGGGCGTGCGCCAGTAATACCCTCGCGACTCATCACCGCGTTCTCCGTCAGTTCGACACCACGACCAGCGGCTAGCGCTTTGCCAATAGCCAGCGCGGTTCCCGATGGCGCGTCTACTTTATGGCGGTGATGCGCCTCAATGACTTCCAGATCGGTATCGACGTCTACCGCGCGGGCTGCAAGTTCAACCAGACGCAGCATCAGGGTCACGCCAGTACTGAAGTTTGCTGCCTGACAAACGCTCACCTGCTCCACGGCCTCATCGACCAGCGTCTGTTCGGTTTGCTCCAGACCTGTAGTACCCAGTACCCAGGCAACGCGCGCGTCTTTGCAGGCACGCGCATGCTGCGCCACGGTATCAGGCGTAGTGAAATCAATCAGTACATCCGCATTTTCTAACGCAGCGTCAACGTCGTGAAAATAAAGACTGGCATCTACCGTCGCGCTGCTCGGGGCGGACTCATCGGGTGCGAGAGTGATACCAGCGATCGCGAGTGCGTCCGTATCAGACACCAGCTCAATCAGGGTCTGCCCCATGCGGCCATTGCCTCCGGCGATTGCGACACGCAGTGTTGGCTTCATGGGTTCATCGCTCTGTGGCTCGGGAATCGGTTCTAGTTTTTGCTTCGGGACGTCAGGGCTTCATGTCATCAAAGAAGCTTTTAACACCTTCAAACCAGCTGGTTTGTCGTGGGCTTTGTGCGGTGCCATCCTCGCCGAGACTGGCCTGCAACTCGCGCAGAATCTCTTTCTGCCGTTTACCCAGATTTACCGGTGTCTCGATCACTGCGCGGCATAGCAAATCGCCAACGCCGCCGCCGCGCACGGGCTGTACGCCTTTGCCGCGCAAGCGAAACAGCTTGCCGGTCTGGGTCTCTGCGGGAATTTTCAGCTTCACCCGACCATCGAGAGTAGGGACCTCTAGCTCACCGCCCAGTGCCGCATCGGCAAAAGTAATCGGTACTTCGCAATACAGGTGCTTGCCATCACGCTCAAAGATGGGATGCTGCTTGACCGACATCTGTACAAACAGGTCGCCCGCAGGACCGCCCTCGGTACCCGCCTCGCCTTCACCTGCCAGACGAATGCGATCGCCGGTATCCACGCCCGGGGGGACTTTGACCGAGAGCTTTTTGGTTTTTTCAACACGGCCCTGGCCGCGACAGGAGGTACAGGGATCAGAAATCGTGCTGCCGCGTCCTCGGCAGGTTGGGCAGGTCTGCTGCACCTGAAAAAAGCCCTGCTGCATACGTACCTGACCCGCGCCACCGCAGGTGCCACAAGTGGTTGGGCTACTGCCTTTGCGCGCGCCACTACCGGTACAGGTTGAGCATGACACCAGCGTCGGCACGCGAATCTCGACTTTGGTACCGCGTACCGCGTCCTCCAGAGAGATGTCCAGGGTGTAGCGTAAATCTGACCCTCGCTGAGCGCCGCCGCGTCCCCCGCGACCGCCTCCGCCGCCACCAAAAATATCGCCAAAGACGTCGCCAAAGATATCCGAGAAGTTGCCGCCAGAAAAACCGCCGCCACCGCCCATTTGACCTTCCAGGCCCGCGTGGCCGTACTGGTCATACGCCGCGCGCTTCTGCGAGTCGCTGAGCACCTCGTAGGCCTCGGAGGCTTCTTTGAATTTCTCGTCGGCGTTGGGATCGTCAGGATTGCGATCCGGGTGAAACTTCATCGCAACGCGACGATAGGCTTTTTTTATGTCCTTCTCATCGTCGGCCTTGCTGACGCCGAGCACCTCATAATAGTCGCGTTTTGACATAGTGCTTTAAATTCGTTCCCTGCGGTCAGACCGCTTTCTCACATATGACAACGCGGGCACTTACGTCCCGCGTTATCCCAAACAGCTTGATGACAGCACGGCACAGGCCGTGCTGTCAGGTCCGCAAGCTTACTTCTTGTCGTCGCTGACTTCCTCAAATTCCGCATCAACAGCGTCATCTCCGCCTGAGGATTCTTCAGCACCTTCGGCAGCGGCTTCTGCGCCTTCGCCCGCCTGGCCTGCTTCAGCCTGCGCCGCATACATCTTCTGCGCGACAGGCCCTGTGACCTCAGTCAGCTTGGTAGCGGCCGCGTCGATGGCATCCTTGTCATCGCCCTTGAGCGCTTCGTCGGCTTCGGAGATGGCAGACTCAATCGCCGCTTTCTCGTCGTCCGATGCATGCTCGCCGGCTTCTTCAACCGTCTTACGCGCCGCGTTGACCAGACCTTCGCAGGTATTGCGCGCGGTAATCAGCTCTTCGAACTTCTGATCTGCCTCGGCGTTAATCTCCGCATCGGCCACCATTTTTTCGATGTCCTCGTCGGTCAGACCCCCAGACGCCGTGATTCGAATCGACTGCTCCTTGCCCGTCGCTTTGTCCTTTGCAGCCACGTGCAGTATGCCGTTGGCATCCAGGTCAAAGGTGACCTCTATCTGCGGCATACCGCGCGGTGCCGGCGGGATGTCCGCCAAATCAAAGCGTCCCAGCGACTTATTGCCACTCGCCTGCTTGCGCTCGCCCTGTACGACGTGAATCGTCACCGCCGACTGGTTATCGTCGGCCGTCGAAAAAGTCTGTGACTTCTTGGTCGGGATGGTGGTGTTCTTTTCGATCAGCGGTGTAGCTACACCACCCATAGTCTCGATACCCAGAGTCAAAGGCGTCACGTCCAGCAGTAGCACATCTTTTACGTCGCCAGCCAGCACCGCGCCCTGGATCGCTGCACCCATCGCGACGGCTTCGTCCGGGTTTACATCTTTGCGTGGCTCTTTGCCAAAAAAGTCAGCAACCTTCTGCTGCACCATCGGCATACGCGTCTGACCACCGACCAGTATCACGTCGTCGATATCACTCGGGGACAGATCGGCATCCTTGAGCGCCATTTTCAATGGCTCCATAGTGCGAGTTACCAGCTCTTCGACCAATGACTCCAGCTTGGAGCGACTCAGCTTGACCACCAGGTGCTTGGGCCCGGTTGCGTCGGCGGTAATGTAAGGCAGGTTCACTTCGGTCTGCTGTGAGCTCGACAGCTCGATCTTGGCTTTTTCGGCGGCTTCTTTCAGACGCTGCAGGGCCAGCGGATCACTGTGGAGATCGATACCGCTCTCTTTCTTGAACTCGCTTGAGAGATATTCGATCAGCCGCATGTCGAAATCTTCACCACCGAGAAAGGTATCGCCGTTGGTCGACAACACTTCAAACTGATGCTCGCCGTCTACTTCGGCAATCTCAATGACAGAGATATCGAAGGTACCGCCACCCAGGTCGTACACGGCAATCGTGTGGTCGCCTTTGGACTTGTCCATTCCGTAGGCCAGCGCCGCGGCGGTGGGCTCATTGATGATGCGCTTGACTTCGAGACCGGCGATTTTGCCCGCGTCCTTGGTTGCCTGACGCTGTGAATCGTTGAAGTACGCAGGCACCGTAATCACGGCCTCGGTGACGGCCTCGCCAAGGAACTCCTCAGCGGTCTTTTTCATTTTACGCAGGACTTCTGCAGACACCTGCGGGGGTGCCATTTTCTCGCCGTTGGCTTCGACCCAGGCATCGCCGTTGTCAGACGCAACAATCTTGTAAGGAACCATAGAGATGTCTTTTTGTACGACATCGTCCTTGAACTTGCGGCCAATAAGTCGCTTAACGGCGTACAGCGTATTGTGCGGGTTAGTCACCGCCTGGCGCTTGGCGCTCTGACCGACGAGGATTTCGCCGTCGTCGGTGTAACCGACAATTGACGGAGTGGTGCGATCGCCTTCAGCGTTTTCGATAACGCGCGGCTTGCCGCCATCCAGCACCGCGACACAGGAATTGGTCGTTCCCAGGTCAATACCGATAATCTTACCCATGCTTCTTCTCCTGGCTGCGCTGCGCTTTTCGACCCTCAAAGGCGTCGGCGCAGCAAGCTATCAATTAAATCTGTCTTCTATGTGGGTCCGATGCCTGTCTTTTCAAGGGCTTGGCGCAAAACAGCGGACCTCAGGGAGTTCAGGACCCGGCGGGTGCCTTGCTGACCATCACCATGGCTGGACGTATCAGCCGCTGGTTAAGCGTGTAACCCTTTTGCAGCACCGTCAGTACCGTATTGGGCTCCGCATCGGGGCTTTCGATCATGCTCATTGCCTGATGCAGCTGCGGATCAAAGGGCTCTCCCACTGGATCCAGCGCTTCGATCGCAAATTTGCCCAGCACGTCCTGAAAGCTCTTGAGCGTTAGCTCAACGCCCTCGGCAATCGGCTTGATCGCTTCGTCATCGCCACCCGCAGACTCCAGCGCGCGCTCGAGATTGTCGACCACCGGCAACAACTCGCCACTGAAACGTTCCAGCGCGTATTTGCGTGCTTTTTCGACGTCCTGCTCAGCTCGGCGCTTGACGTTCTGCGCGTCAGCATGGGCGCGCAACACTTGGTCTCGCGCGGTTTCGAGCTCGGCGCGCAGCTGCTCCAGCTCGCTATCGGGCGTACCAGACGTGTCACTCTCAACAGCATCGGCGCCTTCGGCGGCGTGTGCCTGAGCATCCTTAAGCGCATCGGCAACCGCCTCTGCCGCGTCCTGAATTGGGTCCTGAATTGGGTCCTGAGCCGCTGTATCCGGCGTTTCCGCGGACTCTGACGCTCCACCCTGATCCGGCTTTTGTTCTGCCACCCCGTTCTCCTGATTTATGCTGAAATTTTCTTCCCGCGCTCACATTCTGCACGGAATAATGCCGTAGCAAGCGTAGTGGGGGCAGCGCAAGCATATTTCAAGAGTATGACGCCGCCTGCTCGAAACGCAGGTCAGCAGGTAGAATCAGTCAGAAAGCGCCGCGCTGAGCATGCGCGAGGTCACATCAACAATCGGTATCACGCGATCATAGGCCATGCGCGTAGGGCCGATGACCCCCAGAACACCCAAGGTTCGCGCGCCATCGCCGTAGGGCGCGGTAACCAGTGAATAATCCCCGAAAATCTGTAAACCCGCTTCCTCGCCGATGAAAATCTTCACGCCTTCGGCATCGGAGCAGCGCTCCAACAAATGCAGCAAATCCTGCTTAGACTCAAGAGCCGCGAAAAGCTCGCGCAGACGCTCAAGCTCCTCGGGACTCGCACGCTCGGCAAGCCGTGACTCCCCGACGATCAGATAGTCCTGCGGTGCCTCCTCGGCCAGGGCCTGCTGCGCGAGATCCAGCGTTGCCGAGACGTAGTCGTCAATTCGACTGCGTGCGGCCTGCAGCTCACGGCTCACTTCATCCTGCACCGAAGCTAGCTCACGACCGGCGAACCGCTCATTAATAAGCAGCGCCGCCTCGCGTAACTCCTCTTCCGAGAACACGCGGCGCGTGTAAATGATGCGGTTTTGCACTTCGCGCTGATTAATCACCAGAATCACCAGCACGCGGTTCCCCGAAAGCGGCAAAAACTCTACCTGCCGCAGTGGCTGCTGGGCCGGTCTTGGCACCGTGACAACGCCCGCCTGCGAGGTAATTGTCGACAGCAGCGTAGAAGCGGTCTGTACCAATTCACTCGCGTTGCGGTCGGAATTTAGCTCAGCGCGCAGCACCTGCATTGCACTGCTGTCCAAATCCTCCGACACCTGCATCAGGCTGTCGACAAAAAACCGGTAGCCCAGCGCTGTGGGCACCCTGCCCGCCGATGTGTGTGGCGATTGCAGGTAGCCTCGTTCCTCGAGATCCGACATGGCATTACGTATGGTCGCGGGACTGACCGTGAGTCCCGCCTCTGCGCCCAGCGTTCTGGAGCCCACCGGCGCGCCATCGCGGATGTGCATGCTGACCAGGGTGCGCAGCAACGTGCCGGCCCGCGCCGATAAATTGCCCCCTGCTCTATCGATTGATCTGCTACTCACGCGCCTGGACCTGATATTTGGCTCAGGAGAGGTTGTAGCACGTTGGGATGGTCAGGCAAAGCGAAGTCGCCGTGATCTGTGCTGGAAGCGACTTTAATACTTATGCACTTCGCCGTATGCGTTATAAACTGCAGCATCACAAACGCGGTCTTGCATGCTCACACAAATACGCATCAGTCAGTTCACGGTCGTCGACAGCCTGGACGTGGATTTTCAGACAGGTCTTACCGTCATCACCGGCGAAACCGGTGCTGGCAAATCCATTATGCTAGACGCCCTGGGACTGTGCCTTGGCGATCGTGCGGACCCCAGCGCCATCCGGCCCGGTAGTGACCGCGCCGAAATCAGCGCGAGCTTCGATATCAGCGATGTGCCTCAGGCCCGCGTCTGGCTGGCAGAACGCGATCTCGAGGCCGGCAATGACTGTCTGCTGCGGCGCGTAGTGACCCGGGAGGGCCGCTCGCGCGCTTACATCAACGGCAGCAGTGTCAACCTTCAGGACTGTATCGCACTCGGCGAGCTGCTCATCGATATCCACGGGCAGCACGCGCACCAGTCGCTGCTGCGCCGGGCCCATCAGCGGGAGCTGCTGGATGCCTTCGCGGGACAGAGCGAGGTCGCTCGGCAGGTCGCGACCTTGGCCACACATTGGCGAGAACTCCACGACCAGCTCGTGGCCTTTCGGAATGACCAGCGCGAGAACGCCGATCGAGAGCAATTGCTGCGCTATCAGGTCCGGGAGCTTGACGAGTTATCAATGACCGACGACGAGCTGCCGGCGCTGGAAGCCGAGCAGCGCGCACTGGAAAACGCCGATACCATCCAGACACAAGCGGGGAATGCCATAGACCTGTGCGAAACGCACGAAGCAGGCGTCCGCGCTGCGCTCGCTCAGCTGCAGCCCGAACTGCACTCAGGCAAAGCCGTAAAGAACGTGCTGCAGATGCTGGATTCTGCAGCCATTCAGCTGCAAGAAGCACAGAGCGAACTACAGCAGTATCTTGCCGACCGCGAGAGCAATCCGCAGCGTCTGGCCGAGGTCAACGCGCGCCTCGACAGTATTTACGGCCTTGCCCGCAAACACCGGGTCATGCCCGACGCACTGGCCGGGCATCACGGGTCGCTGGCAGAGGAGTTGGCCTCGCTGGATTCCAGCGATGAGCGACTTGAGGCGCTGGACGCCGAGCTCGCGGCGGCGCGAAAAAAGTACGCAAACGCCGCCAAAAAGCTCAGCGCTGCGCGCAAGGGCGCAGCCGCAAAGCTGGAACGGGAAGTCGCCGGGCTGCTGAAAAAACTCTCCATGGCTAACTGCGAGTTCACGGTCGCCCTGAGCCTGCGCGAGGGCGGCGAGCCCCACCCATTAGGTAACGAAGAAGTAGAGCTGTTAATCAGTACCAACGCCGGCGCACCACCGCAGTCACTGGCGCGCATCGCCTCGGGCGGAGAGCTGTCGCGCATCAGCCTGGCCATACAGGTGGTCACCGCTGGCGCGACCACAGTGCCGAGCATGGTGTTTGATGAGGTCGATGTGGGTATTGGTGGCGCTGTCGCCGAAGTCGTGGGTCGACTACTCGCCGATATGGGACGCGGCGCGCAGGTGCTGTGCGTCACGCACCTGCCGCAAGTCGCCGCGCAGGGGGTGCATCATCTGGTCGTCGCGAAGGCGGGCAAAGGCAAAAAATTGTCGTCTCAAATTCAGCAGCTGGACGCTACGGCCCGTGTTGATGAGATAGCCCGAATGCTGGGCGGCCTGAAAATGACGGACAACACCCGGGCGCACGCTCGCGAGATGTTAGAGTCAAGCTAAGGTGTGGCGCCGTGTGAGATTACTGCTGCGGCAGTGATAGTCTCGTTAAACCGCTACTTTGCGTCTTTTTTGCGCACGTAAAGCACCAGGGAATGATCGACCAGCTCGTAGCCGTGCTCTTCGGCAATCCTGTGCTGACGCTCCTCAATCACGGCGTCGGTAAACTCAATCACATTGCCGGTGTCGGTGCAGACCATATGGTCGTGGTGTTCACCATGAGCCAGTTCAAACACCGAGTGCCCCGCCTCGAAGTTATGTCGAGTGACCAGGCCCGCGCTCTCGAACTGGGTCAGTACACGATAAACCGTGGCGAGGCCGACGTCTTCGCCCGCATCACGCAATGCCTGATAGACATCCTCAGCGCTCATATGACGTGCGTGCAAATCGGATTCTTCCAGAATTTGAAGAATTTTTACGCGAGGCAGCGTGACCTTGAGGCCAGCACTGCGTAAATCCTGATTACTAAATGGCATGGGAAACAGACTTCTCTGCCGAAGAACAGGGCTGTATCATGCCACCCCTCCCCAGCGAGTGGAAGTTTATCCTTGAAACGCCCTCTGTTGCTTTTACTGTTTACCACGATCTGTCTGAGCCACAGCGGCTGCGGCTTTGTGGGCTTCCCCGGGGTTTACAAGATAAACGTCGAGCAGGGTAATCTGGTTGATCAGGAAATGATCGAGCAGCTCAAACCGGGAATGAACCGCCGTCAGGTGCGTTTTATTATGGGATCTCCGCTGGTCGAAGACACTTTCCACACCAATCGCTGGGACTATCCCTACGTCATCAGAAACGGCGCAGACATTATCCGCGAAGCGCAGGTGAGCATTATCTTCGAAGGCGACAATCTCAAGGGGATTCGGGGTGACTACCTGCCCGAATGGGCGAAGCCCGCACAGCCTGAGGGATCTGACGAGCAAGACGATACCGAGAGTCGCTAAACGGGGCCTGTGATTACTGGCGCAGCTCTAAGCGCTACCGTGGCCTATTTATCGCTCTTATCGCTCTTATCGCTCGCACCATCGCGGCGCTCTTTGGCCCGGGCAGCCCGAGCCTTCCGCACCTCCTTAGGATCGGCTAATAGCGGACGATAAATCTCCACCCGATCGCCCTCGCGCAGCACCTGGCCGGTCGAGACCAACTGCCCAAAAATACCCACACGTGTGTTCTCGTCGATGATCAGGCCCGGAAACTGGCTGGCGACATCGGAGCGCTGCGCCGCTTGCAACGCGGTAGTGCCCTCGGGTACATCCAGCGCCAGTAACGCCTGCTTCTCGGCGGTGCCGTAAACCACCTCAATGCGCAGTGCTGTGTCTGAACAACCTGCAACGCTATCCACGCTATCCATGCTATCCACGCTTTTGCTCACAGGCCATAGACCGTCTGCGCGCGAGTAACGACCGAATCGACCAGACTTCCGGCAACGCGGTCAAACAGGTGGGCTGCGGCGACACTGAGCAAGCTGCTGCGAACCGTAAATTCCAGATCGAGTGTGACCTTGCACGCCTGCTCGGCGAGCGCCTGAAACCGCCACAAACCGTCAAAGCGATCGAAAGGCCCATCTTTGAGCGTGAGACGGATACTTTGGTGCGGATTCAGTTCGTTGAGGGTGGTGAAACTTTGTTTAATACCCCCTCGGGCCAGGTCCAGACGCGCCTCCATCTGATTCGCTTCGCTGCGAATAACCTCCGCGCCAACACAGCCATCCATATATTGAGGGTAGGCTTCGACATCGTTGACCAAGGCGTACAGCTGTTGATCACTGAAGGGCAGCAGAGCGCTGCGATGAATAGCGGTCATGAAATCGGCGCATCCAGATTACAGGCAGATTCGGAGGCTCCGGCCGCTTTCAAAGCAGGAGCACCAGCCACAACCACCCGATAACAATCACCGGTGCGGCCACGAAACGGATGAGAAAATACCACACAGAAAACAGTATGTCGGGCTCTCGGGCCAGTTCTCGCCGCAACAGTGCCCGCGGCATGCGCCAGCCCACAAAAATCGCCAACAGCAGGCCGCCCAGTGGAATCAGGATCGTCGCCGTGGTTTCATCCAACCACAGGAAAAATCCGCCCTCGCCCAGATCGGTGGTAGCCAACGCCGAGAGAGCCCAGGCCAGCAGCGCCAGCGCCACCGCCGCGGGCAGACGACGCATACGAAACTGCTGTTCAAGCACGCTGACCGCTGGCTCCAAAAGAGCGACGGCTGTACCGAGAGCGACCACGAAAACTGCTATAAAAAAAAGCGCCCCGTACACGTCGCCAAACGGCAAGTTGCCATACACAAAGGGCATGCCCACAAACAGCAGACCAAAGCCCTCCGCCGGCACAAGATTACTGGCAAAGGTCAGCGGAAAGATCGCAATCCCCACCGCCACCGAAAGCACAACATCAAAAAAGGCCACAGCAAGGACAGAACGAACAATCGGCAACTTGTCCGGGGTGTAAGCGCCGTAGCTCATGCCCACGGCGACGCCGACGCACAGGGTATACAAGGCATGCACCATGGCGGCCATAAACGAAGAACCATCGAAGTCCAGCAGTTGCCAGCGAAACAGGTAAGCTCCGGCCGCGCTCAGGTCACCGTACTCGACGGCGTAAACCGCAAGCACACCTAGCAGCGTCAACAGCAGGGGCACGGCTATCCACGCCATAAGACCAATCCCCCGGCGCACGCCAGCCGCCACAACGCCGCCGACAATAATTGCCGCGAGCAATTGCCAGCTCAATAAATTGGCGGAGTCCTCCAGCTCGGCGGCAAAAAAAGCCGAGGACTCGGCGAGACTGATGGCCGCAAAAGTACCGAGCTGCTGCTGAAAAGCGTAGGCCAGCGACCACCCGGCGATAGTGAGATAGCAAGCCTGCAGGAGAAAACCCGCGGCGCAGGTGATCAAAGCAATCACTAACCAGCCGCGGCTGCGTCCCGAGGCTTTGGTCGCCCAGGCAATCGTCAGGAATGGGGATCCCCGTCCTCGCGCACCGAGAACGATCTCTGCAACCAGCAGCGGCGCACCTACGACCAGCAAGCAAAATAGATAGCTTAGTAGAAAGGGCCCCCCGCCGTGCTCACCCATCAACCACGCAAAGCGCCAGACATTGCCCAACCCAACGGCGGCAATAGACAGGGCGAGTACGAAGGTTGTGCGCGAACGCCAACGCTGTACCGGTACGTACGGTTCCATGCGGGCTCATAGTCGAAAGACGGCGTACAGCTTGCCCGACCCCGAGGCCGCTGAAAAGCCCGACGAAAGCCGGATGCTCGCGTACAATATCCAGATGAGCAAAAAGAACCGAAAAACCCCCGATAACGTCATCGCGCAGAACAAGCGTGCACGTTTTGATTACCACATTCTCGAGGACTTTGAGGCGGGGGTGGTGCTGACCGGCTGGGAAGTCAAGGCGCTGCGTGCCGGCAAAGCGCAACTCACCGACTCCTACGTGCTGGTAAAAAACGGTGAGGCCTGGCTGCTGGGATCCCAGATCACGCCACTGGGGACTGTATCGACGCATTTTGTGTCGGACCCCACCCGCACCCGCAAGCTACTGCTGCACAAGAAGGAACTGGCAAAGATTCTCTCGGCTACCGCCGCCAAAGGCCAAACCTGCGTATGCACTCGCCTGTACTGGAAAGGGCACCTGGTCAAAGCTTCCATAGCGCTGGCTCAGGGCAAGCAATCTCACGACAAGCGCGACACAGAGCGTGATCGAGACTGGGATCGTCAGAAGCAACGGGTAATGCGCACTGCCAATCGTTAAGGCTGCGGTCTGGGCACGGAGTACGCGATCCTCGGCCTCGCACTGCCTATGCAGAAGCAAATTCACATAGTCGTCACAAAACTGCAGCTAATCTGCCAAAAAAGTATCACCGGCTCGTAACCCCAGCCGCTTAGTGTTTGCTCGCCCAACTTGAGGCGCTTGTTTATCCACTAAGAGGCTCTACATGATCATTAAGCGAAAACTTTTGGCTGCGTCCCTGATCGCTTTGCAAGTCGGGGGCGTGTCCGCGCAGGTGAGATGGATTTTTGGCGACGGTGAAGTCACCGTTCAACCTCAATCCAACCGGAACGCCGTGGAGATACTGCCCGCCCACCAATTCGCAAACCACTGGTATAAAATTGGCATGGCTGCGGTAGCGGACAAACCAAATTTTCCCGGCGCGGGTCAGGCCAAAAATGTCATCCTGTTCGTAGGCGATGGCATGGGCGTAACCACGGTGACGGCCGCCCGCATTCTCGAAGGCCAGTTGAAGGGCATGCCCGGTGAGGAAAACAACCTTAGCTTTGATACCTTCCCTTTCACCGGTCTGGCAAAAACCTACAACGTAGACGCGCAAACGCCCGACTCCGCAGGCACCATGACCGCAATGATGTCCGGCGTCAAAACTGACGTGGGCGTCGTGGGTATTGACGAGGACGTTGAACGCGGCGACTGCTCCACCGTCGCCGGCAATGAGTTGGTCACGGCGCTGGAGCTGGCCGAGGTCGCCGGTATGTCTACCGGCGTGATATCCACGGCGCGCATCACGCACGCAACGCCCGCAGCCACCTACGCCAAATCCCCCGATCGCAACTGGGAGGACAATTCAGACATGCCAGAAGACGCCATAGCCCTGGGGTGCGAAGACATCGCGTCGCAGCTGGTCAACTTCGAGGCCAATCTGGAAGAGCGGTTTGACGTAGACGTCGATGGCATTGAAGTCGCCATGGGGGGCGGTCGTCGGCACTTTATTCCCCGGGACGCGTCTTTCAACGTCGAAAGTAGCGCGCCAGACGTCGAGGGTGATCGCACGGATGGCCGCGATCTGACAGCTGAGTGGCAGACGACGTATCCCAGGGGCGTATTCGTGCAGGACCAGGCGGGCTTCGATGCCATTCCGGCAGACGCAGAGCGCGTACTGGGTCTGTTTAACGAGTCGCACATGCAGTACGAGGCGGATCGCGCGAACGATGTTCTGGGTGAGCCATCTATTGCGGACATGACCACCAAGGCGATTGATATTCTCGACAACAATGAGAAAGGGTTTTTTCTTATGGTGGAGTCCGGACGCATAGATCACAGCCACCACGCGGGGAATGCCTCGGGCGCTTTGACCGACACCATCGCTTTTTCTGATGCGGTACGCGCGGCCACAGAATCTGTAGACATGAGCGAAACCTTGATCATCGTGACCGCGGATCACGGCCATGTGTTTACGATTTCGGGCTACGCAAAACGCGGCAATCCGATTCTGGGCAAAGTCGTTGCCGTCGGTGAGACGGACCCGTACCTGGCGCAAGATGGCCTGCCGTACACCACGCTGAACTACGCGAATGGGCGTGGCTTCCGCGATCTGGGCAGCGAGACTGACTCGGACGTGACCTATGGTATCGACATCGCGACGGGCCGGGTCGATATCAGCAGCATCGATACCGAAGCCGACGGCTATCACCAGGAAGCCCTCATTCCACTGACCTCAGAAACGCACTCCGCCGAAGACATAGTTATCTACGGTGCCGGGCCCGGTGCGCACGCGGTGATCGGGACCAACGAGCAGAGCGTGATCTATCACATCATTGGCTCCGCCCTAGGTTTGGAGTAAGGAGGTTTGGAGTAAGGAGGTTTGGAATAACGGAATTTGCCAGTAAGTAACTCGGACTGCGCCGGGAGGTCCCCCTCCCGGCCAAAGGTCGCCCCAGACTCTCTACCAGGACCAGTCCGACAAGGCCTTGGTGGTAGTCCCGATACCCACAAAGTAGAGCGCGCCAAGGGCAATCGTCCGGTGCATCTGCGTACCAAAACGCGAGAACACCGCGTGACCCAGAGCATCCCCCAACAGCATGGCGGGTAGCGCCAACAGCAACATGCAAAGGCTGCGCACAGTTATGTAGCCAAGCGTCGCGTACATCAATAGACCTATCACCGAGATAAACATGAAGTAAGTCATTAGAATCGCCCGGCTTTTTTGGGCGCTGCTCTCGGTGGCCATGGTGAGGATAATAATAGGCGGTCCTGCAATGGCGAGGGCGCCGTTCATAAGACCGGAGCAGAGACCGGTGACAGCGCGCAATATAAAACCAACGCGCAGTGCCTTGGGACGATAAAAGCTCAGTGCAAGGCATGCCAGCACCACCCCCAAGCCAATCCACAGCTGAAACTGAACGACTGACAGCGAACGCAGCAAGCTCGCGCCAACCGCGGTGCCCAGAATCGCAAAGAGCAGTATCGGCACAAGTGGTTGTACGGTACCCGGCGTCCAATATTTTTTGATCGAGAATACGCTGACAGTCAGGAGCAGGCCTAATGTGATCACCACGGCATCTGTGGGTGCAACAAACAGCGACAAAACCGGCACGGCGCCCAAAGAAAACCCGAAGCCTGTAAATGCACGCAGCAAGGCGGCGAGCATGATGCCGCCCCAGATAGCCAGCATTTGCGGGAAGCCAATCTGCGTAAACGCCTCGACCAAGGTCTGCAGCATTCAGCCAGACCCGCCGCAGCCGCCCATCGCCACTGCGCTGACACCGGGATTGATGCTCGGCGGCATGTTCACATCCCCGGACAACTGACCATCACCGTACGTGTGCGTGCGCCGATCGATAAATCCTGAAGTAAGGCCATGCCCGGTGGCGCCCATGGTTTGTTTGGCTTGCGCTTTATTGTTTTGTCCGATGCACCGAGTCTAGGTAGACGCTGTTGGGCTGTCCACTGCACGCTCACTAATTACAGGGTAATAACCTTAGGAAAAACCGTTCTTTACAGAACGTTGGATTTACTTGAAGCCTTGCGATGAGGTGATCAGAATGCGCAGCGCCGTACGTATAAGCTCACACATATATCAAGAGGTTCTGATTCATGGCCGCCGTTACACCCGCCAAAGTCACTGAAGTGAAGCACTGGAACGATCGCCTGTTCAGTTTTAAGACCGAGCGCGCGCCGGAGTTTCGCTTTGAGAACGGCCACTTCACCATGGTGGGCCTCGAGGTCGACGGCAAGCCTGCGCTGCGCGCCTACAGCATTGCGAGCGCGAACTACGAGGACGAGCTGGAGTTTTTAAGCATCAAGGTAGCCGACGGCAAACTCACCTCAAAACTGCAACATATCGAAGTTGGAGACGAGGTGCTGCTGGGCAAGAAGCCCGTGGGCTCCCTCGTCCTGACTGATCTGCGTCCGGGCCGAAATCTGTTTCTGTTCGCCACCGGCACCGGGCTCGCGCCGTTCCTGGCCATTACCCGCGATCCGGAAGCCTACGCCAAGTTCGACAAGGTCGTGTTGGTACATGGCGTGCGCGAGAGCAGTGATCTGGCGTACCACGATTACCTGACCGAGGACCTGCCTAACCACGAGTATCTGGGCGATGACATTCGCGAGAAGCTGCTCTACTACCCGACAGTCACTCGCGAATCGTTCCGCAACACCGGACGAATCACCGAGCTGCTGGAATCCGGCAAGCTGGAGCGCGACCTGGAACTTGACACCATAGACCCCGCAAAAGATCGCGCCATGATCTGCGGCAGCATCGCCATGCTCGAAGATATCTCCAAGCTGCTCGATAGCCGCGGGTTTGAGATTTCGCCGAATCAGGGCACCCAGGGCGACTATGTGATTGAGCGGGCATTTGTCGGCTGATGACGCTGCGCTACGAGGACGTTCTCACTTTTTGGTTTGACGAGGCTGGACCCGAGCTGTGGTTCAAGAAATCTGACGAGTTTGACGCGCTCTGTCGCACGCGTTTTTTGCCAAGCTTGGAAGCCGCAAGTGCGGGAGAGTGCTGGCATTGGCGGAAAACGCCTGCCGGTCGCTGCGCCGAGATTATTCTGCTGGACCAATTTTCGCGAAACGTTTTTCGCGATAGTCCACGAGCGTTTGCACAGGATGCGATGGCACTCACCCTGGCGCAGGTTGCTGTCGCCAACGGAGACGATCTCCATATGACCCCCGATGAACGATACTTTACGTATATGCCCTATATGCACTCGGAGTCCTTGCGAGTGCATGAGGAGGCTATGCGACTGTTTACCGCGCTGGGGCACAGCAAAGCACTCCAGTTTCAGAAAGCGCACCGCGATGTGATCGAGACCTACGGTCGATACCCGGGCCGCAACGCGGCGCTCGGCCGGGAGAGCACGGAGGCGGAACGGGAGTATTTGAGTACGACTAGGGGCTTCTGACAGAACATTGTCAAAATATCCCTAAGCTTTGCTCGACGCTGCCAGCAAGTCCTAACAGTCGGCGCATGCGCATTGCGCTAGCCCACAGTCTATGGCGGAACAAGTAATCGCTAGGACCACCCGCCCAGAATCGCGCCCATAGCCGTCATTGTGACCGTCCAGTAACCACCGTTTACCAGGATATAGGTCCAGGAGCGCAGCTCAAACAGCGCGATCACCCCTATGCCGAAAAAGATCCACCCGAAGCCCGTGAGAAACCCATACAGCGCGCCGGTCTGCAGCGTGACCTCGGGTGCTGCCAGAAACGCGGCCAGGCAGTAGCTCATTATCAACAGAAACAGCAGGGTCAAACCGAAATTTTTGACCTTGTTGCCGCCGTTTACCTGCTCTTGGGAGATACCTGCAGATCTCATCCAGGCGTTTCCAAACAGCAACGGCGAGTACCACAGACCGCCCACCACGAAACCCACGACCGCAGCGACAAGCACCGCAACGTAGTTAATTTGAATATCGCCCATGTATTTGCTCCCCAGATTACTTTTTTATGGTGTTTATAGAGACTTGGACACAACTGAGCGCCTGTCAAATCCTGATTATGCGCAGCGACCCAGTAATCCCCCGAAAACATGGCAAGAGCCGCATGAGCCAGAGCTGCTGTGCAACTGTGGTAAACTATGCGCTTCACTTTTGGGGGCGTTATGGATTCGACGCTGGTAGCAAAACCTAAGGTGCATGCCGTGAGGGTAGCCAATCACGTAAATCCAAAGCTGCAAACTATTAGTTGCCAATGACGACAACTACGAGGTAGCGCTGGCTGCGTAAGCAGTCATCAATACTTCATCTAGTGGCTTCGGCCCTAGCGGTCTTTAGCAAGGTGCCAGCCCCGCGCTACTGACTGTCATAA
>JBGCDU010000019.1:0-158263 GCA_045105635.1 Congregibacter sp.
GGAGGCGTCGACGCTCGCTGGGTGTTTTTCTGCGGTTTCGTCGCTGGTATCCACAAATATCTCAATGCCCGGATGCCGTTTGGTGAATTCCTTGAGGCGAGGTACAAACATTTCGCTGGCAAAGAAGGGCTGAACCGAAACGCGCAATTGGCGGGTCGCCACGGAGCTGGTGACATCCGCGATAAGTGTGTCGATTTGCGCGATGGCCGGTTGAAGATCTCTATACAGTCGGGCTCCTTGCTCGGTCAACTCCAGCGAACGCTTTTCACGCACAAATAGATCGATCCCCAGCTCGTCCTCAAGGCTCTTAATTTGGTGGCTGATAGCGGAGGCGGTGATGGATAGCTCCTCACCGGCAATGCGATAGTTGCGGTACTTCGCTGCCACGCAGAACATGCGCAGACCGCGTAGGGAAGTCTGTTTCTGACTGACTTTCATGAAAAATAGAATCCCTGTGGGCGGCAGCGCCTGCACGCCCGTGCATGCCTCATCTGGCGAAGTCTGTAATCATACGAGGCTAGCGTGCTACATGCATGCGCTGATTGCGCAGAGTTGTCGCTGCGCGATGCGATTCTGGTGCCAGGGCCGATCGTGTCCGGGTTGCCTTACCTATCACTACCTTTTGTTTTTGTCGTCCCAGATCTTTGGTTCCCAGAGTTCGATCTTGTTGCCCTCCGGATCCATGATCCATGCGAATACGCCGTTCTCGTGGTACTCCGGGCCTTTTTGTATAGGGATGCCCTCGGCGCTAAGCTGTTCAAGCATCGCTTCGAGATCATCGACCCGATAGTTGATCATGAAAGCGGACTCACTGGGACTAAACCAGTCGCTATCTCGATCGCCTACGTGCCAGACGGTCATGCCCTGATCCTCGGCAGTATCGTCCTGCCAGGATAAAATGGCGGCACCAAAGTCCTCCATCTTCATTCCCAGGTGTTTCTCATACCATGCGGAAAGCGACTTTCCCTCTCCTCGTGATAAAAAGAACACGCCACCAATTCCGGTTACTTTAGCCATGGGCTTTGCTCCTGTTTCATCGGCAAACACCTGCAGAGTCGAGCCCACACAGATGACGGTGATCAGCATAGCGAAATAAATGCTTCTGGTTGTTGTGTGCATGTGTTTTCTCTCCTTGCCTTGACGATTGTCTCGCCTCAACTCGCGCTGCGATAGTCGCGAGGTGTCAGTGTAGGGTGTCAGTCGGATTCGACTAGCCGGACACTGACTATCAGCCCGTCTTCGACGGTATAAATTGCGACGATGTGTTGCAAACCCGGACCTCCGTAGCTGACGTGCTCGTCGCTCACAACCTTGTTTCCGACCGCCGTTTGATAGTTCACCACAATGCGGCCAACACCTTTCTCCAGCATCGGTCCGAATATCTTTTTGAGGTGAGCACGCCCCTTACCGATTGACTTGTCCGGATACTCATAGATCTCAAGATCAACATCGTGGGCGGCGAGGTAAGCATCCACATTGTGTTGGTTGTACCCGTCAATTCTTTGCGCAACGGCCGCGAGCGCTGCTTCTTCAACTGCCGTTACGTCCGCGTTCACGTCCGCATGCAGTAGTACTGCTGAAGACGTGAGCAAGACAATGGATGCCGAGAGTAAAGCCTGCTTCATCATAATCTTCTCCAGAAAAGCGAGCAGCTTGCCACGGTGAGTGTAGAGGGTTCTTATCGGTTGTTGCTAATTTGTCAGTCGGTAGGCGCGCGGTGGTATATGCATGTGCTGAGCAAACACCCTACTGAACGAAGTGAGGCTTTGGTACCCGACCTGTGAGGCGATTTCCGTGACTGGTAACTTTGTGTGTCGCAGCAGCCAGGTAGCTTGCTCAATCCTTACGCGCTGTAAATAGAGCGCCGGTGTCTCTCCCAGAATTTGGCGGAAAGTGCGCAGGAAATGGAATGGCGACATAGCGGCGATCTGCGCTGCGTCGGACACAGTGATGGGAGCTGCATAGTTAGCATGCAGGAAATCTCGCGCACGATGGACGCGCCGAAACAGCTCTCGTCGCGTTTGCGGGCGTGTGTACGGCAGTTCTCTTATACGCTGGTGAATCCTCTGATGTTCGGCTACCAGGCTGTGCCCCAGGCGTATCAGCAATTCCTCAAGCTGCGCATCATCCAATGTGCCGGCTAGGAGCTGGCGTCGCATCTCCAGCACGGCACGGCTCACTCGACTGCCATGGCGTCGACAGTGTTCGAAGTGACCAAAGGCTATGTTCGACGACGAATCCCATTCGAGCAGCTGTGCGTCCGAGCGTGTGCTCTGAGCAGCTATTGCGGGCACGAGCGTTGATGGGAAAAATACGCAAAACGTCTCTACTTGCGTCGTCATATCTTTCTCAAAGGTGTAATCGTGGCCTCGATTCAGGATGAGGTAGTGGTTCGCATCCACGCGGTGGGCGCTGTCAGTTCCCGTGTAGTAGTGGGTAGATCCGCCCAGAACACATTTAATTGACAAAGGTGGATCTAGCGCCACGCCGCCCTCAATGCCGCCCACGACCTGGTGAAGCACCGGGTGCCTGGTTTCGTTTGGCAGAAAATAGTTTGCGATCATATTTAGATGACGGAGTCTGCGAGCCTGTAAGGAATACTGCAAGCACTACTACGGGCTGTACACAGAGTAATTGCGACGTCTGCGAGGCGTGATGGCCTTTCCGATGAACCGATAATGCGACAGCGGCACACTTGACGTCTCCGCGTTGCTATAAATTTGCGGCTACATTGCGTAAAGTCTGCCCGGAGGAACGGGGTAGATATTTGCCAGGCTCTACCTCGGCAAATGGGCGGCTGATTTTCTGATGCAGCTTGTGTATTTGTCCGTGTGCGCGAGTACCCCTGGGAGGGTTGTATGGTGAGTGATTCCAACGCAAGTTATCCCCATCCTTCGATTGACCAGATGCTGCGACGGCTGCGAGAGATTAACCACGGCCCGCCGCGCAAGGTGGTCATTCTTGGCGCCGGTATTTCCGGCCTGGTTGCCGCGCGGGAACTGCAGGCTCTCGGTCATGAGGTCGAAATCTATGAAGCGCGGGATCGCATCGGCGGCCGTATCCTCACGCACCACTTTGCCGATGGATCCTACAATGAGTTGGGTGCCATGCGAATTGCCGCCAGCCATGACTTCACCCATCATTATGTCGATCAGGTGGGCCTGACGCCGAAGCTGCGCCCTTTTATCAACAGCGTGCCGGAGAATTTTCTCGATCTGCGTGGGGTGGTGTGCCGCTACAACGAATGTCGCGACCGCGTGTTCCCCAAGTACGACATTTCACCGTGGCTGAGACAGCAAGAGAATGGGGGTGCGATCTTTGGCTGGATCACCCAGACCACGATCGATACGCTTACGGAAGGCGAGGTGGCGAGTCTGTTTGCCGGCGATACGAATACCGACACGCTCCGCTATTTGGCGAATACCTCGCTGGGCGAGTATCTCGCGCAAAGACTGAGTCTGGATGCGCGCAACCTGGTGGGCATGTTTACTAGCCTCGAGGTTTGGTGGGATAAGGCTGTCACCATGTTTCTACGCGACAATATCGTTGGCACTGGAGACAATCTGACGACCATACACGGCGGTGTTTCGCAGTTACCCGAAAGACTATATGAGGGTATTCGGTGTCCTGTTCATTTGGGTCGCGACGTAATCAGCCTACAGCGTGACGGAGAAACCGGGGTACAGTTTCAATGGACACAGACGGGTGCCTGCGAAAATTCTGCGCAAACTGAGCACTGCGACTACCTGCTTTGTACGATACCGTTTGCCGTGCTGCGCAGAATGAAGCTGGGCGGTTTCAGCGAGGATAAGCTGCATGTTATTCGCGATATGGCCTACGCCGCCGCCACTAAAGTGCTGCTGAACTGTAAAGAGCGGTTCTGGCAAAGGGATTATGGAATTTTTGCCGGCGGTTCTGTGTCTGACAAAATCCAGCGACAAACCTATTATCCGATGGACCACTCAACGATCGATGTCGAAGAACCCACCCCGCAGCACCACGGGCTGTATTCTTCCACGGTACACAAAGGGGTGGTCAGGCGTGATCATGCGGACGATTGCGAACCGGGTGTATTGATAGGTGCCTATGCCTGGGGTCGCGATGGGCGGCGTCTTGGCGCTCTCCCGGAAGGGGAGCGTGCAGACGTTGTAATGGGCCATATCGAGAGCTTTCATCCAGAGATTCGTGATTACGTAGTGGATAGCGCGACCATAGACTGGGAAGCGGAGAAGTACTCCGCTGGCGCGTTTGCGTTTTTGCGCCCAGGGCAGCTGCAGCATTTATTCCCCCTGGCGAGTAAACCAGAAGGTCGGATATTTTTCGCCGGCGAGCATTGCTCTACAGACCAGGCCTGGATACAGGGTTCCTTGATCTCGACCTTTACGGCAATGGAGCAGATACTCAGCTGCTCCTAAGGCCTTGCTCAAAACCACCCAAAAAAACACCTAGTCACGAAAGGCGACCAACTATGGACAAACCTAAAGCGCAATTTTTTACCAGTACTTCAAAAAAGAATGTTGCGCAGCTTATTCTCGAATATCTGAAGCTGGAGAACGTAGATCATATCTTCGGAATTCCCGGCGGTGGCCTGAAGCAGCTGCTGCAGGAGCTTCGAATACAGCGTGATCACTTCACTTACGTAATTTGTCGTCAGGAATCCGGGGCGGCCTACATGGCCGACGGTTACCACCGTGCGACCGGGAAGCTGGGCGTGGTGATGGTGACCTCAGGTCCCGGTGCAACCAATGCTCTCACGGGTAGCATGAATGCGGAGGCTGATCATTCGGCACTGCTGGTAATCACCGGCGAGGTGCCGGAAAATTTTGTTGGTATGGGTTATTTGCAGGAAGGTATCGCTGGTGGCCTTAAGATGGATGCGCTCTATCGCAACGCTGTGCGCTACAGCCAGATGATTAGCAACGCCGACAATCTGCATACTCTAATTACCCAGGCGCTACGCGACAGCTTCGATTTACCGAGGCATGCCTCGCACCTCAGCTTGCCGAATGACGTTGCGGAGTCTTCTCCGAGTGCCGATAATCCGGTGCCGTTTCCCAAAGCGGTCAGCAATTATCGGGCGATTTCCCGGCCGCAAAATCCGGAGCAAATGAGCGAAGCGTTCGACCTGCTGATGCAGGCGAAGCGACCATTGATTTTTCTTGGCAACGGCAATCGCTTCACGCTTCGGGACGACGCTGAAACGGGTGAGCGTTTACGCAAATTCACCGCATTCACGGAAAAGTTTGCGATTCCAGTGATTACCACGCCCGATGGCAAGGCGCTGTTTCCGGAATCTCACCCTATGTCTTTACGAACCTATGGCTTCGCCTCCTGCGAGTGGACATTTCTGTATCTATCCGACGAAAACGAAGAGCATTATGACGCGCTGCTTGTCATCGGTTCGACACTCGGTGAACTGGCGACACGCAAATGGAACTCTGCCCTAATACCCAACGGTCCTCTTATCCAGATCAATGCGGATCACAATGTGATCGGGCGAAGCTTTCCCATGCAGTTGGGTATAGTCTCCGACGCCGGGCTGGCGATTGATCAACTCGTTGCCATGGGGGAAGATATTGCTCCCAACGAGCATGTGGAGCCGCGCCGGGAGTTTATCGGCCTTATCAAGCAGCGTTCGCCCTTCCTGCATCCCGAGAAGATGAACAGCAATGCCTCCCCGGTAATGCCGCAGACCATGTCCCGGATTATCAACGAAGTTTTGCCACCCGATAGTCATATTTTTATTGATGGCGGAAACTGTATCGGATGGGCTTTGCATTACATGTGCATAGACCCTCCCATGCAGATCCACAACTCCCTGGATATGGGGCCCATGGGTTTTGGCACATGCGCCGTGGTGGGCGCCAAGTTTGGGGAGCCTGAAAAAACCTGTATCTGCCTCACGGGAGATGGGGGCTTCATGATGCAGGGCAGTGAGGTTTCCACCGCAGCGCAGAATAATTTAGGCGTAATCTGGCTGGTGCAGTTTAACAATGATCTCGGCATGGTTACTCAGGGGAACGAGCACTTTTTCCCGACCCCAGCCAGGCCGAGCTGGGCGGACCTTTATCAGCTGGGCAACGCGGATCTCTGCACTTACGCCGAGGGTCTTGGCGCGGATGCCTATCGCGCTGACTGCCCCGGCAGTTTGGAGCGGCATCTGAAGACAGCGCTGGAACGCGCAACACTGCACAACAAACCACAGGTTGTGGTGGTTGATATCGACAAGGGGGAAGTGCCGCCGTATTACCAGAAGCCTGCCGTGTGGGAGCAGTCCAATGACTGACGTGCCGATAGCGCTGAGCGGGGTGGGCTACGCCGTGGGCAGTGATCGACGCGATAATGATTCGCCTGCCTACAAGTGGCTCCGGGACAACGTCAGTGAAGAGAAAATCAAACAACTGTTTGACGGGTACAAGTATCGAGCGGTACTCGCCGAAAACGAAACGATCACAGACCTGATGTGCGAGGCGTCTACGATGGCGCTGAATGCCGCGGGTCTGGATGTCGAACAGGTCGACATGATCACCGGCTATGCGACTGTCAGCGAATATCTTACGCCAAACGCCCTGAGTGAGTTGCACCAGATTCTTGGTGCCCGCAGTAACTGCTGGGTATTGCCCGTGCAATCCGAATACACCAACTATCTGCTCGGCATTGCGCTGGCCAGGGCATTTATTCACAGCGGTCAGGCGCAGCATGTTCTGGTTGTGGCCGGGTGTAACTGGACCCGGCACGTCGACTACCATGAGCCGCCAGCGGTCTCCGTAGGCGATGCTGCCTCTGCTGCAGTCATCAGCCGTGGTGACGGAGAAGATCAGTTCCAGTGGGTGGATGCGGAGACCCTTTCAGATACTCGTTGGTACGGCAGCATGAGCATGAAGCCACGTCAGATATCCGCCGAGGAAACCACTGTGCGCTTGGGTGCTTATACCAAGCCGGTTTTCAACCTTAACGTAAAAAGTGGTATCGATGCGTTCAAAAATTTTGGCATGAGCAAGCCACCGGAGCTAGCGCTGAGCTTGCTCGAACGCCACGGTGTTCCCGCGAGCAAGGTGACGCTGATCGCACATCAGGCTTCATCGGTGCTGATGAATGCCTGGAAGGCTCGCATACAGCCCGCGGCCTATCTGGATACGCTGGAGGAGTTCGGCAATATGACGCTGGCCTCTATCGGCGTGACGCTGGCTCATCGCTACTTTGAAATCGAGACTGAGTATCTTCTGCTTCTGGGAATCGGAGTGCAGCAGGAGACCTCTGCTGTGCTGCTACGGCGTCCACGCTGTAATGGCGAATGAGTGTTCCCCGGGCCGTGCAGCACCTGAGGTGCTCACGGGCTTGGAGCATAGCGGCGATTAATCTACACTCCGCGCGGATCAATAAACTCCTTAGAGATAGGCCATGAAAACCGGATTGTCGCGTGCCCGAAAGGGGTCTGATGTTCGCCGTCCGCTTTGGCTTGTACTTGTGGTTTGTGCTGTCGAATTTTCGCACGAGGTATTTGCCCAAAGCACGGAGCGAGCGGAGAATCCCGTGCTCGAGGTGGTTGTGGTAACTGCCCGGCTGAAGTCGGAGTCGCTGCGTGAAGTTCCCATCTCTGTCTCTGCGCTCAGCGGAGAAGTACTTGCCTCGACACAGGTGCGAACCTTCGAGGAGCTGTCCTACTCAGTGCCATCTCTTACGGTCAATGAAACGCCGATCGACACCAATATCTTTATCCGCGGTATCGGCTCCCCCGAGAATCAGGGCTTCGAGCAATCGGTGGGTCTATTTCAGGACGGTGTGTATTGGGGCCGGGCCCGTCAGGCGCGAGCACCCTTTTTTGATGTTGAGCGCATCGAGGTTCTAAAGGGTCCCCAGGGTATTCTCTTTGGAAAGAACACAAGCGCTGGGGCCATCAACATCACTACCGCTAATCCCACGGAGGAGACTGAAGGCTACGTTTCAGCGTACTACGAACCTGATGCAGAGGAGCGGGTGTTGGAAGCAGTGTTTTCAGGGCAAGTCGCGGATGGGCTTTACGCCCGCATTTCCGCGAGGACGGTGGACATGTCGGGCTGGGTGGACAACACCGCGATCAATGCGCAAGAGCCCAATCGCGATGAACAACTCCTTCGCGCTACGCTGCGCTGGGAGCCCGGTGATAATTTTGACCTGACTTTAAAATACAGCCAGGGAAAGCTGGATGTGCAAGGCACGACCATGCAGGTGGTGGATGCGGGCCCCTTCGGAGGCCTGTTCCAGGCGTTTGATCCAGCTTTCGAAGACGGGTTTAACGAGCAGCGCTCTGTCGGTGGGAATGGGGTGTTTATTGCTCCCGAGCATTCCGATACAGACAACGATTCCGCGTCGCTCACACTGAACTGGGAACTCGCAGATTTTCGCTTAACGGCCATTACCGGTTACTCCGGTTACGATTTCAACGATGTGTTCGATGCCGATGTCTCCGCCTTGTCCCAGGCGCAAAAAGTCTTTAATTCGGACTTCGGTCAATGGAGTCAGGAATTGCGCCTGTTCTCGCCAGAGGCGAGTACCGGTGGGATCGAATACGTGATCGGCGCCTATTGGCAGGACAACGACGTCAATGTAGAAACCCGGGATGATATCGACCTCGCAGCATTGGGCTCGCCGGCCGGTTCCAGGTATTACGTGACGCACCAGGCTTCAGAAACCCGCGCCGTGTTTGGCCAGGCAACCTGGTATCTTACCGACGTCATACGCCTGAATATGGGCCTGCGTTGGATTGATGAGGAGAAAATCGCCAGGCGCTTTCTGCGAGTATCTGACCTGGGAACCAACAATCCCAACCCTGCACTGGAACCTTTTTTCGCAGCGGCGCTGGGTACCATTCCGCACGAACTCCAGGGGGCACGCAGTGAAAAGCAGTGGCTGCCCTCGCTCAGCCTGCAATGGGATGTTTCTTCCGAGGCAATGCTGTACGCGAGCTTCTCCCGAGGCTTTAAGGGTGGCGGTTTCGATGAGCAGCTTGCCAATGGCAGTCCAGAAGACTGGGAGTTCGAGAATGAGGAGGCCAACGCCTATGAGCTCGGTGCCAAGCTGCGCTTGCTTGGCGGGCGTGCGGAGGTGAGCGGCGCGCTGTTTCACACTGAGTATGACGACCTTCAGGTCAGTGCTTTTGATGGCATTGCCGGCTTTGTCGTGGGCAACGCCGCGGCGGCTACCAGTAGGGGTTTGGAACTCGATGGGCGCTTACGCGTTAATGCGAATTTTACGCTGGGTGCTGCACTTACGCTGCTTGATGCCCAGTACGACGATTATCGCAACGCTCCCTGTACTGCACAGCAACAGGCCGAGTTGCCACCACCGTGCATTCAGGATTTGTCCGGAGAAACACCGCTTTACTCGCCCACCTGGGCTTTTAACGCCTTCATGGAACATTTCTATGTGTTTGGACTTAACGACGGAGGAGGGTACGAGTTGCGCAGCCTCCTACAGCTGAACGCGACAGATGAATTTGCGTTGAGTCAGGACCTGGATCCGAATCTACAGCAGGGGAGCTTTGGCAAACTCAATCTGCGCATTAGCCTGGCGAGCCTGGCGATGGGGTGGGAGCTTGCACTGGTGGGCAAAAATTTGACGAATGAACAGACCGCCAGCTTTGGAAACGATGTTCCCATTCTGAATGGGGCCTATTTCAAGTTCGCTGATAGACCGCGCACCCTGGCGCTACAGGGCGTCTACCGCTTTTGATTGTTTTTCTATAAAGCACTGCGCCCCATCAAATCTGCGGCGCACAGTTGATCGGCTGTGCTCCGGCCTTCCTCGATTCCGTCGTAAACACTGCGCAGTGCGGCTAGCTCCGAAGATGCATCGCCACTCGTTAAAGCGAGTTGGGTTCGACTGATTTCCGTGCGCAATTCGAACGACCGAGCTCCCTGTTGTCGGGCAGTTGCCAGCGACTGCTCGAAACATTCCCAAGCTCTCTCGACTCGATCGAGGCGGGCGAACATCTCGCCTTGCAAGCGATAGCATTCGGCGAGGTAGAAGCGCTCGCCCCAGCGCTCGATTTGCGCCAGCGCAGCATCAAGTTCCTGCAACCCCTGCTCTGGCTCTCCAGACTTGCCGAGTGCATCTGCTACCAGAGCCAGCATCATGGGCTTACCAATCTCGGCGCCGGTGGCTCCCAGCAGGGAAATACCCTCACGCATCTTTTCCAGGCCTTCTGCGAACTTGTTCTTCTGAACGAGAGCCGCACCCCACCAAACCTTGTTGCCGCCGATATAGAATGTCAGCCCCTGTTTTACCGCCATTTCGTGCGCGTGCTGCGCCTTTTCGATCAGGCGTTCGGCTTCCCCGCGATACAGGAATACAACATTGCCCCATCCCAGTGCTTGCTGGAGTACCAGCGGGTGGCCGATGGCGACAGCCAAATCCTCCTGTTGCTTTGCCATTTCCGCCGCTTGGTCTACCGCGCCCATGGCCCATAGAGACTGGTTGCAATGCGCCATGGCAAATACTTTGGGATCCTGGCTGGTTTGTACACTGAGGTTGCGATGGCGATCGAAATCATACAGTCGCTGCACCACGTCAAGATGCTCGCGAGATTCGCTGAAGTGTCCTTCATAAAAGTCGCCAACGCACAGGAATCCGTTTGCCCACAGTGCGAGATCTTCGTCGCCCGTCTGGTTGGCGATTTCCAGTATGCGGTTGTTATGCCGCTGTCCCTCCTGTGTCGCGCCGCGCACGGAGTGATAGGCACTCAACCCCATCACCACGGGCACCACATATTGCAGAGGGATATCCTCGCGAAGTAGACCCTCCGCACGCATATAGGCATTGTGAGCCCGTTCTGATGCATAGCCATATGCGAACATCGATGCACTACCCAGAGCTGTTTGAAGTTGAAGCTCCAGAAGCGTGCGCTGTTCTCCGGTCGGCAGTTTTTCCACAAGCCGAAGTCCGCGCAATAGCGCGGATATTGCTTCTGCTGTCGCCGCCGTCAGCATCGCTTTGTCAGCAACTTTTGTCAGATGGTGGATCGCCTGCTGGTAATCTTCCGCACCTTCATAATGAAAGGCTAGTATCTCCGGGTTGGGATCGACCAGGTCGGGGAATTTCTGTACCAACACATCACAAATTGCCGTGTGAAAATCCTGACGTTTGCGTTTTAGCATTAACTGGTAGGCCGCGTCCTGCACCAGCGCATGTTTGAAGCGGTAGCTGCGATTGTTTCCCGCACCAAGCCGATGCACGATTTCTGGAGCGACCAGTGCCTCCAGCCGCGCCTCCACTTCAGGGGACTCCACCCGGGTCGCGACCTCGGTAATCAGCTTGTGGGAAAAATCTCTGCCTATGGTTGCGCCGAGTTGTGCAATATCCAGTGCGCCGCCCAGGCTATCCAAACGCGCGGTAAGCACGTCCTTGAGCGTCGAGGGAATGATGTTTTCGATCAGCTCTTTCAGTTGTTGCTCGGACATATCTTGATCGAAAGCGCCGGTATCCACCAGCGAGCGAGTCACCTCCTCGACAAACAGGGGTACACCGTCAGCTTTTTCGGCAATCGATTCCACCACTGGCGCCGGCAGAGATGCCGATATGGACTGGCATACAGATGCTACGGCCTGAGTGTCCAGACCGGTGAGATTGATCTGAGCTACGTGCGAGCTCATCGCCCAGGGAAGCTCAAAGGGTGTGCGCACGGTCAGCAGGCACATCATCGACAGGGCAGGGGCTTGCTCTATCAGCATGCCCATGAGTTCAATACTGCTTGGGTCAGCCCAATGCAAATTTTCCATGATCAGCAATACCGGCTGACGGGCTGCGCGTTGAGTCATCAGGTCGACAAGCAAATCCAGGGCTTTCGCGCGCTGCTTTTGCGGGGAATAGCCGGTTTTTTCGTAGCGATCCTCAAAGGCGACACCCAATAGATCAGCGAAAATAGGGACTGCCTCGTTGAGGTCCTGGTTGTACTCGGCCAGGAAGCCTTCGATCCTTGCCAGGTGATCACTGGCGCTGCCTTCCTCGAGCACACCAATGATAAGTCGGCGATAGAACACGATCACCGGATACAGTGCACTCTCTGCGTGAATGGACTCACACCGGTATTCAATCATCCAGCTGCGAGTGTTCTTGGCAACCTGCAGTTTCAACTCGTGGCTTAGACGCGATTTTCCAATGCCGCCGCTGCCCGTCAGCAGTACCACCTGTCCCTGTTTATTGGCGGCACGGTTCCAGTATTCGTTCAGTTGTCGCAGTTCAAGGTCTCGACCCACCATCGGCAAAAGGTCTTTGCGTTCCAGTGCCTCCAGTCGGCTGCGCGCCAGGCTTTCATAGAGTACGCGATACCCGGAAGCCGGGGCGTCTGAATCAATGGCTTCGAGCTCGAAGAAACCACGCACACTGCGGAAAACCTCGGCGGATATCAGCGCCTCTCCGGGAACCCCGGATTCGAGTAGCTTAACGGCTTGCCGCGGCGCCATGCCCGTGATCTGGGGTGTTCCCTCTGCTTCAGTTTGGTTTTCATGCACGATCACATCGCCACTGTGAACCGCCACGCGAAAGGGGGTCTCCGTCCCCTTATAGGTGGTGCTGGCATTGGCGTAGCGTTCAAGGCCATCGATGAGGCCTAGTGCAGTTCGAACTGCATTGCGTGCCGCATCCTCGGAAGCACTGGGGTAGCCAAACCAGGCGTGTAGTACACCGGTTCCCGCCGGCAACACGTGGCCTCCAAACCGGATGCAAACTTTGTTGAACAGCAGTTCAAGCTGAAGCTGTAGCTCGACGAGATCCTCAGGATCTGTTGAATCTGGGTCTGCCAGCTCGATGGAAGCACAGAGTATGGTCAGATGCCTGCGCGTCTGGACAGCGGGATTCAGGGTGTCGGCTGCGGTATCTGTGTTGGTTTCATCGGGGTTAGCATCCTCAATGGATACAGTCGCAATATCTGATGAGTCTGCCGTGCGCACCAGCCCATGGGGTGTGACATCGAATAGCCACGACAAAACCATAGCGATTGGGAAGCCTGTAAGCGCGAGAATGATGATGAGTTGCAAAACGTAGGAGGGTGCCGCAAACGCGTCTAAAACAACGCTGGCAACCTCCACCGTTACCCAGGCTGCCACTGCATAGGCGGCCGCGGTCTGCAATGCCTTGCGACGCCATCCCTCCCGGAATAGCCGACCTAGCCATGCTTCCGCTTTCGCGTTTTCCTCGCTCAAAAAGATGCTTCCATGTGGTGCCCCAGCAGCAGGATTCGGCCGCCGACAGGTAAGTTTACACTATCGATCTGAGACGCTATAGCCTTGCTAGCGGCGTTTGCAAGCGAGGTTTTCCGGCTATGGCGCGTACCGCGCTAACGGCTACCGTTTTTCTCAATTTGGGCTATGGTTGTCCATCTGCACACGCCGCGATCTGTGGATGAGAAAGGTAAATTGGATATGCGTAACCAAGATAAGGCCGAGAACGTAGACGTGCTGGTCGTAGGTGCCGGTATTTCCGGGCTCTATGCAGCCTGGCGTCTGATGAACGAACGGCCTGAACTCAGGATAAGAGTGTTGGAAATGATGCCGCGGACCGGCGGTCGCCTGGAGTCGGACGTGGTGGAAATGTCCGGTGTGGATGGCAAGTGCTCTCGGGTCAAGGACGAGATGGGTGGCATGCGATTCAATCCCAGCATGGTGGAACTTTATCGGCTGTTTAAAGCCATGGATTTTACCTTCGACAATGGCAAGATCGTGCCCTTCGAGATGGCTGATCCCAGTAACCGATACTACATGCGCGGGCGGAGTCTCAGCGCCAGCGAGATGGATGCTTCGGGAAATGCGATCTGGTCCGAACTCTTCCAGTTGTCTGTGCCTGAGCAGGGAAAGTCTCCGGGCACCCTGGTGCGCGAGGTCATGAACTATGTACTTCGCTTGCCCGAAAATGCTGACCTTCTGCACAGGGAGTTGGCGAGGATCGAGAAGCATAGTGCAGGAAAGCATAGTGCAGAAAAGGATAGTGCAGAGGAGGATAGTGCAGAGGCGGCATCGGTCGAAAACTACCCCACTGAACCGGAACAGTGGAGCGTCTTTCGCAATCAGTTCACCTATAAAGGACATTGCATCAACGCGTGGGGTCTCTGGCCCTTACTCATGGACTACGGTATGAGTAATGAAGCAATCAAGCTCGTCACCAGTGCGATAGGGTTTTCCGGTCCGGTAGATCAGAATATCAATGCGGGCGAACAGCTACAGATTCTCTGCGATTTCCCGAACAACCCGACTTATTTTACACTCAATGCGGGCTTCGAGAGCTTGCCCAGAACGATAGAAGCCCGCTTGGAGGCAGCGCAACCAGGCTGCGTCCAAGTGAATCAACGGGTAAGCCAGCTTGCGCATGGTCCCAACGGATACCCTCAGCTTACTGTGATCGCTGGCAATGGCGAAAACTACCAGATCGACTGTCAGCACCTGATTCTCGCTCTACCCAAGTACCCGTTGGAGCGCTTGCTATCCCAGTCACCGAATTTCGACATGGCTGACTATATTCAGGGCGACCTCGCCGGACTTCAGAATATGCGCCTCGGCAAGGTGAACTTCTACTACCCCAGCCGCTGGTGGCGGGACGGCGGGGGCGGGCCACTTCACGGCGGATCCTTCACGGACTTGCCGGCAGGTTCAGCTTATGTCTTCGACCCTTTGTATCCGGACATTGAGTCCAAGTATTACCAAAACGCGTCAAAGAAAAAAAAGAGGAAGATACTGAAGCGGTATTCCCGCGGCTATTCTGGCCCTTCCGCACTGACGCTGTATTGCGACTTCATTAACACCAATTTCTGGACCCAACTGCAGGCGATAGGCGGGCCTTACTCTACGGGTTTTCCGCAACCACCCCACTCTACGGCAGCAAGCACGGAACTGGTCCTCGAGGCGCAGCGCCAGTTTAAATTGATATATGCGCGCAACGATGTGCCTTTGCCAACGCTGACAACGTTTCGAGTCTGGTCGGATAACGACTATGGCTACGGTTACCACCAGTGGAAATTGGGCCGCGATGATGCGGTGATCCGAGAGAGGCTGTGGCGTATGAATGAGCACACGTATCTGTGTAATGAGGCCTATTCAGATATGCAGGGTTGGGTGAATGGATCCTTGCGATCTACGGAACTGATGCTGCAGAAGGCATTCGACGTACCGCCCCTGGTGAGCGAGAGCGAGCGTCCGGGTGTGCAGATGGAAATGCACGATTACCTTGCCGAGGTTCTGGGCCGCTGAACACTTTCACCGGCCATATCAATTGCTGTCGCAGTCGCATGTCACCTCTGCACTGAGCATAGTGGTGCGCCGGAGATCTTTATCGAGGTCGCCCGCGATAAACGTCGATAGTGCGGGATAAATGGCGTCCAGATCCTCCACATAGGGGTAGTGTCCCAGCCCTGCGTATTTGCGGATCGTGCTGGGTGCTCCGGTCAGCCAGTGCTGTACAACATCCGCTTCAAGATGCATCACAGTCGGGTTGTTTTTGCCCCACATTATCAATGTCGGTGCTGTGACCAGACCGAGTATCGCCTGCGGGTCGCCGGTGGAGTATTTGTAGTCTCGCGCTCTGTCCGCGCGGCCCTCGACACGTGAGAAGTCGTAGGCCTGATCGATGAGCCAATCCGGGGCTTTATTGGGTGCAATAAAGTTCTCTGCGAGACTGAATGCCCAGAATTCGCGCGGACGCACCTTCATGCCCTGCCATTTGGATACGGCCGGCCGTTCGCGCAACGGATTATTTCGTGGAATTCGCGGCATACCGGCGGTATTCAACAGCACAAGGCGCTCGAGTTTGTCCTGGTTTCGGCTGGCGTAGCGAAACGCTACCGCGCCGCCGCTTGAGGTACCAAGCAGTGTAAAGCGCTCTATTCCCAGCGCGTCCACTACGCCCGATACAGTGTCGACATAGCGGTCCATCATGCTAAATTTTTCGGGTGGCACGGGCTTGTTGTCCTGGCTTAGGCCTGCAGTCGGAAAATCGAACCGCACCACGCGATAATTTTCCGTCAGGCGCGCAGCTAACGCATCCCAGGTTCTAAGGCTGTGATAAGAAGCATGCAGTAGCACCACCACAGGCCCCGAACCCTCATCCACGTAGTGCAGGTTTGCACCATCTACATCCATGTAGCGGGAGTTGGGTAATGCGTGTTTGGCGCGCAGTTCCTTCAGCGTCAGACTTGGAGGTGATTCTATTTCCGCCGCATGCGCTGAGATTGAAGAGGTGGTGATCAAGCCCGCCAGCAGTGGTAAAGCAGGCAAGAGTCGGGCGAGTTTCCAGCATGGGTTGTTTCGCATTGTGTTCACTCCACTTGGGCCAAGATTTAGGCTGTGCGCCCTGGACGACGGAACGGTATCGGTCGACAATTGACGTCAGAGGTTAGCAGAGCCACCGAAAGTTGCGGTACCTCTATTTCGCTATATAGTCGAAAAATGTTGGGCGATAAGCAGCGTCGTGATTTGGGCCGGGTCCAACCGTCAGCGAAAATTGAAATTTTGCTCGAGTTACACCGCGTCAGGCTGCCTCGCCCAGTGGGTTTGTAAGCTCGCCGACATGCAGCTGCTCGTCTTTAGATGCGAAGGCAATTTCTCCTGAGTACGACTTTGTAGGGTGTTTGTAATACGAGCGACTTGATTCCTTGTCAGGGGGCAAATACCGGTCCGAAGACCTGTCAAAATTGACGACACCCTTTCTGGACTACACCGCAGGAGGAATGATTGCAGTTGCCCGTGGATAATCGTGCGCCTGGATTTTGTAGTCGTTTCCTTTAAAGCTTGCCACCGTTAGCCTAAAGGCCTCATAACAGCGCAGTGCGCGGGAGCTTCCATGAATGGGTGTTGGCTACCTGCACCACTTTCGTGCGGGCTGTGCGCAGCGTCACAGTTTTGTGCATCCAAGAGTATTTTTGCACCACTACAGTTCTTTTGCCGAAAAGTTCCCTAACTGTGAGCACAAATTTTTCAGGCGACGGCTCCCATTGCTGCAACCTTATTGATGACAAACTTTAAGGCGTTGTAGAGCACGTCAGCGCTGGGCTTAGGCGACTTTAGGTGCTGGCTTGAAGGCCCTGGACCAACCTCACTTAAATCGCGATGTTTTACGATTGGCACACCCCTTGCTTAGCCGGACGTGCGTATCGATTCTGATGGAGTCGGCGTGAACTCAGGTCTTTCACAGAGGGTGTAAGTACATGCGGAACAAAACAGGGCGTCCACAACACAAGCTATTGAGTATCGCGTGTGCCGCGGCGATAGGCACGACACTGCCCGTGCTGGTGCTTGCGCAAGACAACACGGTGCTGCGTGAGGAGGTCGTAGTGACCGGCTCGCGGCTATCGCGCACCGGCTTTGACACTCCAACCCCGGTTACAGTGATCGGTGAAGATGAGATAAATGCTGAGGCGGCGACCAGCATTGACGCTTTCGTTTCCACCCTTCCATCAGTGCAGGGCAGCGGCAACTCCTCTACCAGCTCTGGTTCCCTGTCCGCCGGCGGTGCCGGTGTTGCCGATCTCAATCTGCGGGCTCTAGGCTCAAACCGCTCGCTGGTACTGCTCGACGGCCAGCGCAACGTTCCCTCCCGATCTACGGGGCAGGTGGACGTAAATACGATGCCGCAAGGTCTGATAAAGAGCGTAGAAGTGGTCACCGGAGGCGCGTCGGCTGCCTATGGTTCCGACGCGGTGGGCGGGGTCATCAACTTTATCCTCGATAAGGATTACACGGGATTTAAGACCCGTGCCGACTATGGTGAGACCAGCCGCGGTGACGCGCCAAATGGGCGATTCGGCTTCACTGGCGGCTTTGATTTTGCGGACGGTCGCGGTCATTTCATTTTCGACGCGGAGCTGTTCCGCTCAGAGGGAATCCATTACGAGTCTCGGGAGTGGAATCTGCAGGGATATCAAGCGGTGAATAACCCCCTTGCTGGCGAACCAGGGCAGCCACGGTTTCTGGTCGCCAATAACGTAGGAATCCAGTCCTACGCGCCTGGGGGCATCATTAATCTGGTGAACGGCAATGGACCCGGCGCGGACCCCACCGGCTTGGTGGGCACCTACTTTGGCATTGATGGCCAACCTAACCAGCTCGCCTACGGTGACGTAACGGGGCAGTGGATGATCGGCGGTGACTGGGATGGTCTAATCGATTCCATGCGCGGTACCAATTCCCTGGCCGCCGAGGACAATCGGGACAGCTTCTTTGCTCGCGCCGACTTTAATCTGACCTCCGAGATAAATGGTTTCGTGCAGGCTTCTTACGCGCGCTACGACGGTTACAGCTTTTACATTAGGCCAACGCAGCAGTTCAACGTGGCAGTCGACAATGCCTTTCTGCCTGAGTCGGTGCGCCAGCAGATGATCGACAACGACGTAACGTCGGTACGTGTGCGTGATGCCAACTCCGATGTTCCCGCGTCTGGCACGGTCAACGAACGTGAAACCACGCGCTTTGTGTTTGGTCTGGACGGCGCATTCACCGCGTTTGGCCTCGATATTGATTGGGATACGTACTGGCAGACAGGGTTGACCGACACCGATGAGCAACAACAGCCGACTTACAAGACAGCCAACTTCCGCGCGGCCGTTGACGCGGTAGTTGATCCTGCAAGCGGTGAAATTGTATGCCGCGACCCGTCGTCGGTATCCGTCGGTGTCGGCGACGATATTTTCTTTGCAGATCCCGGATGTGTCCCCTTCAACCCATTGGGGGTTGGCGTGGCGTCCCAGGAAGGGCTCGACTACGTCCTCGGTACGCCTTTCCGGAAACAGGAACTGCAGCAGGACGTCTTTGCATTTAACTTTCGTACTAACAGTATCGAAGGTTGGGCGGGCCCGATCGCGCTGGCATTTGGTGGTGAATGGCGTAAGGAGCAGATTGACGGAAGTGTGGACGGTTGTTTCGCCGGTTGCTGGAAGTACGGAAACTACCTGGTTACCAAAGGTGATTACGATGTGACAGAATTTTATCTGGAAGCAGGCGTGCCCATCTTCGATGGTCTGGATCTCAATGCGGCGGCTCGGCGAACCGATTACAGCACCTCCGGCGGTGTGAATACCTGGAAAATTGGTCTGACTTATTCTCCCATCGAAGACGTGACCTTCCGATATACGCAGTCACAGGATATTCGTGCTCCCAACCTGGCCGAGCTGTTTGACCCAGGCACCGGTCGCACCAATAACGTGCCTAACCCGAATGCGGCCGGCGGTTCCGACGAGTTCTTGCAGCAGCTGACGGGTAGCACCACGGTCGGACCCGAAGAGGCAAGCAGCTTCAACGTCGGTGTAATCTTTCAGCCAAGCTTTATACCCGGTATGTCATTATCCATCGACTACTACGACATCGAAATCGACGGTGTTATTGCAGCTCTCAGCGCAGAAGACGTGGCGGAGAACTGTTTCGAGCAGAATATTGAAGAGTTCTGCAATCGCATACAGTTTGCCAGCCCGAACGATCGCTCAGACATTACTGTGATCAATCTTTTCCGTGAGAACCTGAACCAATTGACAACACAGGGTATCGATATCGAGGCAAGTTATTCCTTTGATATGTCTAGTCTGCCGGGTAACTTGCCTGGATCAGTAACGCTTCGCGGTCTGGCGACGCACTATATCGAGCTGGTAACTGACGATGGTGAGAATCAGTTTGACTTGGCTGGCGTGCACTCGGCCTTTGGTAGCGGGGTCCCGGACTGGTCCTATCGATTTACCGCAATGTATGTGCTGGACGACTGGACCATGAATGCCACGGTAAGAGGCCTCAGCGATGGTGTAGTGCGTAACGAGTACATCGAGTGTCAGCCCGGTAGTTGCCCGGAGTCCATCGCTCCGAACTTCACCATTAACGATAACTCAGTAGCGGGCGCAGCCTATCTGGACCTTTACTTCGCCAAGTCAATCGCCGTGGGAGATACTCAGGCGGAGTTTTTTGGCCAGGTTCGCAATCTGTTTGATGAGGACCCAGAAATGGTGCCTTTCCCGCGTTCGCAGGGATCGGAGAACAGAGCTGGTTACTTGCCCACGAGTCGCCGTTTTTACGATACGCTAGGCCGCACGTTCCGTGTCGGAGCTCGTATCGTCTTCTAGTGTGTCTGTACTTTAGGCACTGAACCGCTGCGGGAAACCGCAGCGGTTTTTTGTGTTTTCACTGCGACCGATTTTCCTCGCGCAACTGTCATCACAACATTCCACGACATTAATGTTCCGCCTAGAGCGGCTTGAGGCTCAAGTAAATGTACGTAAACAGTCTTATGAAGCCGGCAGCACACCGGTCTCTTTCCATGCGTAAGCAACGCCTGCTGGCATTCGTACTGATCGCTCTTTGCAGCTTTGCCAGGGCAGATAGCCTGCCGCCGATATCGGAGCTGGTGGACAGCGCGGAGCGCATGGAGGGCTACTTTGATCTCTATTGGGATGCCAGCAGTGGAGCTTTGTACTGGGAAATCGACAAGTTGGACACGGAGTTTCTGTATCAGGTGTCTATGGGCTCTGGCCTCGGTTCCAACCCGGTCGGTATAGACCGTGGTCAACTGCGCGGCACGTATGTGCTGGAGGCGAAGCGAGTCGGGCCTCGCGTGTTGCTCATGGAGCCTAATTATGGCTACCGAGCGACCAGCGATAACGTCCTTGAACGCCAGGCAGTGAAAGATGCCTTTGCACCATCTGTGCACTGGGGGTTTGATATTGCGGCCGAGACGGATGGCCGTGTGCTGGTTGATGCCACGGATTTCTTTCTACGCGATGCGCGCAATGTCAGTGGACAGATTGCACGACGGAAGCAGGGCACCTACAAACTCGATCAGAGCCGCAGCGCCATTTATCTCGAGAACACGGCAGCGTATCCCGAAAACGTCGAGGTGGAGTCAATGCTGACCTTCACCAGCGTCGAACCCGGGGACCTTGTGCAGCGCGTTGCGGCAACGGGCGCCGCGATCACGCTGCGCCAGCATCACTCCATTGTGAAGCTGCCTGACGACAATTTCCGGCCGCGCCTCGCGGACCCGCGCATCGGCACCAATGGGCCGACCATTCAGGATTACGCGACGCCTATTGGAGAGGATCTGGTCGTGCGCCTGGTCGCTCGGCATCGGCTCGAAAAAAAGGACCCCGCGGCAGCTCGCTCCGAGGCGATCGAGCCGATCATTTATTACCTGGACCCGGGCGTGCCCGAGCCCATCAAGAGCGCGTTGATTGAAGGTGCTAGGTGGTGGAACGATGCGTATGAGGCCGCGGGTTTTATAGATGCTTTTCAGGTTAAGGAATTGCCCTCCGGTGCAGACGCGCAGGATGTGCGCTACAACATGATTCATTGGACTCACCGCAGGACACGGGGTTATTCCTACGGTGGCTCCGTGCAGGACCCGCGTACCGGCGAGATCATCAAGGGCAATGTGAACCTGGGCAGCCTGCGACTGCGGCAGGATTACCTGCTGGGTCAGGGCCTTGTGCCTGGCTTTGATTATCTCGCGGCGGCGGCTGGAGATAACTCGGCGTCGCTGGAGATGTCCCTGGCCCGCGTGCGTCAGCTCTCGGCGCACGAGGTCGGGCATACGCTTGGCTTCCCGCACAACTATCTTGCCAGCACCTATGGCCGGGAAAGCGTTATGGATTATCCGGCGCCGCTCGTGGAAATCACCGAAGACGGCAAGCTTGATCTCTCGAATGCCTACGTCCCGCGTATCGGTGAGTACGACAAGCTGGCGGTTCGTTACGCGTATGCGCAGTTTCCGGACGGCGCTGATGAGGCTGAAGAGCTCGAGAAAATCGTTCAGGAAAGTCTGGATACTGGTCTGTTGTTTATGGCCCACAACAACAACAATTTTCGCGGAGCCGGTCATCCCTATGCCGGTGTCTGGGATAACGGCGACAACCTCGTGGATCACCTGAAGCACGAGATCGAAGTACGCCGTATCGGACTCAACAATTTTGGCCCGGAGCTTATCCGCGAGGGGGAGGCCCTATCCACCCTTGAATACGTTCTTTTGCCACTCTATATGCACCATCGTTTTCAGATGAACTCGGCGGCGCAAAGTATTGGCGGGGCGGATTACCGCAATGCGCTGCGTGGCGATGGCCAGACAGCCTTTGCGATCGTTGATCCCGAAGAGCAGCGGGATGCGCTGGCTACGGTGCTTTCAACGCTGGATGTGGATTTTCTGGCCTTGCCTGACAATGTGATTGAGCTCCTGCCACCACCCGCGCAGCGGCATAATCAGGGAGAGCAATTCCCCGGACGCACGGGTCTGCTGTTTGATGTTATGGGGGCTGTGGAAGCATCTGCCAGTCTCACGTTACAGATAGTTTTGCATCCGGCGCGCATGGAGCGTTTAGTGGCCTATGGCAGCATGGGTGACTACCCGGATCTTGCGGAGGTGGTGGATGCCACTTTGCAAGCTACGTGGGCCGCTCCGGAGCCGCGTGATGCCTATCGCAAGCAGGTGCTGCAGGTGGCGCAGCGAGTGAGCGTAGACGAAATGATGGCACTGGCGAGCGGCGATGCCAGCAGCAGTTCTGTGCGTGCGGTTTTGGCCGATCGCCTTGATAGTCTGGCCACTCTCTTGGAGGCGCGGCGTAGTTCAAGTGCTCACGCATCCGGTGTCGCCGCTGACATACGTCGTTGGCAGCAGCGGACCCAGGACGCGGTACCAGGAGCGGCGCTGAAGATGCCAGCGGGTGACCCCATTTGATGTAGTCGGCTGGTAACGTACGATTCGTGCTAAATTGATCTTGCCGATGCATCAAACTACTGATGATGAGCCTGACATGACAGACAAGACCGAAACGGGAAGAGGCAAGAAGTCGCACGTGACCTTCAGCCGCCGGCACATGCTGGCGGCGGGCTCGGCGGGCCTGGCCGCGGCAATGGGCGGCGCTAGCTTCAGAGCGGCCTCGGCTGAACCTGGCCCCGATACAGGCAACGATATCCACACTAAAACTGACACTGTCAGCGTTGCCCCTGACGGCAATTACGACAGAGTACCCCTGCGCAAAGACAGTGTCCGTGTGACCGCGGTGCAGTCATTCATGCGCGCGGTCCGCGACACAAGCAATCCAGCACCTGAAATGCAAGCTAACGTCGACCATATGCTAGAGCTACTCGATATGGCTAACGGTTTTTGGGGGGCGCAAGACCTCGTATGCTTTCATGAGCAACCGATCATGGGCTGGAACCCCTGGACCTTAAAAGAAGCGCTGCGTGTCGCGATCGATATACCCGGCCCGGAAACTGAAAGACTTGGGGCCAAAGCCAGGGAGCACGGCTGCTATATCAGCTTCGGCACTTATGCGAGAGACCCGGACTGGCCCGGCCATCTGCTTTTAAACGGTATTCTCATCGCCCCGGACGGTGAGGTCGCAGCCAATCACTGGAAGACCAACAACAGTCGCGGCGGAATACCCGGCTGGGATATTTTTACCACTTCGATATACGACGTGCTCGATCAGTATCGTGAGATGTACGGTGAAGATGAGGTGCTGCAGATAGCGCGTACGGATATTGGCAACATTTCCTGCGCTATTACGCCTTTTCAGCCTGATATTGCTCGGGCGCTTGCCATGAAAGGTTTGGAGATTCGCCTGAGCTCTGCCTCCGGCGGCTACAGTACTGCCGAGGCTCAACTGATTTCCCGGCATAATCGTCTGTGGAGCGTCATCTGCAATCAGTCCATATCACCGGAGCAGCCTGGTTTTCCCGAGTTTTCCGGTTCTGGCGATACGGCAATTTATGCACCTGATCGAACACCCCCCAAGCGTGTGAAATCGGCCCACGAGGAATTTGTCACAGCGACGATACCGGTGGCGAGCTTTCGCCGATCTCGAACAATTCCGGCGGGCGTGCCCATAGAAATGCTCATGCCGGTATACCAGGCCTACACACCAAGGAACGGGCCCAATGCGCAGGCGACTTACGTACCTGCAGATTCGGCGGAAGCCTCGCGACATTTTACCGAGAAACGCAATTGGTAAAGTCATCCTCTGAGCAGAGTGCGAAAGATCGTGGATAAGATTAGGAGGCGCACGGCACTCGGGCTTATCGGCGCTGCCAGAGCCAGGTTTTGCCTATGATACTGCCGAAAACCTGGCGCGAGATCCAGTTACGATCCTGACAGCTGACGCTAGCTGATTTATCAACCCGTTCATCGAATTGCCACTGTCCAGCCCAAATCGTGTATTCGACGCATACCTGCGCCGCACTTTCAGGAGATGCAGACGACACTAAGATATAGGAACGCAAGGCAGATAACCGAGCGATTGAACTCCTGTGGAATCAGACACTCCAAAGGTGCTGTGTGCGAAAAGAAGCAGTTTGCTCTTGTCAGGGAAAAAGAGCATTAACGCGCGTGCTCCCGTTGGCTTTCTTTTGTTTTGGTTTTTGGCCTGGTCGACGGCGACAAATAAGAAAGGGATAGGTAAGGTTTGGTGACATATTTAAGTCCAGAAGACGTCCAGCGCATGCTTCCCGCTGGTCCCTGCTCTAAAACCCCTCATGATCTTGCTGCACCGCTGCGCGAAGGCCTCGCTGCTGACGGTCATTTTACGCCGGAGCAAATTGCCGGGCGCAACTTTCCCATCGCTTGTGTGGCACTCGAGGTGACGCAGCGTTGCAACCTTGATTGCACCTTGTGCTACCTCTCTGACCTTGCGGAGGCAGTCAAGGACGTACCACTGTTCGAGCTCAAACGCCGTATCAAGACAATTTTTGAGCACTATGGCGCGCAGACAAATATCCAGATTACCGGAGGTGATCCGAGCTTGCGCTCTATCTCCGACCTGGTAGAAATCGTCAGAGACATAAAATCCTATCCAATGCGCTGCGCACTCCTCACCAATGGGATTAAAGCCAGTCGGGAGATGCTGGAGGCTTTGAGCGACGCGGGTTTGGATGATGTGGTTTTCCATGTCGATATGACGCAGGAGCGCAAGGCATACAAGGATGAGCTGGATTTGAACAGCGTACGCCTTGAGTACATTGAACGGGCCAGGGATTTGCCGCTCCGAATTTTGTTTAACACCACGATCTTTGATGGCAATGTGACTGAGATACCCCGCCTCGTGACGTTTTTTATCGCACAGGCTGATGTCGTCAACCTCGCTTCCTTTCAAATGCAGGCGGACACGGGGCGGGGGGTGTTGCGCGCTCGTGATGAAGACCTGATTACCCAGCAAAGGGTGATGAAGCTGATTGAAGAGGGTGCGGGATTGGCGCTGAACTTTGATTTGCCGCTCATCGGCCACCCGGATTGCAACAAGTATACGGCGCTGTTAACTGCGGGCAGTCGTCTGACGCAGCTGTATGACGATGTGCCCTTCTTTACCGCACTGTTTCCGGCGATTGCCGGAGAGAGTCGGGACTGGAGTGTGGAGAGGAATGTAGTGCCGGAAATTATCAAAGCGACGTTTCGGTCTCCCGCTCTGCTCTTTCAGGGGCTGCGTTACGTGCTTAGAAAAGCCTGGGCACTGCGCAGCGCACTCCTGAGAGGACGCAAGCTGCACCGCATCAGCTTCTTCATTCATAACTTTATGGATGCCCAGAAGCTGGAACGTGGACGCTGCGAGGCCTGCGTGTTTATGGTCGCCACCGCTGACGGACCGATGTCGATGTGTGTGCATAATGCCAAGCGCGATCAGATGATCACGCAAAAAGTTTCGGGTACTGTCGATCAGAAGTCCTGGGATCCGCTCGCTGTTGAGGCAGCAGATACCTCGCTGCTGCCCCTAAAACAGCTAAAGGGACGCCTGCGTGCGCAAATGTACGAGCAACGAAAAAAAAGAGCGTGAGTGAATGCTAGAAAAACGATGTGTATTGTCACTCTGTTTGGGATCAATGCTGTTGCTTTCGGGGGGTTGTGGTTTCATTGAACGTCTTGCCATTCCGGATAAAAAACTAATCGCAAAGAGTCTGGCGCAGAGCGGTAGCGAAAGCTCAGTCGATCATACGGCCTGGGACCGCTTTCTGCAGCGGTATACGCTGATTGATTCTGAGGGCGTGGTGCGGGTCGACTATGCCTCTGTGACAAGCGCGTCGCATAAGTCACTGAAAGACTACATAGCGGAGTTGTCGGCCGTGGATCCTGCGCGACTAACAAAAAATGCGCAGCTCGCGTACTGGGCCAATTTGTATAACGTCAAAACCGTGGATGTCATACTCGATCACTATCCCGTGGCCACTATCCGCAATGTTAAAGATGGGGTTTTTGACCTCGGTCCATGGGAAGAAAAACGCCTGGTGGTGAGCGAGCTCCCGCTAAGTCTGCATGATATCGAGCATGGAATTGTGCGCCCGATCTGGAGTACCACGCCGGAGGTTCACTACATCCTCAATTGTGCCGCCCTGGGGTGCCCTAACTTACCGCAAAAGGCCTTCACCGCACACAATGTTCAGGAGTTGATGCGCCAGGCCGCGGTCGTTTACGTCAACGACGCGCAGCGCGGCGTGCTGACCGATGACGCGGGGCGTGTGACGCTATCGAAAATCTATTCCTGGTATCGTGATGATTTTGGTGGCTCAGACGCCAGTATTCTCAATCACTTGCGCAGCTATGCGGCACCGGGTTTAAAGTCTCGCCTGGAAGGCACGGAAAAAATCCATGAATATACGTACAACTGGTCATTAAACGATAAAGGCAGCTAGACGTACATGACGTCAGGCTAAACTCGCTGAAATCACCTCTATTGCCGCGCGCTCAGCGGACTCCATCGCACCTTCCATTCCTCGGTTTGACACTGCGGTGTGCTCACCACAGAAGTGCAGGCGACCCTCGGTGGCGCCCAGTGAGTGACCAAAGCGCGTGATCTGTCCCGGCGCAAAAACGGCCCAGTCGCCCGCGGAAAACGGATCCTGAGTCCACGACTGGTAGCCAACACATTCCAGTGCGTCGCGAGCTTTGGGGCGGATGGCGACGAATTCATCAATAACCCGGCGGATCGCATCTTCGCGCGGGAGTCGGTCAAGGTAGGCGGCCTTGTTGCCCCGCGGGTTGACTGTAATACCGGTGATTTCGCCACCTTCGGCGGGCCGCTGCTCCGAGACCGTTCCCAGCAATCCGTCGGTCCACATTGAAGGAGCAATGCCATCCTCCTCCCAAAATGGTCGCTTGGCCCTAAAGAACAGAAGCGTATTGATCATGTAGGGAAGATTAGCCACCGCCACCGCGTGCGGATTGCTGAACGGCATGTTAAAGCGTATGGAGCGCAAAACTGAGTAGGGGAGGGAGCAGATAACTCTGCCAGCCCGATAGCGGCTTCCGTCGGCGCAGTTAACCTCAACGCCTATGTCTGTAGTGGAGATTGAGAGGACTTCGCGGCCCAGATCAACCGGGCGCTGCAGTTTCTTCGCCATTTCAATAGGCAATTGCTGATTGCCGCCCTTGATAGAATAAATCTGCGGTCCGACTTTGCCCTGGCTTTTTATCCAGGCGTCGTTAAAGCAGTACTGCAGCGCAGATATGTCATGCGCGGATGTACCGTAATAGGGGTTCTCCGAGAACCCGAGCCTAATCACTTCGTCGTTCACGCCGCGCTCAGACAGAAAATCATGCACGGAAATATCGAAGGGTCGACTGCTCTCCCTCAGCCAATGGTTCGAGTCATCCAAAGGATTCTTGCCCTGCATGGCTATGCGCGACATCTCCCATGGCATACGTTCTCGCAGCTCGGGTGGCAGTCGGTTGAGAGGAGACTCGGCCCACTCCGAGCCAGACATAATCTGTCGATTAATGACCAGTGCGGTTTTGCGCGTCATAAACGAACCGAGTTGATCGACGATGTCGAGTTTCATACGCCGGGTCATATCCAGCACACGACCATACCCGGCGCCAAAGCTCGAACCGCCGACCTCGGGATTCCCTGGCAGGTCAAAGCGTGTTAGAACACGCCCGCCGACACGCTCTCGCCCTTCAATGACCTGCACGGTGAGACCGGCTTCTTCAAGCATCATCGCGCTCGACAGGCCGGAAAGACCCGCGCCGATAACGATTACATCCACATTCACATTACGTGAGGCTAGCGTTGCGCCAGCCGCCCCTGGTGCTTGCGCTGCCTTTATTCCGCTGGCCGCGGCAACAGCAGCCGCGCCCGCCCCAATGATCATTGACCGACGTGTAATGTTTGACATGTGTATGTACCCTCCAGGATAGCGATGAGGTGTTTGGCAGTGGTCTTCGGCGCACCCGCTGTTTGTGTGCCACAGGGCACTGCGAACCCTAGACAATAGTCATGTTCAGCGCCATGGGTCACACTTTTTTACTGCACTGGACCACGGTTGTCGCCACTCCGGATGGGCAAGAGACTTATGAAAACCGGCCGGGAGAATTACGCTACGCTCGTACACGTGACGGCTACACTCTTGACAATACCAAAGAGGTTAAATTTCTCGATGGTGCTGGAAACGGCGTTTACGAGTGGCGTTCCTTCATTCGGCAAATGCCCAGTACCTTGCCCCCAGTACCTCGCCCCCAGTACCTTGCACACCCGAGCTATCAGTAGTGATACACCCCTAATGCCCCAGGAGTCTCCAGTTTAATCCTCTAAAAAAAGGGCCGAGGATTTACTCCCGGCCCTTCAGATCTTCTATGCTAGACGTTTTACTTCCCGAAGTTGGCCGTTACCGTTACACCGAAGGTGCGCGGCTCTGGAAGCGTCGCAAAGTAACCGAGCTCTCCCGTTAGGAAACTGCCAGTTGTCCTACGTGACGCTAACACAGGGTCATCGTCAAGCAGGTTCTCGATCCACGCGGTCACGCTAAAGCGATCATTCCGCCAGCCCCCGCGGAGATTGTGCATCCACGCAGCTTCTGACTTGGCCAGGTTGATCACCCAGTTGTAGCTTGAGGACTGATACCAGGAGTCCCAGCGACCGAACCACTCTCCGCCCTGCTGCCCCAGTATATCGCCGGCCGGCATGTTGAAGTCCAGCGAAAAGGTTGCGGTGTGTTGCGGAGACTGTGCGATTTCGTTGCCGCTCACATCGGCGCTTCCAAGAACCCGTAGCGCCTGGCCGTCCAGAAACTCCTTAATTTCAGTCTTTGTGTAGTTGTAACCCGCACTGGCGATCCAGTTTTGAGTAATTGCATAGCTACCGGCCAGTTCCAAGCCCCAAATGTCGGTGCTTCCGTTTCCTTGATAGTCAATTTGCGCGCCCAGACGATCTGAACCCGCAACATACCTGCCGTCGCCATTGCTGTCATCGTCTCGAGAGAAGTTGCCGAAGGCCTGGTTGCTCCATTCCATGAAGTACAGGGCTCCGTTAACAAAGCCCCGACCATTAGCCAAGGTATGCTTTGCCCCGAACTCATAGGAATCCAGCGCGGCTTGCTCTACGTTGTAGCCAACACCGGGGTTCTGGGCCTGAAAAGCGGGCAGCGCGACGGTGGGCTCGAGCTGTATGACTTCGGTATTAAAACCGCCCGGATTGTTGCCCTCCGAGTAACTGGCGTACAGCATCGTGTCATCCGACAGCGTGTAGTCGAGAATTACCCGCGGAAGCGTGGCGGTGAACTTGGCGGAGAGCGGAATCTCCGCACCGCCGAATGGTTGCGCGGTAGCAATAGCCAGTTCGTCGGTGCTTGAGTCCAGCGGGGGGGCCTCTTGCGTGACGCTATTGGCTATGTCAATTGTTTCTTCTTCCCTTCGGAGCTCGACACTGAGCGTGAGAGCATCGGTTATATCGAACCCTACGCTACCGAATATTGCTTTGTTCTCAATAACTTCTTGATCCAATGGACTGAAAGGGAAGAACGTCGGTTGGCCCCGAGGAACACCTGGCGGAAACACACCCTGTGGTCCGGGAGACGGGAAGACCGCAAAGGAATCGCCCGTATTGCGTTTTAGATCGAGGTAGTAGGCGCCAACCATCCAGCGCAATCGCGCGTCCTGTGGCGATGCAATGCGGAACTCCTGGGAGAAGGTTTCGTCCGTCCAATTCGCGTAGTTGTCGATCTCGTTGGGAATCTGTCCTCTGTAGTCCTGAGTTGATTCCTCGTACCAGCCCGATATTGAAGTAAACGTGTAACCAGAACCCGCTATGTCCCAATCTACAGTCAGCGATGTGAATTCATTCTCGGATTCCCATCCAAGATCATCCGAAAAGATACTGTCTATCGGGGGAGATGTATCAATAGACACCCCGTTCGTCAGTAAGTCGGAGGTCAACGTGCCACAGTAGTAGGTTGCTGCCCGAGGCGCGGTAGGATCGAAGGGGCCACAGTTGTTGTTTTCTCCGCGAATAATAAATTGAGTTGAAGGTCCATCGTCGTCTTCGTTGTACATATACTGTAAGCTGATACTAAGATCGTCGGTTGGCGTTGCAAGGATAGTAATGTTGTAGGTGTCGCTTTCTCGGGCACCGATGTCACCAAACTCTTGGAATGGGAGGGCACTACCATCCGCTGGTGGCTTATTATCCCAGGCACCGTCGTAGCGATAGTAGCGCCCGGACACACGAGCAGACAGCTTGTCTTTTATGATGGGCCCCTCGGCGGCAAGCCAAAGATCCTGGCGGCCGTTGTCGCCAACGATTGCCTGCACGTCGACGCCAAATTCATTGCCAGGGGTCTTGCTGATGTAGTTAATGGCGCCCGCAAATGTGGAGCGACCGAAAAAGGCGCTCTGCGGACCCTTCACGACTTCGACCCGCTCCATATTAAACATTGATACCCATTGGCTACTGCCGGGTAGGTATACCCCATCTAAAAAAGCTGAAGACGTCGCAGATTGGCGTTGGACATTGTTCGGTGGCTCAACGCCGCGGAATCGGACGGCGGTCGACCGACGGCTTGCACTCGGGTTGTTGGTCACGACGCCCGGAGTGAACTTGATGACGTCTTCTATGTTTACGATTTGCTGTTTACCGATCGTTTCAGCGGTGAACGCCTGGACACTCAGCGGAATGTCCTGAATGGACTCCCCGGTCTTTCGTGCGGTGACCACGACTTCTTCGAGTTTGTAAGCATTTTCACCGTCTTGGCTGAGTGCGATGCCGGGGGCGCTGAGCCCCAATGCGATGGCTACCGATGTTGCAATTTTGCGCTGCCTGAACATATAAGTATCTCCCCCGAGATGTATTAACGTTATATCTTTAGTACATTTGCAGACTTTAGCATGCCGAAGTGAAACTTTGGAATGTGTTTTTTACGCCTCTGATCAACTTCGTTTGCTTTGCGTTAACCGGCGAGCATGCAAAGATGGGAATCGAATCCTAGGGTTCCGATCAACGCGGCTCGCTATAAACCTCTGGTCTCGCCCTGCCGCGCTACCCCATGTCTCCTATATATAGCGGTACAGCAGTACAGCGTTCCTCAACTGAGTGCGGTCCTCAACTGAGCGATTTGCCCGGTGTCAGGCGATCTAGGACCCTGTCACTGATTCTTACGGCAAAAAAACAGCGCCGATAGTGAAGTCTTACAAACTATCCAGGAACTTTTTGGCGTCTCTGACACTTTCTTCTGGCCGCTCGATATGCAAAAAGTGTCCGCCGCCCTGGTAAATGATCTTCTTTGTGCTGCTGGCATTTTTTAGTCCATCGACGAAGGCTTGTGCTGTCTCCGGTGACAGCGCGCGGCTATCGCCGCCCCAGAGCACCAGGCTTGGCGCCCGCACGTGGCTGAGTACGCGTTGCGGATTACCGCGCTCATACAATCGCGTCGCGACAAACGATTCGCAGTCGCGCCCTATAAGATTCGCATAGTCAGTCTTTCGCTGGACAAGCTCTGCGGTAAGCATTTCCGGGACGTTGATCATCATACTCAGCATTTTATTGGTTTGCTCCAGGGTTCGTAGCTGGGGCTTGAATACCCCCGACCGATCTCGGGATCTCTCGGTCGTGCCTCGACGGCCGCCGTATTCGATGCCTGCAGAGTTTGCCAGGATCAATGCACTCACACGATCGATTCTGGTTGCCGCATAGCGAAACGCCACAAGCCCTCCGTAGGACGCGCCGACAATCGCGAAACGTTCAATGCCACGGTCGTCCATCAACGCGTCGATCATGGACATATACCGCTCCACGGAATAGTTGCCGCTGGGTACGGGGCCCGTCAAACCGAAGGCGGGTAATTCGAGCCGAACTACCCGGTAGTCCTGACGGAGGACCTGCGTCCAGATGTCCCAGTCCTTCAAATCGCCTGAAGAGCTGTGCACAAGAAGCACGGCCGGACCGGTGCCTTCGTCCTTGTAATGTACGCGTATTCCGTCGAGTCCTTCCAGAATCGCGAACCGTGAATCGCGGTCAGCGTATTTCGCTAGCAATTCGTCGTATCTGACAGTGCCCGCAGAGTTGGCTGTGCACACCGGCATAGCGCTTGTCAGCGGCGCGGATTTCTCTGCCGACCCGGCGGCCGCAGCGAACAGCAGAAGCATGATGCACAGCGCAAAATGACTTTTGACGATGATATTATTCATTGGTTCTTACCCTTTTCCGTGTCGAGTCAAGGCTAGCTGCAGCATAGATGGTGCTACGAAAAATGCCCAGGATGATAAAAAGTTTCGGTGTTATCCGCATTGCGGTCTAATGTGGCCTCAGACTGCTCGCTCAACCAACCCGGTTCGAGATTCTGAAACCTAAGAGGTGACGCTGATGAATCATAGTAGAAAAACCCGATATGCCCGGTATGCAGTGTTGCTGGCCTGGACCCTGGCAGCGTTGCCCCTGAGCGCTGGCGCGTCAGATGACACTGAGGCTGCTCCGGAGGCGAGCGCTCTTTCTGCTTTGAGCGATAAGGAAATGTTGCGTGGGAAGCTTCTGTTTCTGCAGTGCAGGGCCTGCCACGCTCTGACAGCGGGTGACAATGAGGGCAAGATCGGTCCCTCGCTGAACGGTGTGATGGGCCGCACGGCGGGTTCTGCGCCTTACTATGCGTCTTACTCCGACGCGCTGAAAGCGGCCGGGCACGAGTGGAACAGAGACACCATGGGGCGCTGGCTTGCAGGGCCCTCTGCGATGGTGCCCGGCACCTCCATGGTATTCGCCGGTATCAGTGATGCAGGGCAGCGTGACTTGTTGCTGCGATATCTTGAAGTGGTAACGCAGTCCGAGCCCGAATAAACTGCTTCACTAACGGTTCGGAGTTTATGGGCTAGTCCCGCGGTGAGGCGTCGAATCAGTCCAGGACGGTAACGACGATGTTGCCATCCGCATCGCCAACGACCAATGCGCCTACCGCATTCATCGCTCTAAAGCGCTCGCGAGCCATTTCTACCTCGGCAGCGCTTATGCGCCGAGCCGAAAAGATCGCGACACCGCGAAGATCGCCGGGGTCTACGTCCTCTGTCTCGAGTCCGGTGCGGATGCCAAACATGGCTGTATAGCGACGGTCACGGTTAGGCATGCTTATGAGTGTGTGATACGTCTCCAGTCCTGACTCGACTTCAGTGATTCGCTGTATGGCGAGCGTTGATGACAGCGGCGTGGTCGTCGTTTGCGTGTGCTGTGGTCCGATGCTGGGACTGACATTTACCGTTACCACCGCGCCGGGGCCGATCTGGTCGTCGTTCAGCGCGCGCATGGTGGCGACGCTGGCGAATTCCACGCCCTGATCGCTTTGCACCTTACCCTGGCTGTAGTACTCCGCAGAGGCGCCGGGCGGGTAGAAGCGGTAGGTTGTCTCTATGATGTCGCTGCCCTGAACTTCAAGCCGCACAATGCTTTGGAAGGCGGTAATTTTTTGTTCCAGCCTGCCGTTCAGATAAGTATTGTCGCTAGCCCACCAGCCGGCGGAGTCGCGCCAGAATCCCGAGTGTTGCAGGTTCTGGGTGGGACGGGAACTTACAGGTGTACCAGTACTATCGCGTGCGAGCCGTTCAATTGGATGGGTGAACGCGGAGCCTTCAATCTCCGGGGAGGCGAAGCTGCGAGGGCTGCTCAGCATCAAGGCCAGCGCACAGGCTGCTAGCGTGAGTACTCTGCGTTTGTCGGGCAGTATTGGCATGCTGGCGGTGATTTCCTGCTGCGTTGTTTTTCAGTGTGCTACGTAGCGCCCTATGTGTGGTGCTGCCGCCTGCTGACGCTTCTGTTACATAACGTGCACTAGCTACTGGGCATTAGCCACTGTGCATTAGCTACTGTGCATTAGGCGGGTCTTCTCCAGTAGGGGCCTGAAAATTGCGAAGCACCGTTGATACCAGCCGCTGCCGATCGTTGGCCAGGTGTTGCTGATCGTTTTCGGTTTGGCGATAGTTTTCAATGGCTGCAGCAGCAGGGATGTTATTGGCTTCCAGCACGCGTTCGAGCAGGTACTGCCGCTCCCGCATGGCGGACACCTCTGCCGTGACTTCGAGCACCATGCTGATAAGTTCGTCAACGCCATCGGCCTCAAACAGCTGGTTACGACGTCCCCGTGCTTTGCGCGGAATAGCGCTCACGAGTCCGCACCCACATTTTTCTTCCAGCCGCCGAAGCCGTACCAGCGTGTTCCCTTTGGATCCATGCGGCCTGTCAGGCTATCGAATTTCGCTGGAGCCTCAATGTCACTGGCGAATGCTTCCTCGCCGACAAAGGTGTAGCGCGGCAGAGTGGCCTGATGGAAGTTTTCTGCACCAAAACCGGCGCTGGCAACTAATTCCTGATAGTCCTGGTCGCGGAACGTTTTGTAAAATGGCTCGTTGTTGTAATAGCTGTCCCAGTCCAAATAGAAGCCCTCGTAGGAGGGCATCGCCGAGTTGGGCGGCAGCTCCATGTTCCACAGCAGACCGCCGGGCTTGAGCACGCGATAGGCCTCGGCGAAAAACGCGCGAATATCTTTTAGCGGCAACTCGTGAAGGAACATGGATGAAAACACCACGTCAAAGGAGTTGTCCTCAAAGCTCATGCTGGTGGCATTCATCTGTCTGAAGTGCGCGGCTATGCCCTTACTGCGCGCGCGCGCATTGGCATAACGCAATACGCCGGGGGCGACATCAATGCCATGCACCTCTGCATTCGGGAACGCCTCCGCCCAGGGCAGTGTGTTGTGACCGATAGTACATCCACAGTCCAAAATCCGCTGAGGTTTGAAGTCGGCGAATTTGAGCCGTACGTAATTGGCCATGGTTGAGCCAATATCGTTGAGCTCCGTTCCCATTTGACCAAAGGTGAAAACTTTTAACGCATTGTCGTATATGGCACCGGCTGCCGTATCGTTATCGGCATATTCGCTGTGGTAGCAGCCGGGAGTCAGATGCACGTCAACCTCTGACACGTTACGGGGTATTGCCATGCTCTCGTCCAGGGTCAGGCTGCCGCAGGATTCATCCTCGGCGTTCATCAACACGGCGGCTCGGGTATTCAGGTTGTCGAGATCGCGTTCAACGCCGGTAATGACGGAGGCGAACACCATTTCCTGGGCGCTTGTGCGCACCGCACTAAAGAACTTGAAGGGTTTTTCGCTGCGCATGGCTTTATGCACTTGCCGACCCGACTCCGGAGGGCCGCCCGTGGCGCGCTCGATTTCGGGCAATATGCGCGCCTCATAGTCGGCGCGCATCCCGGTTGCCATGGTGGTGAGTACATGCTGCCGCAGGCAGGAGACGAATTCTTTGCGCGCCTCTTCTTCCTGCGCGGGCGCGATTGCCAGTTCATGTTCTAACTGCAGTGCCTGGTTCATGACGTATTTTCGCTAATGACTCGAAGAGTCAGTATTTAAATACAGATACCCGTTGTCAAACAGAAAATTGATCTGTATCACCGACCAGTAGATAAACTGTGTTTATTTGGTCCCGTTTCGTTGCGAAACAAGCGATAGTTGCTAATGAAATTGGCGAACAACCGCTCGGATACGGGGTCGAAATGTCCAATAGTGTTACTGGGTTAGCAGCATGAGTGGTCTTGACGGCAAGGTGGTGGTTTGTACGGGGTCCGGTCGGCGAGAGGGCCTTGGCGAGGGTATCCTGCAGCGTTTCGCCGCAGAGGGCTGTAAGCTGGTGGTGACCGATCTGGGTCAGGTAGACCGGGGGCTGGGCGCTGACGATATCGGCGGTACCCAGGAGATGGAAGAAGTCGCTCAGGGGCTGCGCGACGCGGGGGCTGAAGTACTGGTCGTTCCCTGCGACGTGCGCGATCAGGCGCAGGTGCTTGCGCTGTTTGATCGCACCGTGGACGCCTTCGGCGCGGTCGATGTTTTGGTCAATAACGCGGGCGTCGGCTACATCATGCAGCCGCTTGTCGACATATCGTTGGAAGACTGGAAACTGGTCATGGACGTTAATCTGACTGGCGCTTTTCTGACTACCCAGGCCGCAGCGGCGCATATGCGACGACAGGGTCGCGGGGGGCGCGTGATCAATATCGCCAGCCAGGCGGCCAAAACCGGCTTTCCTCACATGGCTCCCTACGTTGCATCCAAACACGGGCTGATCGGGTTGACTCGTACCTCTGCGATCGACCTTGCCGCCGATGGCATTACCGTGAATGCGGTGTGTCCCAATCATGTAACGACCGGTTTGGGCGCCAAGCAGAGCGAATATTTTGCAAAGTACCGCGGTATGAGTGTAGAGGACTACCGCGCCGGCCTGCGCGCCCGGATTCCGCTGGGCCGTGTGGGTTTGCCCGGCGATACCGCCGCCGCGACGTTGTTTTTTGCGTCCGAGGACGCCTCGTTCATCACTGGAGAGGCGATGAACGTCAGTGGCGGAGAGGAAATGCACTAGACTCAACTATAGAGTGATCGATAGATAGATAGCCAAGCGTTGTTGGGTTGCCATCGACTCACTGCCTGGCCACTGGCGAAGATATCGCCGGTAAAGCACCGGTTGGCGCTAGACCCAACCATCAAATTGTTCAAGTCGTTAAGGATATGGATTCATGGGAATTACTGAACTTGCCGTTTTGCGCTGGTTCCACATCATCGCACTCGTGTATTGGTTGGGTGGTGAGTGGGGCGTATTTCAAACGTCGGTGAATGTCGTCAACCGCAAGCTGTCAATGGAAGAGCGCAAGCGTCATCTTGAAACAGCCTATCGCATCGATATTTTAGCCAGGACTGGCATTCTCGCCATTCTTCCCCTTGGCATGCATATGGGCCACCTCTGGGGTGTGCAGCCCTATGGCGGCAACTTCCTGGTCGGTATGTGGACCTTCTCCGCTGGCTGGATACTGCTGTGCTGGTCGGCGTTTTACTTCCGGGAAACGGATCGCGGTATTGCGTTGACACTGTGGGACGAGCGCATTCGATTTGTCCTCATTCCACTGTTGGTGATCTCTTCGATTGCCTCTTTGCTGGGTTATGGACCGTTCAACGCGGGCACCATGCAGAAGTGGTTTTCGATCAAGATCCTCATTTTTAGTGGCATGCTGGTTATCGGTCTTTACCTTCGGTTTGTCATGCGCGAGTGGACGAAGATGTTCCGCATATTGGCCGAGGGGCCAAATGCGGCAGTGGAAGCGCAGCTGGAAAAAGAGCTCGCTCGTTCGCGTTACGTTGCCTATATGTATTGGATCGGGATTCTTAGTGTCGCATTTCTGGGCGCAACCAAGTTTGTTTAGCAAACGCGCCTCAGGCTTGCGCGCTCCGGGGCTCCGCGCCCCCAGGCTGATAGCGTCGGAGTACTAACACCAACAGGGTCACGATGAGCAGCATGCCAATGAGCATGTTTAGCGCTGGCAAGTAGCTGCCGTCAGCGACCCTGCGCATCCCCATGAATTGAATGCCTGCCGCGCCGGCAAAAGAGTCGACCATGACAAATGCGCCGAGTATGCGACCGTAGGACACGCCCGCAAAAAACTCCGCCAGCACTAGTTGAATTGCTGAAAACGCGCCTGAAAAGCCGACGCCATAGACGATCGCGTAGGCAAATAGAGTGAGGTCATTGCTTGCATCTGCGGCGCGCAGCACGACCAGGCCAAGCAGTAGATTGATGATGCTGGCCGCAAGAATCATCACTTTGTTGAATTTGTCGCCCAGGTAACCAAACAGCACTTTGCCCACGATGGCACTCCAGAAAAACACGCTGAAGACGAGTGGTAACAAGCTGTTACTAACGCCGAGGTCCTGCCCGAGGTAGATGGACTGGTGTTGCAAGATACCGACGATACAGAACCAAAGTGCACCGGTAGCAATCATCAACAAATAGAATGCGGGTAATTTTGCGGCCTCACGCAGCGTGTAACCAACGACAGCCGGAGCGGCCGCAGGAGCTTCCTCGAGTTCAACGGAGGTATCCGCTTCGATGGGCGCCGGCGGGTGATTGCGAATCAGTGCGAGACCGAGAAGCATCATGCTGCCCCCGACGATGGTGATTAGGGTGATGGCGTCGCGCCATCCCTGCTGCGCCAGTGTTTCTTTGACTACGAGTGGAAACAAGGCACCGCCCAGACTGGATCCCATCAGAAAAACGCCGACAGCTACTCCGCGCTTCCTGGTAAACCAGCGAGACAGTATCAGCATGTTTGGCACCAGGCCGCAGGCGGCTAGGCCGATGGAGCAGACCAGATAGATAATGACCATGTGGGTGAGACTACTGATATAGGCGTAGAACATCAGGGGTACAACAATGAGCAAGACGCCTGCCAGCATGATGCGTCGCGCCGGGTAACGATCGCAGAGAGCGCCAAGCACCGGTGTCAGGAATGCCGTGAGCAATAAAAACAAAGACGCGGGTCGGGTAACCTGCGCTTCGTTCCAGCCAAACTCGCGTGTCAGTTCGGGGTAGAGCAACGGCAACGTGTTCAGAAGAATGCCGTTGGTGGCCATGTAAAGCAGGAAGAGTCCAAATAGAACCCACCACGCGTTTTCAATTTTAAACATTAGTCTTGTTCGTTTCTGGAGGTGGCCGCGAGTATACCCATCAAAAAGTGTGTTTCCACGCGGTGGACCAAGGAATGCGGGACTGGTTGCCTGTCGGATACTGCGCCCAAACCCGTGGTGAAGCCTGAATCCATGTTGTAGCGTTTACTGGTCTCGTTTGGAGCGTCTTTATGCCGCGCCTTTTTTTAGTTTTCGTGCTACTCGCCTCTGGCAGCCTGCGAGCGATGGATGGAAACAGCTACCTGACAGTTGAGGGTGGAGGCGGCGTGCCGTTGCAAGTGGTGACCGCAGGCAGTAGCGATAAGCCGGCCATACTTTTTATCCATGGTTTGGCGCAAAGCCATTTCAGTTTCCACAAACAGTTCCAGTCGTCATTGAGTGACGATTTCTATCTGGTGTCTTTCGATCTCCGTGGCCATGGCGCGTCGGCCAAGCCCTGGGAGACCAATGGCTATGACAGCCCCGAGGTCTGGGCTCAGGATGTCGCGGCGGTGATTGCGGCAACGGGTATCCGGAGGCCGCTGCTGGTCGGCTGGTCGTTCGGCACGCTGGTCGCACTGGACTTCATCCGCGTACGTGGCGCTGAGCAGGTGGCGGGCGTTGTGCTCACCGGTGCCATTGGTGGGCTACTGCCGTTTCGTCTGCCCTCAGAAGAAGATCCCAATGTCGCCAAATTTCAGCGTGTCCGGCAACTGCAAATGAGTGCCGACCCGCGCGATCAGGTGGCGGCTAGCCACCAGATGGTGGATTGGCTCACCACTGCGCGAGTACCTGAGAGTGAGCGCGACGTGCTGCGCTCGACCAGCATGATGCTTCCGGCCTACGCGCGCCGCGCGATCTATACACGACGCCAGGATAATCGTGACCTGCTTCCTCGTCTGGCCTCCACACCGATGCTGCTGGCCCTTGGCGCAGACGATAACGCGGTCATGCTGGAGGACGGCGCGAGCCTCGCTGCGAAGTATACGAACATTAATTTGTCGCTATATGAGAACGCGGGACACTCTGTTTTCTATGAGCAGGCGGAGCGCTTTGACCGCGAGCTACGAGCGTTTGCGGTCATCAGTGATCTTACCGTTGCGAATCGCTGAGAGCATTGCCCGGAGGCTGTATGGAGTACTTTTTTGCTGCACCGAGACCGGCTGATGGGCTACAGGATCCGCAGCGTCGGCGACTGCTTGCCGCGGCGCTGCCTGCGGCCGCGGCGATCCCGGTGTTGGGCAGTCAGCCAGCGATGGCGCAGGTGTCTGAGCAACGCAGCGGGCAGAACGTGCGCAATGGCTCGCGAATCGAATCGACGATTTTTTCCTATGCGGATCCGGTTGAGCATCAACGGCAAAGCTATCGCATCCTGCGTAATACCCACGCAGAAGCGGACGTATTGTTCTGGTACCACTTCACCATGTTTTCTGTGCCCGTAGGGAAAGCGCCGCAAGCGGTGGTGCGCTGGGAGGGCATCGAGTTTTCACATCATCGGCGGCTGGCCGAGAACATCTACCGAATCCACGGCCATAATCTGTCTTTCCCGCGCGATCTGCGGTCGGGGCAGTGGACCGACATTGCGCTTAATCCCGTCACCGGAGAGTCGGTAAACGTTCCGCCTATGGCGCTTACTGGCGATCCTGGATACGTATATACGCCGGCGGGTGTGATTCCGCTGGACGATCCAGAGGCAGATCCGCGCGTTCGTATTGAGCAGTTTCTGCTCGAGGATGACCTGATAAAAATCGAACAGGTGCGATTGCCTCCGGCATCCTGGCCCGCCACTTTTGTTGAAACATCGTCCAATTGGAGTAGTCGGGATCTGTTTGAGAATACAGATCTGCCATCACTCCCTGCGGGCACAGCGGGTGGTTACGTTTTTCCGTGGCCGAAGTGGATGGGAATGGGAGATGCTCCCGGCCACATGTTCGCGACCTGGCATGGACGAAAGCTGGGCTCAGTGAGCGATCTGCCAGAGGAGTTTCTTGAGCGTGCGGCGCGCTCGCATGAGGATTTACTGAAGATCAATATGAACGTGTTTGACGAGCCGTTGCCTGTGCAGTTGGCGTCGCGTTTGGCGATTCCCCGGTAACTCAGCGGCATGAGACCGTCGCCGTGCTGCTGGTGATGGATACGCGATGGATACGCGATGGATACACGATGGATACACGATGAAAGCCTACTAAACGAGAAATACCCAATGAACCATGCGAGAAAATTGATTGGCGTCGCGGTAGCGACCGCAGCTACATGTCTTGGCTCGACAGGCACTATCGCTCATGGAACCAACGAGGCAAAACTCGACGAGGTGTTGATCACTGCTCGGCGCGCGGTAGAAAGTTTGCAGGAAGTCCCGATAGCGATCTCAGCTTTTTCATCCGATGAGATGCGCTGGCGCAATATGCGAGAGCTCGAAGACCTGGATATCTTTGATCTGGCTTTAGCACCTTTTCTGGATCCGGAAACCATTGTCATCAGCCCGACAGACGGTGTGCAGGGCCTCCAGAAGTTCAATCTCGGAATCACCACTAATGCGTTTGATACCGATGCCATCTTTGCCCGGGTAGCCTACGAGACCTGCTATGTGCGTGTGTTCAATGAGGTGCAGCGCCAGCCAGAGACACAGGCGTCACTTACTGCCACTTTGGCGGGGGCTGTCGCAGGTAAAGGGACCATTGCGTTTTGGTGGAAGAATATCTTCGATGAAGAATACGGCGCAAATTCCCTCGCGACGACTCTGCCCACGAGCACTGGCTATGCTCAAATATTTGGAAAAAAGGCAAGGTTCGGCCCGACCGTCGCCTATGAGTTATGAGGGCGGGACATTTGTCTAATTCGGTTGATTTGACAGGTTCCGGAGACAGCGGACTCGGATCAGCTGTGCTAGCGGGGTCCGCAGCTACGCGACGTGGGTTCCTGGGGTCCACGATCTCCGGCGCAGGCTTGCTCCTCGCGGGCGGGGGGCTGTCGCAGGCACTTGCGCAGGACAGTCGAGCTGTTTTAAGCCTCGACCGTGACTCTGACTTATTGCGCGCTTTTGTAAAGATGCGCTGCAGTCTCGGGCCGGGATTGAATATGGGGTGGTTGCGAGGCAAGCGTTTCGCCTTCTCCGAGGGCCGTGTCGAGCCGCTGTGTGGAATGATTGCGGCGGTGTTCAGTAAACTCAGTCGGGTTTCGCAGGACGAGTTCGAGTTTCTCATGCTGGAGGTCAGTTTCTATACAGACTTCGAAACCGGTGCGTTGCTCAAAACATTGACAATGCCTTTTTCCGGTCAAGAGATTGATGTACCCGTGCACCGATTCGGGCCAACGCCTGTGCGCATCGCAGTGAAGCTCGATGAGACCGACGATTTCTCCCCGGCATCGGGCACAAATCAGGGTGCGTTTGCTACCGCAGGGACGGTGGCCATGAGCAAGTCCATTGAGAAGCGTGCTATCAGTGGTGATGATCTTTTGCTTGGCCATGAGGAGTACGGTCGCCGCTACCCCGAGAACTCGCTTAGACCCTCTATGTTTTACCGGGAGTCGACGATTTGGTCCGCGCCTCTCAAGGAAGTGCTTGATCCCGGTCACATTCAGGTCGACTCGCACGTTGCCTACTCAGCGATGACCAGTTGGCGGCCCTATATGAACATGGGTGATATTCCTGGACATACTTTTTCCAATGGCTTTGGTCGCCGTGCGTACGTGTTGAGTGACCTTCCAGAAGATTATCGGGCTTACCTCCGTGAGGTTCATCCGGATGTACTCGACGATCCCGAGGCGTTGCTGGAGGCATACGGCGCATGATGCCAGTGATGCTCGGAAAGATTTTGCTATGACGTTCCTTCGTAAGACACTCGGTTTTCTTGTGATTGCTGCGCTGCTAGTTGGCGTGCTGGCTGCGGCAATCGACTGGCGATTTTGGTATCGCTGGCATACGCTCCCGGAAGATGCAGGGGAGTGGCCAGCCAGTTATTACCAGCCCATCGTTGAAGTATCTGGGGATTCCAGACCGTTTTTTCCGATTGCGCGAGACAGTGAACGCACTATCGACCCCGCCGCTCTTGAGGCTGCCGGCGAGTGGGCGGAAAAACACAACAGTGCAGCGTTGCTCGTTCTTCACCGTGGTGTGGTGCAATTTGAGCGTTATTGGCAGGACATAGCATCAGACTCACTGTTTACCGGCCGGGCGATGACGCGCTCGCTGATTCCTCCCCTGTTTGCGATAGCAATGGAGGAGGGTGCTATCAACAGTCTGGATGACCCGGTAGGGCAATATCTGTCGGAGTGGCGCGACGATCCTCGTGGCGATATCAGTATCAGGAATTTTCTGTTGAACCTCAGCGGTCTGGAAAACGCACCGCTTGCCGGTGACCCGGATCCCGATAATAAAAACAGTCGTCTGGCTTTGGGCGGTGATTTTCGTAAGGCCGCGCTTGCCTTTAACCTGGAAAATCAGCCGGGTGAGTATTTTGCGTTGTCCAACGCTAATGCACAGATACTCGGTGCTGTGCTCGAGTCAGCAACCGGTGAGGCCTACGAGGCGTATCTGAATTCACGCCTGTGGGCGCCACTCGGCGCAAAGGCGGCGTATCTTTATGTAGACCATCCAGGTGGTATGCCCGCCGTGTATTGCTGCTATCGAGCGACCCCGCGTGACTGGTTGCGCTATGGCGCTGCGCTCCTGAACGATGGACGAGTGGATAGCGAGCAAATCTGGCCCGCGGGTTGGGTCGAGGAGATGACAAGCCCATCAGATTATTATCCGCTATACGGCTATCAGATCTGGACGGGTAATCCGCAGCCCGGTACGGCGCGAATTTACTCTGAGGGTATGGAGTTAACGGCGCCGCACGGAGAGGGTGTTCGGGCGGAGCGGTTTTTCTATCTCGAGGGCGGCGGTTTTCGGACCATGCTTGTGTTCCCGGATCATGAACTGGTCATTCTACGTCTGGGTTACTACGACGCGGACTGGACGACGTCTGCGTTGCCAAATCTGATCCTCGGGGGTGTGAACTTCCGAGATTATGGGGCGGACTGAAGTGACGGGTCAGCCACGCTGCACTTCACGCTGGCGGGGATGCCTCGAATATTTTGATGCCGTGTATGGCCACCGGGTAGCTAGTCCGGGGCTGGGTCGGTAAGTTAACTGAAACACACTACGGAGAAAGATCAATGAAAGAGAAGGACCAAACGTTCGACAAAGGCAGACGAGATGTACTTCTCGGTGCCGTCGCAGCGGGAGCGGCTGCGACCGCTCTACCGTCGATTGCGCACGCCGCCAAAATGCCCATGCGTCTGGAGGATCCGGAATGGAATAGGGATACCTACGCGCGGCTCGTCGGCACCATGGATTTTGGCAAAGTTAAGTACGGCTGGTATGGCGGTACGGTTATGGGTATGCGCGATAACGAACCGCTTAAGCCGCTGATGGGTTTCGAAGGCTTTTCCACCACGCGTCTTATTGATAACGGCGACGGTACCTATCAAAAGCTGCTGCGTGAGACGGTCTACTACAAAGATTTGAACACCGGCGAAGTGATGGAGACATGGCTTAACCCCTACACCGACGAAGAAGTGAACGTGGTCCCGGTGACCAACGACCCTTTCAATATTGTTATTGAAAAATGGTATCCGAAGGGTCCCAGCTACGGGGGACTGCGCGAACAGAAAGAAGAGCGTCGTCCCATGATCCTGCCCTTCAAGGTCATTTCTGACGATACGGTGACGCTGGCGACGGACATTCATTTGTATTACCCCTCGGCGCTGCAGCCTGAAGAGTGGCCGCGCGAGTCGGCGGGAAAGTTTGTGCGTGTATCGGAAATGTTCCGCTACGTAATTCCTCGCAATCAGCTTGAAGATCCGGCCGTCAAGTCTATTGAGTACACGGGAGCCTGGTCCCGGGTAAACCCATGGATGCCCTGGATGCTGATGGGCCAGGCACCGGGGAATACGCTGTACATGGGTAGCATGGGCGCGTACAACCATCTCGATATGCTCTCGCCGCAGGTTCGGGCCTACGCAGAGAAGCACCACCCGATGTACTTTGACGCGCCGACCGAATGGAAGGAGCCGAGCCTGTCGAGTCTTGAGGATTACGCACGTACTCAGAAGCCCGCGCCCGTGAAGAAGTAAGCGCGCCTCGCAATCTCAAGGTTCCCGGAGGGAATGTATGACTGAATCAACACACAATCCGGGGACTGCGAAGCCGTCGCTGAATAGTCGGCGGGACGTGCTGACCACCGCACTGGCGGGTATCGGCGCGACCTTACTTTCGAGTGCTGGGAGGGCGGCTGAGCCCACCCTGCCAGTGCCCCCTACGCCCGATGAGAACAACGTCGCGAAGGTGCGCTCAGAGGTTCTGCACTTCAACGACCCGGTGGCAAAGCTCCACGCGCATCTGCGCCTGGAGCGAACGCTCGCTGAGGAGAGCTCTACCCTCACCTGGTACAACTGGATCGTGTTTATGGTGCCGAAGGTGAAGGCACCTGTTCCGATCATGCGCTACGAAGGCATCGAGTACAGTATTCTGCGTCATCTGGGGAACAATAATTTCCGCCTGCATGCACATAATTTGTCTTACCCGCGCGACTTGAATACCGGCGAATTCACCGACACGGTACTCAATCCCATAACGGGCGAGATACTCTCGGTAGGGCCATCCATAATTACCACTGATCCAGGGACCGTGCATAACCCGCAAGGATTTCGCAACGTGAATGGGGATGGTACGTATCAGGAGCGCTATGCCATGTTCCGCATTGAAGATGAGCTGCTGAAGCTGGACAGCGTGCGCGGCGCACCGGCAGAAAAGCCTGTTACGCACCAGGAGAATTCCTGCGCCTGGTGTAATTTCGACGAGTTTACCAACCCCAATCTCAACTCACTGCCGCAGCATTTCGTGGGCAACTACCTCTACGAGTATCCGCGCTGGCTGAAAATGGGTGGCCGCCCGGGGCACCTGTCAGCCATGTTTGATGGCAAGAAGATCGCGTCGATCGAGGAATTACCCAACGAGTTTCTGGATCGTACACGCCGTGAGCATCCGGAGCTGCTCCTACCGCGTTGGCAGGACTTTGATGCGCCACTGGCATTCACATTGTAGAGCAGATGCATATGAATCGAAGTAAGCCCTGCCAGGTTCTTATCGTCGGCGGAGGCCCTAGCGGGCTCGCCATGGCCTTACTCCTCATTGAGCGGGGCTGGCGCGATGTTGTTTTACTGGAGCGCAGAGGTTCCGCCGACGAATTTGAACGCGGGAAAGCCTTCAACTACCAACTCGACGGCCGAGGCCAGAGCATTCTCGAGCGCGTGGGAATTACCGTCGATATCCTGCAACGCTTTGGTCTGCCGAACGATCGCTTCACCCAAATGGTATTTGAACCCGATGGCCGTTTCGTAAAGCGCGTATTTCCGGCGCTGTTGCCCGGTCGAAAGACGCCCTACTGGATGACACGCGCGCACATGCTTGAGATGTTGCAGACGCGACTTGAGGAAAAGAATGCGATGGGCGCTGTGTCGGTTATGTACGGCGCCACTCTCCGCGGACTCCAGCGCGACGGAGATGTTTTGTGCGCTGCGGTGCATGCTGATGACGGTGGCCTTACCCACTACACGCCTCGTTTGATCGTTGCTTGCGATGGGCTTGGGTCTGCTGTGCGCAGCGCATTGGTCGAGTTCGCCAGCAACGATAATAAAGACGACTTCGCGATGAATGCCTATCCGTCGCCGAGCGCGGAACTGGCCTATAAAGTGCTTTCGTTTCCCTCGGTTATCGATGTTGCGGGTAGCGAACGGTCAGCCTCGGACCACACTCTGGCGTACTGTTTTCTCTCGCGCTACAAAGAAGTGGAACGGCGCATGGCGTTGTTTGCGCTTCCTGTTCCGCACGCTGATGATGCGCGCAACATCAATATTATTCTGCATCGCAGTCACGCGTTCTGGCAGCTGAAAAGTGCGGAGGCCATTAAGTTGTGGCTTGAGGACTGCTTTCCTCAGCTGGACTTCGACGCGCTGCTTCCCGAAGAAGAACTGGAGGGCTTCGCCGCCTTGCAGCCGGCATGTTTCCCCAACCCCCAGCATGCGAATCGCGTGCACTTCGCCTCAGGCACAGGCGACACGGCCGCGGATGTGGTGCTGCTGGGTGATTCGGCGCACGCCTTCCCGCCGGACCTGGGCATGGGTGTCAACGCGGCATTGGAAGACGTCGCCATTCTTGACGATGCGCTATCGGCGTGCTGCGGTGATGTGCGAAGCGCCTGTGAGAACTTCGAATCCCGTCGCTTGCCAGAAAACCGTGCCCTGGTCCGTTTGGTACAGACTGTTCATCCCTATCAGTACAATCAGGTGCCGTGGCGATTAAAGCTATGGTTCCTGAAGTTTCTATGCCAACGCCAGATCCATCGACTGAGTCGTGGGCTCATTCCCCAGCCTCCGTTTGTACTGTCGCAAATACACGACCTGAACTTTGTGGAAATGGAACGCCGAGCAAAGCTGTCGAACGGCGCGCTTTACGGCGTGTTGCTGAGCTGTGTTGCGGTGCTGCTACTGGTATTCAACTAGCGGGCGAGCGCTCGCCCGCGGGTCTCAGCTTTTGCCAGCGCCCGAGGGGCTCGCGTACTGGTCGTTGAGTGACTGCACAAAGTTGTCTGCCTCTGCCAACACGGCATCCAGCTGCCGTTGCCGAGATCTACCCCAGCCGCGGGGATTGTTTCCGGCAATGGAAGCCCACCAGGCTCTCGTGTTCCACGCGAATGCGCGGCGTATTTCAGGGCCATCGCGTCCTAGGCTTTCGTCGCGCTCTAAGTTGCGCAGTACACTCGCGCCTGCCAAGGAGCGCATTTTGCTGTGGGCTATCCACAGCAGGAAGGCCACCAGCGCTGTAACGCCAATTTGCATCGTGCCGTCGAGTGCGGCAAACGGCGCAAGGGCGAAACCATCCCAGTGATTGCCACTGATGCTCCAGTACAGAAATACGGCGCCCAGCGTCAGAAAAAGTGGAACGCTCAGCCACAGTGTGCGTCGTCGCCATTGCCGACGGGCCTCTGTGAGGCGCGGCAGTAGCACCTCTGTCATGTGCCGGGCGCTCTTTTCCAGCACACCTACTACCCGGTAGGCACGTTCCACTTCCACCTGATGGATACGCGCTTCTATATCGCCAAGGTCCTCATCGCGTTTGCGCTCCATGCGCATGCGTACTTCGTCGTCTTCGACAGTCACCGCTGCATCGCGCGCATAAATACGATAAAACCGCCCAGCGGTGAGTCCGTGCTGGGCCAGGGCGCGCTGCCAGGCAGCCACGACTTCTTCGGGGTTGTCCTCGCGTGCGGTGTTGTCTATCTGGTTGAGTATGTACAGGAACTTGGTTGAATCCGGGCGTTGTACGGTGTTTGTCACCAGGTGTTGCAGTGTGTCGCCCATAGCGCCGGGCTCCGGGTGTCTGGCGTCGAAAAACACCAGAACAAGGTCCGACAAGTCGATGATGTGATCGGTAATCAATAAAGTGGACGAGCGTTGCTGGTCGGCGTCAAAGCCCGGCGAATCAATAAATATTTTGCCCCGCAGCGGCTCCGCAGGGACCGTCTTGAGCTGAAGGTAGGAGTCCACGCGTCGCCCTTCACCCTCGGCGACACCTTCAATGGCGTGGCTGATTTGATAAAAGGGGAATCGAGGGTCGCTATCCAAGGCCAATCCCGGCAGCGCGGCGACCGAATCTCCCTGGCTAAAACACATCACGGTGAACTTATCGTCTACGGCCTGATTGCCCGTGCGCTGCAGGTCCTGGCCTACGTACTGGTTCATGAACGTGGATTTACCCGCCGAGAAGGTGCCAAGTACCGAGATCACGGGCCACCAGGAGACTTGCGTGGCGTAGGAGTCTTCGGGCCCTTGCAGACCCAGTTTGCGTGCGATCTTATCGAGGCGTAGAAAACTGTGCACGCAGCCAGCGAGAACGGGGTTCTCACGTTTGAGGTGCGCCTCCAGACGTTTGATGCGTTCCTGCGTGGTGTTCTTAGCCAAGGTTCTACTCCATATTGACCTGGCCTACACTATAGATGGCTTTCCCGTTGCAGCGCAAAACCTGCGTCTGGCCGCTCCCGGCCTGCAATGGGCAATCTGGCGGCGCCGGTTGATGCAAATGAGTACTAGGTCGATGACGAGGCGCAGTGGCCTCAGGCAGATCACACCGGAGCTATTCCGCGCGTGAAGCAATCGCCCGGTTCGTTGAGTTGGCGATGATGGGCGACGCCGTGCTCAGGTCTTGGTTATTTTGAAATATCGATGATCATGCCGTGGTGCAGCCAGCGACCCAGCATAGCGCCGGCCTGAGCGACGGCTTCCTGTTCCCCCAGTAGCGCGACCAGCGTATCGCAAGCATCTCCATAACTCGCGCCGGCGAGCAGCATAGCAAGCGTTCTGCCCTCAAGCGCATCGACTCGCATGAATACAGGTTTGAATCCCTCACGCCAAACGATGCAATGGCCGGCTGCGCTGGCCGAATAGTCAGAGGGCTCTGACTCTTCGTCACCGAGGGCCCGCCAGAGTTTGCCAATGTCATACTCGGTTGCTTTTGCGTACGTGCCTGGCAGGAAACGCACGCGCATCCTCGCCCAGTCTTCTTCGCCAAACGCCGCCGCGGCCGCACTAAACCCGCTGACATCAAGTGCTATAGCATCTGCCGACACAAAGCAGCGGTTCATTGCCCATTCAAGCCAGGCAAGTTCTGCGACTTCAGGATCGTTCGCGAAGAGCTCTTGCAAGGTGCCGTGAAACCCCTCACCCACATCATCCAGCGTCCATCCCCTGGGCGGATGGGTGATCACATGGTGCGTTGCTGCGCGACGGAAAGCGTCTTCACCGACCCAACGCGCGGTTCGTTCATAGCTGTCGCGCAGTGTATCGATCAGTCTCGCACGGTAGGCATTGCGGTAAACCGCCATGCCGGCAGCGTGGCGTGTGTTCCAATCGCGCGGTAGCGGATGTTCATCGTCCAGCAGTTGTGTCAGGAATTCCTGTTGTCGCGCCAGCAGCGTCCCGGTGCCCATCAGGCGGCGTCCGGTTGACGCTTGCCCGGGAATAATTTACGCGCCATGCCCAGCTCTTCAACGAGTTCGACCAGCGGTGGAATCTCATCATCGCGCTCAATCATGGTGGCAACGTCTCCCAGCCTATGGCGTGCTTCGATGTAAAGATCCCAGACGGCGTCACAAACCGGCTGGTCATGCGTGTCGATCTTGATCTCGCCATCGGTGTGCCCGGCCAGATGGATTTGCCGCACGCGTTCCATGGGCAAGCCGGCTAGGTAGTCGCGACTCGAAAAACCATGGTTATGCGCGCTGACGAAAATGTTGTTGATATCCAATAGCAGAAAGCAACCTGTGCGACGCGCCATCTCGGCGATAAACTCCCACTCGCTCATCTCGTCATCGGGAAAGCTCATATAGCTCGACGGATTCTCGAATAGCATCGCGCGACCAAGGGTCTCCTGAGCGAGATCAATGTTGTCGCAGACGACATCAAGCGCTTCTGCCGTATAAGGTAGTGGCAGCAAATCATGACTGTTGTGCGCGCTGGTGCGAGTCCAGCACAAATGATCTGAAACCCAGAGTGGCTCCACCCGCTTGACAAGAATATTTAGTTTTTCGAGATAATTTACGTCCAGTCCGTCAGCGGAGCCGATTGACAAGGAAACTCCGTGCAGGATGACCGGCATTTTTGAGCGAACGCTTTCCAGCACACGCAGAGGGTTGCCACCATCGACCATGTAATTCTCGGAAATCACTTCGACGAAGTCCACGGGCACATCGTCATTGATAAAGTCATCGTAATGCGCGCGGCGAAGCCCAAGGCCGAACCCGGAAAACGTATTGATGTAGGTCATGCAGAGTCCCTGAACATAGAGGGCCCGGTAGTGTGGGCATTCCGCTTGCGACTACCGAGCCCGGTTGCACTGCGCAGTTGCGCAATCACCACAGTTTATGGTGTTCCATCTTTTACTTGCCGAGGTCTCCAATGGTGCCGCCCTTGCTCAGGCAGGCGCCAGCTTGCATAGCCTTGAATCCATGACCTTTACAGGCGTTCAAGCCCTTGCAGGCGTTCTCGGTGGTTGCGCAGTCTGCATTCCCTTTGCAGTCGTGAAGACCATAGCAATGCACAGTTTCGCCAGCGCTCAGTGCCTGGCCGGTACTGCCGACCGGGGCTTCCGCGGCAAATGCAGCGGCCGACGTAAGTGCGATAGCAGCGGCGGTTGCAGCAAAAATAGATGTCTTGGTCATAAGCCTATCCTCGGAGTATTTCTGGGTAAAGTGATGCCCGGATTGGACAACTGTTAGTTCGCCGCCAAGCGCAGAAAGGTTACAAATCGACAAAGAATAATTTTTTTGGCTGAGGTGTAACCAATCGTGACCGGGCAACGAATTACAGGTCATCCCGGCGATTACCGGGCTTGGAGAGACGGTCCCACCCAGTCGGGATGACCGTTCGGATTTTTGGGAGACTACTCATGACGAAGAACAATATCGGCAAAATTGCTGGACTCGCCCTGGCCGCGGGTATCACTGCAGGGCTCAGCATTGCTCCGGCCATTGCGCAAAGCGGCGCTATGGAAAAATGCTACGGCGTGGCCAAGGCGGGTGAGAATGACTGCGCTGCTGGACCGGGTACAAGCTGCGCGGGTACCTCTACCAGTGATTATCAGGGGAACGCCTGGAAGCTGGTCAAGAAGGGGAGCTGTGAAAGTATCGATACGCCTGAAGGCAAAGGCTCACTGAAGCCGATCGCCCGCTGAGACTGATTGGCCGATTAGGGGAAAGTCAGTATGCAGTGGTTGATTGAACTGTATGACCGAGCGACCGTCATTGTCTCGAGTCGTGTTTTTGAAAGCGGCGCGCTGCTACTCACTCGCCTTGCGCTGGCCGGAGTGTTTTGGCGCTCCGGTCGGACAAAGGTCGCAGAGGGCAGCTGGCTGGAGCTCAGCGACACTACCCGCTATCTCTTTCAAGAGGAGTACAGCGCCGTGCCGCTACCGGCCGAACTGTCGATGCATTTGGCGACCTATGCGGAGCACTTGTTTCCTATCCTGCTGGTTTTGGGATTAGCGACGCGCGCATCTGCCTTATCTCTGTTGATGATGACCATGACTATCCAGATATTCGTCTACCCTGACGCCTGGTGGCCATCGCATAGCTTGTGGGCGGCTCTATCTCTGGTGCTGATTTCTCGCGGGGCTGGTAGTCTTTCGACAGATGCGTTTCTAAGCAGAATGCGCGGTGCCTAGAAGCGGCTTAGAAGGATAGATTCTGTGGTTGCTGACGAGCAAACGCTGGCCCAGCTGATGTGCCGTGCCCAGCAAGGTGACAAGAATGCCTACACCGTACTTCTCACTGAAGTACAGTTGTGGCTGGAGCGGTTTTTCCGTCGCCGCTGTGCGCCGAGCCAGATCGATGACCTGGTTCAGGAGGTGTTGATCGGGGTACACAACAAGCGCGCGAGCTACGACCCTGCGCGACCGTTTCTTCCCTGGTTGGCGGCCATTGCGCGCTATCGCTGGGTCGACCATCTGCGCCGCGTTTACCGCAATGAGGAAGAAGCGCTGACAGATTACGATGCGCCGCAAGTCGGCGAGGAAGAGGCGATCATGGCTCGGCTAAGTCTGGACCAAATGTTTGTGCAGATTCCCCGCCATCAATCCCAGGTGATTGAGTGGGTCAAAATTGAGGGGCTTTCCGTGCGGGAAGCCGCCAAGCGCGGCGGACAGACCGAAGCCGCTGTAAAAGTGAATATTCACCGCGGACTGAAAAAACTCGCCGCACTTGTCGAAAAGGCAGAATACTGATGAGTCGGTTTCCCAATCCGTTAATTGAGCAGATGGTCGCAGAGTTGCAGCCAGTGCGTTCCATCAAGTTTCGCGATGGGATCGCACTGCTCAGTTTGACAATGCTGCTGACGGTTTTGGGCGTTGAACTGCTCGACGGACTGTGGCGCGGAGCCTTGGCTGGACAGGCCTCTGCCTTTTTCGTGATGACAAACGGGTTGCTGCTGGTGCTCGGATGCGCCAGTACCCACAGCGTGCTCAAAATGGCCACGCCACATGTCGGTAACCAGCATGACGGCCCCAAGTGGGCGATGGCGATGGTAGCGGTGCTGCCGATCACCGCGGTTTTGGTGTTGCTGGGCGATGGCCATGCCCTCGGATCCCTGTTTGATTCCCACGGCGTCGTGTGTTTTGGCGCTGCGTTGATGGCGTCCGCGCTGAGTGCCGGATCGCTCGTATTCTGGTCGCGCCGCGGCGCAGCGGTTTTACCGCACACCGCGGGCCTGCATATCGGTGTCGCATCTACTGCGCTGGGCTCCGCAGCCTATGGTCTCGCATGCTCTTTGGATGGTGTTGTTCATTTGGGTGTCTGGCATGTGGCGCCAGTGCTTGTCGGTGCGCTGCTTGGGCGCTTCATGCTGCCCTCGCTGTTGCGCTGGTAGCGCGGTGACACATCACTCCACATCACAATAGAGCATCTTCACACCGCTGTTTTGCGCGAGAATAGCGCTGACGCTATGGATTACAGGGCTCTGCGGGGTTAAGGTTCAACGCCTGAACACCGACCAGGGCGATCTTACGATGGCACAAAATTCCGCCAGTCCAGCTCTTCGGAAAGCTTACGCCGACAGCCTCTTTGGCCAGATGCACTACCGGTACGCGGGCAATCCGCAGGCTGACACCGAGCCTTTGCTGTGCCTGCACGCGTCGCCGCTGTCGGGCATTGTGTACGACCGCTGGCTTGAGGAGATTGGCAAGGACCGCTTCGCCATAGCGCCCGACACGCCTGGCTACGGCGGCTCTGACGCACCGGATGCGCCGCCGCTTATCAACGATCTGGCAGACGCGATGATAAGCTTCCTGGATTCTCTTCAACTGCAGACAGTCGATGTTATCGGCTATCACACAGGTTCCTTGATCGCGGCGGATCTGGCGATACGTTATCCCGACCGGATCCGCAAGGTTGTCATGATATCGGCCCCGATCTTCGATCAAAGTATTGTCGACGAGTATGCGAATCGCATATACGCGGCATCGCCCGAATTTGCCGCAGTGCTTGAATCCATGGCGCTCGGCCTGCGCAGCGATGGGCGCGGTATGTTCCGCGACACCAGCAACGATCGCTATGAAGATGTCTGCATAGAGCGTTTACGCAACTTCAGGACCGAAAACTGGGGCTTTCGCGCCGCGTTTGCATACGACCTAACTGAGGCGCTGCCGCAACTCGAACAAACCATTCTGATTCTCAATCCCGAAGACGATTTGTGGGAAATGACGCCGCGGGCTGAAGCTTTTCTTCGCAATGGGCGCATACACAATTTACCGGGGTGGACACATGGCCATCTGGATTCACACACGGGTGAAATGGCAGAGATTGTTCGACGTTTTCTCGCAGAGTAGGCGCGCGAAATGGCTTCGGCTCAAGTGCCTGCAGAAATACCTGTGATTTACTGACCGGGACCTGACTTTGCGTCGGAGCTGGCTATACTAGGGTTTTACTTTTCAGGAATGCCGCTATGCTCACTCTGAATGTCAACGGTGCCGCGATGGACGTCGACGTAGATCCCACTACGCCGCTGCTCTGGGTGCTTCGCGATCACCTGCAACTCACCGGAACAAAATATGGCTGCGGCATTGCGCGCTGCGGCGCATGCACCGTACATCTGGACGGGGAGGCCGTGCGCTCCTGTGTCTATCCCGCGAGCGCGGCGGTGGGAAAGCGCATTACCACCATCGAGGGACTGTCGGAAGACGGCCGCCACCCGGTGCAGCAAGCCTGGGTAGAACTCGATACACCGCAATGCGGGTACTGCCAACCCGGCATGATAATGGCCGCTGCCGCACTCCTGTCAGACACGCCGCAGCCAAGCGACGACGACATCAATACGCGCATTACCAATATCTGCCGCTGCGGGACGTTCCCCCGGGTCAGAGAGGGCATACACAAAGCCGCCGAGCTCGCCAAAGGCGGCCGCGTTGCCAGCACTGAAGCCGACAGTGAAGGAGCAAACTCATGAGTATCTCCATCGTCGACATTAGCCGCCGCCGCTTTGTAGTCGGCGCAGCCGCGGCGGGCGCAGGTCTGGCAATCGGCGTGCGCTTTGCGGCGTCTACGGCGAACGCCGGAGCATCAGCTGCTGCACAGTCAGGAGACGCTGCCCTGCCTGAAGTGGGTGCCTGGGTGCTGGTCGCCCCTGATGATAGCGTCACCATACGGGTAGTTCGCTCAGAGATGGGCCAGGGCACGTTGACCGGTCTGATGCAGTTGGTAGCGGAAGAAATGGAATGCGACTGGGACCGTGTTAACTGGGCATTCCCCAGCCCGGCTGAGAGCCTGGCCAGAGATCGTGTTTGGGGTAGTTTTTCTACCGGAGGCAGCCAGGGTATTCGCGGCAGCCATCAGTATGTTCGGGAGGGCGGTGCGTTGGCGCGCGAGCTCCTTATCGCCGCCGCGGCGCAATCCTGGAGCGTGCCTGCTGCCCAGTGCAGCGCCCGCGACAGCGTAGTGACGCATCAACCCAGCGGCCGCACGCTTCGCTTTGGGGAGCTTGCGAGCGTGGCGGCAACGCTCGAAGTACCGCAAACAGTCAAATTAAAAGATCCGGCTGAGTGGCGACTGATCGGAAAGTCCGTGCCTCGCGTCGATACCATCGACAAGGTCACTGGAAAACTGGTCTACGGCGCCGATTTGCAAATGCCGGGCATGCTGCACGCGGCAATTCATGCCAGCCCGGTTCACGGTGGGCGGCGAGCGTCGGTTGATGCCAAAGAGGCCCGCGCGATGTCCGGCGTGCGCGCGGTACTCGAGGTCGACGACGATGCGGTGGCCGTGGTCGCAGATAGCTGGTGGCAGGCCAAGACCGCCCTTGAGAAAGTAAAGGTCGAGTGGGACGTAGGGGACTTGGACAAGGTGGACAGCGCCAGCATTCGAAGCATGCTGGAAGAGGGGTTGTCTGCTGAAGACGCAGTGGTCGGTAACAGCCGCGGGGATGCAAAAACGGTGCTCAAGAGCGCCCGTCGCACAGTGACCGGCGACTACAGCTACCCTTTTCAGAATCACGCGACCATGGAGCCCATGAACGCCACAGCGTTGTGGACCGAAGATCGCTGTGACACCTGGGTGCCGACACAGAACGGCGAGTCTGCACTGCAGTCTGTTGCACAGGCAGCCGGACTACCGCCACAGCAGTGTGAGGTGCACAAGCTGATGCTTGGCGGAGGCTTTGGCCGTCGCGCGCGTCACGACTTCGTCACGCAGGCCGTTCTCATCGCCAAGCAGATGCCGGGAACACCGGTGAAACTGCTGTGGAGCCGCGAGGAAGACATGCGTCGCGGTTTTTATCATCCGATCACGCATGCGCGAATGAGCGCTGCGATTTCTGAAGAAGGTGAGGTGGAGGCGATGCACGTCAGGGTTTCCGGGCAGTCGATTCTCGCCTATCTGCGACCCAGTGCGCTTCGCGAAGGCATGGATCCGGCCGTTTTCCAGGGCCTGGCACCGGATGCGGATCATGAGTTCGTTTACGGTATGCCGCATTTCCTTGCCGATCACGCTATGCGCAACACGCATTTGCGGCCCGGGTTCTGGCGCGGCGTTAATATCAATCAGAATGCGTTTTACGTCGAGAGTTTTATGGACGAGCTGGCAGCGGAAACCCAGCGCGATCCGCTGGAACTGCGCCGCAGCCTGTTGCAGGCGAATCCTTTGGCCCTCGCGGTACTCAATAAGGTGGCGGAAAAGGCCGATTGGGGCAGATCACTGCCGGAAGGACACGGCCTCGGTCTGGCGGTTTGCAAGGCCTTTGACAGCTACGTTGCCGCCTGCGCCGAAGTTGCCGTGGTGAATGGCGAATTGGTCATGAAGAAGATCTGGGCGGCCACGGACCCCGGGCATGCGGTGAACCCACAACAAATCGAGGCGCAGGTTGCAGGATCTTTTGTATACGGCCTGAGCGCTGCGCTGCTCAGCGAGTGCACGGTCAAGGACGGGCGCGTCGAGCAGGAAAACTTTGATACGTTCCCATCGCTGACATTGGCACAAATGCCTGAGGTAGATGTCACGGTCATGCCGTCCGGTGGTTTCTGGGGCGGCGTTGGTGAGCCGACCATTGCGGTGGCCGCGCCGGCGGTGCTTAACGGTGTTTACGCTGCTACCGGCGTGCGCATTCGCCACCTGCCCGTTAAGGAGCAGATGCTGAGTTAGTGCGCAGTGACGTCTGCGCGAAGTGCCGGTTATCAGGGCGGTGCCAATCGCAGTGCCTGTGCCTCGGACGCGATCTGACGCGTAGGTGCCACACAGTTGCCGGAATGTTTTTAGGGTCTCATTGAATCGACGCAGGGGCAGTACTTTGAAGCAACAAGCTGGATTAACGCGGCGTCGCCTTGTCGGCTCCGCGCTCTTTGGAGCGGGGGCACTACCGCTACTCCCAGCCAGAAATCTGCTTGCCGCCGGCGCTGCTGCAATCACGCCCGCTGAGGCCCTGGCGATGGCGGAGTCGCGTCGCGCTGAACTTATTGATCTCCTTGCGCGTTTGATCAGGGTGCGCAGCCTGTCCGGTGAGTCTGGCGAGGTCGCGCAGGGTGTCGTCATGGATTACCTTGCGGCGCTGCCCTACGCGGTCGAATCGTCCCGGGACAGACCCAGCGATTACGCGGATCACGCAGAATACATGTCGCCCAACCCGCCTGGCGACGGCCCTTTTGTGAATGTCGTCGCGAGACCAAAAATATCGGGCTCGCGTTATGCGCTGTTTGCCCATATCGATACACATCTGTTGGTCGACGGTTGGGACAGCGAGCCGTTGGATCCGGTCGTACGCGGTGGACGTCTTCACGGACTGGGCACCAGCGATGACAAAGGGGGTATTGCAGCGATGCTGATTGCCGCTGCAGCGCTGTCGGAAAAACCTGGACTTGCGCCTCTGGTGATCAGTAGTCACGGTAAAGGCGGTGGCAGTCGCGGCAGCCTCCCGGTGTTTCAGAAGATGCGTGATGCCGGAGAATCCATCGATGCGCTGCTCTATATCCATCCTGCGGAGACGGGCAGGGGCCTTGCCGATATCAAACACGCCGTTCGCGGCGCACTCGACCTAACGCTCACGGTAGAGGGTTGGGAGGGCGAGCGTCTGGAAATTGGCTTACCGGATTCCGCACTCTGGAAGGAGGGCGGCGATGCGCTAGAGCGTCTGAACCAATTTGTCGCGCATCTTAAACAGGGTGTGTTCGCAGGTGTGGAGGTGAATGTCGGGCGCCTGGAAGCTGGGCAGCGCAGTGGCGGCGTGCCCGCCCGGGCGGAGGCACAGATCCGACTGCTTTTCGAGGGCGATTACACCTGGCGGAGTTTGCTGGATGCCGTGCGCAGCGAAATCGCAGCTTACCCTCAACCCGATGCGCAGACAGGCAGGGAATTCTCCATGCGCGCGGAGCCCTTCGGCACGCGCTCAAATCCGGGCGCCGTAGCCTGGGATGCTCCCCTGACCCAAACGCTGCGCGGCGCGATTGAGTCGATCAGCGGTGAGGCCCCGAAGTCCTACCCGAACCATTTCGGCGGGGACATTCGATATCCGCTGCGCCTTCTTGATGCGCCCGCTTTCGGTATCGGCTCTTTGGGCGGAAATTTCTACGGGCCGAATGAATGGGTTGATATCGACGATTTAGTGCGCCTGGTCGCCGTGGTGATTCTTACACTGTCGGGTTGGCAGGAAGGCACATAGGGACTCGCCTGCTTATCTTGATACCCACGCCTAATGACTACTCTTTTGCCCGTTGATCGTTCGCCCTTGGCCAGGGCAGGGTTTTTTATTGTCGCAGTGCTTGGGGCTGCGCTTATCGCATCGCCGTGGCTCGCCCCGCGTGAAATCACGACGGCAGATCGCAAGCCTATCGTGCTGAAAGCGGGTCACACCTCCAATACGGATGAGCCTTATCATCAAGGCCTGCTGGAATTTGCCCGCATTGTCGAAGAACGCAGTGATGGTCAGGTGAGCATCCAGATATACCCGTCGAGTCAACTCGGCAATGAACGGATGATGATCGAGGGCCTGTTACTGGGCACACTGGATATTGTCGTTACCGCCAACGGCTCCGCAAGCAGCTTTGTGCCGCAGCTGGGTATTCTCGATTTGCCCTTTCTGTTTCGGGATCGGCAGCATTTGTACGAGGTACTCGACGGCGATGTCGGCGCTGAGCTGCGTGGTGATGCTGCGGCGCGGGGCTTTCGCATCCTGGGATTTTACGACGCCGGGGTGAGACATATCATGACTCGTGAAAGGCCCGTCGAGTCTCTTGAAGACCTGCGGGAGCAGAAGATACGCACCATGCCCGTACCTGCGCATCTGGCATCTTTCAATGCCTTTGGCGCACAAGCCGTTGCTATTAATTATGGTGAGATGTACGGCAGCTTGCAGACTGGACTCATCGACGGCGCAGAGGCTGCAAACACCAATTTCACACGCAAGAAATTTTACGAGGTAGCGCCCAACTGGGCACAGGTCGGCTGGATTATCCTGGTCGCGAACATGGTGATGTCCGAAGAGGCGTTCAATGCATTGCCCACGGATGTGCAGCAGATCCTGCGCGACGCGGGTGAGGCGTCTGCACGACGTGAGCGCGTGCTTTATCGCGAGAGCGACGAGGCACTACTGTCGACCATCCTCGCACAGGGCGTTAAGGTTACTTATCCGGACACTCAGCCGTTTCGGGATGCGGCCGCGCAGATTTATCCGGAGTTTGTCGTTTCGGATCGAGAGCAGGCCCTGCTGCGGATGATTCAACGAGAGGGCATCGAACCTTAGTATGACGACTCTTATGGCCGCTCTTGTGCCCTGCGTTACTCGAGTCGTGCGAGCGATCCGCGCGGCAGTCTCAGCTTTGGTGTTTCTTTTTTTCGCCTACATGCTGGTCGCAGTGCTGGTGCAAGTGCTGGGCCGTTATTTTGCGTTTTCCATTGATTGGGCGGCAGAGACCGCCACCCTGGCTCAAGTCTGGATGGTACTTTTGGCGGCAGGCCTCGCCATGCGCGACAGACTGCATGTGCGCGTGGACGCACTGTTAAATCTGTTGCCGCCTTCGCTAATCAGCCTCATCACGGTATTGGTTACTATCGCCTGTCTCTGGTTTCTGTCACTCACGATTGAGGGCAGTCTTGCGCTGATTGGCGTCGGACGCATAGAGAGTTCGCCGGTACTCGGCCTGCCCATGTGGATTGCCTATCTATGCCTGCCCTTGGGTTTATCCTATTTCGCCCTCGAATTGGTACTCGCGCTCGGCACTCGTTGGCTGGAGCCAGACACCGATCTTGTTGAAAAGAAGACAAGCGGGTGATCACTACCGGGATCGTCTTTTTCGTCTTGATCGTTGTGGGAGCGCCCATCGTTTTTGCGCTGGGTGTGTCTGCCGCGATCACCCTCCTGAGTCTGGATGTCCCCGCAAATATTATTGCGCAGCGCATCTTTGCAGGACTCGATTCATTCACCATCATGGCGATTCCGTTTTTTGTCCTGACCGGCGTGGTGATGGAGCGCGGCGGCATCGCCCGACGTATCGTCGATTTCGCCATTGCCCTCGTTGGGTGGATCACCGGGAGCCTGTTACTGGTCGCCTCCGTCGCTGGCATCGGCATGGCCGCCGTTTCCGGTTCAGGCGCCGCGTCCACCGCTGCAATCTCCTCGATCATGCTCGCTCAAATGCGCAGCCGGGGGTACAACATCGACTTCTCGGCGGGACTGATTGCAGCGGCGGGAACGCTTGGCCCGGTTATACCGCCGAGCATCATGATGGTAGTGCTGGCAACATCGACCAACATATCTATCGGGCGGGCGTTTCTTGGCGGTGTTGTCCCGGGACTACTTATGGCGGCGGCCCTATTAGCTGCTGGTTATCTGCACGCCAGGCGCGGGGGGGCCGCGTATCGCGAAACCGATGACTTCTCACTGCGCAGGCTGCGCCACACCTTTATTGCGGCTATTCCGGCGTTTGTTGTTCCCGGGGTGGTGGTCGGGGGCATTATTGGCGGTTTGTTTACGCCCACGGAGGCAGCGGCGGTTGCGGTGGTGTGCGGCCTGGTTATAGCAATACTTGTTTACCGCGAAGTGCACTTACGCGATGTGCCGGGGATGATACTCCGGGCGGCGTCGCTATCGGCAGCTATCATGATGGTGATTGCCACTGCGAGCGTGTTTTCCTGGTTGATATCCTCACAGAACGTACCTGCGGCCATTGGTAGCGTAATGCATGGAGCGACAAGCAGTCCGCTGGCTTTCCTGCTGCTGATGGGAGTCCTGCTGGTCGTGGTCGGCATGTTTATGGAGGGCATCTCTGCCATTATGGTTCTGGCGCCAGTTTTGCTGCCCATCGCGGTCAGTTTCGGGGTGGATCCGCTGCACTTTGGTGTGCTGATGGTGATGAACCTGTCGCTGGGCATGATCACGCCGCCCTACGGGATCACCTTGTTTGTCGCCAGTAGTGTCGCGGAACGATCGGTGATGCAGGTCTCGCGACAATTAGGGCTCCCGCTGTGCCTGCTGCTGACGATTCTGTTGCTGACAACCGGGCTGCCGACGCTGGTAACAGCCCTTCCCGATATGCTTATTCCCCTCTCTACACAAGCTTCTGCGAATTGATCGGAAAGGACGCTCACATGGCTGCATTTTCTGGCACCTATACCGTCATGGTGACGCCCTTCACCCCGGACGGGCGCAAGATAGAAGATGCTGTTTTGCGCGACTTTGTCGATTGGCAGATAGAAGAAGGAATTGCCGGTCTGATACCGCTAGGTAGCACCGGTGAGTTTCTGTCCCTGAGCTATGAAGAGCGTTGCCAGGTCGCGGATGTGGTAATCCGTCAGGCCCGCGGGCGCGTTCCGGTTTTGATCGGTGCGGGTGCTGAAAACCCTTTGGAAGCCGCACGTTTTGGTCGAGAGGTCGAGACTCTTGGTGCAGATGGTTTGCTGATCATTCCACCGTTTTACAGCTCGCCGACCGAAGAGGAGATTTTTCAGCACTATCTTTGCATTGGCGAAGCCGTGTCTATTCCCATCATGCTCTACAACAATCCGGCGATTACCAACATCGACATGCAGCCGGCACTGATTGCTCGCCTTGCGAATGTACCAAACGTGGCTTACGTCAAAGAGTCCACCCTGGACGTGACCCGCGTGCGCGATATTGTCCGGCTGGCGGGCGATCGTCTCGGCGTGTTTGGCGGCGTGCTGGGATTCGAGTCTTTTTTAAACGGTGCGACGGGGTGGACCGCCGTGGGTGCGAACGTTTTACCCGGTGACTTTCAGCGCATGTATGAGCATAGCGTGGTGGCGCGTGACGTGGATGCGGCGCAGGCACTGTATCGGCACTTGCTGCCACTCATAGAGCTGGTGGGAGGCCCCCGGTATGTGAGTGCAACGAAGATGATACTGGCGTCCATGGGTTGGCCCGTAGGCCCGCCCCGTCTGCCGCGTCTGGCATGCACCGGCGCCGAGCTCCTGTGGGTAGAGCGGGTAGTCCAGGAGTTAAATTTGACGAGGAAGCAGCAATGACCCAGTTAGACCTGATTGTACGCAATGCAAATATTGCGACCGCCACGGAATCGTTTACCGCCGATATAGGCATTCTGGATGGCAAGATAGCTCTCCTGGGCAGGCTGGATTTTCCCGCTGCGCAGGAGATCGACGCAGGTGGACGCCTGGTGACACCCGGTGGGGTGGATGCGCACTGTCATCTGGATCAACCCTCTAATGATGGCTCCGTGCAGGCAGATGACTTTCTCAGCGGTACCGTCTCCGCAGCTTGTGGTGGAACCACAACTATTATCCCGTTTGCCTGCCAGATGAAAGGCAGCAGCGTGCGTGCGGCGGTAGTGGATTATCACGAGCGCGCGGCGGGCAAGGCGGTTGTGGATTATGCGTTTCACCTTATCGTTTCTGACCCGACGCCAGAAGTCTTGACCCAGGAGCTACCCGCGCTCATCGACGAGGGCTATTCGCATTTCAAAATCTACATGACCTACGACGATATGAAGCTGACGGACCGGCAGATCCTGGATCTTCTGGCGCTCGCGCGACGCGAAGGCGCGCTGCCAATGATTCACGCGGAGAATGACGACTGTATCGCCTGGCTTACGGATCTGCTTGAGGAGGCTGGTAAAATCGCCCCGCGATTTCATGCGGACTCGCGCCCAATGGTCATCGAGCGCGAGGCGGCACACCGGGCCATATCACTTGCGGAGTTAGTGGATGTGCCGGTGCTCATTGTGCATGTGTCGAGCAATGCGGCGATGACGCAGATTCAAACGGCGCAGAGTCGAGGTATCAATATCTATGCTGAGACCTGCCCCCAGTACCTTTTCCTGACTGCAGATGACCTGGCGCAACCGGGTTTTGAGGGCGCCAAGTGTGTGTGCAGCCCGCCACCTCGCAATAAGGAGGAGCAGGGGCATATCTGGCGTGGACTCAAGACCGGTGTTTTTCAGGTGTTCTCATCAGATCACGCACCTTATAGCTTTGAAGATCTGAACGGCAAAAAGAACGCGGGTGAGGGTGCGTCGTTCCGCCATATTCCCAATGGCGTGCCAGGAATTGAAACGCGCCTGCCGCTGCTCATGTCTGAGGGCGTGCTTGGTGGGCGAATTGATGTCCAGCGCTTTGTCGAGCTCACCTCCACAGCCCCGGCGAAGCTCTACGGTCTGTTTCCACGCAAGGGCACCATTGCCCCTGGCTCGGATGCTGACCTGGTGATCTGGAACACCGAACGGAACTTCGTATTGACCAATGATCTCTTGCATCACAATGTGGATTACACGCCCTATGAAGGTATGTTGCTGCGCGCATGGCCCGACATTGTGTTATCCCGGGGGGAGATCATCGTAGAGGAGGCGAACTGTAAAGCGACCCCTGGACGCGGCGAGTTCCTGCCTTCAGCACGTTTTCAGATCAGTGAATCTCGCCCGGGCGAAAGAATATGAGCGATGTTAAAGATCCGATTTCTGAGATTTTGACCTATCTGCGGGCGCTGGTAGCCATACCCACGGCCTACCCACCTGGTGAAACGACGGCAATGGCGACTTATCTGCATGAGGTGTTATCCCAGATGGGCTACAGCACAGATATAGTCAGCTGCGAACCCGGCCAGGATAACGTGGTGGCACGGCTTGGCAGTGGCTCGCCAAGCCTGGTATTCAACGTGCATGTGGATACCGTTGATGCCGGGGATTTGACGCTGTGGCGCAGTCCGCCCCACGAGACCACGCAGGCCGACGACAAGGTCTTTGGTCTCGGCGTCGCCAATTGCAAAGGTAGTGGCGCGGTGCAGCTGTGGCTGGCGCAAGAGATCGCACGCCGCGGCGGCCCGGAGCAAGGTGAGGTGGTGTTCACCTTTGTGGCAGATGAGGAGAGCCTGGGCAACAACGGCATGAAGTTTGTGTGTGACAGCGGTCTCGTGAAGCCGGATATGCTGTTACTCGGCGCGCCTACGGATAACACAGTCACCAACGTAGAGCGCGGCGTGCTCTGGGTCGAGCTGACGACCCACGGGCGGCCGGCGCACGCCGGGCAGCCGGAGGATGGCGACAACGCGATTTTGCGGATGGTGCGTGTTCTGGATTTTCTGAATAAGGAAATGTCGGCACGTCTGGCGACGCGGAGCGAGGAGGGTATGTGCTCCACGATGAATATTGGCCTGATAAATGGGGGTCGAAATAACAACGTCGTTCCGAGCCAATGCACTGCGCAGATTGATCGTCGCCTACTCCCGACCGAGACGGTTGAGGAGGCCTTTGCCGAGATACAGGCGTGTGCACAGTCTGCCGGTGAGGCCGCTGACAGTGTGCAAGTTGAGTTTCTCCTTGGTACCAATGGTTTTCATTGCGCCGTCGACGGTCCGCTGATTGCGACCCTCGCCACGGCTATTGAAGAGGTGTCCGGTGCGCCGGCTGCGTTCTCCTCGGGCATTGGAGTGAGCGATGGCAGGCATTTTTCTGATCGTGGCATCGAGATCGTCAACTTCGGCCCGGGCGTTGGCAGCGAAGGTCATGCGAGTAACGAATCGGTGACGCTAGACTCACTGCGTCAGAGCGCCCGGGTACTTGAGCGCATGTTTTCCTCGCTGGTTGGCTATGCGGGAGAATAGACACCAGGGCATCGGCGTGGTGTTGCACAGTCGGAGGTCGAGCTACACGTGTCCCGTCTACTGAGTCCTCATTTTTCTGAACAGGGCGCACAGCTGCAGTTCTCCATGGACGGCGAGACCTACACAGGACTTGAGGGGGAAACCATTGCAGCGTCCCTAATTGCCCAGGGTTGCGTCAGTTTCAAGCGCGATAAGCTAGGTCAAGCGCGTGGTCTTTCTTGCGGTATGGGCACGTGTTTCGAATGTGAGGTGTCCGTGGATGGAGGTACAGCGACTCGTGCCTGCCTCACCAAGCTGCGTGCCGATATGCGCGTTAATTCCGTCGATTATCACAAATCTGCCACTATTCTGCCGACGCAGTCGTATGGTGCGCCGGAAGAAATTGACTGCGAGGTTTTGGTCGTAGGCTCAGGCCCCGCAGGTATGAGTGCAGCGCTGAGCCTTGCGGACGACGGTGTCTCGGTGCTGCTGGTTGACGAGCGCGGCGATCCGGGTGGGCAGTATCTAAAGCCGTTGGCATCATCCCAGGGATTCTCTTCAGGCAGAGCATCCGACGCGCAGTATGCAGAGGGCTTGGCGTTGTCCCGCCGCCTGCATGATTCCAGCGTGCGGTTAATGAGCGGTGCGACAGCGTGGGGCGCTTTCACGCGGGAAGACGCGCGCTTTGAAGTCGGTGTGCTAAGCCGCGCGTCTGGCGCTCTGGTTAAGGCCCGTCAGTTGATACTTGCGGCTGGTGCTTTCGAGTCAATGCCGGCGTTTCCCGGCTGGACATTACCGGGTGTTATGACAACCGGAGCAGCCCAGGGCTTGGCTCGCGCCTATCGCGTGGGGGCGGGCGATCGAGTGCTTGTTGCTGGTAATGGACCCCTCAATCTACAGCTTGCCTGCGAACTACTCGCAGGCGGCGTCAATGTGGTGGCTGTCGCAGAATCGGCGCCCTCTCCGTATGTGAAACGCCTGAGAGACGTCCTGGGTATGTTCAGTGCGGACCCGGCGCTGGCGCTGCGTGGGATTGCTTATCTCGCGATGCTCAAACGATATGGCGTGCCGTTGTTGTTTGGGCACCACATTTCGCGCGCTGAGGGTGACAACAAAGTCGAGCGGGCCACGCTTGCTGAAATAGAAGCTGACGGTAGTTTATGCACCGGCACCGAGAAGCATTTTTCCGTCGACGCGCTGTGTCTGGGTTACGGTTTGCAGCCATCTAACGAACTGGCTTTATCACTGGCTTGCGAACACATCGCGGTGGCGCCAGGGCTCACGGCGCCGGTGCGCGACGAGTACGGTCAAACCAGCGTTCCCGGTGTCTACATTATCGGCGATAGCGGTGTGCTCGGCGGCGCGCAGGTGGCGCGGGCGGAAGGGCGACTGACGGCTCGCGCGATCGCGGGCAAGCTGCGCAGTGCCTGCGCTGGTGATAGCGGCAAGGATCGCCGCTCAGTCACAAGGCAGCGTCGGTTCCAGCGTCATTTGTGGTCGATTTATCGAGCGCCGGAGTACGTCCCGACTGATCCAGACGCTTTGATCTGCCGTTGCGAAAGCGTGAGTGTCGCAACAGTGAGCGCGCTCATCAGCGATGGGGTCACGGACTTCGGCAGCATCAAGCGCAGCAGTCGCGCCGGTATGGGCAGCTGTCAGGGACGGTACTGTCAGCGCCAGTTGGCGAAGCTGGTCACTGATCTCACGGGTGTCATGCCTGCGGCGACGCAGTTGTTCGAAGCCAGGCTACCGGTCAAACCGGTAGCAATCGCCAGGCTGGCCAGAGAGAAGCCCGAGTGGGTTGGCTACCGGAGCATCGACGATCATTTTGTTCCGCGCACGACCTGGACAAGCGCGCAGCCCACGCAGTTGGAAGCTGAGGTACTTGTGATTGGGGCAGGTGTGATCGGCATGTGCGCCGCGCTGCGTCTTGCCAGGGCTGGGGTCGACGTATTGGTGGTAGATAGCAGCGTACCCTTCGGTCAGGCGTCAGGTGCGAATGCGGGTAGCCTGCACGGCCAGTTACTCTCCTCGGACATTGGGCCCCAGACGGCCGGCGCCGGCCCCGCGCTAGGTCTGCAAAGTCTCGGAATAAGCGAGTGGCTGAGTCTGGAGTCGTCGCTGGCGACTGACCTTGGGTTGGATATGAGCGGAGGCCTGGTGGTCGCGGGCTCCGCCAGTGAGATGCATTTCCTCGAACGCAAAGTAGCCCTGGAACAGCGTCACGGTATCGAGATGGACCTGCTGGGTCAGCCTGAGCTGCGCGCATTGCTGCCCTCCGTGTCCTCGCAAATGCTGGGCGCGTCCTACTGCAAAAATGAGGGCAAGATCAATCCACTCGTCGCCGGACCGGCGATTGTTGCCGCGGCGCGTGAGGCCGGCGTGCGCCTGCTGACGCCGTGCACGGTGGGAAGTGCCGCGCGCAAGCACGGCCGCTTTTCGGTCGATGCAGGCGCCGCGCGGATTCGCTGCGAGAAAATCGTCAATGCCGCGGGTGCCTCGGCTGCGGGTATCTCGGGCCTGCTCGGTGCACCTCTACCGGTACGCGCCGCGCCGCAGCAGATGATCGTCACCGAGCCCCTGCAGCCAACCATCGGCTTGCTTGTGGCTGCCGCACAGCGACATCTGACGTTGAAACAGGTCTCCAACGGCAACATTATTATCGGCGGTGGATGGCCTGCGGGATTTGATGCGGTGCGCGGAGGCGCGGTGAATCTGCGCGAGAGTATTGAGGGCAATCTATGGATCGCCCAGCATGTCATTCCGAGCTTGTCCGGCGCCCGTATGCTGCGCAGTTGGGCGACCATCGGAGTGATGATTGATGGCGCTCCCATCCTGGGTGAGTCACCGGATCAGCCGGGATTTTTCAATGCGGTGGGTGCCAATGGGTACACGATGGGACCTATACTGGGACGCATCACCGCCGAACTTATTCTGGGCTTGGAACCGCAACTGGATATCAGACCCTTTCTTGTCGAGCGTTTTCGGTGACGTCCGATTTCCTCCAGCGACACAAACGGAGATACATCATGCCTATACTTCGATGCACGGTTTCATTGACTTTGGCCGGCTTGCTGGGTGTAGGCCTTGCAGCCTGCGCTGATTCGGGCGAAAACACTGCTGATGTGAACGTCGTGCCAGACTCGGCACTGGCGGCTGTGCCGCTTGCCGCTGCGCCTGGCTATAACGTGCCAGGCTCAAAGGAACGATTTGCCATCCAGAAGGCACTTATTGAGGAAAAACTCGACGCGTCTCTGCTGCCGGCAATGCGTAAGCACGGCATTGATATGTGGATTGTCCTCGACCGTGAATACAACCCGGATCCACTGCACGTAGAGCTAGGTGGGCGGGGCACAGGTGTTCGTGCCGCTTACATTTTCTTTGACGATGGATCAGACAAGCCTGAAAAGATCTATTACGGCTCCCACGAGCAACCCCGGAATTCGGTGATTGCCAGCGTCTACGACGAGACTATTTACTACGGCTACAGTCGTGAGGGGCTTACCCCGCATCTGCGACGCGCCGTCGAGGCGCGTAATCCAGAAAAGATCGGCATCAATCGCTCGCCTACCATTCCCATGGCCGATGGTTTAACCGTGGGTCTGTTTGATTATCTCGAGGAGGCGCTTGGTCCGACATATTCGGAGCGTTTGGTCTCTGCTGAATTGCTGACCCGTGACTTCCGTCTGAATCGTCGGGCGAAGGAATCAGTGCTGTATGAAGAATTATTGGTCTGGACGGATCAGTGGATGGAGGAGGCGCTGAGCACAGAGAACATACGCAGTGGTGTGACGACCGCCGAGGACGTCGCGTGGTGGTTGAAGGATCGGGCTAGGGAGCTGGGCGTGTCTGGCTACGGCACCGTGCGAGTTGTGCGCGAGGGCGATTTGCTGCCGATACATGATCCCGATCTGCCGCTGCTGCCAGGCGATATTGTCGGTATTGACGGTGGATTGGGCTATCTCGGGTATTCGGTTGATATCAAGCGCACTGCCTATATTTTGCGCCCCGGTGAAAATGAGTTGCCCGATGAGCTCAAAGCGGCCTGGGACGTTGTACATGCGATGGCAGAGGTTTACACGGACAGAATGCAGCCAGGGGCGATCGGTCACGAGATTTGGGCTTCTATCAATAAGAAGGCCGCTGAGTTGGGCTATGCAACTGTGGGGCCAGACGCCGGTGGGGATGCCTCCAGTAACATGCGGCCGGAGGCGGGATTTTACGGGCACTCCGTTGGCAACGGCGCACATGACATCGGAGCCCGCGTCGCGGCGGATATTCCCTTCGCCTACGGCGATCGGGTGCGCTATCCACTGGCAGTTAATGAATGGGTGTCGATTGAGTTCCATGTGAGCACGCCGATTCCCATGTGGGGAGGCAAAACCTGGTATACGCGCTTTGAGGAAACCGCCCAGATCATGCAGGACGGGCCCAGGTGGATGTTGCCTCCCCAACGGGAGCTGTTTTTGATTCAGCCTGCGTCGCACCGGCAAGCTAGCCTGTAGCAACGCAGCTGTGGTGTGTTGTTTAAGCTTTCACAGGAGTACGGGACGCTAATGAGCTTGAGTCGAAGGACACTGGTGCTGGGCGCTGCTGCGGGACTCGCAGCAGGGGGAGTTTTTGCGCGCGCTCAGGCAGAAGCTAAGCTTGCGATAAGTTCCACAGACGAACGGGCTCAGGATGAAGCCTACTGGCTTCGCGTGCGTGCCGACTACGATATTTCTGGGGAGTTTACCAATCTGGAGAACGGTAACTGGGGCATCATGTCGCGCCCGGTGCTGGATGCTTATATCGTCAATACGGAGCGTGTGAACCGGGACAACAGTTACTATGCCCGTCGGAAGTTTTCTCGCGATGCTCTGGGCATTCGTGATCGCGTTGCCGCGTCGATCGGGGCAAGCAGTGACGAGTTGGTCTTTACCCGCAATGCCACAGAGGCTTTGACGGCGCTGATCGTGGGCTATCGCGGACTTGTTGACGGTGACGCGGTGATGTACGCCGACCTGGATTATGGTTCCATGCGTGCCGCAATGCGTAGCCTTGCTAGTCGGCATGAGAGCCCGGTGGTGGAGCTGTCCATTCCGGAGCCCGCAGACCACGCGGGGCTCGTCGACTTTTACCGCAAAGCATTGGATGACAACCCAAAGGTGCGTCTGCTGCTGCTTACCCACATCAGCCATCGAACGGGTCTTATGCTGCCAGTAAGGCAGATCATTGCGCTTGCCCGTGCGCGGGGCGTAGATGTCATTTTAGATGCGGCGCATTCATGGGGGCAACTGCCGGTGAATGTTGAAGAATTAGGTGCGGACTTTGTCGGATTCAATTTACACAAATGGATTGGCGCACCCCTGGGCGTCGGGATGATGTATATCCGGCGACAACGCCTGGGTACCATTGGCCTTGCCAGCGCAGCGCAAAGTGCGGAAGCGGATCTCACGAGAGGACGCGTGCATCCGGGCACGAGTAATTTTGCCGCCGTACTTACGGTGCCGGACGCGCTGGACTACCACGAAAAAATTGGCGCAGAGAACAAGTCCGCGCGACTACGCTACTTGCGCTCGGTGTGGGTGGAGCCTGTGCGTAGTTTAGTCAATGTCGAGGTGCTCACACCGGATGACCCGCGCTTACACGTAGGAATTACCTCCTTTCGCTTGCGCGGGCAAACATCGGGGGACCTGAATCGTGCCCTGGTAAACACATTGCTGGAAAACTACGGATTATTCACCGTAGCGCGAGACGGGGTCAGCAAAGGGGATTGCGTACGCGTTACGCCGTCGCTGTACAACACGCCGGAAGACTGCCGGATGCTCGCCAGAGCGCTGGCGGCTATAAGCAACGGCTTCGCCTGAACTGCCAGAGCCTGGCAGAACAACGTTTTCTATGTGTGCTCATCGGTTTCGCCCGGACTAGCTCAAGAGGGTATCTACCAGGCGCTGTTCGAATGCGTCCAGATTTTTCCACCCGGTGGCGCAGTGAACGAGGCGGCCATTTTCAGGGTCAATCACCGTATAACCGTCGTCTGTGACGCGCAGTGGGAGCGTCTCGAGCTCTACAAAGTCGCTTCGCGCAGCGAGATGCACGGCTACCGAATCAAACAAGGTTGTACTGAGCTTGCTCATATCGTGGTCAGGCTCAATGAAGGGCGCTCCCGGAAGCCAGGCGCGGTAGTTTTCCATTAAAGCCCTTAGCCAGGGGTCGTCGCTGCTGTAGAGCCGTTTGTAGTTTTCTCCGTCGAGGACCACAAGACCGCAGGTGTCGAGCGGCGTAATCGTGCATTCCCAGGGCGCTGCGAACGCGGCTTGCAATGACGCTGGGTCTACTCGCACATTGTATTCTGCCACGGGCGTATCTGAATCGAGGTAGCCCTTGTGGATTGATCCATGCATACCGACAAACTGCGCATTGGCTGCGATGCTGGGCTCCCGGCGGAGCGCTTCGGCAACATTAGGCACGGGCCCAAGGCATAACAATGTTACCGGCTCCGGGGAGGTCTTGATGGTCTCGATGATAGCTTGCACGCCGTCGGCATAGACTTTCCCAGGGTAACTGTCTAGCTGGTACTCGCCCAGCCAGCCGCTTTGTTGCCCCCTTTCATCGCCGAGGCCAAGCCCTATACCCACCGGGACGTCGGTTCGCCCGGTTAGTTGCAGCAGTTTGCCGAGCAGGCGGGCGCGGTACATAGCGTTGCCAAAATCACCGACCGCCAGTTTGAGATCCAGCTCGGGCATACGCAGAAGCATTAACAGCGCCCAGGTGTCATCAATGTCATCCCCGATATCCGTGTCCAGAATGACGGGCCGAGATGTTGATGTCATCGACGGGATGGCGACATTCGTTGAGAGCGCGAGCGCCATGGACGCGCTGATAAACATCCTCCGGCTGAGCAAGCTGCGAGTATCGAGGTCCATTCAGTGCATCCTGCTAAGTGAAGGTTTGACTGCTGCCGAGGCATCACCAACAGTAGACGCCGCTGGTGGGTCGCAGCGCAACCGGCAATGCCTGCTTGTTCTTCCTGCCCTGGGCCGTCAGTTGTGCCGAGTGTTGCTGGCTGCGTGCGCGCATTATCTGCAGGGTCTCGCTGTGCTCACGCGCATCAACCAGGTTTTTGCGTTCCCCGGGGTCCTCGGTGAGATGAAACAGCTGTTCGAAGATCGGCTGTTGGCCGGCGAAGTCGAGTTGCGCTTCCGTATAGGGGCAGCCAGCCCGCTCAAAGTAGCGGACATACTTCCATTCTGTCGTGCGTAATGCCTCGATAAAGGGATTGCCTTCGGCGACGGTCAGGCTTTCAAGAAACACTTCATCCCGGGGTTTATCGATCGCATTCAGGTCCTTGCCCTGCATAACAGCCGGTGTCTCGATACCCGCGTAGGACAATATGGTCGCCGGCACATCGATGCTTAGCACCAGGTCATCGCGCACACGCTGCTCGTCATCAAGGTCTTGCGCGGTGGGGTCATAAATCACCAGCGGTACTTTGGCTACCAGATCGTAGAGGAGGGCCTTGCCACCGGTACCGTACTCCCCATTGAGCAGCCCGTGGTCGCTGGAAAAAATGATGATCGTATTCTCGGCAATGCCAAGCCGCTCAAGCCGCACCATCAAGTCTCCCACCACTTTGTCGATGCCGGTAATGGTCTGGTAGTAGCGGATCAGATGTTCAGGCTCTAGCGCCGCGTCATAGTTGTAGGCGTACCATTTCTGCCGAGCCTCGTGATCGATGACTCCACGCGGAATGAAGTGATAGGGATCGCGACCTGTATCTGCGGAGACCTGGATCTCACTGTCGTCTGCGCCGCCTCGATACAGTGAATCATAGACAGGATGTCCCACCAGTCGCGGATTACCGTTGGCGGGGTAAGCCATCACGCGGCACGCATAGCTGTCACAGTCCGGATCGGCTCCCTCTGTGTACATTGAAGATACAACCGAGTTGTGGGGAGCGGAAAAGCTTACGGAGAGATTGAACGGCGCGTTTACCGGCCGCTTGGTCAGGAAGTCCTCAATAAACTCGCCCATAATCTCAGTGGTGATTTCGTGCTCCGCTTCCTGGTAAATCGTAGTCGCGGGATTCTCCGGCAGCTGTTTCGGAAAGAAGGGCAGCCAGCCATCGTGCGCGCGCCAGTAATCAAATTGCGAGGCTGCACTGCCGGTAAGTGAGTAGTACTGCACACCAAACTTGCCAATAAACCCGGTGAAATAGCCCGCTTCTCGCAACAGCGCCGGGTAGGTTTGTGACCACTGTTTGTCAGACACCTGATACGGGGAGTTAAAGCCGAGTCCGCTGGTGCGTTCATATTGCCCGGAAAGAAAAGCGAAACGACTCGGTGCGCAAATGGGCTCGACGGTAAATGCATTGGTATAGCGAACACCATTGCTAGCCAGTGCGTCGATGTGGGGTGTTCGCACGGCGCTATTGCCTGCGATCGACAATGTGTCTGCGCGCTGGTCATCAGTAAGCAGAAAAATGATATTGGGTCTTTCGGTGCCTGCTGCGGCGAAGCGGGTGTCGTTGGCGTACGCCGGGCTTGTTGCCTCACGCTCGGGGTTTATACCCGGGTGTGAAGCGGGGCCGCAGGCACTGACGCAGAGTAATACAAGAAGGCCGGAGGAGCCCGATCGCACAGCGCCCTGGGCAAGCGCGAAGACCCTAGGTAACAGAGTCCTCACGCCATCTCGCGTCATTTCGGGACGTGGTGACTAAAAGTTCCAGGAAGCGTCGACGCCGAACGTACGCGGCTCGTTGGTATAAGCCAGCAGGTTGGCGAAGTCGATACCGCCCAGGATGTTCTCCTCATCCGTAATGTTACGGGCGAAAAAGCCGATCGAATAGTTGTTCTGAAGGTTGCGATAGCCAAACCGGAGGCCGCCTTCGAACTGCGTATCGGTCGTGTATTCCACACTTTCGTAGAGGAAGTCATTCGTCTCGCCGCGGAATTTCCAGTCTGTGAACGCGTAGATTTCTGCACCGCCACCGGCGATGGGATAGACATAGTCGATCTCGAAGTTGCCAGTCCACTCGGGTGCGTGCTGAAACGGATTTCCGTCAATCAAGGCAAGACCATCGGCATTCAGTTGATCGGTGACCGTGCAAAGCCCAGAGCCACAGGGCGCTACTGCCAGCGACGAGTCGTTGATCTCGGTCTTGTTGTAGCCGAAACCGCCAGAAAACGTGAGGTTGTCGAGGACTATGTACTCAATCTCAAATTCGACGCCGTATCCGGTGCCCTCTTTGCCGTTCAACAGGGTAGTTGAGTTGCTGGCACCACCCACGGCCGTCAGCTGGATGTCATCAATGACGTAATAGAAGGCCGCTGCGTTATAACGCAATCGATCGTACTGTGCTTTATAACCGATCTCGTAGGAAAGAATGGTTTCCGAGTCAGCGGTGGTCACCGCAGGGTCGTCTTCAAGACGATCCTGAATTGTGGGTGCTCTGAAAGCAGAGGCGATGCGGCCATAAATCTGGCCGGCGTCGCTTGCTGCGTAGGAGAACGAGAGATCCCAGCTAATGTTGTCATCTTCAAGGCTGATTCCCGGTAAGACCTCGGACGGCGCTCCGTTCGCGAAGCGGATGTTGACCGAGTCTTTTTCGTCGTCGGTGTAGCGCAGGCCCGCAGTCATCGTCAGCCGATCGTTAATGTCATAGCTAGCCTGGCCAAAGAAGGCGATCGTTGTGTTCTCGATTTCTGCTGTAGAGCCAATCTGAAACTGCGTGGCGCCGGCGCTTTGATTGGCAGCCGTGCCAAAAAAATCATCTTTAAAGTAGAAGACGCCGACCTGATAGTTGAGAGGTCCCTCAAAATTGCTGGCCAGTCGCACTTCCTGAGTGATCTGCTCCAGATCGATATCACCGCCCGTGTCGACGTTGACCACAAAGGGGGATGCGAAGGGCGAGAAGGGGTCACTGGCCGGGCCCGCCGGGCCGCTGCAGGTGAACAGGCAGCCGAATCCACCGTCAATATCGCCACGACCGAATCGGTCGGTGATGTCCTGGTAGGAGGTGATGGAAGTCAGGGTGTAGTCGCCGATGTTCCAATCCACTTTGATCGTTGTGCCGTTGGACTCCATCCCGCCCTGGTTGTTGTCGCCGCCGTCAAAGAACACGGTGTCTCGATCAAAATTACTATTCAGCTTGTTGCTGCCCTGGCTCAGTACGTTGGCACGGAACAGGCTGGTGGTGCTCTCGGAATCCTGACGCTGATGCATTAGCCAGAGGGTCAGATCATCTGTCGGTGTCCACTGCAGTTGAACCCGCGCTGCGCCGATATCGTATCCACCCAGGGCATCTTTCTCGCCCGTGAAGCCATTATCGACCCAGTCGGACCTGTTTTGCGAGACCACAGATACGCGAGCTGTCAGCGTGTCGTCGATGAGCGTGCCGCCGACAGCCCCCTCCACGTTGAACACGCCGTAGTTTCCGGCCGTGAGGTTCACATAGCCCTCGGTCTCTTCCGTAGGCCGGCGCGTATCAATTTTGACAATACCCGCTGTGGTGTTGCGACCGAACAGCGTGCCCTGCGGCCCGCGAATTACCTCGACGCTTGCCATGTCAAACAGCGGGAATGCCTTTAACGCTGACTTTTCCATAGGCACGTCGTCCATTACCAATGAAACAGGCTGCGACGCGGCAGCGGTGAAGTCAGCGTTACCCAGGCCACGCAAATAGAAGCGCGGTGCCAGGCGACCGTTTGAGGTTTCGATATACAGGCCTGGCGCGGCGCTCGACAGCGCTAGGATGTCGTCGCCACTGGCGAATCGTGCAGCCAGACGGTCGCCGGTCATGCTGGTAATAGAAATTGGGACTTCTTGAATGTTCTCATCCCGGCGCTGCGCCGTCACAAGCACTTCTTCTAGCTGCGCCTGAGCTTGCAGGGTGGGCGTGTGAAACACCGAAGCGCTTGCGGCTACGCCAATAATGGTAGATATTTTTCCTAGCGGTTTCTTGAGCATAGCTATTCCTGCGCTGCGTGGTTTTCTGGTCAATTTTGACCGTCGCAGTATAGAGTTGTTTGTCATTCCGCGAAAGCGCGCGGCGGAGGCGACTATGCGACATATTGACCCACACGTCAGCCTGACACTTTTCTTTGGACTAGCGATGCTTGTGTCGTGGATCCTTGGCTGGGAAGTCGCGGCACTTGTGCTCTTCATGCTCAGCGCGCTCATCCGCTCTGTCGAAATACTTATGCACGGGCGGACAATCAGGCGCGGGCCCGTACGGGATACGCTACTTAGAGAATCGTCTGTTGCTTATCTTCAGTCCAGCGACCCGACGCTGTTTCTTATGCATTTCGGACTTGCCCGATTTTCCGAGGCAGTGGTTTGGCCATCAGACAAAATTCTGACGACTGTCTCTGGCTTGATTCTCCTGATTTTGAATCCACGAATGAGCCGGATGACAAGGGAGCGTTTCCATGGCTATACGGCTTTTGTTTTTCCACCAGCGCTAGTCTGCATGGCGGCACATGGTTTTCAGAGCTGGTTTCTACTGACCCAGTTGTCGACGACCACACAGAGCACTTGGGTCTTTCAATACGCGGTGGCGCTGCAGCTTGCCGGGTTTGTTGCATTGGGACTGCACTTTTTTTCCCGCAGGCATTTCATGAAAAACTTCTCCCATGCGGGTTTGTGGCCATTCGCCTTCGTAATGCTGACTGCGCTTTTCGCGATTCCGTGCGCAGCGCTTGCTAGCGTGTTGCTCGGTGTTGCGTTCCCTGATCGCGCTAGTCCGGACCCCACTTACCTCAACTTCGATGTGCTTTTCTCAGCGGCTCGAACGCTGGCATTGAACGAAGGGCTTTTTGATTTTTTGCGCATGCTGCGTGAATCAGATACTGCGCTGGCCCTCCTAGACGCAATTCGAACGTCGCTGACACAACTCACCTGGCATACGGCTTTTGACGGCTTTCTCTCGGCCTTTATCGTGCTGGCACCTGTGCGGGCGATTTGGTCCAGCCTGAAGCTGCGCCGCGATGACGAGGACCGCCGCACAAGGGCGCAGTACTTTCTGTCGGCGGGACGCACTGGGAGTGCCCGTATTGAGGCCGACAAAATGGACAATGTTGCCGAAGCGTGTTCGATCAAGGCGCTGGCAGCGGTCTGCGACGGCAATTATCCGGGTTTTCTCAGAGAGATCGAGCTCGTCGACGGTTCTGCGAATTTTGCTTCTGTGGGTCGAGATCCGGATGCACTGCGTTATGTGCATTTTTTGCAGGCAATTGGACTCTCGCCTGTGGATGCTGCGCATTTTGGCGAACAGCTGGAGTCTCTCTGGAAAGAGCGCGAGAGCCTGCCATCCCTGATTTTTCTATGTACCGCACTTGCCGATTATCACGGAGGAGCCGAGGCACTGCAGATACAGCTGCGAGAATGGACCTGGGGTGCAGAGGTCGACCAGGCATTCGATTTTGTCGACGCGCAAATAGCCTCCGATGATGACTTCGTGAGCGCCTTATCGGTGCGCTACCCACAGCACTCTCTGGCGCTTGACCTGGCTTTGCTCATTCGCCTGCAGCATGTTGGCACGCACGAGAGGCATACGGCAAAAAAAGACGCGGTTTGCGCGAAGATTGAGTCTGCGCTGGAGAAAATTGCGAAGCGGATGGAAACGTCGGTGAGCGGGGACAATCTTGCCTTTGCTTTTCTGGGTATTCTCTATGCTGCGCAAGCGCATGCGACAGCCTACTACGGCGCTGATCCAGCACAGTGGATCAGGGTTACAGACTTGCTCGAACGAGGGATGGTCTCCGCAGGGCTTAGCCTCGCGACCTACGCAAACATCCGACGCTAGCACTGGAGGATTGCGAGTCGTTCTGCGTGCATGCGTGCGCGCCTTGATCCGAAGAATTACTTCAAACCAAAAGCCAATAACACATTTCCCGGCATATGTTCGTAAATGCCATACCCTGAGTTCATGTAAAGCATACCGTTGGCTACCGTAGCGCCGCTACCGCTCATGGAGCCGCCTTGCGCCAGCTCACCGGAGACGGTTTTGAATTCACGCAAAGTGTTGTAGTCCCAAAGCACTTTGCCATCTTTGGCGGAGTAAATACGTAGATGCCCGTCCATATGCCCGGCTATCACAGCGCCGGGAATTGCCGTGATAGCGGCAGATACACCTATGTCGCACCATTCCTTTTTGTCCTCGGGGCAGACATCGCTCGCCGGGTGCGCCCAGATTTCTTTGCCTGTTGCTGGATCTAAGGCATAAACACCGGGGCGAGGATCATGCTTGAAGTCATAGCGTGTTAAATCCTCCGGATAAAACATGTCGTTAACTGGTACGTAAACCAGGCCATCGCCGGCCGCCATACCAAAATGTATGCCACCCTGAACCCCGCCGCGTCCTACCCGGGTTTGCCATACAATACGTCCATCGTCTGGGTTAAAGCCGTATACCATGCCGGATTTTTGTCCCGCCACCAAAATGTCGGTCTTGTCCTCGATGTTGAGCAGGATCGGCGGTGCCGAAAAATCAAAGTCCGGGCCGTTCTCCACCGGGCAGTTGGCCGCGTCACTGGTAAAATAGATCAGGCATGCGGCGTTCCAGGCGTCACCTCGCGTTGTTTGAGCGACCCAGTTCTTTTTGCCCGTGGCCATATCGAAGGCAATAATCGCGTCGCTGCCGGCATCGGCGGGGGAGGAGTAATTCTCGCCAGTTCCTGCGTAGATCTGACCGCGTTGTATATCAACTGTCGGGCTGTTCCAGATCGGCGCGCCAGACGGAGCGAGGATGGTCGTGCCGACGTCGGTTTTACCTGCGTCAACCGGCTCCTCATCGATGCTGTAGCTCTTCCACTGCGTTTCTCCATTGCTGGTATTCAGGGCGACCATGGAGCCGCGAAAGGTACAGCAGACATACTCCGGATTGACCGCGGCAACGACCTCAAGCGACGAGACCGGGACGAATAGTTGGCCGCCAACCAGGGTCGGCGTACCGGTGATGGTTGCGTTGGGGTGATCATCGACTTTTGTGATCCACAGTAGCTCGCCGGTTATCGCGTCGACGCTGTAAGCTCTGGCCAGTATGTCGCCAAAGAATATCTGCGGCCTGACTGTATCGTCACCCACATCCCAGGAAGATACGACAATAGCGGTTCGCACCTCTGCACTCGCACGGAATGTCCAGCGCGCACAGCCGCTGCGGGCATCCAGGGCATACACTCGGCCGCTCTGACTGCCCACAAACACCGTGTCTCCAGCAACCGCGGGCTGAGAACGGGCTTGAATCGCGTTGGGAAAAGCGAAGGCCCATTTGAGTTCCAGTGCGCCGGTATCAGCCGCGACCAGCCCGCCAGTATTGGCTGCCTGGAATCGCGTGTTGGCCGGCTCTACACCCCAACCCGATTGCGCGGCGCCCTGGCTCGCATCCAGTGCGCTTTGTTCGCAGGTGGGTGGTGGGTAGTTGATCGCCACGGACTCCAGCGACCGACCGGCAATGTACTCGGCTACGTCTTTTTTCTGCTCGGCGCTCAGTGCCTTTGCCTGGGCTGACATGACCTTTCCCATGGAGTCCAGGATTGCGTCCGGCGCCATCATCGAGAGAAACAGACGATGCGGCGCTTTATACACGCCACCTTCATGACACTGGGCGCAGTGTTCGGCGTAGGGCTCGAGTCCGGGATGCAGCGTGTCTGCTTGCTGCGCCCCAGCTTTGAGAGCAATTGCGCAGCATGTAAACAACAGGGCGCTATAAAACTGCAGTGTGTGACTTGAAGTCGTGCTACTTGAATGCATAGTGATGCCCTTTTTCTTTTTATTGTGCTCGCACATGCCTGTGTGCACAGCCGCGTGGTGGAAGCGTACCACTCTTGCACCAATCCCGAGCATGCCGTTTTCGTCGCGCGGGTGTATGCGTGCACTTTGTCGCCTTTTGCTTGAATTGTCGACAAACCCTGAGTACGGTTCAAGCCCCGGCGCTGCCTAAAGGAAGACCGTCATGGCAAGAATAAAAAAGCTCCCGCTTGATGCCTGGGACCCTGAGTTACGCGCAATGACGCAAGCCGATGATTGTTCGCCGCTTGAGCAGGGTCTGATGCGCATGTTTGCCCACTGCCCGGAACAAGCCAAGGGCTTTGTTGGCTTTGCCGGGGCGCTGAAAATGGGCCGCGGTTTACCGGAAAGACTTGTCGAGCTGGTGCGACTCAGAGTGGCTTTTCACAACCAGTGTCGCAGCTGCATGGCGATCCGCTACGCCGACGCGTTAGCAGAGGGGGTTACGGAAGATCTGGTTTGTTCACTGGAAAATCCGACCCAGGCTAATGATTTGAGCGCCGCAGAAAAGGCTGCGATTGATTACGGCGAGCGCTTCGCTACCAACCATCTCTCCATCGATGATGCGGTGTACGACGGCTTGCGCGAGCACTTTTCTGAAGCGCAAATTGTTGAGCTGTCCATGACCGTCGCGTTCTTTGTCGGGTTTGGTCGGCTCGCCGCGAGCATGGCGATGACAGAAGAGCTGCCGGAGACCTATAAGGACTACAGCGCGCCAGTCTCACCCTGGGGACTGGAGTCGATAGTCGTGCGCTAGACCTGCAAACCAACTAACAGCAATTTACGCAAACAACAGGAGCCGCAATCTATGCGCCTTTTCACCCTTTTTCTGGCAGGCACTCTGGGCTGCGTGACGCAGCTTGGCTATGCGCAGCAAACTACGGTAGATATTGATAGTGACGTGCAAGCACAGTTTCAAATGGTGTCGAATCACCCACTGGTCAAGTCAGCCCTGTCGCAGATCCAGGCGCAGGATGCGGCTTACCTGGAGGAACATATTCGACTCACCGAGATTCCCGCGCCCCCGTTCAAGGAAGATGTCAGAGCGGCGTACTTTTTACAGCAGCTGAAAGACCGCGGTCTCAAGGATGCGTACATCGATAGTGCGGGCAACGCTATCGGTATTCGCAAAGGGAGCGGTGGAGGCCCGACCTTTCTGATCTCAGCACATCTTGATACGGTTTTCCCGGAGGGTGTGGATACGACGGTAGAACTTCGTGACGGCCGCTACTATGCGCCGGGCATCGGCGACGACACACGAGGTCTTGCTGCGTTGCTATCGCTGCTCGACGCCCTCAACGCCAGCGGTATAGAAACCGTAGGCGATGTTATTTTCGCCGGGAACGTCGGCGAAGAAGGTCGTGGCGACTTGCGCGGCATCAAAGCGATTTTTCGGGATCATCCGGAGATTGACGGTTACGTGTCGATCGACGGTGTGCGTATGCGGCGTATTACCAACGGCGGCACGGGCAGCCGACGCTTTGAGTTTCATTTCAAGGGGCCCGGCGGTCATTCCTTTGGTGCTTTTGGCCTGGCCAGTGCGATACATGCCATGGGTAGGGCCATCGCAAAAATTGGTGATGTAGAGACGCCTGCGTCTCCCAAGACTACCTTTACGGTCGGCACGGTAATGGGCGGCACCTCGGTGAACTCCATCGCGGCGGACGCGGTATTTGCCCTGGATATGCGTTCCAATGACAAAGACGAGCTGGCCAAGCTGGAGAAAGTCATCAAGGCGGCCGCGCTCGAAGCGGTTGCCGAGGAGAATGCGCGCTGGAACAACGGCGAAATCAAAGTAGAGTTCAAACTGATCGGCGACCGACCGGTAGGTAAGACTCCAGTAAGCAGTGCGCTTGTGCAGGCCGCGGCGATGGCGTTTGACGTGGTTGGCGTGGAATTGCAGGGCCTTGGCATTGGCAGCACAGATTCAAACGTGCCCATGTCTCTGGGCATTCCGGCGGTGACCATTGCCGGCGGTGGCGATGGAGGCGGTGCGCACTCACCCCAGGAATGGTACGCGCCATCCAACTCTTATGTCGGACCTCAGGCCGCGTTGCTGGTCACGCTTTCTATGGCGGGTATCGCGGGCGTGTCTGAGCCTCTGCTCAAGGATCTTGATTAGCGATAAGGTGTCAGACAGCGGTCTTTGGTAGCGGTCGTCGCTCTGTTTTGCAGCGCTGACGACTGGCTAAGACTCCCGGCTACGATTCCCGGCTACTATCCCCGGCTACTATCCCCAGGCAGCATCGATGCTGTGGCAAGTCGAACGAGTGTCTCGGTGATGTCTGCCTGAGTGGTCAGGGGATTGATGGTGCACAGGCGGAGTACCGTGCGTCCGAGCAGGATTGTGGTCGACACACAGGCAAAGCCAGAGTCCGAAAGGGCTTGGGCGCGGCGTCGATGCTCCTCCGCCGGGTGCCCGCGCAGCGCGAAACAAACAATGCCGATTTGTGCGGGTGAGACGATTTCCCAGGTCTTTGTATCCGCGCTGAGCTGGGCTTCGGCAAACTCAGCCATATCGATGCTTGTCTGGATCGCCTCCCGGAAACGCGTTATGCCGTAACTCCGAAAACTGAACCAGAGCTTCAGCGCACGTGAACGGCGGCTTAGCTCCAGCCCGCGGTTGCGAAAATCAATCTCCTCACTGGCCGCCGTCACGTCCCGCAGATATTCAGGGTCCATGGTGAAAGCACTTTCGAGTACCCCCGGCCTGATTAACAGGCACCCCGTATCATAGGGTTGGAAGAGCCATTTGTGCGGATCAATCACCAGTGAGTCGGCGCGGTGTATACCTTGCAAATAGCTACGCCCGCTGTCGGTGAGCGCCGCGGGAGCGCCGTAAGCCCCGTCCACATGCAGCCAGATTTTCTCCTGCTCGCAAATATCCGCCAGCGCATTCAGCGGATCCGTCGCGCCCGTGTTGGTGGTGCCAGCTGTGGCAATCACGACGAGCGGGGTTTTCCCACGCCTTCGATCCTGTGAAATAGCTTCCTGCAGTGTTTGCGGCTGTAAACTGAAGTGCGTATCTGTGGGGAGTACGCGAATGTCGTCCACTGTGAACCTCAGGGTAATCAGCGCGCGTTGAACACAGGAATGCGTCTGCTCACTCAGATACGCTACCCCCTTGCCACGTTGTGACAAAATGGCAGCAAGAGCGGTGAGGGTTGCCTGCGATCCGCCGCTGACCAACACGCCTTCTGTGCCCTCGGGTAGTCCCATCAGCTGACGCAGCCATTCGATCACCACCAGCTCCACACTCGAGGGGCCCGAACCTCCGGCCCAGGAGGCGGCGATACCGTTGAAACCGACGCCCAGCCACTCAGCCAGAATGCCGCCAAAAGAACTCGGACCCGGTACGCGCGCGAAGTAGCGTGGGTGATCCCCGTGTTGCTGATGTCTGAGCGCAACATCGCACAAGAGCGACAAGGACTCGTCTGGATCTGTGGGCTGTTCCGGTAGCGGGCCAGCCAGGGCCGCTAGCAGCGTCGCAGGATCTGCAGTGGATATCGCGGGCTCTGCCGATCTGTTTTCCAGGTGATCGATGACCCGGTCCACGACCTTATAGGCAAGACGGCGCATTTCTTCGACATCCATGCCAAGGGTATCAACCGCTCGGCCGGTCGCATCCGTTGGTTCTTTCACAACTATCAGGCCTGTCTCACGCGCTGATTTGCTGATTACTGGACGCGGTCATAGCGTGAGTCTCCAGAAACCATCCCCGTCACTCGGCCATCTTCTTCTACAAAGCGAACCATTTCGCCGACTGCACCCCCGCCGGTGGGTGCGGCCAGCAGAAAGCGATCCGCGCCCAGTGGGGTCAGAGACACTTTGGCTTCGAGTTTGCGGCTGTTTGGATTGATAAGCACGAGACGCTCGTTCATGAGAACCACATGAGTGTCATTCCAATCGGTCCTGTAGAGACCGGCAAAGCGGGCCCAGGTCGGGTCCCAGGACACGCTTTCGGTGTCCTGAATACTTGCTTTCGCGACCGCTGCGCCGACTGTGTTCATTAATTGCGCCGAGAGTTCTGAAGGTCGTGAGTCGTTGGTGTTGGTAAGAACGATAACGCCGACCTTGTCATCGAGCTGAATACGCGTATGTGTGGTGTAGCCAGGGTAGCCACCGCCATGGCCTACATACAGTCGCTTCTCGACGCGCATGACAGAGAAGCCTATACCCTGACCGCGTGTCCAGTCGGTTTCGAGCATCCGCACTCTGTGCATTTCTCGAAGTGAGGCGGTTGAAAGAATGCGCTCAGCCTCGCGGTCTCCCTTGCGGAACTGCGCAGAGACAAACTTCGCCATGTCCTCCACGCTAGAGCTAAGACCAGTTGCGGCGGCCATCCCTCGCGCATCGACAAAGGGCATGAGCGCGCGGGATCCATCGGGCATCCGGCGTGCATAACCGCTCGCTAACAGCGGGTCGTCAATATCAACACTGCTATCGAGCATTTCCAGGGGACCGAAGATATTGCTCTGCAGATACTCGGACCAGCTCATGCCGCTTATCTGCTCGACCACCATGCCCGCAAGCGTGTAAGCGAGGTTGGAGTACTTCCAGCGTTGCTCTGGTGAGAACGCGGCCTGACGCTCCGGGAGTAGATCGCGTAGTTCTTCGGCAGTAGGGAATTGCAGATCTATCCAATGTGATCCTGCCTCTCGTGGTAGCCCTGAGCTATGCGTCAGCAAATGCTCCAGCGTGATCGGAGGGTCGCCCACTTCAGCGCTCTTCACCTCAAACCAGGGGAGGTAGTCCACTACGGGATCATCAAGCCGTAACAGCCCCTGCTCGCGAAGCTGCATGATTGCGGTCGCGGTAAATAATTTGCTATGTGATGCCATGCGAAATCGCGAGGCTGTGGTCATCGGCTGCCGCGACGCCAGGTCGGCATGTCCAAAGGCTTGTGCCCAGACCAGATTGTCGCCTGCAACGATACCAACTACGACACCCGGTAAGCCTCGATAAGCCATCTGACCCTCAAGCCAGGCTGAAAAGAGCCGTATCTGCGCTTGTACATCAGCGTCATTGGCGACGTTGACAGTTTGTCCACGCGTGGGGTTCGCGGTCGCCAGTAGTAGCGCGAGGCACAGTATTGTGAAGGTGCTTGATGGACTGATTGGCAGTCTATGCAACATGCGTGTGACCTCAACTCTTATCGCCGGTTTTCAGATTACCATTGCGCGTGCTTGTGCCGCATCATAGTTTGGTGGTGAAAGGTGACAGGTGACAGATAAGTGCGGGGTCTTGCATACTGACGGCGCGCGGCGCTTCTAGCGAATCAGTTTTCCATACCGTGCCGGACCGGCATACAGAGACGAAAAGGACTTTCCGATGACCCGTTTGCTGGTGTCAATTTTCGTGGCGGCTTTACTGACTGGCTGCATAGGTGAGTTGCCGGAAGCTGAGTATCCCTGCCTCGCCGCGCAGGAGCTGTTTGACACATACAACGAGGCCTATGTGTTTGCTCCCGGCGGCAACAAGGAGCCCGTTGTCGAGAGAGCACAGCTTGCAGAGGCCGACTGTCGTCAGCAAACTGCGCCCGATAGCGACGAGTCTTCGCCGGAGAACCTATTAGATGTGACTCCGGGGGTGAAGGAGGGCGAACAAGGGATTAACCCGGACCCGAAAGCCCGGGACGAGCGCACGCAGATCGAGACACTCCGGTAAATTTATTGAGGTGTTAAAAATTCGGGACTGAGGTGTGTTTGATACCGGCGTCCTGGTAGGCGAGTGCCCGTTCGAATTGCCCCAAGGCGGTGTAAAGCTTTACCGCAGCTTCGCGGGCGTTTGTCGTTGTTTCGTGTGCAGGCCCCCAGTGATTTTCTACGCTCTCGATGCCAGCGAGTATGAGCGGCTCCGCCTCTTCGTAGCGACCGGTCTCTACCAGACAGAGCCCCAGCTGCCACATTACATCGCCGCGGGCCCAGTGTTCCGGCAACTTGGTATCGAAGATCTTAAGCGCGGCGCGCAGAAAGGGAAGGGCAGTGCGGTATTGACCACGGAGTCTATGCACTTTGCCAATGTTTGCTGTCGCGAAAGCAAGGTTGGGAGACTCTGGCATGTACTTCAGCGTTAAACGCTGAGCCTCGATGTACCGGGATAACGCCCGCTCCAGATCGCCCCGATTCTGGGCGATCTTGCCTAGTCCATTGATAAAGTAAAGCGCATAGCTATTCTCAGCACCAAAGAGTCGTTCGTTCATCCTAAGTCCACTTAGGTAAACCTCAGCGGCCTCGTCATACCGGTTTAGCTGGTTCAGCGCGGAACCCATACCCAGATAAATTGAACTGATGATGGAGCTGTCACCTGGGATGTGTCTACGCTGAATAGCGAGGCTGCGGGCAAACCCCTCGAGCGCTTTTTCGTACTCCTGCCGATGACTGTACAGATTGGCCAGATGCTCGCTGACCTGCGCGACCTCTATGGCATCGGAGCCCGCATTTTCAACGAATAAGCGCATGGCGCGCTCAAAGTGTGTCTGCGCTCCGTCAAGATCACCGCGAAGGTGTAACACACGTCCTATGCGTTCGGCGGCTACCGCCTGCCCCATACGGTCCCCAATAGTTTCGCTAATACCGAGTGCTCGTCGGGCTTGTCGAATCGAATTGTCGTAATCGCCACCGATTTCATTAATGAAGGCCAGGCCAATCAGCGTTTGTGCATACTCCGGCGATCCTACTCCGCTGACAGCGGCGCGAAGTGCAAGCTCCTGTTCGAGGGCCGAGCGGCCCTCGGATACCATTCGCCAGTTTTGATAGACCTTACTCATCGAACGCAGCAAGTCTGCCTGCACTTCGGGTTGCTCTGCGAGCTCATTCGTGATTCGGGCGCGACCGAGTTCCAAAATTTCGCGCGCGGTCAGTTGTCCCGGTGTCACATTGGGATCGGCTGACTCGAAAATGCTGATCAGAAAATCTTTGGTTTGCTCTGCACGATCGCGCTCCAGAGCTATCTGCCGTGATTGACGGTCCGCGAGCACCGCCGATCTGCTGGCGAGGACCGCGATGGTGGTGAGAGCCGCAAACGCGAAAATCGATACGGCGACTCCGACTCGATGCCGACGCACGAACTTTATGCTGCGATAGAGCGGAGACGGGGCCTTAGCGGCCACGGGCAATCCCGCGAGGTAGTTGCGGATATCGTCCGCGAGGCTCTGAACAGAGTCGTATCGCTCCTCCGGTAACTTCGCCAGCGCTTTGCCGACGATCGCTTCAAGGTCCCCGGCCAGATCCGCATTTACGTCCGCCATCGGCATCGGCATTGTCTCCGATGACATTTTGTATAGCTCGCTAAGGCTCAGACCCTCGAATTCCAGCGGCAGTTTTCCCGTGAGTAACACGTACATCAGAGCGCCTATGGAATAGATGTCTGTTGTCACGTCAACCGGCTCGCCGCGCAGCATTTCTGGGCTCGCGAATGCCGGAGTCGAGGGACGCTGTGCCTCCCGGGTGAGATCGTCAGATAGCGACTCAGAGTGCAGTATTTTGGCAATGCCAAAATCCAGGAGCCGTACCTGACCGTTGGGATTTACCAATACATTTCCGGGCTTCAGATCACGGTGGATGATCAGGTTTCGATGTGCGTATTGCACCGCTCCGGCGACGTCGAGAACCAGCGCCAGTCGCTCGTTAATACCCAGCTTTCTGCTCGTGCAATAGTCGTCAATCAGCTGACCATCGACGTAATCCATAACGAAGTAAGGCAAGCCATCCTGGGTGACGCCTCCGTCAATGAGCCGGGCAATATTGTCATGCACGAGCCTCGCGAGGATTTGACGCTCGATAAGGAAACGCGCGCGGCCATGTTCGGAATCAAGCCCAATTGGCAATATTTTGAGTGCCGCTTTCTGCTCATATTGACCATCCGCGCGCTCGGCCAGATAGACTGCGCCCATGCCACCACGGCCAATCCGTTGTTGTAAACGCCAGGGACCGATGAGGGTGTTGGCAGCGACCTGTTCGTCGTCGCAGAAGGCCAGTGCGCTGAGGCTGACCTTACTGGCCAGTGTGTCAAAGTATGCGTCCGCATCGTTGGCTGCGACTAGCAGCGATTCGACCTCATTCCGCAAGGATTCGTTTTGCGCGCAAGCGTTCCTCAGAAATTCCTTTTGTCCCTCGAGATCAAGCGTTGTTGCCTTCAGGAAAATTTCTGTAGCGCGCTCAGAAATCACGGTGTTGGGTCTGTGCCGTCGATGGGGCTGAGACTACTCATCTGACTGAATAACCATGCGCTGGCGAGCGTCCAGTCCCGTTTTACCGTGGCCGTGGACACATCCACGGCGGTCGAGATTTCATCCACCGTCATGCCACCAAACACCCGGCATTCGAAAACGCGGCATTGTCGCGGCTGTGTTGCCTCAAGTTGATTCAGCAGCCGGTCAATGTGCAGCAATTCCAAGAATGTGTCCTCGCCGCCTAAGGCCAGGCCCGTCAAGGTGATGCGTACGGCGTTGCCGCCGCGCTTGGCTGTTGCGATCCTTTCTGCGTAGTTGATCAAAGTCTGGCGCATGGCTCGCGATGCTGTTGCAAAGAAATGTGATCGATCCGCATAATCGGACAACGTCGAGTCGGCGAGTCGGACATAGGCTTCGCTGATGAGCGCCGTGGTGTTGAGCGTGTCGTTGCCGATCCAGCGGCGGCGATGAGAGCGCGCAATACGGCGTAGCTCCTTGTATACGGTGTCGAATAGTGCATCGTTCGCCTGTCGATTACCGGCAGACGCCTGCTGCAAAAGCTGGGTTATTTCGCCAGCGCCGTTCATTGGAGATCTCCTTGTTATGGGTTGCCGGGGATAGCCAGGCAACACAGGATGTCTCCCTAGTATAGAAAACGATTCGACTCATCTCGAATTACTGTATTTATGAATGGGCGAGGCGCAGATTTGTTCACGCATGGCGTGGCTCTGCGATGTGGTCGCAGACGGAACACCTCGCCTGCTTTGATGCGGATTTTTCGAGCACGTACTGAAAGATCAGTGGCGCGATCAGAGAAGCATCCGAATTGATGGTGTAGTTCTCTGAGTCCGGATCCAGCTTGTGCCAGGTTACTTTTTCGTTGGGCGGGCATCCGGAGTAGCCGCCGAAGGAGGTTACGGCATCGCCAATATGACAAAAGTATCGCCAGTGCCTGCAGGCTGTTTGGTGGTCCTGAATAATGGCGGGTACGACACACATCGCAAAGTCGCCGGCAATGCCGCCACCGATCTGGAAGAATCCGATCGGATGCTGGCGCTCGTGTTCCATGTACCAGTGTGTCAGGTGCTCGAATTGCTCTGTTCCGGACTTGAGAATAGTGTGCGATGCTAAATGGCCCTGGATTACGTCGGCGCAGAACATGTTGCCAATCGTCGAGTCCTCTGCCCCGGGTGTGTAAACAGGAATGCCTCGCTCGAAGGCAGCTATGAGCCAGGAATCCTGCAGCGGCACCTCGTGTTTGTCGTCAAAGAAACCACTGTCTATCAACTGATAGAAATACTCCCAATGGAAGTAGCGGCGGCCTTCGTGTTCGGCGGCTTGCCACAGGCAGCGCAGTGCCGCATGTATCTCGAGCATGACATCTTCGGGAATGCAGGTATCGGTGACGCGGTTATAGCCTTCGTCCAGTGTGCGCGCATCATCGGCCATCGTAAGGTATCGCCAGTTGGGCTGTTGCTTGTAGCGTGAATTGCCCACAAGATTGAACAGATCCTCTTCAATGTTTGCACCAGTGGCGCTGATCGCATGCACAAAGCCCGCGCGTATAAGCGGTGCAAGCGTTTTTCCGAGCTCGGCGGTGCTCATAGCGCCAGCGATGGACAGCACCATGCACCCGTTTTCCTGCTCTACAAATCGATGAAAGCCCTTAGCCGCGTGTAAGGTCTCTCGGGCGTTAAAGTGCTTGAAGTTTTCTTCCAGGAAGGCGGCAATACTATGTGGCTGTTGAGGCCGTTGGCTGGTGATCACTGTGCCACCTCCGTCCGCTCTCGACCGCCTTGAGGGAGTGCGAAGTTAGAGGTGATGCGAGTGCCAATTCCGGCCAACTGCGTGATAGTGCGGTGTTTTTCCTTATCAATTTCCCGCTCGATGAAGGTGGCACGCCAATCCTTGAGACAAAAGTGTCGGTGGCATACTTCAATTAATCTGTCCCAAACAATGGATTCACAGCTATACGCGTCGAGTCGTATGTGCGGGCCAATCCCCGGCTTTTCAAAGTAGTGTGCGCTGACATGGCTGGTGGTTATGGGCTGGATAAAGGACCAGCCCGGTGCGCGCTCATCTACCGCTGGATAGATGCCGAGTTCCCCCAAGGCGAGCATGCCAAGCACCTCGAGAAGTTCGGCTACAAAGCAGCGCGTGATTGTCCGGTAACGCCGCTTGTCGAGACGTTTCTCCAGATAAGCATCAAGCACCAGGATTTGGTGTGTCAGGGCAAAGTTACTCGATTTTTGCGCTTTGTGATTTTCGCGCTTTCTTAGCTGTTCCGATCGGTGATCTAGTTCGTGCTCCGCGTGCTCAGTCAATGCATTCATGTCGTGATTTAGCTCCAGGATGAGTGTCTGCCTCTCACATAAACCGGGACAAGCGATAAATCGGCTCATGCAAAGAGAAGTATTTGCTACGCACTCACCAGACTGATGGCCACGATTATCAGCACCATGGAAGCCATCTTTGACGGCGCGGCGATTGTTTGCTCAGACAGTGCCGCGCGCAGTGCGCTTGAACTGGCTTTGCCAGACCACCAAAAGTACCTGCTGCAAAGAAAGCTGAAGGCCATTACCAATATAGGTAATGCGCATTCGAGCAATGCCACAAGCGACACGGAAGGACTCAAGTCAGTAGCACGCTGCGAACCGAGTACCGCGCAAAGCTCCAACAGTTGTACCGCAACGAACAGGGCTCCGGATTGCCGCCACATAAATACAAGTCTTCGTCGCTGCTGACGACGTAAGCCACATGCCAGCGACACGGTGACGAAGGCCGCTGTCGAGAACAGGCAAACTGATGTTGCATAGGATGCGGTTTCTAGAACCCAGGCTTGCATCACCATCATCATCGATGCGGCCAACACAGAAGCAGACAGATAAAGAGCGGCTTTTCGGCACAAGCGTGTCGCCTGGCTGCCGATAAGAATAAACACCCCGCAGACCGCCACGGCAATCGCGGCATAATTGAGCCAGGACAAGCGCTCACCCAGTAGCCAAAAGGCCAGCAGCGGTACGATCAGCACACACGTAGTATTGAAAACCTCCGCGTTAACGGCGTCGTTCAACAGAAATAGCGCGCTAAAGTAGAAATAGAGATGCAGCAGGAAGAGCACGCCTGACAGCAATGCCACCGTTATAACGGAAGTGCTGAGCCCATCGAGCTCCAGTAATCCGAAAGTGAGAATAGCTGGAAAAAAACAGAATAGCCCAGCAATGGCTGGGCCTTCATAAGCCTCCCTGTAGATACCATCGCCCACGAAGCAGACATCGATAACGCAAGATAGCGCCCACGCCGCGGCCGCCAGTAAACCAACGAAAATCCAATCATCGAGCAAGGTTAACGGCAAGCCTCTCCACGTCTGATCCAGTCATTAGTACAAACCGGAAGAGGCCGTCGATCGGCTCATTTGCGGCTATCTGAGTCGCTTTGGCCTCGTGCTTGAGCTGATTTCCACATCGATCCTGTTTACCTGATGGACAGGCCGTCAGGCGGAGCTCTGGGCCGAGTTCGGCGAGCGAGTCGCTTGAGTGGCCAGAAGGCAAAGCGATGGGGATCAAGGTGGCATCAATGCGGCGAGGCCTTGTATGGCATGTTCTTGTTGCAGTAGAGATCGGTAGCGCTCCGGGGCTTGCTGTCGCTCAGCTAGATCTGAACGCGCATGCGACGCTGGCAACCGACTATGTGTTTCGCGGAGTGTCCCAGACGCTATCGGCCGAGGCTTTACAGCTCGACATTGGGCTTGAGCATGAAAGCGGCTGGTTTACATATATCTGGGCGTCGAATGTCGATTTTGCACCGGCATATACCGTAGACGATGGCGCCAGACTGGAGTTGAATTTGGCTGGAGGCTACTCTTTCGAGATCTCTGACAGACTCGCGGCAACGCTGGGCGCTACCCGTTACCTCTTCCCCAACACGAAGGCTGGTATTGACTACGATTACCTGGAATGGCTTGGCAGCCTGGAACTGGACGCTAAATATGAGCTGACCATGGGCTACAGCAACGATGTGTTTGGCAGTGGCTTTGACGGCAGCTTTGTTGCGCTGGCCATGGATCATAATCTGGGGCAGGGGCTTGCGCCGGACCTGGTACAAAACCTTGCGCTGCGCTTCGAACTCGGGCACTACGATATCGACGCCGCCTACAGCCAATCATATTCCTACGCTGAACTTGCGCTGATCGGTGGGTCACGGGCCGTGGAGTGGAGGCTTAGCTACTTTTCCACGAGCGGCGAAGCACAGGCGCTATTCTATGAGTCAACGGTCGGAGAGCGCCTGGTGTTTGCGTTGACGCTATCGTTCTAGGACTCGATGTTCCGGTGCTTGAGTCATTGGTGCAATAATTCTAAGCGCCGCGAGCGCAGATTTTTCCAGCTGACTTCGTCACAATATTGTGTGCTTTGCAGCGCACAGCGCCGGGCTTTAGGGTCTTTCCTGGCTGTCCGAATCTCTTAGAAAGGACGCGCAAACACTACGCCAATAACGAACAGTTTCTCCCCATCGACAAAGTCTACGTCAATCTGTGGAGAAATTTCATAGCGCCCGAGGTGAAAACCATATTCCGCGCCTACGCGGAAAAGCTGTTCATCGCCTCTATCGCTCTTTTCAAACCCTGGCCCTGCGTAGACTTTCCAGGGACCACTATGCAGCGCTATGGGAAGAACGTAGACATTGGTATCGAAATCGCCCGAGATGTGCTCGAACGTTGCCCCAATGCCAACGCGCTCTGACACTCGGTACTCGTACTCGATACCGATAGTGACGCCTTCCCGGCGATCTTCCGTGGTGTCCCCAAGGAAAACCCCGAGTACATGGTGCGGTTCATGGGACGACTCTCCGTGCGAAGCGGGCTGCAGAGTCTCTTCACTCCGCGTGCTCGTCGCTGTTAAGGGCAGCACTAGCGTCAGCACTACCGCCAGTGCCAACGACATTGGTCGAGCGGTAATCAAGGTTTTCAGGAATGGCTTATTGTTTTGCATAATCAGTTGCTCATGTGGACGCTTGGGACAGTTCGACTGATACCGATTGATGCGTAGGAAAAACAGCGGGCCCAAACTGATTGTAAATGGCGACGTCTGCGGCATCTCGTCCGTAGCCGATGACCACATACCCGCCTTTCTTGGTTTGCCGTGTCGCGTCGAAAGTGTACCAGCGATCGGCAACATAAGCCTCAAACCACGCATGTAGCTCCATGGGTTCAAGTCCGTACAAATAACCCACCACCATGCGCGCCGGTATACTCAGGCTTCGACACAGGGCCACCCCCAGATGCGCAAGATCCCTGCAAACCCCGGTTTGTTGCAGATTGACTTCGATAGCGGAGCATGACGAGTAGCTGCTCTCCGGGATGTAGGCGATATTCCGTTGCATCCAGCGTTCGATTTCGGCGACCTGGTCGTACCCGGGTCGATGCTGAGCGGTGATCTCTGTGGCCATAGTGCCAAAGCGGTCAGATTCGCAAAATCGACTTGGCAGCAGGTACTTCAACACACTCTCCGGTAAGTTTTGTATCTCAATAAATTGCCCCCCCGGCTCCTCATCAATGACATCAGCGGTCATAACCCGCGATGACGTGGCGAGCGTGAAGTTTCCGGGTGGGGCGAGCAGCCGTTGGCACAGGTTGCCATAGTCATCGGTAAATTCGACGGGCTGAATGCTGCTGGGGGAGAGTAAATACTCTTCTTTGGCGATCCATTGCTGTGCGCCGCTGCGCGGCCGCAACATTACAATAAACGGTGTCGGTACGTCGATATCAAAACGTAGTTCGCAGTTGGTCTCCAACCACATAGTGCTGCACCCCACTTATCGTAGATTCAAACTAACTCGGTAACGTTGACGCTCACCGCCATCTGCGCTGCTGTAGATCCCTGGTACGAACCTGAAATTGGTGGGACGGATTCCGGTCGCATCGCAACATTTACCGTGATGTGCTGCGTTCCCACAATATTCCCTATCGATGGATCGAAGCCCTTCCAGCCGGCGCCAGGTATAAACACCTCAGCCCATGCATGCGTCGATCCGGAGCCCGCAGGCAGCATCTCAGCGCCGTCGGAGCATACATAGCCGCTGACGAAGCGGGCGGCGAAACCCAAATGTCGCGCTGCGGCCATGAAAAGGCTTGCCGAGTCCCGGCAGGAGCCGGAACGATGTTTGAGCGTTTGCTCTGGTGTCTGCACGCCCTCTTCTTCGCGAACTCGGTAGGACAATTGTTCCCAGATACGCTGGTTGAGCCGCAGTAATAAAGCAAAGGTTTGGATCGCTTCGCCTGTCTGCCAAATGTCGCCAAGCCAGGCGGACAGGACCTCGTTTTCGGGCTCGGATGCTTTGCGCATATAGGGGGACAGGAGTGTCACGTCGTCATCAACATAGCTAAATGGATAATTTACCGCATACGCAGCGACGACGAAGTCGTGCGGTACCTGATCGTACTGCTGAATAACCACTTCGCTAATAATTGTGAGGATACGGGCCTGATCGGCGAAGGTCGCCGTAGCAACCGAGTTGCCCTCTGCATCTCGATGCCAACGTAAGAATGCCTTTGGTTCGATGTCCAGCCTGGAGCTTTCGATGCGCAGCTCGTGACCTTCGCGAGGCCGCAGTCGCAGCATATGTGCCTGCAGGCTGACGCTTTGCTCAAAGCTATAGCGAGTCTCATGCAAGATGTTGAAGCGTTTCATCCAAGGGTTTCCGGGCTAACGCTTAGCGAGTTCACAGCTGTTCCGGTTTTTTCGATAGGGTTCGTCGCGAGCCCAAGCATCTCCATTGGCTTTGATGCCTTGTTCACAATCCCAGTCACTCCCAGAGGGCCATTGGTCCACGTTTTCTGGGGGCTCACCAATGGATTCTTGTGCGACTTCGACTTCGACTTCGACTGCGGGAGCGGCCGCGCTCGGGGCAGGGGCAGGCGCTGCAAATCCACTCAAAAAATTGTGCCATCGCTGGTATTCCCTGGCGCTGCAACGTGCCCCGCCATCAATTCGCAATCTGGTGATTCGATGACGTGGCTACGCAGCGTGCGCTCTCTATAGTTTTTGTGAATCGTGGAAAGAGCCTGCTCGCATGTGCAGAGAGCGAAGACTCGTCCGCCTTACGGGTTTACAGGTGTAGGTATTCGCACCGTGCTGAGGCGCATCAATTACCGCCGAAATCTTGGCAGTTAGATCGTGTTTTGAACACCTCTAAAGCTTTTGACTGTAACACAGAAGAGCGCGCGCCTCGGAGCCGCTCCCGAACCCTGGAACGACGGTTTACCGGCAATAGTTGATGGGCAAACATTTAGCGGTAAGTCTTTTATGGCACGTCTTTTATGGCACGTCTTTTATGGCACGTCTTTTAGGGCACGTCTTTTAGGGCACGTCTTTTAGGGCAGAGCCGATGTCTTTAACTAGAAGCTCTGCGCTGCCCAAGCATCTTCTAGCTCATCGCGCGTACCGCGGCTAGCGCAGCGGGCAATTCCGCGACGTACTTTGCCACGTCCTGAGTGAGTCCGGTGCTGACGCGGGACCAGGTGGTGTAGTCCTGATAAATGCCACGTATCAACACGCCGCGTTTCGCTAATTCGGCGCGAAGCAGTTCCGCGTTGAGATCGCCGAGATTGACGAACACAAAGCTTGCTTGCGAAGGCGCGGCGCTAAGCCCTTCAGAGTAGACTGCCTTCACTATCATTTCTCTGCTCTCATAGAGCTTGTCCCGAGAAAAGCGTATGAAGTCCTCGTCGTCGAAGCTCGCTACTGCGGCAGCTACGCCGGCCTGGTTGAGCGTGTAGTTCCCAAGACCATAGCTCTGAATTAGCTCGGTTGTCTCCGGCAAGGCCATCATGTAACCCACGCGCATGCCTGCCAGACCATAAATTTTCGAGAAGGTACGCGCGACAACTATGTCGTGTCCCTCACGAATTAGTGAGACAACTGAATTGTTCTCTGGGTCGTCTGTGATTTCGTTGTAGGCTTCGTCGATCAACACGGTGCACTTCTTGGATGCCTTGATGCAGAAATCACGAAGCGTCTCGTGGGGCAGCATCATTGCCGTGGGATTGTTGGGGTTGCAAATATGCACCAGCGATGTGTCCGGCGTAATCGCTGCATAAAGAGCGTCCAGATCCACTGCCAGGTCGGCTCTTTTGGGCGTGCGCACCAACTCTCCGCCTTGACGCAAGGCCATTCGTGTTGTCGTGTCCCAGAAAAGGTCAGTTCCCAGGATTTTTCCGGTGCTGCTCTTCGCGCGGGCCAGATCCGCCAGAGCACCGCTTGATCCGGCGCTTAAAGTGAGGTGCTCTTTCTTGAGGGAAAAGCGTTCAAGAATCATGTCCTGCAGGCGGCCCACCGACGGGCCGACGTAGTAGGCACCCTTTGCGGAAGCCTCGGCCATTGCTCGCAGTGCTTTCGCACTGGGGCCATAGGGGTTCTCATTGGCATTCAGTTTGGCGATTCCTGCTGCAGGGCCGAACAAATTGGCTGCTAAAGCACCAGTAGGCTGAACCAATTGCAAGGCGCCAACTGCGGCGGCAGTACCTCCAATAAAACCTCGTCGTGAAAGCATTTTGAATTCCTCGCTTTAAATTTGGGTAGCCAGATATTTATTAAACATTAATACAGATACCAATAAAAGGTAAACGCCAAAAGCGCGTCTTAAGTGTAGCTCGCTTAAATTGTGGGCCATTTTTGCGCCCAGAGGAGCGGTGACAATAGAGACAGCACTAATGATGACGAAGGCGGGCAGGTTTACGTAGCCCAGTGACCCAGGGGGGAGATTGTCTTGGCCCAGTCCAAGCAGCATAAATCCGAGTGCTCCGGGGACAGCTATGACGAAGCCGACACCGGCCGCCGTGGCGACAGCCTGGTGCACTGTGCGTCCGCACACCACCATGGTTACAACAAACGGTGTTCCGCCCCCAATGCCCAGCAGAGCGGAAAACCCGGCTAACACGAAGGCGAGCGTAGCCCTTAAAATGCCAACGGGTAGCGCAAAGTGGCGCTCCCGTTGAACGGTAAATTGAGGGCGTAAAAAATAAAACGAGTACAGCAGCACGCCGCTGGCGAAGAGTAATAGCAGGGTTTGTGTGTTGGCTACCGAGGCCACGGCGATTCCGCCTAACACCCCGAGGGTGAGCCATGGGGCCCAGTCTCTGAGAACGCCGAAGTCGACTGCACCTCGGCGATGATGCGCCTGAACCGAGCGCACAGATGTCACAATGATTGTCGCCAGAGAGGTCCCTATGGCCACAAGTAAATCGTGCTGTCCCTGCTCCAGTAGCGTGCTGAACACAAACAGCAGCGCCGGAACAACAACAAAGCCACCGCCCACACCGAAAAGCCCTGCCGACAAGCCTGCTATTGAGCCAGCAGCAAGAAGCGCTGCCAGCATGGCCAGCGCATCCGTTATCAGCATCGGGTGTTCACGGACCGACGAGTGCTCCTGAGCGAATGGAATCTGTACTAACGAACATTACAATCAATCAATAAGCATGCCATGCGCAGATAACGCATCAGCGCGTGTCTTACTGCGCTTAGGCAAGCGCATTGTGCCCGGTGCCCAGTGCCTTGTGCTCAGTGCCCTCTATTGAGCGCCTCTTTAAGGTGCATCGCCAACCGTATGGATACGCCGCCGCGACTCGCCACACGGCTCAGCACTAGCCGGCCAGCTTCTCAAACTCGAGTTCCGGAAAGCCCTGGTTGGCGGACTCGTCCAGCTTGTCGTAGTAGACATCGGCACCGCCAAAGTAAATAAGCACGCGTGCCGGCTTGTCTTCCAGGTTGGCGCCCATCATCCAGGAGTGGACCTTGTCGCCCTGGGACATCAGAGTCTGGTTATGAATCTCGGCGGTGTGCGCGGACCATTCGTCTTCCGCATCCTGACGTGGTTCAAATACATCATAGCCCTTGCTCTCCATTTCCTTAATGCAATTCGTAATCCAGATCACGTTTTGCTCAATAGAGGTTGGCAGGTTGGCAAACGGTGCCTGAGGGCCTGTAATTGTGAACAGATTGGGGAAGTCTGCTACGCACACACCCATAAGGGATTTGGATTCAACCTTCCATTTCTCGCGCAGGGTTTGTCCACTGCGGCCCCGAATGGGAAATGCTTCTAGCGCGCCGGTGTAGGCCCTGAATCCGGTGGCAATCACGATAATATCAAACTCGTAGTGATTTTCGGTTGTGCGTATACCGGTCTCGGTAATCTCGACCAAGGGCTCCTTGTCCTTGATATCGACGAGGTGCACGTTGTCACGAGCAAAGGCCTCGAGGTATCCATGGTCCAGCGGCGGACGCTTGGCAAACAGCGGATAACCGCCATCCAGGTCCGGTGTGAGCAGCTCCTTCAGTTCCGGGTCCTCAATGCGGTCCTTCATTTTGTTGATGATGAATTCAGAGGCCATGCGATTGGCTTCGGGGGTGGCCAGGAGGTCATCGAAGGTCTCGAACACCCAGCGGAAGCTGCCCGTCCAATTTTCTTCAAAAATTCGCTGCCGCTCTTCCGGAGAAGTGTCCGTTGCGTTCCGTCCCACGGGGCTATCGAAGGCCATGCCGAACACATGTTTACGGCACTTTGCCACAATCGCGTCGTAGTTTTCTTTAATCTCTTGTTCCCATTCCGGCGTCATGTCTTTTTGCATCGCAGGGAGTACAAAGTTCGCGGTACGCTGGAAGACCGTGACTTCGGCGGCGGTTTCTGCAAGTACGGGTGTCATCTGCACGGTCGTTGCACCCGCACCAAGAATGCCAATGCGTTTGCCAGCGTAGTCGATCCCGTCTGGCCATCGAGATGAGTGGAACATGGGGCCCTTGAAGGTATCCATGCCCTTAATGGTCGGAATCACCGGCTCTGAGATCATACCCATTGAACTGATGAGGTACTTACACGTGTGAGTGGCTCCATCACCCGTCGTCACCCGCCAATGTCCGCTATCCGCTTGATAATCTGCACTGACGATTTCTGTGTTGAGTTGAATGTGCGGCCACATATCGCATTCATCGGCGACAAAGCGCATGTAAGCATGCGTCTCTTCCCAGCCAGGGAAACGCTTGGTCCATGACCACTTTTGCAGGAGTTCCTTGGAGAAGGTCAGGCAGTAGTAGTAGCTCTCGCTATCCGTCGCGGCACCCGGATAGCGATTCCAGGTCCAGGTACCACCGATGTCCGCAGCGCGGTCGAATACACGCACTGATAGTCCTGCTTCGCGCAGGTAATGTATGGTTGCAAGACCGGCAAAGCCCGCGCCTATTGCAATGGCGTCGAAATCGGTTTTTTGCTGGGTTGTCATGGCTGTTTCCTCTTCTTATAGGCCCGGAGCAGATTCAAGTGGCTCTGGATTTTTTGTGATTGCGTTTTGCTGCTTACATTTTTCGATCGGGTTTTGCCGATTGAATTCCACAATTTTCGTGTTTCTGAACTGCTTTTCGAGTCCAGCCGGGTTACATTTGGAGACCTTGATTTTCTCCCAGAGTATACTTGCTAGACACAAACAAGCAAGTTGCCCGGGGGCGTTCAGGCGCCGTCAGGCGTGCAAGCGTACATGATCTTGAAACCCTTCGCCTTGCAAAAATCCGCATCGGGAGCTAGTGCATGAAAACTCTGTTTAAGGCCATTGTCGGTTGTTCGGTCCTTCTTGGTCTTCCCGCTATGGGCGATGATGTAATTGACCCACAGCGAGCGAAAGCGAACTTCCCACACAGCGATATTTTCCTTTTCGATTTGCCCGATGAGGGTGCGCAAAGCAGGCTGGCAGTTGCTACGAATATCACCAATCGACCGGGCTATGACAATCAGCCGTTTTTCACCCAAGACAGCGACACGATCCTGTATACCCGGGGAGATGATTATCAGACCGACATCTACGAATACTCGATTGATGCGGCGTCTGCGCAGCAAATAACGAATACGCCAACTAAAGAATTCTCACCCACCCCGAATGCAGCCAATACCGCGATCGCTTACGTCAGTGATCGCGATGGCAGCGTGTGGTTGGCAGATCGCAGTGCCATTGATGAGCCGCGATCTTTGTTCGAGGGCAGCGATAACCCCGAGGCAATTGGGTATTTTGCGTGGAATGAAGACAACGACGACTTTTTCTACTGGTCACGCTACGGCTACAGTGTTGTTTTGTCGAACTTGAAGAGTCTGTCGCATCACTTTGTGTCCGGGCACGCGCCGCCCTCTACGCCGAGGGTGATTCCCGGTACTCGCAAGTTTAGTTTTGTTCATCGACAGGCCAACGAGCAAGTTTGGATCAAGGAGTTCGATCCAGAAACCGGGGCGGTTCGACCGCTGCTTACGCTCGGCGCAAACCATAATTACACCTGGACGCCCGCCGGCGCGCTGCTTACGATTCAGGACGATGTTCTTTACCGAGCTGCGTCAGGGGACAGATTGCAATGGGCGCCGGTTGCGGACCTGGCAGCCCTGGGCGTGCGCAATGTCAATCGTATGGCAGTCAGTCCCGATGGCAAAAAGCTGGCGGTTGTTGGCGTGGCGACGACAGCTGATTAGAGCAGCCGCGATTGTGGTTTGTCCGCGACCCTGGACACAGTCCAGGCAAGGGACGCAATCCAGGTCAGCAGTGTCGCGCCAACGCTTCGCTCATAGGCACCCAGCCAGTCACTTTCTATAAACGGTATTACGGGAATGAGCGCCAGCCACAGCACGAAAAATATTAGGTTTATCCTTGCGGCTCGCGGGGCAAGGCGCTTCAGGCCCGGCTGCAGAAGCGCCATGATAACCCCGACATTGCTGGCCAGGATTGCCAGCGGGTCGTTGGCATCCGGACCGAATAGCTGCGCGTCGGGGGCTCGCAGAAAGTAAATGGCAATGATTGTAAGCAGAGGTGCATTGACTGCCAGGAGTATGCAACCGATTCGCCACATGTGCGAAGTGTCACCGATACGCCAGAGCGCGGTTGCCAGTGCAAGCTGCGCCATCGCCAACACTGAGAGCCCGGTGGTGTGTAGCGAGGCCGCGGTCCCACGACTGAGCTGACTGATAGGTGTGCTTGCCGCGTCCGCGCCGCTCAGAAATAGACCCACCAAATGCGCCAGCAGCATCAGGGCCGTGGCGGCGAGTGCGAAGCGACTAAGTAGAGCTGCGCCTTGCATTCCTGAGTCTCCAGATTATTGTTCGAAGTCCAGTGGGGGAGGCCCCGGCGGTAAAATACCTTTGTATTGATAGTCGCCTTTGCGCTCCTCGTACTCAGCCTTAACCGCTTCTACAAGCTCGGGGTTCTCAAAGAGGTCGACCATCGTCATCGCCATTGCCTTGGAGGCGTAGACCAGTCCCTTGTGGCCCAGAGACATCCCACCGGAGGCGACTACGGCCCAGGAATGCCAGGGGACGCCCTTGGGTGCGATTGGGGCATCCAGACGTATGGTAGGTACGTTGAAGCTAACGTCGCCAGAGTCAGTAGAGCCGCCTGCCGGGTTTATCTCGGTGTCGCGCAGCGGACGCACTTCGGCATCCATACCGACTTCTGGTTTGCCCGTCGCTTTTTGTATGGCTTTTGCGTACTTGTCTTCGGCGGCGGTATAAGTGATGGGGCCCAGTGCCTCCAGGTTCGCTTGCATGGCCGCGCCGCCAGTGCGGTTAGGCAGGATTTCATGTACACCGGAAATCAAGGTGATCGTGTGCCCGACGTCCGCCATGATTGCGGCACCTCCGGCCATTTCCTGCACGCGCTCATAAACCGGTGCCATACCTTCGCGGCTGCGGTCACGGACGCGAACCCAAATCTTGGCGTAGTCGGGCACGACATTAACCACTTTACCGGCATCCATGATGTGATAGTGAATGCGCACGGTGGGCTTGATGTGTTCGCGATAGGCGTTAATGCCGTGGGTGTATAGCTCGAGAGCATCGCCGGCGGACCGACCGTTCCAGGGGTCGCCGGCGGCGTGCGCCGACTGACCGTCAAATTCAACCAGAAAATCCACCAGCGCCTGGCTGCTTTGCACGGCCGCGTCGAGCTCGTCGCCGGGATGCCAGTCCATCATCACGTCTACGCCTTCGAAGGCGCCCGCACGAATCATCCACAGTTTGCCAAAGAACTTTTCTTCCGCCGGTGTGCCGTAGTAGCGGATGGTGCCCGACAACTCGCCGCTTTCAATCATTTCCTTGATAGCAATGGCAGCGCCAAGTGATGCCGTACCAAAAATATTGTGTCCACAGCCGTGTCCTGGCGCGCCAACTACCAGGGGCGATCTCTCCGCTACGCTTGCCTGCGACAGGCCGGGGAGGGCGTCGAACTCACCGGTGATGCCGATAACCGGCTTCCCGCTTCCGAACTCAGCAATAAAGGCGGTCGGAATCTCTCCGATACCGGTGGTGATTTTGAAGCCGTGCTCACGTGCATGTTGTATGAGGGCGTCTGCTGACTTGGTTTCCTTAAAGGCAATTTCTGCGTTGGCCCATATCTCGTCGCTCAGCGCAGTGAGCGAATTGGCCTGCATATCTATGGAGCTGACAACGGCGAGCTTCTTTTCGTCGCTGAGCATGGATTGAGCGGAGGAGGTACCGGGGTGAAGGGTAAACAGTAAACAAGCGGTCACTAGGCCCGCGCGGATCTTGATCATGAAACAATGCTCCCTGGCCTTATTGCTGCACACAAGCTAGCGCAGGCGCTGGACGAAAACCAGTTGCGTTTAGGGCTCGCATTGCCCAGTGCTTGCAAAGCAATGTTGACGATCAGCGTATATTTGCATACGATACACTTACATAAGTAGTATGCAAGCTATGAGGGCCGTACAAGTTACACAACTTAGAAAGGAGTAGCGGTGGATATCACGTTTGAACCATGGCATCTGTGGACGATTGTTTCGGTGTGTCTTTTTATCGGCGAGGTCTTCCTACCCGGTTTCCTGCTCGCGAGTCTTGCGATTGGCGCTCTCCTGGGGGCGGCGGGACATCAATTCGGTGGTTCGGTGGGGTGGGGTATGTCTGGTTTTGCGCTCGGCGCCGGTGTGTCGCTTGTGCTTATCCGGCCGTACTTTGCCAAAATTCTCGGCCCGGAGCAGAGCTCACGTTTCGGTGCAGACAGCATGCTGGGCGATGAGATTACGGTGACCGACGCGGGCGATGTGGGCGGTGCGTTAAAAGCGCGCTACCGGGATACAACCTGGTCCTTGCGCTGCGAGGATGAGCTGTTTGAGGGTGATCGTGTACGCATTACCGCCGTCGACGGGACTACTCTGGTTGTGCGCCGAGGAGGCGCTGTGCCAGACACGTAGTACCCGTCCCCATCTTTTTAAAGCCAGTCCCCATCGTTTTAAAAATTGCCCCGTACTTAAAAAATGTCCGAAGGAGTAATCAAGCATGGATAGTGCCGCTACGATTCTGATGGGGTTTGTTGCCCTGTTTATCATTGTCTTCACCGTGAAAGGCGTCCGCGTAGTACCGGAACGTTCAGTAATGATGATTGAGAGACTCGGTAAATTCAGCCGTGAACTCAACGCCGGACTGAACATTATCGTGCCGGTGATCGATTCTCCTCGCCTGGTTCCTGTCCGCGTCACGATCCGCGATGGCATGGGCAATAAGCTGCATCAGGTCACTATGGAAATCAGCCTCGATTTGCGCGAGCAGGTATACGATTTCCCCGCGCAGCAGGTGATCACGCGCGACAATGTCGGCATCCTCGTCGACGCGGTAGTTTACTTTGCCATCATGGAGCCGCAAAAGGCCACTTACGAAATAGCGAATCTGCCGCTCGCACTGGAAACACTCACACAGACCACGCTGCGAAATGTGATCGGCGAGATGGACCTAGATGACACTCTGTCGTCGCGTGACACGATCAATGCCAAGCTGGTGGATACCATCGACCAGGCGGCGAATGGATGGGGTGTCAAGGTTAACCGCGTCGAGGTACAGGATATTCAGCCGCCAGCTGATGTAACGCAGGCCATGGAAAAAGTCATGAAAGCAGAGCGCGAGCGACGCGCCAATGTGACTGAGGCGGAGGGTTTCAAGAGTGCCGAGGTGCTGCGGGCGGAGGGCGAACGTGACGCACGCATCGCGCAGGCCGAGGGCGAGCAAAAAGCACAGATCGCTGAAGCCAAAGGCGAAGCGGAAGCCATTACGGAAGTGGCGCGCGCCAAGGGAGAAGAGCTCTCCATCCTCAAGCAACATCTGGGTGAGCAGGGCACGGCGGACTATCTGGTGGCGCTTCGGTACATGGACACGCTGGATAACATGGCGAAAAATGACAATGTCGTATGGATGCCACATTCAGCGACGGACCTCGGTTCCCTGATTGGTGGCTTCAAGGCATTGATTGAAACGGGAGCATCGAACCCCGGTCCGGCGAACTCTGCTTCACCTAACCGCGCTGCGCGGCAAGCAAACCCGTCAGACAACAGCCTGCCTTCAGGCAGAGGCTGATGGCGGCGATTCATCCGGGTGAGCTGATTGCACCCCTGGTGCTGAAGCCGTCAGGTATCTCGCAATCCGAACTCTCGCGACGCCTGGGTTTCAATCAACCCCAGCCCGTCAATGAGTTGGTTAACGGCAAACGCGGCTTCACGCCGAAGATGGCGCTGTTGTTTGAGCAAGTCACGCAAGGCGAGTTTCCGGCGACGTTCTGGCTGACCGCGCAAGCCATGCATGATGCTTCGATTGCGCGCGAGGGCGTATCACCGGGGCGGCGCGCGGCAGTTGACCCGCTAACGCTGGTTGAGTCATCAAGCGCATTGGCGCGCGCGGCGGGTGTCGAAAAGCTACTGGGCGTCGCCAAAGCTCTGGATAAAGTCGATCACGGGCAGGTTTAGGCGGGCCTTGGTGCCCGTGGCGTTTCCCGCATTTGCGGGGACAATACCGACTCATACTCAGCGCTCAACGGTATAAGTCACGTCTCCACCGCTGGCGATGGTTGAGGACTCGCTGGAAATCTTCCAGTGTTTGTTCAGTATGTACTCGAGCCTGATAGTCGAGATTGAATCAAATAGACCTATCCCGTAACTGACAAACAGATCTGGCGACAGATATTTGCCGATGACAAAGGCGGCCTGATTAACGTCACTTGCGGCGCCGGCTTCGCCGGATCCGGTTTCAAAGCCGATGCTGTCAACGCCGAGACCGCTGCCGAATCTGTCGGCCAGGTAGTTGCCGCCCCGGAGCCCAAGCAACGTGGCGGCCTGCGCAAGCATGTCTTCTTGCCCTTCTGAGCTTCCCTCGAGAGGGCGTCCCAGTAACAGCCAGGAGAGCTGCTCGGTCTGGCCCATGCCGGGCTCGGAGAAGAGCGAAAATTCGGGTTCTTCCACGGGGCCTCGCACGCGCACCCCCACCAGAATGTCGTTCGCTGGTCGGCGCACGGCGCGAACCCGGATTGCGGGCTCGTCGACGGGGCCGCCGGAAAACAGAATTTTGCCTTCGTCGATCACCAGTCCCTGACCGTAGGCGCGATACTCGCCATCAACAATGTTTAGTTCCCCCGTGCCCAGGGTGGGACGGTCTTTGGCTTGCTCTACCAGAAGCGCGCCAGTCAGCCTGCCCTTGAAGCCAAAGCCGTCCACACTGACGTCGTCGCCAAGCGACACTCGCACCCGTGTCTCAAGATTCCGGTTGACGACTATCGGTGCGTCAGCATCGTTGTCGGTGACAATAACTTGATCGTCCGACACGGACACGGCGCTGGCTGGAAGTTCGCGCGGCGTGATTTGTGCACTGGGTACAGTGACGTCGCCACTTACCCGCGTGCCGTTTTCGTCCATCGCTATGCGCAGAGCAGGGGACACAAAAACGCGAGCATCCCGTGTATTGACCACCTGGAACGCCTCTCCGTTGACGGATACATCGGCCTCGGTCCATTCCTCCAAGAGTTTCACCGTCCCAGCCAGGTCCAGTTCTCCGCCGCCGGATTTAGCGCTGCCCGTGAAGTCAATATCCAGTGCACTGCTGATCGTTGCCTGAATTCCGATATCTCTAATTTCGAGGCCGGGGGTCGCCAGTTGTAGCATGCCGTCACTTAGTGCAAATTGGCCTTTAGTGCCCGGTGCTGCTAGAGAGCCTGCTATGTCCAGATCACCCCTCAAGGCACCCGATGCCTGCTCAAGCTCCGGTGCCAGCAAGCGAAGCCAGGATATGTCGGGGACCTCAACATCCAGTCTGCCACGCAGTGGGCGCTCTTCGAGTGGCGCAGTACCCGCATCTATCAGCATTTCTGCAGATATGCCGCCTTTGTCCAGGAACGGCAGACGCAAAGTCAGCTGCATTCCCGATGCCTCGCTTTGCACCGTCAGCGAAGACGGTTTTAACGCGACTATGGGCACCATTTCAGTCGTCTGTTTACCGGCTTGACGCAGGTGTACGGCGAGGTCTGAGGCTCGTACTTGTGCATTTACCTCGGGCTCATTGTTCGCGGTCGAGCGCAGGGACGCCTCTCCGGAAACGTTCCCGCTGAGCGCTATATCCGAGGGCAAGAGTGACTGGAAGTAGTCGAGGGCGAGTTCTGTTAACGCCATGTTTGCGGATACGGCGTCGGCGATTCGCTGGCCGTCAAAACACAGTCGTGCTTCACCACTGGTCCAACAGCCCGTATGTATGGATTGTTGCTCGCGACTAATGTCGATGGTGTGCGGGGACACTAATGTCCAGGGACTAAGCTCAGAATACTGCAGCTGTGCGTCCGACAGACGCGCGATCCATTCGCCATCCAGAAGTTCTCCACCCAGATACAGCTCTGCGTTGCCCGCCGAAGTCGTAGCCGCCAACTGCACGTTATGCGCCGCCCGTGTCCCAACCGCATTCAGCGTGAGGTTTGACAACGCAATATCGCCCATCGAGCCGTCATCCATAGTGAGTACGAGGCTTGATGGTTTCGGATTATCCAGGTCTATATCGGCCTGTAGCGACAGCGTATTCAGGGCATAGCGAGCGTAGCGCAGCCCCGCCCCCTGGAGCGAACCCTGTAGCGTGGGCAGCGTCCGGTTTCCGCCGAGATGCCCCCGGCCTTTCAATGAACCACTGGCGTCCGGTAGCAGCTCGCCGAGGTCGGGGCTGTGCATGCTCCAGTTCAGGTTCAGCGTCTCACCAGCCTGTCCCTGCGCTGACAGCTCAGTCGAGCCTGAGCGCAGCTGCAATGTCTCGATTTCAAATTGACCTAGTTCAAACTGCCCAAGCAGCTGCAGATTCACGGGGAGATCACGCAGTGAACCGGAGATATCCAGGGCCTCAATGTCTGCAGTAAAGGCACCGTCTCTATTGCCGCCGCGCGCGCGAATATTGAGCTGCAGATCGCCCGGTAAAGCGTCTGCAACAAGAGATGGGTCGATGCCCTCACCGGTCAGCGTGACAGAGCCCTCAAGATTTGGTGTCCATTGCAGCTGAGCTCGGCCATTGAGATATCCGTCAAGCAGCTCCACCTGTAACGTCGATAACTCGAAAGAATCCCGATTCCCGCTGCCATCGACAGATAGTGTCCCGCCCGCTTGCTTGGGTACATCCAACGACGACTCAAGGTGTACCGCGTAGTTTGCCAGCGTGCCATCGATAGTCGCCGCGCCCACAGCGCCGGTTATTTTTGCAGGACCGACTAACGGCCAGCGCAGGGATTTCCAGTTGCTACGCCATTGGAAGCTCGGTTCTACGCCGCCCAGATCAATAGCACCCGTAGCGTTAAGTGCTAGGGACTCGGGGTCGCTGATGGCCAGTTGCGAGAGTGTCAGGATTTGTTGGCGAAGCGTCCCTTCAAGTAACAGTGAAAGCGGCACTGCCTCAAGCGATTGAGCGCCGAAGAAGGCGTTGAAGCTGGCGTCGAAGGCCAGGTCATCGATGCCCCCGGTGGCGTTCAGTGAACCGCTTACTGTCACTTCAGGGAAGTTTCCGCCGAGTGCAGCTAACCGTAGCTGGTCAACTTGAGTTTCGGCGTTAAAGATCAGGTCACGAGTCATGTTTTGCAGCGTAACGGTCTGTTCGATTGCGTAGGGCGGGTCCATGCGGTGGTCAATGCGCAAACTGTCTAGATTGCCGCGTAGTTGCAGTGTGCCTTTGGCGGTCGCTAGATCCGCAGGCCTTAGCTCCCAGATGATGGTCGTATCCGAAGAATAGGCATCGCGCGTGAGTGTGCTTGACGAGCCCTGAATGCTGAATAGCGGACCGCTGATCGACAGGTTTTCTATCCTCAAGGCGTGTTGGCGGAGCTGTGCCACGAGTTGGCCTTGATCGACAACCATTGGCGCGGCATCGGGACTGGATCGGAAGGCTATGTCTTCTACGGTCAGCCGGGTTAGCACTACATCGACAGGCAGTTCTATGCTGCTGGGCACGCGAAATTCTGTAGTCTGCTCGGGCGGAGGGGCGGACTGGAGCAGCGTAAACCCCACCCCTGTTATGTCCAGTTGTTCTACGGCGACCTCCATCGCCAATAGACGTCTCGGCCTCCAATCGAGCGCAATACTCTCTATGGAAACGGATTTAAACGCATCGCTATAGCGCAGATTCCGGATGACTAGAGGGCCTGCGAAACGCCCTTCGAGAGAGCCTATCTCGAGGCCCGGCACCGATTTGCTGAGCATGCCCCAAACGGCGTTGCTGCCGCTGTGTGTGCCGATACCCCAGCTGGCGATAAGTAAGACGGTGGCAAGGAGAATGCCGACCCCCAGCGCAAACCAACGTAGGACGCGGCGAGTCATTGCAGATCCGGCCCGAGGCTTATGTGGAATGCAAATGAGGAGTCGGGGTCATCAAACGGGTGGGCAAGGTCTATACGAATCATGCCGATCGGTGTCTTGTAACGAAAGCCAACACCAGCGCCATACTTTGGCTCGATGTCCGGACTATCAGACGCATTCCCCGCATCAATAAATAGCGCGAGGCCATAGTTGTGGTAGAACAGGTAATCGAACTCAATGCTGGCTACGCCAAGATAGCGCCCCCCCACCCGATTGTTTTGCGCATCGCGCGGGCTAAGGTCCTCAAAGCCGTATCCGCGAACGCTTTGCGCCCCGCCAGCAAAAAACCGCTGTGATGGCGGCAGAGCATCAAAGTCATCGCTTGCCGTCGCACCATACTCCGCGCGTAACAACAGGCGACCCTGTTTGCCCAGGGGTGAGACAAACCGACCTACCAGATGCCCTTGCATAAAGCTTGTGTCGGACAGCACACCCTCTGCGGCACCGGCTAGCTCCATCGATAGACTATAGCCGTCGCGAGTGAAGAGCAGGTTGTCAGCCTTAATACGTTTGTACTCCACGCCAGGAATCAGAAGAGTGGACTGTTGCTGTGGGTTCGCGCCAAAGTTCCAGCTTTCGCGTTGATAGCGGAGCGATAATCGACGGCGACCGTCCCAGCGGTTCTGATTGAGGCTTGTGCCTATAGAGTAGCGCCGGGAATCCACGTCGTTGATCTCTCGCTGGTCCAGATCCCCAATGATGTCCAGATACTCGCTGCGCACGTCACCAATGGGGATGGTGTACCTGGCGATTGCCGTTTGCTCAATTTGTGAGAGACGGATGTCAGTTCGCAGTCGATGGCCATGCTGGTTGACGCGGCGCCAGAGCACGCCGACTCGGCCCCGCGCACCGGTGTCAGTGCCGTAGCCAAGACTGGCATCGTAGCGTCGTGGTTTTGCCGGCGTGGTCGCGATTCCGACCGGCACCTGCCGGCCGGACGCCAGTTCGCGCTGCACGTCGACCTCCGTGGTTTGAAAATAGTCACTGTCGCTAAGGGCCAGCTGAAGGTCGATCAGTCGGCGAGGGTTAAACACCTCGCCCGCGCTGATTTCCACAAACTTGTCGATGAAGGTCTGGGAAAGAATCGTCTGCTCAATGTTGACGTCGCCAAACTGAAATTGTGGTCCGCTGTCAAAGACCAGAGCGACGTCTGCCGATTGATGCGCTGGGTGGACGGTGATTTTGCTCTCGCGAAAGCCTCCGTCGAGATAGCCCAGATTGTAGGCACTGCTTTGCAGCGCGTTCTTGAGACGTTCATAGATCGGGTGTTGCAGCACCTTGCCGGGTTGCATGTCGGCATCAGCGATTAGCCGTTGCAGGCGCTCGTTACCCTGTCCTTCGCCCTGTAACTCAATAACAATATCCCGGAGCAGCGTCGCGGGACCGGGATCGATACGATAGCGGGCCGTCCAGCGTGTTCCGGACTTGCTGTTCGATGCGCTTGACGCGGGTGCGTCCAGGGTCGATTCCACCGTTGCTGCGTAGTAACCAAAAGGTTGTAGCGCTCGCTCGATCTCCTCGGCAGCGCTTCGATGCAGTCGACGGATGTCGTCGCCTGTGAGCGCTGTTTCACCTTTTTTACGCTTGCGTCGTGATTCGCTAACGATGCTCAGGTGGGCAGCAACGTTGTCCCGCAGTCCATTGCTGACGCCTAGGATTTCCACCTTGACTGACTCGGCGGACACCGCGCTGCTCACAAGCAATAGACATCCGCAGAGCAGGCGCTGAAAGCAGTTGAGATGATGTCTCATCTAGTGTCCGATTCTCTGGCCTGGTTCACTGAGCTATTACTAAATCTTCACTGATGTGTTTATGGGCTGGCGATGAGATGGTGATGACATTCTCAGACAGCGCCATGCTGGTAAGTCCATTTAACGGATGGTCTGACGAGGCGACGATAGTACACTGGAAGCCCAAGCGGTTTTTTGACCCGCGCTTGCTCTTATAATTCCATGGCCGGGAGTCGTGACCCAGAGGGTGATCGGTTTCGTCCGCAGGCAAACTCCTCGATAAGTAGTCTGATTTTTGAGCACCCGAGTATGGTAGTTGGATTGACGAGGCGAAGCAGATACTGGGGCGGCATCTTCAGGGCTGCCGGAACACACTGGCTGCAGAGCAACGCGTTCGCGAACGCGGGTTCCCTGGCATTTTTCACCCTGTTTTCCATGGCGCCCATGATTATCGTTATCGTCAGCATTATTGGCGTCTTCTACGGTCAGGAAGCGGCCCAGGGGCAAATTGCGGCGCAACTCGAAGCAACCATCGGCCCCGGTGCTGCACAAACCGTGGAGGACGCGGTGGCCCAGTCGCGTCTTAAAGACGGCGGCCTGCTCGCAACGCTGTCGGGCTTGGCAGCGATGCTTGTAGGCGCGACCACGGTGTTTGGACAGATGCAGGATTCACTCAATGCCATCTGGTCTGTTGCGCCAAAACCATCGCGCAGTAGCATCTGGTTGCTGATTCGAAAGCGGTTGACCTCGTTGACGATCGTCTTGGCGGTCGGTTTTATGATGCTGGTGTCCCTCTCGCTCGGCGTCGGGCTGCGGGTTTTGTTGCACCAGGTAAAGGGCTGGCTGCCTTGGTATGACCTTGCGTTCAGCGGCGTCGACACTTGTCTGTCAATTTTCGTTGCGAGTGCTTTGTTTGCGACCATTTTCAGAACCTTACCTGACGTGAAGTTAAGCTGGCGCGATGTTGCGCTCGGTTCGCTGATTACTGCGCTCATGTTTACGGTCGGCAGGGTTCTGATCGCGCTCTACTTGTCGTACACCGCAACCGCGTCCACCTATGGTGCAGCCGGTTCTCTGGTGCTCCTTTTGCTGTGGGTGAACTACTCGTCCCTGATTCTACTGTTTGGCGCCGCGCTGACCAGAGCGCACCTGGAGGCCCGGGGCGTGCCGATACGACCCCAGGGTGTGGCGGTAAGAGTCCGGCGAGAGATTATTGAAGAATAGGAGGGCTTTTATTGACAACGCTTTACATCACCGGCGCAGGGGTTAGTGCCGAGAGCGGTATTCCGACATTCCGTGGTGAGGACGGTTTTTGGACGATTGGCAGTCGCAATTACACTCCGCAGGAGATGGCTACCCGGGCCATGTATCAGGCGGATCCCCGGCAGTTTCTGCGCTGGTACTATCGACGCTTTGCGAGCTATCGGCACCATGGTCCCAATCCCGTGCATCACTGGTTGGCCGATAAAAATCTCATTACGCAGAACATCGACGGCTTGGATGGCAAAGCGGGGAATGACGATTACATCGCGATTCATGGCCGTTTGGATCAAATGACCGTTTATCACGATCAGTCAGCGGTAGAGTCGTTGGAGGTTTTTCCAACCCCTTGGGACGCGGTAGAAGATGACGACGGCGCCAAGCTGGACGAATCCCTGTTAGATATTTTTCAGATTGTCGGCACGCCGGCGTTACAGGTCTCGTTCAAACCCTTCGTGCTGTTGTTCGATGAGTACTACACGGAACTGTATCGAATTAGTGAGGCGCAGCAGCGTATGGTCGCGGCGCAGCGCATGGTTTTTATGGGCACTTCTTTTAGCGTAAACATTACGCAAATGGCGCTTGAAGTTGCCCGCGCCAGGAACACGCCGATTGAAATTGTCGATCCAAGTCCTGTGCGTGTGCCCCACGAGAACGTCGTGTATCATCAAATGACAGCAATGAGCTATATCGAAAATCACGCTTAGACGTGCCTTCTCAGTCACAGCGTGTCCACGCCGCGTCTATATACTCCATCAGTTATCGCACCGCGGCTTTGCGCTACGCTGGGCCTGGATCGGGCTCCAGAGTTTGTGCCATGGATACACGGCGTCGAAAAGCGTCCGCTAGTGAACGCAGCACAATAAACACTGAACAACGGAAGCCTGGTACTGGGCGAGGCCCTTGGCCCGCAAACCTGGATGCTTGCGAGCGTTAAGCTGGATTCCAAGTATGAAACGCTGTTTAGTGAAGACGTGGAGCTGCGTGTGATCGATGCGAAGGCGACCCTGCGTATCCCCGACGTCCTGCGAGAACGGATATCGTGAATGATGGATGAGCCCTCAGAGTTTGAAAAAGAGTACTCTAACGCGGGCTTTTGGAGAAAACTCACAGGCTACGCTCGATCGGCCGGCATAGAGGTCATTGAAAAGGCTCTGCTGCTCTATTACGCGCTGCAAGAAGATGCGACACCAGCGTGGGCCAAGACCACGATCATAGGCGCGCTGGGATACTTCATTACCCTTATCGACGCGATTCCCGACATCACACCCGCTGTTGGCTATGCCGATGATCTTGGGGTGCTGGTCCTGGCGATTGCCGCAACGTCGATGTATATCAATGAAAACGTAAAAGACAAGACGCGCGAAAAGCTTGTTGAGTGGTTTGGCGATAACGACGCTGAGCTGAGTTAGGCCATACGAGGTATCTGGAATGTTCGGTTGTGATTTTTATGTGAGTCTTTTGTCAGCCCGCTTCGTGACGCGTCCGATACGGGTTTTGATAACTATCTCGGCGTTAATCGTTACGCTTATTTCCGCTCCGATTCTCGCGGCCCAGGACGCCGCGATTACTGTTGACCCTGCGAATCAAACCTATAAGCCCAAGGAAGTGGCGCGAGGCGCGGATGATAGTTGGTCGGTGGAGACGCTGGGGGAGGGGGTGTACTTGTTTCGCTGGTGGCCGGGCTTTTATGTCAGTGCCTTTGTGGTCGGTCGGGACGATGTGCTGGCTGTAGATCCGATGAGTCGCGAAGTCGCTGCGCTGTATCGTCAGGGTATTGCGGCGGTGACTGATAAGCCCGTGACCAAAATCATCTACAGCCACGACCACCGCGATCATATTGTGGGCGCTGACGTGCTGGCCCCCGAGGCAGATATTTACGCACATCCAGGTACGGCGAAATCGTTAAAACGTCGTGGGGATACGGACATTCCTTTCCCCACCCGACTGGTCAACGACGGCGACCTTATCCCGGTGTCCGGCCGTTCGGTATCTGTACATTATTTTGGCCCAAACCACGGTCGCTCGAACATTGCGCTGGGTTTTGCTACCTCAGCGGGCTCCATTCTTGCGTATGTCGATACGCTTGAAATTGGCATCGTGCCCTACCGCGGTCTCCCGGATACTGATGTGCGCGGGTATATTGAGTCACTGCGAGCAGCATCGGCTTTAAACGTGGACTGGGTTCTGGGTGGCCATAGCGGGCCCGGCCCCGGCATCTGGATAGATCATTATTTGAACTACTTGCTGGATCTTGAGCAGGCGCTCGGCCGGGCGAGTGCCGAAATTCCCGTGCCGCTGGCAGATACGGTAGAGGACGTCATTGTCACCGGCGACCGTTACACAGACGCCATTATTGCCAGCGCCATTGATGAACTCAGGCCCATCTATGGTACGTGGCGCGGTTTTGAGTCCTGGGCACCGATGAACGCCGAAACCGTGTTAATGTATTTGATTACCGGAAACTAGACACGCTACTTGTCGCCGCTCCGAACAAGTAGCGGAAGTGCTGCCTCGATAAGCGCACCAAGATCTATTGTGGCATCGTTACACATCATCATCAGCGATGTAGAGAGCTCCGGGATGCGTCCATAGTAGGTCAAGGTGCCGAGCCAGCCACCACTGTGGCTAAATATCTGTTGGCCCTGGTAGGTGCTAACAAATTGTCCGTTTGCGTACCGGTCTCCCCGGGCGCTGAGTGAGCTGTTTGCTGTATTCATGTGCTCTAGGAAGACACTGGGATTGCGTCCGAGCACCGGCTCGTAAAATTGCCTGTCCCAGCGTCGCATATCGTCTAAAGATGTATGCAGGCCGCCGTCGCCTACCCAGAACAGATTGGTCATGTCATTGACGCGGGCGCCTGATTCCAGGGTTTTGTATCCGTAGGCACGATTCTTTACGATCTCAAACGGGTCGTCGCTAAAAAAAGTAGACCGCATGCCGAGCGGTTCAAACATGCGCCGCTGCGCGTACTCCCTGAGGCTTTCGCCTGACACTTCCTCAACCAGCATAGATAAGAGGAAATAGGCAAGATTGCTGTACAAAAAAGCCTGCTCTGGCGGCTGTGCGAGAGGCACTTGTGCGACTACGTCGTAGAACTCCTCTATCGTCAGATAATCCTCATTGCCCATTCTGAAGGGGCCGCCGGCGACAGACTTCAGGTCAATGGCATTGTCGGCTATGGGGCCTTCATAGGATCCCGATATCAGGTCGTAATCACCCATGCCCGCGACATGTCCCAGCATGGCATTAATTGTTACCGGCGCTGCATAGTCGGGGAGGTCCGGCAAATAGCGGTGGATGTCGGCGCTAAGGTCGATCTTCCCTTCGTCGGCGAGTAGCAGTACCGCGGCGGCGGTGAACTGCTTGGAAACCGAGCCCATGCGGTGTAATTGCGTGCCATCGAGAGGGACGCCCAGTTCAAGATTGGCCAGTCCGTAACCTTGCTTGTGAGCCCACTCACCGTTGCTCAGCACCCCCACGTTACAGCCCGGCCCGTCAGCATCAATCACGGACTCAAAGACTTTATTGAGTCCTTCCGTGAGAGACGTGTCGGCTGCGACGGGCAAAGAAGCTATCGCCAGCAAGAGTAGAGAGGAAGGTAATGAGAGACGCATTTTCGGCATGCTTGGAGCGCTCTTTGAGTATGTGTTGTCGACGCTTTTGCCTAGTGTATCTCCGGGTCATCAGACAGCATCGGGGCTGCATCCAGGTCCTCCGCATCCATCATCAACGCAACGCGTTCCAGCGATGAGACCAGCTGATGTTGTTCCCAGATCGGGAGCGCTTCAAAGCGCTTTGAAAAACTCTCCTGCAGCGGCTTTGGCGCTTCGCTTAACACCTCGCGGCCAGCATCTGTCAGCGACACGTGCACACGTCGCCGATCCAAACTGCTGCGCTCGCGCTGCAGTAAGCCACGCCCTTCGAGGCCAGTCAAAATCGTGGTGATCGTGGCCTGACTGACGCTGACGGCTTTTGCAATCTCGGAGGCGGTGAGTACCTGCTGCTCGTGAACGGCCCGCAAGACCATGAGCTGCGGTGTGGTAATGCCCAGTGAGCGGCCGAGTTTTCGCGAGTGAATACTGGTTGCGCGTAGGATACGTCGCAAGGACACAAGCACATCGTCAAGTAAATCTGCCATGTGAAAGGACTCTAAAGTAAGAAGCTGCTAGCTCGTTGCATTGTCAAGGGCTTTGGTCAGCGGGTCCAGCCAAGGCGCGTAATTTTTCCACTGTTCCTGCGCATCGCGAAAGAGGGGCTGACGAACTTGCTCTGATGAGGGTGTGCGCACAGGCCGGGTGCTTTCGTAAAAGCGCAGGCATTGTCGTTCGAAGGGTATCTCCAGGAAGCTGAACAATTCTTGTAATTCACCCTCAAGATCATCCAGCAGTTTCTCGTGCTGAAGCCGGTAAACGCGGCCCGGCAGCGCACGCTCCCAGTGCGTCATCAGTCGCTCATAGTCCCGGTAATAGTGCCCGAGATCTGTCAGTTCGTAGCTAAACTCCTGACCCTCGGCAAACAGCTGCTTGTAGTTGCTGAAGCAACATGCCATGGGCTCGCGCCGCGCGTCGATAATCTTCGCGTTTGGCAACATCAGGCTGATAAGTCCGATATGTCGAAAATTGTTCGGCATTTTGTCGATAAAGTACGGCGCAGCTCCACGGTGAATACGCGTTTGTTCGATGTAGTCCCGGCCAAGGGTGTAGAGCTGGTCTGTGTCCATTGACTGCAATATTTGTGGATAACCTGGTCGACCACCGCTACTGTCCGCTCGGCGGCGCAGACGCTGAGCAAGGGCCAGAACGTTAGGCAATTCCCGGGTCCCTTCAATGCAGCTGTGCGAGGCAATAATCTGCTCAAGCAAGGTGCTGCCAGCTCGCGGCATACCGAGAATGAAAATGGGATCCGATGCGGGGAAACCACCCTGTGCTTGCCGGGTAAGCAGCTTATGCTCGACCTGCTCAATCTGCGCGTCCACCTCCTCGCGAAAACTGTCGCGACCATAGCGCAGCTGCGCGTGTTTGAGCCGATTGCCGTGCTCGTAATACTGGAACGACTCGGCGAATTCAGATTGATCCTCCAGCGCCTTGGCCAGGGCAAAGGACAGGTGCACCTGATCCATCAGCGGTGCCCGGCGCTCGAGCCGCCGGCGCATGCTTTGAATCTGTGCGGTATCAAAGGGGTAGGTTTTCAGGTTGGCGAGCGCGTACCAGGATTCGCCACTTGCTTGCTCCGCATCGCTTGCGGCGCGGTAGCATTTGATAGCTCTTTGCGTGTCGCCGCAGGTTTTTAGTGCGTGCCCTAGCGAAGTGAGCGTTACTGTATCGTGTGGCAATTTTTCTAAAATGGCCTCAAACCCAGCGATGGCCTCCGCATAGCGCCCCAGCTGTAAACACTCAATGGCGCGAATCGACTGGAACTGCAGATTGTCAGGCGCTCGCTGCAAAAGCCGCTCGCTCTCTGCCAACGAGTCTGAGAACCGCTGACGCTTGCCCAGTACCCGGATCAGATCGATGCGCAAACGAGTGTCATCGGGCTTTAGCTCGCAGGCACTCTCCAGGAGGAACTGCGCCTCCTCCAGCGCCCCGAGACGAATGCCGATCTCGGCTAAGAGACGCATGGCGTCCGTCTGATGCGGCTGTGTTTGCAAATACTGACGACACAGTTGCTCGGCTTTTACGAGTCGTCCCTGGGCCAATAAATCACTAGCGGCCAAAACCGGCGGCGGGAGTTTTGCTGTCACCTTAAATTGAGCTTCAACCGCCGAGGCCTCGTTGGAGCGCCCGACTAATCGCAACAGGGTGATCTGGTTTTCATAGCTTGCCAGCAACGCTGGATTGGCCCGCAATGCTTGCGCATAGGCAGCAATTGCCTGCTCTTTCTGCTCTCTATCCCGGTGCAAGTGCGCCAGTTCCTGAAGCCCTCGGCCATCCTCAGGCCGTTGTGTCAGTAGCGCATCGAGGTGGCGTTCTGCCTGTTCGTAGCGCCGCAGGTAACGGGCACATACCGCGGACAGGTAGTGCGCATCGGTATCGTAGGGATTCGATTGCAGGCGACCCTCCAGCTCCTGCAAGGCGGCCTCCATGTGGCCATCGCGCATGATCTGCTGGACGTTCGCTTTTTTGTCGACGACGCGAGTTGCGGTGCCCAGAGGCTCGCCGGGTGGTTTGGGGTCACTCAAAGTTGTAGGTGAACCTGAGTCCCCCCGTGAGGGGGCGCGCGAGAGTGACGCGGTTGCGATCGTTGACAAAGTTCATTGCTAACTCGGCTTTTTCGTCCGTGAGATTGTCCACGAAAAACTCTGCTGACCAACTGTCTTTAGTCACGCCCGCCGTGATACCCAGCATCAGCCACGAATCCATCACCTGGCGGTTGATGGCAATGATGTCGCTAAACGCCTCGTCCGAATAGGACAGGTGCGGCATCACGTGGGCACGCATGCCATTGGCCATGTCCCAGGTGTATCGGGCGCGTAGTGTCGCTTGAAATTCCGGCGCGAACGCCAGGCTATCGCCCTTGCGGACATCATCCGTCGGCGTGATAACATTGGTGATTTCCGTGTCGAGCAAGGAGAACCCGCCGGTAACAATCAGTCCCTGAACAGTCGGAGGTGCCCAGTCTATCGTGCCTTCCAGGCCTAAAACCTCGGCATCTGCTGCGTTGTCCGAGAAAAACAGATTGGTGATACTAGGGTCCAGAATCGTGGTTTGCAGGCTTTCGATCTCAACAAAAAACAGGCTGCCGTTCAGGCGCAGTGACTGGTCAAACAGATCCAGCTTCCAACCGAGTTCATAGTTCAGTACATCGTCCGTATCCAGCGCAAACGGAACGGTGAAGCCGTCCGGGCTCTGAGCACCGCCGGGGCGATTCAGTAGCCCGGGCCGGAAGCCCTCGGAGATCGTCACAAACCAGAGCTGATCCTCGTTGGGTGTCCAGGACAGGGACAGTTTTCCAATGACCCCGTCAGTTTGCGCAGATGAAGGCGCGCCCAATGCGGCGGCCACTTGCGCGGGCGCCTGATCAATTGTTTCCTGGGTATAGGTGATGTGATTCGCGGGATCGCAGCTCCCGCGGAACGTCACCTGGCCGTCGCCGTTGTAGAGATCTGAAATATCCGTGCCAAAGGCATCTGCATCCGCTTGGAAGAGGTTGCAGAACGACGCGTTCGCACTGCCATCAAGGTCGACTTCGATGTCGTACCATCGGGCACCCACGGTCACTGCGAGACTGTCTGAGACGTCAAATGTTGCTTCTCCGTAGACGCCTTTCTGCGTGTCCGTGCGACGTACGTCGTTACGGAAAATCACGCCGTCCGGGAAGGGGCCATCGTCCGAGGTGAAGCCGGTAGTGAATGGAAAGTTCGGCGAAAACCCGGTTTGCACGCCATAGCCATCGATAAGGCTGGAGCCGGGGTAGGTGAAGTCGTTGCGTTCTTCGAGCGTCAAATCGCTGTAGAAAGCGCCTACTGTCGCTCGTATACGCCGATCTTCTGGTGTGTTAAAGCGTATCTCGTGTGTCATTACCTCGGTTTTGGTAACGCTGTCTACGAATAGATCTGGTGCCTGGCAGGTGCCGCTCGGTCCACCGTCGCCGGGGTAGGACACAGATGTGTCGCAGATGTAGTAGGGCAGGTACTGGCCTACAAACAAATAGTCGGAGTAATCGACGAGCTGGTCTGTTTGACGGTCAGTGAACGCACCGGTGTACATGACTTCCAGCGCGCCCAGGCGGCCTTCGAGGGTCCACGCCGTGTTGTCGAACTCGTCTTCGATGCCTTCGTTTTGGAAGCGACTGATTTCGTAGTCATCCATCTCCGGGTCCGAGAAAAATACACCATCTGAATCCAGCTGTTGACGCATGTGCGAGAGCTGCAGGCTCCAGTCCGCGTTGATGTTGTACAGACCTGCGAGGCGAAAGCCCTGGTAGGTGGCTTCGTTGAAATTGTCCTCGGTGCTTGCGCTATTGTCGGCATCGATAAAGGTCACGCCGGACAGGTCCGCCGAGGACTGAAAGCCAGCACGTTGCGCTGAAACTGGCACGCCGTTAGCACGCATGGTGCCGGCGCTGCGGAAGCGAGCGCTTTCCCGGGTGCTGAGCGTACCCGCTACGTTATCGACGTAGCCGCCCATGCGATCGGCATAAATTACCCCGCGCAGCGCCAGCTTGTCGCTGACCGGCAGGTTGATCATCGCCTCCACATTGCCGCTCATGTCTCCACCGCGTGTGAAAGAAGTGCCGAGCCGAGTGCTGCCGTAAGTACCACTGAAATCTGGCTTGTTGGTGATCAGGCGCACCGTGCCCGCCTGAGAGCTGGCGCCGAACAAGGTTCCCTGGGGGCCGGCGAGGACTTCGATACGACTCATGTCCGCGGCATACACATCGAGATTGCGTCCCGGCTGCGATAACGGCTGCTCATCCAGATACAGCGCTACGTTGGGAGATAGCCCTGCAACGCCCGCGGTGGTCAGGTTGGGGGTGGTGGAAGCCACGCCGCGTATGTAGATCGTATTCTGCCCCGGACCGCTGCCGCCCGCGGTAACGCCGGGCAGCTGGATCAAATAGTCCTCAAAGTTGGTGACGCCCATGTCGCGAAGCGTCTGTTCACCCAGGGCCTGGACGGATAGCGGAATGTCCTGGGTACTGGCTGAGCGCTTGGTTGCTGTGACGATGACTTCTTCGATTTGGGCCTGGGCGGTGGCGCTGAGACTGATGATCGCTGTGCTGAGGACGGCCTTACGGACGGCATAACGCAGTGAGCGTTGCATAGAGAATCCTTGTGAAAAAAACGAAGCATAGTTTACATGTAAAACATAACTGGTCTAGGTGATTATTGAAGATTTTGGTTATTTTCATTTTAAACAGTGTCTTAGAAGCTATGTCTTGCAGAGCTTGTAAGGCCTGCGCTCTCAAAATACTTAGACTAGAGGAGTAATATGCTTTGCACCAAAAGTTAAATCGCGTAGTCTTCCCGCGGCTGTATCAAGTGCTTAGCCCCTAGAAATGTGTCTGAAGATGCCGGCTCTTAAACAAGGTCCCTATGAATACGTCCCGCGATAAGCCTGCGAGTCCCCGCGGCTGGTTGTCTTTTGACGTCGATCGCGCGGTGTTTTTCCCCGCGACGATGATTCTCTTACTACTGGTCCTGTTTGCGGGTTTCGCCCCCGAGGCGAGCGGGGAATTCTTCGCGCGACTGCAGGGAGGAATCGTGCGCTATGCCAGCTGGTACTACGTGCTGGTGGTAGCTATTGTTCTTATCAGCGTGCTGGTGTTTAGCCTTTCGCGCTTCGGCGACATCAAGTTGGGCCCTGATCATTCGGAGCCGGAGTATTCGGCTCTAAGTTGGTTTTCCATGTTGTTTGCTGCGGGTATGGGCATCGGACTGATGTTCTTCGGCGTAGCGGAGCCGGTCATGCACTTTTTACAGCCCCCACACGGTGCGGGCGGTACCGCGGAGGCGGCAGGTCACGCGATGACCCTGACGTTTTTTCACTGGGGACTCCATGCCTGGGCGATTTACGCGATTGTTGCGCTACTGCTGGCATACTTCGCTTACCGTCACGATTTGCCACTGACTATGCGCTCTGCGTTTTACCCGCTGATCGGTGAGCGTATCTATGGACCGGCTGGAGCGGCCATCGACGTATTTGTGATCGTATGCACAGCCTGCGGTATCGCCACGAGCCTGGGCTTGGGTGTGCTTCAGATCAACGCGGGGCTCGAATACCTGTTTGGGGTGCCCAACGCCCTGGCGGTGCAGGTCGGTTTGATCGTCGTGACTATGGCCCTGGCTGCGATTTCGGTGACCATGGGGCTTAACTCGGGCATCAAGCGTTTGTCAGAACTCAATATTGCCCTGTCTGTGCTCCTGCTGGTCGCCGTATTGATCGCCGGCCCCACGATTCTGTTGCTGGGCGCATCGCTCGAAAGCCTGGGTATCTACGTCAGCGAATTGGTTAGCAAAACGTTTACTCTCTACGCCTATGAGCCCACCGATTGGCTGGGCGGCTGGACTATTTTCTATTGGGGCTGGTGGATGAGTTGGTCTCCTTTTGTGGGTCTGTTTATCGCGCGCATTTCCCGGGGACGAACGATTCGCGAATTCACCTTCGGCGCCATACTGGTGCCCTGTGGTTTTACCCTGTTGTGGATGGGGGTGTTTGGCAACAGCGCGATCGACCTGATTTTGAATAACGATGCACAGGCCCTCGCGGAGGCCGTGTCGGCCAATCAGGCGGTGGCGCTGTTTCGCTTTCTTGAGTATTTGCCTTTCTCCACGCTTCTCGCGTTGCTCAGCCTGTTGATGGTGGTGGTGTTCTTTGTCACCTCGGCGGATAGCGGTGCGCTGGTTCTGAATATGCTCTCAGCGCATGGTCGTGATGACACACCGGTGCTGCAGCGTGTGTTTTGGACCGCGGTTATCGGATCTATAGCTGCCGTTTTACTCCTGGCAGGCGGACTCTCGTCCCTGCAGACCGCGGCTATCGCCAGTGCGCTGCCATTTTCCGTCGCACTGTTGGGCGCTATCTGGGGCTTTGCACGGGCGCTCTCCGCCGACGCCAAACAGCGAGATACGCAGTCTGTTTCGCCGGTGATCGATAACGCTAGTGACTGGCGCGAGCGCCTCGGCAACTTGTTGACATTTCCTGCTGATCACAACGTCAATGTTTTTCTGCGTGACGCGGTGGCGCCGTCCCTGCGTGAATTTGCGCACGAACTGTCCAGGCATGCTGTGGAGGCTACGGTATCGGAACGATTCGATGATAGCAGTCGCGTGCGTCTGGAAGTGCTCAATGATGGCGATGTCGACTTCGTGTACGAAGTCCGCTGCAAGGGCCACGCGATGCCCGATGAGCGTGTGGCGGGAGAGGCCATCGCGTCCGCTGGCAACGAGGACTTGTACTACCGCGCAGAAGTACATTTGAGCCAAGGCGGTCAGGACTACTGCATCATGGGGTGGTCAGCCGAGCAGGTGACCCGCGATGTGCTCAATCACTACGAGAATCATCTCGAGTTTTTACACAGCCTGAGATAAGGCGTTTGGCGCCCTGTCTCATGCCTCTTCGGGAGCCTTGCGGCTCTCTCGATGTGCCATGGGTCAGCTCACCGGGCTGACGAGGAGGCAAACCGCTGCGATACAAAGTACAACACCCAATAGGCAAGCATGGACACCAGCAAACCAAGCAGTGATTTGGCTGACCATTCTGGCGCAAAGAAAGTGCTCGCGGCACCCAATCCGTAAGCGATGAAGGCAATTGGATTCCAGGTGGGTAGAGCCTCGAGGTTGAATTCCCGGTATTTGTGCTTGTTAACCACGTAGTAGTCAATCAGTAAAGGTCCCACCAGCGGCGGCACGATGCTGGCTAACAGATCGATCCAGTAGATGAACTGCTGGTAGATGCCAAGACCCAGGGCGGTCCCCAGCAGGCCGCAAACGATGGTTGTAAGGCGTTGAGGGCGGCGCAGGATGCTGGCCGTTTGCACGGCCGGTAGATACAGGTTCGTATCGCCGGTGGTCCACAGTGCCAGGCTCATGGCGAGTACGCCAATACCACCGATGAACGCGCCCTGCGCCAGCATGTAGGTGGTGAAATCGTGAGTGCCAGCGACAATTCCGCCCATGGCGCCGATAATCTGCAAGAACCACTGGGACACCATAAGTACGATGAAAGGAATCGCGATAGCAACCCAGGCATTCTTGGCGAAGCGGGTGTACTCGGGCATTACAATCGCGCCCACTATCCAGGAACCGATCACCAGATTGACCGCTTGGACCATGGTAAGTGGACTTGTTTTGGCGCTCTCGTCGGATAGCACCAGAAAGGCATCCCAACCGCCTGCAGCGCTGACGTTACTGTAGCCGGCGTACAATCCGACCAGCACCAGCACAATACACGCGGGGATACTGACGACTTCCAGGCCTTTCACGCCAAACAAGGTCGTTGCCGTAAACAGAAGCCCGGCAAAGATCGCAACGGCATAAAAAGCGCCGCCATCAAAACTCTGTGTCCAGGCGAAGCCAAAGGCGCCGACGATGATTCCCTGCCAGCCAATGGTGAGAATCGAAATAAACAAAACGGGCGCCGCAGCGCCCATGCGTCCATATACGTAGCGATAGAGAATGCCGCTATTGCAGGCCGTGCGGTAACCGATGTAGCCCACCAGTGCGCCAATGACAAAGTTTGTGGCGTTACCCAGAAACGACGCCAGTAAAATATCTGCAACGGGCAGGCCATTGCCGAGTGCGCCACCGACAATGAGGCCGGTCACCAGGAATCCCCAGCCGAACGCCAAGGTCAGCAGTGGTAGCGCGTTGCGCCTGTGACTCGCGTCGAGGGGCGCATGTGGATCGTCGGCTGTGCCGCCCTCCGTCTCGGCGCCCATTTGCCACCAGCTCCTTGCCTTGTCGTCCATGCCCATCCCTCAGAATGCCTCAAAATTTTTTACGCAATGCCGTCTGATAATCGGCGATACTCGTCGTGTCGCGGCTCACGGTAAATCCGTGAGCGATGTGCAGCCTATACGAAAGCGCTGATTCACGTACATACCCAGATATCGCAAGCACAGCCTTTAATTTAAATTATCTATGCCCCGTCTATCTACTCAAATACCCAAGCAAGGCACAGGTCTGGATCTGCCGATTGCTGCTTTGCTGGATGACATTCGGGCCCATTTAGCGACTGACAATAGTCTTGTTCTACAGGCACCTCCCGGCGCGGGGAAAACCACTATAGTCCCCCTGGCGTTGCTGGACGAGCCGTGGCTCGCGGGTCGTAATATTCTAGTGCTGCAGCCCCGGCGTATCGCGGCAAAAAATGCGGCATTGCGTATGGCCACGTTGCTGGATGAGCGGCCAGGTCAGACCGTTGGATACCGCATGCGGCTGGATACGCAGGTCGGTCCAGAGACGCGGATTGAGGTTGTTACGGAAGGGGTTTTACTCGGCATGCTGCGCGAAGATCCGGCGCTGTCGAACGTGGGCTTACTGATTTTTGACGAGTTTCACGAGCGCTCGCTGGATGCGGATTTGGGGCTTACGCTGGCACTGCAGTCGCGGCGTACCTTTGGCGAAGAAGCTGCCTTCAAGCTGATTGTGATGTCGGCAACCCTCGCTGGAAGTGATTTGGCTGGATTCCTCGATTGCCCGCTGTTGATAAGCGAGGGGCGCCTGTTCCCGGTCGCAGTGAGGCACGGAAAAGCCGCGCGGGCAGGTGAAAGGCTTATTGAGCGGGTGGTAGAGGTCGCCCAAGATGCCATTGCACGTCATCCCGACAGCAGCTTTCTGGTGTTTCTCCCCGGGCAAGCTGAGATAAGGCGGGTCGCTCAGCAACTCGATGTACCCGCGCAGGTGAGGGTTAGCTCTCTGTTTGGCGATCTCAGTCTGCAGGAGCAGCAACGGGCCATCGAAGCGCCGCCCTCAGGCGTGCAGAAGCTGGTGCTGGCGACAAATATCGCGGAGACCAGTCTGACCATAGAAGGTGTCGATGTCGTTATAGACAGCGGCCTCGAGCGCGTGCCGGTGTTTGATCCAAACACGGGGATGAGCCGCCTGCAAACGGCGCGCATATCACAGGCTTCCAGCGAGCAGCGTATGGGCCGGGCAGGGCGGCTTCGTGAGGGGCATTGTTATCGCCTCTGGTCCGAGTCCCAGCAAGCCGAGCTGCAGGCCCAGCGGGCGCCCGAGATCGAGAACGCCGATCTGTCGTCAATGAGTTTGCAGCTGTTTGCCTGGGGCGTCTATGACCCGTCTGAACTCGCGTGGCTGAGCGCCCCTGGAGAGGGTGCTTACCGCCAGTCTCTGGACTTGCTCAAGTCATTGGGCGCGCTTGAGGCGACTGAGGAAGGACATCGACTGACGCGACATGGCAACGCAATGGCCAGTCTTCCCATGCATCCCCGGCTGGCGCATATGCTGCTCTCAGGCGCGGCGTCGGGCGTCCGGGACACGGCCGCGCTGCTCGCTGCGATCCTTTCTGATCGGGATCCGGTGAGTCGCGAGTCCGCCGATATGCGCACCCGGCTCGAGTACCTGTCGGGCGAGACAGACTGCCCGCCGCTGTTTCGAGCATGGGCGCAACGCGCGCAGACACTGGCGCGTGACTTTTTGCGGCAGCTTCCTACATCACCGGCGAGCACACTGCCTCGGCCGTCACGCGAGCAGCTGATTGGTTATCTGTTAGCCACCGCGTATCCGGATCGCATAGCGCGCTTGCGACACTCCGGCGGTTACCAGCTGGCGAATGGACGCAGCTGCCAGTTCGCGTCACCCAGCTCACTGGGCAAGCATAAATGGCTTGCTGTCGCAGAGCTCAGCGGGGTGAGCGGGCGGCGAAGCGATCTTATTCGTTCTGCAGCACCTCTGGATTTTGCCTTGTTTGACAGCTTGCTGGCGGCGCAACTGACGGACACAAGTCGTGTGGATTGGGACGCGAAGTCTGGACGTTTCGTTGCCGAGCGGCGGCAACAATGCGGCGCGCTGCTGGTCTCGCGCCAGACTCTGGACAATGTTGGCGACGCAGCGCGCGTTGAGAAGCTGCTGGAGCTGATCCGTGATTCGAAGCTTGCAAATCTGCCCTGGCAGGGTGCCGCCGAGGATTTTCGGAATCGTGCCCTGGCGATGAGCCGTGTGCACGACGACTGGCCAAACTATGACGAGGCTGCGTTGATCGCCAGTGCAGATGAATGGCTGGCACCATTTTTAATGCCTGTCAAAAAGCTTGCGGAATTGCAGCGAATCGATTTGCCGGGTGCGCTCAAAACCCGGCTGAGCTGGGCCCAGCAGCAGTGTCTCGATCGCGATGTGCCAGCGCGAATTGTGGTCCCTTCCGGGTCGAGTATTCGCATTGACTACTCACAGAGCCCGCCGGTGCTGGCGGTCAAACTGCAGGAAATGTTTGGCTGCGAAACAAGTCCGGCAGTGGCGCAGGGACGACTGCCTCTGACACTCCACTTGCTCTCGCCGGCGGGTCGACCGCTGCAGCTCACCCAGGATCTGGCGAGTTTTTGGCGGGATGGCTATGACGCGGTGAAAAAGGAGATGCGTGGACGCTACCCGAAGCATCCCTGGCCCGATAATCCGCTATTAGCATTGCCGACGGCGCACACCAAAAAGCGCCGTCGTTGAGAGCGATGAGTTACTAATCCATGCTCGGAGGGACGGAGTAGCGAGCCTTATACATCATCCTCTGTTTCGCGAGTAAGCGAGTGAAGAAACCATCGTCGACTGCATCTGGCGAATACTGGAATCGCAGATCTCGCCATCAGTAGACAACCCTGTGAACCTCATCCGCTTTCACACGCTGCAGGTAGCTCTTGAGCTCGCGCTTTACTTCCGGCGCAAACAGATACAAGCCCATTATGTTCGGAATGGCGATGAGGAAAATCATCGCGTCGGAGAACTCAAGCACTGCGCCGAGTTGAATCATACAACCTAGTGCAAGGAACGCGCAGAACATCCCTTTGAACAGCATTTGCGTTTTACTGCCCTCACCGAACAGGTAGCTCCAGCCTTTTAAGCCGTAGTAAGACCAGGCGATGCTGGTGGAAAACGCAAATAGTAGGGCGGCGACGGCAAGCGGGTAAGGTGCCCAGCTTACGTGGTGTGCAAAGGCCGCTGAGGTCAGCTCAATACCCTCGAGATCACGTTCCATAATGCCGTTGGGGAACGCGGTAGTGACAATGACCAGCGAGCTGAGCGTACAGATAAGCACAGTGTCGATAAATGGCTCGAGCAAGGACACAAGTCCTTCGGATACGGGTTCACTGGTCTGCACGGCGGAGTGCGCTATTGATGCGGAACCAATCCCGGCCTCATTTGAAAACAAAGCGCGCTGGAACCCGACGATCATGGCTCCGAGCATACCGCCGGTGGCGCTCTCCACGCTAAAGGCATCGCTTATGATGAGCCGCACTGCGCCGGGGATGTGTTCGTAGCTCATGCCGATGATAATCAACGCCGAAAAAATATAAAGTACGCCCATGAAGGGAACGATATAGGCGGCGACGCGAGCGATAGAACGTATGCCGCCAATAATCACCACTCCAACGGCAGCGGCGATAAACAAGCCAAAGAGCCAGCCCTTGTCGGCAAAAAAACTCTGCTCACCACCGGTAATAACGACAAATTGAACATAAGCCTGATTGGACTGGAACATATTGCCGATGCCAAGGCAACCGACCACCAGTGAGAGTGCGTAGAAGCTCCCCAGGCCTTTGCCCAGGCGCGGCATGCCGCGATCCATAAAGTAGCGCTCCAGATAGTACATAGGTCCGCCGGACACGGATCCATCCTTGTTAAGGCGTCGGTACTTAACGCCCAGAGTGCACTCCACGAGTTTGGTTGACATGGACAGGAATCCGGCCACGATCAGCCAGAACGCCGCGCCTGGCCCGCCGACCATAATGGCGACTGCGACGCCACCAATATTGCCCACACCAACGGTGCCAGAAACCGCCGTTGCGACCGCCTGAAAATGCGAAATTTCCCCATCGGCTTCAGGGTTATGAAAGTGTCCACGTACGTGCCTGACCGCGAGGCCAAGCGCACGAACATTAATAAAACCAAGGTAAAACGTAAAAAAACACGCCGCTCCCGCCAGCCAGAGCACAATAAGTGGCACCGGCTGTCCGAGAATATCAAGCGGGTAAAAGACAATCTTTGACAGGCCGCTGGCAAACGGGCCTACCAGCGCCTCTACCTGTTGATCAAAACTCACTGCCAGTCAGGCGTCGAGACCGCCGGTCCGGCTACCGCGTTAAAAGCAGGGACAGCTGTCTCGGTGAGTTGGGTCCAGGCGTCGATTGCCGCCTGCCACTGCGGTCGCAGATCATTCAGCCGCTGGCGCTGCCCATCGGTCAGTCCGAGTACCGCTCGATCTGCCTGTTGGTAAACGTCGATCAGGAAGGCGTCGATCCGTGGATGAAAGTTGAGTACGTCTTGGAAAGTTTCCCGGCTCGGCGTCGTAACGGACTCCTGCCACTCTGTTAGCGAGTCCAGCAAACCATGTGCGGCGTCGGCGACTGTGTCATCGCCCGCAGCCTCTGCGAGTGACTTACGCAAGGTTACCTGTTCCTGAATTTTTTGCAGGCTGGCGATGCGTTTGTAAAGCGCGTTGATCATCGCAAAGCTTTCGGAGACCAATGCCTGTTGCGCCGCAATCGCCGCGTCGTCATAGCTGTTGATCGGGTCCCACTGCACCTCGATGTCAGCGTCACCGAGGGCAGTTTCATCAAGGCTCAGTCGCGCTGTATAGGTGCCGGGAGCCACGTGGTAGCCGGCCAGGGACTTGTCTCTGCTGGATGCTCCAAACACGACATCGTACTCAAGGGGGGTTGTCGGTGCGCTTCGTAAATCCCACACCACGCGATTAATGCCGCGCTTGGCGGGCAGGGCATAACTGGTAGTGCTGCCACCGCCTTCTACGCCCTTTTTCTTGTCAGTCGTAAGGCTTCTCACAATGCCACCGGCGGAATTGACGATCTCAAGTGTCAGCGTTTGCTCATCCAGATCGAGATCGTCCGCGAGTGAGTAATACAGCACAGCGCCGTTCGGAGCGCTGGGCGCAACACTGTCTCCGCCACCACTGCGCCCCTCGGTTGGGGTCAATCTGTAGGCCATTGACGGTGTATATAGGTGCGCCGCCGCCGTTTCCTGCGCCTCTTCGTACTCACGTACGGGCGTGATGTCGTCGATGACCCAGAACGCGCGGCCCTGAGTCGCGAGCACGAGGTCGCTCCGACGAATCATCAAGTCGGTGATGGGTACGATGGGAAGATTGGTTTGCATCGCTCGCCAGTCTTTGCCCGCGTTGAAGGACACAAACAGACCGCGTTCCATGCCCGCGTAGAGCAGGCCCGCGCGGGCGGGATCTTCTCGCACTACGCGTGCGAAGTGCTCCGTCGGCAGTCCTTTGGCAATCGACTTCCAACTGCGGCCATAGTTCGTCGTTCGGAAGACGTAGGGGCGATTGTCGCCTTCTTTATACTTCATCACGACCACATAGGCCGTGCCCGGGTCGTGTGGTGACACCTCGATGGCGTTCACCAGTCCTCGGCCGGTGCCCGAGGGTGTTACATCTGACCAGTTCGCACCGCCGTCCCGGGTGACGTGCACCAGCCCATCGTCGGATCCTACCCACAGAGTTTTGGCATCGTGGACGCTTTCGGCAAAGGCGAAGATGGTGTTGTATTGCTCGATGTTCTCGTTGGTATAGGGACCGGATCCCGGGCCCTGCTTGTCGTCCTCATTGCGGGTAAGATCCGGGCTAGCCTCGACCCAGTTGTAACCGCGATTATCGGATCTGAGCAGTACATTGCCGCCGTGGTAAATGACTTTCGGGTCGTGTATCGACACATGGATGGGGGCATTCCAGTTGAAGCGATACTTCGCGTCGCGCGCCAGCTGCCCCAGGCCAGTCTCTTCATACGCCTTGACCGAGCGACTTGTGCGCGTCTGCGTATCGAACTCATCGATAAGACCCAGATAGCAACCGGCGTAGGTATAACGCGGATTGTTCGGGTCCATGGCCACATAGGCGCTTTCGCAGCCGCCCTGAATCTCCCAGTCGTCACGGCCGATCTGTCCGTCGCGAGAACGGCTGCGGATCGCTACCGTCGAATTATCCTGCTGACCCCCATAAATTCGATACTCGAACTGGTTGTCCGTATTCACCCGGTAAAATTGCGCAGTGGGCTGGTTATCCTGGCGTGACCAACTGGCACCCGCGTCAAAAGACACGTTTGCGCCGCCATCATTGGCGTTGATCATCCAGTCGGAGTTATCGGGGTTAATCCACAGGTAGTGATTGTCACCGTGCGGCGTCTGAACCTGAGCGAAGGTTTTGCCGCCGTCGATGGATTTCATGAACGGAGCGTTCATTACGTAGACCGTGTTTTCGTCGTTCGGATCAGCAAAAATGTGCATGTAGTACCAGGAGCGTGCACGCAGGATGCGCTCCTTGTTAACCTGCGACCAGCTGTCGCCGCCATCGTCTGATCGGTATAGCCCGCCCTTGTCGTCCTCGGCTTCGATGATTGCCCACACGCGTCCAGGTTTTGCCGCGGAAGCCGCCACGCCAATCTTTCCCATGCCCTCGGGAAGGTCCTCGGTCAGCCGCTCCCAGGTGTCGCCGCTGTCCATAGAGCGCCAGATACCACTGCCATCGCCGCCGGAGCGCAGGTCCCAGGGCGTACGCTGGTTGTCCCACATCGCCGCGTAAAGGATGCGCGGGTTGCGCATGTCCAGGGCCAGATCAACGGCCCCGGTAGACTCGTTAGTTGGTTCAAGTACGCGCTCCCAGGTTTTGCCGCCATCGACGCTTCTGAAGACACCGCCGTCGTCGCGGGGCTGGTAGGTGTTGCCCTGTGCAGCTACCCAGATCACGTCAGGATTAGCCGGATGAATGCGAATTTCACCGATTTGTCGCACATCCTCCAGGCCAATGTGCGACCAGTTTTGGCCCCCATCAGTCGATTTGTAGACGCCGTCTCCCTGCGAAGACGCAATATTTCGAAACGGCGATTCGCCCATGCCGACCACGATTACATTGGGGTCAGACGGGGCGACCGCAATCGCGCCGACAGCGGATGATCCGAAGTCCTGGTCCGAAATCGGATGCCAGCTTGCGCCCGCGTTTGCGGTTTTCCATACGCCGCCGGTGGTGCCCATATAATACAAATGCGGGTTCTGGCGCACACCGGTGGCTACCGTGGCACGCCCGCCGCGAAACGGACCGACGTTGCGCGCCTCTACACCATCAAAGAACTCTCGCTCGTCCTGAGCTGCGAACGTTGGAATAGCGAGGCAGGTGAGGAGGCTTGCCAAGGCAACCGGGAAAGTGACCCAGAGACGGGCTAGGCGCGGCGCAGGTTTCATCGTGAATCCCCAAAAAAGCTGTCTGATAGTTATGCGTAAACGCGTCGATCTGGCGACGCGTGGCGGGAGTATAAGTGAAAGTTCTACGGGTGTGCGCAGCTCCGCATTCAGATGTGCATCTAGGCGGGCAAGTATTCTGCCACGAGGTGCTCATAATGCGCTGTAATGTTCTGGTGTTTGTAGACCGGATTGTCTTTGTAGTCGATGATGTGCTTCGAAATGCGGTACTTAGGCAGAAGTCGCGGATACTGATATGGCAGGCATACAGGTAGATGAGCAATACATGCACCGCGCACTGGAATTGGCCGAGGAGGCCGCTTCCCGCGGTGAAGTTCCGGTTGGCGCGGTGCTGGTGCGCGATGCAGAGGTGCTGGCTGAAGGCGCTAATGCGCAGATCGGTAGTAACGATCCGACGGCGCATGCGGAGATACAGGCCCTGCGCGCTGGGGCCTTGCGGGCCGGGAATTATCGTCTGCCGGGCTCTACGTTATACGTCACGCTGGAACCCTGCAGTATGTGCTGCGGAGCACTGGTACATGCGCGAGTGGCGCATCTGGTTATTGCGGCGCGCGAGCCGCGAGCCGGAGCGGTTGTAAGTATGCGCTCGTTGCTGGATGAGGAAGGCCTGAACCATCGCGTGCAGTGGACTGAGGCGAAGCAGTTCGCCGCGGCTAGCGGCGCGCTGCTGCGGCAGTTTTTCCGCCAGCGGCGCTAGAGCGCTCGAAGCTCGAGGCCAATCAGCGCAGGTGGCAGTAAGGTCTCGACATCGGCCGGTGGCAACGGCCGTTTGTCGCGGGCGCTCTGCCAGCGCAGGATATTGTAATAATGACGGATATTCTGCACGTATCGCACAGCTTCGGACCCGCGCGAATAGCCATAGCGCAACGTATTGTAGTGGGCAGAATCCTCGAGCAGCGGCAGTGAATCCATGACGTCGGGCCAGAGGTGTGGGTCCCCGCCGCGGCGCTCTGTGAGTATGCGTGCATCCTCCAAATGGCGCCGTCCGATGTTGTAGGCGGCCAGTGCCATCCAGCTTCGGTCCGGCTCGGAAATATCATCGGGTAGTCTTCTGCGCAGTTTTTTAAAGTAACGCGCACCACCTCGCAGACTCTGGCCAGGATCCGTTCTGTCCGCAACACCCAACTCTTTTGCGGTAGTGCGTGTCAGCATCATCATCCCTCGAACGCCGGTTTTGGAGGTGGCCGAGGGGTTCCAGTGCGACTCCTGATAGCTGATGGCGGCGAGCAGTTCCCAGGGTAACTGCTGCTCGCGCGCGACAATTTCGATGAGCTGCTGATAGTCGCGCAGATCCTGTCGCATATTGCCGACAAAAGTCTGCGAATCGACGCGGGAGATCGTATCGTCCCGTTCGAAATACCGCTTGCGCAACTTCGCATAGGTGCCGTCCTGCTCGCGTGCGGCCAGAAATGCATTCACCTGACTGAGAAGGTTTGAGTCTTGAGCATTGTTTGGCAGGTACCAAACGATGTCTCGCTGCTCGGCAAGGTCGAATGCTATTGCCAGACGCGGCACCAAATTCTGCGTGATGTAAAAATCTCGGGAATCCACTATCGCGACATCGGCGAGATCGCGGTTCACGCGCTGCAGCAGCTCCACCGGGTCGCTCAGGGCAAGGCTCTCCCAGCTCAATGCCAGATTGGCCTCCTCGGCCAGGGATTCGATCAGGTATTCGTGGCTGCTCTGCGCCATGACCACAATATTCATTCCGACCAGTTCTGCAAGCGTGCGTGGGCGTTTCTCACCAGCCTTGTAGATAAGCTGCGGGCGCTGCTGCGCATACGCGCGTGACGCCGCAAAGCGTTCGGCGCGCAGCTCGGTCAGCGTCAGTCCTGCGCCGGCAATGTCCGCTTCGCCGCGTTCCAGTGCGGTAAATAATTCATCCAGCGTGAAAGCCTGAGTGACCACGAGCTCTACATCCAACTCGTCTGCTAGCTGTGCGGCGAGGTCGTACTCAAAACCCTGTTCTCCCGTTCTGCCTAAATAATAGGTTGTGGGGCCATTGCGCGTAATAAAGCGAAGCTCACCGCTGTCCGTAATGCGCTGCAGGGGTGTGTCCTCGGCCGTGCAGCCGCACACAAGTAGCAGCGGCAAGAAAATAGCGAGGAATGTGCGTCGGCAATACATGCTGGCAATTGTAACCAGCTATGGGGCGGCTGGCCCGCTTAACCTGCGACCCGGGTGAGAGTACAATTCGCGCCGTTCACAGAAACCCAAAGAGCTCTATGCATGCTTGTCCTCCCGGGTGCGGCCTCCCTCTCGCCGTTTCGATTGGCGTCTCTACAGCGCCAACTACAGCGGTCGTTGCCTGACGTCACCATCAAGCGTAGCGGATTTGTGCATCTGCTCGAGGCTGAGGTGCCGACGGCAGAACGGCGAGCAAGATTGAGCGCGCTTCTCAATCAGGCGTCGGTGCCGGAATTCTGCGTAGAGTCCGAGCTGCTTGTGGGCCTCTGGCTTTTTGTCTCACCTCGACGCGGGACTATTTCTCCCTGGTCCAGTAAAGCGACAGATATTCTGCAGCGCTGTGGTTTTCTCGAAGTGGCCCGAGTCGAGCGAGCTCAGGCATTTGAGGTGGAGGGTATTGCCCCGGACTCCACTGACTGGGTGCGCCTTGCGGCGCAGTTGCATGACCCAATGACTGAAAGCACCGCGAAATCCCTGGGGGATCTGCGTGGGATGTTCGAACAGGCGGCGCCTGTAGCCAATGTCAGTATCGACATAGTGGGCGAGGGGCGTGATGCCCTGGTGAACGCTAATCAGACCCTGGGCCTGGCCCTGGCGCCAGACGAAATCAGTTATCTCTATGACAGTTTCATGCATCTCGGGCGCAATCCAAAAGATGTAGAGCTCATGATGTTTGCCCAGGCGAACTCTGAACACTGTCGGCACAAAATATTCAACGCCAGTTGGACCATTGACGACGAAGAGCAGTCACACAGTCTCTTCGACATGATTCGTAACACGCACAGGCTCGCGCCACAGGGCGTTCTATCCGCTTATTCCGACAACGCGGCGGTTATCGAAGGCCACACCGCCAGTCGTTTCGTACCCAGCGCAGACTCAGGGGAATACGCACACAGGTCTCAGGATGTGCATCTGTTGATGAAGGTAGAGACGCATAACCACCCCACGGCAATCGCGCCGCATCCTGGTGCCGGCACGGGAGTGGGCGGTGAGATTCGCGATGAGGGTGCGGTGGGGCGAGGCTCAAAGCCCAAGGCTGGTCTTACTGGGTTCAGCGTATCAAACTTGCGCATTCCCCTGTTCCCACAGCCCTGGGAGCACGATAACGGCAAGCCAGCACGCATTGCCTCGGCGCTGGACATCATGCTCGAGGGCCCGATAGGCGGTGCGGCATTTAACAACGAGTTCGGTCGGCCAAATCTCTGCGGTTATTTTCGTAGCTACGAGCAGCGTGTAGGTGCTGCCGATGGTGGAGAGTCCTTGCGCGGCTACCACAAGCCAATCATGATCGCCGGTGGTTTCGGCAATATCTCGCCCGATCACGTACAGAAGCCGGAATTTGAGCCGGGCTGTGCGCTGCTGGTGCTCGGTGGCCCCGCCATGCTGATTGGTTTAGGTGGGGGAGCTGCATCAAGTGTCGCGAGTGCCGATGGTCAGGAGGATCTCGACTTCGCCTCCGTGCAGCGTCAAAACCCGGAAATGGAGCGTCGCTGCCAGGAAGTGATCGATCGGTGTTGGCAGCTTGGCGACGCCAACCCGATTGCCTTTATCCACGACGTAGGCGCGGGTGGGCTGTCTAACGCTTTGCCAGAACTGGTCAAGGATGGCGGTTGCGGCGGGATTTTCTCGCTGCGGGATATTCCCAGCGACGATCCCGCTATGTCGCCACTGGAAATCTGGTGCAACGAAAGCCAAGAGCGCTACGTGCTTGCCGTGACGCAAAAGGAGTTGCCGCATTTGCTGGCGATCTGTGAGCGCGAGCGTTGTCCGGTCGCTGTTGTCGGTGAGGCGAGCGTTGAGAAGCATATTCGTCTCGGCGATTCCACCTTTGGCGATACCCCCGTCGATATGCCTATGGACGTTTTGTTCGGCAAAGCGCCGCGCATGCACCGGGTAGACGTGCGCAGTTCTGCTGCTCAGCCTGACTTTACGCAACGTCCAGCCCTTGCCGAGGCGCTGGACCGTGTGCTTGCCCTTCCGGCGGTCGCGAGCAAGTCGTTTCTGATCACGATTGGGGACCGAACGGTGACTGGTTTGGTCGCCCGCGACCAGATGGTTGGGCCCTGGCAAATACCGGTGGCCGACTGTGCAGTGACTTTGGTGAGTTACGACTCGCCTCTCGGGGAGGCTATGGCAATGGGGGAGCGAACACCGCTGGCATTGCTTGATGGCCCCGCATCTGGTCGCATGGCGGTGGCCGAGGCGATCACCAATATTCTGGCAGCGCCGGTAGCGCGCCTCAGCGATATACGCTTGTCTGCAAACTGGATGTCGGCTGCCGATGCTCCGGGAGAGGGGGCGATTCTCTACGATACGGTGCGTGCGATCGGGCAGGAGTTTTGTCCGGCGCTGGGTATTGCTATCCCGGTGGGCAAGGATTCCATGTCCATGCAGACCAGCTGGAGCCAAGATGGCGAGGAGCGTGCCATGAGCGCTCCGTTGTCTCTGATAGTGTCGGCATTTGCTCCTGTTGGGGATACGGACCTGACGTTGACACCGCAGCTATCTACCGACCCTGATCTGAGTCTGGTGTTGATTGATCTCGGGCATGGGAAAAACCGTCTGGGTGGGTCCGCAGTGGCGCAGGTTTACGGGGAGCTGGGCAGTGTGGCCCCGGACATCGACGACCCTGGCGACTTGCGCGGGTTTTTTGATCTCCTGCAGTGGGGTCGCGAGCGCGGTGATGTGCGGGCGTATCATGACCGCTCAGATGGTGGTGCTTTGGTGACGCTGCTTGAAATGGCGTTCGCGGGTCGCTGCGGACTCTCTGTCACGCTGCCCGCAAACAGTAGCGATCCACTCGCGAGCCTGTTTACGGAGGAGGCGGGTGCCGTGGTGCAGATTCCGCAGTCGTCGTTCGACGCCTGGCAGTCAAAGGCGCAGACCCTGGGCATCGGCGATTGCATCTCTGTCGTGGGGGCTGTAACAGCCGACTCGCTGATCAGTATTCACTCTAACGATGCGCTCTTGCTGTCCGCGGATCGGGCTACTTTGCAGGCGCGCTGGTCACGCACGAGCTATGAGTTGCAGCGCTTACGCGATGATCCCGTGTGTGCGGATGAGGAGTTTGCGCGTATCAGCGCTGACGATCCGGGATTGAGTGTGCATGTGAGTTTCGATCCCGCGGTAGAACGCACAGCGCCGGCACTGCATCTGTCTGCGCGGCCGCGCGTTGCGATCTTGCGCGAGCAGGGCGTGAACGGGCAGGTGGAGATGGCGGCGGCTTTTGATCGTGCGGGCTTCACCGCGGTCGATGTCACCATGAGCGATTTGCTGGCGGGTAGGGCGTCACTCAGTGCTTTTGCCGGGCTGGTCGCCTGCGGCGGCTTCTCGTTCGGTGACGTGCTCGGTGCGGGCGAGGGCTGGGCCAAGTCGATATTATTCAACAACGCGTTGCGCGATGGCTTCGCGGAGTTTTTCCAGCGCGAGGACAGCTTCGCGCTGGGCGTTTGCAACGGTTGCCAGATGCTGTCCGTATTGCGGGACGTGATTCCCGGCACTCAGCACTGGCCCTGGTTTCGGCGCAATCGCTCGGAGCAATTTGAAGCGCGCCTGTCACTGGTTGAGGTGCCTGAATCCGGATCCCTGTTTTTACAGGGGATGGCCGGCTCACGCTTGCCCATCGCCGTGGCACACGGCGAAGGTCGTGCGGTGTTTGCCGATGCCCGTGCCCAGCAGCACTGCGAGACTAATCGTTTGGTGGCCCTGCGTTTTATCGAAAACAGCGGAGGCACAGCGCTGAACTACCCGGCGAACCCAAACGGATCTCCCGGTGGCATTACTGCGCTATGCAACGAGGGCGGTCGCGTGACAATAATGATGCCGCATCCAGAGCGTGTCGTGCGTCGCCGGCAGCTGTCCTGGGCGCCGGATGACTGGCGGGATGGCTGGGAGGAAGACTCGCCGTGGCTGCGCATGTTCCAGAATGCGCGCCGATCGCTGTTCTAGTGTGGTGTCAGCTTGTCACACGATCGGGTCTTGAGCCCATGCGAGCAGCGACTATAATGCCCGATCGTTTTTATGCGACCCTTTTCACCTTGCGGCGCCGCTGGCCGCACAATGACTGCTTCCGCAACCCGGTTGAGAACCGATCCCGTCTGACGGGAAAGCTATTGCAGAGCGTTGTGCGCCGTCGCGGATCTGCGCTGACATAGACAAAAGCATGCTCAATCGTTATCCGATCTGGAAGTATCTCCTCGTACTGGTGATTGTTCTCGCCGGTGCTTTCTATGCGTCGCCCAACCTCTACGCGCCGGACCCGGCACTGCAAATCGCCGGTGAGAGCAGCGGTACGCCTGTCAATGAAGCCACCCTGGCACGCGTTACCAGCGCGCTGGACGAGGCAGGTATCGATCACTTTGGCGAATTTCTTGAGGACAATGGCCGCAATGCGCTGGTGCGACTGCGTGATCAGGATGTCCAGCTGCGAGCGCAGGCGGTGGTCTCCCGGGCTCTGGGTGACGGCTATATCATTGCCCTCAATCTGGCGGAAACCACGCCCGACTGGCTGACCAGTCTCGGTGGTCAACCCATGAAGCTGGGCCTTGACCTGTCTGGGGGGGTGCATTTCAAGCTTGAGGTGGACGTTGAGGCCGCGGTGGAGCGTCGGATGGAGATCTATCTCAATGCGACCAAGCGTATCCTGCGCGAAGAAAATGTCCGTGGTCTGGTGGGTCTTGACGGTGACAGAAAGGTGCTCGGTCGATTTCGCAGCGAAGAACTGCGTGAAAGGGCGCGGGGACTTATTGCCGATGAGTACCCCGAACTGCTCCTGGACCGCTCTGAGTTGGATGGCGAGTGGCTAGTGTCAGCGCAAATGACCGATCAGACGGTCGATGAAATTATCGACTACTCGGTGAGTCAGAACCTGACCACGCTGCGCAATCGGGTGAACGAGCTGGGTGTATCTGAACCGCTGGTGCAGCGACAGGGGCGTAACCGCATCGTTGTCGAGCTCCCCGGTATTCAGGACACGGCGGAAGCCAAACGTATACTGGGTAAGGTTGCCAATCTTGAATTCCGACTGGTAGCCAATGCTGACGCTCCTGCCTCACAGCGACAGCGATTCGAGTATCGCAGTGCGAATCGCGGTGGTGCTACGGAGTATCTGGAGCGAGACATCATCATTACCGGTGAACGGGTGTCCAATGCGCAATCCAGTTTTGATCAGAATGGCCTGCCCAACGTGCAGATCAGTCTTGACAGTGAAGGCGGTTCGCTGATGTCGCGGGCGACACGAAAAAACATCAAGCGACGCATGGGCGTGCTGTTCATAGAACGAAAGTACCGCACCCGCTACGAAGAAGACGAGAACGGTGTCGAGGTTCCCGTCAAGGTGCCCTACGACGAGCGAAAGTTGCTGACCGCTCCGGTCATCCAGAGCGCTCTGGGTGCGCAGTTTCAGATTACCGGGCTGGACGCTCCGGGTGAGGCCTCGGAACTGGCGTTGATGCTGCGGGCAGGCGCGCTCGCTGCGCCGATCAGTTTTGTCGAGGAACGCACCGTGGGGCCCTCTTTGGGTGCCGATAATATCCGCCTGGGCGTGAAGTCAGTGCAGTACGGTCTCGCTCTGGTGGTGCTGTTTATGGTGCTTTACTACCGGGTTTTCGGTGTGTGTGCGGTGGTCGCTTTGACCGCAAATCTGATGTTGCTGGTGGCGTTTATGTCTCTCATTGGCGCGACGCTCACCTTGCCGGGTATCGCGGGCATTGTGCTTACCGTGGGCATGGCCGTGGACGCTAATGTGTTGATTTTCTCGCGCATACGCGAGGAGACTCGCAATGGACTGTCACCACAAATGGCGATTCATTCGGGCTTCGAGCGAGCTGTCGCCACTATTCTCGACGCCAATATCACCACATTGATTGTAGCGGTCATCCTGTATGCCGTTGGAACAGGTCCGGTGAAAGGCTTTGCGGTGACACTTTCTGTGGGGATCATCACCTCGATGTTTACGGCGATCATGGGCACGCGCGCTCTGGTCAATCTTATCTACGGAGGGCGCCGCGTGCAGAGTCTTGCCATTGGTCGTGACGTGACAGAGGGGGCGAGCACATGAAAGTGATCAATTTCATGGGACGTCGGCGCATCGCCGCCATATTCTCGGTGGTGTTAGTGCTCTGTGCTCTCGGCTCGCTAGCCGTTAAACAGCTGAACTGGGGTCTGGATTTCACCGGCGGTACGCTGGTGGAAGTGAATTACACTGACACGGCAAATCTGAGCGGAATTCGCGAAACCTTGCAGAACTCGGGTTTTGCAGGGGCCATTGTGGTCAGTTTTGGTACCGATCGGGATGTGCTTATCCGCCTGCCGTCAGGATTTTCTGATGCGGACGGTGCCGAGGTGCTTAGTACGCTACGCGCGGGCACGGAGCTCGGCGTAGAGCTGCGACGCATCGAGTTTGTCGGGCCGCAGGTGGGTGACGAACTGCGTGAGCAAGGCGGCCTGGCCATGTTACTTGCTCTGGGCCTGGTCATGCTTTACATCGCGTTTCGTTTTCAGTTCAAGTTCGCCGTGGGTGCCGTTGTGGCGCTGATCCACGATGTAATTATCACGCTGGGATTCTTTTCGATTATTGGTATGGAGTTCGATCTCACGGTGCTGGCGGCGCTGCTGGCGGTGATTGGTTACTCGCTCAATGACACCATTGTTGTGTCAGATCGGGTGCGCGAGAACTTCCGCAAACTGCGACGCGCGGAGCCGCTTGAGGTGATTAACATATCGCTGACAGAAACGCTGGGCCGCACGTTGGTCACATCCCTGACTACGCTGCTAGTGCTACTGGCCCTGGCGTTGTTCGGTGGAGAGATGATCAATGGCTTTGCGATAGCGCTGATTGTGGGCGTATTCATCGGCACCTACTCGTCGATATACGTGGCGTCGAATGTGCTGCTCAGCCTCGGCGTCAGCAAAGAAGACTTGATCATCCCAATCAAGGAAGGCGTTGAGCAGGATGACTTGATGCCCTAGCGCTCGCGGCCTTTATCGGCTGACGAGGCCTTTGTCGGCCGAGCTTTTGGTAGTCAGCCGCGAAGCGGCTTGGCAGCTTGCAACACCGCTTTGAAACACTTCGGATTGCCGCAGACAATGTTGCCGCTCTCGAGAAAGTTCTCAGAGCCATCCAGGTCTGATACCAAGCCTCCCGCTTCGCGTATTAGCAGCGCGCCGGCTGCCATATCCCAAATGGACAAACCCACTTCCCAGAACGCGTCCAAACGGCCCGCGGCGACATAGGCGAGGTCCAGAGAGGCGGCGCCATTGCGGCGTATGCCTGCGCATTGTCCCGCTAGTTGTCCCAGCGTTTGCGTATACGCTGGCAGCTTGTCGTCATGATGGCCCTTAAACGGGATGCCGGTGCCCAGGAGCGCGCCTTCGAGCCCTGTCAGCTTGCTGACCCGAATGCGGTGCCCGTTGAGCTGCGCGCCGCGCCCTCGCGACGCGGTGAATTCTTCGCGACGCACGGGATCCACCACCACTGCGTGTTCGAGGCGCCCTTTATGCATACAGGCGATGGAAATACCGTAATGCGGAATGCCGCGAACAAAGTTGGTGGTGCCGTCCAGTGGGTCGATTACCCAGACATACTCCGCATCGTCCGGCCCGCTGCGGCCTGATTCTTCGCCGAGAATTGCGTGATCAGGATACGCTTTGCGCAACTGATAGATGATTTCCTGCTCGGCCTGCTCGTCGACCTCAGAGACATAGTCGTTGACGTTTTTGACGCGAACGGCGATGCGTTCGAGATCGTCGGAGGCACGCACAATAGACTCCCCGGCTTTCCGGGCGGCGCGCAGCGCGATACTGGTCATCGGTTCCATGGGTAGAGCCTGTAAGCCTGCGGAAAAAGGCGCGCGAGTATAGCAGAGGGGATCGGTAGGGGCGGCGGTTTTGCTACACTGCGTTTCCGTTTTTAGAGATTGGCGGCGCGCCTGGGTGAATTCCGGCGTCCGCATGCACAAAGCGATGAACAGTGACCGAATACGTATCGTATTGATAGAAACCAGTCACCCGGGAAACATCGGGGCGGTCGCACGGGCGATGAAGAACATGGGGATAGCAAAACTGGTGCTCGTGGCACCGGAGCGCTTTCCCCACAAGGAAGCCACCTGGCGAGCGGTATCGGCGGGCGATGTGCTGGAGTCCGCGCAAGTCGTCGAGACTTTTGATGAAGCGGTCGCCGACTGTGGCCTCGTGGTCGCTGCTACTGCCAGGGATCGCCGTATTCCCTGGCCGGTGCTCGATGCGCGCCGCGCGGCGGACGATATTGCCTTGGCCTCGGATCAGGGTGAAGTCGCGATCGTGTTCGGTCGCGAGGACAATGGATTAAATAATCAAGAGTTGATGCGCTGTAATCTGCATTTGGCGATACCGACCAGCGATGAGTACAGTTCCCTGAATATTGCCATGGCGGTGCAGGTAGTGTGCTACGAACTCCACATGCGCGCGCACGGTGATGAGTTACCCGAGGAGGCGGATGCAGAATGGGACGCAGCCCCGGCGACGCAGGCGAATATGGAGCGATTCTACGTGCACCTGGAAGAAACCCTGGGCGAGATTGGTTTTCTCAATCCGCATGCGCCCAAGCAGCTAATGCCCAGGCTGCGCAGGCTTTATGGTCGGGTACGCGTGGATGAGCTGGAGTTGAATATCCTGCGTGGAATCCTGACCGAAACGCAGAAACGTACTACCCCGGTGGATTGGCCGGAAAGACGCGCCCGGCGCTCGACCATGAACACGCGCGACAGAAAAGCCAGCAGCAGGGCGGAGATGGATCAACCGCCTGCCGGCGACTATCCGGAAGAAGCGGCGACCGCGAGGATTAAGGGAGAGAGCTGATGTCCACGCCAATCTACTTTGATTATCTAGCCACCACCCCTGTCGACCCTCGCGTCGCCGCGGCCATGGGGCGCTGTCTCACCCTGGACGGGACTTTTGGTAACCCTGCGTCACGCTCGCACCGCTTTGGCTGGGAGGCCGAAATGGCCGTGGAGCAGGCCCGGCAGCAGTTGGCGACGCTGATTAATGCGGATCTTCGGGAGATCGTCTGGACATCTGGCGCAACAGAATCTGACAATCTGGCCATCAAAGGAGTAGCAGAGGCGGCGCGAGAGTCAGGGACGCAGCGACCACATATCATCACCTCCGCTATCGAGCATAAGGCCGTGCTCGATAGCTGTCAGGCCCTGGAGTGCCGAGGCGTTGACGTAACTTATCTGACGGCAGATAAAGACGGCCTGATACGCCCGGAGTCGGTTAGGGATGCACTCCGTGAAAACACCTGTCTGATTAGCGTTATGCACGCCAACAACGAGATTGGTACGGTCAATGATATAGCGGCGATCGCGGCGATCGCGGTCGAAGCGGCCGCCGTGATGCATGTGGATGCGGCGCAGAGCGTGGGTAAGATACCCCTGGATGTTAAGGCCCTGGGTGTTGATCTGCTGTCGATTTCCGCGCATAAGTTTTATGGTCCTAAAGGGATTGGCGCTCTTTACCGGAGGCGCAGCTCTCCGGTGTCCCTGGTGGCGCAGATGCATGGCGGCGGCCATGAGCGAGGGCTGCGCGCCGGCACGCTGCCGACACATCAAATTGTGGGTATTGGTCTGGCGGCTGAGCTTGCGCAGCAGTCGCTTGAAGATGAGTCCACAAGTCTGCGCGCCTTGCGTGATCAGTTGTGGCAGCGCCTTCGCACGATCGATGGCGTGACACTCAACGGTCACGCGGAGCAGCGTTTGCCCGGCGCGCTGAACTTCAGTGTCAGTGGGGTTGAAGGCGAGGCGCTGCTGTTATCGCTACCGGAATTTGCCTTATCCACGGGCTCCGCCTGCACCTCTGCCAGTCTCGAGCCGTCCTACGTGCTGCGTGCGCTGGGCCTGCCGGATGCTCTTGCGCATAGTTCCCTGCGCGTGAGTCTGGGGAGATTCACCCAGGCTGGCGAGATCGAGCTGTTTGCGGAGCGTTTGCACGAGGTCGTACCGCGCCTGCGCCGCGAGGCCGCCTGACCTTGAATTTGTTCAGTCCCTCAATCACTTAAGGGGCTTTATTGGCATTAATTCGACATCCATGCCGCGCGCGTTTTGCGTGCTAACACAAGACAAAAACCGTATACTGCGGCGCACTTTTTGACGGCCAGCCCGGCGGCGCGTGCATCGTGTCGGCGCCGAAGTGCCCGTGATTTTTACGTAACTGTTTTGGAGAACACACATGGCGGTGGAACGCACCTTATCGATTATCAAGCCTGACGCGGTAGCCAAGAACCACATTGGCGAAATCTACTCGCGGTTCGAAGCAGCAGGTCTGAGCATTGTGGCATCGCGTATGCTGCGGCTCAGTGATGCGCTGGCCGGTGGTTTTTATGCGGAGCATCGGGAGCGTCCGTTCTTCCCCGCGCTGATCGAATTCATGACCTCGGGCCCGGTGGTCGTGCAAGTACTTGAGGGCGAAAACGCAATCGCCCTCAACCGCGAGCTCATGGGTGCGACTAACCCAAAGGACGCCGCGGCCGGCACTATTCGTGCCGATTTCGCTGAATCAATCGATGCTAACGCCGTGCATGGTTCTGACTCGCCTGAGTCTGCTGCACGGGAAATTGCCTATTGGTTCGCAGCTAGCGATCTCTGCGACCGCGACTGATTCTGTATGCTCGAAGTCATCGCCAGCAGTCATAGCCATAACCGGGTAAACCTCCTGGGGATGAGTCGTGAGCAGCTCGAGGGGTTCTTCGTCGATATGGGCGAGAAGCGCTTTCGGGCCACGCAGGTGATGAAGTGGATGCACCATGAGGGTGTCACGGACTTCGAGGACATGAGCAATCTCGGCAAGGCACTGCGCGAACGCCTTGCCACGATTGCCGAGGTGCGTCCTCCCGAGGTTGAATCTCAGCATGATTCCAGCGATGGCACGCGCAAGTGGCTGGTGCGTATTGCCGGTGGAAGCCTGGTCGAAACGGTCCTGATTCCCGATGGCAAGCGAGCCACGCTGTGTGTGTCCTCGCAAGTGGGTTGCAGTCTCGACTGCAGTTTTTGCTCTACGGGCAAGCAGGGCTTTCAACGCGATCTCACTGCGGCTGAAATTATTGGACAAGTCTGGCTGGCGATTGATTCCTACGACGCCTGGCAGTCCGGCAACGGTCGCGTAGTGACTAACGTCGTGATGATGGGTATGGGAGAACCTCTGCTCAATTTTGACAATGTGGTCACGGCCATGGATCTGATGATGGACGATCTTGGCTACGGAATATCCAAGCGTCGTGTGACGCTCAGTACATCCGGCGTCGTACCTGCACTGGATCGGCTGGCAGAAGTCAGCGAAGCCAGTCTCGCGGTGTCGCTGCATGCACCCAATGACGAATTGCGCAATCAGCTGGTGCCGGTCAATCGCAAGTATCCGATTGCGCAACTGCTGGCCAGTGCGCAGCGTTACATCGACGCCCAGAGCGACAGCAAACGCGTGGTGACGATTGAGTACACATTGATGGCAGGCATCAATGATCAACCGGATCAGGCGCGAGAGCTTGCGCTCTTGCTCAAGGAATTTCCCTGCAAGATCAATTTGATTCCGTTTAATCCGTTTCCGAATTCAGGCTATGAGCGTCCCAGTGGCAATGCGGTGTCGCGTTTTTGGCAAGTGCTGGTGGACGCGGGTTTTATTGTCACCGTGCGCACTACGCGCGGCGACGACATCGATGCGGCCTGCGGTCAACTGGTTGGCGATGTCGCTGACCGCACGCAGCGTAGCGCCAGACACCGTGAGCGGTACGCCGCTGACGCTGCGATGGAGGCGGGGGCATGATTTTTTCCTGGTCAGCGAAGCGCTTTCTTACTGGGTGTCTACTGGCTCTCGGCGCGTTGGGCCTGTCCGGGTGCATTACTGAGACCGAGAGTGTTTTCACCGAACAGGCCTCGCCCAAAAAGGCACTCGAGCAGCGCGTTGAACTGGCTCGCAGCTACATCGGCCAGGGCAATTGGGAGGACGCGAAGCGCAACTTACAGGTCGCGGCGCAACTGGACGGCAAAAACCCGGAGGTCTATGAGGCCTTTGCACTGGTCTACCAAAGCACTGGTGAGTACGAGCGGGCAGAAGAAAATTTTGAGTTGGCGATTAGTCTCAACAGCAACTTTTCGCGTGCGCGGAACAATTACGCGGCTTTTCTCTACGGTCAGCAACGCTACGAGGAAGCCGAAAAGCAGCTGGTACGTGTGGTGAAGGACACCCTGTATAACGCCCGGCCGCAGGCGTTTCTGAATCTCGGCCTTAGTCGTCTGCGACTTGAGGACAGCGAAGGCGCCGAGGAGGCGTTTCGACGTACCCTGTCCATGCAGCCCCGAAACAGCACAGCATTGCTGGAACTGGCACAATTGCGACTAGAAGCTGGCGACAGCCGCGACGCAAGTATCTATTATGGGCAGTACAGGAAACAGGTGCTGCAACCAAGCGCCAGGGCACTTTGGCTCGGCATTCGTTTGGCGCGAGAAAACGGCGATGAGAATGGGGAAAGTAGCCACGCGTTAGCGTTGCGTAATATGTTCCCGGAGTCCGCAGAATACGAGGCTTACAAGCGCCTCTTAGAGTAAATCGGAGAGTAGCAGCCATGAATCAGCACTCACCTATTAAGCGACGTAAGAGTCGCCAAATCCACGTCGGCAATGTGCCGATCGGCGGTGATGCACCTATTAGTGTGCAGAGCATGACCAACACCGAAACCTGTGACGTCGAAGCGACTCTGGGGCAGATTTCTGCGCTCGAGGCGGCCGGTGCAGATATTGTTCGCGTGTCGGTGCCCAGTCTGGATGCTGCGGAGGCGTTTAAGCACATTCGCGCGCGCTCCAATCTACCTCTGGTAGCGGACATCCACTTCGATCATCAGATCGCGCTGAAGGTGGCCGAATATGGCGTGGATTGCCTGCGTATCAACCCGGGCAATATTGGTCGCGACGACAAAGTTCGCGAAGTTATTGCAGCCTGTCGCGATCGCGGGATTCCGATTCGTATTGGCGTGAACGCCGGCTCTATCGGTAAAGATCTCCAGCGCAAGTACGGCGAGCCTACGGCGGAGGCACTGGTCGAGTCGGCGATGCACCACGTGGACATCCTCGATAAATACGACTATCAGGACTTCAAGGTCAGCGTGAAGGCCTCGGAGATATTTATGGCAGTCGATGCTTATCGACTGCTGGCCAAGCAGATCGAGCAGCCTCTGCATCTGGGAATCACGGAGGCCGGCGGTTTACGTGGCGGCACCGTCAAGTCATCGATCGGTTTGGGTATGCTGCTCTACGAAGGCATTGGCGACACTATTCGCATCTCGCTTGCCGCGGATCCGGTGCAGGAAATCAAAGTGGGCTTTGACATTCTCAAGAGCCTCAAGCTGCGCAGCAACGGTATCAACTTTATTGCGTGCCCAAGCTGCTCGCGTCAGAATTTCGATGTGATCAGTACCATGAACGAGCTGGAAAATCGCCTGGAAGATATCCGCACGCCGATGGATGTTGCGGTTATCGGCTGCATCGTCAACGGCCCGGGAGAGGCGCGCGAAGCCGATGTGGGCCTGACCGGCGCAACCCCTAGCAATTTAATCTACGTCGATGGTGAGCCCGATCACAAAGTCAGCAACACGGATTTTGTGGATCATTTGGAGGCGGTCGTGCGCGAGCGCGCGGCGAAGCTTGAGGCAGAGCGTGCGGAAGCCGACGCGGCGCTTATTGCCCGGTCGGGCTAGGTCAGCTTTGCACCCTATGCGCTCACTCCCGATCTAAGCCTTGACAGAGATTTATGAACCCACTGCGATCAATTCGTGGCATGAACGATGTGCTGCCCGAGGAATCTGCTCACTGGCAGTTCCTCGAAAACTGCGCCGTTGACTTGCTGGCGAGCTACGGCTACGGCGAGGTGCGCCTGCCGCTGGTGGAGCCCACGGCGCTGTTCAGTCGCTCGATTGGCGACGTCACGGACATCGTCGAAAAAGAGATGTACAGCTTCGAGGACCGCAACGGCGAGAGTCTGAGCCTGCGGCCCGAAGGCACCGCAGGTTGTGTGCGTGCCGCGATTCAGCACAACTTGATCGCCAGCCCCTGTCGTCTTTGGTATCGCGGTCCAATGTTTCGATATGAACGGCCGCAGAAGGGTCGCCAGCGGCAGTTCCACCAGATCGGCGCTGAGGTGTTTGGTCATTCGACGCCGGACGCTGACGCGGAGCTGATTATTCTTCTGGCCAGGCTGTGGCGTTTGCTGGGTATTGCCGACCACGTCCGCCTCGAGCTCAACAGCATTGGCAGTCCGGAGGCTCGCGCCGCCTATCGGGATGCCTTGGTCGCATTTTTACTCCCGCACAGGGACGCCCTGGACGAAGACAGCCAAAGGCGGCTTGGGAGTAATCCCATGCGTATTCTGGACAGCAAGAATCCCGGTACGCAGGCCTTGCTGGAGGGTGCCCCGAGCTTGAGCGACTTTCTGGATACGGAGTCTGAGGAGGATTTTTCGGCACTGCGTGCTTACCTGGAGGCAGCAGGGGTGGAGTATCAAGTGAATCCGCGACTCGTGCGCGGTCTGGATTACTACAACAAGACAGTTTTTGAATGGGTAACCGATAGTCTTGGCGCGCAGGGTACCGTGTGCGCAGGCGGTCGGTATGATGGTCTGGTGCAGCAATTGGGTGGTAAAGGGACGCCAGGTGTTGGCTTTGCTATGGGCGTCGAGCGACTGGTGTTGATGCTCCAGGCTGGCGATGAGCTGCCGCCACAAACTGCACCGGATGTGTTTGTTGTAGCCAGTGGTGCACAGGCGCAAAGCGCCGCCATGGCAGGGGTAGAAACGCTGCGGGATATGTATCCGGGTCTTCGCGTTGTGCAGCAACTTGGTGGTGGGAGTTTTCGCAGCCAGATGAAAAAAGCCGATCGCAGTGGCGCGCCCCTTGCGCTACTTTGGGGAGTTGATGAAGTCGAGGCGGGCGAGGTGACCGTCAAGCCCTTACGCGATGGCGGTGAGCAGAAGCGCATGCCGTTGGCTCGGCTTGGCGAGGAACTCAAGGCTCTGCTTGGGCACTAAGCGTGTGTAATCATCGGCGTGTTGCCTGAACGGCGACCATAGCTGAAGCATTTATTGAAGGGAATGACAGAAAGACATGGTTGAAAGTTACCGCTCAGAAGAAGAACAGGTCGAAGACCTCAAGCGCTGGTGGAAGGAAAATGGCCAGGGCGTGGTGATTGGCGCTGTGCTTGCCCTCGGGCTCGGATTTGGTTGGCAAGGCTGGCAGAAGAGCCAGCAGACGGCCACGGAAAACGCCTCCCTGGCCTACCAGCAAATGCTGCAGTCGCTGTCGCTCGCCGAAGAGGCGAGCGCGGAGCCAGCGCGCAAACTGGCGCAGGCACTGAAGGATGAGCACCGCGGAACTACCTACGCCCAGTTTGCAGCCCTGCATCTCGCTCGCCTCGCAGTCAACGACGGTGAGCCCGCGCGCGCTGAAGAAGAATTGCGCTGGGTTTTGGCGATGGCCGACAACGGTGACGATGTTCACCAGGTCGCACAGCTGCGTCTTGCGCGCGTGATGGCGGCCACCGAGCGAGCTGACGAGGCGCTGAGTTTGCTGCAGGGAGCGACAACAGATTTTGTTGCCTCCTATGCCATTGCCCGGGGCGATATTCTTCTCTCCCTGGGACGTGAGGCAGATGCCTTGGTGGCCTACGAAAGCGCTGCCGCGACCCTCGATCCGTCGGCGCCTGTGCCGCGGACTTTGCAGGAAAAACTCCAGTATCTAGGGGCGCGGCAGGCGGACACGCCCAGCGAGGCGGGCTAGATATGCCAGACATTCAGCAGCGGCTGGTGCTCGAGCCGGCTCGCAGCGCAGCGCCTTTTGCGTCACTCCCCTTTCCAGATAGAGTCTTATCCTCGGCCCGCACATTGGTGCTGCTACCGCTGGTGTTTGCTCTGGCGGGATGCGAAACCATCGGTGGGTTTTTTGAGATGGGGGACGACGAAGATCCGCAAGCCCCCGCAGAGCTGGTCGAATTTGAGCAGAAGCTCGATGTGCGCAAGCTGTGGTCGGTAGGGGTAGGAAACGGTCAGGGTAAGGGTCTGTTCAAGCTGCAGCCGATTATCGATAAAGGCCTCATTTACGCCGCCGCTGCCGACGGTGAAGTGCGGGCCATTGAACGCGACAGCGGCAGTACACGCTGGAAGCAGGAGCTCGATGTGGCACTGTCTGGCGGAGTGGGCTTCTACGAAGGCTCGCTTTACCTCGGTGGTGCCGATGGAGAAGTGCTGCATGTGGATGCCAGGAGCGGCGAGCTGCTGTGGTCCACTCAGGTAAGCGGTGAGGTGCTCGCGCCACCTCAGGGGAATGGACGAGTCGTAGTAGCGCAGACCTATGATGGCAAGCTCTACGGCCTGGATCACGAGAGCGGGGAGCAGCTATGGCGTTACGACAGTAATGTGCCAGTGCTGACGATTCGCGGTACCAGCACCCCTATTCTGGACGCTGGCGTAGTCTACGCCGGGTTTGCCACGGGGCGCGTATTGGCTCTCGATGCCGATGACGGCACCATTCGCTGGGAAGCGCGCGTGGCGATTCCTCAGGGTCGCTCCGAAATCGAACGCATCGTCGACGTAGATGGCGCAATGGCGCTAAACGGTGGTGAACTCTATGTTGCGAGCTATCAGGGGCGTGTGGCGGCTCTGGATATTCGCACGGGACGCAAGATCTGGCAGCGCAACATCTCCTCTTTTTATGGTGTTTCGCAAGGCTTTGGCAACGTCTACATTACGGAAGAAAGCGGTACCGTCACCGCATTTTTACGCAATGGCCAAGGCATCCGCTGGGAGCAGCCAGCATTAGCCTGGCGGGGTTTGTCCAGGCCAATACCGGTGAGTAGCTACCTGGCGGTGGAAGATTTTGAGGGTTATTTGCACTTGCTGTCGCAGGTGGACGGTGAGTTCTTGGCGCGAATTCGCCCGGACAGCGATTCGGCGCGCGCAGACATGCTTTCTGATGGGACCGTGCTGTATGTGTACACCGATGGCGGTAAGTTGGTGGCATACGACATTAAAGCGCGGAGCTGAGCTATGCTGCCGGCCATTGCCCTTGTCGGGCGCCCCAACGTCGGCAAGTCGACACTTTTTAATCAACTCACAAAATCTCGCGACGCGCTGGTTGCCAACTTCTCGGGGCTGACCCGAGATCGCAAGTACGGAGAGGGGCAGCTCGAAGGTCGCAACTTCATCGTCATCGATACCGGTGGTGTGAGTGGCCAGGAAGAGGGCATTGATGCTGCGATGGCCGAGCAGTCACTCCTGGCTATGCAAGAAGCCGACGTCGTGTTGCTGCTTGTGGACGCACGTGATGGCGTTAATCCTATGGATCAGCACCTGGTGCGTCATTTGCGCCAGACCGGGCGTGATTTTCATCTGGTGGTCAATAAAATCGATGGTCGCGATGAAGACCTGGCCCTCAGTGATTTTCATTCCCTGGGTATTGGCTCCATGCATGCGATTGCCGCGTCGCACGGCCGGGGTGTGCGCGATCTGATCGAATCGGTGCTTGAGACATTTCCACTGCCTCCCGAAGACGAGCTCGAGGACGCAGACTCCGGTGGCGTACGGGTGGCCGTAGTCGGTCGACCGAACGTCGGCAAATCTACTCTGGTCAATCGCATTCTCGGAGAGGAACGCGTGGTGGTTTATGATCAGCCGGGCACGACGCGGGACAGCGTCTACATCGAGTTTGAGCGCCACGGGCAGCCCTACACGCTAATCGATACAGCGGGCGTCCGACGCCGTAAAAACGTCAGCCTCACTGTCGAAAAATTCTCTATTATCAAGACCTTAAAAGCGATAGATGATGCAAATGTTGTGGTTTTGCTCATCGATGGCAGTGAAGGTCTAGTGGATCAGGATCTGCATTTGCTGGGGCACTGCATCGATGCGGGCCGCGCATTGGTGTTAGCCGTGAATAAATGGGATGGGCTGGATCAGGATCAGCGCGACTGGATCAAGTCCGAGTTGGATCGCCGTCTGCGCTTTGTAGAGTTTGCGGACATGCACTTTATCTCTGCCTTGCATGGCTCGGGCGTGGGCAAGCTGTTTGGTTCTATTGATGCAGCTTATGCGGCGGCAATGGCTCCCATGGGCACCAACCTGTTGACGAGGATTCTCGAAGACGCGGTTAGCGATCACCCGCCGCCGATGATCAATGGTCGGCGCATTAAATTACGTTACGCACATGCGGGAGGTCGCAATCCGCCTCGCGTGATTGTGCATGGTAACCAGACGGAAAAAGTGCCGGACAGCTATCGGCGGTATCTTGAAAAGGTCTTTAGCCGGGTTCTGGAACTCACCGGCACTCCCCTGCGTGTAGAATTTAAGGGCAGTACTAATCCCTTTGCGGGGCAGCGCAATAAGCTGACGCAGCGTCAGATCAATCGCAAACGCCGTATGATGTCGCATGTGAAGCAAGCCAAAAAGCGCAAGCAACAGAAAAAACGCTCCTGATCCTGTGTCCCGTCCCGATCTCGATAATCCCACGCAGATCGACGCGTTTGTCGACCGGTTTTATTCTCGAGTACTTGAGGACCCGCTGCTTGCGCCCGTGTTTCTTGAGCGAGCGGCGATAGATCTTGGTGAGCACCTGCCGCGCATCAAGGCCTACTGGCGCAAAATGCTTCTGGGTGATGATGTTTACCATCGGCACATGATGCGCAAACATCGTGAGCTCGATTCCCGTGAGCCCTTCGTGCAAGAGCACTATGAGCGCTGGTTGTCGCTGTTCGAAGAAACCCTTCAAAATCACCATGTGGGACCGCTCGCGGACCGTGCTTTGGCGCTTGCGCGACGAGTTGCAGTGAATATGCGACGGAATTTGGAGCGTTTCCGAGCCTAATCTTAATATTATTTTTAATAAAGTATGGTAAGTCACTGATAAAAATAAATATAAAGAACGAAAGTTCGCATTTTTGACCGACTTGCGACGCCGAAATCCGGTGCTATAGTCGACCATATCACCTACACAAATGCGAGAGAGACCGATGATTACTTTGCGCAAGCGCATGGCGGGACCCCGCTCCAAGCGAATGCTTCTACCCGCCTTTTTGTTCCTGGCTTTTGCGTCATTGAGCGCGGCTGGAGCCGGCACCGTTGCGGCCCTATGCCTGGTACCTGCTGGGCTGGCAATAGACGCCGCACGCGACACCGAGCGCGATGCAGAAACCGATTCTGGTGATGCCTGAGATGCGCTCGCTTCTCAAACGCTCTGCACAAGCGGTGGCGATTGTCGGAGCTCTGGCCTGTGCCGCGTCCTTACAGGCGGGAGAGACTCGCCGCGTCGAAGGCCTGGAATTTGATGAGTTGCTGATCTTCGGTCCGATGAACGTAGAGGTTCGACAGGGAGAACCGGCTGAGCTGCAGATTCAGGGACCGGACGGCCTCACCGATAAGGTTAAGTACCGCATCTCTGGAGACACCTTGACAATAGGCAGTGGCAAATCGGGCGACAGGAAGGTGCTGGAGAACATCAGCTTTCGGGTCATTCTTCCGCAGCTGCAACGCTTGAAACTCAAGGGCTCCGGCGATGTGTACGTCAAACCCTTTGATTTCACGCAAACCCGTCGAGGTGAGCCTGCAGAAATCTCCCTGGAAGGATCCGGCGATATCAAGCTCTATGGCGTGCAAGGACCCAGTTTGGAGCTGCGCGTAAAGGGGTCGGGCAACATCAAGGCCTTGTCAATCTCCGTAGCGCAGCTCGACACTTTTGTCGCTGGCAGCGGTGGCGTATTCATACAGACACTGCAGGCCAAGGATGCGGAGCTGACAGTGACTGGCAGTGGCGATGCCACGGTCACCGAAGAGAGCTTTATTGAGTCGCTGGAGGTTAACGTCATTGGTTCGGGCGATGCAAACCTGGAGACTGTGGATTGTGAAAAAGCCGAGATCAACATAGTCGGCTCTGGAGATGTTCGTATAGGTCGGGTAACGAAGCTGCTTGCGGCCTCCATACTCGGGAGCGGCGATGTTCGTTACCGCGGTGACCCGGATGTTGATTCGATCGAGCTGGGCAGCGGCGAAGTTCGTCGTAGTGAAGAGCGCGAGAGATAGCACATCGTCATGGAATGGACAGAGGGCCTGCCAATCTATCGACAACTGCGTGATCTGGTGATCGAGCGGGTGATCGATGGCAGCTTCCCCGAGGGAGAGGCGATTCCATCTGTTCGCCAGGTCGCCACAGACTACCGGATCAATCATCTGACGGTCGGCAAGGCTTACCAGGAGCTCGTAGAAATGGGTTTGCTGGAAAAACGCCGGGGGCTCGGCATGTTTGTGGCGAGTGGTGCGCGAGATGCACTGACCAACGACGAGCAGCAACGCTTTTTGGATGAAGAGTTACCGGCGTTCGCAGCGCGGGTAAAAAAGCTGGGGATGACGCTCGAAGATGTCACTGGGCAACTATTGAATATGCAGGGGAATAGTAATGCAGACCGTCATTGAGGCGCACCGGTTGCGGCGAAGCTACGGTGATCTTACGGCCGTGGATGACGTGGACCTGTCCATCTCGGCCGGAACTGTGATTGGTCTTATCGGTCCCAACGGTGCAGGCAAAACGACCATGCTGCGCGCACTACTGGGGCTTACCCAGTGCGAGGGAGATCTGTCCGTACTGGGTTACTCGCCAGTTACCGAGCGCGACCAGATGATGGAGGAGGTCTGTTTCATCGCAGACACGGCGGTGCTGCCTGGATGGATGCGCGTGAACGAGTTGCTGGATTACGTAAACGGTACGCATCCGCGCTTCGATCGAGCGCAGGCTGAGGCTTTTCTGGAATCCACTGAAATCGCCGGGACTCGCCGGATTGGCGACCTCTCCAAAGGCATGACCGTACAGCTGCATCTGGCCGTCGTTATGGCGATCGATGCGCGCGTGCTCATACTCGATGAGCCTACCCTGGGTCTGGATATTTTGTTTCGGAAGCGCTTTTACGAACAACTCATCAACGACTATTTCGATGGTGAACGCACTATTGTCGTGTCTACGCATCAGGTTGAAGAAATCCAGAACATCCTTACGCATGTGATGTTCATGCATCGTGGCAAGCTGATCCTCCACGAGTCGTTGATGGATCTGGAGGAGCGATTTCTTGAACTGCATGTGCTAGGTGAGTCGGTCATGCGCGCCGAAGCGCTGCCGTACATTGGCAAGCGCAATATCCTCGGTGGCAAAGCGTTTATTTTTGAGGAATCTGTGCGACCAGAGCTTACCGGGCTTGGTGAGATTCGCGTTCCCTCGGTGTCGGATCTGTTTGTTGCAAAGGTGGGAGGCTAGCGTATGACTCCGGTAGAGACGTCGCAGTTTTTAACCTTGGTACAGCGCGAGTTTCGCGAGTACAAAGCCTCGATGCTATGGACCCCTCTGATCTCGGCGCTGATCCTCGGTGTGCTGATGCTGCTCAGTGTGATTTTCGTCAATAGAATTGGTCTGGTTGGTGAGACCGTTCTCGATGCGCTGATGAAAGAGGGCAATGGCGGTGGGCTGAACATCTCCATAAGTGTCAATGAGGATGCTGGCGAGCGGGGAACAGTCGTACAGATACGCGAGGAGAGTGAACTGACAGAGCCAGACTTTGGCAACGACATGAATACTCAGATTGGCTTGCCAGCGCCGCCACCCGCGCCGGACGTCGAAGTGATCGTCGAAGAAACGTCGGTGGACGAGGAGTGGAACTTCTCACGGGAGTGGACGTTTAACCCGCCGGACACGTCGAACAGCAGCGGCGGTGATTCGAGTGACGAGGCGGACGCTAGGATTGACGACGACCAACTCGATGGCAAGGAACTGAACGCTATTCTCAGCGTGGTGCACGGTATCTTGCTCATCATTCTGCTCGGCACCACGGCCAATTACCTGCTCAGCGCACTCCATGAGGATCGAAAAGACCGCAGCATTTTGTTTTGGCGCTCTATGCCGGTGGGCGAGTGGCAGATCGTACTTTCGAAGTTCGTGGTGGCCATCATTCTGACACCCATCATTTACATTGCCATTAGTTTGGTGCTGCAGCTCGCCTATGTGCTCTTAACGATGTTTTTGGTGCTGCGTATGGGTGAAGATCCTTTTGTGGTGGTTGTGGGCAACATAGATTTTATGGATGTGATGCTCGACCCGATCAGCGGCTGGATTATGACTGCTCTACTGATTGCACCTACCTATGCCTGGCTTCTCTGTGCTTCGGCGCTGGCTAAACGATCACCTTTTTTGATCGCCGTAACTCCCTTTTTGGCGCTGTTTGTTATAGAGGCCGCGTTTTTTAATACCGAATTTGTTGGTAACGCGGTGACCAGACACTTCCCGCATGTCTCCGATACATCGGCCGTCGGCTTTTATTTGTTTGGACCTGACTGGACAGACCTGAACTTGATGAGTGTCGCCGGAGGCCTCGCGTTTACGATGCTGGCGCTTGCCGCGGCCGTTTGGTTGCGCAATCATCGCTGGGAATTGAGCTGACCTGAACGGAATTGAATTGAATTGTGTGATTCATGAGTTGAATATCACAAATACAAAGCATCGATTAGGCTGATAGTGGTTCTCTAGCCTAGACTTGCCTCCTTGCCGCAGCCCCATCCGGGCGCGGTGTGTTTTACACAGTTTCAATCGATCACCTGGACAGGGAAGTGCTCTGTCACCTGTCTGACTGTTCGATTTAACGATTGCTAGCAATAGATAAAGGTGAGTGTCCATGAGTTACCAAGAGGAAATCCAGACTGCCGCGAGCACCATCTCCAGCAATGGTGAAACCTGGAAAGACATCAACCCGGAGCACGCGGCGCGCATGCGTCTGCAAAACCGTTTTCAGACCGGAATTGATATTGCCCGCTACACAGCCGGCATCATGCGCAAGGATATGGGCGCATACGATGCCGATACTGCCCAGTACACGCAGTCGCTGGGTTGCTGGCATGGCTTCATTGGGCAGCAGAAGCTAATAGCTATCAAAAAGCACTTTGGTACTACGGATAAGCGTTATCTGTATCTGTCGGGTTGGATGATTGCTGCACTGCGCAGTGAATTCGGCCCGCTGCCTGATCAGTCCATGCACGAGAAGACCACCGTTTCAGATCTGATCGAAGAGCTCTACACTTTTTTGCGTCAAGCCGACGCGCGTGAACTGGGAGGTCTGTTCCGGGGACTGGATGCAGCGCGTAAAACCGGTGACCAGGTCGCGGCCAAGGCGATTGAGAATCAGATTGACAGCTTCCAGACGCATGTTGTGCCTATCATTGCCGATATTGATGCGGGCTTTGGTAATGCCGAGGCGACTTACCTGCTGGCCAAGAAGATGATCGAAGCCGGTGCCTGCGCCATCCAGATTGAGAATCAGGTGTCTGACGAGAAGCAGTGCGGCCACCAGGACGGCAAAGTTACCGTGCCGCATGAGGACTTTCTTGCGAAGATTCGAGCGGTACGCTACGCCTTTCTTGAGCTGGGTGTGAATGACGGCATTATCGTAGCGCGCACAGACTCGTTGGGTGCAGGCCTGACCAAACAAATTGCCGTTACGCATCAGCCGGGTGATCTGGGTGATCAGTACAACAGCTTTTTAGACTGTGACGAGGTTGATCCAGGCGAACTGCACAGTGGCGACGTTATCCTCAATCGCAACGGTAAACTGCTGCGGCCAAAACGCCTGCCATCCAACCTTTACCAGTTCCGCAAAGGTACGGGTGTCGATCGCGTGATCCTCGATTGCGTCACGTCACTGCAAAACGGTGCCGACCTGCTATGGATTGAGACCGAGAAACCGCATGTGGGGCAGATCGCATCCATGGTCAACAAGATTCGTGAGACCGTACCCAACGCCAAGTTGGTGTACAACAATTCACCCTCCTTTAACTGGACGCTGAGCTTTCGCCAGCAGGTGTTTGATGCCTGGAGCGAAGCGGGTAGGGACCTGTCGGCGTACGATCGTGACCAGTTGATGAGCGTCGACTATGACACCAGTGACCTTGCGCTGGAGGCGGATGAGCGCATTCGCACATTCCAGGCGGATGCGGCACGTGAGGCGGGTATTTTCCACCATCTGATCACCTTGCCGACCTACCATACGGCCGCGCTGTCGACCGACAACCTGGCCAAGGAATACTTCGGCGAAGCCGGCATGCTGGGTTACGTGAAGGGCGTTCAACGTCAGGAAATCCGGCAGGGCATTGCCTGCGTCAAGCACCAGAACATGGCCGGTTCAGATATGGGTGATGATCACAAAGAATACTTCGCGGGTGATGCAGCGCTGAAGGCGGCCGGCGACGACAATACGATGAACCAGTTTGGCTGAAGCATCACTAGAGTGGTAGGTGCCTGTACATAAGGTGCCCGAGGTGAAAGCCCGGCCAGCAGTGGCTGGGCTTTTTTATTGCGGGGTGATTTGTCAACGTTAGCATGGGCTTTGATACTGTCGTTTTTCAGCGGCACCTTGCTCAAGACGGCGTTGATCACCACTGTATCTTATTGATTTAACGAAGCTTAATTTATAGCATCGGGTGACTGAATTTGATGGAACGTGTTGAGTGACGGGCACGTTTAACATCGCTTGATAATAGAGTGGGGCGGCAATATATTGGTTTTATTGGGAAAACGGGAAGAGATGGCGAGGTGCGAATGATAATAAGCAGCAAAGTGTTAGTTGAGTTGGGTGAGTTACTTAGCTGTTATGTGTCTTAGGTACTACCAATGTTTGGGGGCTTAGGCGCTCGCGCTGCTTGGGAGGCGATGCAGCCCAAGAAGCGAAGATGCGATCGTTGTGGTTTGTACTATCGCGAGAGCTTGAGTGAGTGTCGTTGGTGCGGTC
>JBGCDU010000020.1:0-63203 GCA_045105635.1 Congregibacter sp.
GGAGGGAAAACCGCAGATCGGTTTAATGGCCGCCTAAGTTACTGATTATTTTGAGAAAAATTGGTAGCTACGGGTGGACTTGAACCACCGACCCCAGCATTATGAATGCTGTGCTCTAACCAGCTGAGCTACGTAGCCACGAACAATTGCTTTCCCTCATTGCAAGGGACGCGAATTTTGTCGATTCAGTCAGCGCAAGTCAACACAGAATACCGGTGATGTTAACGGCCCGACACATGCGACATTGCAAATGCTCGACACAAGTGTCCGACAGAGACGTTGGCGGTGGATCACCATCCAGCATAGACATGGAAACACCAGTTAGGACTTATAATGTCGGGCATTCAGGGTAAAGTCATCGCGATAACGGGCGGCAGCGGCGTTTGCCAGGCGACAGACGTGACCAGGCGCCATGATTTAAGCGCCTTGGTGAGCCTTGCACTCGATCAATTCGGTAAGCTTGATGTCTTTATCAGTAACGCAGGTGTCGGCCCCATTTCACCGCTTGATGATCTTTGCGTGGATGATTGGGAGCACACGATTAACGTAAATGTAAAAGGATTCCTTTACGGCATTGCGGCCGCTCTGCCTATTTTTCGCGAACAAGGCTTGGGTCATTTTGTCACCGTGCGGTCGACCGCTGGCCTGCGGATAGCGCCGAATCAGGCCGTCTACGCCGGCACCAAAAATGCCGTTCGGACAATTATGGAAGGCCTTCGCCAAGAAGCGGGCAGCGACCTGCGAGTAACCGGTGTCTCACCGGGGTTCGTGAAAACAAACTTTGCGGACTCAATCAGCAATGTGGCGATTAAATCGCAGATACAGGATATGACGGCGAAGATGGCGATTGAGCCCTCCGCCATTGCCCGCGCCATCGCCTTCGCTATTGAACAGCCGGATAACGTCGACGTGGGCGATATTGTCGTGCGGCCCACGGCCCAGAGTTGATCTCTTACCGCCTGTGCGACGCACGCCGATGATACATATCGTAGGTCTTTACAAGTGCGGCACCTCCTGGCTGCTACACATGCTGGCGGCACACCCTGAGGTTGTTGCCTGGCGAGAATTCGATCCCGTGGCCCTGAGCTACGAACCAGGACATCGACTACATCAACTGCCGCGACTTGCGCAGGACTACCTCCGGCGCACGCCGGACAACCCTCACTGGCTGCAGCGTCTTGAGGCCGCCACCCCGCGCAAACCGGATGCGATCTTTGACGAGATGTTTCTTGGCCACGGCTGGATACCCTTGCTCGGCGCAGACCAGCAGCGACGAGCGCAAAATCTACGCGCGCTAGGAACCCCTGAAATACTTGATGGCCTGCTCAAACTTGGCGGCCTGACTCTGCGAGAGTCCACGGCAAAGCCATTGTCGAGCATTGAAGCCACTCGTACGCTCGGCGTGCAGAGCTTCCGCCGCTGCGCCCTACAGCAATTGATGGACCAGGTTCGAACGCTCGACGACGCCTCGCGGTTGCCCACGCTATTTTTCGACAGTCTTCGCGGTGAAGTTGAAGACAGCGCAGTAATCGCCTGTAAGGCAGCCGATCAGTTGATGCATCTCGGCGCGTTACTCAAAGCCTGCCCAAACGCGAAAGCCATCGCGATCATACGTGACGGACGCGATGCAGCTGTGTCTGCGTATCACTACGAACAGCTCATGCGGGAGCAGGAGGCACCCTGGCGAGTGCCGAAGACGAGCCGTTTACGACGTCTGCTGGGCTGGTCCGTCCGCGCAGCAAAACTCGCAGAACATGCAAGGCGCAAAGACGTACTTGTCGTTCGCTATGAGGATCTAAAGCAACACTTTGAGCCAACCTGTGCGTCCGTATTTGCCGCGCTTGGCCTCTGCTCAGAACCAGGCATCATCACCCAAGTTAAATCTGCCACGGAGTTCAAGGCGGAATCTGCGGGCCGCGAACCCGGCGAGCCCGCAAATCACATTGTTCGCAAGGGTCTGGTCGGCGAATGGCGGGAGGTTTTTTCACCGCTCGAAGCCAATTTGGCCTGGACCATGATCGGCAAGGAACTGGAAGTTTTTGGATACCGCGCCGACGGTTCGCTGGCTGCGTCAGAACTGCTTATCGGGCACGAGTAATCGGACGCCACAGTGGATAGCTCCCTGGTTCACCAAAGCGAAAATAGTGGTTGATTAGGGATTCGCAGAAAAGCCCGGTAAAGACCCTCCCCCGGGAGGCCCGTTGCGCAGGTCCATCCGTAAGTTGGCGACCATGTCTGCTCGGCGCTTCGTCTCGACTCAATTTGCTGACAACTAGTCGGTGCTGATGTTCGCCTCCGTTGCATCTCTTGCAATGCTAACGACTCGTCGCTTGGAGTCTATGAATATGCTTGCAAACACACGTCATCGTGCCAACACACCCTGCTATTATCCCGCTGGCTGTTGCGCTGCTTTTAACGCCGTTAGTTCCTGTAGTCCACGGCATCTTTTGATCCGTTGCTTGCTTTTGTGCTCCCTGCTTTGCATGGTTCACGCGGCTCAAGCAAACCTGCTGCTAACAGAAATACACTACAACGGGCCCGCCTCCGGAACCGACCCGGATGAATTTCTGGAGCTGAGCAATACCTTTTCCGCCGCGCTGAGCATGGACGGTTACCGCTTCAGCGCTGGCATCAATTTTGAGTTTGCAAGCGGTAGTCGTCTGCCGGCGCAAAGCGCGCTGGTGCTGGCCCGCGATGCAGAGGCCTTCCTGAGCGTCTTTCCCGGATTTTCCGGACCGGTACTGGATTTTTCTGGCGCGTTGTCCAATAACGGTGAACCCATCACCCTGCTCGATAACGCGGGCAAGGAGCTATGGTCGGTAGCGTATGAGGATGGCGGCAACTGGCCCTTGTCTGCGGACGGTGGAGGTAATTCACTGCAGCTCAGCGCCAGCTCCACTGACGCCATGATTGCGGACCAATGGTTCGCAGCACCACCTACGCCTGGCACTTGGGAGGGACTATCAACCTTGCCGCCCCCATCGCCCGGCCCATCAAATCGGGTCCCGGAGCCGCTGGGGTTCTGGATGGCACTTCTTGGCATGATTGTCGTATGTATGCGTCGGCTACCACTTCGAGCCATAGCAGGCACCGCATGAGTCGCGCAGCAGAGCGAACTGCCGGCCTAACAGAAAAAGCGCTGAATCGATCATTCAAAGAACGAAACTCCTAAACCGTGACCTGGATTCATTCACTTCGCGGCACAGTTTAGGCACACTGGCGGCCAGCCATGGCATGACGTCACGGTCCTCCAAAAATTGCACAATGCAGGTGACCGGCCGCACCCTATGTCTGACTACTTTATTGCGCGACAACCCATATTCGACGCATCTTTGAATCTGTTTGCTTATGAGCTGCTTTTTCGCACCTCAGACAGCCTGGCGGCTCCTAAAGACCTGGACGATGACGTTGCCACCGCGCAGGTGCTGCTTACCAGCGAAGAAGTCGGTCTGAGCAAGCTGGTGGGGGAACATCGCGCTTTTATCAACCTCCCACGAAAGTTCTTTGCGGAACCGGACCTAATTCCCGACACCACCGGGCAGTTGGTGCTAGAGATGCTCGAGCATGTAGAACCTGACGAAGAAGTCATGCAGGGCATTCGCATCCTCGCCCAACGCGGACATACGCTGGCACTCGACGACTATGTCTACGATAAGCGCTGGGACGCGGTTATTCCCTTTGTGCACATCGTCAAGCTTGAGATTCCGCAGATTGATCCCAAAGACTGGCCTAGAGAAATCCAAAGACTCAAAGAACGCCGCGTTAAAGTGCTGGCAGAGAAGGTAGAGACTGCGGAGGAGTTTGAGCAACTGTCGGCCCTTGGCTGCGATTACTTTCAGGGCTACTTCTTTGCAAAGCCTAAGGTTGTAACGGGTAAACGCCTGGCACCGAATAAACTGGCGATGCTTCAGCTGCTCGCCAAAGTCAATAATTCTGATACCGATATCGACGAGCTGAGCGCCCTAGTCGCACAGGATGTCGCGCTGTCGGTGCGCGCAATGAACTACGTAAACTCGGCTGCGAGCGCACTCAATCGGCGCATCGATTCGGTCCGCGAGGCAGTCGTCTACCTCGGCAGAGAAACCCTGCGTCGATGGGTTACGATATTTGTGATGGCCAAGCTCGACGATAAGCCAAGCGAACTCATCACCATGTCGCTGTCTCGGGCCAAGTTCCTCGAACTGCTGGCAGATCGGGTTCAGCAGCCGGATCCGGACGTGTTTTTCACCGTCGGCCTGTTCTCCATGCTTGACGCAATGATGGATCGTCCAATGGCGGAGGTTCTCGACACGCTGTCCCTCGAGGGTGAACTGCGCGCCGCACTCGAGCAACATGAGGGTAATAAAGGTATCGCGCTGCTGCTGGCGACGCATATTGAGCAGGGCGCTTTCAACGAGGATGACAGCTTCGACCTATCTCCTCACGAAGTGTCAACACTGTATACTCAGGCACGCATTTGGGCCGATGAGACGCTGACTGAAATGGGCCTGAGCAATAGCTAACATACGACACTCGAAAACTTTAAAATCGTTGCCTCCGGTGCAAACATGAGGCGCCTGATTTTCTATGGTTTTCCGGTAAAGCAAGAACCTCGCAACACTAAACGCACCGGAGCACAAGTATGAGCAGCCCCGCTTTCGACTTCGTTCGACAACTCGGGATGGACCTCGCGAAAGGCCAGTTTGATCTTCCCCCCTTCCCCGACACAGCGCTGCGAATTCAGCAGTGCATCCGAAGCGAGGACGCTGACTTTCAGCAGCTCTCGGCGATTGTATCGACGGAACCTGCCCTGGCAGCACGCATTATGCGCATGTCCAACTCGGCTATGATGCGGCGTACTCCCATAGAAATAACCGACGTAGATACCGCGATATCACGCGTTGGCATGGCAATGGTACAGAACGCCGCCGTTGCCTATGCGGCTCGCGAAGCCTTTAAGTGTCCTCCGGGTAGCCCGGCCGCTGAGGATTTGAATGCGCTGCGGGCGCATAGCGTTAAAGTGGCATCACTGAGTTTTGTATTGGCCAGACACACGCCCTACAAAGGGAAACCAGAAGAGGCGATGCTCGCCGGTCTGTTGCACGCCGTAGGCCGTTTCTACATCTACACGAAAGCGTCGGAATATCCAGAGCTTTTTGATGATCAGGAAGCACTTAAAAAATTGACCTCGCAGTGGCACACTGGAGTTGCAAGAGCGATAGTTGAGTCATGGATGTTCCCGGAATCAATAGCAAAGGGGGTGGATGAGCAGGAGCTGACCGAGCGGGATCGCATTCAGTCGGCAGATCTTAGCGACATTCTTTACATCAGCAACATTTTGGCGCGGGCGGGGGTGAAAGCCGCAACTGCACTGGGAGACATGGATTCCCTGGCGCGACTGCGTATTAGTGCGGAGAACCTCACGCAGATCCTGACAGACAACGAAGAAGAGATACAATCAATGTCCACTGCACTGAGCTCTCGCTAATCCCTGTCAGATGGACAAACATCGAGGTGTTGTCGAAACCCGGTCTCATGAGAAACCGCAAATCGCTTTGCGAGGGGCGACTGTATGAGTGATTCACCCGCCTTTGAATTTGTCTGGCAACTCGGCAAAGAATTGGCGCAAGGTGAATTCGAATTGCCGCCCTTCCCCGATACCGCGCTGCGTGTGCAGGAGTGTATCCGCGACCCGGACACCGACCTACAAACGTTGGCCGGCATTGTTGCGACGGAACCTGCGTTGGCCGCACGGCTTATGCGCATGGCCAATTCCGCGATGATGCGCCGCGCATCTATGGAAATCACAGACATCAACACAGCGATATCCCGAGTCGGCAGGGACATGGTGCAGAACGCCGCGGTGTCGTTTGCAGCGCGCGAGGCCTTCAAATGCCCTCTCGGTAGCCCTGGGACCGCCGACCTCAACATATTGCGCCAGCACTCCGTCAAAGTCGCGTCGATCAGCTACGCACTGGCTCAACACACGTCTTACGCGGGCAACCCGGACGAAGCCATGCTTGCAGGCCTGTTGCACGCCGTGGGCAAATTTTACATCTACATGAAGTCCGCCAATCATCCGGCGCTGTTCAGCGACCGCGAAGCATTGGATCACCTGGTTATTCAGTGGCACACCGGCGTGGCTCGAGCGATCGTAGAATCCTGGCGTTTTCCGGAATCGATAGCCAAGGGCGTAGATGAGCAAGAGCTCAAAGAGAGGGACCGGATAGTCTCCGCTGATCTCAGCGACATTCTGTTTCTAGCGAATATTATCGCCAGAGCAGGCGTAAAGGCCGCTGTGCAACTCGACGACCTGGATTCACTGGCAAGACTCAGAATGGACGCACAAGCACTGTCTACAATACTTACAGACAGTGAAGAAGAGATCGCGTCAATGAACAGCGCGCTGGGCGGCTAGGCACACTGACAAGCTGGTTTTATCGCCTGCGCCAAGACCGGCTCCAGCGACGGTATCCGCATCTCAAGGCGTATCATTGATACCTAGCCTCGCCAGATTCACCGTCGCGGCATCAAAGTTTGCCTGCGCCACTCGCGTACGCTGATACGCGGTGTAGTATCTGACCCTGGCATCCGCCGCGGTCTCCTCGCGGATATTCACGAGAAAAAAATCACTGGCGCCAGCCTCAAAGCGCCGAACCTCCGCCCGGCGCATAGTCTCTGACAACTCCACGTCCTGCGCCGCGAGAGACATAAGCTGCAGCGCGATATCGAGCTCAAGCACAATATTGCGCAGTTGAATCTCCACGTTGTCCTCGATGCGTCGCTGCTCCTGGCGAAGGGACTCGAGCTGCGCACGCGCCTGAGTGATGCGTCCCTTGGCCTGACGGCGCTCCAGGGGAACGGTTAAGGTAAACCCCACTATTGCGTCCGTACCGTCGCGCGATGCGCCGCCCTCGCCAATGGAACCAAAACCCTCAGCGAGCTCGAAGTTCAGGTCGAGCCGAGGCTTTAGTTCGTTCTCCGACAGCGCGATTTTCTGCAAGGCGCGTTCAGCACCGGTTTGCAAAATCATCAACTCCGGACGTCGCGCCAGCAGCGCGTCCATCTGAATGGATTCCAGGCCCGGTGTTGAGGGTAAGCTGCCGAATTGCTCCTCCGCCGGAAGCTGTTGCTTGCTGGGATTAAGTGGCTCTCCGTCATTGTCACGCAAGAAAAACGCAAGACGATTGGCGGCGACACGAAAATCCCGATCGGCCGTCGTCGCCAAGGTCTGTCGCCGCGTAATATTTTGTCGGTTCTCTGTAACGAAGATCGCGGCCCGCCGGCCGCTGGACACCTGGCGTTCCAGCCCTCCTTCCCGCTCCAACGCTATCTTAAGCAGATTCTCATACACCGCCAGCTGCTGACCGCTGGCAACCCATTGCCAGTAGGCCTCCAGGGCACGCTGCTGCACGCCAACCTTGGTCAGCAGAACCTCGAGGTCCGCCTGCTGCAAGGCTAGCTCAGCGTCAATCTGACCAAATCGCCGAGGGTCAATATCTCGGTCGCGCAGCAAACTGAAGAGGAACCCCAACTTGGCAGTACCGCCGTTGTTGGTAAAGTTCTCATCCTGATAAATGGGGAAGTCGCCATTGGACAGCGAATACTGTCCATACAATTGCGCCCCCAGGGGACGCAGAGGCTTGAGCACTTTTCCGGACACCGAAGTTCCGTCGTAAAAGCCGTCCATCCAGTCCAGTCCGTCGGCTGCGAACACCACATCAAACGCGCCAAGGGATTCCACAACCTTGCCCGCCGCGGCCTGGCGTTTTGCCATTGCTTGCAAAATTGACGGAAAGTGACGCTCCGAAGCCTCGAGAACTTCCTCAGGCAGCAGTGGCAGCTCAGCAAGAGGTACATCGGCCATGGCCGCCGACATTCCAAAACATAAGATGAGAAGCCCGCAGCGAAGCATCACGGTGCAGGAGCCACCATGGGGTCTCCCTGCACCGGGAAGTTGGGCGGGAAATTGTTCAGCTGCCGCCAGATTTCAAAGCCCACGGGCACTTCCTCCAGCAATACCCAGGCGCGCGCCTTGGATCCAAAGCGCACGAAACGCCGATCAGGCCAGGCAGAACCGGTATCATTGTCTTCTTCAACGAGCACGCGGAAGCGGCCACTAATCTGCGCAGACGGATCAATAGCGATCACATGCCCGCTGAACGTGCCGATCGCAACTGATGGCCAACCACTGACCTGAATGACCGGCCAGCCCTCAAACTGAATGCGCACCGGCGCGCCATCTCTTACCAGCGCAACATCCCGGCCATCGACATACAGCTCCAGGGCACGCACTGCGTCATCGGGCACAAAAGTAGCCACTACCTGTCCAGCGCTAATAAACGTCGCGGCGTCCCCCGCGTTGACGCGCAGGATCACACCGTTTCGAGGTGCACGGACAATTTGCACGGACTGCCGGGAAAGATTGACGTCTACCTGGGTCAACTTTGCCGCCGCGACCGCAACGTCCGAGCGCAGCTGCTCTACACGAATTTTCGCCTGCTCGAACTCGCGTCGGGCCGACAGTCCCTCGTCAAACAGCCGCTCCATGCGACGCTTGTCTATTTGCGCGATCTCCAGCGCCGTCTCCGCCGCCGTGAGTTGCGCCAAAACCTGACCGCGCTCGGCCTGCAAGCGTTCGAGCAACTGTGGATCATTATCTACAATGCGTACGATGGGATCGCCAAGCTTCACTCTGGAACCATCGCGCACATACCATTCCTGTATTCGCCCGGGAACCAGCGCGTTAATCTCCTGCATACGATCGTTTGGATTCAGCGCAGTAACGGTGCCGGGGCCGCTCGCGGTCTGCACCCATGGCACGTAGATCAAAAAAAGCACAACAAACAAAAAGCCAAAAAGGAGTCCCCAACCTATAACCTTGGACACCCTAGGCGGCACGATCTCGTTCAGCGTAGTGAACATCTCACCGTGGTAATCAAAGGACGGCATGGCTAGTTGTTCCCGCTCTGGTCAGCAAAATGCTCGCCGTAGATAGCCATCGGGGCACGCATTTCGTGCTCGGTTAAACCCATAGACGCACACAGCGCCTCGTAACTGTCTTCCATTGTCTGCTCTTCGTGCCCCAGATGCAGGTAGCGGTCAAAACGCAAATCGGTGTTTTCGTAAGTAAAGTAGACAATCGTCGTGTCGCTGCGTTCCTGAAGCGCATCCATCGCCTTCAGCAAATGTACTTCTGGCATTGCGTCGTAGGCCTGACTAAGCACCAATACGCGGGGTTTGGAAATAATCGCGGCGGCAAACTTGAGCTGTAAAGTCTCTGTGATCGACAGGGGCCATCCGGTCCCCACCAACTGTGTGTCGAGTCCCTGCGGAAGCTCCGTCACCGTTGCGGACAAACCGACCAATTCCAGAATATGCAGAACGTCGATCGCCTCCTCACCTCCCGCGGACAGCCGCAGATATTCTCGAATACTGGTTTCTACGGCATTCGGTCGATCCAGAACGATGATTTCCTTGCGCATTTCAAATGCTTTCAATTCGCGTAAATCCGTGCCGCCCACAGCGATATAGCCCGCATCCGCTGTTTCGTGTCCGCGCACAAGATTGGTGAAAGCGCGCTGTGCCCGGTGGCTGTCGGCATAGACGCAGACACGCGCCCCGGGGGGCATTTTGAAGTTGAGCGAAAGCGAAGGACCGACACTTACCTTGCTAAAAGTGAGCGAGGAATCACCCTGCAAACGTAAATGCTCGCCCTCTGGCGTGTCCTGTGCGACCTGAAAGAACAATGAGAGCTCGTCGACGGAACCACAGATGTCGTAAAAGTAGCTGAGATAGATGCCCATTTGCGAAACGCCCACAAAAACCACTGATAAAACCAATTCCGCAGCCACCAGTTGGCCGAGCGACAACTCGCCAGATATCACCAGCCAGCCACCTAAGCCCAGCAGCGCCGCACTCGCCAGCGCGTAAATGAACAGAAAACTCAGGGTCTGGGAAAAATGATGTCTGAAATGCAGCTGATGCTGCTCCATGTACGATCTCGTGACGTCATCCGTACGCTTGAGCGCAGAAACGATGTGACCCTCGCTTTTGTAAAAGCCATTCGAATGTCCTAAGGACTCAAGCCAGGCAGCCGCGTAGTGTTTGCGGTGCGACAATTCGACCGCGCTGCGTATTCCGCGTCGGCCCCAGATCGCCCATACCATCCAGATAAGCAGACAAATCGCCACATTAAACGCGAGCAAGAGCGGGTGATAGGAAGAAACCAGCAGGAAGCCAACCACCGTTTGCAACACTATGGTAAAACCGCCAACCAGCAGATTCGGCACCTGCTTCATGACAATAATGATATCGAAGTAGCGATTGAACAGCGCGCTCTTGCCGCGGTCATCAAAAAACGGGTTGCTGGCATATATCGAGCGCAGCGCTATCTCCGACACCATGCGCGCGTAAAAGCGTCTACCAAAAACGTCCATAATATGGATGCGCAGTGCGTTCAGCGTGCCGGCAAGCAACAAGAGTGTAAAAAGTGTTAGCGACAACACCACCAGCGGTGTCGTAAGCCCGATATTAGCCACCGTATTGATCAGCATTTGCACTGATATGGGTGTCGCTAAAGAAAGAAGACTGATGCCGACACCATAAATAAGCGCCAGCGAATAAAAACTGCGTTCCGGTGCAAGAATACCGATGAAAAATCTGAACAGAGAACCGAATCCTCCGTTGCCTGTCGAATGCTGATCCGCCATAAAATCAAAAAAACCGCTATGTGATGGCACATTATACGCAAGCGGAACTAAAAAAGTTTGTCGCAGCGGTGCAACTAAACAACGCAACGCCGTTCTCGGGCCAAGGCTTCATCTTCAGCGGCGTTTGCACCAACGTCTCGAGAAGCTATAGCCGACACGGCGCCGGCAAGATAAGCTGCGAGCGACGCGTGCATAGCGACGCTTGAAGCCAAACGAGGATCAAATGAGCATACTTTTTCGCAGTGCATTTGGTCTGGCAGACGATATCCGGGCCGGGAAACTCTCCGCCGTCGCAGTACTCGAGTTCTATCTCGAACGCATCGAACGCCTCAACGAATCTCTCAACGCAGTGGTTGCGCTGGACTCAATCAATGCGCTCGCAGGAGCGGTAGCCGCCGATCGCGCGGCCGCACAGGGTGAAAACTGGGGGCCTTTGCACGGCGTCCCAATGACGATCAAAGACGCCTGGCTCACAAAGGGCATGCTTACTACGGGAGGTATACCCGAGCGACAGAACTACATTCCACAGAACAATGCGCTGGGTGTGCAGCGACTCGTTGACGCAGGCGCCATTGTTTTTGGGAAAACCAACGTACCGTTTATGAGTGGGGACCTGCAAACGTATAACGAGGTGTACGGCGTCACCAATAACCCCTGGGACAGGGAGCGCACTTGCGGCGGTTCCTCGGGTGGCGCGGCGGCAGCCCTGGCGGCCGGCTTAACGCCGCTGGAGTTCGGCAGTGACATTGGCGGATCCATCCGTACGCCCTGTCACTTCAACGGCGTTTACGGCCACAAATCCAGTTACCAGCTCGTGGGTACCCGCGGGCATCTCCCGCCGGGAGACAATGTTCTTGCAGAGCTGGACCTGGCCAGTGCAGGCCCTATTGCCAGCTGCGTAGATGATCTGGAGCAGGCACTGGAGGTGTTGGCGAGGCCTGCCTCTGACAGAGTTTCATCAGAACAACACAGCTTGCCAGCGCCGAGCTTCGAGGATGTTCGACAGCTACGCGTCGCCGTGTGGTCGGACGATGTTTTTTGTTCGGTTGAGACCAGCATCAAGAATCACATTGAAGCCGCCGCCGATACGCTGGAGCAACTGGGCGCGCAGGTCGATCGCAGCGCACGCCCGGAACTCGACCCCGGTGCGAACCACAACAATTATCTGCAGCTCATGCTCGCCGTTCTCGGCGCGGACATGCCTGAATCCGTGCGCGAGGCCGCGCGTAACATGGTAGCGGCCGCTGCACCCGACGATATGCGTGAACCTCTACCGCAGATGCGCGGCATCGCCATTGACCATCGGGATTGGCTCACACAGAACGAAGTCCGCCAGCGCAGCCGGGAAGCCTGGGGCGATTTTTTTAGGGACTTTGATGTCTTGCTATGCCCCTGCGCACCCGTGCCGGCATTCCCGCATGATCACAATCCCAATATGCAAAAGCGGACCCTGTCGGTTAACGGCGACGTACGGCCGTACTCAGAGATCATGAAGTGGGCTGGCCTCACATTGAATGCGTATCTTCCCGCAACCGCCGTACCGCTTGGAACCACCAATGACGGTTTGCCAGTAGGCATGCAAATCGCCAGCCGCTTTATGGGTGACAAAACCTGTTTGGCAGTTGCCAAACTGATTGAAACGCATCATCACGCCTTTGTTCCCCCACCTGGCTACGCGTAGCACTGCAAGAGTGATGTACGTAAGCTAGCCGCCTTGTGAAGCCCAAGGGCAACGAGATTCAATGCACGTAGCCGTGCGACCAGCCCATCAGAATGCCATGTTTTCTGCTATGTCGAGGGAACCGACACCCGGTTACGTAAAACGAAAGTGCAGACCAACATCGTCGTAAGCAGCAGTATGGCTCCGCCCTGATGCGCGGCCGCTACTGGCACGGCGACATGCGACAGCAGGGTGAATATGCCCAAACTGACTTGCAGCAACAGCGCAAAAAATACCGCCATACTCGCGCCACGCAGCACGCCATCGCGACTTTGCAGAAACAGCCTCAACGCAAAACCGCCCAGGAGTAACAGCAAGACGTAGGCAAAAATGCGGTGGTTGAACTGTATCGTCGTCACGTCTTCAAACGCAGACAGCCAGGCAGGATCACCACCGTACAAACCCGGCGGCAGGAAGCCCGGACCCATTTGCGGCCAGGTCGGATACGAGAACCCGGCGTCCGTGCCTGCAACAAGCCCACCACTCAGAATCATGAGGTAAACCAGTGCGAGAAGCCCGGTCGCCAGTGTGCCCATCCCCGGTACCTTGCTTGCCGGAGACGTCGATGGAGACGGAAAAAACAGCGCCAAAGCATGCCACACAATCGCCGCATAGAGAGCAACGGCAAGACCCAGATGCGCGGTTAGCCGATACTGCGAAACGCTCGGGCGGTCGACCAGACCGCTTTTTACCATGTACCAGCCGAGCAGGCCCTGACAGCCGCCGAGCACAAACAGAATCAGTAGTCGCGGCATGAGCCTCGGGCGAATAACGCCTCGAATCGCGAAGAACAGCAGCGGCAGAAGAAACATAAGTCCAATCAGCCTGCCGAGCACCCGATGCAGGTACTCATACATAAAGATTCTCTTGAAGGCCTCCAGAGTCATACCCTGGTTATTCTTCAAATACTCCGGAAACAGCTGATACTTGGCGAAGACCTCCTGCCAGGCAGCATCGCCGATCGGCGGCAAAACCCCCATAATCGGGCGCCACTCAACCATTGATAGTCCCGACTCAGTCAACCGGGTAACCCCGCCGAGCAGAATCATGCCGTAAATAACCACGGCACAGGCGAGCAGCCAGAATCCTAGCTGGCGGTCGTGGTGCGGCTGGTAAGCTCTGGAAAACACAACAGTAAATTAACCCCAAAAAATCCGGGCGTAATGATAGTCAAATTAGCAGGCCCACGCCCAGCCAGCCCCGGCGGGGTTCTACTGGCTGCCGCGGCTAGCTCTGGAGCTCAGGCAATTCCCTAAACAACTCCAGCGCCTGTGGATTGGCCAGGGCATCGGTATTCTTCACCGGGTCACCATGCACTATATTGCGCACCGCCAGTTCGACAATCTTCCCGCTAATTGTGCGCGGTATATCGGCCACCTGAATAATTTTTCCGGGCACATGCCGCGGGGTAGTGTTGTCTCTAATCAATTGCCGGATGGTCATCTGCAGCGCATCATCCAGCACAACACCCTCGCGAAGCACCACAAACAGCACCACACGCACATCGTCTTCCCAGCGCTGGCCGATGACAATACTCTCCACGACCTCGGGAACACGCTCGACCTGACGGTAGATTTCCGCAGTACCGATACGCACGCCCCCAGGGTTTAACACCGCATCCGAACGCCCGTGGATAATGAATCCATTACTGGCCGTCACCTCGCCGTAGTCACCCTGCGCCCAGACGCCCGGCCACTGATCGAAATAGGCCGCATGAAACTTCTCGCCATTATCATCGCCCCAGAAACCCAGGGGGCACGAAGGAAACGGTCGAGTACACACCAGCTCGCCTTTTTCCTGCTGCACAGGCTGCCCCTGGTCATCCCAGATTTCCATCGCCATGCCTAGGCCCGCCGCCTGTATCTCGCCGCGATGCACGGGCAAGGTCGGGACGCCGCACACGAAGCAGGACAGAATATCCGTGCCCCCGGAGATGCTGGATAGACAGACATCCTGTTTGAAGTCACGGTAAACGTAGTCGTAGCTCTCCTGAGACAGCGGCGAGCCCGTGGACAAGATCGTACGCAGACTGTCCAGACGGTGACTCTGCCTTGGCTGCTTACCCGCTTTTTCCAGCGCAGCAATAAACTTGGCGCTGGTGCCAAAGACGTTGACCCCCTCGTCATCGATTGCGTTTAGCAAGCGGCTGCCGTCGTCGGCAAAAGGAGAACCGTCATAGAGCAATAGTGTGGCGCCGGTGGCCAATCCGGAGATCAGCCAATTCCACATCATCCAACCGCAGGTCGTGAAGTAAAACAGGACATCGCGTGGCCGCAGCCCCACATGCAGCAGATGCTCTTTACGGTGCTGAAGCAGAGTTCCCCCCGCGCTATGAACGATACATTTGGGGACACCGGTTGTTCCGGAGGAATACATGACAAAAAGTGGATGATCAAAAGGTAGCTGAGCGAAGTCCAATGCCGGCACCTCTTCGGGCAGCAGGTCTTGATAATGCCGCGCATGCCGAATCGCAGCGATATCTGGCGATCTGCTCAAGACAGGCACGACAATTACCGCCACCAGACTGTCTATGGTGCTGCTAATTTGCGCGACTGTTACCAGACTGTCGCAGGCTTTACCGTTATAAACATAACCATCTGCGCAGAACAGCACCTTAGGCCTTATCTGCCCAAAGCGGTCGAGCACACCGTTGAAGCCAAAATCCGGCGAGCACGAGGACCAGACGGCACCGATGCTGCTCGCCGCCAACATGGCGATGACGGTTTCTGAAATGTTCGGCATGAAGCCAGCCACACGATCACCGGCGACCACGCCCATGTCGCGCAGGCTCGCCGCGAGGCGTGCCACTTCGTCGTAGAGTTCATCCCAGCTAATACGCCGGCTATCCCCGGTCTCCAGCAGACTGACAATCGCTGGCTCACTGCCGCGTGTCGCAAGCAGATTTTCAGCGTAGTTTAGTTTGGCATCAGGAAACCATTGCGCCCCTGGAAACTGGTCGCCATTTTTGAGGATAGAACCCTCGGGTATCTGTGCGCGAAGCTCGCCAAACTCAGCGACCGCTCGCCAGAATTGCGCCGACTCCAGCACAGACCATTTATGTAGTGTCGCGTAGTCGGCATCCGGAGCAAGTGAATACTTGCCGGCACAGTAACGACTGAACGCGGTGATCGGCTCCAGGGCAACGCGTTCGACTGAAGGAATCCACAAGGGTTCGGACATAAGGAGCTCCACGAATTTGAGGGCCGCGAGAATCGCATAGATACGACCCTCGCTCCAGCGACCAAAATAAGCGCAAGCCGGAACCCGGACGCACTGGCAAGCGGGTTAGAATAGCTTTCTTCTCGTTAAGAATCACGGTCCCAATGAGTCTTCTTCGCCTCGAGCAGGCCAGCCTGCATTTCGGTACACATGTACTGCTGGATAACGTCGATCTACAGATTAATAAAGGTGAACGTCTGGGTTTGCTCGGTCGCAACGGCGAGGGCAAAAGCACGCTCCTGAAAGTACTGGCCGGGGAACTGGATCTGGATGGCGGCACACGCTGGCTGCGGCCAGGTACGCGAATCTCCAGGCTTGAACAGGAATTGCCCGAAGGCGAAGCCTTGTCCGTGGCGGACTACGTGGCGGGAGGAATGGCAGAGACCGGCGAGCTACTCACCCGCTACTCGCAACTCGTTGCAGATCCTGACACGGACATGGACGAGCTTGAGCGCGTGCAACACAAACTCGAGGCCGCCGACGGCTGGAACCTGAGCATGCGCATTGACAGCGTACTGAGCCTGCTGGGTCTTGAGCGTGACATTAAGCTCACAGAGCTGTCGGGAGGCTGGCGCCGCCGGGCTGCACTGGCGCGTGCGCTGGTGAGCGAACCTGACATTCTCCTGCTCGACGAGCCCACAAATCATCTGGATATACCGGCTATTGAGTGGCTTCAAGAGCAGCTCAAGGAACTGAAATGTGCGCTAGTCTTGATCACCCACGACCGACGCTTCTTGCAGGGCGTAGCTGATCATATTGCCGAACTCGATCGCGGTCACATCAGTACTCGCGCTGGCAACTATCAAAGCTTTCTGGACTTTCGAGCGCAAGAGCTGGCCGCAGAAACCAGAGCCAATGCCTTGTTTGATCGTCGTTTGAGTGAAGAAGAGCGCTGGATTCGCCAAGGCATCAAAGCGCGGCGCACCCGCAACGAGGGCCGCGTGCGCGCCCTGAAGGCCATGCGCGAAGAACGGCAGGCCCGTCGTGAGAAGACCGGCAAGGCTGTGCTGCAAATCGATACCGCGCAGCGCAGCGGCCAGCTGGTTGCAGAACTCGAAAACGTGTCCGTGGGTTTTAACGGTTCCGCAGTGCTGGACAAGTGCTCCCTGCTGCTGCAGCGCGGCGACCGTATTGGCATTGTCGGACCGAATGGCGCCGGCAAAAGCACGCTTATCAAGCTGATTACCGGCGAACTCGAGGCCGACAGCGGCACAGTCCGTCGTGGCAGCAAACTGGAAATAGCCTACGGTGACCAGCTGCGCTCCACGCTGGACCCGAGCAAGAATTTGATCGACAACATCTGTGGCGGTCGCGACTTCATCGATATTGGGGGGCGTCGCAAACATGCGGTTTCCTACCTGGGAGACTTCCTGTTCGCGCCGCAACGCCTGCGCACCCCGGTCGGCGCTCTCTCGGGCGGCGAACAAAATCGCGCCGTCATGGCCGCACTTTTCAGCAAGCCAGTGAATCTACTGGTGCTTGATGAGCCGACAAATGATCTCGATATCGAGACGCTTGAACTGCTCGAAGAGCTGCTCATGGAATTCAAAGGCACGGTGATTCTGGTCAGCCACGATCGCGCGTTTATGGACAATGTCGTGACCAGCCTGCTTATCCTGCGCGGTGATGGCAGCGTCGAAACACAGGCGGGCGGCTTCAGTGACTGGGAAGCTCGCGGTGGCCAGCTGCTGGCCCTGCAGGCGTCACAGGCACAGCCACAAGAGACTGCGCAGGCGGTCAAGGCACAGAAGACCACATCGACGACGTCTGGCCGGCAAAAAAAACTGAGCTACAAGGAGCAGCGTGAATTGGACGAACTGCCGGCAAACATAGAGACACTGGAAACCCGGCAGGAGGAGCTACAAGCGTTGACCGCGAAACCCGATTTTTACACGCAAGATCCTCACGCGGCGGCGTCGCAACTGGAGGAACTGGCGACTATCGGCGATCGACTCGAAGGCTTACTCCAGCGCTGGACTGAACTGGAAGAACGTGCCTGACTTTGGGGCTTTGTTTCCTCCGTTAGACCAGTACTTCGGCAACGGCTTTGGACAGATAGTCAATATTGCTGGCGTTGACGCCCGCTACGTTAATCCGCGACGACCCCACCATGTAGACGCTGTAGTCGTTGCGAAGAGTCTGTACCTGTTCCTGGGTCAGTCCCAGAAACGAGAACATGCCCTTTTCCTGGCGGATAAACTCGAAGTCTCGGTCAGTCGCGGCCTGCAGCTTGTCCACAAGATTGTCGCGCACGTCGTTGATACGCGCACACATCTCGCCTAACTCAGCCTCCCAACTGGCTCGCAACTCCGGATTTGACAACACCCTGCCGGCCAACAGGGCACCGTGCGCGGGCGGCATCGAATAGACGCGTCGGGCGGCAACCTTAGCCTGACTGACCAGTGCGATTGCATTGTCTCTGTCCTTGCACAGGAATATGGCACAGCCAGTGCGTTCGCGATACAAGCCCATATTCTTGGAGCTGGAAGCGGCAACCAGCATTTCAGGCATCCGCCCTGCCAGATAGCGCAAACCTGCAACATCCTCCTCAAGCCCGTCGCCGAGGCCCTGATAGGCAATATCGATAAATGGGATAAGTCCCTTTTCTTCAGCGAGGTCACCAATGACAGCCCACTGCTCCAGCGAGAGATCTGCGCCGCAGGGATTGTGGCAGCACCCATGCAGCAGGAGTAGATCTCCGCTGGTCGCTCCCTTGAGATCCTCGACCATGGCATCGAAATCCACACCATGGGTACTCGGGTCATAGTAGCGATAGGTGGCGAACTCCAGTCCTACGCTACCCAGCAGCGGGATGTGCACGGGCCACGTGGGATCGGATACCCATACCTTGGCGCCGGGAGATGCCGCCTGAATTATCTCGGCGCAGATGCGCAGTGCACCGCAGCCACCGGGTGCCTGAATACTACCGACTCGACCGTCAGCGAGAAGCGCGCTATCGGCGCCAAAGATGAGTTTTTGCATGCCGTCGTTAAAGTCGGCAACACCAGCTGGGGGCAAGTAAGCCTTGCTGACCTCCTCCGCCACCAGTGCCTGCTGAGCGCGCTTGACCGCATCGAACACGGGGCAAAGCCCGGTTTCATCCATATAGATCCCCAATGTGAGATCAACCTTGAGCGGATTGGGGTCAGCCCGGCAGGACGCAGCCAGGCCGAGGATGGGGTCATCGGGAAGTAGAGCAAGTGAATCCAGCATGGCATAGTCCCTGAGAAGGCAGAGCAAAAGTTCTGAGAAACAGAATACGCGACGACCCTTCAGGAGGGAAGGCCATCAAAGTCCGGCCAGCGCATGCGGATTTTTCACACTTTTCTTAGGCAATTTTTCCTTGTCGATAGCCGTCGTTTTTATATCCTAGACCCAAATAGAAGCCGACCGTGGCCATGATGAATCAACACAGTGAACGACTAGTAAAAAACGAGCGCAGAAACAGCCTGACAGCGCTGCTCCGTGCCATTAAATTTCGCAAGCGCGATAGCGCTGCCGGCACTGGCAAGTTGAGCGTGCAACAGCATTTTGCGCAGCCGCGGCCCCGCGCCAGACAACACGCAAGAGCCGCCGAAGAAAACTCCTGGATTCCGAGCGCCAACTAGCCCGGTAGCTCCTATTTTGGGCCCTGCATATTAGCGGGGTCTGCACACGTGTTCTGGTTTGAACAGTGATTATGGGTGCAGACCGCCGGCGCGTGGCCGGGGCATACCCGGACCGGCACTGTCGTCTCGCAATAACGAACACATCCAAGCCGCTAAAAAAGCCTCTCGTGATAACATGTCGGGCTCATACAAGAGGTTTGTGTTTAAGGGGAATCCCGGCGTGACAGACGAACAGGACACACTGTTCAGCGACCCCCTGCGAGGACGTGGCCCCTTCCGTTTCGATGCCGATGTGGTGTCTGTGTTTCCCGACATGATCCAACGATCAGTGCCTGGGTACACGACAGTCATTGGTCTTACCGGCTTACTTGCCAGACGTTTTGCCCAAAGCGGCACCGTTATCTATGATCTGGGGTGCTCCCTCGGAGCCAGCACACTCGCCATGCGCCAACACCTCGAGGGTTCCCAGTGCCGAATTGTTGGCGTGGATAATTCGGCTGCGATGATCGCCAAGTGCCACGAAGTTATTGCGAACGACACCGGGACCACACCGGTAGAGCTACGCGCAGAAGATTTACTTGAGACGCTGCTTGAGAACGCCTCGATGGTGGTGTTGAATTACACGCTCCAGTTTGTGCCACAAAGCGAACGACAAGCGTTGCTGAACCGAATTGCCGAGGCACTGAGACCGGGCGGCGTACTGGTCCTGTCAGAAAAAGTCGTGTTCCCTGACGCGACGCTCAACGAACTGAACATAGAATTGCATCATGATTTCAAGCGCGCACACGGTTACAGCAGTCTCGAGATTGCTGGCAAAAGGCAGGCTTTGGAGAACGTTCTCCACCCGGAGTCCCTGGACCAACATCGACAGCGGCTCGCAAGCGCTGGCTTTCAATCCAGTGACGTGTGGTTCCAGTGTTTTAATTTCGCATCAATCGTGGCGCTGAAATGAATTACTACGAGCTGTTGCAGCAACGATGGAGCTCTGGCCCCCTGGCGCCCTGGGCCGCGTTGTTGAGTGAGCAGGTTACTGCTGGCCTGTCAGTGGAGCGCTACGGCGATCTACCTCGCTGGCAGTCGGCCCTAGATTCGCTACCTCGCCTTGATGTCACGGCCATCGATCTCACCAGCGACCGTGTCAGCGTGCACACCTCTATGTCAGACGCGCTGTCCACATCCACGGCCCTTGAGCGGGGTTTGCGCAGCATGCATCCCTGGCGCAAGGGCCCCTACGAAATTGGCGGCTTGCATATTGATAGCGAATGGCGGTCTGACAGAAAATGGCGTCGCCTGCTGCCACATATTGAGCCCCTGGCCGGGCGTCGTGTGCTGGACGTGGGTTGTGGCAACGGCTACCACTGCTGGCGCATGCGAGGAGAAGGGGCCTCGGAGGTTGTGGGAATCGATCCCTCACCGCTGTTCTCGGTACAGTTTTTGGCGCTGCAACGCTACATCCAGGATCAATTGGTGAATGTTCTGCCCGTGGGAATAGAGGCGGTTCCTCCAGGCTTAAAAGCGTTTGACAGCGTCTTTTCCATGGGAGTGCTTTACCACCGCCGCTCCCCCATGGACCACCTACACACACTGCGCGAATGCCTGCGACCAGGCGGACAACTAATTCTGGAAACCCTAGTGGTCGACGGTGACGAGCGTAATTGCCTGGTTCCACAAGGACGCTATGCGCGCATGGGCAACGTCTGGTTTTTGCCCAGCACCGCGATGCTGTTGCTATGGCTGCGCAAGCTTGGTTGGAGAAACCCCAGAGTCGTCAATGAGCACCGCACGACTACCGAAGAGCAACGCTCCACGAGTTGGATGAGCTTCCAATCGCTGTCGGACTTCCTGGATCCCACTGACTACAACAAAACAATTGAAGGCTACCCAGCACCTCAACGTGCAATTATCCTGGCCGAGGCTCCGGAGACGCGACGCACCCGACCCCGCTCCTATGATGGCAATGAGACACCGGAGTCCATCGCTGAAAGAGTCAGTTGGGAGGTGCGCGCGTGAAGCATGACGGCGGCTTTCGCCGGTCGAGTCACGCGGTTTCGGTGCGCTGCTGATTTAGGCTCTAGTGCAGCGACTTGGCGCGACCATGGTCCTCGAACACCAGATCAAAAACATCGCGATAGCTGCGCGCAAAGTGTACGTTCATTCCTTCGCGGAGGTAATCCGGTAGTTCCTCAAAATCGCGGCGATTTGCATGTGGAAGAATCAGCTCCATAATTTTTGCGCGCCGGGCGGCAATCACCTTCTCGCGGATACCACCGACCGGCAGCACCTGACCAGTCAGAGTAAGCTCCCCGGTCATCGCCAGCGGACGTCGTATGCGCTCCTTGCGCGCCAGCGATATCAGCGCCGTGGCGATAGTGATACCCGCGCTTGGCCCATCCTTGGGCGTCGCCCCCTCTGGCACATGCAAGTGCACCATGCTGGTATCGAAAAAATCGGGATCACAGCGGTAGTCTTTCAAATGCCCCACTACGAAGCTGTAGGCGATTTCTGCCGACTCACGCATCACATCACCCAAGCGCCCGGTGAGCTGAAAACCTCGATTGAGGGTGTGCACGCGGGAGGATTCAACAGGCAGGGTGGTTCCGCCCATTGTCGTCCAGGCCAGTCCCGTGGCGACACCGATCCCGCGCTGCGGTTTTTCTGTTTGAAACAGCGGTTTGCCCAGCAAATGGTCGATGTCTTTTTTGCCAATGCGACGATGCGTGGCGTCCCCGCGCACAAAGCTCACGATCGCTTTACGCATAATCCGTGACAACTGCTTCTCTAGGTTCCTGACGCCCGCCTCACGGCAGAAGGACTCAATCACATAACGCAAAGCCGCATCATTAATTTTTAGCTGAGCGCTTGAAAGGCCGTGTCGCTCGAGCTGTTTCGGCCACAGGTGATTCCGTGCGATTGCGAGCTTTTCCTCAGCGACGTAGCCCGAAAGTCGCAAGGTTTCCATACGGTCAAGCAGGGGTGCCGGAATCGTGTCCAGCTGGTTCGCCGTGCAGACAAAAAGCACCCGTGAGAGATCGATACGTAGGTCCAGATAGTGATCAAGAAACTCAGCGTTCTGCTCCGGGTCCAGTACCTCAAGAAGAGCCGATGCAGGGTCACCGCGAAAAGACGCACCTATCTTGTCGATTTCATCCAGCATGATCACGGGGTTGGATACTTTGACTTCTTTCAGCGCTTGTACAAATTTCCCGGGCATCGCACCGACATAGGTGCGCCGATGACCTTTTATCTCTGCCTCGTCGCGCATCCCGCCCAGACTGAAGCGATAAAACTCACGCCCGAGGGCATTCGCCACCGAGCGACCAACACTGGTTTTACCGACACCCGGTGGGCCAACAAGCAACAAGATAGACCCCGCGATTTCCCCCTTAAAAGACCCCACAGCGAGGAACTCAAGAATGCGATTCTTAACATCCTCAAGTCCATCGTGATCTTCATCCAGCACTTTTGCTGCGTGTGGCAGGTCGAGGTTGTCTTCTGAATTGACACCCCAGGGAACCTGGGTGGCCCAATCTAGGTAATTCCGCGTCACGCCATATTCCGGTGAACCGGGCTCCAGCACAGACAGCTTTTGCATCTCTTCGTCGATGCGTTCCTGGGCCGGCTCAGGCACGACAAGCTTGTCCAGCCGCGCGCTAAATCGTTCTGCATCCGACGTTCGATCATCTTTCGAGATCCCCAGCTCTTTCTGAATCACCTTCATCTGCTCGCGCAGAAAGAATTCACGCTGCTGCGTGGAGACTTTGTCGTTGACCTGCTCGGTGATTTTGCTGCGCAGTTCAGCCACCTCGCGCTCCTTGCCCAGCAAGCCCAGCACTTTTTGCATTCGTGATTGCAGCGGAAGCGTGTCGAGAATTTCCTGAAGCTGCTCGCCGCTGGCGGTGGTCAGCGCGGCAGAAAAATCAGCCAGCAGGCTCGGCTGGTTCGGATTGAAGTTGGCTATGTAATGCCGCAGCTCTTCGCTATAAAGGGGGTTCAAAGGAAGCAGCTCTTTAACCGCCTGTAGTACCGCCATGGCATAAGCTTTGATGTCGTCGCTATTACGATCATCCTGGCTGCGCGGATATTCCACCTGCACCCGGTACGGCGGCTTGTCACTCAGCCAACGCACAATTCGAAACCTGCGCAGCCCCTGGGCTATAAATTGCTCCGAATTGTCGCTGGCATTCGGCGGGCTGTGCAGACGCACTACACAGCCCATCTCGGGAAAGTGACGCGTTTCGGGTTCGGCCCCAGCCAATTGCTGATGATCAACATAGGCAAGCCCAAGCAAGCCGGCCCCTCCCTCTGGGAGTGCTTTTGACATCGCCTTGATAGTGCCGCCCCACTCCTGCGAACCCATGGCAACCGGCTGAACCTGACCGGGGAAAAAGGGCCTTTGAGGTACTGGTATCAGATACAGGGAGTCCGGCAAAACATCATCGGCGACTGCCGGTGTCGCCGGGGCATCCACCGCAGCCTCAACGCCTGCCGCCTCACCGTCGTCCGCAGGGAGAACCGGCACTTCGTCGTCCACATTGCTATCTGTCATCAGCTAATCCTCACCAGTAGCTTCTGGAGGTGGGGACTTAGCGACGTTTTTTCAACTTGGGATATTGCGATGAGCTGAGCGTACGGGTGGCGACCCGGAGTACATTGGAGTGACTACAGCGTGCCGGCTACGCGTGGACTGGCTCCAGCGTCTATCTATTATTTTTCGCTAGTACCTTTGACTACTCGTCACTACTGCGCGGCTTTGCCGGCGCAGATGACATGGGGAAGGAGGTCACATTAGCTGTATCTCCGGGCTTCACATCGGATATCTTCGCGACACCTTCCTTCGCCACCTCGTCGATACGAATCACCGACTGCAAGGGGATGTAGCTGCGCTGCACACCGCTGAATTCACTTTTCAGTTTCTCTTCCGCGGGATCCACCAGAATTTGCGAACGTTCGCCAAAAAGAAACTCCTCAACCTCAATAAAGCCCCACATGTCGCTCTGGTAAATCTGGCGGGCGAAGAGCTCTACGACCTGATTTCCATTTTGAAAAATGACTTTGTAGACTGGACTGGTGGGCATGGCGATTCCGGTGACTGGTGTTACCCCGGGGAAGTAAGTCCCGGCGATAGCGTTTAAAGTAGTGTTAAAAGTAGCAACAACAACGATGTAGTATTGCTGTTGAGTTCCCCAAAACAACGCCACCACCTCGTCCATAGAGATCGATGCGGCAACATTTTTTCGGGCGCGGGAGTCTAGCGATACCCGCGACACAATGCCAGCAAAATCGCTGGGCAGCGAACGCGGCTAAGGCTATACTCCCGCGCCCCGAAAATCCACCAGACTCAAGCGCACAGGTCATCAGGTGAATAAGAAAGTCTTCGTAAAAACGCACGGCTGCCAGATGAACGAGTATGACTCCGCGCGCATGCAGGATTTATTGGTCGAGAGCCACGGGCTACAACCCACGGAGCGTGAAGAAGAGGCTGACGTAATCCTGCTCAACACCTGCTCTATCCGCGAAAAGGCACAGGAAAAAGTTTTCCATCAGTTGGGCCGCTGGAGATCACTGAAGCAGAAGAATCCAGAGCTGATCATTGGCGTGGGCGGCTGCGTGGCGAGCCAGGAAGGCGCGGAGATTGGCAAGCGAGCGCCTTTTGTGGACCTTGTTTTCGGCCCACAAACCCTGCACCGGCTCCCGGAGATGCTCGACGAACGTCGCAGCAGCGGGAATCTGGTGGTCGATATCAGCTTCCCGGAAATCGAAAAATTTGACCGCCTTCCGGAGGCCAGTATAGACGGCCCTTCGGCCTTTGTTTCTGTGATGGAAGGGTGTAGCAAGTACTGCAGTTTTTGCGTGGTTCCCTACACGCGTGGCGAAGAAGTGTCGCGTCCACTGGACGATGTGATAAGTGAGATTGCCGGGCTTGCCGCGCGGGGAGTCCGCGAAGTCAATCTGCTGGGGCAAAACGTGAACGCCTACCGCGGTGAAAACCACGAAGGCGATATCGTCGATTTCGCAGAGCTTTTGCACGTTGTCGCGAAGGTGCCGAAAATAGACCGTATCCGCTACACCACATCGCATCCCGTGGAGTTCTCCGAGGCGCTGATTCAGGCTTATGCTGAAATTCCGGAGCTGGTTGATCATCTGCACCTGCCGGTTCAGGCCGGGTCCGATCGCATACTTGCAGCGATGAAACGCGGCCATACCGTATTGGAGTACAAGTCGACTATCCGCAAGCTGCGCGCTATACGACCTGATATCAGCCTTTCCTCCGATTTCATCATCGGCTTCCCGGGCGAGACAGAGGCCGATTTCGCTGCCACAATGAAACTGATCGAAGACGTGGGTTTCGATAACTCATTCAGCTTTATCTACAGCGCAAGACCCGGCACGCCGGCCGCCGATCTGTCCGACGATACCGACGAGGCAACTAAAAAATCACGCCTGCAGGTTCTGCAGGGCCGAATCAACCAGATGGCCCAAGCAATTAGCCGGCACATGGTAGGCAGCACCCAGCGTATACTGGTGACTGGCGTATCGCGAAAGGACCCAGGGCAATTACAGGGACGCACAGAAAACAACCGCGTAGTGAACTTCAGCGCATCGGACCACTCACTGATTGGTCAGTTCGTTGACGTACGAATCGGCGAGGCTTTGCCAAACTCCCTGCGCGGAAAAATGCTCCCAGACGCTATCCAGAACACTCGCCCGGATAGTGCGGGTTGACTGCAGCGGATTGACGACTATCCTTCATTCTTCGAGAGTCCGGCTGGCGCCGCTACTAACACATTGAATTCAGAACCTCCCAGTCCCGAAGGTCAAAACTATAGTTTGACCCTGGAACCCAACGATGCACGCCACCTTGCTGCCCTATGCGGGCAGTTTGACGGGCACCTGCGTCAGATCGAAGAGCGGCTCGATATCGCCATCAACGCGCGTGGCAATCAGTTTTATCTGAAAGGCGACCCCGCTGCGATAACGGCAACATCGGCTTTGCTTGAGCAGCTGTACGCTGAAATCTGCCAGGGCATAACGTTGACCCCGGAGTCGCTGCATCTGCAGTTGCAACAGGCCGGCATGGAAGCCCTAGGCGATGCGCAGGCTGGTGACGACAGCGACGCTGGCGAAGGCAGCGCGAGCATAGAACCACTTCAGGTAATCAGAACCCGGCGTGGATCGGTAAAGCCGCGCGGCCGCAATCAGCAGTCCTACGTGCGCGGCATTCACAACTGCGACATCAATTTCGGTATCGGACCGGCAGGCACAGGCAAAACCTTCCTCGCGGTCGCCTGCGCGGTAGAGGCGCTGCTGGAAGAGAAAGTTCGCCGCATCGTTCTGGTAAGACCCGCCGTTGAGGCGGGCGAAAAACTCGGCTATCTCCCCGGGGATCTCAGCCAAAAGGTCGATCCCTACTTGCGTCCGCTGTACGACGCGCTCTACGAGATGCTCGGATTCGAGACCGTGGGCAAGTACATCGAGCGCAGCATTATCGAGGTCGCACCGCTGGCGTTCATGCGCGGGAGAACCCTGAATCACTCATTCATTATCCTTGACGAAGCGCAAAACACGACCCGCGAACAGATGAAAATGTTTCTGACGCGCATCGGCTTTGGTGCCACGGCGGTCATTACCGGCGACGCGACGCAAATCGATTTACCTAAAAACATTCAGTCGGGACTCACCCACGCGGCGAACATTCTGGAAGACGTCCCAGGTATTGGCTTTACCTGGTTCGCTAACAAGGACGTGGTTCGCCACCCGCTGGTACAGAGAATCGTAGCAGCCTACGATGTCCACGAAGCAGCGACGACCACCAGTCTGGATCAGAACACGCGCTGATGCTCACTCTCGACGTACAGCGAGATACCCAAGAGCCGTGCCCTGGCGAGGATGACCTGCGCAGGGCAATAGAGCTCGCATTGCATGCGGTGCAAAATTCAAATCGGCAACCCCAGTGGGAGTTGAGCCTGCGCATCGTTGACCGAGCGGAAATGCAGTCCGTCAACAAGCGCTTCCGGGGCAAAGACACACCGACTAACGTGCTGTCATTTCCCGCGGAGCTCCCGCCGGGACTGCCGGATGAGGTCGCACTGCCGATACTCGGCGATCTGCTTGTTTGTGCACCGGTCGTCAAATCTGAGGCTGACAGCCAGAGGAAGGCGCTCGCAGCGCACTGGGATCACATGCTCATCCACGGCGTGCTGCATCTGCTGGGCTATGATCACGAATCAGAAGCCGAAGCACAGGAGATGGAATCACTCGAAACACGCCTGCTGGGTGAACTAGGTTGGCCGTGTCCCTACACCGAGTTACCGGATACCGGATTTAGCGATGCGGTTACTGGCAAAATTGCCAACCCAACTACAAATCCAACTACAGACCCAGTTGCAGAGAATGACGCGAGAATCCCCGCATGAGCGATGACCGTAACGGTGACGAAAAAACACTGCTGGGGCGCATCGCTCAGGTTTTCTCCTCTGAACCACGCAGTCGTGAAGATCTCCATGAAGTCCTCAAACTGGCCATGGAAAACGACATCATCGACGAAGATGCCCGGTCGATCATCGATGGCGCTATGGCTGTCAGCGCCATGCAGGCGCGGGATATCATGGTGCCACGACCACAGATGGTCGTGATCAAGGCTGAGAGCAGCATGCAGGAGATCCTCCCGCAGATCGTCAAAAGCAAGCACTCCCGCTACCCGGTTATTGGCGACGGCCCAGACGACGTTCTTGGTATTCTCCTGGCGAAAGATCTGTTGCCACAAATACTCGCAGAGGATCGCGTCAGCTACGAGAGCTTCGATGTGCGTGATCTGTTGCGTCAGACGGTAGTAGTGCCAGAGAGTAAGCGGCTGAACGTTCTGCTGCGGGAATTTCGCGAAAATCGCAACCATATGGCGATCGTCATCGACGAGTATGGAGGTGTCGCGGGACTGGTTACCATCGAAGACGTGCTCGAAGAGATCGTTGGCGAGATTGAGGACGAAACCGATGAGGCCGAAGACCTTTTTATACGCCAAATCAGCGAAGACGACTTTTTTGTAAAGGCCCTCACGCCGATCGAGGACTTCAACAGCTATTTTGAGGTGGCGTTTAGCGACGATGAGTTCGACACCATCGGCGGTGTGGTTATGCACGCCTTCGGCCACATGCCGGCGCGCAACGAGGTAACTCACATCGAAGGCTTTGAGTTCAAAGTCATTAACGCGGACCAGCGAAAGATCCACAGCCTGCGTCTGCGCCCACCGAACGCGGAATGAAGGACGGAGATAGTCCTGGCAACGGCGCGATATCGCGCTGGAAAGTTCTGTTTCTAGCCCCTTTCGCGGGCATTCTGGTCACTCTCTCCCTGGCCCCTTTTGAGCTTTGGCCGGCGGCGGTTCTTGGCTGCGCACTCTACGCCTACCTGCTGGCAAGCTGCACGCCGATGCAGGCGATAGGCAGAGGCTGGCTGTTCGGACTGGGCTTCTTCGGATCCGGTGCTTCCTGGGTCTACGTCAGCATTCAGGTCCACGGCAACGCCAGTATCGAACTGGCCGCGGGACTAACCGCGTTGTTTTGCGCCGGACTCGCGCTGCTGCATGCACTGCAGGCCTGGATGTATACACGCATAGTCAGGCCCCTCCCGGGTGGAATGCTGCTCGGCTTCGCGGCACTGTGGGTACTGGGCGAGTGGTTACGCAGTTGGCTGCTGACCGGTTTCCCCTGGCTGTATCTGGGCTACGCACATGTCGATACCTGGCTCGCTGGCTGGGCTCCCATCACCGGCGTATTTGGCTTATCGTTTGTGGTGGCGTTTACTGCCAGCTGTGCGTTCCTGGCCTGGCGCAGTCGACAGACAGCGACACTCCTGAGCTACGGCGGGCTGTTGGCGACCCTGTGGGGAGGCGGCCTGATGCTAAAGCCCATCGAGTGGGTGGCGCCTGCGAGTCAACTGCCGCTGAGCGTAGCGCTCTATCAACCCAATATCCCGCAGGAAAAAAAATGGGATCGGCGCTACTACCCGGAGATTCTCGAGCAGTTTGAGCAGGCCGTAAGACCTATGTTTGCTCAGGATCTTATCCTGTGGCCGGAGTCAGCAATACCGCGGGTATACGATCTTGCGCAGGATTTCTTTGAACCCATTGACCGACGCGCGAACCTCAGTGATACGACGCTGATCAGCGGCGTTCCACGTCGCGATGAACAGGGCCGCTACTACAACAGTATCGTCGCGCTCGGAGAGGGCAAAGGCGTTTACGACAAACAACGACTGGTACCCTTTGGCGAGTTTCTGCCCATGGAGGAAAAACTGCGCGGCTTGATCGACTTTTTTAACCTGCCCATGTCGAATTTCAGTCGTGGCCGACCAAATCAGGGCCCGTTACAGGCAGGCAACCATCGCGTAGCCCCGCTAATCTGTTATGAGATTGTCTACCCGGACCTCGTCGCACGCAGCGCCCGGCGCGCCGAATTGCTGGTCACCATCAGCAACGATAGCTGGTTTGGCAACTCCATCGGCCCCCTCCAGCACCTGGAGATGGCACGTATGCGCGCGCTTGAGAACGGTCGATATTTACTGCGCGGCACCAACAACGGCGTCTCAGCGATCATCAATCACCGCGGTCAGATCGTCGTTCGCAGCGAACAGTTTGTAGAGACCACGGTGGTCGGTGACGCTCAGGTAATGCTGGGGCATACACCTTTCACAAGCTTTGGGTCCCTGCCTATTCTGACCGCGCTGGGTCTGTTGCTGGCATCGATGGGACTGCTCTATCGAACGCTCTGGCGCGATGGTGAACTGGCGGACTGACCGATCGCCGACATTGGGTATAGCTGCTAAGATGCCCGCTTTTTTCCGGGCGGGTCGACAGGCCTTACTATCGATCCGAACAATCCTCATTTAGCGTCCGTCATAGCGTCCGTCAAAAAGCGTCCGTAAAATCATGCAAGAACAAGACTACGACCCTAAAACCCTGGAGCCACAGGCTCAGGAATTCTGGAATACGCACCGCAGCTTTGCGGCGGAGTATTCGCCAGACCGGGAGAAATTCTACTGCCTGTCCATGTTCCCCTACCCCAGCGGTAAGCTGCACATGGGACATGTACGCAACTACTCCATCTCCGATGCCATCGCGCGGTACCAGCGAATGCAGGGCAAGAATGTGTTGCACCCCATGGGCTGGGACGCATTTGGCCTACCCGCCGAAAATGCGGCCATCGCGAATAAAACCGCACCGGCCAAGTGGACCCGCAGCAATATCGAGCACATGCGGATTCAGCTCAAGGCATTGGGTTTCAGCTTCGATTGGGAGCGAGAGCTCGCCACCTGTTCACCGGAGTATTACCGCTGGGAGCAATGGTTTTTCACCCGGCTCTACGAAAAGGGGCTGGTGTACAAAAAAATGGCCACGGTCAACTGGGACCCGGTGGATCAGACCGTACTTGCCAACGAACAGGTGATTGACGGCCGTGGTTGGCGCTCAGACGCGCTCATCGAGCGACGCGAGATACCGCAGTGGTTTATACGCATCACAGCCTATGCAGAAGAACTGCTGGATGATCTGGACAAGCTCTCTGGTTGGCCTGAAGCGGTACGCACCATGCAGCGCAACTGGATCGGCAAAAGCCGTGGCGTAAAGCTGGCATTTGGCCTCGACAGCCCCATCGCCGATAAGAACAGAATCGAGGTGTACACCACACGGCCCGACACGCTGTATGGCGTTACCTACGTCAGCCTCGCCGCAGAGCATCCCATTACCCTCGCCCTGGCAGTGGACAATCCGGCGCTGCAGACGTTTATTGAGGCGTGTAAAAAGTCCTCCGTCGCTGAAGCGGATATGGCACAGGCAGAGAAACTCGGCATGGATACCGGGCTGCGCGCCACGCATCCGCTGACCGGGGAGCCGATACCCGTGTGGGTCGCAAACTACGTACTCATGGATTACGGCTCCGGCGCAGTAATGGCCGTGCCGGCTCACGACGAGCGTGATTACGAGTTCGCACGGAAGTATCAGCTGCCAATAAAATCCGTGATTTGCGATGCCCACGGCGCAGCCGCCGATGTGTCGGAGACAGCATTTACCGAGCACGGCACGCTCATCGCATCGGCAGAGTTTGATGGGCTTGATTTCCCCGCCGCTTTTGACGCGATTGCCGCGCGGCTTGAAAAAGCCGGTGCTGGCAAGATCACCACGCAGTACCGCCTGCGTGACTGGGGCGTCTCACGCCAACGTTATTGGGGTACACCGATCCCAATGCTCAACATGCGTGATGGCGGTGAGATTCCCATTCCGGCCGATAGACTGCCGTCTCTTCTGCCAGAAGACGTGGTGATGGACGGGGTCGCTTCGCCGATTAAAGCCGATTCGACGTGGCGAGAATTTGATCTCGATGGCACCGCCTGTGAGCGCGAGACCGACACATTCGATACCTTTGTACAATCGTCCTGGTACTACGCGCGCTTTACCTGCCCGGAATTTACCGACGGCATGCTCGACAGCGATATGGCGAACTACTGGCTGCCCGTAGATCAGTACGTAGGCGGTATAGAGCATGCGATCCTGCACCTGCTCTACGCGCGCTTTTTCCACAAGCTCATGCGCGATGAGGGGCTGGTCGACTCCGACGAGCCTTTCACGCGTCTGCTGACCCAGGGCATGGTGCTCAAGGACGGGACCAAGATGTCCAAGTCCAAGGGCAACACTGTAGACCCTCAATCGCTGATCGATAGTCACGGTGCCGACACGGTGCGATTGTTCAGCCTGTTCGCGGCGCCGCCAGATCAATCACTGGAGTGGTCGGAAGACGGCGTTGAGGGCGCGCACCGTTTTGTGAAACGCCTGTGGCGTCTGGCAATCACTCACGAAGAGCTGGGTCCAGCTCCAACACTTGAGGTTGCATCGATTGACGGCGCGGTAAAAGATACGCGACGCAAAATCCACGAAACCATTGCCAAAGTAACGGACGACCTTGGGCGTCGTCAGACTTTTAATACGGCGATCGCCGCGGTGATGGAGTTGTGCAATGAGCTCAGCCGTCTCGGTACGCAGCAGCCTCAGGCGCGGGCTGTCATGCAGGAGGGCCTGAGCGCCACCGTGCGCATGCTGGTCCCGGTCGTACCCCACATCTGTCACCATCTCTGGCTTAAACTCGGGGGCGAAGGCGATGTAAGCTATGCCGCCTGGCCAACAGTGGACGAAGCCGCGCTGGTCCGCGACAGCATCGAAGTGGTCGTACAGGTGAACGGAAAAGTCCGTGCACGCATGGAAGTTCCGGCTAATCTGGATAAACAAGCGTTGGAGGCGGCGGCACTTGCACAGGAAAATGCCCAGCGCTTTCTCGAGGGCAAGACCGTGCGCAAGGTCATCGTTGTGCCTGGCAAGTTGGTTAACATCGTCGTTGCTTGAGCCCGCGGTTGCGATCGCGGCTTTCTCAAACCGGAGAGTGTGTGGGTATGGGCGCGTATCTCAGATTGCGTAGGGACATCTCGGTAATCCGGGTGCGATGGGCAACAGTAATGCTCGTGGCGGGGATTAGCATCGGACTTGGCGCCTGCGGTTTTCAGCTCCGCGGCACCGGGGGTGGCTCTGCACTACCTGAGGACTGGCGATCCATGCACTTGATATCTGACAATCCTAACGCTGAGCTGACTCGCATCGTGGAATCATCGTTTAGCGCCAGCGGAATAAGCTGGGCATCGCGCGATGAAGCGCGTTATCTGCTGCGACTGGGACCGGAGCGTTTTAGTCAGCGCAACCTCTCGGTCAACGCCCAGGCGCGGGCCGCAGAGTTTGATTTGCAGATGCGCACGGACTTTGTAGTGCTGGACAGCGACGGCAAGATGCTGATGTCCCGTACCACCGCAGCAGTCAATAAACAGATGGAAAATGACCCGCAAAACGTCGTGGGAAAAGCTGAAGAAATCCGTGTGCTACGCGGCGAGTTACGCTACGAATTAGCCGCGCAGATTTTACGTCGAATCAGCTTCTACGCCGCCAACACGCAGTAAGTCGACAACGCACAACGCGTCAATAACAGGCACATCTGACCTATGCGTCTTTACCCGGAAAAGCTCGACCAGGATTTGCAGCGCCAGCTGCGTCGCGTCTATCTCGTCAGTGGTGACGAGATGCTGCTGGTTCAGGAGTGTGCAGATCTGATACGCGCGGCGGCCCGCCGCGCCGGCTGCGGCGAGCGCCGGGTACTGGATGCCTCAGAGAGCGGCTTTGGCTGGCAGGACCTGCTCCAGGATGCGAACAGCCTGTCGCTGTTCGCAGAACAACGCCTGCTGGAATTACGCATACCCAACGGCAAACCCGGCAGCGAGGGAAGTAAGACCCTGTGCGAGTATCTCGCACAAACCGAGAGTGAAGACGTGCTGCTTATCGTCGCTGGAAAGATCGACAAGGCCAGCACCAACAGCAAATGGTACAAGGCCATTGACGAAGCCGGGGCAACGGTTCAGGTCTGGCCGGTCAAGGCAGAAGAACTGCCGCGCTGGCTGGAGCGTCGGGCGCAAAGCATGCAAATACACATTGAGCGCGATGCGCTTGGCGTATTGGCGGAGCGGGTAGAAGGCAATCTGCTCGCCGCTGTGCAGGAGCTGGAAAAGCTGCGACTCATTGCCGGCGATCAACTGATTACTGCCGAACGCGTTGCGGACACGGTGGGCAACAGCGCCCGCTTTAACGTCTTCGGGCTGCTGGACACCGCGCTCGCGGGCAGGAGTGATGATAGCCTGCGTATGTTGCAGGGGCTGCGCGCTGAAGGCGCACAGCCGCCTGCACTGCTCTGGGGGTTTGTGCGTGAACTCCGTCAGCTTCGCGGCCTCACACAACTCGTAGCCACCGGAAGACCGCCGACACAGGCTCTGGCGGAAGCCCGCGTCTGGAAAAGCCGTCAGAGCATTCTCCAGGCGGCTCTGGGCCGCCACAACACGCAGAGTATCGAGTCACTGCTGACGCTGGCGGCAAGAATTGACGGCAGCGTCAAAGGCTATGCGGACGGCAACCCCTGGGAGCTCATGGAATGGCTGGTGCTGGGGCTTGCGCGCCGCGGTGAGACGCCAGGGTTTCTGCGCCTCGGGTAGCAGTGCGGCCAGGAGGTTTTGTTACTCAGTCTGCCGCGTTCAATCTGTCTAAATAAGCGACAGGTCAAAAATTCACGCTTGCAGTGCAGACGAATCCAGACTACTGTTTTTATATACAGTACTTTTGGAGAGCAAGGATGCATCAGGATCTTTTTGGAAATACGGCCAGCTCAGGCAATGTAAGCAGTCCGGGTAATTTAGCCCGCCCGGGCACTGCGGCAAGCCCAAGAAATACTCGCAGCGCTGCACATAGCAGCACTGGCCTACAGGCATTGTTACCGTCGCCCCCTCCTGTAACAGCCTTACGCAGAGAAAGTATTGCCACAGAGGATTTGCCAGAGAGCCTGCGTGCTGTCATTAATCGCCGCGACACCTGGCTGGGTCGCGGCGATTTACAGCGTGACTCCACAACGACTGAAGCTGCTGATGCTGGAGCCGCCGCGGGTGCTGCTGGCGCGGCAAACAGTGACCTGCACTATCACCAAAACCTGCCAACGGGATTTGCCGCGCTGGATGCGAAACTCTGCGAACAGGGCTGGCCACTGGGTACCACCATCGAAGTTCTGAGCGATGCGACAGGTATGGGCGCCATGGGCTTGTTTTTACCCGCCATGGAAAAACTCAGTCGCCAGCAGCGCTGGCAGGCCTTTATTGCGCCACCCTATACGCCGTATGCGCCGCTACTGGCCGCACGCGGCATCGATACCCAACAAGTGCTGCTGGTGCACCCCCGTGACCGGGAAGAACAGTTGTGGAGTACTGAGCAGGCTCTGCGCAGTGGCACCTGCAGCGCCGTCTTCTGCTGGCTTGGGCATGGGGAGTACCGCTATGCAGAGCTGCGCCGGCTGCAACTCGCCGCCGCCCGAGGCAACACCCTGGCTGTGCTGTTCCGCTCCCAGGACATGGCACACCAACACTCCCCAGCCTCCCTGCGCCTGCAAATGCAGGCGTATCGCGAAGTACACATTCTCAAACAGCGTAGTGGCCTGCAGGGTATCAATGTATATTTGCCGCCAGAGGACGATGTACCGCATCAGCCGCAACTCTGGGAACTCCCGGTCGAGGGCCCAATGACGCACAGTCAGAAGATAGCCGGATAACCAGGAAACAACCGGGCCAGCATCACCCTATAATTCATGTTCGGCTATGCGCTGGCCATATGCTCGCCATGTGCTCGCCATGTGCTGAAAAAAATCTGTTAAAACCCGGAAATCAACGCATGGACCAGTAGCTTACGGAATACGGCGTCACCATCGGCGTCGGTGGTTTAATCCTGTTTATGGTGTTCATCGCCTGGGATCTGGCCAAACGCAGTAACGCCGGCGTCTTCGGCACCATGATTCTCTACCTGACACTGGCGCTCGGCGTTTTAGGCTTCGTTATCAAAATCGCGATCACCTACCTGTTGGAACGTGGGATGGATTGATCATCGCGTTGATTTTGGCTTCCAGCATAGACAGCGGCACGGGGCCATCTTCGAGCACCGCGTCGTGAAATTCTCGTAAATCGAAGGTATCGCCCATCGCCTCGCGTGCACGTTCACGCAACTCCATCAGTTTCAGTTTACCGACCATGTAGGCCGTTGCCTGCCCGGGCTGAGCAATGTAGCGCTCTGTGGACTTGGTAGCGTCCGCCTTCGCGTTAGGCGTGTTCTCAAGCAGATAATCGATCGCCTCTTCACGGCTCCAGCGCTTACTGTGAATACCCGTGTCCACCACCAGACGACAGGCCCGCCACAACTCGGTGCTCAGTCGCCCAAAGTCTGAGTAGGGGTCGCGGTAGAAACCCATTTCTCCCGCCAAACTCTCGCTATACAGCCCCCAACCCTCGGTATAGGCGGTAAAACTCGTGTATTTCTGGAACTCGGGAATACCCTTGAGTTCGACAGAAATCGCGCGCTGCATGTGATGCCCCGGCACACCCTCGTGAAAAGCGAGCGCCGCCATCTGATATTTGGGCATACTCGCCATATTGTACAAATTGGCATAGTAGATGCCCGGGCGAGAGCCATCCGGAGGTGGGGCCTGGTAAAACGCCTTCCCGGATGAACGCTCACGAAAAGCCTCTACCTGTTTAACCGTGATTGCGGCCTTGGGCAGTAAACCGAACACCTCGGGCAACGACGCATACATCTCGTCAATAATCGCGCGCGCCTCGCTCAGATACGCTTCACGTCCCGCATCGGTACTGGGGTAATAAAACTGCGGATCATTGCGCATGAAGTTGAAAAAATCGGACAAGTCACCGCTAAAGCCCAGCTCACGCATGACCCCGCGCATCTGCGCATGGATTCGCGTCACTTCGCGCAGACCAATGGCGTGTACCTCATTGGCTGTCAGCTCCGTGGTGGTGTACCAGCGCAGGCGCTCTGCGTAAAAATCATCGCCACGGGGAAACTTCCACACACCGTCTGCATCGGGCGCATCCACAGATTGTTCTTCCAAGGCATCGATCAGACGTGCATAGGCCGGCGCAAAGCTCTCCAGCAGGGCCACCCGGGCCCCCTCCACAAGGCTCGAGCGCTGAGCGCCCTCTAAGTCCAACGCTGCCACCTTGCTCTGAAAGTCAGCCCAGAGCGTGGAGTCCACACCGGACGCATCAAAAGGCGCACCTCTTATCACGTTACGCGCCGACTGAATCATCCGCGGATACTGCCAGTCAGCTAACAGGTAGCCTTTTTCGGAGCGAATCTGCAGCTGTTCGATCACGCCATCAAAATAGTCGCCAACTTTATGCAATCGCGCAATATAAGCCTCAGCATCTGCCACATCCGTAATTTGGTGGATATTGATCAGATGGCTGGGTACACGGGTATGCGGCCCGCGATGCTGGTGAATAACAAATTTGTGATGCCGGTACTCATCGCTCGCAAGTCGACGCTGCAGCCGGAGCTGATACAGATCGTAGGATAGTTGCTCGGCACGGCCCAGCGATGCACGGTCGAACTGCGCAAGCTCTGTCAGAAGTCTCTCGTTACGCTGGCGAGTCTGCTGCTTGAACGCCTCGTCCACACGACTCCAGCGATCCTGATAGTCCTTAACACCGGTGCGACTGGCAAACACAGGGCTTAGAGCGAGGTCCTCCTGCCAGGTGGCATCAAGAAACGCGCGAAACTCAGATGTGTCGCCTTGCGCGTCAGGTACGGCTGCCGGCGGCAGTGCACACGAGGTACCCAGTAGTGCTACTGCAAGCACAAACAGCTCTCGCCTGAAGGCCCTGTAAATCATCGAAGCTCCTGTTTTTACGAGATTTTTTCTAGCGATCGGATGATGCGTGAAGCACCGCGGATTATCCACCCAGATACAACACCGGAACGGCAGCCGTGACACAGGCATCGCCAGCGAGCGTAAAATCAAATACTGTATATGCATACAGTATATTTGAGTAAATCATGCAACTCTGGCTCTGCCTCAGACTTCACGAACTGGCCGTGCAATGCCTGCCACAACAACGCCCGCAAGCATTGGCCGTGATCGACAATCAGCGAATTCACGCGGTCAATGCGGCGGCCACCATGTTGGGATTAGAGCCCGGCATGGACCCCGCGAGTGCCCGGGCGCTGGCCGGCGACACCGCTGTACAGTTGCTGCAGCGACAGCCAGACACAGAGAGCGAAACCATGGAAGCGCTGTCCTGCTGGGCCTACGGCGTGACACCACACCTGTACCGCTTTCGCGAGGACTGTCTGATGCTCGAAATTAGCGGATCACTGCGACTGTTCGGCGGCGCCGATGCGATTTTACGGCACTGTCAGCGCGGAATGGCCTGTCGAGGCTACGGCACCGAGACCGCCATCGCAGCCACACCCCTGGCAGCCTGGCTACTCTCGCATACCGGGGACACCAGGACAGAGCGACTGGACATGCCTCTGCGCGACCGCCTGGCCTCTTTGCCACTGCAGTTACTGGAGCCTTTACATAAGGAATTCTCTGCACTGCAACACAGCGGCATGCGCCGATTGGGCGATGTGTTGTCTCTCCCCATTGCATCACTGTCCCGTCGCTGTGGTCACGAGTTTAGTGAATTACTGCAGCACCTGATCGGCGAACTCGTTGCCCCGCTGGTACATTTTGAACCGCCAAGCTGCTTTTTGGACAGCTATCCCCTGGATTATCCGGTGGCTAATCAGGATGAGCTGGGGCCGGCACTCGAGCAGCTTCTACAATCCTTACAGGACTACCTGCGGCAGCGTCAGCTGCAAACGCGTCAGCTTGTGTGGCATTTCTATGGTCAAGGCGAGTATCGGGAGAAACTGGAAGTACGTGCCAGCGAGGCGGATACGTCACGTCAGGATTGGTATCGCCTCACGCGCCTGCGCCTCGAAAGACAGCCCTTTCGCGAAGAAGTCGAGCGGGTGCAGTTGCGTGTTCAACAACTGGATTCAGCGCAACCGAACAGCGGCAGCTTGTTTCGCCAAAGCGGGCAGTCTGGCAGCACCGCGCAGCTCGTCGACCTGCTCAGCAACCGACTCGGATCACGGGCTGTCAGCAGTCTGCGCTGCCGGGACGCACACCTGCCAGAGGATAGCTTTGCCATCGTATCACCAGGATCGAGAGACCGTGCCCATAGCGGACCCGCAGCACAGCGCCCTTTCTGGCTGCTCCCGGAGCCAGAGCCGCTGCGCCTGGAGAGAGAAAAACTACTGTTCTGGGGAAGTTATCTGGAGCTGATCTATGGTCCCGAGCGGATCGAAGATGGCTGGTGGAAAAAGGGCACCAGCCGCGACTACTTTGTCGCTAAAAATGAACAGGGACAGCGCTTCTGGGTCTTCCACGAACGCCGGCAACAGCGCTGGTTTATGCACGGGCTTTTTGCCTGACAAGCGCAGTGCATTCAGCGCAGCAAATGGCACATCAGAGGATCTCGCAATGTTCCTGTGAGCAAACATAGGCCCCATACCCGCTACCAACTTGGCCACATATGACATGTGTGGGCTATTTTTTTAGGCAACAGGCCGCGCAAATACAAATTTTTGTGTCATTTATGTTACAGATTTATGAAAACTATGGATTTCATGCCGCTAATCGACGTACACTGGAGTTCGAGCTAGCACAGGTTTATGTCACTTTTATGACACTGAATGTGTCATCACAGTGATAGCTAAGGTCTCAACTCGAACCTTAGCTGGGGCCTTAACCGAGACATCATTTGAGATCGGCGCTAACTCACAGGCACATTCGGGTGACCCCGAATATTGAACAGGCCTCTCAGCACCAGCAACTCACCAGGAGCCCGCTGTATGCTTAGCAGGTCGGGGGCAACGCACCCTCCGCCGTCACTACCCACTGTTCCTAAGCAGTTTTTAGAAGCGGGACGCTGAATCTGGATGAGACTCAGCTAAATAGCAGACGGCAACTAGAAGGACATAGCGTTGGCTACACATCGCCGTGAGGCGAAGGAGAATATTGTGAATACTTTTAAGACACAAACGACAGCAGCGGCACAACTTCGACACATCGTCGCCTTTGGCAGCACGGCGCTACTCTTGGCACTGCTCCCGATGGGTGCGCAGGCCGAAATAACTCAAGACTGTATCCTCGAAGGCACCGTCGACAAACGCAAAGCAGAGCAACTGGGCCAGCCGGTCTACGTGAAGTTTCGCAATGCGCGACGCGGTTCCGAAGCCGGCTGCAGTATGAATCGACGCAACAAGAGCCGTCGGGTCAAATTCATTAGCAGCCCGAAAACCAATGACATAGAAAACGTCGACCACGGCAGCCAGGTTCGCTACCGCTACATCGAGCGTGACAACCAGACTGGCACCTGGGAACTCATAGACGTCAGCTAGTTTACCGGGCGCCTCCAGCGGAGACGCTCGCTAGTTTCACTTGTCAGAGTGGTCGACCCAGATCAGCTCTTGGGTATCAAATCCAAGTTCACCTGCGCGCGCAACAAAACGCTGTTTCAGCGACTCGGGCACATCCGGCGTACGCGACAGTAGCCACAGATAATCGCGATTAAAGCCAGACACAAAAGCGTAGCTGTACCCAGCTTCCTCGAGTTCAAAAACAATGTAAGACGCGTAAAACGGACCGAAGAACGACACTTTCAGATGCGCCTCAGTCTCGCTGTCCACAAAGCGCGCGACGCCCTCAATGTCATTCCACTCCAGATCGGCAAGATCGTAGCCACGATTGGTGACACTCACAGCACCATCATCCCTCCGCGCGTACTCCGCCGTGACATTTGCGAGATCTCGCTCAAAACTGTGGTCCAGCCGCGCAATCTCATACCAGCGCCCAAGATAACGCTCAGCCTCGAAATTCTTAACAGGCGCAACACCCTCCGGCACACCGAGACACCCTGCAAGAAGCGGTGCGAGGCAGAAGCATAGCAACGCGGAAAATCGTAGCGGCAAAGATGCAGAGCTTCTATTCATAAGGTGTTCCGCGTTATCAGTTGGAGAGCGCATTCGCGGATCGCTTGCGCTGCAGCGAAAAACACAGGTTTTGCCGTACACCTGGCCACTCAGAATCGAGTATGGAATAAACGCAGGTGTCGCGCATTGAGCCATCAGGATGTCGACGATGTTGTCGCAAAACGCCATCCAACTTAGCTCCCAAACGCTCAATGGCACGCCGACTCTGCTGGTTAAAGAAAGAAGTACGAAACTCAACCGCCAGGCAGCCCAGCTGCTCGAATGCATGTGTCAGCAGCAACAGCTTGCACTCTGTATTCAACGCCGTGCGCTGCACCCGACGCCCATACCAGGTGTAGCCGATTTCCAGGCGCGGCACCGCAAGCTCCAGGGCCATGTACGTGGTCATGCCAACGGGGATTCCGGCACTGTCGAGAATGGTAAACGGCAGCATCTCGCCGTTTGCCTGTAAGCTGAGACGACGCTCTATCTCCGCTCGCATGCCATCAGGTGAGGGCACCGCTGTGTACCAGAGCGCCCAGAGATCGTCCTCGGCCACAGCATCAACAAGCGCATCGTGATGCTCCAGCGCAAGCGGCACCAGGCCACCGTGCGTGCCCGCAAACGACAGCGGCGCTAAGGTGTTTTCTTCTACATGCTTCATGGACGCAGAGTTGACCCGAATTCCCGCTTCGACACAAGCAAGCCGTATGCTTTCGGCTATTGCTCACAGAACACAGCTAAAAAAATTGCTCGCTATACAGCGATACCCAGTGCCATACATCGACATATATCTACATACATCTACATACATCTACATACAGCGGGTCGACGACCTACCGGGCGCAGCCTGCTTTTGCCCCCACTGAACACCGGGCAGCGCTATGAATGAATAGCAGCTTGCGCACCGGTTTCTCTATTTTTAGCCCTGCTCCGTCGACAGCGACAGCTGCACAATTGTTGGGGACCAGTGCTGTAAACCGGGTAATGCTGACGACACTGAGTTTACCAATCTCGCAGGTCCACGAGGAAACGGCGGATAGTTATCGAGCCGTACCTGTAGCGGGCGATTGAGCCAGCTCTGGAGCAGCGGCCGCAACCAGAATCGATTCACACCCCAGGGCATCGGTGGTGTTTTGTAGGACAGCGTGCGCGGCAATCCGCGACCGAGTACAGAAGCCCTTGATATCCAGCGTGGAATGACATCGAAGATCATCTCGCACTGATTAAAGGTTCCCGCAATATCCTGTAACAGCGTTTTAACGGCGGCGCGATCAAAGTACATGAACAGGCCCTGCGCCGAAATGAAGATGGGCCGGTCGCGAGGGATCATATCGAGCCATCCTGGATCACTCGCCGATAGCGCTATGTGAGTATGATCCTCATCCGGGGTGATGTACCGTTCCCGGACCTCCATCGCTTCTGGTAAATCTATGCTGTACCAACGGCAACCGGGAGCAGGCACTCGGTAACGCTGGGTCTCAAGACCCTCACCCAAATTCACGATGCTACACATGGGATTATCCTGGAGAAAACTGCGCAACGCCTCATCAAAAGCCGCCGCTCGTAGCGCAAGCGTGGGCTCAGCACGCCCGAAGCTTCGCGCGAAGTCGTAATCGATGCTGTGATAGATTTCTACGGCTTTGGGATCAGTCAGTACACCATTGGCGCGCATCGCCTCGTTTGCGCGACTGTGCAATGTCCAAAGCATCGTCTCAGGCACATCGGATAACTGCGGCTTGCGTTTTCGCGATGCAGCGGCGGCTGACGCCATGGCCTAGGCCACACCATCGGCAGGCAGCACATCTCCGCTTGCAAGCGCAGTAGCTTCTATTTCGATCATCAGCTCAGGTAAGGCGAGCGCGCGGACCTCAACGATCGTGTCCGCGGGGTAAGGGTGCGAGAAGTAACGCTGTCGCAGCGCAACAATCTCGGGGAAATGTGCCATATCCGTGAGATAAATCGTGACCTTGATCACCTGCGCAAGACTCGAGCCCGCTGCCTCCAGCACAGCCGACAAGTTGGCGAAGACCTGCTCAGCCTGCGCGCCAAAGTCCTCAACACCTATAAGCGTACCGGCACTATCAATCGCTGCCTGACCCGAGGTGATAACAAGGTCACCCACTCGCATCGCCTGCGAAATGCAGTACGGTTCAAAGGGATCAGGGATTGTTTTAATTGCGTGCGCCGTCATTCTGCCCTGTGCTCCTAGATTGATAGTAGATACATCAAGTGTAGCAGTCACTGCACACTTGGAGGACTCTCGGCCGCGGCTATGCGGTCGCTAGCGGCCTCACCCCACTTTTCGTTTACCCTCTGGCCTTAGCGCTCGCCCAAAGCGGTGACAGCGGCGCTGTCTGAATTCGCTGGCGTAGCGTTCGCGAGTCTGACGCCAGGCCTCCATACGCGACGCGCTGCCGCCGCTGCGCCTCATCCGAGTGTAACGATCAATCTTGGTATTGAGATACAGGCAGCGCTGTAATTGCTTGTCGACAACCGCAGGCTTTCCGGAATTCGACCGGGCGGATTCCGCAGAAGCGGAGTCCACTGGCAGCTCCAACGCAGCAGCAAGCACCACAGCAGACACCGCACGCGATGCGAATCCGGGAGTGCCGCCCGGTCTTTTTTTGATGAGGCTATCTGCTCTCGGGTTGCGCAAGCGCGCATGCTCAGTAATTTGCCCAAATATTCGCACGAGTGTTCGCATGAGCAATCGCATGAGCAATCGCACGAGCAATCGCACGAGCAATCGCACGAGAATGGGGACAGGTGTTAACAACATCGTCATGTGTGTCAGCATGACAACGAGCCACAGTGTCCGGAACATCATTTCGGGTCAAAACAAGATTTGTTGCGTCGAATCCGTAGCAGCGGCACCCATTAATTCGCAACACTGCTATCGCGACGAACTCAGCCTGAGAAATCGTTGCAGGGAACAAGCCGCATGGCGAATACCACTTCGCGCAATTCTCCATTCGCGCTACCAGCAATAGTGGCCAGCAAGCGGTCTTCACTGCGCGCGTAAGCGATCCTTTGTGGAAAATCGTGCTCCAGATTCTCGAAACTCATGCTTGACTCGCCGCGCGCCACAGCGGAGAAGACCGTTGCCTGCCCGCCCTCGGGCTGTGCCGTAAAGACGAATTCTCCGTTGTCGCCTGCAATTCGCATAAACTCAAATGACACGGCACTGCCACTCCTGATACTGCGCGACATGCCCAACATCAAGCCACCCGCAGGCATCATCCACTGCTCACCACTGCCAGGCTCCCCATCTTCGGACTGCCAGCATCCAGCCAGCCACACGAGATCGTCCAGTGATTGGGCGTGCGAGGTATTCACGCCAACTGCCAGGAAAACAAGCAGGATCACGAGCGCAACGGCTTCGGTGCATCGCCTGCTCGATGATTCAAAGATCAACATCTAAATTCCCCGGGCTATCTCCGACAGCATCTTCTCCCAGAACTGTAGACCATTGGGTGTGAACAGCCAGACGAATGCCGCGCAATTCACGATGGCAGTGACCCAGAAAAGTCTCAGGAACGAAAGCTTGGACGACTTATGCCGCAAGTGATTCTGAGCCAGCACCGCGCCCGGCCAACCACCGATCACTCCGAGCAAGTGCAGTGTGCGCTCACTCGTACGCCATGCGCCCCGCCTGGCCGCAGACTTATCCCAGGCATAAACAAGAAACGTGGCTACGCTAAGCAGCAGGTAAATACCCAGGATATGCTTGGGAATCAATCCAACTGCTACCGCGCCACCGACTGTCAACAGGAACACACCCGCGAGCGCGTCTGAGCGATACAAGGTCCTGGAATTGCGCTTTTTCATCGTGTGCGTCTCACAAACCCGGTCCAAGCTGGAACAGAGCAGAGGCCATAGCGCCGCTTGCTCGAAGACCTAAATCCACACGTCGTTAGGGGCGGTTAAATTACCGCCGGTCGCACCGGTATTGGTCACTCCCTGCGGTTCAACCAACAAAATATGGCATTCCTGCGACGCCACCGGCTTGTGCTCAACGCCGCGTGGCACAACAAACATCTCGCCAGCATTTAAAGCAACTTTGCCATCGCGAAACTCAATGTCCAGACTGCCCTGAATAACAATGAACACTTCGTCTGTCTCCGGATGCTCATGCCATACAAATTCGCCCTGCACCTTGGCGAGCTTGAATTGGTAATCGTTCATCTGGGCTACAACACGTGGTGACCAGTGTTCTGTGACTTTTGTCAGCTTCTCGGCCAAGCTGATCGCCTGATAGGCCATTGTCTTTCCCCTGTCCGGAACCTAACGACTATATTCTTAGCCGCCCGATTATTAGAACATTAACGTTTACCATCTCGCAGGCATGAGTGAGCCGATCAGGGTTTGCAATTTTTCTCGCCCGCCATTACGCACAGGCCGTAACCCAGGCTGCCTTTCTCGTGACAGTTTTTTGCGCCGGCCAACATACACAATCCGTAGCCCAGGCTCCCATTTTTCTTGCACAAATTCCCGTCCGCCACCTTGCAAAGACCGTATCCCAGCGATCCATCGGGCGTGCACAGAAGTTGACCCGCAGCCTCACACAAACCATAGCCCAGCTTAAACTTGGGATTGTCGAGCTCTACCAGTGCCGCGACGGTCTCTAGTGATAGCTCACGATCCTGGAGTTCTTTAATCATTGTCTCGAGATCATTGCCAAACGAAAGAGAACACAGGCATAGCAGCAAAACGGGAATAATAAATTTCACGTGCTTAACTCCAGCAGTTGGAAAAACGCTATGACTGGGTCTTTAGCGTGCGCGGGCCATGAGGAACAGGGGAGCCATCCCAGTCTATAAAAACGGTTAAAGGTCTTCGTAAGCGGGCTTAAACGTATCACCGCCTTCCAGCGTGCCGACACGTAGCCCCAGATCAAACCATCGTTTGCGCTGCTCGGAGCTGCCGTGGGTAAAGGCATGCGGCACGACCTTGCCTTGCGATCTCGACTGGATCGCATCATCACCAATCTGATTTGCCGCACGCATGGCTTCCTGAATGTCGCCCTGATCCAGATACTGGCTGTTTTTATTAGCCCAGACACCCGCCAGATAATCCGCCTGCAGCTCCAGACGAACCGAGTACTGGTTGTAGTCCGCCTGCCCGCGACGTGCGGCTACTTTCTCCGAGATACCAAGGATATTCTGAATGTGATGTCCAACCTCATGTCCAATCACATAGGCTTGGGCGAAGTCCCCCGGGGCGTCAAATTGCTGAGCCAGATCGTCATAGAAACCCAGGTCAATATAGACTTTTTGATCTGCCGGGCAGTAAAAAGGTCCCATTCGGGCATCCCCTTCCCCGCAGGCAGTGCGTGTTTTTCCACTGAATACTTCGAGCTTGGGCGCGCGATACTCGCGACCAATGCGGTCAAACTCTTTGCTCCAGACGTCCTCTGTATCAGCCAGCACTACCTCGACGAATTCATATAGCTCGGCCTCCTCTGGCGACTCTGTGTAGTCCACCTGGGTCACGGAGCTACCGCCGCCCAGCAGCGCCACCGGGTCCACGACACCGAGTTGCCAACCGACGAAGCCCACTGCCGCCAGTGCAACTACACCCTTTACACCGAAGAGCCGTAAGACGAGGTTGATAAGCGTACCAGCACCCGCCCGCGACCCGCCGCTGGTTACCCTCCGGCCTCGCGCGTCTTCAACGTTAGAGCTTCGTCTGCGACCTTTCCATTGCATGCTGTTTGCTGCCCTGCTTTTTAATAGTAAGGAGTGTATGCATGCGCGGTGTTTTTTGCGATGTTAATTGCGCAGTCCGCGCTGCGTTCGCGCATCGTCAATGCTCCCTGCATTGGAGACCCGAAGATAGCCCGCTTCCTGAAGCGCGCTCATCGCTATGCCGGCTCGGTTACCACTGCGACAGTAGAGCTGTATCTCGGTATCTGTATCGGGGAAACGTTGGCGCACTTCATTGACAATGTCGCCGTGCGAGATGCGAACATCGCCGTCGATGCTGTCCTCACTGTGCTCGAGCGCAGTACGCACGTCGATCCATACGGGTTCCCCAGCGGTCGCGCCCGTACAAAGCAAAACGGCCCAAAGCCATAGAGCCGCAGTACCTGTCTTTCGAATTCTCATTGGTCTCCCACTTACAAAGTTGTCGCTTATGTCACGATTCCGTTTATCGATTACAACTAAAAAGCGCTTCAAGCAACGGCTTATGTGAATACGAGGATCTAGGCCTCAGCATCCCGACGTGCCTTCCCGCGCAGTCCAGCAACCAGCAATACGAGCCAGATCAGATACGCAGGGAACCAACTCACCCACCAGTACTCATGGAACGGATTCGCCGCGGGCTGTCCGGCCCCAAAGTACGCGTAAAGATTAAGTACGGTCACCAAAACGACCCCGAAAATCCCTCCACGGATCAGCAGTGTTGGAAAGTGTTTCATCTAGCCTCCTCGACACCAAAAGCTGACAGCACCTTTCCAGGGACAGTAGGTGCTTTTGTCACTGCGCTCAAAAAACGCCGCCTTGATCGAGTCGCGGGGGAAATAGTGACTCGACTCCAGTACAACGGTGCTATCGCTCTCTGCGATAACGGTGTCTTGCCACACTGTTTTCACGGGACTCTCCTTTTAATCAAGCAGGGTCGTCTGAACATTGACGGATCGCAAGCCCAGTCTTGCGGCATGTCCCGCCGAGCCTCAGGCATTGTAAAGTGTAAAAAAGCCAATGCCGATAAAGCCCACTCCGGCAACATAATGCAGATACTTTTCGTTGATATACTCCGCGAGTAGCGCCCCGGCCAAGACGCCAAGCGCAGTGGCAACAATAAGCGCCGCGGACGCAGCTACGAACACCGTGTACTTGCTCACTTCTTTATCGGTAGCAAACAATAATGTCGCCAACTGCGTTTTATCCCCCAACTCGGCAATAAACACAGCCCCAAATATTGTCAGGAATATCTTCCAGTCCATAGCCTCTATCCTGGCAATCGAACACTAGCAGACGCAGGGCTGGTTAACTTGAGACCGACGATCCCCGCAACAATCAGAGCAATGCACAGCACGCGTGCCAGTCCAGCAGGCTCTTTGCACCACAGCATACCGACAATGGCTATGCCAACAGCGCCAATACCCGTCCAGGTCGCGTACGCGGTTCCCATGGGCAGAGTCTTTAGCGCGTAAGACAAAAAAGCAAAACTAACACATGCGGCGACGCCAAAGATTACCGACGGCCACCAATTCGACAATCCATCTGAATACTTGAGTGCCAGCACCCACACGATTTCGAAGAAACCGGCAATCACTAGCGATATCCAGGCCATTGTTTTGCTCCTTGTGTATCAGTCTTCTACGGGCCGCAGCGAGCTCTGTGTCAGCCTAAGGATATCCTCACTCATTGGCGATAGAACCTGCAGCGACAGGGGCGACGCCTAGTCCTCCATATCCACGTATCCCGACTGCGATGCGACCCTAGTCAACCACGCGCAGACCGCGGGAAACGAGGCCAGATCAAAACCACCTTCATGTGCCACATGCGTATACGCATACAGAGAAATGTCCGCCACGGACAATGCATCCCCGACGAAGAAAAGTCGGTCACAGAGGTGCGACTCCATCACTTGCAGAGCCGCCAACCCACCCACTTGTTTTGACACATAATCGGCCTTCCGGTCGTCGGGAAGTCCCAGGTACTTGGCAATGAAGCGCGCTACGGCGATATACGGCTCGTGACTGTATTGCTCAAAAAATTGCCACTGCAGCGTTTGCGCGTTGAGATAAGGGTCATTCGGCAAGAACGACGTACCCGTCGCGAGATAGCACACGATCGCATTGGACTCCCAAAGGCACCGGCCATCGTCGAGCACCAGCACAGGTATCTTTGCATTGGGATTCATGGCTTTGAAAGCGGCGCTTTGTGTCTCTTTGGCCAGGATATCGACATCAATCCAGGTGTACTCAATACTCAACAGTGCTGCCAGTAGCTTGACCTTGTAGCAGTTACCGGACTTTGCATCCCCGTAAACTTTCATTGAGTACCCCCTGCGCAGGCACAGGTACTGCACCTAGGAACCTACGGAATCAGAAAGGCAGCGCTTTTGCGCTGCATTAATTCAAACAGCCTCTGAGGCGCCCGAACTAGGGGGCTAAGGACTACTCGTCCTCATCGCTCTCAAACCAGCGATAAACAACCCCCGCCAGAATTGCTCCGACAATGGGCGCAAGCCAGAACAGCCAAAGCTGTGAAATCGCCCAATCGCCCTGGAAAAGCGCCACGCCCGTGCTACGCGCAGGGTTGACCGATGTATTGGTCACCGGAATGCTGATGAGATGGATAAGGGTCAGACCCAGACCAATCGCAATCGGCGCAAATCCTGCCGGCGCACGAGCGTCCGTCGCGCCGAGGATGATGATCAGAAACATAAACGTCATGGCAACCTCCGCGACCAGCGCGGCAACCAAACTGTAACCACCCGGGGAGTGCTCACCATAACCGTTGGAGGCAAACCCGGCGGTAACATCAAACCCGGCTTGCCCGGAGGCAATAACGTACAACACCGCCGCACCGGCTATACCACCGGCCACCTGCGCCACAATATAGGGGCCCAGCTCACCGATTGAGAAGCGACCGCCGGACCAGAGGCCGAAGGATACCGCGGGATTTAAATGGCATCCTGAAATGTGACCAATGGCGAAAGCCATTGTAAGGACCGTCAGTCCAAACGCGAGCGACACCCCCAATAGACCAATACCTACGTCCGGGAACGCGGCCGCCAGCACGGCGCTTCCGCAGCCACCCAGCACCAGCCAAAAAGTTCCCAAAAATTCTGCACCCAGTTTTTTTCCCAAAGTCATCTCGATATCCCTTACAACGCCATAGAAACAAAGCGGTAGATCAGCTTCGGCGACACCGAGAGCTGACATGTTTTTGTCGGGTTGCGGCGCAAACCGCATCTCCTATTGTGCTGTGCCGGAGACAGCTGCCCTGAAACCATGCATGCAGACGGCGCTGAATCAGTTCGTTTCCTGTATTCGCATGGGCATCGAGTCAATCAATCCGAACAATTCATCGAGCTTGAGCTCGCTGTCCCGTACTTTGATTCCACCATCTTTACCGATTAACAGCGTATTTACCTCTGAATCCGGAGCCTGATGCTCTGGCCAGCTAACAACCGAATCCGAGAATGGTCTATGCGTATTGGTATGCACGGCTTCGCCAATCCAAAGGATCCAGATGATATCTCGTTCCATTATATCCGACTCTCTTTGTCGGAGACGCTGCAGGTCCAGCTCTGATCCTCTGACCAGAATAACCCGGTTGCGCCACTGTAGCTGCGACAACTGTTCCAGAGTGTCTGGCGCGCGAGCATCGGCAGATAACGCAGCTACTACCATTAGGATTGCGAGTACATGCCCCACACACAATCTACATTGAAAGAGAAGCGCACTGGGCAGAATTCGATGCATATAGGGATTGTAGCAAGGAGATCGTGTTGTGCCTGAAGATATACGCAACAGCCCGACGCAAACTAGCATCACCGCTCGACAGAAAGACGACGGGATCCTGAGTAGGGGTCGTAAAGAGTCTTAAGCAATTCGTAATGAGAACGTAGACCAGCGATGACGGCAGTCCATATCACGGCAAACGAAGCGGGTAGTAAACGGAAATTAACTACCTCCATGGGTTTGGGCACGGCGATTATGCTTGTGGCGGGTTTAAGCGCCTGCGGCGGTGGTGGTTCAAACTCCCCATCGAGTGACGATACGGCTCAAACCGCGGATACAACGCCACCGGTTCTGGCGCTTAACGGGCCAGCGTCTTTGGACATCAGCCTCAACAGTAACTTCATCGACACCGGCGCAACGGCCACTGATGATATAGACGGTGATCTAACTGGCAGCATTGTGACTACCTCCAACGTCAATCCGGCGATTGCAGGCAGCTATAGCGTCGCCTACAACGTCACCGACTCGTCAGGGAACGCCGCATCCGAAATGGTTCGCATAGTTAATGTCCTCGCACCCGAAATGGCAATCTCGATGTTTGGCCCCGACTGTTTTGTCGAGATTGAATCTGGGACAAGGGGCTTTACAGCAACGCTTGAGTCCGGCGACAGATTTGGCCGCGATCACGATATTGTTGGCGACGTAAACGGCGACGGCGTCACTGATTTGGTGATCGGAGCCCGCTCGGACGATGACGGAGCCACCGATGCCGGTGCTGTGTATATCCTGTTTATGAACAACGATGGCAGCGTGCAGTCCAACCAAAAAATCTCCGCATTGGAGGGCGGCTTTGCAGACACTCTGGTGGCCAGCAATTTCTTTGGCTACGGTGTCGCGGGCATCGGGGATTACGACGGCGACAACATTCCCGATATTGCGGTGTCGGCAACAAACCAGGCCAACCGCGCGATTTATGTGATTCATTTAAACGCTGACGGCAGCGTAAAAGACTATGTTAAAAATGTCGGTTTGCCGGGCACCGGTTTAACGGCGGTCGGCGATCTCAATGGCGATGGCAAAATTGACCTCGTTGCAGGCGAACCCGGCGCGGCGGGTGGTGGAGCCATCCACCTACTTTTCTTCGATGCGGCATCCCAGGTGTTGACTGCCGATGCCGTCGTGATCAGTTCCACTGAAGGCGGCTTCGGGACAGGTCTTGCGGAAGGTGACGAATTTGGTGGTCGCGAAGTTGCTATGCTCGGCGACATCGATGGCGATGGCACCCGGGAATTAGCGGTGGGCGCCTTCCAGAGCGACGATGGTCGAGGAGCGATATGGATTCTGTCTTTGGACAACACGAGTTTTAACGTCGTCTCCAAAGTCGAAATCGCATCCAATTTATCGGGATTCGATGAGCTTATTGCAACTGACCCCAACCCAAACGGGACGGTCGGAGGCCAGTTCGGGCATGCGATGGCGGCGGTAGGCGATCTCAACGGTGACGGCATAGCCGACTTGTTTACTGGGGCAAATCAATACAACGAGGGCTACGGATACATTCTCTACATGAATGCCAACAAGACGGTAAAAGCGTTCACTCGCATCAATGCCAACGAGGGTGGCTTTGACCTGGCCCTGGACCCGGATGAAAGGTTCTCACGCTCCATTTCGTTCATCGGTGACTTGAGAGGCGATGGAAGCATTGTCGTAAACGTTGGCGGTGGAGCGGGTGCGGGCGGCACGGGCAAGCTCTATCTGTTGTTTTTTGAGGCCTGTGATCTGGAGTTGCAGAGCGGCAATAACTTTTGGACCGGCGGCAATACCTTGTTTTCAAACTGGGATCACACAACACAGATTGTCACTGGGGCAGTTTCGCTCGAGCAATGCTCTACACATGCCTTCGAGCAGGAAGGACCACACGTCACATTCAACCCTGCGGATGGTCGTTGCATCGTGATGGACGCTACGGCGCAATTGTCAGCGAGCACGGAAGGCAGTGTTGCGTACACAAGGCAATGCCCGTCGGATTTTTAAACTGAGTGCGCTGCGCAGGCCGGTAAGGTGGAGGATTAAGCTTGAAGCTTGAAGCTTGAAGCTTGAAACAGTATCGAAAAAAAAGATTAGCGGAAAAGAAAAGGGCGGCAAAGCCGCCCGATTACTGTACTACTTTCGTGCTATGACTTAGATAGCGACTACTTTGTTTGCACATGGACCTTTTTGGCCCTGGCCTACTTCAAACTCAACTGCCTGGCCATCATTCAATGTGGCGTACTGACCGCCTGACTGAATTTCCGAGTGATGTACGAACAAATCCTTGCCGCCATCTTCTGGAGTAATAAAGCCGAAACCCTTGTCAGCATTGAACCACTTAACTGTACCTTTACTCATAACACTCTCTTCATTTTATGGTGAAAAATATAATGCTGCTCTTGATATCACCATCACAAGAACAGTACTTGAATCTGTTGGCGTGTTTAACTCTCGTCGATCACGCGACCTTTATCTGCGTCATCTGCGCCGTCTAGCCATACTCTTTCATGTGCATGGCATGCACATGAAGGAGAGCAACATGGCTACAAAATACCAGCACTAAATGGAAGCTGCGGGGCTACAGGAGTCAACTTGCGTCGATGCCTGTGCAACAGGAAACCAAGATAACAATCCCACGCAGAGCGTGAGAGAGCATGAAGTCTACCACTATGGTGCTCCGCTGTCTCCTTCTTGTGCAAGTAGATACTGCCTGTATTCCCGCCCATGGACGCGGCACATTTTCGCTTAAACGGATTAGGACACTCCTATCCCTCGCAGTCACGCCTTAGTCTGGAGATGAGCAGGTTCGGCGTGCCCTAATGCTATGGAACGCAGTCCGGTAGCACGCTCTGTATGTGGCCCACAAAATCCTCGTGGTAAATGGCTTCTCCATTCTGGGCCCAAAAGAATCGATAGCCCGGCAAACAAATCATTTGCTGGATGTAGCCGCGAACCGCGCCCCAGTGATACTCGCCGATTGTGCCCTCGTTCAGGGCGAGGTAGGCGAATTCGAGCTGTCCAAGTCTCGCCTGGGCCATTCTTGCGAATCTCCACATCTCCTGTTCTGAGAGCGAGTGTGGCGCCAGTTCTCCGCGCATAATCAGGTTGCTAAATTCCGAATCAGCGGCCTCGACCGTGTCCAGATCGTTCATCTTGTCGATGATCCCCTGCCACGAACCGCTCTGCGTTGCCTTGGTATTTCGGTCTAACTCAAGGCCCACATAAATGAGTGTAAGAACAAGCACAACGGAGGCAAATATCTCAGCAACATTTGCCCAGCCAGCTAAATTTAGGTTCTTCAAAGTAAAACCCCTATCGCAAATACCTGCGGAGCACCAAGGCATTCGTCGGCACGCATTTTTGCCACACTCGCCTGAAAGCCCAAATCACCAAAGATCATGCATCGGTCATGCACCAGACGGCCAGCTCGTTTCCGCTGGGCTCTGCAAAATGAAACCGCCGACCGCCAGGAAACTCGAAAATGGGCTGCAAAATCGTCCCGCCCGCAGCTTCGACCCTGGCTTGCACGGACTCCAAGTCTTGTGCGTGAAGAATCACCAAGGCCCCGCCGGCTTCTGTCGACGACGCGGCTTCGAATACATCTCAGGCCAGCGTTTGAGGATTCAACTGCCACATCGTATAAGACAGGCCTGCAGCGAACGACACCCAAGCGAGATAGGGCGCCAGCAGCGCGCCGGCAATCTTGTTTTCGCGATAGAACAGTACGGCCGTCGCAAGAATCAGCACCCAAAGCAGAAGGATTTCGGCTGTCGCAACTGCGCCAAGGCGCCACACAAAAAACAGCCAGGTCCACAGCGCGTTGAAGCCGAGCTGCGCAATGAACAGAGCAAACGCGACCCGCGCGCCTGCAAAGCCTTTATCCCGCCATACGAGCCAGGCAGAAATACCCATAAGGGTGTACAGCAGCGTCCACGCTGGCCCAAACAACCACCCGGGCGGGGCCCATGCTGGCTGCTGGAGCCCCGCGTAAAACGACACTGCGTTGAGTGACGCAAAACCACCTAACGCTGCGAAAGCAAACACAAAGAGAAGCCACGCCACGAGACCGCCAGCCTGCTTCATTAGCGGCAATTTGGAAGGGCGACTCATCGCAGTATCTGCCTATTCCGGGGAACCAAGGGCACCGTGAGCGGCAGGACCTCGACTGAAGTAGACCGGGTGTTGGAATGTTTAGCTGGACTATTTTTCATCACAGGACACTAACAGCTGTTGTCGGACGCGCATAGACCGAAACCACGCTGCCATTCCCGAGTCGATCGTCAGCACATACCTTTCCCATCCGTCGCACGAACCGGCACGCCTTCTGTGCTGAACGCTTCTAAGCACCGTACATTCACCCCATAGTAGTCTGGCGTGACCCTTTTGCGATGAAACGGGTATATGCCGCATGTCCGGCAGAAATAGTGCTGCGCTGTATGCGTATTAAATGTGTAAGTGCTCAGGGATTCACGTCCCGACAGTATTCTGAGCGCCGTTTCATGGACCTTAGTCATGAGCGCCCCTTTCTTTGTGCATATAGAACAATCACAGGTCGTCAACTCCTCGACGGTGGTCTCGACTACAAACTTCACTGCCCCACAATGGCAGGCACCTCTCAACCTCTGCATGCACATCTATCCCTAAAACCTGACGCATTCCAAGACAATTTAGTTCGGGCACAGCCAACAATCATTTGACCCTGTCCCAGGGTGATGACTTGTCAAACGTCTTAATATACAGCCTCTCCACTTTGTCTCTGGCCCATTGAGTCCTTCGCAGGAACGTAAGAGAGGACTTGACTGATGGCTCGCTCCTAAAGCACTTGATGTCGATTCTCTGAGCGAGACCCTCCCATCCGTAGCGATCGACCAGACCGCGCACTACCATCTCAAGCGTAATTCCATGCAAGGGATTTCGCGGCTGCTCACTATTCATATAAATCAAAACTCATAAACAATCTCCAACCCTTGGACCGCAAGTATTGAACAAATTCCTGGCTACTGGGCGTACCAACAGGTTCTTGGCTGATGTGATTCAAATCGGCCTTATCTAACTTCCGTTCCCAGGTGTTTTGCTAGAGCTTTTTTTCCTCTGCTTTTTTGACCCTGATTTTGTTACTGCCCAGCGTTGTGTTGTTGAGGCTCTTGATTGCAAACTTGGCCTCGCCTGCCTTTGGCATTTCCACAAAGCCAAACCCCTTGCTTAGCCCACTCTCTCGATCAATAGTTAAGCTGCACGACTGCACCTTCCCAAATTCTTCAAACAACTCCTTCAATTGAGCTTCGGTTGTTGCGCGATCCAGATTACGTACTAACAGCTTCATAGTTTGATACCAAAGGCTGATGCCTATGCGAAATAAGAGTTACCTTGTTTACACCGTTTTTTTTGACCCGTCTCTCCAGAACAATTGCCGACGGCTTAACGCCAACACTGATCGATGCCTGACTGTTCAGTTGTTGTCAGAGGCCGACTGCAGCCTTCTTCGAGTTCCCCTAGCGATAGTTGGCCCACAGAGACTCTATGAAGCGACAACACCTTGTTCCCAAAATAGCCGAACATTCGTTTTACCTGATGATACTTGCCTTCAGTCAGGGAAACTCTGGCGGTATATGCGGACAGTACTTCCAATACGGCAGGCTTTGTCGTAACACCTTCGTAAGCGAAATAGATACCTTCCCGAAACACATCAACATACTCATTGCCCAACGGCTGCGACAAAGTGACTTCATAAGTCTTCAACAATTTTGTTTCGGGCAGACTTATCCTTCGCGACCATCCGCCATCGTTAGTCAACAGCATCAGTCCAGTACTGTTCAGGTCCAGACGCCCCACGATATGTAGCTTGCTCTTCTCTGGATGCTGTATGAGATCTAATACGGTCAGATGCTTGTGATCTCTTGTCGCGCTCACAACCCCGGGAGGCTTATTCAACATCATGTACACGGGATGATCGTCTTTTAGGCAGACTCCATCCAGGACAACCTGAGTGAATGCGCCGACCTGCTGTTGAATGGAGTCCGCTAATTCCCCGTTCAGAAGAATTCGCTTTTGTGCAATCAACAAACGCGTGTCAGAGCGCGAGAACTCACTGTTCTGACTTATAAATCTGTCCAGTCTGCTGGTCTTGGATCTCACCTGCTAGTCAAAAATTTTTTGTAGTTCGAAGCCGAGCCCCACAACGACTACGCCTGCTTGGATGCCCAGATTGCCAACCTGTGCCGTATCGCCTTTTGTGAGATCTGATCCGGTTGCAGCGGCTGTATAAGCCTATCGTGAACGAGCAAGCGGTAAATATACTCAAGCTTATCGCCTGCGGAGTCGGAGGGCTCAAACTCAACGACTCCCCGTTTCTCGCCGTATGCAACGCCCAGTGCCATCGCTTTCTTCACGAGCTCTTTTTCGTTTTCGATTTTTTTCATTACACCCCACAATCAGGATTATTCAGGCTCTACAACGCAGCGCCCTATCATGCACTGACTCGCAACGTTCGTGCATGTTACTCCCAAATGGACTGCCTTCACGTACTTCGGCTTGAGCATCGCGATTTTTACCGTAGAGCGCTAAATGCCGAGTTGCTTGAACATGAAGGTGGACGACGGCGGACACAGCTCAGTGAACTGACTCGTCGAGGCTATGCCAGACGGCGCTTCTCTGCGCTGAATAGGCGCGTAGCCGCAACGCTCAAAAAACACCTTGGCGGTCGTTGTCAGCAGGTACACGGTGCGAACGCCATGCTGCGCGGCTTGTTGCTCCGCATAGGAGGCCAAAGCCACTCCCAGCCCGTCTCTACGCTTGTCCTCCGCCACTGCCAGCGACCTAAGCAGAGCGTCACTGCCGCGTAGCTCCAGGCCCACTACGCCGACCAAAACACCCTCAGATGCGTACCCAAACAAGAGCGCATCCGTCGAGCCGGACAGATCCTGTGTGGGCAACTGGGAGCCGGCAAGCAAAGCCTCAGCAGAGGAGTCAAAATCAATACGCTGGATCACGATAGGCATAAGAAGCTTCGCTGTTAGGCTCGTCGTTTTAACAGGGTACTCAATGATTTTTCAAACACAATCTTTCTGGAATTCGCAGCTGCAACGGCGTGTAGCTTGCTCTTTTTTGCTATTCGTCACCATGGTCACCGCGGTGTATGAGAACATCCCCGGGCATCTGTCCCAATCGGTCATGATCGCCCTACGTATCGCTGATGATTGTTAGTTTCATGCGCGATCTCCTAAACGCCTGTGGCTGCGGTGCCACTACTGCGCAGCAACTTACCCCGCCTCTCCCGCAATCTTAGCCGTAGCAAACCTCATTCCGACGTTTGCCGGGAACTCCAAACCACACATACAAGTGCCATTAGCGCGGGCAAACCTTGGGTCAGCAGAATACTGGTCTTTACCGTGATGCCGCCAAATATTCCTGCCACAACGACGCAGCATAAAAAGAATATTTTTACATCTACACGATTCTTCAATACTCCCCATAATAACCCAGCCGCTAAAAATCCATTGTAGAGTCCTTGATTCATTGCGAGCAGAGCCGATGATTCGGCAACCTCCGGTGTCATCATAAATATTTTCTGGCCTACCGGGTGATTCCAGAAGAACATCTCTAATATCAGTATCCCAATATGGCTTATCGCTACAAAACAGGTGAGGCCGGTAGCCAGAATTTTCATACTTTTGCTCTTCTATGTTTTTAATGGCCATAAGCGTAGGTCAAACGCTAGGAATGGGAGGCATAGTGACTGAGCCAGTACATTTTAATCCAGAACAGCCAAATACCGCTGCTTGATATTATCTACTTACCCTCATCTAAACTGAAATAACCTGGCTTGCGAACGGATTGTTGCAGAAGCGTCCTACCAGTCCTGCTTCTGCAGAGTTCCGACTATCGCTTTGGTAAAGATGCTAGGCGCTTTGGTAAAGATGCTAGGCGCTTTGCTAAAGATGCTCGGTGACGCGATGAACAATCCAGCAGGCAGAGCCGATCTCAGGGGTTTAGAAAACAACATCGTCATGCACTGCCGTCGCCGACGGGTTGAATGACAATACCGCCAAATCTGGCCTCGTCAGCCCAACACTCTCTACCCTCAACAAAGCATATATGACTACTGCGAACCTTTCCGCTATCAGCATAAACCGCCTCAAAACCACCTGACAAGGATTGATTGAAGAACTTTAGAAGCTTGCCATCCTCGTCTGACGCCTTATCAGAACAGGCCGGACAGAGATAATGTGGATATCGCAGACTATGAGGTGTTTCTGTATGACATATCGGGCAATGCTGCTTATCTTCCATCACGTAGCCCTTTTATTGCGTAGAGTTAACAACGACATTTGTGTAACTGGTATGGCCAAGAACTGGAATCGTCAGCATACAGACTACACCGCAATAACTAGATTCCAGCGTCAAACAACCTGACCACGTTCTCTAGAAGCACGCCATGCTCTCCATCAACCATGGCATGGCATACCATACTATGCCGACCTTGCGCTTTAATTAGGCAATTTAAAAAATCAAAAATCGCGCCAGGCCCGCTGATTTAATCCAATCGACTAAATAAGTGGGTCGATATTAACAGGACAGACAAGGCTAGTCCTGAATTCAGGTCAATTTTTTCTCTCTTTTTATGTAAGCCCGGAGAAACGATTCGATGGGATTCACTACCCGACCACCCAAAAACCATGACGGAACCGAGAAATTTGTAAAACGACTACCCCGTATTTTTTTCCGGACACGCTGTAGTCCCTCCACTGGCATAGCCTCAAATCTCTTCATAAACTCCGATCGATGCCAAGCGAAGCTATAAGCTTGTAGTATCCGATAAAGATCAGTACAAAAAGCTCCTCGTTAGAAGTGATGCAACGCCATCTGTCATTACATCGTACTGAATCCTCAGATAAGCGAAATAACTCATTAGTGCGACGCAAAGTAAAAAATCTTATAGAAAAACTGTTTTTTTGATTGCGCACTATGCTCTTTATTCGGAGTAGTCATTTTATAAACATCCGATAGATTCGCCTTGTTATCAAGTAATGACGCGATGTATATATCCCATAAATGCGCGGATTAGAGGTGCAAATCGTCGTTCGACCATAAGCCCATGACGTCGCCGGCAATGGTGGCTGCAGCGCGGCTTAGATGCCCATCAACAAGGATCAGCTTGGCCCTTGTGTACACCCAAAATCGCAGATCCGGGAAACGCGTGATGTTTGTTATGCCCCTGTACCGCAGCGCCATCGACAGCGTGATCTACTCGCCCTTCGTTGTATCCAATGAGGCCGCGAGCAACTAGCCAAACAGACTTTACTGGAGAGCAGCGCACGCTCCCCATGACCGCATTGCAGTATTCATCCGATGGGATGATTCTCGGAAGTTCGTTCATACTGCTCATGAGCTTACTTCGTTTCGCCTAAAGGCCTCCAATAAATACACTCTCGAACGAATCACCCAAAGCGACCCGCTCAAGCTCGTCGTAGAATGTTTCTGCAACAATTAACGGCTCAACTGCCAGTCTTGCGGCCTGATAATTTTTTCTAATGTCTCCAGAAAAGAAAGCTCTACCACTGACCAAAGTTCGAACAGTCTGAATTTCGTCCGCGGATAGACTAATGTTCTCCGGTAAATAAGGCTCTCGATAATCAAGGGTTAGCGCAACACCTTCATCAAACCAGGTGGGAACTTTCATCAATAGACGGGGAAAGCCTACCCGATGCTGAGTTTCGGCGTGAAGCCACTCATGAGCAATAACGTCTACATTTTGCCCCTTCGGGCCAATCACTATGCACGATCTCCACGGCATCCGATGCATCGAAGCAGTGTCGTTAGCGCCCCAATTTGCTGCCATTTGAGAACTTGAAGTAATGAGTATCCGTGGCGTCGATTCGGGTGTGCCGTATATGAAATCAATACGCTCTGAAGCAGAGTCAATGTGAGCTTTTACGGTTGCAGCCTGCTCCTCTGAAATGCCCGCATCAACAAACACAGCGCTACCAATTTGTTGGTAGTCCAACACCGGAAGCAGTTCGCAGGCCAGAGCGTGCCGCTGGAAAAATACGCCCATGAGCACCAGAGTCACAGTGGTAATAAATAGTCCGACAGTAAACTTACGCACAATCTCTCCTTGACGGTTAACGCCGCGCTTTGCGGAAAACGAGCACAGCTAGTAATGTCGAAAAAATGCCCTGCCATGCTCGTCGTAGCCCAATGGGATCAGTACCACAATGCTGTTCATTAAATTTTTTAACCTATCAGTCAACGGCATGTTCTTTTTCGTCTTTCGAAAGCCTTACCTTATTCATGTGTCACCTCTCAGATATAGCCTCGTAAAATTAGAACTGGGCATCACGGTTTTCACAAATAATGCTTTTTCTGTTTTGACATCTCGTAGCAAGTCTTCGTAATGATCTATCGCGACAAGGGTTATTTTATGATGGGAATGTTCCAGCGCATTGGTATGGCAAAAATCATCTAGAAGCACTCCGAGCCCAATAGGATTAAGTGCCGGTTACGACTCCCGATTGCCTTACTTACTTAGCGGCTCTTTGAGAGATATTTTTCCGGTATTTTCTCTTTGCCCTCATATTGAGTACCCCATGAAGCAATCCACCAACGATCGTCTTTGAAATACAAGGAGATACTATTAATGCCCCTCATAAAAGCTATAGTATCGGGCGACTCTCGCATTTCGTATGTACTCCAAACATGTGCCAAACTTCCGTAGCGCTCCACAACTCGATTTATCTCTACTTCATAAAAACCTTTATCGTAAGGTTGCTCTAGAGATTGCTGTTCTTCTAGTAGCGTATGGCGTTGAAATTCACCTGTTTCATTAAAACGAGTAATGATCGCATTCGGTGCATGCAGAAACTGATCAGTGTCCGAGTTGTAACTAAAACCCTTTGGCCCGGATATCACGCTGTAGTAGGCGTTGATTATTGAGTCCAGGGATTGTGCACTCTCCTTAAGAGATGTGTCGGCAGCAAAAATCGGTAGTGGGTATCCAAGCATCATGAATAACAGAAAAGCGTTTAGCTTTCTATAAGATTTATTTTTCATAGAATTCCTTGAATGAATCGCACATAAAGGCCGTCATCACCGGGCAGCCAACTGCGCGTCGCACTAGGGGCACAGGAACTCCCCTCAGGGCAGCCATGTGCCAAGCGACGCTTTTGGCTGTCCGATGCCGAAGGGGCGTCGTTAATTAACTGGTTACAAGACTCTTTGCACACACCATCAATTTCATTTGCTAAATTGATCATATTACTAATATGTGTGATGCGCTCCGGGTTCAAGCAGCCTATTTTTATCCATTCGCTCAGTGTAGCCAAATACCGATAAACCTGCGGAAGCGCCACCTCTTAAGCCTAGAGGACTATCTTCAATGACTAAGCACCCCGATGGATCACGAATACCCATTTTATTTGCAGCATGTAAATATACGTCTCGGAACGGCTTGTTATGCGCGCGCCGAAGAAAAAAGTTAACTCTGCTCACCAGTACCAACAAAACCCACCATACGTGATATTCGATCTCCGTCTTTTTCCAAAAAGTACTGACCGAATTGAACTTGCTCAGAGCCATCAGGCCCCTTTCCACCGAAAGCGACGGTGACGCGAGTTACGCCGGCGACAGCATCAGTTTTCACAACCTTTGCTGACCAACCCGGTGCGTTTGCGCTAAACATGCCTAAATAGTTATCTAATGCTGCGATACCATTTACAGATTCGGATGTGCGAGGATCATCGTACTGTATAGTTTTTGTCACAGAACTATTTAATTTGGCAAGTCGAGTCTCAGCGTCCTCAAATTGCCAAGCGTCGAAAAAGGTTGAGATGCAATCTGACATACTCTTCTCCTAACTTAAATTTTTATTGTACGGATAACGCCGCTAGCAATGGCGGCACACACCAGGTTTGACGTCCAGCGAAACGGCTTGCCTGGCCTTTTTTAAAAGCCGCTATTTAAATGTGTTGAGTACCGGACACTCTCGTAGTTCTTTAATGCTTCGGACAGATTTTGATCCAGACGTAATAGACCTAAGATTGCTGCGGCTTGGCAGATCGGCGGGAGTAACAATATCCCAGACGAGCCCAAGATTGTGCAGTGCATTCAGAACCCACCACCCCGGGTCAGGTTGCCCATCGTAGATCCCTAAAATTGCCGATCCCGGAAAAGCATGGTGGTTGTTGTGCCACGACTCGCCCATGGTGATGTATGCGCACCACTTTACGTTGCGACCTTGAACCGCGGCGCCGTCGACGACGTGGTCCATTTCTCCGAAATAGTGGGCAAAGTAGCCCACAAGCCAATGACCCGTGACAGAAACCGCCACTCTCGCTGAGACACCCCAAATTACATATGGAATACCGCCCAGTGCAAAAAGTAGTACCGCCAGAGGCAGCTGCTGGAGCATCCAGTAACGCTCCATAAATTGATACACGGCGTCGCTGCTAATTCGCGGCTCAGGACGAAAGTCGGGCGGGCTGTCTAGCTGCAGATCACAATGGAGCTGCCACCAGTGGTCGCGCCAGAATGACTCGCCATGCCGCAGGTAACTATGACAAGCGGACTGTCGTTGCGCCCAGTCTCGAAGATCGTGCGTCCGGATCATACCAATGGGTCCTGCCATACCCACCAGCGTCCCGAGGTGAACAAAAAGGTACTCGAGCCATTTGGGGGATTCGTAGCTTCGATGAATCAGCAACCGGTGCATACCTAAGGAGTGCCCGAGGCAAAGCGTTAAAGAGGTTGTGATGACAAAGACCAGCAACGCATCGAAACTATAGGCGAGAAATCCGCCTATGAGCGCCACCACCCCGTGGAAGACAAGCCATAGAGACTTAGGCGCAGACCATCGCACTTCGCCGTCGAGGGCATTGCAATACTCGTCTGGAGGAACAATTCGTGGAAGTTCGTGCATCCTGCTCATGGTACTCCTCCTAAGCCTGAGAGGCTTCTAACGCCGCCAACTAGGGCGCGCGGTATGCACGTCCCGCTGCTTGGCTTTGTTATGCGGCGGATTCTGCATTTGTATCCCAACCCGGAAAAACAAGCACTGCTGGATGACATTTCAAAACACGAGCTAAGGTTT
>JBGCDU010000021.1:0-64623 GCA_045105635.1 Congregibacter sp.
ACGAGTACGTTATCGGCCAGAAACGCGCCAAAAAAGTGCTTTCCGTCGCAGTATATAACCACTACAAACGCCTTCGCCACGGCCAGAACCGCGGTGACGAAGTAGAGTTGGGTAAAAGTAACATCCTGTTGGTGGGCCCCACAGGCTCCGGTAAGACCCTGCTCGCTGAAACACTCGCGCGCTTGCTGGACGTGCCTTTCACCATCGCCGACGCAACCACCCTCACTGAGGCCGGCTACGTGGGTGAAGACGTAGAGAATATTATCCAGAAGCTGCTACAGAAGTGCGACTACGATGTGGAAAAAGCGCAATCTGGGATTGTGTATATCGACGAAATAGACAAGATCTCACGCAAATCCGACAACCCCTCTATTACCCGTGATGTTTCGGGGGAGGGCGTGCAGCAGGCTTTATTGAAGCTGATCGAAGGCACCGTTGCGTCTGTGCCGCCGCAGGGTGGACGTAAGCATCCGCAGCAGGAGTTTTTGCAGGTAGACACGTCTAACATCCTGTTTATCTGCGGTGGGGCGTTTGCCGGTTTGGACAAAGTTATCCGGGATCGGTCTGAGAAGGGCGGTATCGGTTTTGCCGCCGAAGTCCACAGCAAGCAGGAGAGTCGCAATGTCGGTGAAGTGCTCGCAGACCTGGAGCCGGAAGATCTGGTGCAGTACGGATTGATACCCGAGTTTGTTGGTCGTTTACCGGTCATTGCAACACTCGAAGAACTCGACGTGACCGCACTGGTGCAGATACTGACAGAGCCGCGCAACTCCCTGACCAAGCAGTACGGCAAGCTGTTTGACATGGAGAACGTCGAAATCGACTTCCGAGAAGATGGTCTGCGCGCTGTGGCTGAGCGGGCCATGGAGCGAAAAACCGGTGCCCGTGGCTTGCGATCCATTCTCGAAGGCGTCCTGCTCGACTCCATGTATAGCATTCCGTCACGCGACGACGTCGCCAAAGTGGTCATTGACGAATCGGTGATTCGCGGCGACTCTGAACCTCTGCTGGTCTACCAGACCAGTGAGCCGCAACGAGCGGCTGCTGCTCCCGAGGAGTAGCCGGTTCCGCCGAGCAACGCCCGCGGCTAGCGGGCGCAACAGACACAGTTGGTCTAATCTTTACGACTTGAATTTATTGGTGTTGGCCCCAGACCTGTAGATGCGAGGCCCCGCACTTCCTGCCATCTGGAGACCACCATGGGTGATCACCCCGTATTAGAAATTCCACTGCTGCCATTGCGCGACGTAGTTGTGTACCCGCATATGGTGTTGCCGCTATTTGTCGGTCGAGAGCGCTCTATAGAAGCACTGGAGCATGCGATGGCGAATGACAAGCAGGTACTACTTGTCGCGCAGCGAAATGCAGCGGAGGACGACCCGAGAGCCGATGACCTGTACCAGGTCGGCACCGTGTCGAGCATCCTCCAATTACTCAAACTCCCGGACGGCACCATCAAAGTTTTGGTTGAGGGAGGATTTCGGGCTGCAGTCGATTCGGTGAATGACGACGGTGAGTTCGCCGTGGCTGGTGTGCGTGAAATCGAAACCGATGAGCCGGATGAAGACGAAGCGGCGGGATTGATCCGCACCACTACCGGTAACTTCGAAAAATACGTCACGCTCAGTAAAAAAGTGCCTGCCGAGGTTCTGACTTCGCTGACCGGTATCGACGAGCCGGGGCGCCTGGCCGATACCATAGCGGCGCACATGGGTGTCGAGCTCGACGAGAAGCAAAAGATCCTTGAAATTTCCTCGGTCAAGGCCCGCCTTGAGCATTTGATGGGCCTGATGGAGGCCGAGATAGATGTCTTCCAGGTAGAAAAGCGCATTCGCGGTCGCGTGAAGAAGCAGATGGAGAAGAGTCAGCGCGAGTACTATCTGAATGAGCAGATGAAGGCTATTCAGAAAGAACTCGGCGAAATGGACGAGGCGCCGAACGAATCGGATGAGCTCGAGCAGAAAATCGAAGCCGCCAAAATGTCTACCGAGGCCCACGAAAAAGCGTTGGCTGAGTTGGGCAAGTTGAAAATGATGTCACCGATGTCGGCGGAGGCATCAGTGCTGCGCAGCTACATCGACTGGATGATCAGCGTGCCTTGGTCAAAGCGCAGCAAGGTCAAACACGATCTGCGTCGGGCCACAGATATTCTGGATGCTGATCACTACGGCCTTGAAGAGGTGAAAGACCGCATCCTCGAATATCTATCAGTGCAAAAACGCGTGCGCAAGGTAAAAGGCCCTGTGCTTTGCCTCGTGGGTCCGCCGGGGGTGGGCAAGACCTCACTTGGGGAATCGATCGCCCGCGCGACTAATCGTAAGTTCGTGAGAATGGCTCTTGGCGGAGTGCGTGACGAGGCGGAAATTCGCGGTCACAGACGCACCTATATTGGCTCAATGCCCGGTAAGTTGTTACAGAAGATGTCGAAAGCGGGCGTGCGTAACCCGCTATTCCTGCTCGACGAGATCGACAAGATGGGCATGGACCATCGCGGCGACCCGGCCTCAGCACTGCTTGAGGTTCTTGATCCGGAGCAAAACCATCAGTTCAACGATCATTATCTGGAAGTCGATTACGACCTCTCGGATGTCATGTTCGTCTGTACATCGAACACCATGAATATCCCCAGCCCGCTGCTGGACAGAATGGAAGTGATTCGGCTTCCGGGATACACCGAAGACGAAAAGCTCAATATCGCGCTGCGTTACCTTATCCCCAAGCAAATAAAGCTGAACGGTTTGAAGAAGGATGAACTTGAGATCGGCGAAGCGGCCTTGCTCGATATTATTCGTTACTACTCCCGAGAAGCCGGGGTGCGTGCGCTGGAGCGTCAGATTGCCAAAGTATGCCGCAAGATGGTCAAGGCAATTACCCTGGGTGAGCAGGCAGCTGGCACGATGGTGACATCTGAGCTGCTCTCTGATTTGCTGGGAGTCCGCAAGTTCAACTACGGGATCGCCGAGGAGGAAAACAAGATTGGGCAGGTGACTGGGCTGGCTTGGACATCGGTGGGGGGAGAATTGTTGACGATTGAAGCGGCTTCAGTTGCAGGTAAGGGACGCTACGTGAAAACCGGGTCCCTCGGAGATGTGATGCAGGAGTCTATTCAGGCGGCGAGCACGGTAGTTCGAAGCCGGTCGCAAGGTCTGGGCATTCCGGCTAGTTTTCATGACTGGAACGATATGCATATTCACGTTCCCGAGGGGGCGACGCCGAAAGATGGACCCAGCGCAGGTGTTGCCATGTGCACGGCACTGGTTTCTGTTTGTACACAAATTCCCGTGCGAGCTGATGTTGCGATGACCGGAGAGATCACGCTACGTGGCGAAGTTCTTCCCATCGGCGGGCTGAAGGAGAAGCTCCTGGCGGCGCGCAGGGGTGGAATCAAAACCGTCATCATTCCTCGCGAAAACGAGCGCGATCTGCAAGAGGTGCCCGAAAACATCAAGGCCGACCTCGAAATCGTAGCGGTGAAATGGATCGACGAAGTACTTGCTCTGGCGCTTGAAGCGGCGCCAACTCCGCTCAGTGACGAGGATTACCTCGCTGGGTCCGAGCAAGCGAGACGAGAAGAAAGCGATAAAAGCAGCGATAAGCGTATTAACACGCATTAAGAGTAGGTTTGCGGCGATCCAGTGTTGACCCTTGAGACAGCGCTGTTATACAGTTCGCGGCTGCGATATTGAGGGAAATTAAAGCTCCTCTTGTTGTGCATATAGGCGCGCTGATGCAGGATCTGCGTCTATAGGAGAACGTTGGCATAACGCAGACAAAACTGAAGAAGATCGTAAGAAGAAAGAGCGCAGGAAGAAAGAAGAAAGAAGAAAGAAGAGCACAGGCGCGCCGGTTTCGTTGCGACGCAGCATTAATCTAGCGAATTAGATTTAAGCTAAACACGACCCGAGCCCTCCATCGTTGAGGTGGGTTCAGATGTACAAAGGCGGGGACAGGCAGGTACAGGCAGGTACAGGTGCCTTGGGTCGTTGCAATAAATTCAGACCAAAATCAGACCAAAATCAGACCAAACTCAGACCAATATCAGGGGACTTTAGTGAATAAATCTGACCTCATCGACGCTATCGCCGCAGCCGCGGACATCAATAAATCTGACGCAGGACGCGCGCTTGACGCCGTCGTAGACAGCATAACGGACGCCCTGAAACGCGGGGACCAAGTGTCGCTGGTTGGCTTTGGTACTTTCTCTGTGAAGCACAGAGCGGGTCGCGAAGGGCGCAATCCTCAGACTGGTGCGACGATACAGATCAAGCCTTCGAACGTTCCCGGGTTTAAGGCGGGAAAGGCGCTGAAAGACGCTGTAAACCCCTAGAGCCTTTCTTTCAGGGTCTTTGCCGTAGGGCTTGCTGGTAGTAGTCGCGGCGCAGTTTGCAGACCACGCCGCAGCGCGGGCAGCAGCGTGAATGGTATGAGCCGTCGCCAGGCAAGCGCGCGATTCTACCCGCTGCTGACCGGTACTGGCTGTTAATCTTGAGGAGCAATACGAGGCGCACCTAGTGCGCCTTATTTTATCCCGGGTTTATTACGACGTAAGCGAAGAGTAGAACTTATATGCTGCAGGATATCCGCGCCAACACCCAAGGTACGATCGCCAAAATTATCATAGGCTTGATCGTTATATCATTTTCAATCTTCGGTATCGAGTCGCTGCTCTTTAGCGGCGGAGGCTCTGCGCCGGCCGAGGTGAACGGCGAAGAGATTACCCAACTGGAATTACAACAGGAGCTGTCCGTACAGCAAAGGCAGCTATTGGCGATGCTGGGCGACAATGCAGATCCGGCATTGCTCGATGACGATCGACTGAGCCGGCAGGCACTGGAGACACTTGTCCAGCGCGAAATCGTGAAGCAAGGTGCTACGGGCCTGAATCTGAGTGCCTCGGATCAGGTAGTCGGTGAAATGATTGCCTCCATGGAGCAGTTTCAGATTGATGGTCAGTTCTCTATGGATATGTTTCAGAGCATGCTGGCCAGCGCCGGATTTACGCCGAGTCTTTTCCAAAAGCGGCTGGCTGAGGACGTGCAGATCGGACAGCTTCGAGCCGGCCTGGCTGGTAGCGACTTCACTACAGACATTGAACTCGATACCGCAGCACGCATCTTGATGGAGGGCCGAGATGTCAGATACATCAGTCTTCCACTGCTTGATTTTCTCGCAGATGCAGAGGTCAGCGATGAGCAAATTCAGGCTTATTACGAGCAAAATTCCGACGCTTTCATGAGCGAAGAGGCGGTGGTTCTGGAGTATCTGGACCTCACCCTTGACACGTACATTCAGCCAATTCCCGAGACACGGCTGCGCGAAGAATTCGAACTGGTTCGCGATGAATACGAACTCGCGACAGAAGCTCGTGTATCGCACATCCTCTTTGAGGGTGCTGACGACGATCGACAACGCCGAGTGAGTGAAGTGCTTGATGTGCTTGCCTCGGGTGTCTCCTTTGAGGATGCAGCCCGGGAGTACTCGGACGATATTGGCTCCGCACAGTCCGGCGGCGACTTGGGTTACACGGCGGGAGATACATTTCCCGAACCCATGGAAGAAGCCATTGCGCGGCTTGCCGTAGGAGAGCGCTCGGAAGCGGTAGAGACTGATGCGGGCACCCACATTATCCTGCTCACAGATCGTCGCGAAGGCACAGAGGTCAGTTTTGAGGACGTCGCCGCGCAGCTAAAACAGGATCTGCAGCAAAGCGATGCCGCCGCAGCACTGATACGCGATGTAGAGCGTCTCCGTGATTTGGTCTTTAACGCTGCTGATCTTAAGGACCCTGCGGAGGAGTTGTCGCTTAGCGTGCAGCGTTCTGGACCGGTGGGCCGCGGCGCGGCAGATGGTATTTTCGCGCGTCCAGGGGTGCAGCAGGCGATCTTCTCTGACGACGTGCTCGAAGCGGGCCATAACAGCGAGGTGATTGAAGTGAGCCCGGAGCAGTTCATTGCGCTGCGTGTGGCCGAGCGCAGGCCGTCGGCGCTCCGACCGATCGACGAGGTTAAAGAAGAGATTACATCGGTACTTCGAGAGCAGGCGGCTCGTGGCGCTGCGACTCAGAAGGCTGAAGAGTTATTGGCGGCGCTCGACGAGGGTGAATCCGTTGAAGTGGTCGCGAACGCTGCAGGCCTCGAATGGCAGGTCGAACTCGGTGCCCGACGAGACAGCCAGCGGCTGCCTCGCGCTGTCAGAGATGAGCTGTTTGCAATGCAAGAACCAGTGTCTGGTACCGCGCGACGGGCCGTGATCAACGATGGGCGCGATGCAAGTTACGTACTGGAATTTGCGCGCCTGAATGCTGGCCAACTTACGTCTTTGCCGCCGGCTGAACAGCTTCAGCTGCGAGAGCGCATTGCCGGGGAAACTGGCGGTTTACTGCAGCAGCAATACGAGACTGCTTTGCGTAATCGAGCCGACGTCACGGTGTTCTAGAGAGTCATGGCCGAACGTTTACAACGATTGGTCAGCTCAATAGTGAGTGCTACGGCTGGCCTGCCTGACGCGCAGACACTGGCTTCCTGGAGCCCGCCGCTTAGCGGTGTTATCGACATAGAGATAGCGCGAGACGGTCGCTGGTTTCACAATGGGGATTGCATCCAGCGCGAGGGACTGGTGCGGCTCTTCGCATCCTTGTTGCGCCGAGAGGCGGACGGCGAATACTACCTCCTGACCCCTGCAGAAAAATGGCGTATTCGCGTGGAGCGGCATGCTTTGCAGGTTATTGACTGTGAGTGCTCGCAAGCCGCCGACGGCGGTGATGTATGGCAGGCATTGCTTAACACCGGTGGTCGATGCAGCATCGACGCCAATTACAAATTGCATGTCACAGGAGAGCATGGCGAACCTTTCATGGACCTGCCAAGCGGTCTCAGCGCCCAGCTGACGCGTCCCGCCTGGTATCGCCTGATTGAGGCTGCGTCCGTAAAGGAAGACTGCGCGTTTATTATCAGTAATGGCTTCCGTGTAGACCTCGGCAGCGCAATCTAAAGCCGTCTCCCGTCCTTATTCTGCACATCTGTCTGCACACGTGTCTGCACACATGTCTGCACATCGGGACGTAGACAGCTCACCGTAAGCTGTCCCACAAGCGCATTACTGATGGTCCGCTACATATTCGGGTAGTTAGGGCCGCCGAACCCTTCAGGCGTCACCCAGGTGATATTTTGCGCAGGGTCTTTGATGTCACAGGTCTTGCAGTGCACACAGTTTTGCGCGTTGATCTGGAGGCGTTTGCCTGCGCCGTCTTCGACCACCTCGTATACGCCGGCAGGGCAGTAACGCTGCGCAGGTTCGTCGTAAAGCGGTAGATTGGAGTCGATTGGTATGCTGCTGTCTGCCAGGGTCAGGTGGCAGGGCTGATCCTCTTCGTGATTGGTGTTGGATAAAAACACCGATGAAAGCTTGTCAAAACTGATGACATTGTCTGGTTTCGGATAGTCGATTTTGGGGCATTCGGCGGCAGGCTTGAGGACCGCGTAATCGGGCTTATCGTCATGCAGGGTAAACGGTAGCTTGCCGCCAAACATGTTTTGCTCGATCCAAACCATAGCGCCGCCCAGGAAGAAGCCGAACTTGTGCATGAATCCCGAGAAATTCCGCGTTGTGTACAGCTCTTTATACAGCCAGGAATCTCGCAGTTTGGCCTCGAAGCTGTCCAGCTGTGCCGGTGGAGAATCGCTTAGCAATGCCTCCACTACCGCCTCGGCTGCCAGCATGCCGCTCTTCATTGCCGTGTGATTACCCTTTATCTTGACCGCGTTGAGTGTTCCTGCATCACAGCCTATCAATAGACCGCCCGGGAATTGCATGCGTGGTAGTGAATTCAAGCCGCCCTTGCTTATCGCGCGAGCGCCATAGCTGAGACGGGTGCCGCCTTCCAGATACTTGAGTGTTTCTGGATGGTGTTTCCAGCGCTGAAACTCGTCATACGGCGAGACATGTGGATTGCTGTAGTTCAGATCGGTAATAAGCCCGAGATACACCTGGTTGTCGTCTGCGTGGTACAGGAAGGCTCCCCCTGATGTACCGCTTTCTTTTAAGGGCCAACCCAAACCGTGCACTACTAAGCCCAGTTGGTGTTTCTCCGGGGCTATTTCCCAGACCTCTTTAATACCGATGCCGTAATGCTGTGGGTCCTTGCCGTCATCCAGGGCGAACTGCTTGATGAGCTGTTTACCCAGATGTCCACGGCAGCCTTCCGCAAACAAGGTGTAGCGCGCGTGAAGCTCCATACCGGGCGTAAAGCTGGCTTTTTGCTCCCCTTTTGAACTTATACCCATGTCGCCCGTGGCAATGCCTTTCACGCTGCCGTTTTCGTTATAAAGAACTTCAGCGGCTGAAAAGCCTGGATAGACCTCAACGCCGAGATTCTCTGCCTGCTCTGCGAGCCAACGGCAAACGTTGCCCATGGAGACGATGTAATTGCCTTCGTTGTGAGTGGGTTTGGGAATTAAGAAGTTGGGTAGCTTGGTGGCTTTGGCCTGGTCGGTATAAAAATAGAAATGATCCCCGGTCACTGCCGTGCTTAGCGGTGCCCCCATCGCCTTCCAGTCTGGGAAAAGCTCGTCTAGCGCGTGTGGCTCAAGTACCGCACCAGAGAGAATGTGCGCGCCGACCTCGGAACCTTTTTCCACCACACAAACAGACACCTCACGATCTTGCTGCTGAGCGAGTTGCATGATTCTGCACGCCGCGGAGAGACCTGACGGGCCTGCCCCAACTATGACGACATCGAACTCCATGGATTCGCGTTCCACTGTGCACCTCGCTTGTTTAAAAGGGATTGCCCGGATCGGGCAGGGCGTTCTCGCTGGCCAATTATAAGGTTTTGCGGGCCTATATGGCCACTCGGTGCACCCAAAACAGCGGTATTTCAGAGCTTGGGGGCAGTCTGGAGCTTAAGGGGAGACGCTGCCTTACCGGGTGCGGGGCCGCGCTTAAGGTTCACGTGTGCCGGGTCGGATGTCAGGCCCCTTTGTCTTGAGCGTGTTCACACTGCCGTAGCCTCGCTATTGACCTAGGCAGGCATTATCGGCACCATCTGCCCCCGATTTTCTATGGGCCCGCAGTTCTGCGGCCTCTATTCTCGAAGAGCCCACTGCGGGTCTCGAACAACCCATCACGGGAGACAATATGAAGGTTCTCGTCGCAGTTAAGCGTGTCGTTGACTACAACGTCAAAGTGCGCGCCAAGGCGGATGGTTCAGATGTAGATCTGAACAACGTAAAAATGTCCATCAACCCATTTTGCGAGATCGCTGTCGAGGAGGCTGTGCGTCTCAAGGAAGCTGGCACAGCGACGGAAGTCGTAGCAGTCTCAGTAGGCAATAAAAGCTGCCAGGAACAGATACGCACGGCGTTGGCTCTGGGCGCTGATCGGGGCATTCAGGTCGATGTTGAGGGCAGCGTGGAGCCGCTCGTGATTGCCAAGCTCCTGAAAGGCATCGTCGCTAAGGAAGCGCCGGACCTCATCATTCTGGGGAAGCAGTCCATCGACGGCGACAACAACCAGACCGGTCAAATGCTGGGCGCACTTGCTGGCATTCCTCAAGGCACCTTTGCCTCGGAAATCAAGGTAGTAGATGGAAAGCTTAACGTTATTAGAGAGGTTGATGGAGGGTTGCAGACGCTGACCTTGACGATGCCAGCTATCGTCACGACCGATCTTCGGCTCAACGAGCCGCGTTATGCCTCACTCCCAAACATCATGAAGGCAAAAAAGAAGCAGCTTGATGTTTTTTCACCAGCGGACCTGGGCGTGGAAGTCACCAGCCATCTGAGTCTGGTCAAGGTCGAGCCGCCGCCCGAGCGCTCAGCCGGAATCAAGGTTGAGTCCGTTGAGCAGCTGGTCGATAAACTGAAAAACGAAGCGAAGGTGATTGCATGAATACTCTCGTTATTGCAGAACACGACAACAGCAGCCTGAGCGTAGCCACCCTGAATGCCGTTGCCGCCGCAGCGGTATTTGGCGGTGACGTGGATGTACTGGTAGCTGGTGCGGACTGTGCTGGCGCCGCGAGCGCTGCCCAGGCAGCTATGGGTGTGCGCAAGGTGCTGGTCGCCGATAACGCAGCCTATGCCAATCAACTGGCAGAAAATGTCAGTCTGCTGATTGCCGATTTGGGTGCTGATTATGACAACGTACTGGCGGCATCTACCAGCAATGGCAAGAACATCATGCCGCGCGTAGCCGCGTTGCTGAACGTCGCGCAGATTAGCGACGTGATAGCGGTTGAGTCAGCCGATACGTTTAAGCGGCCGATTTACGCCGGCAACGTAATTGCCACGGTACAAAGCACCGATGCCAAGAAAGTGCTCACTGTTCGGACTACGGCCTTTGACGCGGTTGCTGCCGAAGGTGGGAGCGCTGAGCTGATGACGATAGACGCTGCGCACGATGCGGGCATCTCCAGTTTTGTAGCTCAGGAACTTGCGGTCTCGGATCGTCCGGAGCTCACCGCGGCGCCGGTGGTGATATCGGGTGGCCGTGGTATGCAAAACGGCGAGAACTTTAAATTGCTCGAAGGCATTGCCGACAAACTTGGTGCTGCGATCGGTGCATCGCGCGCTGCGGTGGACGCAGGCTTTGTGCCCAACGATATGCAGGTAGGGCAGACTGGCAAGATCGTTGCGCCGGACCTTTATATCGCTGTTGGTATCTCGGGAGCGATACAGCATCTTGCGGGCATGAAGGACTCCAAGGTCATCGTGGCGATCAACAAAGACGAGGATGCGCCTATTTTTCAGGTTGCAGATTACGGTCTTGTTGCTGATCTGTTCGATGCTTTGCCTGAACTTGAGGCGGCGTTATAGCAAGCGAAAGCATGCCAGCATTAATGGATTGTAAAGCCGGCGCAAGCCGGCTTTTTTATTGTAGTTTGAGCGTACGAGAGGGTCGCCGGCGCTAGTCGCGTCGCAGTCGGTCGCTTATCGCGATGGGAGTGGGGTAATTCAGCACCACTATGTACGACGACGCAATCAGCGTGACTATGGTGGTGGCTTGAATAGTCAGAGAGGCGTTTATACCCACTAGGCCTGCATCTGCCGCAACGTAGGCAATCAGCAGGGAGAACTCGCTAGCCTGCCCAAGGCGAAATCCGAGGTCCCACGCCAGACTGCGTTTCTCGCTCATTCCCTTGAGGAGAAATCCGTAGACCAAGGGCTTCATGCTGAGCACCAGTAGGGCAAAGCACAGCGTGGGAAGCCACACCTGCGACAACATCGATAGATCGAACCGTGCCCCAACTGCAAAGAAAAACAGTATCAGGAAAAAGTCCCGTAACGGCTTAAGACTCACTGCAATGTACTGGGCAATCGGGCTCGTTGCGATACTGATTCCAGCCACGAATGCGCCGATCTCCGCCGACAATCCCATTAGCTGAGCGGTCTCTGCGACGCCCAGGCACCAACCGATGGCGAGCAGGAAGATGTACTCCTGGAAACGGTCAAAGCGCTGGATTAAAGGTAAGAGGACCCAGCGCACGATCACCCAGGCGGCAAGACCCAAAACGGGCAGAGCGGCCAGTACTTTCACAAGCTGCCAGGCCGCCTGTCTTTCCATAGTATCTGTTGCAAGAGCGCTGTCCGCGCTGCCACCGGCCATCATCACTACCAGGACAGTAATGGCGAGCAGATCCTGCAGCAAAAGCAGGCCTATCATCATTTCGCCAATTGGCCGGTGGTGCAGCACCGTTGTCGGCAGCAGCTTGATCCCAATAATTGTGGAGGAAAAGACCATGGCGACCGCCACGATCGCGCCCTCCAGGGTATTGATAAAGAAAATCCGGGCGAGCAAAAATGCACAGCAGAAAAATACGGCCGAACTGGCCAACCCCACGACAGTAGACTTGCGTAGCGTTGCAATCAGGGCCTGAGGTTGCATGTCCAGACCAAGCAAAAAAAGCAGAAAAATGATGCCGATATGGCCGATATCGGACAGTAGCCGCAGGTCAGTGACGAGACTGAATCCGTAGGGGCCGATCAGTGCGCCCAGGGCGATGTAGGCAATAATCAGCGGTTGGCGCGTGTACAGGGCTATCGAAGCGAGTACAGCAGCGCCGCTGAAAATGAGAAAAAATGCAAAGGTTATGGAACTGGATTCCATCGCTCTGTTACCGGTTGGGGCGCTTTAAGTGTAGCAGTAGCGATGCACTGGGTCCGAGTTGCCTTGTGTGGGCGGAGGCGCTGCCGAAAGTGACCTCGATGCGGTGAGTCTCGGAGCGGCCCCGTCGCTTAGCGTCGGAAGCGCGGTAGCGGCTGCTGGGCGTCGGCCTGATAGCCGTCGCTGAATCTCTGCAGCTGGGCTGCTTCCTGCGCCAGATCTGTATCTACAAGACCACTAAAGCCGCAGCGCTGCAGGAATTGCCATTGATCGGGTAACACATGACCATCGGCAAAGATTTCGCCCGAAAAACCAAGATCCCGAAGCTTGCGCGCATGACTGAAACCGCGACCGTCCATAAAGGTATCGAACTGGATAACAATGCGGTGCACGGCAGCCAGCCCCTGATAATCATCGAAGAGCTCAGCCTCTCCCCCGAGGCGCACCGTAACTTCGCTGGGGCATTGTTCGGTTTTCCATTCGTCAAGCGAGAGCTGACGCAATCCGGAGCCACCCTTATCCGTTCCCATACACGGCCTCCTTGTAAGGCTTGATGCCGCAGCGCTCGTAGGTCTCCAGGAATGTCTCGTGCTCGGACTCCCGTAGCTCGACATAGCGTTCCAGTATGGTTTCGATGACGCCGGTCACTGCCTCGCGACTGAACGAGGGTCCGAGAATTTTTGCAATGTTTGGCGCAGCGGCCCCAGTGCCATCCTGCGAGCCGCCCTGGGATCCCCCCAGGCAAACCTGATAAAACTCCTGGCCTTTTTTGTCGACGCCCAGGATGCCGATATGACCCACGTGGTGATGCCCACAAGCATTCATACAGCCGCTGATGTTCAGCTCGATGGGGCCGAGATCATATTGATAGTCGACTTGTTCAAAGCGCTCCTGGAGGGCCTGCGCGACGGGAATCGATTTCGCATTGGCGAGCGAACAAAAGTCGCCGCCGGGACAGCAGATCATGTCGGTAATATGACCCGCGTTTGACGCAGCCAGGCCGAGGGGTTGAAGCTCTCTCCACAACGCCATCAATTCGCTTTCACGGACGTCCGCCAAAACGACGTTCTGCTCGTGAGTCGTGCGGAGTTCGCCAAATGAATAGCGATCGGCGAGGTCTGCCAGGGCGTCCATCTGTAGCGCCGAGATATCACCGGGCGCCTGACCGGTTGCCTTGAGTGTGATGGTCACGGCGCGGTATCCTGACTGCTGATGCGCCATTCCGTTGCGTTTTACCCAACCCGCGAACAGCGGCTCTTTTTCACAGCATTGCGCCAGAAATGCGGCTTCCTGCTGCGCGTCCAGTGTCGCGTAGGCGGGCGCAGTGAAATGCGCGGCAACATCTGCGAGAGCTTCGTCTGTCAAGCTTGCTTGCCCACCGCGCGCGTTGTTCCATTCGATTTCAACAGCCTCTCTGAAAGCGTCTACGCCCATAGCTTTTACAAGAATTTTGATGCGTGCCTTGTATTTGTTGTCGCGACGACCCCGTAAATTATAAACCCGAAGTATGGCCTCGAGATAAGTCAGCAGATGCTCGACTGCAAGATCCTCACGAATAACTGAACCTACTACGGGGGTGCGACCCAGCCCTCCGCCGACGAGAATACGCAAACGCACCTCATCGTCCGCACGACGATACAACTGCACGCCGATGTCATGGAAATGTATCGCCGCGCGATCCTCCGCGGCTCCGTTAACCGCTATTTTGAATTTACGCGGCAAAAACGCGAACTCCGGGTGAAAGGTGGACCATTGACGAATGAGCTCGCAATACGGGCGTGGGTCCACTATCTCGTCGGCAGCCACCCCGGCAAACTGGTCTGTGGTGGTGTTTCGAATACAGTTCCCACTGGTTTGGATCGCATGCATTTGTACGACGGCCAGATCGCCAAGGATGTCCGGCACGTCTTCCAGACGGGGCCAGTTGATCTGAATATTCTGACGGGTGCTGATGTGCGCATAGCCTTTATCGTACCGGCGGCTTATGTCCGAGATCGCGCGAAACTGTTGACTGCTGATAAGTCCGTAAGGCACTGCAATTCGCAGCATGGGTGCCAGACGCTGAACATACAGTCCGTTTTGCAGTCGCAGCGGCAGGTACTCTGCGTCAGTCAATTCTCCGCGCAGGTAACGCTCGGTTTGCTCACGAAACTGCGCTACCCGTTCGTTGACAATAGTTTGATCAAAGTTGTCGTACTGATACATGAGTTGTGCTATCTAAAAATCCAGCGAGCATTCTACTTGAGCGCAAGGCTAATCTTCATGGTTGTTTTTCATAAGCTTAGAACGGCAAAGCTTTTGCAGCGCGCGTTGGACGGCTAAAACTGCCGTTTGGGCTACGCTCGCTGTATGTTAGAATGTGAGACCCCATGTCGACTTCCGCAGACGTTGAATTCCCGGGACGGTCGTTCAACTGTGTACATTAGCCTAAGGCGCGACTCAGGTTGCTGTGCGACTCAGGTTGCTGTGTGACTCAGGTTGCGCCGTGGCTCAGCTTTTACTGTAGCCTGACGCTAAAGTAGTCGAAGAAGTTGTTTTTTAGAGGCTTAAAAAAGAGGATTTGATTTATGGGTGCATCAGGACCAAAGCGCTCAGACAGCAGTGTAGACGCAATTGCGACAGTTCTTATATTGGCAGTGGTGGTTGGCACTATATCGATATGGCTCGCAGGCATGCCCAGCTGAGGCAGACTGACCACGCATTGCCCTAACACTGCCTGCACTGCCTGATCTCACCCAGGATCAGCGCGAGCTAAGGACGATGCTGACGACGGTGTACACCGTGCCGATAAACAGCATGGTGAATATTAAGCCGGCGGCTATGAAAGTCCCAGCGCGACCATGCTGGAAATCCCGCTTACGATTCTTGCTGCTCTGTACCCCAAGTCCCGCGGCAAAGACACTCGAAATCACCTGCCCTATCCCCATCGGTCCCGGGCCTTTCGCAGTGGCAACGGATGCCTGGTCATGACGGTGGTTATCGCTGCTTGTTGATCCACCGCTGCTTTGTTCTTTTCGTTCATCGGCAACCGTTAGCTGTTCGGCTTTTGGGGTTTCTTCGCTATGCATCGTTTTTCCCTTGGGGCGGAGTAAGCTTGCGGCTTGTTCGAGCCTGGTTAGTCCATATTCGGGGACAGCCAGCGCCGCATTTTGTCCACAGGCAGATTTTTACGTGCGGCTATAGACTTCAACTGATCTTCGCCAATTTTACCGACCGCAAAATAGCGCGCATCCGGGTGAGAGAAATACCAGCCACTCACTGACGCGGCTGGGTCCATGGCGAAACTCTCTGACAGCTTGACGGCACACAGGGTTTCCGCGTCGAGCAGTCTGAAAAGCGTTTCTTTTTCAGTGTGATCCGGGCAAGCGGGGTAACCCGGTGCTGGGCGTATTCCGCGATAGCGTTCGCGAATCAAATCCGAGTTGGGCAGGTTCTCCTCCGGCGCGTAGCCCCAAAGTTCCCGCCGTACGCGCAGGTGCATATGTTCTGCGAGTGACTCGGCGAGCCTGTCCGCCAAGGCTTTCAGGAGAATCGAATTGTAGTCATCGTGTTGTGCTTCGAACTGTGCGGCGCGTTCCGCAACCCCGTGTCCGGTCGTCACGCAGAAACCACCAATGTAGTCGTCGCTGGGTCCTATATAGTCAGACAAGCTCAGGTTTGCTTGCCCGTTCGGCTTCTCACCTTGCTGGCGCATGTGGTGCAGGACTACGTTCTCGCCATCAAAATCCACAACTACGTCTTCACCGTCGGAATGCGCAGGCCAAAAACCCAGTACGGCCCTCGGTTCTAGCCACTTCTCATCAACAATCTGTTTGAGCATGGCCTGCGCGTCTGCGAAGAGCTCTCGTGCCTGCTCGCCAACGACCTCATCGTCAAGAATTCGCGGGTACTTGCCGGCCAGTTCCCAGGTAATGAAAAAGGGCGTCCAGTCGATCGTATCGATAAGATCGGTGAGGGCTATGTCGTCAAACAGCCGGGTGCCAGTGAAACTGGGCACAGGCGGGACGTAGTCCGTCCACTCGAGTTCTGCTCTGTTTTGCAGTGCCGCTGCGTAGCTCAGGCGTTTGGTTTTAGGCTTTCGATTCGCCATGCGCTCGCGCACCTGGGTGTACTCATCGCGACGTTCCTGGGCAAAATGGTCTTTGCTTTCACTCAGCAACTGCGAAGCCACTGATACGCCACGCGACGCGTCAGGCACGTAAACGACCAGATCATTGTTGTAGTTGGGCTCAATTTTTACCGCCGTGTGTGCTTTGGATGTGGTTGCGCCACCAATCATGAGCGGCACCTGGAAGTCCAGTCGCTGCATTTCGCTGGCCACGTGGACCATCTCATCCAGGGACGGGGTGATCAGCCCCGAAAGACCGATGATGTCGACGTTTTCTTCGCGGGCAACGCGGAGTATTTCTTCACAGTGCACCATAACGCCAAGGTCTATGACCTCGTAGTTATTACACTGCAGCACCACGCCGACAATATTTTTGCCAATGTCGTGAACATCACCCTTTACGGTTGCCATCAGGATTTTACCGTTGGTGCTTCCCTCGGCTTTTTCTTCTTCGATATACGGCTGCAGATAGGCGACTGCCTGCTTCATAACCCGAGCGCTTTTTACCACCTGGGGCAGAAACATTTTCCCGGCTCCAAACAAGTCACCCACGACGTTCATGCCGTCCATCAATGGGCCTTCGATGACGTGGATCGGCCGCTCCGCGCGTTGTCGCGCTTCCTCGGCATCTTCTTCGATGTAGTTATTGATGCCTTTGACCAACGCGTGCTCCAAGCGCTTCTCCACCGGTTCGTCGCGCCAGGCGAGGTCCTCGACCCGAGCGGCAACGCTGCCATCGCCCTGATATTTCGCGGCGAGGTCCAGTAGTCGCTCTGTGCTGTCGTCCCGGCGATTGAGGACTACGTCCTCTACGGCATCACGCAGTTCCTCCGGCAGATCGTCGTAAACCGCCAGTTGGCCGGCGTTCACGATACCCATGTCCATGCCCGCGCGGATTGCGTGGTATAGGAACACCGAGTGGATTGCTTCTCTGACCGGGTTGTTCCCGCGGAACGAGAAAGACACGTTTGACACGCCACCTGATACCTTGGCACCGGGCAGGTTCTGTTTTATCCAGCGCGTGGCTTCAATGAAATCCACCCCGTAGTTATTGTGTTCCTCGATGCCAGTGGCGACGGCGAAGATATTTGGATCGAAGATAATGTCGTTAGGGTTGAAATCCAGCTCATCGCGGAGTAGTCGGTAGCTGCGCTCGCAGATGGTTTTGCGACGCTCCAGCGTGTCTGCCTGACCGTCCGTGTCAAAGGCCATGACCACCACAGCCGCACCGTAGCGCTGGCACAAGCGAGCTTGCTCAAGAAACTCGTCTTCGCCGGCCTTGAGGCTGATGGAGTTCACTACGGCCTTGCCTTGGACGCAGCGCAAGCCGGCTTCGATAACCTCCCAACGTGAGGAGTCAATCATGATCGGTACCCGGGAAATATCCGGTTCTGAGGCGATAAGATTCAGAAAGGTCACCATGGCTTCTTTGGCATCCAACATGCCTTCGTCCATGTTGATGTCAATGATTTGCGCGCCGTCCTCGACTTGCAGGCGGGCTACTTCTAGCGCCGAGTCGTAGTGATCGCCCAGCACAAGTTTTTTGAAGCGTGCGGAGCCGGTGACGTTGCAGCGCTCACCCACATTCACGAACAGGCTGTCCGCGTCAAAAACATAGGGTTCGAGACCGCTGAGGTGGCAGCGCTCCGGCGGTTGTGGAAGCGGTCGGGGTGCGATGTCTCTGACGGCGTCAGCGATTGCTTCTATGTGTGCGGGTGTCGTTCCGCAGCAGCCACCGGCGATATTGAGAAAGCCTCGTTTGGCAAAGTCTCGAAATTCCTGCGCCATGACGTCCGGCGACTCGTCGTAGTCGCCAAATGCATTCGGGAGACCAGCGTTCAGGTGTGCGCTGAAAAAGCACTCCACCGATTGTGATAGCTCCTCCAGGAACGGACGAATCTCGGCAAAGCGGCGACCGCAGTTGCTGCCTACAACCAGCGGCCGCGCGTGCGCTATGGAATACCAGAAAGCCGTTGGGCTTTGCCCAGACAGATTGCGTCCGCTGATATCGGGGAACGTCACGGAGATCATCACGGGCAAACGCTGTTGCCGTTCGTCGAATACCTGTTGCACGGCAAACACGGCAGCCTTTGCGTTCAGGGTGTCAAAGATCGTCTCTATCATTATCAGATCGACACCGCCGTCCATCAAACCGCGAGTGGCTTCCGCATAGTCACTTGCCAGGCGCGCGAAATCGATATTGCGCGCACCGGGGTCGTTCACATCGGGGGATATCGAAGCTGTGCGAGGAGTTGGCCCGAGCACGCCGGCGACAAAACGTGGCTGCCCCGGGTTCTCGGCGGTGATCTCGTCGGCGACATCACGGGCAATGCGCGCGGCGGTCTGGTTGAGCTCAAGCGCAAGCTCCTGAAGGCCGTAGTCTTCCTGTGCGATTGCTGTTGAATTGAAAGTATTGGTTTCGATAATGTCCGCGCCTGCTTCGAGATAGGCGTGGTGTATTTTTGCGATGATATCCGGGCGCGTGAGACTGAGCAGGTCATTGTTGCCTTTCAGGTCCCCACTGAAGTCTGCGAAGCGCTCGCCCCGATAATCGCCGTCTTCAAGCTTTTCTGCCTGAATCATTGTGCCCATTGCGCCATCGACAACAAGAATGCGCTTACCGAGGGCGCGTTCCAGGGCGCTGGTAGCGTTGACGGGGGCATTGACTGGAGCGTTCATGCGTAGGTCTCTATGAGCGTTTTAAGTGATCGAATACTGCAAAAATGGGTGCAAGATGATAGCAGAAGTGCCTCATCAGATCGCATCTCCATACTCTGGGGGGTGGCAGAGGGATTCCACAGGGCTATAATAACCGAGCATTTTACTCAAGAAGTCAGGAGAGCCATTCCACATGTTGACCATCACCGAAAGCGCGCAGGAGTACCTCGCAGAGTTGCTGGCAAAGCAGGAGGATGCCTTGGGTGTGCGGGTGTTTATCAATCAGCCCGGCACGCCCCGTGCAGAGACTTGTATCGCCTACTGCCGTGAGGGTGATCTTCAGGAGGATGATGTCAAACATCCCTTCGAGAAGGTGACAGCGTGGTTTGACGCGCGCAGTGTGCCTTTTCTGGAGGACGCGCTGGTGGATTACGCCAAGGACCGTATGGGTGGTCAGCTCACTATCAAGGCGCCAAATGCCAAGATGCCGCGGGTGGACGACGACTCCCCGGTAGAAGATCGAATTAATTACCTGCTTTATAACGAAGTAAACCCCTCACTCGCGGCACATGGTGGAGAGGTCTCATTGATAAAAGTAACCGAAGATCATTTTGCCGTACTGCAATTTGGTGGCGGGTGTCAGGGCTGTAGCGCGGTCGATGTCACCCTGAAAGATGGGGTAGAGAAAACGCTCATGGAGCAGATACCCCAGCTCAAGGGTGTGCGTGACATGACGGATCATACGGATCGCAGTAACGCTTTTTATTGATCAACGGTTGGTTTCTCCGCAAGCTCAAGCCCACGCGCAAACCCAGCTGCGTCCGATATCGTCTCTAATCTGTCTACGTCAGGCGTGCAGGCTTAGTCAGGTTTAGTCAGGCTTAGTTAGGCTTAGTCAGGCTTAGTCAGGCTTAGTCAGGCTTAGTCAGGCTTAGTCAGAATTAGTCAGAATTAGTCAGAATTAGTCAGGCTCAGTCCTCTTCAGTCAGACTCAATCTGCCGGAGAGGCAGGGAAGTGCCAACTTTATCGCGCAGCCCGCGCAAGCATGTCACCGTATCCTCCCAGCCGATACATCCGTCAGTAATGGAAACGCCATATTGCAGCGCGCTTTTATCGCTGGGCAGGGACTGGCTGCCCGCATGGATGTTGCTTTCGATCATCAGTCCGACAATGGATTTATTGCCCGCAACAATCTGATCGGCGACGTTCTCGGCCACCAACGGCTGCAACGACGGGTCTTTATTGGAGTTTGCGTGGCTGCAGTCCACCATGACGTTGACGGGTATTCCCGCGTCTGAGAGGGCTTGCTCGCACAGTCTGACGTGCACCGAATCATAGTTGGGGCCGCCGCTGCCGCCGCGGAGCACGACGTGGCCGTAGGGGTTACCGCTCGTAGTGAACACCGCTACCTGCCCCTGGCTGTTAATACCCAGGAAACGATGTGGGCTGGACGCAGATCGCAGGGCATTGATAGCGACGGACAGGCCACCATCAGTGCCGTTTTTAAAGCCCACGGCAGAGGATAGGCCACTGGCCATCTCACGGTGTGTTTGCGACTCGGTGGTTCTGGCACCAATTGCCGACCAGGAGATCAAGTCGTGCAGGTACTGTGGTGAGATTGGGTCGAGCGCCTCGGTCGATACCGGGAGGCCCAGGCCAATAATGTGGGACAGCAGCTTGCGCGCCAGCAGCAGGCCGTCCTGAATCTGAAAGCTGTCGTCGAGGTAGGGGTCGTTTATCAGACCCTTCCAGCCGACGGTTGTGCGGGGCTTCTCAAAATAGGCGCGCATAACGATAAACAGCGTGTCATCGACCTCATCTTTTAGTGCGCTAAGACGCTCTGCATACTCCATGGCGGCTTTCGGGTCGTGAATGGAGCACGGGCCAACAACGACCAGCAGTCTCGGATCTTTCCGGTCTAGAATATCCTGCACAGTTTGACGGCTCGCGATAACGGCCTGCGCAAGCTCCTCGGTCAGGGGTACCGAGGCTTTAAGTTCGTTCGGCGTGGGTAACAGGTCCTGCGAGGCGACATGTGTATTGTGAACGGTGTTGCTCATGAGGTTTGTCCTGATAGAGTGCCGCTGTAGCGGACTGCGCGGCTGGCGCAGGGATTTTAAAGCAGGCACTGCTAGTTTGATAGATAGGGTCGGATGACATATACAGGCGCTGGCACAGGCACAGACTCAGGCACAGAAGCAGAAGCCGCCGCCGACACAGACAGTCAACTCGCGCCGCTGTTTGCTGATATCGAGCACATTGGTCCGCTCTTACGCGAGGGCTTTGCCCTGCTGACGCCGAATCGGCGTCTCAGTCGTGCCGTGCGACATGCAGAGCAACTTTGGCGCCAGAATCACGGTGAGCACTGCTGGAACACGAGCACCGTGATGCCTCTCGAGCAGTATTGGCTCGAACGTTGGGCAAGTGCCGTGACCCGCGGATTTGTAGCGCCGAGGCGGGTGCTCGACAGCTTTGGCCAGCGGCTTCTTTGGGAGCAAGTCATCGAGGAAGCCGACGCCAGTTTTACGCTGCTCAGCGCCTCGAAAGCGGCGCAGCTTTGCCAGCAGGCGCTAAACACGCTGTTGTCCTGGCGCGTGGACCTGGAGGCCAGCGCGATACGGCAAGCTTTCGAGTTTGACGATGATGGCAGGGCTTTTCTGGTCTGGACGAGAGCTTTTTTGAGCCGCCTCGCTGCGCGTGATTGTTTGCTGCCGGAGCAGGCCTGCGCGCAGCTGCTCGATAATCCTGCGGCGGCAATCCTGGACCAACCCTTGGCGCTGCTTTGTGTGGACGAGCTGCCACCGCTCTATCGCGCTTTGTGCGAAAAGGCACCTTCGTGGCAGCATTTGAAACCCCCGGCCCCGCGCTGTCGGAGTGTCAATGCGCGCGCTTACAGTGATCCACGCAGCGAGTTAAGAGCAGCGGCGGCCTGGTGTCGTGAGCAGCACCAGACAAATCCCCGGGGACGCTACGCTGTCGTGCTGTCGGATATGCGCGAAGATCGAGATCGTCTCGAGTTTTTTCTGCGTCAGGAATTCGGCTGCCTGACCCGGGAATACGAAAGCCTGCCAGTCAATTTCGCCACGGGCTTTTCTTTGGATCGGACGCCCCTCATTCGCGACGCGCTGGCAATCCTCGAGTGCTCACAGGCTGACGTTGATACGGAGCAGTACATAGCGCTGATCCAGTCCAGGTTCGTTGCCCTCGATTGTGGCGAATCCGCCGCAAGCCCTTCGGGACTCCAAGACATGCAGGTGCGCGCGCTGCGCGAACTTTGTGCTGAATCAATGCCACAGCGCTTGCTGCGCCAGGTACTTGCTGATTGCGTTGAGCGCTACGGCCGTGGTCACACGCGCAACAACGATGAGGGTAATGGCAGCACTAGCACCGTTCCTTCCGACCCTGAAATGGCGCAGTTTCCCTGGAAATATTTGCGCTCCCTGGAGGGAGAGGCGAGGTTGCGCTCGCGAAGCCGGCTCCCGTCCGAATGGATTGCAGTGCTCAACGCCATTCTAGGCTCCTGGGGATGGCCGAACGGGCGCACGCTGGATTCTCTTGAGTATCAGCAGTTTCAACAATGGCTTGCTGCGCTGGACGATTTTTCTGGCTTGGATGCGCTCTGCGGTCCCCTGAGTTTCGAGCGCTGCGTGCAGCGCTTGCGCACTTTCATCGCAGATAAACAGTTCCAGCCACAAACCGCCGATAGCGCCTTGCAGGTGCTGGGGCCGCTCGAAACGACCGGCCTTTGCTTCGATGGTAGCTGGGTGGTGGGTATGAGCAGCGCACACTGGCCAGCGTCAGCTAGGCCCAATCCCTACATCCCCATTGCCTTACAGCGGCAGCAGCGCATGCCGCATGCGGACGCCGCCTGGGAAAGTGAGTGGTCCAGTCAGCGCTGGCAGCAGTGGCTTGCGGGTTCGCGCGAGGTACACGCAAGCTTCGTCAACCTGGCCGAGGGTGTCGAAGTACAGCCCAGCCCACTGCTGCAGACCGTCGAGATCGTTGTTGAGGAGCACGCGCCTGTGATGGACCCGCGCTGGGATGCACAGCGCGAGCTGTTGGGATTCGAGGTGGTCCCACTTATAGGAGTGCCCCTATTGCACGATGAGCCGAGTGCCCATGGTGTGGGCACCGCAGCGCTGGAGCACCAGGCGAACTGTCCGTTCCGAGCCTTTGCAGCCGTGCGACTGCGTGCCCAAGCGTCGCCGATGCCGGCACTTGGTTTGCTTCCTTCGGAGCGCGGAATATTGCTGCACCGGGCGCTCTACAATGTGTTCGGAGAGTTTCCTGACCGCCAGACCCTTGTTGACAGCTCTGAGGCACAGCGAGACGAGGCGATTGCTGCAGCTATCGTTGATGCGCGAAAGGGTCTGCGTCGAGAACGGTTGCAGTTGCTCGGCACAGCGCTACTGGAGTTGGAACACCGTCGGCTCGCGCGCGTTATAGCGCAGTGGCTGCAGATTGAAATGAGCAGAACAGCTGATTTTACGGTGTTTGCTCGGGAAGATAACAGGCAATTGACTCTCGACGCTTTGCCCCTGCGCATGCGTGTCGATCGCATTGATACTCTCGCAAACGGAGAGCAGGTGATTGTCGACTATAAAAGTGGGAATCCGGAAAGCCTTTCGCGCTGGTTCGGCGAGCGCCCGCTGCGGCCTCAGCTGCCGCTATATGCTCTCCTGGACCCGCCGCCCGCAGGTATCGCCTATGCTGTCTTGAAGCAAGGAGCGCTGGGATTTCGCGGCGTCGCAGAGGACGCCTTCGCCCCAGGAATCGAGCAAGCCTCACGCCGCGTTGCGGCCAGAACGAATCCAGAAGCGGCGGCGACAGATCTGCCTCCGGGTTCTGCTTCGAATGCAAGTGCCATGGCGATGCATACCCTGCGCGCAGACTGGACGCATGAACTGGGGCTATTGGCGCGCGAGTTTTTGGCGGGACACAGCGCAGTACTGCCGACCGCAGATGCCTGTCGATATTGCCATCGTCAACCCCTGTGTCGCGTGGATGACTTGCGCTCATGATGCTTGCGGATGCGGATGCGCGCAGCGAAGCACTGGATGTGTGCAAGTCGTTTTGCATTAGTGCTCCCGCCGGATCGGGCAAGACATCACTACTGGTGCAGCGGACGCTAGCGCTGTTGGCCCGAGTCGATAATCCGGAGAGCGTGGTAGCGGTAACGTTTACGCGCAAAGCTGCAGCCGAAATGCGTGCAAGAATTGTTTTCTGGTTGCGCCAGGCGGCTTCCGGGGAAAGCAGTGACGATGAGCATGAGGCAACAATGCTGCAGCTCGCTGGTGAGGTTCTTAAGTGTGATCAGGCCAAAGCCTGGGGCTTGGCAACCAACTCATCGCGACTGCGTATTCAGACTATCGACAGCTTTTGCGGCGAGCTCACGCGTCAAATGCCGATTTTATCCGGTTGCGGAGGACCCCTGACGCCGAGCGATCGGAGTGAACCCCTGTATCGCGCGGCGATAGAATCTTTTTTAGTGCGCGAGCTCGAGGCCACTAACAAGACTAGGCGTGCGGATATCAGCGCACTGATGCTGCACCTGGACAATCAGTGGGAAACCGCTGTGGAGTTGCTGTCGGGCTTGCTACAGCGTCGTGAACAGTGGCAGCCGGTGTTTGGCGGCAGCGGCCTCGAGCAGGGCGATCGTTTGGGACTCCGCGAGGTGACAGAAACGCTGGTGGAGCATCGCCTCGAGCAATTGCGTGAAAACCTGCGTCCCTGGTTGCGCGAGCTGACAGAGCTGATGTCGTACCGGCACTCGCATTTGCCCGAATCGCAAGAGTTTAATCCGCAGACATTCGAGCTCGCGGCCTGGCGCGAGCTACGCGCCCTGCTGCTGACAAACGATAATACACCGCGCAAGACCTTAACAAAACGTGAAGGGTTCCCTGCGGGCAAGGGCGTTGCCGCTGAGAAGAAGGCGCAGGCTTTGGCTTTGGTGCAAATGCTGGCTGATGCGGATCACTCGGCAACACTCACCGCGCTACAGCAGTTGCGGCATTTACCAGCTACGGACGCCGACGCGTCGCACTGGGACGTGCTGGCTGCCTTGACCCGTTTGTTACCGCGGCTTGGCGCGGAATTGCTGCTGGTGTTTCAGCAAAGCGGTGAGGTTGATCACGCGCAGATTGCGATGGCAGCGATTGCCGCGCTTGGCGCCGACGAAGCTCCTACCGACATCGCCCTGCGTCTTGATCACAGCATAGAACACTTGTTGGTGGACGAATTTCAGGATACGTCTTCGTTGCAGTTTGAATTGATCCGGCGACTCACGCGAGGCTGGAATGACCACAACCGCGCCAACCCTCAAGCGCCTCGAACGCTCCTCGTGGTGGGTGACGCAATGCAGTCGATTTATGGGTTTCGCGCTGCAAACGTAGGCTTGTTTATCAGAGCACGGGATGAAGGAGTGGGTGACCTTAATCTGGTGCCGCTTGATCTCAGTGTCAATTTTCGCAGTCAGGAGGGGCTGGTTGAATGGGTAAACCAGCACTTCGAGACAGCGTTTCCCGCAGGTGATGATGCGCAACTGGGTGCTGTCAGTTTTCGTCGGGCGAGCGCCGCTCGTCGCGACCCCGGGATGACTAGCCCTGACGCTAACTTGATCGCACATGCTCCTCATGTGCAGCTCTTTGCGGGCGAGGGCGCTGCGCAGGCCGAGGTTGAAGCGCTATGCGACAGGCTCGCGGCAGGACTGCACGATGAGAGCGTGGAGAGCATCGCGGTGCTAGGGCGCTCGCGAACACACTTGCATCCTGTGCTGTTTGAATTGCGCGAGCGTAGCATTGAAGTTGCGGCTCATGATCTTGATCCGCTATCCGGACGACCGATCATCCGTGACCTCGTGACGCTTTGCACGGTGCTGTTGGATCGTTTCGATCGTTTGTCCTGGCTCGCATTGGTACGTTGCCCAGCGGTCGCTCTGGATCATGAGGACCTTCTTCAGCTAGCACTTCACGCGCCCCTGGCGGCTGACTTTTTAGATCAGAGTCCGCGTGCACAGGCTGCGATGGCTGCTATATCAGTGCTCGGCCGCAAACGAATGCAGGGACTGAGCGCATTGTTGCGCTGGGCTGAACGGTATCAGGATCGCCTCTCACTGCGTGTTTGGGTTGAGGAGTGTTGGCTACGTTTCGGCGGCGCCGCGGGCATTGCCGGGGAGGCCGATCATAAGGATGCAGAGCAGTTCTTCCAATGCCTAGAGCGCCTGGAAGCTGAGCAGCGACCGCTGTCTCGACGTAGCCTTTCTGAGGCAGTTGATCAGCTGTTTGCTGCGCCGGCGAACGAGCGCTGCAAGATACAGGTCATGACGTTGCACAAGGCCAAAGGGCTGGAGTTCGACTGGGTGTTTATTCCTTCCCTGTCGAGAGCAACGCGCGGCAATGACAAGGAGCTATTGCTTTGGGAGGAGACCGTGCTGCCCGGCCAGGCACCGTTCTTTCTCCTGGATGTGCGCTCGTCACTCGAAGCCGGCGCGTCCAATCGTCTCTACGATTATCTCCGCGCACAGGCCCAGCAGCGACAACGTCTGGAGGCGACACGCCTGTTTTACGTGGGATGTACGCGGGCAGCTGATTACCTCTGGCTGAGTGCCTCTTTATCCTGGGATGAAAAAACGGAGGCCGCACGCCCACCCGGTGCAGGCTCGCTTCTGTCGTCCATCTGGGAGAGCCTGCAGAACGTGAGCGTTGTGCCAGCAGATTCGGCGCCGCCTTCAGTCGGCATGGAAGTTCGTTCGTCCTACAGTCGTCTGAGAACTTTACCGGTGCTTGAGGGCGTCGCCGCGGATGCCGCTTCAGTGCCACGGGACCTTGAAGACGCAAGTCGTGTTCCCCGCGCGTTTGGTACGGCGGTGCATCGCTGTCTTGAGGCGCTGGTGTACAGAGATAAGCTGCCTTTGCATTGCGACACACAACTCGAGAAGCTGCTCGAATCCACGCTGTATGAATTGGGGGCACCACAAAGTCAGCTTAAGCAACTGCAAGCGGTGGGGAAAGACACGCTAGACAGAGTACTGGCTGACCCTTGGGCGCAATGGATGCTTTCGCCCGCGCGAGCAGAGCGTAGCGCAGAGCTTTCTCTCACGATGGGTGACGCGGCCATTACCGGACAGGTCATACTCGATTACGTTTTTATGGACGAAGTGCGTGAAGAGCGTTGGGTCATTGACTATAAAACTGCTACGCCAAAAGAGCATGAGTCCGTCGAGGAGTTTTTTCAGCGTCAACTCGCGCTCTATCATACGCAGCTTGCTCGCTATGCCGCGGCGCTGCGCGCAAGCTTTGGGCAGCCGGTGCGTTGTGCGCTTTACTTCACCGCTCTGGGTAAGCACTGCGAGTGGCAGCAGCCTTAGAGGCTTTAAGAACAGGCAGCGGCCCGGGACGCAGCGGGCGCCAGAAAGGCAATCCTCGACGAAGCTTGCGAAAGGTATCTTTTAAAACGATGCCTCGCGCTACTCTCCGGCCAGGAACAGTGTCAGCGCCTGCCCGGGTTTCAAATAGCGATCCGGGTCGATCTTGTTCCATACCACGATGTCATCGATGGTGACGTCGAAGCGCCGCGCGATAACATACAGCGAGTCACCACTGCGAACTCTGTAATCTCTCTTGATGCCCGTGCGACCGGCAGCAGCAAGTGCGAGACTCTGTTCCCAGGCGTCGCTGTTTGGGATCATCAGCGTGTCACCGGCGCGAATAAAACTGCCGTTGAGATTGTTGACCTCCCGCAAAAGGCCGACCTGCGTATCGAACCGCTTGGCGATACGAATGAGGCTATCACCCCCTCGTATTCGGTAACGCTGCCAGGTCACTCTCTCGCTGTCCGGCAAAGCTGCCAGGGCTTCGCGGGCTCTGGGGGCCACACCTAGCGGCAGGAGCACCTCGCCACCCCCATCGGGCGCCGTGGCCCAACGTAATTGACCGGGATTAAATCGTCGCAGTTCGGTCAACTCCATACCGGTTACCTGGGAGAGACGGAGCATTTCGATTTGGCCGCCAGTATCTACGGGGGTGAATACCGGCCGATTGGGTACCGGTGGCAGATCGACGTCAAGGGCCTCGTTAAACGCGATGATCGTGCTCAGAGCGATAAGCCGTGGGACATAGCGACGAGTTTCTCTGGGTAGCTTTAAGGACCAGAAATCTGTGGGTTCGCCCGCCTCGCGGTTTCGCTTGATGGCGCGGTGTACGCGATACTTGCCTGAGTTGTAGGCCGCCAGCGTGAGAAGCCAGTCACCTTCAAATTCCTTGTTCAGATCCTGTAAAAAATTGAGGGCGTGGTGCGTGGAGTCGCGCAAATCCAGGCGCCCGTCGTACCACCAGTCACGACGTATCCCTAAATCGTCCGCGGTACCGGGCATGATTTGCCACAGCCCTGCGGCGCGTTGACTCGAGTAGGCAAAAGGATTTAGCGCACTTTCGACCATTGGCAGAAGTGCGAGTTCTATGGGGAGCTGACGTCTCTCGACTTCTGTAACCAGATAGTAAAGATAGCGCTCGGCGCGGGGGGCGATGAGTTCGATGTAGCGCGACTGCTTGAGGTAGTGCTCGCGCGCCGCTCCAATCTGAGCGTTGTGTTCTGTATGCAGCACCAATTGCCTACGTATCCGATCCCACAGATCGCGCGGCGGGGGCGCGCTGCGTTTCCGTGACGCGACTGCAGGCACTCCTGTCGGCGTTTTTGTCGCTGATGTCTCAGGTATTGTTGCTGCACTGCCGGGCGCCGGGCTGAGAGTATCGGGCTCTGCTTGCGGATCAGGCGCAGTGGCGCACGCGGATAGACCCCAGACAAACAGGGCCAGGAGTACAGCGCGGAGCTGTAGCGTATGTCTTGTTGCTTTCAGAAGTTGTCTTTCCAGGCTCGCAGCTGCGCAAAGGTCTCGATTTCATTCATGCCTACCGGTTTGCCCGCCGCGTCCAGGCCGCTTCGCACGCTGGCGTCATGACTGCGCAGAAATGGATTCGTGGCCAACTCCAGGGCAATAGTCGACGGCACTGTGGGTCTTTGCTTTTCGCGGGTCAGCTTTGCCTGGCGTTCGCGCTCCGCCAGCGCTGTGTTGTCGGGGTCTGCCGCTCGCGCAAAGCGCAGGTTGGCGAGCGTGTATTCATGCGCGCAGTAAACCGCGGTGTCGCCGGGTAAGGCGGCGAGCTTTTGCAGTGAGGCATACATCATTGCCGGGTCACCTTCGAAAATTCGGCCGCAACCTCCGGCGAATAGCGTGTCTCCACAGAACAGCAGCGATTCTGGCAGGGCTTGATAATACGCAATGTGGTCCAGCGTATGTCCAGGTACCGCGAGAATGTCGAAGTGAAAGCTTCCAATGTGTAGCGAGTCACCGCAGCGCAATTCCTTATCTATGTCTGCAATAGATGGATTGACCGGGCCATAGACTTCGCAGCCCTGTTTCGTCTTAAGGGCGTTTACGCCGCCCACATGGTCGAAATGGTGGTGGGTCAACAGTATGGCGTGCAGTCGTAAACCGCGCTCTGCCAAGGCTTTTTCAACGGGGCCAGCATCGCCGGGATCCACGACTATGGCGGATCCATCGCCGTTGTCGAGAAGCCAGATATAGTTATCATCAAATGCTGCCAAGCTGTGCACTGAAGTCATAATGGTCTCTACTCTTTTGCTGATTGCCGCACGATCCTGCACCTTGAACCGTGCGCAAGCCATGATCTTGCCGTGGCATGTGGCCTTTGCGGTCTGCCTTCTAAAAAGTGGAAGCGAAGGACGCGGTAACCTACGTTGCTTACTACCCCGACACTGGCTACCCTCACTCATATGAAGACCGACGCCGACATACAGTCTATCGAGATTTCCCAAGCGCTGGAATCTTGGTACGCAAAACACTACGGCAGCGAGCTCTGCGAGCTGATTCGCGAGCGCATGCGGCCGCTGCTCGATCGAGCGTTTGGGTATCACATTCTACAGATGGGCCCGCTTCCTGCGTTAAGTTTGCTCGATGGAAGCACAATTAATCACAGAATGTATGCCAGCGGAGGCGGGGTACCCGGAGTCTCATTGTGTTGCCATGGAGATGAGTTGCCGTTGGAAACTGCCAGCGTCGATATGCTGGTGGCTTTCCACGCGCTTGAGTTTGATGCGCATCCGCATGGCAGTTTGCGCGAGATGCAGCGTGTTTTGCGACCGCAGGGACACCTTGTAATAATCGGATTTAATCCCAGAAGCTTGTTCGGCTTTAGTCACTACCTTCGGCGCTTTCGTCGAGGCAGTCTTTGGCAACGGCATCACCCGGTAAGTTTGCATAGACTGACAGACTGGCTGCATCTGTTGGATTGTGAATTAGACTCGATCCAACATTTGTTTCCGCTACCCATGCCTGCGCAACGGGGCCGGGGGACGCGGCGTCGCGGTTTGGCAGAGCGGGTAGACCAGTTTGCAGCGAAACATCAATTGCCCGGTGGGAGTCTATATATCGCGCACGCGATGAAGCAGATTGGTGGTGTGCGACGTCCCCGGCTGGTGCCATTGCGAACACGCGATCGCTTTGTCGGTCTGGCGGTAGCAGGCAGTCCATCGCCCACCCCGCGGCATCCCTCTCGAGAGAGCAGCAGTGATTTGGCGTCGTGATTGTCTCGTACAGACTCGCGTAGCGACGAACCTAGGCATTTAGGTTTACCCCAGTGATCGACATGGAGTCGACCATTAAGACACGGACTACTTGCGCGGACGACTTTCAAAGATTAGCTTTCACGCACGCACACAGTTTTCACTGACGGCTTTCTGGAATAGCCATTACGAAGAACCATCACGAGCCATCACGAGCCATCACGAAGAGCCATCACGAAGAGCTATCACGAAGAGCTATCACGAAGAGCCATCAGGAACCGTTATCACGGAAAGATATGAAGCAGGTAGAATTATTTACTGATGGGGCCTGTCGAGGGAACCCCGGACCGGGTGGCTGGGGCGCACTCTTGAACTATCAGCAGCACCAGCGGGAGCTGTATGGATCGGAGCCCGACACAACAAACAACCGCATGGAGTTGCTCGCCGCTATCGAAGGACTCGCCGCGCTGGCGGAGGCCTGTGAGGTGACACTCACCACCGATTCAACCTATGTCATGAAAGGCATTACCGAATGGCTGCCAAACTGGAAACGACGCGGCTGGAAAACATCGGCAAAAAAGCCGGTTGCTAACGCGGATCTGTGGCAGCGCCTTGATGAGCAGAACCAGCGACACAAGGTGACGTGGAAGTGGGTAAAAGGACACAGCGGGGATCCGGGCAATGAGCATGCGGATCAGCTCGCAAATCGCGGAATAGATGAAATGCTGGGCGTGGGCTAGTGCGGCCCTCGAGTAAGTAACAGGAGAATCAGGAATGCGGCAGATCGTGCTGGACACAGAAACCACGGGGCTGGAAGTCAGTAAGGGCCACCGGATCATTGAGATTGGCTGTGTCGAGCTGCAAAACCGCAAGCTTACGGGGCGTCACTTTCATCGTTACATTAACCCGCAACGTGATATTGACGCCGGGGCGATTGAAGTTCACGGCATAACCAATGTGTTTTTGGCTGACAAGCCCGTGTTTACTGCGGTAGCTGAAGAGTTCGTTGCCTTTGTCGATGGTGCGGAACTAATTATCCACAACGCTCCCTTTGATATAGGTTTTCTGGACAGCGAGCTACAGCGTTTTGACGCCAATGCGGCTTCTTTGGCGGCACACTGCGATATTACAGACACCCTGGTGATGGCGCGTGGCAAACATCCGGGACAACGGAATAGCCTGGATGCGCTCTGCGGGCGCTACATGGTCGATAACTCTAGCCGGGACTTGCATGGTGCACTTCTCGATGCCGAGATCCTTGCGGATGTATATCTGGCAATGACCGGGGGCCAAACGGCCCTGGCGCTGAGCGATGACGACGGCAAGAGCGCAGGGCGATCCTCGCCGAGGCAGATAATACGCCTAGCAAAAGACCGGCCCAGGCTCTCTGTGCCGTCACCAAGTCCACAAGAAATAGCTGCACACGAGACACAGTTGGATGCTATTGCAGCGGCGGGTACTGATCCGCTTTGGCGTAAAAGCGGCGCTGAAAACAGCGCCGTTGAAGTCTAGGGCTGCGCCGCCAGGGCAGGTATCGTCTGCGTGAGCAGGTTCAGATAAACAACATAACGCAGAGCAGGCCTACGCCGCCCAGAACCAAAGTGTAGGGCAGGGCCATGACGACCATGCGTCCGTAGGACAGTCGAATCAGCGGGGCGAGCGCAGAGGTCAGCAGGAACAGGAATGCCGCCTGACCATTCGGTGTAGCGACGCTGGGCAGGTTCGTGCCGGTGTTGATCGCTACTGCCAATTGCTCAAACTCGGCGCGATCAATGGCGCCGGCATCAAGTGCCGCCTTGACTTCGTTAATGTAGACGGTCGCGACAAACACGTTGTCGCTGATCATGGATAAAACGCCGTTAGCAACAAAGAACATCGCCGGTCGTATCGACGCGTCCATGCCCAGCACTGCGTTGATTACCGGTGAAAACAGATGCTGGTCATGAATAACAGCCACGATAGCGAAGAACACCACGAGCAACGCTGTGAACGGCAGCGCCTCTTCAAAGGCGTGCCCGAGCTGATGTTCTTCGATGATGCCGTTGAAGGCGGTCAGCAGTACGATCACCATTAGGCCAATTAGGCCAACCGCGGCCCAATGCATGGCGAGTCCTACGATCAGCAGGAGCGCTACCAGGGCCTGCACGGTGAGTCTGGCTACCATGCGCGCATCGCGACTCTCATCCGCCTTGTTTTGATACTCCTCCAAAACACCCCGAACGTTAGCGGGGAGCTTGGCGCCGTAGCCGAACTTACCAGTAACCTCCAATAGCAGGCAGGTGAGCAAGCCACAGGCGAGTACCGGCATGGTAACCGGGGCCATAATGGTTACGAATTTGATGAAATCCCATTCCGCGACCGAGGCAATGAGCAGGTTCTGTGGCTCCCCTACGAGGGTACAAACACCGCCCAGAGCTGTGCCAACCGCGCCATGCATGAGTAGGGAGCGCAAAAAGGCCCGGAAGTCTTCGAGTTCTTGCCGGTTTCCGCTTTGCACATTATCGTCATTGCCATGATCGTGGTCTGACTGGTGTGAGGCCTTGCCAGACGCCACCTTGTGGTACACCGCATAAAAGCCCACGCCGACACTGATAAGCACCGCAGTCACCGTCAGTGCGTCGAGGAATGCTGACAAAAACGCCGAAACAAAGCTGAACAACAGCGAGAGCATGATTTTTGAACGGATGCGCAACAGAATTTTTGTAAATACGAAGAGCAGTAGCTCTTTCATGAAGTAAATGCCCGCGACCATAAACATCAGCAGCAGAATTACTTCGAAATTGGCCTCGGTTTCGTGAAAAACCGATTCCGGACTGGCCATGCCCAGCACGACCGCTTCAATCGCCAGCAGCCCGCCCGGTTGCAGTGGATAGCAGCGCAGCGCGAGCGCGAGCGTAAAAATAAACTCGCCAATCAGTACCCAGCCGGTGACGAAGGGCCCAAGCGTAGCGAGCAGAATCGGGTTGACAACCAGAAACGCAACAATTGCCTTTTTGTACCAATCGGGCGAAGAGCCCAGAAAGTTGTTCCAAATGGCCTGCGTGGCAGATTCGGTCATTAGTTTTGTCCCAGTATCAATTGTCGCAAAGCAGCCGCGCAAGTTTACGGTATCTGCGAATTACGTGTAAGTAGACTCATCTTAATTAATTTAGCTGCCGATCAATGTGAATCCTGCGCTTGCCCGGCTGACTATCCATGAATACGATAGCGACCTTTTTACGCCGGTCTTTAATGCGAGCGCCGAGCAGGAGTAAGTTGTCGATATGCTTGATTTGGAGCAATCACCACCGGAGACTCGGCTAGGGTCGCTGCATCTGGTGTTCAGCCGGGGCAAGTTACTCGTGGATCTGCGCTCCGGGCAACCTTGTTTTGTGGCGCGAGACGAACTCGACGATAACGGCTGGAGCGCTGAACGCGAGCAGTTCGTCGGCTTCTGGAAAGGTGACGCGTTTTTTGCCATTGAAGCGGGCGCACTGCAAGACCTTGATCCAATGCGATATCAGTTGTGTAGTCTGTATGAGCTGCTTGGTCGCGTTGATGACAGCCTGTTTTCGCTGACGGGCCGTGCCGCCCAATTGCTCAGTTGGGAGCGTGACCATCAGTTTTGCGGCCGCTGCGGCACCGCAATGCGCGTCGCTACACATGAGCGCGCGTTAAGCTGCGAACCCTGCGATACGCTTTTGTATCCCCGTATCGCACCCTGCGTGATTGTATTGGTCACGCGCGGACCAGAGTTACTGCTGGCGCGTAATGCCAAATTTCCAAGACCGATGTACAGCACCCTTGCAGGATTTATTGAGGCCGGGGAGAACGTGGAGGAAACGCTGCGTCGCGAGGTCAGAGAGGAGGTGAGTGTCGACGTCGGCAATATTCAGTACTTCGGGTCCCAGGCCTGGCCGTTTCCCAATCAGCTGATGCTGGGTTATTTTGCCGAGTATCAATCCGGCGAAGTTACGCCCGATAATGACGAGATCGCCGAGGCAGGCTGGTATCATCCAGACAGCTTGCCGCCGGTACCGCCACCGGCATCTATCGCCGGCCGTTTGATCCAGCATCATTGCAAAATGCACGGCGTGCGCTAGGCAACGCACAATCATCTTTAGCTTTCTCTTCAGGTACAGGTATGGAATTTCTTGGCGAATACGCTCTCTTTCTTGCGCAAGCTGTCACGGTCGTTGCCGCGGTGGGGATGATTGTCTTGCTGCTTGCCGTTGTCGGTCAACGGCAGCGTGGCGAGGGCTCGGGGCAGGTGGAGGTGCACGACCTCAACGAACGCTACAAGGAGATGCGAGAAGCCCTTCGAGACGCCACCAGCGATCCCCTGCTACGTAAAGAGAAGCTCAAGGCTGAACGCAAGGCTACAAAGAAAAAAGACAAGCAGAAGGCCAAGCAAGCGAAGCAACAGCTCAGCGAGGGCGTAGAGTCCGAGGAGGATAAGCCGCGGCTTTACGTACTGGACTTCGATGGTGATATACGTGCATCTGCGGTAGACCAGCTACGCGAAGAGGTATCGGTGCTCATGGGCGAACTGCGGGAGCAGGACGAAGTGCTGCTGCGCCTCGAAAGCGGAGGTGGCATGGTGCATAGCTACGGGTTTGCATCCAGTCAGTTGCAGCGAATCCGCGCCAAGGGCGCAACCCTTACCGTATCCGTCGACAAGGTGGCTGCCAGTGGCGGCTACATGATGGCGTGCGTTGGCAGTCAGATTATCGCAGCGCCATTCGCCGTTATCGGGTCGATCGGCGTGATTGCGCAACTCCCCAATTTTCATCGGCTGCTGAAGAAAAATGACGTCGACTTTGAAATGATTACTGCGGGTGAGTTCAAACGCACTCTAACCATGTTTGGCGAGAACACCGACAAGGGCAGGATGAGGTTCAAGGAAGAAATAGAAGATACGCATGTGTTGTTCAAAGAGTTTGTGCAGGAAAACCGTGCGGTCGTGGATGTAGATCAGGTTGCGACCGGCGAAGTCTGGTTTGGTCAGCGAGCGCTGCAAGTCCAACTAGTCGACGAATTAAAGACCTCTGACGATTACATTCAGGAGCGACTGGAGTCTCACGGGGTGTTTCAGCTGCATTACGTTCCTAAAAAGTCCTGGCAGCAAAAGCTGGGACTCGCGGCTGAGGGTGCTCTGGAGCGTTCTTTCCTGAAGCTCTGGCAGGCCTCACTGCTAGGACCCCGGCAGTAACGGGCGCGTTGCCGTCAATGTTCTTCGCCCAGAATCAGCGAGGCCGCTTGACCTATAACGTGGGTCATGCAAGCAGGATGGTTCGTAGCGCCAAAACGGCTTAAAGCCAGCGCCGCACATGCAACAGCAAGCCTAGCAGCGCGCTGATGCCAATACATAGTGCAAGGACTATCCAGAACGCCTCATCGTTACCGCTCCCCGGCACTCCGCCCACATTGATACCGAGAAGCCCGGTCAAAAAACCCAGCGGCAGAAAAATCACGGCAGCCACAGTAAACAGGTAGCTGCGGGCATTTAGTTGCTCGGCAATACGACTGGCCAGTTCTTCCTGCGCCAGGGCGGCACGATCTCGCACTTCATCCATGTTTTCGATGTGCCGAATCAATCGATCGGTTGCCTCGCGTAATTTTAGGCGGCTCATCTCATCAATCCAGGAGAGCCCTTCATTGACAAGGCGGTTCATCGCTTCGCGCTGCGGTGAGAGGTATCGCCGTACACTCACAGTCCGCTTGCGCAGCATGGACAGCTCGCTTCGTATACCGTCCGTTTGATCGCTGAGTAGCCTGCCTTCGATGTCCAGCAGCTCGTCCTCAAAACTCTCGATCGTGTCGCTCATGCGGTCTGTGATGCGCTCAATGAGATACACCAATAGCTCAACGGTCGACCTCGGTCCGCTGCCTGCATTGAGCTCGTCAATGACATCTCGGGTAGACGCCAGCTGCCGCCGCCGGGTGGTAATCAAGCGTTTGCCATCGGTCCACAAACGCAGAGATACCATGTCTTCCGGCTCGGCTCCTCGATTGTGGTTAATGCCTCGTAGCGTGAGCAGCAGGTTGTCCCCACGGTTTAACGATCGCGGACGTGTTTCGTCGCTGATCAGTGCTCGATAGGCGACGTCGTTGAGTTGACTATCGTTTTCCAGCCAGCGCTGGGCTTGGGGATCTTCAAAGTCAAAATGTAGCCACAGCTGTTCCGCCAACGCTCCCGCCGAACTCAGCTCCGACCAGGCGACCTCATCTGCACCGCCGGCGCCATCGAGGCGTTTTGCGTGTATCAATCCTGCTGGTGCATCACTCTGCGTTGTCATTGTCTGGTCTATCTGCCATTGGGTGCGCCAGCGGTAGTTTACCCACTCCGTCGAGCCTGTGGCGTGGCTCGATCAGAACTGCCCCGCCTAGCAGGAGATTGTTAGGGTACAAAATCACTTCTCAGTTTTTTGTGACCAGTTTGGTATTGAACAACAAAAGTTGCGAAATGTAGCTCTCGGCGCAGTTATCCGCCTATAAGACCCGCATAAACGCGCCCCTTACCAGTAGCAGGACGAGCGCACCGGTGAAGACAATGCGCGTCTCGGTGGCGGTGAGGCTGTCTACGATTGATGCTAGGTCAAACACTTCGATGTGATCTCAATTGTCTATCTGTATCGGGCCCCCGGGTTGTATTTGGGTGAGGTGTTGATTGTATACCCGACCTTGCGAGAAAATCCGGCTTGCATGCAGAAGACGAGCGTGCATACTTGCGACTTGGACAGCGCGCTCATGGAAGTTCCGAGCGGTCCGCGATTAGAGATGACGGCATTTTGTGCCTGGTTTTTTTGACATGTTACTGGGGCAGGTGCTTTGGATCGACAGGGCATTTCTATATCTGAGCCATTCGTAGCTGGAGGCTTGTCAGAGGTTTGTCGGACGTTAAATGCGTTCGTATTTACCACGGCGCCCGATGATCGTGACGGTCGTGATGGCAGTTACGAAGTTACAGCGGGATCGCCGGCGTTCGACTTTTGGGCGTCCAGCAAGGCAGTTAGCGAGATACTCGATAAATTTCTGCGCGAGTTTGACGGGCTGGGCTTTGCGGGCCATTTGTATGGCTACGATATGCAGGTGGTTGAGCGTAATCACGCCGACGTCACAGTGTTCTGTCTGCCCGATCGTGCCGGAGCTGGACTGCTTCTAGATGCAATGCCCGTGGCCGTATTTCGTATCGACCCCTACGGCCGACTTCTTTATGTGAATCCTTCTGTGGAGACTCTCACCGGATATAGCCCTTCCGACCTACAGGACCGCGGCTGGACCCAGGTCATCAGTGAGCACACATTTACCCTGATCAAGAAAGCGACAAAAAAATCGACGGCGACGCCGGAGGGTTTTTCGTGCACCTTCCGAATTCTCACCCCCTTGGGCGCGAGACGCTCTTTGTCCGTGAATGCGACCGCGCTTTTTAGTCATGATGGACACGTTACGTCGTACCTCATTGTGGTCACAGATGTAAGCGAGCGCGCCGAAATGGACGATCGTTTTAAGTGGCTGGCCAGACACGATAGTTTGACCGGGCTTCTCAATCGTGGCGCTACCGTGCGCCAGATCAGCAATGTGATCGCGGAGGGTCAGCATCTCGAGAGCGCTCTGCTTTACATCGACCTCGATGGCTTCAAGCAGGTCAACGACACCTACGGCCATGATCATGGCGACGAAATTCTGCGGGTGTCTGCGCGGCGGATGACGCGCGCGGTTCGCTCACATGACATGGTGGGACGTGTTGGGGGGGATGAGTTTGTCGTGGTCGGGCGCAACCTGGCGGATGAGAACGCCGCGCTGGCCATGGCCGAGAAAATTTCGACGATAATGAGCGCACCTATCGCCGTAACCGGGCAGGTACATTCTTTACGCGGTAGTGTCGGAATAGCGCTCGGGCGAGATTTACCCGAGCCCACCTCGCCGTTCACCGATGATCTCGCCGCCCAGTGGATTAAACGCGCTGATACAGCGATGTACATGGTGAAGCGGAGCGATGACAGCAAGCAAAGCGTGCGTGTGCACAATGACCAATTGGAAACCGACCAGCGCCGACTTGAAGGGCAGAAAGCTGAATTGGTGAGTTTCATCGCGGACGGTAAAGTAGATACTGTATTTCAGCCAATAATGGATTGCGATGGTTCTATACGAGCCTTTGAGGCGCTTGCCAGACCCGATGAGTTAGAGGCCCACGCAGATATTTCTGAGCTTATGGCTACTGCATTGCGCGAGGGCGGGTTCCCCGAGTTTTTTGAGAGACTCAGTGAGACCTGCCTGACCGATATCAGCATTTTTATTGATGCCTTGCCCCAACTCACGTCGGGCATTATTTTCGAAAAGCTACGGTTTAATATCAACGCCGACGTGCAACAGTTGCTGTCGAGCGGGTCTGCCGAGGATCTACTCGCGCGACTGCAGGGAATGGGGATCGAAAACCAACGGGTCATACTTGAAGTCACCGAGCCTACCTTCGATCGGCATGCGCGATTGATTCACGAACAAGCGAAAGTGCTGCGGTCAAAGGGGGTGGGTCTGTCAATCGGCGATTTTGGCCTCGGACAGAGCCCGGTCCGACGAATTGTTGACTATGGTTTTACCCAGGTGAAAATAGACAAGTCCTACGTGCACGCTGTGCCGGAAGGAAACAAAGCAGCGGTAGGCCTGATAAAGGCTGTGATCGCCATGTCGGATGCTATGGGGCTCGAGCTCGTTGCCCAGGGTGTTGAAACAAAAGAACAGTACGACTGCATGCGTGACCTTGGCGTTCGGCTTTTTCAGGGCTTTTATTTATGTGAACCACTGCCATGGGCGGTGTTGGTGGAGAGATATGGACGAGTTGGATAGCGCGCCGTCGAAGCCGGGCGCAGGCCAAGCTCCGGAACTGCAGAGCCCAACGCACATAGTGGGCATCGGGACGTCCGCGGGCGGGCTCGAGGCCCTGCAAACGCTATTTAAGGCAATGCCACCGGACCTGCATGTTGCTTACGTGGTGGTGCAACACCTGCACCCCGGATTCAAAAGCGTCATGGACGAACTGCTCGCCAAGCACACCACGATGCCGACAAAGCAAGCGGTAGAGGGTGAGTGGCTGCAACCCGATCACGTGTATCTTATTCCCGCAGGAAAGTTGATGCGCATCGCCGAGGGGCGTTTGTATCTGTCTGACTTACCACCAGATCAACGTATCAACCTGCCAGTTAATGAGTTGTTTCGGACTCTGGCGGAAGACGCACAAAATCGTGCGATTGGTATTATTCTCTCTGGTACCGGCTCGGACGGCAGTCGCGGAATTCTGGCGCTCAAAGAAGTCGGCGGACTGGTCATGGTGCAGGATCCGGAGGAGGGGCAGTTTGATGGCATGCTCCTCAACGCCATCAATACCGGCAGCGTCGACTTTGTTTTGTCTGCGGAAAACATGCCTGAGCAGATTGCGGCGTTTGTGTCACATCCTTTGACACGAGAGCAGCCCAACACCTTTCGCGATCATCTTGCCGATAATATTGCTGTTCTTGCGGACATCTTGCAGATTATTGAAGAGAAAACATCCCTGGATTTTCGTCTCTATAAAGAGACTACCGTTTCCCGGCGCATTGAACATCGGATGAGTATCAACCGCTTGCAGTCTCTGGAAGAATACCGGGATTTCTTGAGCAAGAGTAGCGAAGAACCAACGCTGGTGCAGCAGGACCTGCTAATCGGTGTGACGCAGTTTTTTCGCGATAGCGATATTTGGGAAGCGCTTAAAAGTAAGGTGATTCATCAGATTGTCGGTGAAGCCAAGACCAACGAAACAATTCGGGTCTGGTGCACCGGTTGCTCAACGGGCGAAGAGGCCTATTCCCTGGCGATGGCTTTTTCGGAAGAGCTGCGCCGGCAGGGAAAAACCTGTTTTTTGAAGGTGTTTGGCAGCGACATCGATATGTCAGCTATCGCTTTTGCTGCAAACGGAATTTACCCGGCGGGAGTCTCCAGTGAAATCCCCGCCAATCTTCTGGCGACCTACTTCAAACTGCTTCCAGACGGCAGCTACCAGGTGACCAAGGAACTGCGAAGCCTGGTGGTGTTCGCTTCGCACAACCTGATTCAGGATCCACCTTTTTCAAACATGCATTTTGTGTCCTGTAGAAACACGCTCATTTACCTGCAGACGGAAGCCCAGAAAAAAGCCATTGCCTTTTTTCATTTTTCTCTGCGTTTGAATGGCTACCTGTTCCTGGGAAGTGCAGAGTCTGTGGGTACCTACAGCGAGCACTTCGAAGTCACTGACGCGCGTAATCGGATCTATCAGAAAGTGAACGATCTGCGTATCCCGATGACCCGGATGACCACCGCGGTTCCCGGTGCCAATCTCAGCGCCTCGGTTCTGAGTCGCCAACCCCAGTTTGTTACTAAAGGTGCGGTGCCTGCACCGACGCCCAAGCCTGTTGCTCGCACCGTGGGTTCCGAAATGCTGCTGCGCGAGTGTTTACCGCCCACGCTGATAGTGGACGGTCAGATGCAAATTGTGCATCTGTATGGTGACGCTGAGATATTCATGATCAAACCGCAATCCGGCGTGGTAAGCACCAGTGTATCAAGCCTTGTGCACCCTGATTTGGTGGGCTCGGTGGTGAGTGCAATACAGCGTACTGGGAGTACTGGCAACTCCATTCGTCTGAACGAAGTCTATTTTGGCGGGAATGGCTCCAGCGATCTGTTGGAGAGCTGGTCGGTCGAGGCTAGGCAATTTAAGGATGAGGAGAATGGGAAGAGCTATTTTGCCGTCAGCTTTCTGCGTCCGTTTGCCGCGAGTCACACAGGCGCTGATGGTTCAAAGTCTGCGCCTATTGAAATTAGCGATCAATCTCGGGAGCTTAATCGGGCGCTGGTGGAATCGCAAAAAGCGTATCGCACAGTCGTCGAGGAACTGGACTCGACGAGTGAGCAATTGCGAGCAAGTAACGAGGAGTTGATGGCCTCGAACGAGGAATTGCAGTCGACCAACGAAGAATTGCAGTCCGTAAACGAAGAGCTCTACTCCGTTAATAGTGAACACCAGCAAAAGATTCACGAATTGATTGCGGCCAACGATGACCTCAATAATCTCCTGAAATCTTCGCGTCTGGCCGTATTGTTTCTTACCTCTGATCTGGAAATCCGTCGTTTCACCGATGCGATGCGCGACTATATTAGTGTTCGCGATGTGGATTTGGGTCGACCGTTGAGTGACCTCAGCTTTAGGTATGAATTTGCCGATCTGGTCACTACGGTGGCCGAAGTGAACAAGACCCATGAAAGCAAATACCTTAGCTATGAGGTGAGCAAAGGCGATGCGTTGATGATCATAGAAGTCTCGATTGCCTCCTTTGACAAAAAGAGAACGATGGGAGATGGAGACGGCCTCATTGTTTCCTTCCGAACGACGATGAAAACGAGCAGTTAAGATGAACGACAGGGCCCCTGCCGGTTTTACAGAGGCGCATCTCGAGCTATCTGACTGGACATCTCAAGCGGACGGGGCCTATCTGCGTGAGGAACTGTTGCGGACCTTGAGTCAGAGTGGCGACGCGCTGGAATGGATTCTCGACTGCTGCACTGACGGTGTCTGGTACTGGAATCTTGACCACACGGAGCACGAGTGGATGAGCGCCGCTTTTTGGCGTTCGCTCGGACAGGATCCCGATAGCATGCGCCATCTAAGCACCGAATGGCAGGAACTTATCTTTGAGGAGGACATGAAGGTCGCGGAGTACAACTTTGCGCGGCATTGTGAGAACCCGGCCGCTCCCTATGATCAGGTGGTCCGGTATCATCACAATGATGGTGGAACTCGCTGGGTACGTTGTAGAGGTGTGGCCATTCGGGATGAGGAGGGCGTAGTGCGACGTTTGCTGGGAGCGCACACCGATGTTACGAGCATCATGCGCAAACAAACAAAGTTGATTGAGGAGCAGATCAGAACCGGTGCGAGCGTCACTTCATTGCACCGGATGCAGGAGGAACTGGTCGAACTACGCGCTCAAAATAAGCAGCTTTCTGCGCAGGTGGCCAGTCAGCAGCGCCTTGACGAGGAACTGAATCTTTTGCAGCCTCTCCACTTTCAAGAAAGTAGCGAGTGGTTGATTCGTGTAGCTCAGCGAAATTGCATGCCGTTAGCGCTTATCGCAATCGTTGTCGATTCGCCGGAGCAAAGCGCGAACGATTTTGATGGGTATCACCGAACCGTACTCGCGACCGTGTCGCGCATGATTACCGCGGAACTGCCTGACGCATTGTCGACGCAGATCACTACCGATGTCGTTCTTGCGGTAAGCATTGCTTTAAGTGCCGCCGGTGTTCAGCGGTCCGCTGAAGCCATCAAGACAGCCCTCGAGGACACACACTGGACCGGCAATGCGCCTGCGTTTACCACACGCTCTCTTTCTGAAGAGGTGCCGGATGGCCCTGCGGAGGAGGTGCTGAGACAATTGCTGGCGGAAATTGGGTGCTTGCCCCCGAGCTATCAGCCGAGAGCGTAATGCCAGGCTCAGATTTGAACGCCGCGACGGCTATTCAGAGTGCTACTATCGTTGTTTCCTCGCTATCCATAGTATTTGCGCTCTGTTCTTTCCATCACTCTGTTCTTTACATGGATACGCACATGGCTGGTATCGTTAACCTCCAGGAGCTCTTGTGTCGCATGTCATTGGAGCTTGCTTCTGACGACTATGTGTTCTGCAGCACAGCGCAAGCCATGACGTTCTTCGAGGCTCTCGAGCCTTTTGCGATGATTCGTGAAGCGGAGGGCCTCACACTGATACTGAGTCAAACTGCAGCAAAATCGGCTGGTTTGTCCTATGACGGCGTATTCAAGCGAATAACGCTAGAGGTTCATTCCAGCCTGGTGGCCGTTGGGCTTACTGCCATTGTCTCTGCCAAGCTTACGGAGATTGGCGTCTCCGCAAATGTCGTGGCCGGGTATTACCACGACCATATCTTTGTCCCCAAAGAGCAGGCAGCGCCTGCGATGCAGGCTCTGGCTGAGTTGCGATAGTAATTCGCGCAGTACCCTACGACTCTCAGCCTAGTCCCATCAGTTTTCTTCAAAACGGATTGTAAATTCGCACTAAAGCTCATCTGTTCGCGGTCGCTAATACAAATTGAAGGCCAACAGAGAATACAGAGCAGTTTGTGCCCGCAACACTGAAAACAGTCCTACTTATCGGGACCAGTGCACTGGGACACACCAATATCGTGCAAGTAACACGATATCGGGAGCGAGGCCTGCGAGGACAAGCTTAGTTAAACGACTGCAAGGAGGCGAAGTGACAAATACGCAAGCAACAGAGACAGACGTTCCGGCTTCCAGTGCGCTAGAGAAGGCGGGCGGGCAATACCTGACATTCCTGTTGGCAGGCGAAGAATACGGTCTGGAAATATTGAAGGTTCAGGAAATTAAGGGCTGGGACCGCGTGACGCCTATCCCGAATACTCCCCCCCATGTGCTAGGGGTCCTGAATCTGCGCGGCGAAGTAGTGCCAATTGTTGATCTAAGACAGCGCTTTTCGCTGGTGAGCGTTGCGTATGGCCCAACGACTGTCGTGATCGTGGTGAAAATACAACAAGACGACGAGGAACGTGCGGTCGGGCTTGTAGTGGACGGTGTCGCTGAGGTCTATCGGATCGAAGACACTTCAGTACAGCCGGCTCCGGATATCGGCGGCAAGCTCCGTACCGACTTTGTCAGAGGCCTGGCCACGGTTGGCGAGAAAATGGTGATTCTTCTCGAAGCGGACTCACTCATTGATCTTGGGGATCTTAAAGAAGTGTCCTCGTTAGGTAGCGACTCTGTGCAATCGCGAGCAGCGACTGGATAAGTAGTGCGCAAAGTATCAGTCAGGGCCTGAGTACGTGGTGCCTGTGAACACAAACAGCAAAAAGGAAAGCAAAATGAGTTCTTCGATTAAAGCCGATTTCCGCGGCAAGCTAGCCATTAGCCTAGTGCCGGCTATCGCGGCACTTGCCTATTTCGCGTGGAGTGCGAATCTGTGGATTGCGATTATCGCCGCAGTGGCCAGCGGGTGCGCGCTACTCTTCCTGAAGCCTGATCGTTCAAGCACGGGGCAGCTTATTGCAATCGATAAATCGCTTGCGGTGATCGAGTTCGAACTCGATGGAACCATTCTCACCGCCAACGATAACTTCCTGAAGCTGATGGGTTACGAGCTCCACGAGGTCAAAGGACGCAAACACAGCATGTTTGTAGAACCCGAAGTTGCGGCCAGTTCTGAATATCGTGCGTTTTGGGCCAAGTTGAACCAGGGCCTGTTTGAGAGCGCAGAATTCAAACGCATCGGCAAGGATGGCAAAGCAGTATGGATCCAAGCGTCTTACAATCCGATTCTAGGCTCCAACAATAAGCCGATTAAGGTCGTGAAGTATGCGTCAGATGTGACCGCCGCTAAGCTGCAGGGCGCGTCTTATCGTGGGCAAATCGAAGCGATAGATCGTACGCGGGGACGTATCGAGTTTGAGCTCGACGGCACGATTATTACGGCCAACGACAATTTCCTTGACGCGATTGGTTATACCCTGAACGAAATTAAAGGGCAGCACCACAGGATGTTCGTCGAGAAGGAATATGCCGCTAGCGATAAATATCGCGCATTTTGGGCCGCGCTTGGCACTGGAGAACATAACAGCGGGCAATTCAAGCGTGTGCGCAAGGATGGCTCAGACCTCTGGGTCGATGCTGACTATAGCCCTATTCTGGATCCGAATGGAAAGCCGGTGGCGGTCGTGAAGTTTTGCACCGATATCACCGATGAAAAGCATAATGTGGAAGAAAATAAGGTGCTGCGAGCGGCAATTGGTGCGGCGTCGTCTAATGTTGTCGTTGCCGACCAAAACTTCGACATTATCTACATGAACCCCACAGCGGAGCAGTTGTTCAAGGACGGCGAGTCAGAAATTCGTACTGTTTTGCCCAGTTTCAATGCCAACAACTTGATGCACGCCAATATCGATGCGTTTCATAAAGATCCATCGCACCAGCGACGCATGCTGGATGCTCTGCGCGAACCGCACATAACGCAACTGACCCTCGGTAAAAAGATCTACAAAATTGTCGCTAGTCCACTGTTTGAGAACGGTCAGCGCAACGGTGCCGTGCTCGAGTGGTACGACCGAACTGTGGAGGTTGGCGTAGAGGAAGAAGTCGCGGATGTTGTACAAAGCGCTCTTGTCGGCGATCTTAGCAAGAGAATCGCAATGGAGGGCAAAGACGGCTTCTTTCAAACTCTTTCCGCGGGTGTTAACCAGCTCGTTGGCATCTCTGAGCGCGTAGTCGACGACACTATTCGAGTGATGAGTGCTATCGCCGAAGGCAATCTCAACCAGACGATAAGTAGCGAGTACGAGGGTTCTTACGATAGGCTCAAGCAAGATGCCAACGCTACGGTGGCAAAGCTAACTGAGGTAGTGTCCGATATTCAAGCGGCAGCTTCATCAGTGAAATCGGGTGCGGACGAAATATCTCAGGGCAATATTAACCTGAGCCAGCGCACGGAGCAGCAAGCTTCTAGCCTCGAGGAAACAGCCTCGAGCATGGAAGAAATGACCGCTACGGTGCGTCAGAACGCTGACAACGCGGTACAGGCGAATCAACTCGCCAAGTCAGCACGTGAGCAGGCAGAGAAGGGCGGATCAGTTGTGAGCGAGGCCGTCAAGGCAATGGAGGAGATCAATGCGTCGAGCAAGAAGATTTCCGACATTATTGGTGTCATTGACGAGATTGCTTTCCAGACCAATCTTCTGGCGCTTAACGCGTCGGTCGAAGCCGCGCGTGCCGGAGATCAGGGTAGAGGTTTTGCGGTGGTGGCGAGTGAGGTTCGTAACCTCGCAGGACGAAGTGCTACGGCCGCAAAAGAGATCAAAGATCTCATTGAAGATAGTGGCTCCAAAGTCGATGAGGGATCTCGCCTGGTCAACGAGTCAGGTGAGACACTTCAGGAGATCGTAACCGGGGTTAAAAAGGTAACCGATATTGTTGGTGAAATTGCGGCCGCCAGTCAGGAACAGTCGGATGGTATTGATGAGGTAAACCGCGCCGTTACGCAGATGGACGAATTGACTCAGCAAAACGCGGCTTTGGTTGAAGAGGCTGCTGCGGCCAGTGAGAATCTGGGTGAACAAGCTGATGGCTTGAACACAATGATCACGTTCTTCAGTGTGGATGGACATACATCGGGTGGAGCTGCGCATGGGACAGGGCATTCCCCGGCTGGTGTCGACAGACGCTCTGCTGAGCGTCCCTGGCAAGCGCCAAAGAGCTCGCAGGCGCCGGCAGCCGAAGCTCCGCAGCCCAAGATGATGCAGGCCGTCGCCAACGGTGGAGATCAGGATTGGGAGGAGTTCTAGACACATCAGCCTGCCCGTATTAGCATAAGGCATGGGCCGCCTGGGTATATCGTTATATCAAAACAGAATATTTGATCGATACACCCGGGCTACACCTCAAGGGGCGTTTAGTCAGGTCGCTGACGCTTCGTATCCGCTAGTCATCAGAATGAGCCCTTGATCTTTGCGCGAAGTTACCTTTAGTGATCAACCAAGCAACGGCTCTCATAGAGAAGTAGGCGAGAACACCGTCGTTGCACGCTCATCAGGTAACGTGGCTTCTCTGACAGATAGCGAATTTGAGCAGATTCAAGCAATCATTCGCCGTATGACGGGCATCACTATGGGTGACACAAAGCGTCACCTGGTACTTCGTCGGGTCTCCACACGATTGAAAGCCCTGCACATGACCTCTGTGCCGGACTATATCAAGTTACTCGAATCTGGCGACGCGACAGAGGCGGAGTTGTTTACAAATGCGGTTACCACAAACCTGACTTCGTTTTACCGCGAGGATCATCACTTTGACTACCTTGCGAAAAACATACTCCCACAGTTAATTGCCAACAAGCAAAATAGTAGTAAGCGTCTGCGTATTTGGTCTGCAGGCTGTTCGACGGGCGAAGAGCCTTACTCCATCGCAATGACGCTTAACGATGTGATGCCCGATATTGACTGCTGGGATGCTAAACTGCTGTGTACAGATATTGATACAGCGGTTGTGGCCACAGCGAAGGCGGGGGTTTATCCTGAACAGCGTTTGGAGAAGGTACCGGGGTCGCAACTAAAGAAGTGGTTCGAACGCGATGGTGGACTTTTGAAAGCATCGCAGGCGCTGAAAAAACACCTGACCTTCAAGCAACTGAACCTCATGAATGAATGGCCAATGCGCGGCAAGTTCGACGTCATATTTTGTCGTAACGTGGTCATTTATTTTGACAAGCCTACGCAGCGCGTGTTGATGGATAGGTATGCAGAACAATTGGAAGAGGGTGGGTATCTCATTCTCGGGCACTCCGAAAGCCTTTACAAAGTATCGGAGCGCTTCACTTTGATCGGTAAAACTATTTACCAGAAAAATCCCGGATGATGAGCGCTAAACAAACATCTCAACAACTACCGAAACCTTTGCCGGGTTTTTCGCATATAGCGAGGAGCTGGGATGCACAGAACAGTGTCTCAATGGCAAAAATACTGCCAGGAGAATACTACGTGACGGCCAGTGATGAGCTGATTACAACGGTGCTCGGATCCTGCGTGTCTGCGTGTGTGCGTGATCCTGACACCGGCGTAGGCGGTATGAATCACTTTATGCTTCCAGGTGGCAATGACCGTGACATGGGACGCTGGGGTGGCAGTAGCTGCCTGTCAACGCGCTTTGGCGTTGCCGCCATGGAAACGCTCATCAACGACATACTTAAACAGGGCGCGCGCAAGACGAGTCTGGAGGTCAAACTATTTGGTGGTGGCGAAGTGCTGCAAATGGAGACCACCAACATTGGTAAGCAGAACGTCAAGTTTGTGCTCGATTTTGTAGAAACCGAAGCTCTTAGGGTCGCCGCCGAGGATTTGGGCGGTCCCTTTCCGCGGAAAGTAAACTACTTCCCCAAAACGGGCAAGGTCATGGTCCGTCGCCTTCGCGCGCTGCACAAGACGACTATTATCGACCAGGAAAAGAGTTACGCGAAGAACATTGCTGCGAAGCCTGTGGCTGCTGCCGGCGATATTGATCTGTTTGACTGAGCAGCGGCGATTGCCATGCGGGTTCAAGCAGCTGAGAATGCCTTAAGCTCAGCAGAGCTTACTCGGGAGCGAGACTCTAGGAGACAAATACGCCAAGGAGGTCGTTTGCGGCTCTCGATATGTCGACGGCCATGTCGATAAGTATTGATTCGTCGTCTATATTCAACGCGTCGAGTGACGCCTTATCGATCTCAGGAGCATCCTCAATATTCTCGCTCCCCAGTTCGGCGAGAACCGCAAGACTGTTGGCAACATGGACGATTAGTGCTACGTCTGCATGTTCAGTGCAAGCCGACGGGTCGTGATGGTGCATGATGGCGGCCAACAGTGTGTCAGGAAACTCCCAGGAGCGTGCCAGCGCTGCCCCCACCTCCATATGATCGAAGCCAAAGATTTCGTGCTCCGCCGCAGATATGGGTAGTACTTCATCCTGATCGAGATAGCGTTCCAGTGCTTCTCTCGAGAGCTCTGGTGCTTGACTGAACATCACCAGATGACCGATATCATGCAAAAGTCCCGCCGTGAACAACGAAGTTCCACGACACAATCTGGCGGTATTCGCCAGCATTTGTGCAGCGACCGCACTGTAGAGGCTATGCTTCCAGAAATCCATGGGGCTAAGCAGATCGTTCGGGATACCCTCGAAGGCCTTGCTTGCCGACACTCCGTAGGCAAGATCTCTGACGTGGCGAGAACCTACAAAGGTCAAGGCATCCGCCGTGTTGTCGATCTTTTTCCGTGCTCCGTAGGCCGCGCTATTGGCCACGCGCAATAGCGCGGCACTCAGTGCGGGATCAGTCTCAATCAGACGGCCTATTTCGACGGCGTTACTGTGGTCATCAGCGAGGGCGCGGTCAATCTTAAACGCTACATCCGAGAAGGTCGTAAGTGTCTCAACTTTCTCTGCTAACTCTTCTGGACTACAGTTCATTTGCTTTTCTCAGCGGGTTGCGCAATTGGAGACTGTACCGGACTGCTGGTCGTCATTTACATAAAATCTACGTTTCAGACTTTGGAGCATCAAAAAAAATATGAGGTAATCCTTACTTTGTAAAACCGTTCGGCCGAACATTTGCATTTTTGATTCAATAGCAGGCATTCGCTCTTTATCCTCGACCTTGTACGTATTGTGCTTTAAGAAGAACATAAAATACAATTTACATCATCTTTATACCCCTATCGACACCTTACTGTCTCAAATAATTTAAAAAAGTTAACTGGCACTCTAAATATGTGAAAGAATCCTCGTATATTAGTGCCAATTAGGCACGCATGCGTAAGCAGTACGAGCGAATTGAAATAGTAATAGGAATTGTTCAGGGCATCACCTCATCCGCCACCGATGAGTTGATCGGTGAAGTGATCGGTGAAGTGATCGGAGCAACTATCGGAGAAGTGATCGGAGAAAATGGTGGCGTTCTGAAAAAATTGATTCGAATTAAATTTTGGATACACCGAGTTAAATTTTCGAGAACCGAGATAGATAAAGGACTTACCACTCGAATTTTACACGAGGCATATCAGCGCTTTAAAAGTACCGATAGATTTGAACATAGATAGGCCGGAACGACGTTCCAAGACCTGATGAACAGCCGCCGAGGCGGATCGCTAGCACTAAACGCTATTCTGTGTACTCAGACTGCTGCAGCAATAGGCTCATCTGCTCGGCTGGCATAGGTCTGGCCAACAGATATCCCTGGAGTTTATCCATACCCAGGTTTTGGCAAGTTAGCTTCTGAGCTTCAGTTTCTATCCCCTCAGCCACAACTTCGAATTCGAGCTCTCTCAGCATCATTCCGAGTCCCGCTAATACCCGCTTGCGTTTACTCTGACTATCATCGCTAGCTTGCATGCTTTTATCCAGCTTGACGATATCAATCGGATAATCCATTAAGTATGAGATCGATGAATAGCCCGTACCAAAGTCGTCAAGGGCGATTTTGAAGCCATGTTGCGACAGCGCGCTCAGGGACTGAGAAATTCGTTCGCTGTCCCTGATGAGCGCTGTTTCAGTTATCTCCAATATCACGTCCTGAGGGGCGATAGCGGCTTGCTCTATACAGGTGGTCAGGTAGGTCAGAAAGTTCGAGTCCTGTAACTGGACAGGTGAGATGTTGATCGAAATTGTCAGCGGGGCATCGTGTTCTGCGCGCCAGCGTGCCAACTGTTCGACGGCGGTCCTTATGATCCATCGCCCAAGGCTATCGATGATTCTCGCTTCTTCAGCAATCGGTATGAATTCGTCCGGGAAATACATCTGCTCGCTCTCGGGCCAGCGGATTAACGCTTCAGCACCGGTTATCGTGTTGTTCTTTGCGCAAAAGATGGGTTGGTAGAACAGTCGAAAGGCGGACTCCCGGAGTATCGTGGAGATCTCATTTTGTATATCCACTCGCCGCTGAAACTCAGTCTGGTAGCGCGCCTCATAAAAGCGAATGGAATGTTTGCCGCTTTGCTTTGATCGATACATAGCAATGTCAGCACACTTCATCAACTCGTTGGGGTCGGTGGCGTCCGTTGGACAGAGCGCCGCGCCGATACTGACGCCGCAGTTCACTTCATTGCCGTCCATGGTGAAGGGCGCTTCAAACTGCGCCAAAATGCGTTTGGCGATGGTGCTTACCTCATTGTTGGTGCCAATTCCGCCAAGAACAACTGCAAACTCATCACCGCCCAATCTGGCGAATCCCTCGTTGTGACGCAGGCATCCCTTGATTCTGTCTACTGCCTCGACAAGAACCCGGTCGCCGTAATCGTGACCCAGCGTATCGTTAATATGCTTGAAATTATCCAGATCAAGAGCCAACAAGGCGACGCTATTGTGGGCGCGCCTGTTGGTGGCAATCGTTACTTTCAATATTTCTTCGAAGTGATAGCGATTCGATAGCCCCGTTAGCGCATCGCGCTCTGCCATCTGTTTCACGGCGAGATAGCTGTCATGCATGCGCTGCTCAATCTCGAAGCGCTTTTTGGCGTGCAATATCGCCTTATTCAGCTTGGTGTGGGTAATTTCATTTTTAGGCAAAAAATCCTGGGCACCTGCTTCTATGCACGCCAGGGCGAGGTCTGAGTCTTCTGATGCACTAATCACAAGGATCGCGGTATTGCCCAAATCCTGTTGAGCTCGTATCTCCTTGATCATTTCAATACCGTCTACCTCGGGCATATTGTAATCGAGCAGCACTGCATCAAAGTGTTCCCTCTCAATCGCTGACAGGCCCTCTGATACAGAGGTTGCTTCTGCAATGTCGTGATTGTAGGACGCGGCGGAATTCAGGGCCCTCTTGACCAGCTTTCGGTCGACTACATCGTCGTCGACTACGAGTATTTTCATGGCATTGTATTCTCGGGGAGAATGACTATCTGCCAGTACCCACCTAGAACTTCTACAACTCTTTCCAGGCTGCCATCGATATTGTCCTTGAGAAAATAGCCGGCTGCATGCTGCGAAAAACCCTGACGCACGTCCTCGTGGTCTTCCGATGTGGTCAACAGGAACACCACAGTATCGCTCAGCTCTGGACGACTGCGTATCTCAGTCAGGAATTCCTGTCCATTCATGCGTGGCATGTTGAGGTCCAGCAGGATGAAAAACGGCTTTTTAACTTCGCCATTTTCAATCTTTTCGAGCGCATCCAGTCCATCCTTTGCTCGTACAATCACGTTGGCAATTTTCTGTTTTGCAAACATTCTCACGAGCAATTTGAAATCCACATCGTCATCCTCGACGACCAGAATAGTGGCTAGATGTCTTTCCATGTTAGCGCGCTGCCTTGGGCCAGGTTACGGTGAATGTAGTACCAAGTATGCCGTCAGAAGACACTTCGACCTTGCCTCCATGGCGGCTTACGTACTTCATAACGACCGATAGTCCGATGCCGCTTCCCTCGGTTTCGTCTCGCGATTTGAGGGTCTGAAAAAGCTGGAAAATCCGCTCGAAATAAATCGCCTCGACACCCGGGCCGTTGTCTGTGACCTCGATGATATAGAAATGTCGTGTCTCGGTGACAACGATATCCACGATGCCGTGTTCTTTATCATTGTGTTTTACGGCGTTACTGATGAGATTGAGCATGACCGTTTTGAAGGGTACGGTCGGCACATGCAATGTTGTGTTGGGAACATTGACAGTGAAGTTGTCAGGGAGGTCCAGCAACTGGGCAATATCGGTGTACATTTTTGACAGGCTCAAGTCCCCGACCGATGCTTCCTCGCGTCCAATTTTTGCATAGGCAAGGAGGTCGTCTAACAAGGCATGCATCCGGTCCGCACGATTGATGACCAGCTGCATATTTTCAAGGTGCTCTTCGGGTAGCAAAGCGCTGCAGTCTTCTTCAATCCATCCTAAGAGCCGTCTAATGGCATTCAGCGGTGACTTTAGATCGTGGGAGGCAACGCTGGTGAAATAACCTAGCTCTTCATTGGCCTTTTTAAGCTCGCTGATCAGTTTCTCTTTCGCTGTAACGTCTCGGCAGACGCACAGGATGTAAGACTTACCTTTTGCATCTTCGAATCGGCGCTTTACGGTTTCGACGATTCTTTGCCGTCCATCGGGCATGTTCAGGATTGCAGTCATTGTGCTGATGCCTTGTTCGAAGGCGATTCTATCCTGCTTTAAAAAGGCGTCGGCTTCCTCTTTTTCGTATTCCTCGACCGTGGTGTACCCAACGACGCGGTCTCGCATGTCTTCTGGATAGAACTCAAGAAAAGCCTGGTTGGCGTAGACGATGCGATACTGTGTGTCCTTAACAAAAATCCAGTCCTCGTTATGTTCAGAAATCGCGGTCTGTAATTCCTGGGCTTTTGCATCTTCGAATATTTGTTTTGTCAGCAGTAGGTTATTCGCAATATCGCGCTGTAACACCCTCAGCGTGGCTCTTTCTTTGGCGGTGAGGTTCTCCGCAACAGGTCGGTAGAACATCAGCCAGCCGAAGTGAAGGCCCGAGGGCAAGACAATGGGGGATATCACTCGAATCTCTCGATCTTCGACGACCAGCTCAGAAATCAATTGACTGGATTGAAGATCTAACAGCTCGCTTGGCGTGAGAGTGACATGCCGGCCCTTGCTCGACAACAAAATGCTCGCCTGCGGAAAATTGGCGAAAAGCATACAAGTGCTCGCATCGAACACCATATTGACCAGCTCGCAAGTATCGTCAAAACTCGCCTGGATTTCGTCGTCAAGCTGCAGGCCCCAATCACCTGTCGCAGGGTGGCGATCCGGGCTGCCTATATAGGCTTCTGTGCTTGGCATGAACGTTCCCGTTATGTGGCCGTTTGCAAACTTTTTTGTGGTGTCGATAGCTTATACTGCAAGTGAGTAGTTGCAGCAGGGGCCGAGTTCGAGCGTACGGAAACCTAGCATGAAGTTTCAGTATTATGGTTACACTGTCACCGTAAGTCGCGGCTGGTTTTTACCCATTTGGGTAGGAACCAGGGCTTACTTTAAAACGACGCAAACTTGCTGACAGGGGGTTGAGCGCACCTAGTTTTCTGTATCAAGGTCGGAGAGCGGCAGCGCCTGCGGAAGAGGCGGTGAAGGAAAGGGAGCAGCCCACTGGCAGTTGGCACGAAAGATATCGTCAATGATCAGTCCGAGATCATCGTAGGCCCGTTGCTGTCGAGCGTGCAGCAACGCATCAATGCGGCTAGAGCTACTACCATCCTCCCAGCTGATAATGCCCGTTAGTAATACAAAGGCTTTTTGTGTCAACGCGGCGCCCTCGACACCGATATTGCCGGGTTCTATCGTGCGAAAACGCAGAACATCATATTCCGCAAGCCAGACCAGGGTCTCAAAACATGCCGTGGACTTTTTATCCGGTAACCCCGTCATGTCCCATTTGATCGGTCCAGTAATATCTTCGACAAGTAGCAGATGCCGCACTGGAAACGCTGCGTAGAGTGTGCACAGGACCTCGGACGTGGTGTAGTAGAACTCGTCGATGTGGATCGTCTTCATGGCTGGCGACGCACTGGTTACTCATCCGCTGCCTTGTGCACTGCAGCTCGGTTGCAAATTAAGGTGAGTGTTGTCGATGAGAGGCCAGGTTTCCTGGCGCGCTCTAACAATCTCCCGGCTCAAAGTCCATATTATACCCGCTTGCAGAAGCGCTTGATGCACGGGACTTCCTGGGCCTGCGCGGGCTTCGCCCGGAGCTCATGGTATGAATCACTATGCAGCGCTCGTCCCGTTGCATGCGAGCAAAAACGGTACGATGGCCGAAACGAAAATCAAGCAAACATATGAGCTCGACCAGAGAAGTCAAAGCAAACGGCGTGTGTCGCGTTTTTGAGTGTGGCGCTAACCGCCAGCTTTCTTCAGCGCCCGCGCGAGCGAAGGCTCAGTCATGTTGCGATCAATGTACGCCTGTAACGTTGGATAGTCGCGCAGCTGTTCAAGTCTCCCAGCCATTTGGCAGATATACGTCAATCCAAAATCGGGCAGACTCAGCTTGTCTCCTAGTATGTAGCGCTTTTCACCCAGGCTGGCGGCTATGTAGTCCAACTGCAACTTCACTTCGTCGTGCGCAAACATACTGAACAACGCTGGTTTTGCTTCTTGCTCTCGGCTAAGCAGCAAGGTAATCAGTAGCGGCGCGAATGCAGACGCGTAAGTGGTGAACCGTAATCATCGGTGCATCTCCGAACCTGTCTGAATGTGTGCCGCATTACAGCACGTGCTAGTGACCTATGCCACGCTGGTGGGCAGCCGATGACGCGATTCTCGGCAGGCTGGCCCTGGTCCTTGATGCGGTGATTTAGGGCGTTGTCGGTAACGTGGTTGACCTACCGATTCCTCGCGCGGGTGTGGTGGCGGGCTCAGCACAATCTCACGCCCTTGCCGTTTCAACACGATTTCTGCCGTTAGCCTTGCCTCGATAGAGCGCTTCATCAGCACGTGCAATACTGGCCACAAGAGATTCACCGCGCATAAGTTTGCTTACGCCAGAAGTCACCGTCGCTCCAACGTCTTCATTCACATTTGCATGCCAGTCGTACTCCAAGAATCCCACTCTTATTCGCTCAGCAGTGTTTAAGGCTTCGCTAGTATCCGTATCTGGCAATATCACCAGAAACTCCTCGCCACCCCAGCGCGAAATAAGGTCTTGCTTGCGCACGCAGCTCTTGAGAATGCTTGCGGCACACACCAAGACTCTGTCGCCCGTATCATGACCAAAGTCGTCGTTAATTTTTTTAAAGTGATCAACATCGATAACTATAACCCCAGTCGCCTGGACGGCTTGATCGAGGCGGCCCACCTCTTTATCAGCGAGATGGGTCATATGGCGGCGATTCAGGAGGTTAGTTAAGGGGTCTGTTGTAGCGAATAAGTGCAGTTCTTCTTGCGCCCTGCGAACGGTCTTCAAATAGTACATACACAAGTAGCTGAACATGGCAAAAACTACGCTCAAATTAAAGGTATGCACGATATGTAATGCAAGAGCGTTGATAGGTTGAATAGGATCGATCAACGACATTAACAATCCAAGGCCAGTGTAAAAGACGAAAAGCGCTACTAGTGCAATGCGTGCTCCCTTACGGGATGTAGATAGGCTAATAGCCGGAATAAACATCAACAAAAAATAGTGAAACCCGCTATCCCATCCAATCAGCACCGTCCCTAAGGCCGCATGGGTAATTATTTCGGTTAGAATAAGGTTTCTAGCAAGTCGGGTTTTACGGACCTTCATCGCCTGGTAGGCAGCGACGTAGGCTGCAACGCTAAGAATATTGATCCAGGCAAGGATAGGCGAGCCTAGTAGGTAGTAGAGAAAGAAAAACGCAATATCAATCCCTGCAGCGATTTGTATGATGCGCATTAATACTGGCCAAAACTCAGGCCTGCGACCAATCGCTTGAATACCGTCTAGATCAATATTTTCTTGAAGCATTTGTTTGAGAGCCTCATTAGAGCAAGCCAAGAAAATCTAAGGGCCTTGGCCGTGATCTTTCCCCCGAGTTAAAACCAATATGGACGAGATCTCCAGAATTGATGCTGCTTGCCTCCCAAAGGCAGCAAGCAGTATATAGGTCAGTGAGCTGTGCGGTCGAACATTGTTGTATTGGTGTCGCCTCGTCCGGATCTCTCGGGCGCATACCCTTTTCGAACTGATTCAAATCCTGCTAAATCTTTTCGCTGAGCGGTCGCTACCTATCCATTGGGGTGCTTTGCATCGACGAGAGCTAAACATGAGTGACGGCCCAAAACAGATAGCAGCGAAAGTAGAGGCGCTCACCGCATTTTCTGACGTGGCATTTCGGGTAGACGAAGTGCTTGCCGATGACCGCAGCAGCGCGGACGACATTGGTCTGCTAATAGAAACAGACGTGGCCCTGAGTGCGGCGCTACTCAAAGTAGCGAATAGCGCTGCTTACGGATCGCGAAACAAGATCGACAACACAGCAGCAGCCTTGATGACCGTGGGCTCACGTCATGTTCGAGACCTTGCCTTTGGAATGTGCGCCAGCCAAGCCTTTGAAGGAACTCCAAACGATCTAATCAGCGCGAGAGACTTTTGGAAACATAGTGTTTATTGCGCTGTAGGCGCGCAGATGATCGCGAATGCCGCGAAAATGTGCAGAGGCACGTCCTTGTTCACGGCCGGCTTACTGCATGATATCGGTCATCTGGCGATGTTTAGTCAAGAATCCACGCTATCGCGAGAGGCATTAGGGCGTTACATTGAGCGAGACGGCGCACAAGCCGTTTATGAATTGGAGCGCGAGATATTTGGCTTCGATCATATGGAGGTAGGAGCCGAGCTAGCCCGCGCTTGGAATTTTCCTGACACTCTGGTGGCGGCGATCCAGCATCATCATGAGCCTTCTGCTTGCAATGAGCATTCAGACATTGTGTCAATCGTGCATGTCGCGAATAGCCTAGCGGTGCTTGCGGAGCTTGACAGCGAGAACCTGGAGGATGCCTCGGCGATAGCCCCGGAGGCGCTCGCTAAACTAAACTTCGAAAGCGATGAAGTACTGTTTGAAATAGTTGAAGCGATTCCTATCGCCGCCGATGAGTTACTGGGAATATTCGCCAGTTAGGGCCAAAACAACCTATCTGGGACTATTTAAAGCCTACCGTCGTATCCGCTGCCATCCAGGCAAATACCGCAAAGGCTGCGACATTCTGATCAAGGTCATGCGGGTTAATCTTATCGAGCGTATCGTCCGGCGTATGGTGTAAATCGAAATAATCCGTGCCGTTTTGCTGCAGATTCAGCGACGGCATTCCCGCACCCACCAAAGCCACAAGGTCCGGTCCGCCGCCCGGCTTATCGGTGCTGCCCGCCGCTACGCCGATTACCGCGAGGAGTTCACCCATCTTGGCGATTAGCGGCTGGGCCTCCTCACTTACTTTAGAGGTCATCTGCCAGACTCGGCCGGCACCAAAATCGCTTTCGCTGCCGATGATCTGTTTGTCCAGTTCAGTCCGATGTTGGTCTAGATAGGCCGCGCCACCGAGCAGACCGGCTTCTTCGGCACCCCAGAGGATTAGACGAATGGTGCGTCTTGGGCGAATACCCGAATCCAGAATCAGCTTGGCCGCCGCGGTTGTAATCGCAACTCCGGCACCGTCATCGATAGCGCCGGTGCCCAGATCCCAGCTGTCGAGGTGTCCGCCAAGGAGTACCACTTCTTCTGGGGCGTCGGTACCGGGAATCTCAGCGATGACATTGCCGCTCTCAACTTCACCAACAAACTTTGGCTGCAGATTGAGACGGACACGCATCGTTTTGCCGCGGGCGTGGATGCGTTCGATTTGATCGGCGTCAGGATTCGAAATAGCTGCCGCAGGAATCTTGGCAATTTCTTCGTCATAGCGCATGGAACCCGTATGTGGCATGCGATGAGAGTCGGTTCCAATAGAACGAATGAGAATGGCATTGGCGCCCTTACTCGCGGCGATGCTCGCGCCCACGCGACGCAGACGACCATAGAATCCGTAAGACGAACCGTCCTGGGTTTTCTGCATGGCGTGCGATACAAAGGCAATTCTGCCGTTGAGGCTGTTTGGCGCAGCCGCTTCAAGTGCAGCAAGTGTGGGAAAAAACGCCAGCTCAGCCTCGATACCCTCCGCCGGGGTAGCAATGGAACCGCCAAGGGTGGTCAACGCCAACGGCTGCGGATACGGCGCGAGCAACGCTGCGCTCTCGTCACCCCGGGCCCAGCCCTGCATCGTGAAAGGCTCGACACGCACATTGGCAAAACCCAGCTCATTGAGCTTACTCACCGCCCATGCACGAGCGCGACGCTCAGCGTCGCTACCGGCGAGCCGTGGCCCGATTTCCGTGGTCAGCGATTCGACGATGGCGTAAGCACTGGTGCCGCGCATGGCGCTGTCGCGCAGGCCAATCGCATGGTCGAGGCTGTCTTGGCTCAAGCCCGTATCTGCGTCTTGTGCGTTCGTTAGGGCCGCAAGGGATAAACCCAGCGCCAGAGACAACATAGCCAACGGAAACCATTGTTTTTTCATTGAGGAATACCAACGCTAGACTGAAGCCCCCAAGTTTGGCACATCACGGCGCGCAGCGTCATCAGGTCTAAAGCGAAGGCTACGGTGATACCTTCTGCATTGACTAAGTCTTCGTAAAAATCAATGGCAAGCAGCATTACCTCTGGCGGGCGCTTGATCAGGATGGTGAGGAGCCCAGGAAGATCGTGACGGACAAGCTTCGCTGCGGCGTAGCACATAGGGAGTTGATTCAGGTCGCGATCCACAGCACCAAACAGTATGAGAACAATCGGGCTGAGCAATCGCACGAGGCGCCTACTCAGTTCCTAACACCCCTGGCCTGGCTGCAAAGGCCGAATAGCGATAGGCAACCCGTCGGGTAAGGCGTGCAAATTCGGGTGCAGCGCATGCGCTAAGATTTCGAGGCTATCGACAAGGCGCGGGCCGGGCCGACTGAAGTAGGCGTTGCCGTCCGTAAGAAACACCTGATTGTGCTGCACGGCCGCAAGATCTGACCAGCCGGCTATGCTCTCTAGGCGCGGCACATCCTGCAGGCTTCGCGGCACGTCAAAACCGCAGAGGGCGATAAATACAACATCGGGATTGACCTCGCACAGGGCGGTATCACTTAGCGTTTGCGAGGGCGCGAAGGGGTTCCCCAGGCACTCTATCCCGCCCGCGTAATCCACCAACTCCGGCGTCCAGTGGCCCGCGTTAAACAGCGGATCAAGCCACTCCAACACCACAACCCTAGACCTGTCCCGGAGCGTTGCACTGCGCTCGCGCACACGCTCGACGCGGCTCTCGAGCACCTGGCGCTTTTGCCGAGCCTTCTGCGAGCAGCCCGCAGCCTCACCGAGGAGCTCTAAGGTATCGAAAACTTCAGAAAGGCGCATGGGCTCAAGGTTAACGATTGCCGGCCGGCCGGGGAGCTCGCAGGACGCCGCGTTAACTTCATCGGCCGACACGGCGCAAACATCGCACAGCGCCTGCGTCACAATAAGATCGGGCTTTAAGGCGGCAAGCGTTGGCATATTAAGGCTATACAGGGAGTTGTCCGTAGTTAGCTGCGTTTGCACCAAAGCGTCGATGGCACCGCTTTTGAGTCCCGGGGGGATTTTTGATCGGGTCACCGACGGCAGGGCTTTCACGCTTTCGGGATAATCGCATTCGTGAGACACACCAACCAGTTGCTCGCGCAAGCCCAGCGCACACACCAGCTCCGTAGCGCTTGGAAGCAAAGAGACGATCCGCACTTTAGGCCATCCTAGGATTTACAGCGCAGGATCTTCGTTGCAGCAATCTAAACGCACCAAAGAGTATAAAAACATATATCGCATCGCCCGCGAGGCTGCGCAAAAGATACGGCAGACCGTCGGCGAGTAAAAGCCGCTCGCCGCATCGCCAAGAAGCAGCGCGCCAACCGGCACAACCCAGAGCACCTGGCGCTGTAGGTATGCACCGGAAAACAACGCCAGGGCGCCGATGGGCGCCATATTATCGGGGTGGGGCGCATAGCGTAGAAGCGCGGCGGCCAATATCAGTAACAGCACCAAATGTTCCTGTCGTATTCGCATGATGGACATTCCCCCTCGTCAAAGATCAGTTGCTGAAGTTGTAGCGCGCACCCACGATACCCATACGTCCGGGAGCCACAAATCCTAGGATCTCTTCGTAGCGCTCATCGGTCGCATTTTCGAGGCGCGCATAAAGCTCTACGTTGTTCGATACACGATAGCTCCCTGCGAGCGTAAGCACGGTGAAGGCATCCAGCCCTACGCGCTCCTGAAACGGAGGCGTTGGGGGAAAGAAAAAGTCATCCTGCTCGCCGTTATAGTCCACCTGCACGTTGATGTAGCCGCGGCCATCAGCAAAGTCCCAATTGAGGTTAACGCTAGCAATGTGCGCCGCGCGGCGTATTTCATCCACTTGCCCGCCGCTGCCATCATCCTCGGAAGTGTCGAGCCACGTGTAGGAAGCATACGCACTAAGCCCACCCCCCATCAGCCAGGTGCCCGAGAGTTCGAGGCCCTGGCGCTGGCTGCGCCCGTTTTCGTTAACTGCGGTAAACCCACCGATGGCCGGATCAAAGGCAAAGCCGTTTATTTCATCCCTTAGCTCTTCGTCAAACCACGTAGCAGACAAACTCAAGCGGTTATCGAGGAGACGCTGATCGATACCCACTTCCCAGCTTTGGGATTCCTCGGGGCTTAAGTTGGGATTGCCTACAAAATTGGTAAAGAAACCAAAGCGCTCATTAAATGTGGGGTTCTTTACTCCCGTTCCCCAAGCCGCACGCAGCGTCGACCCACTATCCAAGAGTTGCCAAGCGGCGCTAACGCGGCCTGTGGTCACATTCGCAAAATCACTGTTATAGTCGTTCCGGGCGCTGGCGAGTACAGAAACCGTATCTGTGAGCTGTCCCCGGTACTCCAGCACAAAGGCATCGGTGGTCACACTGCGGTCTTGATTCGGGTCGCCAAAGGGGCTTGCGGCACCGCGCTGGGTAAACTCTTCGTCCCAGTGCTCGTAGGCACCTGTTAGCGTGTGGCCTTGGGCTAGATCGTAACTGGTCTGCAGGGTATACACCCAGAGCTTTGCATCGCTTGCGCGCTGATCAAAGCCCGTTAGGGCGAATGCGTTTTCACTGGTGGTTTCATTCGTTGTGTCTGTTAGTGCCAGGCTAGCAACGTGGCGCCAGCGTCCACCTAAGGTACTTAGGTTCACGGCCACTTTGCCGTATAGCTGCTCCACATCCGTTTGGCTATCGCTGTCACTGGGCAAGCCCACAGCGAAATCGGTGTTATCGAATTCATTGCGTGCATCGGTGTAGCGTAGGCTGCTATTGACGCTCAGGGTATCGGAGGCAATCCAACGGACATTTCCACTTGCCGTGGTGTTTTCGTAACCGTCCTCCTCAGAGCCGGTGCGAGAGATGTTATCGCCGTCGGTTTCTACTTGGTTGAGGCTAAACCCTGCCTTGACTGCTTCACTACCGTAATTCCCACTAGCACCCAGGCTGCGCCACCCGCGCTCGCCGCCCTCGGCAAAGACGTCTCCATCGATGCCATCTGTGCCCCGGCGCGTACGAACATTTATCACACCGGCCATGGCGTCGCTGCCCCATAGAGAACTCTGCGGACCGCGAATCACCTCAACAGCCTCAATGGCGGTATTAAGTAAATGGGCAAAGTTGAATTCTCCGCTTTGGGCAGGATCGTTCGCTCGAATGCCGTCAATAAAAACAAGCGTGTGATTCGCTTCCGACCCGCGCATCCGCAACTGGCTGACGGACCCAAAACCACCGCTTCGGCTCATGGCAACGCCGGGCACCGTGCGCAGCATCTCGCCTAGGGCGGCCGTTTGTCGCTTGGCCAGAAAATCCGCGTCCAAGACCGTTACGGAGCTACCCGTAAGAAGGAGATCGATAGGCTCACGCGCGGCGAGAACCTCCACGGTTTCTAGGGTGTCCTGCGCAAACGCAGTTGAACTCAAGGCCACTGTTGTAAAAACAGCCGTGACAGCCGACGTATTCCGCCTGCTAGGACTGCACATCGAAAAATTGAAATTGTGTTTCATGAGATCCCCAAACGAAAAAAAAGTTTTGGGGAGGGATCGTGGAATACCGACAGATCCGAGGCGCTCACAATCCGCTAGACCGCGTGCGCCGAAGAGAGGCGTGCATGACCACGGATGAAGCCCTCCGCAACATCGTACTCACTAATTGGCTGGTATCGGGCTTACGAAGTTCATGTTTCAGGTTCGGTCATTACCGGATACAAAACATGTCACGCATACCGTTGCGGGGGCAGCACAGGCTTTTAACCTGTTTCCCATTTAGGACCGCGCGTCCAACGCGGCCACCAAATCAGTGCGCGCAAACTACCTTCAGGCTGATAGCGCGTCAAGCGTTGTCGGCGTTGAGGCTTTGGAGGATGATTTTTAGGGTCCGTGAAATACGCGTCTGCTGGCGGATCAATTCGATTTTTAGCCAGGCACAGCGCTAGCCTGACGCAACCAACTTGAGTGCCTGCTTTTTTGGCCGAGAGATCACGCAGGCCATGAGCAAAGCAGCGTTCTCCTTGTCGTCGGAGGCGTGTGACCCGATGCGGCGGTACGCCAACAAGTACGTCGGGAGCTAACTCAATGCCCTGCAAGAACTCGAGCCGGTCTAGCAAACGGCCGGCTGCGGCTGAGTTGCTGCCTATTTGGAATTGGCGCAGCCACAACTGCACCTGCGCACAATAGTTAAATATTCGACACGCCAGGCAAGATGGCCCGCTTCCGGCGGCATTCATCAACAAAGCGCCGTGCGAGATCCTCACTGGACCGAGCGTCTTCAGCTTGACCGGATAACCAACCCTTCAGGTCTCGGGCGCCTCGACCGGAGAAACTTCTGTAGCCGTAATCAGCCCGCAGGGTCTCCAGGTGTTCTTGGCGAGTCCGTCTGCGCACGGCATAACGAATCAGTGCATCGCCGGTCAGACCCAATTGAGCGCCAACAAACGCGAGAACCTCGCTCGGGATCAGTTCACCCGGGTAAAGCAAGCGACCAGGATATCGCAATGCGCACAGCTGCAGCGCCATACCGAGTCGGTTCTCGGGACGTCTCCGTTTGCGGATCAGCGATAGGTCGTCATCGGCGAGGGTATAGTGTTGGAGGAGGGATGATTGATCGGTTGGAAGGGCTAGCAAAGCAGCGTGTTGCCGATCAGTAAGAACGTTGCACAGTGGCATACAGGGCGATCCATTTCTGTCTATTGGACGTGCGCATTAAAATAAATTCATACACGTGCAATAGATAGTTCAGCCGCAGCACACATCTCTTCTCAAGCCGTGACCTATGCCGGATGCCGATCAAATCATGACAAGTCCGTGCCCAGACGGTGAGAGGCGGGACGCCGGACTTGCGCAGGGGAGGGCATATCGATCCTTAGAGTGTCATTTCGCCACCGACCCCACTTGCAGCAAAAGATCCCTCATACAAACACGGTCAACCTGCTGCGTTTAGCATCAAACGAGGATGAGGCGGTCGGTATGACGTAGGGAAAGCAGTTCGAAACGCTCTATAAAATCCTCAAGAAATATGACGAGTATGTGCAGATACTGATGTTCTCAGGCGGGGGCAACAACTTCGTCGGTAAAAGTGACATGCTGCCGCTGCTTCGAGACTACAACGGACAGACAGCGTTCATAGACTGCATAAACTTGCCAAGATTTGAGAGCAAAATTGCCAGTATCGTTCTCGCTTATCAACGCTTTATTTGGTTGTGTGAAGATTTGGTGTCCGATGCAAAAATCGTGACGTACACCTATTACATCGCAAGACCCTAGGACCAAGGCGCGGAATTCTTCTGGGGATTAATCAAAACGAAACCTTGGGTCTACCCCTATATGGAGCGTTGCAACATCCCGAAACAGTTTCATCTCACAATAATAGAGATCATGCTGAATACGTTTGCCAGTCAAGTGAGTAAACTAGCAGACAATAAGGGGGTACTAGGGACATCCCCGCCGCAATTTTCACTTCGCCCTGAAACCCAGGTGTAGCAAGGCTTTCAGGACTGCATTACTTTCCGATTTCCCCTGAATTGGCTGATTTTCGGCCGATGAGGCTAAGATCGGGCGATTTGG
>JBGCDU010000022.1:0-101719 GCA_045105635.1 Congregibacter sp.
TGTTGTTCGGCTGTTATCAGCCAGCAAGAGGGCGCTTTCTCCGGTAGTGACAGTGCCCCAATTCAAGGCAGCGCCTTTGGCTTCTGCTCGTGGTGCGGTCACCGGTGAGCGGCGCTCTAGATCTTCCCAAATGAACCCTCCGCGGCGTGGCTTACCTTCCAACAGCTTCTCAGCCACAACACTCTTGACGGTTACGCCAGGGCGAAGAGTTTTGCCCACCAGTGGATCGGCGTGCAGTGCGCTCGAAGCCGCCAAAAGAGTGGCGCCAGTGACAAGAGCAATTTTGAGAGATGTTTGGTTAGTTTTCATATCAACACGCCTACCTTCGTGATTGACCGAGCCAGACTCGGACGAGTCTGCTGCGAAAAGTTGAAAGATCTTAAAGAGTTTCAATACTGATCAAAGTATGACTAAAAAGATGAAAAATGTAGACTGGTTCCTGCCCTGTTTTGGGCAAAAAGTGACAATTTTTGGCGAAGCTATGGTAAAAGGCCGTTACTTCGCTGTTCTGATGCGGCTTTCTTGCCTGTCAAAAATTGTCACCCAATCGATAGGCAAGGGGGATGGCTCGGCCGTTAACCGAGACAAATGGGCTCTTATTCCCCACCTTCTTACGTCCGACGGGCCTTCTTTTGCGCCGTCTTTCGCTCCTTTTTCCCTGTTAGTTTTGGGGCTAACAAGGTCTCCCTCACCGGGTAGTGAGGGGGGGTGATCGGCACTAAATATAGCGGGTCCCTGAAAATGATCCAGTCCTGCGATATCTGCTTTCACATTCAGTGCATTTTGCTCGCATTCTCTATCGCCAATGATCAGTGCGCGCTGCACGCTGACCAGGCCATCGCCCTGGGTAAATGGCGAATAGGAGAGCTTGCCATTTTCATCGATGGCGGGGTCTGCGCTCGAGCGCAGCATGCATTTGACTTCGTCATTCGTGAGCCCCGGTTCCAGCTGCAGCATGAGCGCCGCGAGGCCAGACACCAGCGCAGTGGCCTGAGAGGTGCCAGTCATAACAAAGTCGCCATAACTCAGCCGGTACTCGGGGAAGCTGCTGTGCAGCGTGGAATTGGGCCGGATGATGCCAGCGATATGCCCCCCCGGGGCAACCAGGTCGGGCTTGATATGCCCCATGGGTGTCGGCCCTCTGGATGAGAAGTCCGGGATGTAGTCGTCGTTGCTATCGCTGGCGGTCCACGAGTCGGTAATCGCCCCCACCGTCAGTAGGTAGGGCAGGTTGCCCGGGGAGCCTACGGTCATGGGCTCGGGTCCTTCGTTACCCGCTGCCGCGGCAATAAAGATGCCGGCGTTCCAGGCTTGCATCAGTGCCTGATTCACCGGGTCTTCCCAGTAGGGCCATCGTGGTCTGGCGGCAAACGATAAATTAAGCACCCGGATGTTCAGACGCTGGTGGTTCTCTACCACCCATTGCACGCCACGGACAATATCCAGGAATCCCGCTTCTCCTGCCTCACCAAACGCCTTGACGGCGACGAGGTCTACATTGGGCGCTATGCCCCGGTAGCTGGGCACGCTAGCGCCGTCTCGCGTGATTGCGCCACTGCGCGCCAGGACGCTGGTCATGTGTGTGCCATGACCGCTCTCGTCAAAGGCCTCGCCGACTTCTCTGCCGGCGATTGCGTCGTAACGCGCAAGGATTCTTGGCTCGCCCTGGGTGTTGAGGGCCAGTTCCGGGTGTTCCCACAGCCCCGAGTCCAACACCGCCACGGTAATGCCCTTGCCGGTGACGCCTTGGCTGTGCAGCAATGTGGCGCCGCTCACGGACGTGTAGTAAGTGTCTTCGCTTGGACGCGCGTAGCTGGGTACCAGGCGCCCCTGACAGTCGTCGTTAACGTGCACCTTCAACGAGAACTCCGACTGCAGTGCAGCGGGGTGCTCTGGCGCATGGGCAAACTCGAAGCTAAGCGGCAGCTGCGAATTCGGCGCCAGGATCACGTCGCTGGTGGGGCGCAATGTGACCTCATCACGCTCACTTTTCTCGGTATTTTTCTCGGTAATCCGACCGGGCCCCTCGGTCGCTCGCATTTCAATCTTGGCAGCCAGAACCGACACCGGTGCGCCTAGTGCTTCGGGCCAGGTGGCTGTGATGCTGGTGATCGTCAGCGGCTGGTCGCCCTTATTAAATAACTGCCACGTGGCTGTACGCTCACTCCATACCAGCTCTATGGCCGCGGCTAGTTTGCAGCTGTCCGGTGCCTGCAGCTCCGGTTCGGGCTCCCAGGCCAGGTCATCAATAATGCGGGTGCTTTCCTGCAAATCAGCGCGTACATTTACCAGCTGCGCGGCGGTCATGCGGGCGCCGACGGCGTCAATGATGGGCAGGTCGTGCGTAATCTGCGTGCCGTGTCGCTGGAGACTGCTCTTGATGGCTGGCATGTCCAGGCCCTGAATCATTACCAGTAAATCTGCCTGCGCTTGGGCTTGGGTTTGGGCTTGGGCTTGGGTTTGGGCCTGGTCTTGGCCCTGGTTTTGCGCGCTTGAGCTGTTGATTGGGCCCAGTGCGCTTAGCACTATGGCGGCAGCGACTCGAATAATGCCGCTTGGCTGTTCCAGCCGCATTACTTGCTTGCGTGGTTCTCGCACGCGCGACGAATATCGACCGAGTGGTCGTAAACCAGCGCCTCGGGCACGGCTTCCGGGTACAGCGGATGCGCAAAGAAATAGCCCTGCATTAACTCGCAGCCGCGTTCTGACAGATAGGCAATTTGCGATTCTGTCTCTATGCCCTCAGCGACGGAGCGCATATTCAGCGTCTTGGACAGCGCGATAATCGCATCGACGATGGCCGCGCCGTCCGAGGATTCCATGTCAGCTACAAAGCTCTGGTCGATCTTTAAGGTGTTGATGGGGAAGCGGCGCAGGTAGCTGAGTGACGAGTAACCGGTGCCAAAGTCGTCCACCGCCAGCTCCAGTCCCATTTCTTTCAGTTGATTGAGCTTGGTTATGTTGCTCTCGCCATCGGTCATGATCGCGCTCTCGGTGAGTTCGAGTTCCAGACGATCTGCGCTGAGCCCGGTGCGCTTAAGAAACCCGCGAAAATAATGCAGGAGATCAGGCTGATTAAACTGTAGCGGCGAGATGTTGATACACACTCTAAAGTGCTTCAGTTGAATGGCATCCCAGTAGGCGCAATGTCGGGCGACTTCTGTCATCACCCATTCACCCAGCTCAATGATCTGGCCCGTTTCTTCAGCCACCGGTATAAAGTCCGACGGTGGCACCATGCCGCGCTCGGGATGTTTCCAGCGCACCAGCGCCTCCAGGCTTACCACTTTGCCGGTCTGTGTGTCGATTTGCGGCTGGTAGCGCAGCTCCAGCTGATCGCCCTGCAGGGCCGTGCGCAGGTCTTCCTCGAGTTTTAGTTTTTCAACCGATTTGGAGTTCATTTCTTCGTTGTAAAAACGATAGCATGCACGGCCGTCGGCCTTCGCCGCATACATGGCGGTGTCTGCGTTGCGCACCAGGCTGTCGGCATCGCCGCCATCCTGGGGGTAGAGCGCAATGCCGATGCTGGGCGTAACGACCGGGTTATGCGTTTGTAGTGGAATCGGTTCAGACAGCGTCTGCATGATTCGGCGCGCCACGCGCTCGACGTCTTCGCTGTGGTGCACGTCGCCAATGACTACGGTGAACTCGTCACCGCCGAGGCGTGCAATCTCCGCACCGCGAGAGGGGCCGCCATCCTTCTCGTTGAGGTAACTGATCGCGTCGTCTTCGCGCAGCTCGCTGATGAGCCGTTTGGAAATTTCGACCAGCAGACGGTCTCCACGTCCATGGCCAATCGAGTCGTTGATGCGTTTGAAGTTGTCCAGATCGATAAACATCAGCGCGGCATAGGTGCCCATGGTCTCGGCGCGCTTGAGAATGCGGTTCAGCTGCTCGTTAAAACTGCGCCGGTTGGGCAGGCTGGTTAGCGGGTCAAAATAAGCGAGATAACGCAGCCTGTCTTCCTGGCGCTTGAGGGAGTTAAACGCATTGCTGGCGCGCAGCATGTAGTGCACATCGCGGCCCAGCAGCGCCCAGTTAACGGGCTTGGTTTTGTACTGCGTCGCGCCTGCGTCGAAGCCCTCATCAATCGACTTTCGGTCATCTGAACCGGTCACGATCATGATCGGAATATTCTCGCCCTGGGGCATGGCGCGAATGCGGCGACAGACTTCGAGGCCCGTCATTCCCGGCATTTCTACATCCAAAAACACCAGATCCGGACGCTCGTGGACAAAGGTGTCGAGTGCAGAGTGTCCATCCTGAGCTTCCACGACAAGCATGCCTTCGGCTTCCAGACACTGTCTTGAGAGGAGACGAACATTTATGTCGTCGTCCGCGACAAGAATCTTTGCTCGTTGTCGAGGTTGGCTGACGTCTACGGCCATTGGCTGAGCTGTCTTCTACGGAAGTTAGAGGCTATCACTGTGCACCTGTTATTCCCAGCTTGTTACTGAACAAAGCGTTGATATCGCCTTACATGGGGCGGATCCAAGTTATGCTATTATTTGCGGTCTTTGTAAGAAATTCTTAAGGCCGCATATGACTATTGCGTCCGATCGCCTCCAAGTGATCCGCGAGCAAGTCCAGCACCATCTGGACCAAAACGCCAAAAACGAGTTGTCACCCGAGCGCCAGCGTGAGCTCACCGATAGCATCAAAAAGTCCCTCAAGGAGCACAACGCGGTCATCGTTGCGCATTACTACACCTCGCCGGAAATTCAGGCTTTGGCTGAAGAGACCGGTGGCTGTGTTTCCGACTCCCTTGAGATGGCTCGCTTCGGGCACGATCACAGCGCGCAGACCCTGATTGTTGCCGGTGTGCGATTTATGGGCGAAACGGCCAAGATACTGACGCCCAACAAGCGCGTGCTCATGCCGACGCTCGAGGCGACCTGTTCTTTAGACCTCGGATGTCCGATTGAGGAGTTCTCGGATTTTTGTGATGCCAATGCCGATCGCGAGGTGGTGGTTTATGCAAACACCTCGGCTGCGGTCAAGGCGCGCGCCGACTGGGTCGTGACCTCGAGTATTGCGTTGGAGGTCGCCGAGTACCTGGATGACAACGGCAAGAAAATCCTCTGGGCGCCAGATCGTCATCTTGGCGATTACGTACGCAAGAAAACCGGCGCCGACATCATTATGTGGGACGGCGCGTGCATTGTGCATGAGGAATTCAAGGCGCGAGCGCTAGAGGATATGCAGCGTGCCTACCCGGACGCCGCGGTGCTGGCTCACCCCGAGTCGCCATCGAGTGTTCTCGAGCTGGCGGACCGGGTCGGCTCCACTACGCAGATTATCAACGCAGCCCGGGATATGCCCAATCAGCAGTTCATTGTTGCGACAGACCAAGGGATTTTCTACAAGCTGCAGAAAGAGGCGCCAGACAAGCAGTTCATTATCGCGCCGACCGCGGGCAACGGTGCTACCTGCCGGAGCTGCGCCAACTGCCCCTGGATGGCCATGAACGAACTGGAGAATCTGGCGACGGTATTCGAGCGCAGCGACAACGAGATTTTCGTGGATCCAGCCCTGGGCGAGCGCGCGATGCGCCCCTTGACGCGCATGCTTGAGTTCAAGGGCGACCGCAAAGCGGCCTAGGACTCCAGCATCTCGCGCATTTGCGCAACGTCCCGCAGGCGCTCGTTGATCTTGGCGCTGGCGGTGTAATCGTTGCTAATCAGTTTTAGCGCATAGCGCAGCTGCTTTTCGGCCTCGTCGAGAATGCCGTTGAGAATAAAATACTCCGCTCGGGCCTGATGCAAGCCGATGATATTCCCCGACAGGCCCTGCACCTCTGCCAGGAGATACCACAGGTGTGGGTCCCGCGGCTCGCGCTTGCTCTGTTCCACCAATACCTGCTCGGCGACGTGTGCTTGCTGATCCTGCATCAATGCTTCGGCATAGGTCATGGTCAATGGATGATTTCCCGGGCTGAGTTTCAGGCGCGCGCGAAGCTTTTTCGCTGCCTGCTCGGGCCTGTTTCGCGCCATATCGATGCGTGCGTCGGCAATTACGTACTCGAGGCGGCTCGGTTCAGCTGCCCAGAGGGCATCCAGTTCCAATGCGGCCTCGTCAGCACGACCCGCATCCGTGAGTGCCAGCACCAGACCGTAGCGCGCGGCGGAGTGTGAGCGGGGGGAGCCTTCAATAGCAGTTCGAAAGGTGATGACCGCCTCTTCGGGAGTGTCGGCTAGCTGATTTATAACCCGTGACCGCATCAACTGATAGTCCAGTTTTTCGGGTCGAATGCGCTTGGGATATTGCCGCGCGCGGTTGCGCGTGTCAGCTATGCGGCTCTCGGACAAGGGATGCGTGCGCAGGAATTCGGGCACGCGGTTGCCCGTGGCGTATCTGGAGGCCTGCAGCATCCGCTCAAACATGGAGGACGCCGCGTGTGGGTCCATGTCCGCCGCTACGATGGTCTGCATGGCCACTCTGTCTGCCTCTGCTTCGTTGCCTCGCGAGTAGCGCAGAGCAGAATCCTGCGCTGCCGCCTGCGCCGCGGTAATCGCGGCCATACCCGCCTCGCCACCGGCCGTGGCCATTAACACAAAGCCTGCGAGCATGGCGGCGAGCGTTAGTGGCTGCTGCTTTCTGGCAAATTCGACACGCCGGGAGAAGTGTCGCTGACTCAGGTGAGCGATTTCATGCGCAATCACCGTGGCCAGTTCATCCTCAGTTTTTGCATGCACCAGCAGGCCGTTATGAATACCGATAACTCCGCCTGGCACCGCAAAGGCGTTGATTGATGCGTTGTTGACCAGCACCAGTTCGATTCTTCTGTCCTTGAGCTCACTGTGCGTTACCAGCTGAAAAATCAGGTCCTGTAAATAGCTGAACAGTAGCGGGTCGTTAACCTCCGCGATGTTGCTGCGAAAAATTCGCAGCCAGGCCCGGCCCAGCTGGTGCTCATATTCAGTGGAGAACAGACTGGTGCTGGATTCACCCAGGTTCGGGATCTTAAGATTCTCGGTGGCCCGAGCGCTTACCGGCTGTAAGACACACAAGAACAGCGCTAACAGACCCGCGAGCAAACTTGCGCGCGCGTGCTGCGGTCGCTTCGTTGGCTGCGGGTATCGCTGTAAAGGGTGCGTGGTGGCTATCATCGGCATGCAGTATTCTACGCTGGGAACATCTTCTGGGACTTTTCCCCGTGTTGGTGGCGCTGTTTATGGCGCTGTTGGTGGTTCTCTCGGTGAATCTCGCTGAGTGACAATCCTGTTTCGAGTAATTGGGATGTTTGACGTCGACGGCACGCTGAAGTTCGCTATTATCTCACTCGCGCTTACGAAGATGCGACGAACGCTTTGGCCGCTAAACCGGTACTATATACGGCTGCTAAGGCAGCTACTATGAGCCTCGATTTAGTTGGCCAGTAGCAATGGCGGGGCTTCTTACACGGTTTTCGGGGCTTTAAGACTGGGTGAGGGCCGAGTGACAGCCGAGTGACAGCCGAGTGACAGCCGAATTCGCCGACACCAATGCCAAGTGGGATGCCAGCGCTGGGCCAGAAATACGACTGCATGGAAAAGATACAGCGACGAAATCGCGGCGAGACCGCATCTGTCCAGGCCGACAGCTACGTGATGTAAAACGTTGGTTCGGGATGGCATAAAACAGGAATCCTATTATTTTGACGACCCTGCAAACGACGAAACCGAGCGCGATGGACTCCGCGATGCCAGGCGACGATGGCGAGCCAGGGCGTGGCGCTGATGAAGCGGTGCTTAGGCGCGCAGCTGAGGCTGCTCCAGCAAGCACAGTTGATGCCCGGGGGCACCGTTGCCCCATGCCGCTGCTGATGGCCAAGCGCGGACTCAATGCCCTGGAGGCGGGAGAGACGCTGCTGCTGCTCTCGACCGACGAGGGGTCCGTCAAGGACTTCGAAGTGTTCGCGCGGCAAAGTGGTCATGAGTTGCTGGAGACTCGCAACGACGCCGGCGAGTTTCACTTTCTTTTGTGTAAGCGCTAGGCATGCTCGAGATTTTCAAAAAGTGGTACGTGCGCTACCTGTCCGAGGAAGAGTCGGTTCTCTTGCTGGTGCTTGTTCTTGTCTCGCTGATGTTGCTGGCCACCATTGGCGATGTGCTGGCACCGCTGTTGGCGGCGCTGGTGATGGCGTTTCTGGTGCAGGGCATGGTGAATATCCTGTGCCGCTTGGGTATGCCGCCGTGGCTTGGGTTTTCTGTGGCGTTTACCGCATTTATCGGGGTTTTCTTTGCGGTACTACTCGGGCTGTTGCCGCTGGTCTGGCGTCAGTTTCTTGGTCTGCTCGCTGAGTTTCCGCGCATGGTAGATCAGGGTCGGGAGTTTCTGGAAGTATTGCCAGCGCGCTACCCCGAGGTCTTCACCAGTGGGCAGGTCAACCAACTCCTGGCGGGCTTGCAACGCGAGATTGCTATCCTTGGACAAACCGCTGTCACCAAGACGCTCGCGGGAATTACGGGATTCCTGACCGTGCTCGTGTACGTCGTGCTAGTGCCCATTATCGTTTTCTTCCTCCTCAAAGACCGCGAACAGGTAACCTCCTGGATTTCGAATTTCTTCCCCACCAGGCGACCGCTACTGAACCGCATTTGGGACGAGATGAGCATTCAGTTCTCGAATTACGCGCGCGGGAAAATGGTAGAGATCATTATTGTGGGCGCGGCGAGTTATGTGAGTTTCACCGGTATGGGGCTGCGTTATGCCGCCTTGCTCGGCTTGCTGGTGGGACTCTCTGTGATCATTCCCTATATCGGGGCGTTTATCGTGACTATCCCGGTAGCCGCCGTGGCAATGTTCCAATGGGGCGTGAGTTCGGAATTCTATTGGGTTTTAGCGGTCTACATCGTCATACAGATGTTAGACGGCAATGTGCTGGTACCGCTGCTTTTCTCAGAAGCTGTGAACCTGCATCCGGTGGCGATCATCGTCGCCGTTCTGTTTTTTGGCGGTATTTGGGGATTGTGGGGCGTCTTTTTCGCCATCCCACTGGCCACCCTTATAAAAGCCGTTATCAATGCGTGGCCCACTCGTGAGGCCATAGCGATACCAGATTCAGCGGAGTAATCCTATGCAAGTCAGTTTCACCGTGGGCCGGGCGGTGCGCCCTCTGTTTATTTTTCTTCTGCTCTCTGTGGTCGCCTGCGCGACCAAAAAAGAGCCCATTGCGTCCGGACCACAGCAAAGCCCCAACGATGATTTTGCGTATCGCTTGCTTACATTGGAGAACGGGCTACAGACATTGCTGATTTCCAACCCGGATTCACCCAAGGCGGCCGCATCGCTGGATGTGCATGTCGGCAGCGGTGACAACCCGGCGGATCGCGGTGGCCTTGCGCACTTTCTCGAGCATATGCTGTTTCTGGGCACCGAAAAGTACCCGGATTCTGCCGAATACGAGCGCTATATCACCGAGCACGGTGGCTCGCGCAACGCGTACACGAGCTTTGAGCACACGAACTATTTCTTCGATATCGATGCTGTGCATCTGGACGGCGCTCTGGATCGCTTTGCGCAGTTTTTTATCGCCCCGAATTTTGATGGAGATTATGTCGAGCGTGAGCGCAATGCCGTTGAGGCGGAATACCAGATGGGATTAAAGAGCGATGGGCGGCGTGGCCTTGATGTACTGCAGGCCAGCATGAATGGCGAGCACCCGTTTAGCCGTTTTGCCGTCGGTAGCCTGGAGACTCTGGCCGACCGCGACGACGCAAAAATTCGCGATGACCTTCTCTCCTTTTACGAACAGTACTACTCCGCCAACGTGATGCGTCTGGTTGTGCTGGGTCAGGAGCCTCTGAATGCACTCGAAGACATGGTGCGCGACAGGTTTGGTGCGATTCCCAATCGGGATGTGGAACTCGAGCGCATAGACGAGCCATTGTATGTTGACTCGCAGCTGCCGATGCTGCTCAAAGTAAAGCCACAGGGAACCTTGCGACAACTCCAGGTGAATTTCCAGATTCCGGATTATCGCGGCGACTACATGTCCAAGCCCATGTCCTATATCTCCAACCTGGTGGGGCATGAGGGCGCGGGGAGCTTGCTGTCGCATCTGAAGACTAGCGGCCTGGCCGACGGTTTGTCGTCGGGGACGGGCCTCAGCTGGCGCGGCGGGGCGATGTTTTCTGTGTCTATCTCACTGACCGAGCAGGGCGTCGCGGACTATGAGCGCGTTTTGCAGGGCGTATTTGCTTACCTGTCGATGTTGCGGGATCAGCCGCCCCAAGAGCGACTGTACAGCGAGCAGTCTTCGCTGGCTGAGTTGGCCTTTCGTTTTCGTGAGCCCAGTGCACCCATAGGCTACGTCAGCAGCCTGAGCAATAGCATGCACTATTACGCCGACAATGATCTGCTGCGTGGCCCCTACCTGATGACCGAGTTTGACGCAGAGACTATTGGGGATGCGCTTGGGCGGCTCACGCCGGATCGCGCCCAGGTTGTATTGACAGCACCGGAGGTGCGTACCAACCGGGAGTCGCCTTACTACGGCGTGCCCTACGCGGAGATGGGTCCCGAGACGCTGGTTTTATCGAGATGGCAAAGCGATGCCATTGCTGAGCTGCAGTTGCCCAAAGCCAACCCGTTTATAGCCGGCAATGTGGATCTTTACCCGCTCGCCGAGGAGAACCCCGCGATACCGGAGCTGCGTGTCGATGAGTCGCGCAAACGCATATGGTTCAAACAGTCGCAGGACTTTCGCGTACCCAAAGGTGCTTTGTACCTGAGCTTTCGCTCACCACTGGTGAACGCGACGGCGGCGCAGAAAGCATCTGCATCGCTGTACACCCGCATGGTTACCGATGCGCTCAATGAGTACACCTATCCGGCACTATTGGCCGGGCTTGGCTTCAATCTATACAACCATGCGCAGGGTATTAGCATGCGCATCAGCGGTTACAGCGACAAGCAACTCACGCTACTGGATGAACTCCTCAAGAGTATGGCGAGCCAGCAGTTCGATGCAGCACGCTTTGAGCGCATTCGTCGTGAGATGGTGCTGGAGCTGGAGAACACCGTGGCTCGGCGTCCGACATCCCAGTTAATGAATGAGCTGCGCCGAACCCTGAATGACCGGGAGTACAGCGAATCACAGATGATCGAGGCGCTTTCGACGCTGGACCTTGAGGCGCTTGACAGCTATCGGGAGGGGTTTTGGGCATCCGTTCGCGCAGAGGCGATGCTGTACGGAAACTACCAGCCTGCCGCTGTCGAGACGCTGGCGTCCACGCTTGATCGCGTGTTGACGGGCGATGAGGGAGAGCTTGCCCTGGCGCCCGATGTGCTGCGAGTGCCAGCGGACTCGAACCTTGGCTTGCAAGCGACGATTGAGCACGACGATGCGGTAGTGGTCTGGTATCTACAAGGTGCCAATCAAAGCCTGGAGGAGCGTGCGGCGGTCGCCCTGAGTGCCCAGGTTGTACAGTCGGGCTTTTTTCAGCAATTGCGCACCGAGCAGCAGCTGGGTTACGTGGTCTCGAGTTTCGCTTGGCCGCAGTACGATGTGCCGGCACTCGCGCTTCTTGTACAGTCTCCGTCGCACTCCGCGCCAGACGTGTATCTGGCAATGCGTGAGTTCCTGGTCAACACACCTGCGCAAATCAGCGCAGAGCAGTACGAGCGTCATCGGGGCGCACTCGTCAACGATATCCTGAAACCGCAGGAGAATTTAGGTGAGCGTGCGGAGTTTTATTGGCAGTCGATTGCCACCAGGGAATGGGAATTTGATGGGCCCCAGCGTCTCGCGGATGCGGTAGCGTCAATGAGCTACGAAGAGTGGAGCCGTTACTTCCAGGCAAGTTTTGTAGACAAGCCGCGATCGATTCTGGCATTTAGCGCTGGCGCGCGAGGCGATGTTCCAGAATTACCCGATAGTAGTCTTTTCTCAGCACCGACAGCGCTGTCGAAGGGACTGCCGCGGTATGCGATCGACCTTGCGCCTCTCTAAGGTGTGGTTAGGCGCCTCTTGGAGGTGCTAGCGAGGTTGCAGCAGGCAGCGGTCGAATGACTACCGATTAGGTTCTTTTATAGAACTAATATGATGGTTTTTGCGTATTGTGGTCAGTTTATGGACAGAGTATGATGCGGGCGCGCATGTTTTACGGGCTTTGCAACGTTATTTTGGTTCTATAATAGAACGCTGTATTCGCTCGCAAATTCAGTGCTGCTGGCAGCATCCGTAACGTTAACAGCCAGCGGTCCTGAGATCCCATGCGCATCCTGCAACGGCGACATCTGGGGGCAGACGCCATGATCGACGATACAGATCCACTAGAAACCCGCGAGTGGATTGATTCGCTGGACAACGTAGTCAGGCACAGTGGCCCCGAGCGTGCCCGACACCTGCTGATGGAAGTCACTAAGCACGCAGTCGACGGCGGCGTTCCGCTCCCGACCGCGACAACCACGCCTTTCAGAAACACCATCCGCCCTTCCGATCAGAAGCCAATGCCCGGCGACCTGTTCATGGAGCGGCGCATTCGCTCACTCGTGCGCTGGAATGCCATGGCTATGGTCATGCGCGCCAATGACAATGACGACGGCCTCGGTGGGCATATCAGCAGTTTCTCGTCCTCCGCCACGCTCTACGACGTGGGCTGTAACTATTTCTTCCGCGGTACCGAAGATGGCCACCCGGGTGACCTGGTCTTTTACCAGGGGCACAGTGCCCCTGGTATGTACGCGCGCTCATACCTAGAGGGTCGTATTTCGGAGGAACAACTCGACAACTTCCGCCGCGAGGTAGACGGCATTGGTCTGTCGTCCTACCCGCATCCCTGGCTGATGCCTGATTATTGGCAGTTTCCCACGGTGTCCATGGGCCTTGGCCCCATACAGGCCATTTACCAGGCCCGAGTCATGAAGTACCAGTCAGATCGAGGTCTGCTGGATCAGAAGGATCGCAACGTCTGGTGTTTTATGGGCGACGGCGAGTGCGATGAACCCGAGTCGCTGGGGGCGATTTCCCTCGCGGGACGCGAAAAACTCGGCAATCTTATTTTTGTTGTGAACTGCAATCTGCAACGACTGGATGGCCCGGTGCGCGGCAACGGCAAAATCATTCAGGAGCTCGAGGGCGTGTTCCGCGGTGCGGGCTGGGATGTACTCAAGGTCATCTGGGGCCGTAAATGGGACCCACTGCTAGCGCGCGATGACTCCGGTTTGCTGCAGCAGCGAATGGACGAAGTCTGCGATGGCGAACTGCAGAACTACAAGTTCAATGGTGGGGCGTACACGCGCGAGCACTTTTTTGGCAAGTACCCGGAGACCTTGGATCTGGTCAAGGATCTGTCCGACGACGACATCATGTATCTCAACCGCGGCGGGCACGACCCCTACAAGGTATACGCGGCCTATGCGCAGGCAGCGGGGCAGTTTGAGCGACCCACCGTGGTGCTCGCGATGACCGTCAAAGGTTATGGCATGGGCGAAGCGGGGGAGGCCAGCAACGAGACGCACTCACTTAAAAAGTTGAGCACCGACGCGCTCAAATCGTTTCGTGATCGTTTCGGGATTCCCGTTGATGACAAGGACCTGCAGCAGGTTCCTTACTACAAACCTGACGAAAACAGTCCCGAAATGCGCTACATGCGCGAGCAGCGTCGGGCGTTGGGCGGTTTTATTCCTGCGCGTCGCAGCGAGGCGCAGGTGCTTCCGGTGCCGGGTCTCGAAGCCTTTAGTGCCCAAACCAAGGGCAGCGGTGAGCGCAAGATCTCAACTACCATGGCGTTGGTGCGCATGCTCTCGACCCTCGCCAAAGACAAGGCTATCGGTCATCGTCTGGTGCCGATTGTGCCAGACGAAGCACGCACCTTTGGCATGGAAGGCATGTTCAGACAACTCGGCATTTACTCGTCGGTCGGCCAGCGCTACACGCCGCACGATGCCGACCAGATCATGTACTACAAAGAAGACATCAAGGGACAGATACTCGAGGAGGGCATTAACGAGGCGGGCGCGGGCTCAGCCTGGCTGGCCGCCGCAACCTCCTACAGCACCAGCAACTACCCGATGATTCCGTTCTACATGTTTTATTCGATGTTCGGTTTTCAGCGCATCGGCGATCTGATTTGGGCGGCGGGCGACAGTCAGGCTAGAGGTTTTCTGATTGGCGCGACGTCCGGGCGGACGACCCTGAATGGCGAGGGCCTGCAACACCAGGATGGGCACAGCCATCTGCTGGCGTCGACCATACCCAACTGCATCAGCTACGATCCGACATATGCGTTTGAGTTGGCGGTGATTATTCAGGATGGGATGCGCCGAATGTATGCGGAGCGCGAAAACCGCTTCTACTACATCACCACCATGAACGAGAACTACCCGAACCCAGAGATTCCTGCGGGTATTGAGCAGGATATTGTAAAAGGCATGTACCGCCTGCATGCAGTCGCGAGCGATAGCAAACCGGCGGTAAGGCTATGCGGAGCGGGCAGCATTTTGCGCGAGGTTGAGGCCGCAGCGACAATGTTGCGTGAGCAATTTGATGTCGAGGCAGAAGTGTGGAGCTTGCCGAGCATCAACGAGCTGCAACGTGATGGCAAACGCGTCGAACGCTGGAATATGTTGAATCCTGAGAGTGAACCGAGACAGGCCTTCTTTACGGAGCAGCTGGCAGGCAGCGATGCCCCGGTTGTTGTCGCCACGGACTACATGAAGAGCTTTTCTGAGCAGTTGCGGGGTCTCTGTCCGGCACCGTTTTATGCCTTGGGCACAGACGGCTATGGTCGCAGTGATACGCGCGCCAAACTGCGGCACTTCTTCGAAGTGAGTCGTGAGTTCGTTGTGCTGGCCTCACTTAAAGCCCTGGCCGACCGTGGCGATATCACGCCAGAGCGTGTCGCCCAGGCACGCGATTCGATGGGCATTGATGCCCAGAAACTTGATCCTACCAGCGTCTGACTGCGCGGTTCGCGTGCAACCACGTGCTCTAAAAGGAGAATAACAGTGACGCAGGAAACGGTACTCGTGCCCGATATTGGTGGCTCGGAAGCGGCTGAAGTCGTCGAGGTCTTGGTCAGCGTCGGCGATAGTGTTGAGGTTGATCAAGGCTTGCTGGTGCTTGAATCCGATAAAGCCTCCATGGAGATACCCTCTACGTTCGCGGGGACAGTGGTCGAAATGCTGGCATCCGAGGGTGATCAGCTTGGCGAAGGTGCTGCCGTAGCCGTGATTCAAATTGCAGCGGGGGCGTCGGACGACGATTCGCCTCCAGCGTCAGACAAAAGCGCTGGCACGTCAGAGACAGCCATCACCGACGAGACACCCGCGCAGACACCTGCGCAGACGCCAGCGGAGCCCGCTGCGGCTGCCGATACACAATCCGCATCTCAATCGCTGGACGTACCCGTGCCGGACATCGGTACCGATGACGCCGTAGACCTGATCGAACTGTCTGTCGCCGTGGGGGATCGCGTTGCGGAAGGTGACACACTGCTGGTGCTTGAGTCAGATAAAGCGTCAATGGAAGTGCCTTCACCGGCTTCCGGGGTTGTCGAAGCCCTGCACGTGGCTGAGGGCCGGCAGGTCAAGCACGGTGACCTGCTGCTCACACTGGCTGTCACGTCACCGGCGCCGGCGGACGGCCTGGATGCTAAAACGGCCGATACTCCCTCTGCGAGTTCGGCGCCATCGTCCGTTGCGCTAGCTAGCCCGGTCGCCGCTGCAAAGCCAGCTGCTGCACCAACAGCTAATGTGGTCGCCGATACAATCACCGAGAAAGGCGAAGATCAGGTCTACGCAGGACCTGCAGTTCGCATGTTGGCGCGTGAATTTGGTGTGCCCCTGTCTGCGGTTAAGGGCAGCGGTCCCCGTGGGCGCGTTATCAAGGAGGATCTGCACCGCTATGTGCAGGGTGCGCTGGATGACAGCAGCCCGGCGGGCGCGACGGCGGGTATCCCGGCTATACCGGAGGTCGACTTCGCGAAATTCGGACCGGTCGATGTAACTGAGCGTTCAAAAATTGACAAGTTAACCGCCGCCAATATGCAGCGAAGCTGGCTGAACGTTCCGCATGTGACGCAGTTTGATGATGCGGACATTACAGAGATGGAGACGTTTCGCAAGGGACTTAAATCCGAGGCGGAGGCGCGCGGGACGCGTTTGACGCCGCTGCCGTTCCTGATAAAGGCGTGTGCGGTGGCCATGCAACGACACGAGAAAATCAATAGCTCGCTGAGCGATGGGGGGCAGACACTGACCTATAAGCGGTTTGTTCACATCGGCATGGCGGTCGATACGCCGGCTGGCCTGGTTGTCCCTGTGATCCGTGACGCAGACCGCAAGACGATCTGGGAGCTGGCAGTCGAGGTGCTGGATTTGGCGGCCCGTGCCCGCGATCGCAAACTCAAGCCCACAGACATGCAGGGCGCAGGATTTACGATTTCCAGCCTCGGCGCTATCGGTGGACGTGGTTTCACGCCGATCGTAAATGCACCGGAAGTTGCGATTCTGGGCGTGGGTAGAGCCAGCACTCAGCCGGTTTGGGATGGACAGGCGTTTCAGCCGCGGCTGCAGCTGCCCTTGAGCCTTTCCTATGATCATCGTGTCGTGAATGGCGGCGATGCCGGGCGTTTTATGACCGAGCTTTGTCAACTACTTGGAGACATTCGCAAACTCCTGCTTTGATGTCTCAACACGACGAACCACGCGCGATCAGCCCCTGGCGAACTCAGTTTCTTGTTGAGCACAAACTACCGGACGCCTATCTCGAAACCGCGCGCAGGTTTTTTGATCCGCTGGCGGCATTGCTTGCCAATGATGTTCATCGACCGGGTGTCGCAGTTCTGGTGGGTCTGAATGGCTCCCAAGGCTCCGGCAAGAGCACGCTTTGCGATTATCTTTGTGAGGCCTTGCGCAACGATCATGATCTCAAGGCGGTTGCGCTATCTCTGGACGACTTTTACTTAACGCGTGCCGAGCGCCAGGCGCTTGCCAGCGATGTGCATCCATTGCTTGCTACGCGAGGTGTGCCCGGTACCCACGATATAGACCTGCTGCGCCAAACGCTGCACGCGTTGCGTACTTCAGAGGGGAATGCACAGGGGAATGCGAAGGAGAGTGCGAAGGAGAGTGCGAAGGGTGATGTGGCGGTGCCACGTTTCGACAAGGCGGTAGATGACCGCGCCGCGCCTGAGCACTGGACACGGGTGGAAGCGCCCGTTGATATCGTACTGCTCGAAGGCTGGTGTCTCGGTGCGCGAAGCGAAGATACGGCGCAGCTTCAGGTCCCGACGAATGCGCTCGAGCGAGACGAGGATGCCGATGGGGCCTGGCGCGGCTATATCAATCGCGCACTCCGCGATGCCTATGAATCACTCTACGACGATATTGATTTCTGGCTCATGCTGGCTGCACCGGGATTTGAGCATGTATTGAGCTGGCGTAGCGAGCAGGAAGCCAAGCTGCGCAGCAAGCGTGCGGACGCTGGCAAAGGTTTGATGAATGACCAGCAGCTACGCCGTTTCGTAGCGCACTTCGAACGCCACACAAAGCAATGCATGGAGCACTTGCCGCAAACCGTGGATGTGCTTTACCGCCTGGATGAGTCACGCCGCATTGTCTCCGTTCGCGGTCCTGACGGCTTATCGTGAGCGGCGCGATCACGCTTGTCGTCACAGATCTCGATGGCTCGCTATTGGATCACCACGACTATAGTTATGCGCCGGCCTTAGCGACGCTGCAGTTGCTTGAGCAGCTGCGAATCCCGGTAGTCTTTTCCTCAAGCAAAACCCGCGCGGAGGTATTGGATCTTCGCCAGGAGCTTGGCAATGAGCATCCATTTATTGTCGAGAACGGCGCCGCAGTACTAGTACCCCAGCGATATTTCCTGCAGCAGCCCGACGCTACTTCTGTGCTGGATGAGTACTGGCTGCACGAATGCGCGCCCAATCGAGACACATGGTCGGCACCGCTGGCGCATCTGCGCCAACAGATGCCCGACAGTTTTATCGACTTTGCTTCTGCTGGTGATGCCGGTATCGCGCGAATTACTGGCCTGCCGCTGGAGAAAGCGCGCCTGGCGAATTTGCGTGAATATAGTGAGCCGGTGCAATGGCTTGGGAATGACGCCAACCTGCAGGGGTTTCTTGACGAGCTTGCCTCGCGCGGTGCACGGGTATTGCGCGGCGGGCGCTTCTACACGGTAACCGGCGACTGCGATAAAGGGCAGGCCTGGCAGTGGCTGCGAGAGCAGTATGCGCTGGCCGCCGGCGGCGACGCTGTTTATGATCTGGCCGTGGGCGATGGCGGCAACGATGTGCCCATGCTGGAATTGTCTCACCGCGCCCTGCGCATCCCGGCGACCGGCAGGCCTTTACCCGAGCTCGCCAGGAGCGTCGGTATCATTGATGTTGAAGGCACCGGTCCCGATGCCTGGGCACAGGGTGTGCGAATATGGCTACAGAGCCTGTATAAAGGCTTTTAAGCAATCGGACGGTTTTACATTTTGCGTGTTTTTCAGGGGTAGGCAATGGCCGACTTTTACCAGAACGGGATCATAACGACGCTGCACAATCTGTCCAGCCGGTCGCTCGAAGCGCTGGAGGCCGAGCTGGTTGGCTTTGCTCGTGCGCGACCGATGGGATTGCTGCTGCCGTCACTCTATTCCGAGCTGGAGGGCGACGCCTTGCCGGCGATTGTGGACCACATCGCTGCGGTGCCCTATCTGGAGCAGGTGGTGATCGGCCTCGATGCCGCGGACGAGGACCAGTACCGCAGCGCGCTGACATTTTTCTCTAAGCTGCCGCAATCGCACCGGGTGCTTTGGAACGACGGGCCAAGGCTGACGGCATTGGATGCGGAGCTCCGCGCTATGGATCTCGCGCCGAAAGAGAACGGCAAGGGGCGAAATGTGTGGTATTGCATGGGCTATATCCTGGCTGCCCGCCGCGTGGAGTCGATAGCGTTACACGACTGCGATATAACCACTTACGACCGCTCTTTGTTGGCGCGACTGATATACCCGGTGGCCAACCCGAACTTCAACTACGAATTCTGTAAGGGCTTTTACGCGCGCGTAGCTGGTGGCAAAATCAACGGGCGCGTGAGTCGATTGCTGGTAACGCCATTGCTGCGCGCCCTGAAAAAGACCATGGGCGACGTTGAATACATCGAATATATGGACAGCTTTCGCTACCCCCTGGCCGGGGAGTTCTCCTTTCGACGGGACGTGCTGACAGATCTTCGCATTCCCAGCGATTGGGGCCTTGAGATTGGTGTGTTGTCAGAGATGTACCGTAACTATTCAAACAATCGCCTGTGCCAGGTGGACATCGCTGACCACTACGATCACAAGCATCAAAAGCTCTCCGCCGAAGATGCCACGGCGGGCCTGTCGCGCATGTCCATTGATATCTGCAAGGCGCTATTTCGCAAATTGGCGACCCGCGGTGTGGTTATCAGCCCCGAGAGCTTTCGCTCTATAAAGGCGACCTATTATCGCGTGGCCCTTGATTTTGTAGAGAGCTACCACAACGATGCTGTCATGAATGGACTGACTTACGATGTACACAGTGAGGAGCGCGCGGTGGAGCTGTTTGCGGAGAATATTATGAAAGCCGGGGAGGCGTTCCTCGAGCGTCCCATGGAAAGACCGTTTATCCCCAGTTGGTCTCGCGTTACCAGCGCCATGCCCAGCGTGCTGGATAGATTATTGGAAGCCGTTGACGAGGATATGGCTGAGTATGCTTCAAGCTGATCCGTCGCCTGGAGGGGCCGGCAGCGCGCCAGACCTTTCGCAGAGACTTGAAAAGCAGCTCGCGTCTATTTATGGCGACGATGCTGGTGTGAACGCGTCGCAGCTTTCTTCGGAGCTGCTCGAGATTATGCGTGTCGAGCCATTCCTCGCGGCGCCAGAACCTAACGTCAATCACTGGGATCAGCGCGATGCCCTGGTAATCGCCTATGGCGACAGTATTGTAACGGAAGGTGAAGCGCCGCTGCAGACGCTGAAGCACTGGTTGGACCGCTACGCGGATGGCATGTTGACCGGCGTGCATATTCTGCCGTTTTATCCCTGGAGTTCGGATGACGGCTTCGCCGTGATCGATTATCTGCGCGTAAACCCAGCGCTCGGTGAATGGGACGACGTGCTGGCCATTGGTGGCAAGTACCGTTTGATGGCAGACCTCGTGATTAATCATTGCTCGGGGTCCAGCCCGTGGTTCGAGAACTTTCTGAAGGGTCTGGAGCCCGGCAAGGACTATTTCGTTACCGCCTCCCCGGAGGACGACCTTTCACAGGTCGTGCGTCCGAGAACCTCGCCGCTGTTGCGTGAGGTCGAGACCGTTACCGGGACGGAACATGTTTGGTGCACATTCAGCCATGACCAGGTAGACCTTAATTTTCGCAATCCCGAAGTCCTCAAGCGCATGGTCGAGGTGGTGCGTCACTACCTGGACAACGGCGTGCAGGTTTTCCGTCTCGATGCGGTAGCGTTTCTCTGGAAAAGAGCCGGCACCAGCTGTCTTAATCTTCGGGAGACGCATGAGGTCGTGCGCGTGCTGCGAACGCTTATTGAGCATGCGCGCTCCGACGCTCTGATCATAACCGAGACGAATATTCCGAATCAGCAGAATCTCTCGTACTTTGGCAATGCGAACGAAGCTCACTGTGTGTATAACTTTTCGCTCCCGCCACTATTGGTGAACACGCTCGTCACCGGGAGTTGCCATTACCTCAAGCAATGGATGATGAGCATGCCGCCGCCGCAGCACGGCACGGCTTTTTTCAATTTTATCGCCTCTCACGACGGCATTGGCCTGCGCCCGGCGGAGGGCCTGCTTTCAGAAGAAGAGCTGCAGTCGCTGATTCGGACCATGCACGATTTTGGTGGTGAGGTGTCTTATCGCGCCCTGGAGAACGGTGAGAACAAGCCTTACGAAATCAACATCGCCCTCATGGATGCCTTGCAAGGAACGGTTCGAGGTGCGGATGAATTCGGCATCGCGCGTTTTGTTTGTGCGCACGCGATCATGCTGGGACTTGAGGGAATACCGGGTATTTATATCCACAGTCTTTTGGGTACTCGCAACGATGTGGAGCGCTTCGAGCGCACAGGGCAGAGTCGCGCGCTGAATCGGCACCAGTGGCAACTCGATCAACTGGAAGCTGTATTGGCAGACAGCGAGTCAGAGCATGCGCAGGTGTTCAGTTCGATTTTGCGTCTGCTGGCCATACGGCAACGACAGTCTGCGCTGCATCCGAACGCGACGCAGTTTACTCTGCATCTCGGCGATCAGCTGTTTGGATTCTGGCGTCAGAGCTCAGACCGTCGCCAGAGTATCTTTTGTGTCAGCAATGTGAGCGATGCAGCAAAGGTGCTGCAGCTTACGGAGATCAATCTCATCGAGGCACAGGACTGGACAGACCTTATCAGTGGGAGCGACTGCAATGGTCAGGAATTGACGCTTGCGCCCTATCAAACGGTCTGGATCAGCAACTACCTTGACCACCGATAGTTTGCAGACCTTGTGCTACACTCCGGCCGCCTCGGCAGTGGTCGGGATTACCCTGCTCAGGCGCTGTTAACGTATTCAGGCCAGCTTCTAAGGAATAATTCCCCATGGTCATTCAACCCCGCGTTCGCGGATTTCTCTGCACCACCACGCATCCCAAGGGCTGCGCCGAAAATGTTCGGCGACAGATCGACTACGTACGCGCCCAGGGCCCGTTAGTAGATGGCCCCAAGCGTGTATTGGTCATTGGTGCCTCCACTGGTTACGGCTTGGCGTCACGCATCGTTGCCACCTTTGCCTCGGGCGCAGAAACACTCGGCGTGTTCTTCGAAAAAGAGGGACGCGAGCGCAAAACCGCCAGTGCCGGGTGGTACAACTCCGCCGCATTTCATGCCGCCGCAGAGGCCGAGGGTGTCTACGCTCGGAGCATCAACGGCGACGCCTTTAGTGACGAAGTGAAGCAGCAGACCATCGACGAGATAAAGGCCCATATGGGTCAGGTTGACCTTGTGGTTTACAGTCTGGCGTCACCACGACGCAAGCACCCTCGGACCGGAGAGATACACAACTCAACCCTGAAGCCCATCGGCTCGGCCGCTACGCAAAAAGGGATCAACACTGACAAGAGTGAGATTCAGGACTTTCATCTGGAGCCCGCGTCCCAGGAAGAAATCGATAACACCGTTGCGGTGATGGGCGGCGAAGACTGGCAGTTCTGGATCGACGCCCTTGATGAAGCCGGTGTGCTCGCGGACGGCGCGAAAACCACCGCTTACACCTATATCGGTGACAAGCTTACCTGGGATATTTACTGGCACGGCACTATCGGCGCCGCCAAGCAGGATCTCGACAAGCGCGTGCTGGATATCCGCGAACGGCTTGCGTCGCGCGGTGGCGATGCGCGGGTTTGTGTGCTCAAAGCGGTGGTCACGCAGGCCAGTGCCGCGATTCCCGCCATGCCTATTTATCTGGCGTTGCTATTCAAAGTGATGAAAGAGCGGGGCGTGCACGAGGGTTGCATAGAGCAGGTGGATGGTTTGTTCCGGGATTCATTATACGGCGAACAGCCTTTGCTCGACGAAGAGGGGCGTCTGCGCGCCGATCGCAAGGAACTTGATCCTGAGGTTCAAAATGCGGTCGCTGAGCTTTGGGATGCCGTAAATACAGAAAACCTGACGAAGCTTTCGGACTTCGCTGGCTATCGCAGCGAGTTTCTGCAGCTGTTCGGCTTTGATGTCGATGGTGTGGATTACGACGCCGATGTGTCTCCTCAGGTACCGATCCCGCAGCTCGTCTGACATGCTTGAGCAGGGAATAGTCTGGCGCCTCAGCAGCCGTGTCCGGCGGCTGGTGGCCCCGAACCCGGGGCCGATGACCGGGCCCGGCACGAATACCTACATTTTGGGCGACGACCATCTGGTCGTGGTGGATCCAGGCCCCGCGGTTGATGCACACATCGATGCCATTCTCGACGTGTGTGAGGGCCGCATAGCCTACATTGTTTGCACGCACACACACCCGGATCATTCCCCCGCGTGGAAAGCGGTCGCTGAAGCGAGCGGTGCGATCGTTATCGGGGCTTTACCCGCCGATGATGCGCATCAGGACGACACCTTTCGACCGCATCGGGAACTGCATCATGAGTTTCGGCTGACCACCGGCGAGGTATCTCTGCTTGCGCTGCACACCCCGGGTCACGTCAGTAACCATTACTGCCTGCTGCTCGAAGAAGAGCGCATGCTGTTTGCCGGCGATCACATTATGAACGGCAGCACCGTGGTGATCATTCCTCCAGCTGGCGACATGCAGGCTTACATAAACTCCCTGAAACTGCTGATGGACTACCCCATCGACTACATCGCTCCAGGACACGGGGGCCTGATTGAGGACAGTCACGCGGAAGTCGAGCGCCTGGTACAGCACCGTCTTTCTCGCGAAGCCAAAGTGCTGGCCGGTCTCGAGAAAACGGGTGCTGTCGATACCGACGCGCTGGTTAAAGTCGTGTATGACGATGTCGACCCCTCGCTGCATGCCTGGGCCAAGCTCTCTATGGAAGCGCATCTCATCAAGTTGGAGCGCGAAGGTCGCGCCCGGCGTGACAAGGCGACGTGGCATCTAGAGTAGGCGGTATGCGGGCAAGCAGAATTCCAGCATGCAAAAATGTAGCCTTGGCTCGTTGCCCGCGAAATGCGCGCGCCTGCATATCAGGGAAGCAGTAGTTTTTAACCAGAACAGGCTAAGGGGGATTCCATGAACGGTCTCATGATGGACGTAGAGCTAACCATCACTTCAATTATGCAGCACGCCGAACGCGTGCACGGCAATCAGGAAATAGTCTCGGTTACCCGAGATAATCCACGGCATCGGTATACCTACCGCGATGCGTTTAAGCGTACCCGTCAGCTCGCCAACGCCATGCACACCTGGGATTTGCAGCGCGGTGATCGGGTGGCGACGCTGGCCTGGAATGATTACCGACACTTTGAAACCTACTATGCTGCAGCCTGCAGCGGGCTGGTGTGCCACACCATTAATCCGCGATTATTCCCGGAGCAGATTGTCTACATCATCAATCATGCGGAGGATCAGGTGGTTTTCGTTGACGCGGACTTTATGCCGCTGGTCGATGCGATTGCGCCGCAGTGCCCGAAGGTGCGCGAATGGGTCGTGCTGACCGATAGCGAGCACATGCCCGCGTCGCCGTTGGCCAATATGAGTTGCTACGAGCAGTTGGTGCTGGCGCATTCGGATCACTTTGAATGGCCTGCCATTAACGAGCGCGATGCCTGCGCGCTTTGCTACACATCCGGTACCACCGGGAACCCGAAAGGTGTGTTGTATTCGCATCGCTCCACAATGTTGCACGCCTACGCCACTTTGATGCCCGATGCGATGGGGCTCTCGGGCGGGGATGCGGTGCTGCCAATTGTCCCCATGTTCCACGTCAACGCCTGGGGTACGCCCTATGCCTGCCCGATGGTTGGCGCAAAGCTGGTTTTCCCCGGTAACAAAATGGGCGATGGTGAAACACTCGCCGCGCTGATTAACGATGAGGGCGTCACGATGTCCGCGGGCGTGCCTACCGTATGGCTGGGTCTACTCGGCTACCTCAAAAAATCCGGCCTCAGCGTGGAGTCACTGCAGAAAGTGATTGTCGGCGGCGCGGCGTGTCCGCTGTCGGTCATGGAGGACTTTGATCGCTACGGTGTAGAGACGCGGGTCGGCTGGGGTATGACTGAGATGAGTCCGTTGGGCTCGGTCAACGAGAGCACACCGGCCCGGGAGAGCTATGGCGAAGAAGCGTTTGCCAAGCAGCGGCTAAAGGCCGGCCGCCCGATTTTTGGTGTTGAGATGAAAATCGTTGATGACGAGGGCAAAGAGTTGCCCTGGGATGGCGAGGCTTTTGGCTCGCTCAAGGTACGCGGACCCTGGATTTGCTCCGACTACTACGAGATGGATGGGGAATCCGCTGCGCATGTGGAGGCTGGTTGGTTCGAAACCGGTGACGTCGCGACTATCGATGCAAAAGGCTATATGGCGATCACAGATCGTACCAAGGACGTGATCAAGTCCGGCGGCGAGTGGATATCGTCAATCGATGTAGAAAACGTGGCCACAGATCATCCCAAGGTTGCCGAGGCCGCCGTCATTGGTCGATACCATCCCAAATGGTCCGAACGGCCGCTGCTGGTAGTGGTGAAGTCAGCGGATGGACAGGATCTGAGTGCCGCAGAAATGCTCGCCTGGTTTGATGGCAAGATTGCAAAGTGGTGGACGCCGGATGCAGTCGAGTTCGTGAGCGAGTTACCCCATGGCGCCACAGGCAAGATTCACAAAGTCGGACTGAGAGAGCAGTTCAAGGACTACGCCTTTGGCGAGTAAAGGCGCTCGATGATCACTCCTTCCCCGCAAAGGCGAGGCCTGGCTATGCTAAACTCGCAAGAATTTCCCGGCCGCTGAGACGTCAAAGAATGACGGAGCTGCAGGCGGTGCCACTGCTTGACGCAGGTTAGAGCAGGTTAGAGCAAGTTAGAGCAAGTTAGAGCAAGTTGGAGCAAGACGCAGCAGAAGAGCGGCCAATGGCCTCTCTGAAATTTGTTTATGGCAACAGGGTAGTTCAACAGGTGACGACAGAGAAACTTGGCGAGATCCTTGTAGCGCAGGGGCGTCTCTCGGCGCGTGACGTAGAGCGAGCCCTCCTCGCGCAAACCGAGATGGGCGACCTTATCGGACGCGTGCTGGTAAAACTCGGTCTGGTGTCTGAGACGGACGTCGCGCAGGCGCTCAGCCAGCAGCTGCAGGTCGACCTGCTTGTCGCTGCCGATTACCCGGACGACATCACCGCGCCTTTGGGTCTTGCCCGGGAGTTTCTTGTCAGCAACAACGCGGTGCCTATCTCAGTCACCGACTCCGAGGCGACCTTTGCCGCGTCGGTACCGCAGGATCCGTACTTAAAAAAAGCGTTGGCACTCGCCCTTGATCGGCCGGTGACGCTGGTGCTTGGCACAGATTCGGATGTTTCCAGGGTACTGGAGCAGATGCTGAGTCGGGATGTGGTCGATGAGGACGACGAAGCGGACTTTGATCAGTTTGCCGGCCAGAGCGACGATGAGTTCATTGAGCACCTGCGTGATCTGGCCAGCGAGGCACCGGTGATCCAGCTGGTGAACCAGCTCATTCACCGCGCACTCGATTTATCCGCCTCAGATATCCACATTGAGCCCTTTGAAGACAGCCTTGCGCTGCGTTACCGCGTGGACGGCGTGCTGCAGGATATGCCTGATCCACCGCCGCTTAGCCTTGCTCCAGCGATAGCGTCCCGGGTCAAGCTGCTTTCGGCGATGAATATTGCCGAGCGTCGCTTGCCGCAAGACGGGCGGATTATGACTCGGGTCAAAGGCCATGAGCTGGATCTTCGTGTATCGACGATTCCCACGGTGCATGGTGAGAGTATTGTGATGCGTGTGCTGGACCGGGAGAGCATTCGCCTGTCACTTCCGGATATGGGGTTCAGTCACGACACGCTCAAGCGCTATCAGCAGCTGCTGGCCAGCCCACATGGCGTGCTGCTGGTTACCGGCCCCACGGGCTCTGGCAAAACGACCACGCTGTATGCTTCGCTGGCTTCTATGGACGCCAGCGACCGCAAGATTATTACTGTAGAAGATCCTGTAGAGTACCAGCTTGCCGGGGTCAACCAGATCCAGGTGCAGTCACAGATTGAGCTCACCTTTGCGCGAGCGCTGCGCGCGATTCTGCGTCAGGACCCGGATATCATCATGATTGGCGAGATGCGCGATGCGGAGACGGCGCAGATTGGCGTGCAGTCAGCGCTGACTGGACACCTGGTGTTGTCGACCTTGCACACCAATACGGCAGCCGGTGCTATCACGCGTCTGGAAGATATGGGTATTGAGCGCTACCTGATCACCTCGTCGGTCAACGGCGTGCTTGCGCAGCGTTTATTGCGCAAGCTATGCAGTCATTGCAAGGAGCCCGTAGAGCTCTCGGATACCGCGATTGCGCAATGCGGAATCAAGCGTTTTCTGCCCACAGGGGGGCGTCAGGTGTTCGAGGCGCGCGGTTGTGAGCATTGTCTGCATACCGGCTACTCAGGTCGTACCTCGATTCACGAATTGTTCCTCCTGGACGACAAAATTCGCGAGGTGATTCAGTCTGGCGCAGATGCTACGCGGTTGCATCACGCGGCGCGCGACCAGGGCATGATCACACTCTACGAGGATGGACTGCGCAAGGTCGTCGAGGGCAAGAGCTCCCTGGAAGAAGTCCTGCGTGTGACTCAGGATCAGAGTCAGTCCGACGGTCAGTCCGACGATAGTGGCACTGCGGGCGGCACGGGCTCTTTTGCCGCGGTGAGCCAGCTGCAGCCACAACCGGCCTGATAGAGTGCCACTTTTCTACTATCGAGCGGTGGCCAGAGACGGCAAAACTGTCGATGGCACCCTGGAAGCCGGAGGGCAGGAGTTGGCATCCCGTCAGCTGCGCGCCCGGGGTCTCACGCTGCTGTCACTCAGCGCCGAGGGTGCCGGCAGCGCCGTGGGTCGCAGCCAGGGACGCATGCCAAACCGCGGCGATATTCTCGCCATGACGAGTGAGCTTGCGGTGCTGCTAAGAGCTGGCCTTCCTCTGGATCGCTCACTGCGGGTCCTGATTGAGATGGCCTCGTTGCCGTCCATGGGTGCCTTACTATCGGATGTGTTGAAGTCGGTCAAAGGTGGTAAGGCGCTTAGCGTCTCGCTCGAGCCCTATGCGGATATGTTTGGTCGTTTTTATCTGAGCATGGTGCGCAGCGGCGAAGCCAGCGGCGAAATGTCTAACGTGCTCGACCGGTTGGTTGAGCATCTCGAGGAAGCCAAGGCCACGCGTGAAAGCGTGGTTTCCGCTTTGATTTATCCGGCAATTTTGCTCGTGGTGGCTGTGCTGTCCGTAGTGTTGATGCTCGGGTTTGTCGTGCCGCAGTTTGAGGCTCTGTTTAACGATATGGGCGAGGCACTCCCGGTGCTGACGCGCATGGTGATCTCCGCCGCGGATTTTGTGCAGGCCTGGTTCTGGGTTTTAGTGGTGCTGATTGTCGCGCTGGTCTTTGCTACACGCAGTTGGCTGGCAAGTGACGCTGGGCAGCATCGTTGGCATGCTCAGCTGCTACAGTTGCCGCTGGCGGGCGGCATCGTGTTTGAATTTGAAATGGCACGTTTTGCGCGCACTCTGGGGACCTTGCTGGGGAATGGCGTGCCGATGCTGCGAGCCATCGATATCGCTATCGAAACGGTAGGTAACGTGGTTCTGCGCGAGGCGCTGGGCGCATTACCTCCGGCGGTAAAGCAGGGGCAGCGTATGTCGGTTGCACTGGAAAAGACCGCGATGTTCACGCCGATGGTGATTCAAATGACCCGGGTTGGCGAGGAGTCCGGGGCCATGGACCGCATGATGCTGGAGCTGGCCCGGGTTTTTGATGCGCACGTGAACGCCGGGGTAAAGCGCAGTCTGGCCTTATTGGAGCCACTACTGATTCTTACAATGGGTGCCTTGATTGCGGTGATTATCATCGCGATTCTGATGGGTATTCTGTCGGTGAACGATCTGGCGATCTAGTCATCAAAGGGTGGGAGCGCAGAGCTGCTGTTTAGCGGTTTACTATGCCCCGATCCGTATTGCACTGTGCTAACCAGGATGAGGACACAAACAACATGAGAATAGAGACTAACGCCCTGCGTGGACGACAGCAGGGTTTTACCTTGATGGAGCTGCTGGTGGTGCTGGCAATCCTCGGCTTGTTGATGGGACTGGTTGGTCCTTCTGTACTCAACAGTCTGGGCGGCGCCAAAAGCAAGACTGCGCTTATCCAGATCAAGGATCTTGAGCAGGCGCTCGAAATGTACAAACTGGATGTTGGCCGTTATCCCAATGGTGCACAGGGTCTGTCCGCGCTGGTCAACAAGCCCAGTGGCAGCGCCGGCTGGAACGGGCCCTATCTGAAGAAAGGCGCGCTTCCCCAGGATCCCTGGCAGCGTGATTTTCAGTACAAGTATCCTGGCGAGCGCGGCGAAGTCGACATCTTTACGCTGGGAGCCAACGGCACGCCGGGCGGTGATGGAGAAGACTCTGATATCGGCAATTGGCAGTAGCCCGGGCGCTGTCCTGAGCAGGCATCGAGGCCGGTCGTCGGGCTTCAGTCTTGTTGAGCTGCTGGTCGCACTGACCATCGCCGGTATGGTGATGGGGGTCGCGGCACCGGCTTCCGTACGTTTTTACGAGGGTATGCAGCGTCGGCAGGCCGTGCGCGATACGGTAACCTTGCTGGCATCAGCTCGGGAGAAAGCGCTGTCGTCGGGGTACTCCCAGGACGTTATGGTCCGTCCCTCTGCACGGCGTATCTGGATGAGCACTCGGGAGCAGATTGTTCCCGATGGCCTTACGTTGACCGTTCATGGCGCAGCGGAGCTGAACCAGAACGACACCGGCATCATTCGTTTTTACCCGGACGGCAGCGCCAGCGGCGGCGGGATTGATATCGCGCGCGCAGACGGATCGGGTACGCGTATCAATGTTGATTGGCTGATCGGTACGGTGCAACAACAGCCGTTGGGCGAAGGCTGATGCCGTTGAAGCGAGTTGAGCGGTGAGAGCTATGAGAGCTATGAGAGCGCCGAGAGTGGTGACAGCGCGCAGAGGGTTGAGCGGACGTCGACCAGGTACTTCGCAACGCGGATTCTCGCTTCTTGAGATGGTCGTGGCAGTGGCCATCCTGGGGGTTGCACTGGGTGCGCTGTATCAGGCAGCCGGGGGAGCCACGCGCAATGTTCGAAGCGATCAACGCTATGCCTATGCGGTTGAGCTCGCTCGCTCGCTTCTCGCCGACAGCAGCATTGTCCCGGCTAGCGGACTGGAACGAAATGGTGAAACCAATGGGGGATTTCGCTGGGAGCTGATTGCCCTGCCAATAGAACGGCCGCGGGGTTCCGCCCTCTCCGGCGGACGTTTGCAACGCGCCACTGTGCGCGTTGCCTGGTCCGACGGCCCGCGTCAGCGCCAGGTCCTTCTGAATTCCGTCGTTACCGGCGTTGCGCTGTGACACAGAAATGGCATGGACCGTGGCATAAGCAAGGACGCCTTCTGGAGCAAAAGCACCGAGGTTTCACCCTGATCGAAATGCTGGTCGCGCTCAGTATTTTGACGCTGGTGATGCTGGCCACCGTGACCGGGTTGCGCACACTAGCCAGCACACAAAGCACCCTGGCCACCAAGATCACAGTCAATGATGAGTTGCGAAGCGTCAGCAGCTTTTTACGTGATGCCCTGGAATCCGCGATTGTCGGTAACGATGTGGGTGGTCTTACAGTGGGGGGGTCTGGGAAAGACCGAACGATTTTTGAGGCGCACCCGACACGCATGATGTGGAAAACCACAATGTTGTTTGGTGAGAGCCAGGGCGGTAGTTTTGTGGTTCAGGTCGCGCGCGAGGCGCGCGAGGTGGTGCTGCGCTGGCAGAAGCCCGACCTCCAGGGTCAGGTCGGTGAGTGGAATAAGGCGCCGTCGAGGACGTTAGTCGATAACGTCCAGGAGTTCTCGGTGGCCTATCGGCGCGAGCCGGATGGCGAATGGCAGGAACAGTGGGACTCCGCAGGCGCGCCTGCCTGGGTGCGATTGCGCATTCGCGCGCAAGAGCGCTACTGGCCTGACATTGTGATGGCGGTGGCTCAATGAACGGTCACGTGCCGTCAGTTCGCAGTGCGCCTGGCATGCACCGGCGGCAGAGCGGCGTCGCTCTTGCGATTGTAGTGTGGTTTATTGCTGGCATGTCGCTGCTGGTTGCGAGCGTTGTGCTCTCGGCGCGCAATGACGTGCGACTGGCGCAACTGCATGTGGGGCGAGCGCAGGCGACAGCGGCAGGTGACGGGGCGATTGCGTTGTTGCTGGCCGATATCCGCGACGGGCAGTTTGCAGGTGATGGCGCCAGGGGCGCGGGGCTTGCGCAGCAGCAGTACCAGTTGGGGGAGCACAGCGTGACCGTAGTGGCCGTGCCTATAGAATGGCTGGTCGACTTGAATACGGCACCGCAGTCGCTGCTGGTAAACGCTATGCAGTCTTCAGGAGGATTCACTCCCGATGACGCAGAGAGTTTGGCGGCGGCTGTTGTACAATGGCGTTCCGGTACGGCCGGAGGCCGCGCAAGTCGTTTTGAAGCGACAGAAGATTTGCTGAGTGTAGAAGGTATGAACCGGGCGAGCTGGGATAGCATTCGCGATTTTGTCGGCATTGCGCAGGGCAGGGCGGCGCTTGCCTCGCTGTCTGGTCGCGCGGGACAGTCATTGTCCGCACTCGAGGCCCTTCGTCCCGCCAGCCGGGTACAGCAGCCTGGACTTATGGCGCCTGATGCGCGACCACCGGGTTCAAGTCGCGGTGCTTCCGGCGGCTACCGCGTCGATGCTTTGCTCGAGGTCGGCGACCGGTTCTGGCTTCGCCGCCGCTGGATCACCATGTCCGGTTCTACTGGATTTCTGCCCTGGCGCGTCGAGCGCACGGAGCCCGTGCGAATCGTGCAACGAGGTGAGCGGCGGTGAATACGCTGAAAGGGTCTGCGATCAACTCTCAGGGCAATCAGTGGATGCTCTTTGGCATAGACATGCGGCGTTTTGGCCACATGTGGTTTTCCTCCTGGCATGATTTTCTGCTTGCCGGCTCATCGCCGATTCGAGCGCGCCTGGATGAGCCTGTGCTGCTTAGAAGCGCGGATGGCGATCGACGCTTTCAGGGTACTCAGCGTCTCGCGTCTGACGATTTAGTGTCTGTAGATGTGGCCGCTGCGCAAGAAGTCGCGGCCGGGCTCGAGGTTGGAGCATGCATGGCTCGCCTGCTACCTGATGACCTGGTGCTTACCCGGACGCTGAGTCTGCCCCTAGCCGTGGAAGCCGATCTGTCTGCCGTGTTGGCGATGGAGATTTCTGCCTGTAGTCCCTTTGCGATAGACGATACGGTCTACGGGTGCCTTGAACGCGATCGTGATCAGTCTTCCATCCATTTGTCCATAGCGATCGCGTCGCACTCCGCGGTGTCGCGCTGGCGGCGCGAACTACCAACCGTAGATGATGCCGACGCGGACGTGAATGCAGAACAGGAGACAGAAATTTGGGCGCAGGTCGAAGGTGGTTTTGCCACCCTGCAGGGCTTTGGTGAATCTCGACGTGAGCGGGCGTACCGCAAACGCCTCATCCGTAGTGCTCTGCTGCTTGCGGGCATACTTTTATTGGTGCTGATTTCTGCCTCGCTGTTTGCGATGCAGCAGCGTTCGAAGCTGGAGCGCGCCGAGCGTTTGCAAAGCGATGTTCAACAGCAGGCGCAGGGCGTTTCGGGCATGCGTGAGGTGCTGGTGAGTGCAAACGATACGATCCGTGCCGCGAATGCCGTTATCGCTAAATACCCCAATCCGCATCTAGAGATCGCGCGGCTCTCGGAGCTAATGGGCGATACTACGTATGTAGCGCACTTCTCCATGCGGAGCCGCGATATTCGAATCCGAGGGCGCGCGACCGACGCCGCGCAGCTCATGCAGACCCTGGCCGAGACACCCGAGTTTGCGCAGGTCACTGCTCCACAAGCGATTACCGCGGTTGGGAGCACAGGGTTGGAGCAGTTTCATCTGGATATTGAGCTGGCCGACCCAGAGTCTGCAGATGAGCTCGAGCCCTCAGTCAGCGGGGAGCCCTCAGCCAGTGGGGAGCCCTCAGCCAGCGGGGAGCCCTCAGCCAGTAGAGAACCCACAGCGAGTGCAGCGCCGTCAGGAGACGGGGCATGACCTGGTTGCGTTTGCATAAACGCAGTGCCGTGTTTATTGGCCTGACACTGCTGCTTCCCGTGTTCTTTTATATAAAGACAGTGTTCGGATTGCTGGGTCTGGGATTTGAGTATTCAGCGGAACGGGCAAGTATTGAGCCGCGCGTTGCGCGCATGCAGGGACTGCTTGATTTTGAAAGTGAGCTGCGCGATCAGAGTGAGGTGGCCTCCAATCGGCTTCGCAAGGTGGTGTTCCCAGCCGAGGAAGAAGCCTCAGCCCTCGCCGCCGCCTTGCAGGCGGATGTTCGCCAGCTTCTGGTGGAGTCTGGATTGTCCGTGAGTAATAGCCAGGTAATGCCGCTTCGCCAGGGTGCCGATTTTGATCGGGTCGCAGTAAAGCTTACCGTGGCGGGAAGTCTCAACGCACTTGATGCTGCCCTCATTGCGATCGCGGCTTATCAACCCGAGCTGCTGGTCGAATCTCTGGATGTATTTCCCGCGCGCTCGCGCAATCGTCGCAAAGGCGCGCCAGAAGAACAGCGTTTGACCGCGGTGCTGCAGCTCATGGTTTTGAGGGAAGTGTTGTGAATCTAGTGAGCCTGCTGCCGGTGCGTTATCGCGCTTCCGTGGAGCCCCTGCGCAGCGTTCGACGTATTGAGCTGGTTTTGCTGCTGCTGCTCATTCTGGTCGTGCTGCAGGTCTTGTGGTGGGGTTTTGCCGCGCTGCGCGAAGAGCGTGTTACTCCCGTCGCACCGGCGCGCGATAGCCTGCGCGTGCTCGGCACAAATAGCAGTGGCTCCATCAGCGCCTCACAAAGTCTGCAGCTTCAGTCGCGTCCTTTATTTTGGGGTTCGCGGCGTCCAACGGCACCGGTAGAAGCTAATGAAGTTCTCAATGAACAGACCGCGGATGGAAAGCCTTCGCGACGACTGGAGAATTTTCAGCTCACCGGACTGTTTGGTGCGGGGGCAAGGGGCGGTGCCATTGTTGCGCATAAGGGCGAGCGCACCCGTTTGAGCGTCGGCGATGAAATCGATGGCTGGACCCTACTATCGGTCAGTGCTGAGGAGGCCGTGTTTGTCAGTGCCGGTGTTCGTGATGCCCGTCGCTTACTACCCCTACCAGTGGTAAGTATTACGCCACCCGCATCTGAGGTCGACGATCTGCCAAGCTCAGCCCCTGCGGTGCGGGCTGCCGGTATCGCCGCGCAAAACGCACCGGCTGCCCCGTCAAATATAGACAATACACAAAAGCCAGCTTCACTCAGCCTGGGTGGCAAATGAAACTTGTTCGTCCGGCACAGGAATCAGTGCGATCATGAGATACCCCCACCGAACGCTTGTCCGCGCTTTTGCAGGCATACCACTGGTCTGTCTGACGCTTGCGGGTTGCGGGTCCCAGGATTGGCGTCAGATCGCAACGGCAGAAACGGCGCTGCTTGTGGAACCCGGCGAGGCTGAAGGCAAGCCCGAGGCTGCGGTAAGCGCCGGCACCGGTACGACGGAAAACCGTCAAGCGAACGCTGGCGATCCATCTCCACAGGGCACGCCTCTGGCTGCGTCGGCTGAGGCGCTGGCACAACAGCAGGTCGCGAACCGCGCTGAACCGGTTCTCTATGTCGGCACAGACGTGCAGGTGCGCACCCCCGCTGCACAAAAGCCGATTAAGTTTCTCGGCGACGATGTCAGTCTGAATTTCGAACAGGCCCCGTTGGACGAAATTGTGCATGCGATCGTGGGCGACATACTGCAGCTTGACTATGTAGTCGATAGACCGATCAAGGGCCAGGTGACCTTGCGCACCCGCACCCCGATCCCCAGGGATGAGCTGCTCGTGGTGCTGGAGTCTTTGCTCAAAGCGCACGACGCGCTGATGATCCGTGGTAACGATGGGCGGTACCTGATTACCGGGTCGCAGCAGGCCATGCGACTGAGGCCGGCGGTAGGCTCTACGGAGGATGTCGTTGCGGGCTACTCGACCATGATTATCCCCTTGCAGTTCATCAGTGCGTCTGCAATGGCAGAAATACTCAAGCCGCTAGCCGAAGACACGGCATTTGTGCGTATAGACAACACGCGGAATCTGCTCATGCTCGCCGGTACGCGCGCGCAGCTCAGTGGTTGGCTGAACATTGTGAGTACGTTTGATGTCGACATGCTGGCGGGCATGTCTGTCGGTATGTTCCCCCTCGAAAACAGCAGCGTTGTGGAAACGGTAACCGCGGTGCAGGCTTTGCTGGACGTGGCGGGTGGTTCCGGCGGCGACATCAGCGGTATTGTCAAAGTACTGCCCATGGAGCGCTTGAACAGCGTTCTCGTGGTGACGCCACGCTCGCACTACCTGCAGCGCATTGGCAGCTGGATAGAGCGACTGGATGTGGATCCGGACGCACGTTTTGAGAAGCGTCTCTACGTCTATCCGGTGCAGAACACGTCCGCGACCCGTCTGGCAGAGTTACTGAACTCCATTTACACGGGCTCAGGTTCAAGCGGTTCGCGGGCGGCTGACTCCTCATCTCGCAGCGGGCGGGCGCAGGGTGACCAAAATGCGGTCGCGCCGGGGCTTGCTCCGGAATCTATCAGCGGGGGCTCTCAGCGAGCCGGGGGTGCCTCGAGTGGAACGAGTAGTCGGAGCAGTATCGGTGGCGGTCAAAGTTCCAGTGGTGCCAGCAACATGCAGACGGCCACCGACAACGTGATTACCGCGCTCAATATGAGCGGCGGAGGTAGTGATGACCTGGCCGATGTGCGCGTGGTAGCCGACGAAGAAAACAATTCCCTGATGATTTACGGGAATGGCAAGCAGTTCGAGATCATAAGCGACGCGCTTGCCGAACTCGATGTGGTCGCCACACAGGTGATTATTGAAGCGAGCATCATGGAAGTGCAGTTGACGGACGAACTACGCTATGGCCTGGAGTGGACGTTCAAGAATGGTTTGGGCAACAATTACAATGGTGTTGGCACGCTGGCCACAGCTGCTACGGGTCCGGCTGCGGTTGCGCCGGGCTTTGCCTACACGGTGACCAATGGTCTGGGCGACATATCGGCGGTACTCAACGCCCTGAGCGAAGAGTCACTCATCAATATCATTTCGACACCCTCTGTCATGGTGCTGGATAACAACACGGCGAGTATTTCTGTCGGTGACCAGGTGCCCGTGCTGCAGGGGCAAACGATCACCAACGGTGGCAACTCCGTGCAGAACATCACTTATCGGGATACCGGTGTGCAGCTATCAGTCCGACCTTCCGTCAACGCAGGCGGGTTGGTGACGATGGATATCGAGCAATCGGTGATTGATGTGGGGGCGATTGACGCTGCAACGGGGCAAAGGACCTTTCTCGACCGAACCATTAATAGCCGCGTGGCCGTCAGATCCTCCGAATCGGTAGTCCTGGGAGGCCTTATCCGCGAAAACTCGACGCTCAGCGATCAGGGTTTGCCGCTGCTGCATAAAATACCGGTTATCGGGAGCTTGTTTGGGTCCACAACCACGGAAAGCCGGCGTACTGAGCTGCTGGTTATTATCACGCCTCGCGCGTTGTACAACGAGGGGCAGCTCCGGCAAGTCAGCGATGAAATGCGCGAGCAGGTCCGATTCCTGCAGTTACTTGAAAATCCACCGAAAACCGGGGTGATGACATACAAAAAATAATGGTACTTTTTACTGTGGGATACGTTCAAGTTATACGGAATAAAGCCGCGGCTTAGACGCCCGGGGTGCTCTAAGCTCCCGAAAAACAGGGACTTTTAGGGTGATTGATCAGCGCGAATCCAAGCCCGAAAAGTTGCGAAAGGCCCGTCTCGACCTTGCGGCCACCGTGAACAGGCGACCGTTTTGACCGACCCCTCAGCACACTAATACCGATGATTAGACACCGTTCTGTCGGCCCTAGGCATCATCGGCATCCCATTTAAATATATATATATCAATAGCTTAGGAGGTTTTATGACTATGATCCACCGTTGTATAGCGGTCTTGTTGATCGCCGTGCTGGCGGGTTGCGCGACGCAGGAGCGCTTTGGCGAGAGCGAGCAGGCTCAGTTATTGGAGCGCGTCGAAAACCGATGGCGAGCATTGGTGAGTCGAGACTGGGGCGAGGCCTATGAGTTCACCTCGCCCGCCTACCGAGCGGTTTTTTCCAAATCACTGTACGAGAAACGCTTCTCTTACATGGTGGAGTGGGAGTTGACTTCGGTTGAATTCCTTAACTATGATGCTCCCGCAGCTGTGGCGAGTGTGGCGGTGAGGGTCATGTCCAAGCCCGTCAAACAAACTTCAGCAGCCTCAGTGGCAATAGGTTCTGTGCCTACACGATCCGTCGAGCAGTGGATTCTGGTTGATGGAGAGTGGTGGTACAGCGCCAACTTGTAAGTGTGGCAGCGGGTTGACAGCTGGCTGCAGCTAGCAATAATAGCGCTAGCACAATCTTTGGTTGTGAAAAAATGGACACATTAGGAGTCTCCTATCATGAAAACCGCTTTTAAGCCCCTTGGCATCGCCGTCGCAGTAGCTGCTGCTTCTGCTGGCTATGTCAACGTCGCAACTGCGCAGCCCGCAGTAGCGAATAACGCGCTGGGTGACCTCGCTCTCGTCCCGTATTACACGGTAAACGGCGAGTGGATCACTGGCATTCATATCGTTAACACCAGTGACAAGACCCAGGTGGTCAAGTTCCGCTTCCGTCGTGCAACCGACTCAATGGACGCGCTTGACTTTAACATCGTGATGTCACCTTTCGACGTCTACGCGGGTACTATCCGTGACGACGAAGACGGCAACATCTTCTGGTCAGCTGGCGACACCACTTGTACGGTTCCGGCTACTACAGACGGCCGTCTGACTATGCCTAGCATCTACCGTAAGGATGCGGAGACTGGCTACGTAGAAATCATCGCTATGGGCGAGCCTGACGACGAAGCTACTAGCCGAATCGCTTACGCTGCCAAGCACGTAGACGACGTGCCACGTAACTGTGACGCCGTACGTTCTAACTTCTTTGCCGATGGCACCTCGAGCGTTCGTGGCGTAATCGACAATGAGACTACGTACCAGTCTGCATGGAACCCTGACATCCCTCTGGCAACAGCTGGCGAGAACGACTTCATCGACTCGACTAACGCACTGAAGGTTTCTTACTTCATTCGTGACAACGCTACGGGTATCGAGTTTGGTGACAACGCTGTTCACATTACTGACTTCCTCGAAGAGTCTGCAATCACTAACCAGCAGTTTGGTTACTTCTCTGGCGACCTGAACGGATTCGACTTCCCGGATCTGAACGGTGCTGACCCGGTGTTTGGTGCAGATCGCATGCGTTACAACATGCTGCGTACGCCGGAAGCTCTGGGTGTTAGCAGCCTGATCAACGAGTGGACTGCAAACTCTGCAAACGGCGCGGCTCTGGATTGGGTTGTCACTATGCCTGGTCAGTACGTTATGTTTGATCTGCCACAGTACGTGACTAATTCATTGGCTGACGACGGTGGTTGGTTCCCAACTATCACTTCAACCGGTGCGATCAACTCAAACACAACTTGCCCACGCAACAGCATCCCAGACGGTGCTAGCGAGTGTGACTTCCGTGATATCCCCGTTCGCGCAAGCATCATCCCTTACAACCGAGAAGAGTTCGGTGGTGAGACTCCCGATGGCGAGCTGGTAGTGTCTCCGGCACCTCCAGGTGAAGTCAGTGTTCTGCGTCTGCCCAAGGAAACTAACGTTGTGACCTTTGGCGGCAACAGTGTACTGGGCGTATCTGACGCCGACGTTACTGCTAACCTGCGTCAGCCTTTCGGTTGGCTGGCACTGAACGTGACATCGGTAGACGATGATATCCGTGTCTGTAACTGGGACGGTGGTGAGGACAGCTTCGGTGGTCCTTACAACGCTGCTGAAGGCGCAGCGCTGACCAAGACTTGTGCAGCTGGCAATATCACCAACACAGCTGTTCCAATGATTGGCTTCGCGGCTTGGTCACGTAGCGTTGCGGCTAACCCCGATGCGTCTTACGGCCGAATCGTAGCTCACAGCTTCACTACATCGAGCTAAGTCAGTTGTAAAGTCGGCTGCGAAGTAGCGGCCTGAGGCCGGCACCGTTCAGGTGCCGGTTTTTTTTTGTGCCAATTCTGTGAAAGAGGTAGATCTGTGAGATTTGCAAAAGCACTGTTTGTGTGTGGTTGGTTGTCGATCTGCGCCTACGCGAACGCAGATACGTCCGACAGCATGCAGGACAAGAACAAGATTGTTGTGGAGCACCAAGGGGTCTCCATGACTTACGGAGAGTTCGAAGCGATACTGAATTCGTCTCCCGAGAAAATAAAACGATTGGCCGCGATGGATCTGGGCGATCGATTTGAGCTGATTAATTCTTTGATGGTAGTGCGTAAATTGGCGGCGGAAGCCGAAAAGCTGGGTCCGGAAGATGACGGCTATTGGAATCTCTATTGGGAGATACTCGGCGCTAAAGAGAACTTTATATTTCAGCGCATGATGGCGCAGGTAGAACTGCCTGAGACAGTCGAATTGGCGCGCGAGTACTACACGACTCGTAAGGACTATTACGCCTTGGTCCCGGAAGAGAGAGCGTCCTCGCATATACTGCTTGCTTCCCGTCCCGGACTGGATCGCGTTGAAATACGCCAGAAGGCGCAAGAAATTCTTGATCAACTTCGTGCGGGCGCCGAATGGAGCGCGTCGGTAGCTGAGCATTCAGATGACCCCGGCTCCGCATCACGCGACGGCGCGATCAGTCGTTCTATCGCACTGGGTGATGCGTCTATCTCTCCACCTTTCAGTGGGGCTCTTTTCGATATCGCTGAAATTGGTGAGTACTCGGACGTTACCGATACGCAGTTCGGCGTACACATAATCCGTCTGGATGGCATTACCCCACCTTACTACCGCGAATTCGAGGAAGTTCGAGATAAAATCGTTAGTGATATTCTGTCGGAACGCAGGACACTTGCGTCCAAGGAAATTCGAGCAAAGTATCATCTCGACGACGATGCATTCATTGATGGGGCGGCAATGGAAGAGCTTTTCGAGCAGTATAAAACGCTTGAGTAGAGGTAAATCAGCCTCTCGGGCCAGGCCTTCTGTTCCAGCCTGTGTGGGCCCATAATGACAACTAAACCAGGAGCGTGAAGGTCTATGCCAACCCTGGTCGTACTCGGCATGCACCGCTCAGGTACTTCTTTGGTATCACAGGCACTGAGCGCCTGTGGTATCAGTGCTGGACCGACGAAGGATTTATTGTCCGCGCAAGCCGATAATCCCGAGGGGTTTTACGAAAACCGGTATCTGGTAGAGATCAACGATAGCTTACTAAACAACGCAGGGGGTAGTTGGTTCTCTCCTCCCGCCCGGGTGGAGCTCGTTGTAGAGTCAGAGACAGTGGCAGAGTCAGTGGCAGAGACAGAGACAGTGTCACAGCCCATGAGCAAACTGCTTTCTTCATTGTCAGATCAGACCGATGCGCAGTTCTTCCTCAAAGATCCTCGCCTGTGTCTCACTCTGCCTTGCTGGACGCCGCTGTTAGGCGATACATCAATTGTGTTTGTTTACCGATCGCCGCTGGCGGTCGCACGCTCTCTCGCACGTCGCAATCAGTTTCCACTCCAACTCGGTATTCTTCTTTGGGAGATTTACAACCGCCGCGTGCTGGCGACGATCTCACAGCAGGCATTCAGTGCGGTCAGCTACGACCGCTTACTGGCAGGAGAAGAGTCGCTGCGTGAGCTGCTCGAGGATCTGCAGCGCCAGGGTTTTGTCTGCGAGCCAACAAATGCGGATGACGTACTCAAGACTGACTTGCATCACTTTAACTCCGACGCGTCGGATCCTGATTGGGGCCTACTCAGTGAATCGCAACAACAGCTTCACGAGAACTGTGTCAGCTACTGCGCTCAAGGCGTCCGTGCGCAAAACAGAATTGCAGACGACGCGCTGGAAAACCTCGCAACGCTGCAGCGAACAAGAGACCTCGCCCAGGCACTTGCGCCTCTTGCACGTGTTGTAGAGACGCGGAATGAGCGTGATGAGGCGACTGCCCTCGCAAGCGAGCGCACCGGGGAGCGAGATACGGCGCTTGCGACACTGCGAACCCTGGAAACCGAGCACGGCGCTCTGGTGTCGGCACACACGCGAGAGAAAACCCTGCATGGCCGCGCGGCACGTACACTAAAAAAGTTGTCGACTGAGCATGAAGCACTAGCAAAGGCGCACGAGAGCGAGGTGCAGCAGCACGAGAATGAGCGGCAGCGTCATGCAGAAGCTCGAGAAGAACTAGCTCAAAGTAAACAGAGCCTTGTCGAACTCAACGAGAAGACTGACTTTCTCTTTTACTCACTGACCGAGTCCTATCGCAATCTGCTGAGTTTTGAGACATCTCTGATGGCGCGCTTACAGCGTCATTTGCGAGGGCTTTATCGATTGCTAACTCGTCAGAGAGGTCGCAACAGCGCTTACGATGACCTGTTGGAAAGTGCGCATGAGCACTTTCGGGACTACGACCTGACGCTGCCGGTCCGGCGGCGTAACAAGTTGGATATGCTGGGCGAAGTGCTGCGCTACGTGCGTGAAAACCCGGCGAGTTCTTTACGCAGCTTCAGCTGGCAGCGTTTGCGCCGTGCCTTGCAGGTGTTCTCCAGCAATTCATCGGAGGATGTGTCTGTTTGGGTGAATGCCCGCTTCCCCACCAGCACGCGCACCATGCGCGTCTTTGATCCGAAGGCACTCGACCCGGATCTGGACATCCTGGAACTTGATTTTCTGCCTGCAGAGACGCCGCAGGTGTCAATCATCGTGCCCGTATTCAATGATTACCGCGTCACCATGAACTGTTTGCAGTCGATTCAGCAGCACACTGCCGATGTCAGCTATGAAGTGATTCTTGCCGACGATTGCTCAACGGATTTGACCACCAGCATCCAGCAGCGTGTGCGCGGCATTGTGGTGTCGCGCACCGCTGAAAATCAGCGTTTTTTGCGCAACTGCAAACAGGCTGCCGAGAAGGCCCGTGGCGAAATTTTACTCTTTCTCAATAACGATACCGCGGTCACGGAGGCTTGGCTGTCGACGCTGCTAGTGCCCTTCGAAAGAAAGGAGACCGCGATCGTTGGCCCGAAGTTGCTGTTTGCAAACGGCAGCCTGCAGGAGGCGGGCGGCATTATCTGGCGGGATGCATCGGGCTGGAACTTTGGGCGCGGCGATCATCCGGATAGACCGGCCTACAACTATCGACGCGAGGTCGACTATGTCTCCGGTGCCTGTCTGGCGATCCGTCGCGAGGTCTGGGACGAGCTTGACGGCTTTGATGAGCGGTTTGCTCCGGCATATTACGAGGACGCCGATCTCTGTTTTGCGGCGCGTCAGGCAGGCTACGAGGTTGTGTACGAACCCGAGAGCGCGATTTTTCACTTCGAAGGTGTGAGTAATGGCACGGACCTGACGGCAGGGGTGAAGCAACATCAGGTCACCAACCAAGGCGTGTTTCTTGACAAGTGGCGCGATGAACTTGAGGCGCAGCATTTTCCTAATGCGGAGCATGTTATCCACGCGCGGGACCGATCCGCGGGTAAGTACTGCGTGTTGATTGTGGATCACTACGTGCCGCACTACGACAAGGACGCAGGAGGGCGCTCAACCTACCAGTACGCCAAGCTTTTACTCGACCTTGGCTGTCGCGTGCAGTTCATGGGCGCAAACTTCTTTGCGCATCAGCCCTACACGCAGCAATTACAGTCCCTGGGAGTGGAGGTGCTGGTGGGGGAGAGCGTAGCCCGGGATCTCGGAAAATGGTTGAGCGAGCACGCGGCGTACATCGACGAAGTATTTCTTCACCGTCCGCATGTGGCTGAACAGTTCCTGGATTCGCTCGAGCGGATGCACCCGCGTCCGCCGATCAGTTTTTTTGGCCACGATCTTCATTACCTGCGCTTTGCGCGTGAAGCAGAATTAAAAAACGACTCGCGTCTGCGCACGGAGTCAGAGGAATGGCGCAAGCGCGAAGAGGCGGTTTTCAAGCGAGTAGACCGGGTTTACTACTTTTCGCCAGTAGAACTTGAGGCACTGTCGGGCGTTGTCCCGGATGACAAGCTGCGTCATGTTCCCCTATACGCGATCCCGGTCTCGGAGATACCGTCGTATGCTCCCTCTGAGCCGCATTCCCTGCTGTTTGTGGGGGGATACAATCATCCTCCCAACGTTGATGCAGCGCTTTGGCTTATCCAGGATATATTGCCTGTTTTGCGCGAGTCGCTGCCCGATGCTCAGGTCCATCTGGTGGGATCCAACGCTCCGCCGTCTATTCGGGACCTTGCCGATGACAGTGTATGCGTGCACGGGTACCTGAGCGATGCGGAACTTGCCGCTTTGTATCGTCGAGTAGGACTAGCGATTGTGCCGCTGCAGTATGGCGCGGGCGTGAAAGGAAAGGTTATTGAGGCGGTTACCCAGGGCGTACCCGTACTGACCACGGCCGTTGGCGCCGAGGGGATACCGGAAGCGGAATCAGTTATGTGGATTGCGGACACAGCGGAAGCACTAGCGAGCACTGCGGCGGAGCTATTGTCCGGCGCGCAATCGGTAGACGAACGCCTGCAAGCTTCGCAGGCGTGGATAAACCAATATTTTTCCTACGCATCGGCGGTGTCTGCCTTGCGCAAAGATCGTCCCGCACTGTCCGTTGGCGCGCCGCCCAGGCGTGGCACCCCTTAAATTCACAAGTGATTAATCCTATGCAAGATATGCTGCTGCATGGCCATATTTTTAAGAACGCGGGAACCACTCTGGATTGGTCTTTGCAGCGTTCCTTTGGCGCGGCTTTTTTTGAACATCGGGATGACGCGCAGATGCGTCAGGCGCCAGAAGCAGTGTTGAGTACGCTACTTTCTGAGGACGGTGCTTTGCGAGCGCTATCCAGTCATAGCATGCCTTGTCCAGCACCTGACATAGACGGTTACCGCTTCAGCACACTGCTGATGCTCAGACACCCGCTAAAACGGGTGCGCTCGGTGTATGACTTTGAACGTCGTCAGAATGCAAAGACCCCGGGTGCGATCGCCGCAAAGGAAAAGACCTACGAGGAGTACGTGGCCTGGCGGATGCGCTCGGATGTGGGCCCTACGATACGTAATTTCCAGACGCGTTATCTCAGCGGTGCCAAGGGGAACCCGCGGGATTTGGTGATTGGGCCCGAACGGCTGTCTCTAGCACTGAGTGCCACGCGACGTTTTCCCGGTGTAGGTATCGTTGAGCGGTATGATGAAAGTATGGTGTTGTTTGAATACGCGTTGCGAGAGACGTTTCCCGAGCTTGATCTTGCATATCTTCCCCAGAATGTAAGCAGCAGCAAATTGCGTCGGGGTGAACAGGGCTGGTTTGAAAAATTAGGCGAAAGCCATAACGCGGTCATCGATGGCAATGCCGTAGACCTCGTGCTGTACGAGACTGCGACTCGCGATCTCGATGCTCGTATTGCAGAGGTCGCGGACTTCGACACGCGCTATGCGGACTTTAAAGCACGCTGCCAGGCGTTGGCGTAAGCTGCTGATGGCGCGCAAACCAGCGAACGCTGAGCTGCTTGTGTCGCTACATCTGCCGAAGACGGCGGGCACCAGCTTTCTCTCGGTTCTGGAGCAGGAGTACGGCGAGAGACTGTGCAGGGATTATGACGACCGCCCGCTTAACCAATCGCCCCGTCGTCGCTGCACGGCCGCCCTCGGTTGCGCGGTGCAAAATGTTGTGCTGCCGTCTCGTTTCGATCAGGTGGATTGTATCCACGGACACTTTCTCCCACTCAAGTATCGGCTGCTGGCGTGGCGCCGATCCGTCCGGTTTATTACCTGGCTGCGTGATCCCGTAGAGCGGCTGGCATCGCACTATCACTACTGGCTGCGGACCTACAATCCGACTGAGTCAGGGCAATTGCATCGAAAGGTGATTGAGGAGCGCTGGGATATTGAGCGCTTTTGCTTAAGCGCGGAACTACAAAACACCTATTATCGATTCTTCTGGAGGTTTCCTCCTCGGCGTTTCGATTTTCTGGGCATTACCGAACACTTTGAGAGCGATGTCGCGATTCTCGCGGAGCGTTACTTTTCGGCTCCCTTCGTCAATGTCCCGAAGCAGAACGTGAACCAGGAGAATCCGGGTGCAGATGAGCAGACGCCTCAGCGTTATGTCACCGATGAGACATTTCGACAAACGGTGGCTGATTTTCATGCGCAGGACATGGCGCTGTATAAGCTGGTTCTCGCGCAGCGCAAGTGCAGGACGTCGCACACCGGGACAGCGGGATTGGCCGAGTGATGGGCCATGGCTGGTTATCTGCGTACTCGCGTCCTTTGCGGCATGAGTCCGGTGTTTGGTTTAACGTGGCTAAAGTCCATAGCGGGTGTGAGCGAGTAGATCCTGCTCTGTTTCCAGAACTCGAAGCACCGCGGCACGATCCTCATGACTGACGCGCTGTAACTTGCTGGCATTTAGATTGAGCAACGGTTGGCGCCTGACACCGTGCACGGAATGCGCTTCGACGGAGGCGGTGTGATCGACATCGGCGAGCTCGGGCATCCAGTCGGCAATCGCGGTAAAAGTACCCGTCGGGTCGTCAGTCATGTCCTCGTAGTAGACGATGAGCGTATTGGCCAAGTGTTCCCGACTTTGAATATGCAGGCGCAGCCAATCCAGCCAACGCCTGGCGGCACTTGTATAGGACAAACTATTGCGACGATGCAGGGCTTCACAGGTCGCTATCGGATCTCGCAGCAGGAGCAGGTAGTTTGCGGGCTTAAAACAGGCGTCGAGCGCGGCATAGCGGCACAGATGTGGAGGGCTCTTTTCGAGCAGTATCGGGCGCGACAGATCCCAGTAGCGCCGCCAGGTCTGGTAAATCAGCGGCCAGTCAAACGGCGTAGCAGGATTCCACGGCTCGCGGCGCATCATCTGGGCAAGTTCTGGCAGCTTTTGTCCTTCGTCGGGCAACGCCGAAACCGAGGACGAGGTTTGCAGCACCTGCCACAGAACAGTCGATCCGCTATAGGGTGGAGACAGAATGAACAGATATTTACTCGAGTTATTCACGGAGGATGCCGATGACTGACTCTGGAGACCGTAGCATGCACGGGTCCCAATCGGTGCTGCAACAGGTGTTTTCCCGGCGCATGCTTATTTGTGTGTGTATTGGGTTCTCCTCGGGCATGCCGCTTTACGTGCTTATCCAGTTGGTGCCCGCATGGCTGTTTGAGGCAGGCGTAAGCCTGTCGGACATAGGACTGTTTGCCCTGGTTGGTATGCCCTACAACTGGAAGTTTGTCTGGGCGCCGCTGATGGATCGTTTTGTACCGCTTGGCCTGGGGCGCAGGCGTTCCTGGATGCTGGTTTTCCAGTTGCTGTTACTGGTATCGATTGCCTGTCTCGGCGGCATCAACCCGGGACTAAACACGTCCAGCGTGGCTATGCTAGCGTTGATTATTGCGTTCTTTAGCGCCAGTCAGGATGTGGCTATCGATGCCTACCGGCGCGAACTACTCCCAGATCGCGAACTGGGTCTCGGCAGTGCGGTACATGTGCAAGCCTATCGCTTGTCGAGCCTCGTGCCGGGTAGTCTGTCATTGATCCTCGCCGATAGCTTGCCCTGGGAAAGTGTGTTCTGGATAACCGGCAGTTTTATGTTGCTTGGCGCTGTGACGAGCTTTCTGGTAAGTGAACCCGAATCTCGACTGCCGAAAGCCTCTGGTATCCGCGATACTTTTGTCGCGCCCTTTTCTGAATACATACAGCGCAAGGGCTGGGGAACGTTAGCGCTCGTGCTCGCCTTTTTGGTGCTTTACAAAATTGGCGACAATATGGCCACGGCACTGTCCACACCGTTCTATCTGGATATCGGGTTTAGCAAGACAGAGATAGGCCTGGTAGCCAAAAATGCCGCTTTATGGCCGGCTATTTTCGGTGGTTTGCTGGGCGGCGTCTTGATGCTGAAAATAGGGATCAACCGCGCTCTGTGGTTGTTTGGGGTTGTGCAAATTGTTTCGATTCTTGGTTTTGCCGTGTTGGCTAACCACGGGCCCACCTTATGGCTGTTGGCTGCGGTAATCGGCTTTGAGTACCTGGGGGTCGGTCTTGGAACAGCGGCGTTTACGGCGTTTATTGCCCGGGAAACCAGCCCGCTGTTTGCAGCCACCCAGTATGCTCTGTTCACAGCGCTTGCGGCGATTCCACGAACATTTGCCAATGCAAGTACGGGATTCATTGTCGAGCAGCTGGACTGGTTCAGCTTTTTTATTCTTTGTGCGCTGGTTGCCTTGCCCGGTTTGGCACTGCTGCCGTGGGTCGCACCCTGGGCCGATGCTCCAGAGATGGACGGACTCAACGACTGAGGCAGGCTTACCAGCGGTAGCGTTTCAGAAACGCGCCGCCACCACTACCCATGATCACACCCTCGTCGGCCAGAAGGGTGCGTTGCCGATCACTTCCCCGGGTGCCGGGCGGTAAGGAGCTGCGGCCACTGGCGTTGATAACCCGGTGCCAGGGGACTGCGCTACCTGCGGGGAGTTTGCGCAGGGCCGTGCCAACCCGCCGCGCCGCGCCCGGCAATCCGGCCCGCTCAGCGACGTCGCCATAGGTAGCGATTTTTCCGGCGGGGATCGCACACACGGTCAGCCATATTCGCTGATCGATATTCTCGTCTTGTGATGGTGGCTTGCTCACTCGCAAATTGTACCCGAGGCGGGGGTCTACCTTGCAATGCGTGGGTATGCCCGCATACTTGAGCTATGCGATGGTTTTTTTTGCTCTTACCCTGGATCGAATTGTTTACGCTGATCAAGCTCGGCGGCCGCATTGGTGCGGTATCGACGCTGCTGTACGTATTCCTGACGTTCTTGCTGGGACTCTCAATTCTGAAGCTGCAGGGGCAGGGTATCGTCAAGAAGCTGCAGGCCAGCCAGGGCGCGCAGATGGTCTCGCCCCAGCTGTTGCGCGGCGAGTTGGCACTCGGACTGGCGGGACTGTTGTTGATGATTCCCGGAGTGGTCACCGATGCGCTGGCACTGCCGGTGGTATTTATGGGCCTCCTCAATCGATCGCGAAGCGCCGATGCGACTGCGTTTTCTGCCGCCAACCAGGGCTCACGGGTGCATATTCGCCCAGATGACAGTATCGATGGCGAATTTCGCAGGCTCGACGACGATTGACGTAGGCTACTGATTTAGATGGTTAAATCATAATCTAAACGTGCTTTCTCCCGTCTGGGCCAAATTTTATTAGCACTCTCTTCAAAAGAGTGCCAAAAAAGCCCTTGAATTCTCCTTATCACCCCCCATCTACGTGTCAGTCCCCAATTAGGGGTCCCAAAACGTCGTTTGATTGGAGATTTGACACAATGAATATCCGTCCGCTATATGACCGTGTGGTCATTCGCCGCCAGGAAGAAGAAGAAACAACGGCTGGTGGAATTCTTCTCCCCGGCTCCGCAAAAGAAAAGCCCAACCAGGGGGAAGTCTTGGCCGTAGGTAGCGGCAAAGCGCTGGACAACGGTGACACTCGCCCAATGGCGATCAAAGTAGGCGACAAAGTCGTATTTGGCCAGTACGCCGGTAGCAACACCATCGAAGTGGATGGCGAAGAGCTCATTATCATGAGCGAGAGCGAAATTTACGCGGTCGCTGAGTAAGTCGAGAGCTTATCGACTCAAGATCAGCCGGGTAAAAAGGCGCGAATCCGCCTCCCGATCCAACGTTTAGACACACTTAAAGGAACAGAAAATGGCAGCTAAAGACGTTATTTTTGCTGACGATGCACGCCAGCGCATGCTCGCGGGCGTAAATGTCCTCGCCGATGCGGTGAAAGCCACATTGGGACCCAAGGGTCGCAATGTGATTCTGGACAAATCTTTTGGCGCTCCTACCGTCACCAAGGACGGGGTATCAGTAGCCAAGGAAATCGAACTCAAAGACAAGTTTGAGAACATGGGCGCGCAGATGGTCAAGGAAGTCGCTTCCCAAGCCTCTGATGTTGCTGGAGACGGTACGACCACAGCAACCGTGCTTGCACAGTCCATTGTTAACGAAGGACTGAAATCAGTCGCCGCTGGCATGAATCCGATGGATCTCAAGCGTGGTATCGACAAGGCTATTGCTGCGGCAGTCGCCAAAGTGCAGGAAGCATCGATTCCCTGTGCAGATACTAAAGCGATCGCCCAGGTAGGAACAATTTCCGCGAACTCCGACACGGCCGTAGGCGAGATCATTGCCGAAGCCATGGACAAAGTGGGCAAGGAAGGCGTGATCACCGTCGAGGAAGGTTCCGGTCTTGAGAACGAGCTGGACGTTGTAGAAGGTATGCAGTTTGATCGAGGCTATCTGTCCCCTTACTTCATCACCAATCAGGAAAACATGAGTGTTGACGTTGAAGCGCCACTGGTCCTGCTGGTTGACAAGAAGATCTCCAACATTCGTGAACTGCTGCCACTGCTCGAGCAGGTTGCCAAGGCGTCCAAGCCACTGGTCATCATTGCTGAGGACGTAGAAGGCGAAGCGCTGGCGACTCTGGTTGTAAACAACATGCGCGGTATCGTTAAAGTTGCTGCCTGTAAGGCGCCGGGTTTTGGCGATCGTCGCAAGGCCATGCTGCAGGACATTGCTATCCTCACGGGCGGTACGGTGATCTCTGAAGAAGTCGGTCTTGACCTCGAGTCAGCCACGCTTGAGCACCTGGGTAGCGCGAAGCGCATGACCATGGACAAGGACAACAGCACCATCATTGATGGTTCTGGCGACGCCGCTGCCATTCAGGCACGCGTTAAGGAAGTTCGCGTTCAGATTGAGAACACCAGCTCTGACTACGATCGTGAGAAGCTGCAGGAGCGTGTTGCCAAGCTTGCCGGCGGTGTTGCGGTGATTAAGGTTGGCGCTGCTACCGAGATCGAGATGAAAGAAAAGAAAGCGCGCGTCGAAGATGCACTGCATGCCACGCGCGCCGCTGTTGAAGAGGGTGTGGTTGCTGGTGGCGGTGTTGCACTGGTCCGCGCTATCAACGGAATTTCCGATCTGAAGGGCGACAACGAAGATCAGAACCAGGGTATTGCGGCAGCGCTGCGCGCGATGGAAAGTCCTCTGCGTCGAATCGTTACCAACGCCGGTGACGAGGCCTCTGTGGTACTGGACAAGGTACGTCAGGGCGAAGGCAACTATGGTTATAACGCCGCGACTGGCGAGTATGGCGATATGATTGAGATGGGTATTCTCGATCCCGCGAAGGTGACGCGTGCTGCTTTGCAGGCGGCGGGTTCCGTCGCTGGCCTCATGATCACTACCGAGGTCATGATTGCTGATTCGCCGGAAGATGGTGCCGCGGCGGGCGGCGGCGGAATGCCGGATATGGGTGGCATGGGCGGTATGGGCGGCATGATGTAAGCCGACCAGCAACTGCTGCACTAAAACCCGGCCTGTTCGCAGGCCGGGTTTTTTTATGCTCGTTGTTTATTCAGTGATTGTGGAAGGTTGTGCGCGGTTCGCCACTCAGCGCATATTGCCGGCAACAAACTCCCAGTTCACCAGTTGCCAGAACGCCTTCAGGTATTTTTTTCGCGCGTTGCGGTAGTCAATGTAGTAAGCGTGCTCCCAGACGTCGACGGTGAGCAGGGGTGTTAGGTTTTCTGTGAGCGGACAGCCTGCGTTGCGGGTGTCGCTGATGGCCAGGGAGCCATCTGTATTTTGCACCAGCCAGGTCCAACCAGAGCCAAAATTGCCGACCGCACTGGCGGTGAAGGCTTCCTTAAACGCATCGATGGAGCCAAAGGTGCTACCGATGGCGTCTGCCAAGGGGCCGCTTGGCTCGCCACCGCCCTCAGGGGACAGGCAGTTCCAGTAGAAGCTGTGGTTCCAGACCTGCGCGGCATTGTTGAATACGGCGCCTTTAGCACCGCGTATAACGTCCTCCAGACTGGCGTCTGCCAAAGGCGTACCCGCCAGTTTTCGATTTAGCTTGTCGACATATGATTTGTGATGCTTACCGTAGTGGTATTCGAGCGTTTCCGCCGAAATATGCGGTTGCAGGGCATCCTGCGCGTAGGGTAATGCGGGCAACTCAAAAGGCATGAAATGATCCTTTGTCGGGTAGTTTTCAGGAAAATGGAAAGCTGTTTGCACAACGCGAGATATCTCTAAGCTAGAGCGTGCGCATAGCTGTAGATTACTACGTGAATACCTCAGTTAGCGATGTGTCGGCGTGTTGACGCGTGTATCATACGCTCGGGATAAATTAGCGGGAGATAAACACTGTGATTTTGGAATTTGTTTTTAGATGGTTTCATGTTCTGGCGGGTATCGTCTGGATAGGCATGTTGTACTATTTTAACTTCGTGCAAACGGAGTACTTCAAGGAAGCTGAGGCGCCGGCAAAAGCCGATGCCATGAAAAAACTCGCACCGCGTGCGCTTAAGTGGTTCCGCTACGGTGCACTGGTGACATTCATTACAGGTCTGGCGCTTCTGCACTATGTAGGCGCGTTTAAAAATCTGGTGGCCAGCTCGCTGATCATTATGGGCGCACTGGCGGGCACTTTAATGTTCCTCAACGTCTGGCTGGTTATCTGGCCAAAGCAAAAGATTGTTCTTGGCATGGTGGATGGCGATGGTCCAGCGGCGGCGGCTAAAGCCGGTCTGGCATCCAGAACCAATACTCTGTTCTCCGGCCCCATGTTGCTGGGTATGCTGGGATCCAAACACTTGCCGATGTATGAGGTGACCACTACGGGTCTTGGTGCCGCTTGCGGTCTGATCATCCTCCTGCAGCTGAACGCGCTGTTTGGACGTATGGGGCCGATGGCAAGTGTTGTTGGTGTAGTACACCTCAGTATCCTGTTGACCGGTGTGATCTGGGCGCTGCTCGCTTACCTATAGGCGTACAAGTAAATGACCTTGTAGAAGGGTGTAAGCGGCCTGAGAAACAACAAGCCGCAGGGCATCAGCCCCCAGCCTTCTATTTCAGGCATCACTTTCCTTGGGCGGGCGCGATATAATCGCGCCCGTTTTCATTTAAAGGGCATTTTCCCATGTCGAAAGACGATGATCTCTCGCCCATACCGTCCCTTAGCGCGCGACGCGAGGGGAGTGCGGCCAGTTCGGCGGTGCCGCGCCCCAGGGGAGGCTCGCGTGGGTCTGCAAATAAAGAGCGTGATGGTGGCGGTCCGGGTGCGCTCACCTATATGTTTCTGGTGCTGGCACTGTTAGTCGCTATTGGCGCTTGCGTCTGGTCCTGGCTGCTTCAGGAGCGTCTGGTTCAGGCTGACTTTACTCTCGATCGCTATGAAGTGCGCATAGCCGATCTTGAAGACCGGCTCGCGGACACCGATGAAGGCATGAATCAGAACGCAACCTTGCAGGCTGCGAAGATTCGAGAGCTCGACACGGAAGTGCGCAAGCTCTGGGACAACGTCTGGAAGAGCGCTAAAGAACGCCTCGGTGTGCTGGAGGCCAGCGCCAAGCGGGCAGACGCCTCAACCAAGGCTAACAAGGGCGATCTCGATTCGGCGCAGACTGCGCTTGCAGCGGCAGGCAGAGATATAGCGCAACTAAAGAAGGTGTCCGCCAACATGGAGCGCCTGATGGCCAGTTCGCGCAGCAGTCAGGCCGAGGTCGAGCGTCTGGCGGACTCGCTCAACGCCATCAATCTGGAGCTTGCAAAGCTGAACAAGCGCGTCGGCGGTAATGAGGATTGGATTAGTGCGATCAATGCCTTCCGCCAAACTACCAACGCCAGTATTAACCAGCTGCAGTCGCAGTTGCGGGCTATGCAGTCAGCGCCAGGGGGTTAACGCCTCGCGCTGTGTGAGCCGGGTAGGCTGGGTAAGCTAAGTAGATCACCACAAGCAAGCAAAACAGCGTAGCGGGGGAGATGATATGAGCGTTATTCGACAGGATGATTTTATCGACAGTGTGGCGGATGCGCTGCAGTTCATTTCCTATTATCACCCGGTGGACTTTGTGCAGGCCGTGCACAAAGCCTGGGAAATGGAGCGAAACCCCGCCGCCAAAGACGCTATGGCGCAGATACTGATTAATTCGCGCATGTGTGCCCAGGGGCATCGTCCGATCTGCCAGGACACGGGCATCGTCACGGTGTTTTTGCGTATCGGTATGGATGTGCGCTGGGACGCGACGCTGTCGGTCACGGATATGGTCGACGAGGGCGTTCGCAGGGCCTATACGCATCCTGACAACGTGCTCCGCGCTTCGATTCTCAGCGATCCGGCCGGCGCCCGCAAAAACACCGGCGATAACACGCCTGCCGTCGTGCATATGGAGCTTGTGCCGGGCGATGTGGTCGATGTGCGCGTCGCGGCCAAAGGCGGTGGTTCCGAGAACAAAGCCAAATTGGCGATGCTTAACCCCTCAGATTCCATCGTTGACTGGGTGGTCAACACAGTGCCGACCATGGGTGCGGGCTGGTGCCCTCCCGGCATGCTGGGTATCGGCATTGGCGGTACGGCCGAGAAGGCGGCGGTGCTGGCCAAGGAGTCGCTCATGGATCCGATTGATATCCATGAGCTGCGCGAGCGTGGACCGGCAAGCCGTGTAGACGAGTTGCGGCTGGAGATTATGGACGCGGTGAATCGCCTCGGGATTGGGGCACAGGGCCTCGGCGGATTGACCACAGTGGTGGATGTGAAAATCAAGGATTTTCCGACACACGCGGCGTCGCTACCGGTCGCGATGATTCCCAACTGTGCGGCGACCCGGCATGCGCATTTTGTACTGGACGGCAACGGGCCCGCCCTGCAGACGCCGCCTGATCTTGCCGACTGGCCCGATATCACCTGGGAGGTAAGTGACGATGTGCGCCGGGTCAATCTGGACACGGTCACTCGCGAGGAGATCAAGGCCTGGCAGCCCGGCGACACGCTGCTGCTGTCGGGCAAGATGCTCACCGGCCGCGACGCCGCGCATAAGAAACTGCAGGAATTGATCCGCAGTGGCGAGGGTTTGCCTGAAGGCGTAGATCTCAAGGACCGCTTTATCTATTACGTGGGGCCGGTTGATCCGGTGCGCGACGAGGTTGTGGGCCCGGCCGGGCCTACGACTTCCACACGCATGGATAAGTTTACGGACTTTATTCTGGAGCACACCGGCCTTATGGGCATGATCGGCAAGGCAGAACGAGGCCCTGTTGGGATCGAGGCGATCAAAAAGCACGAGGCGGTGTATCTGATGGCCGTTGGTGGTGCCGCCTATCTGGTGTCTCGCGCCATCACCGGTTCGCGAGTGGTCGCCTTTCCGGAGATGGGCATGGAGGCGATCTATGAGTTTGAGGTCAAGGATATGCCGGTGAGCGTGGCGGTGGATACCCGCGGGACTTCCGTGCATCAAACCGGGCCTGCACATTGGCGAGGAGTGATCGAAGAGCAGGCCCTTGAGCTCATCTGAGACGCTGTACTGGCACGATTACGAAACCTTCGGTGTCGATCCCGCTTACGACCGCCCGGTGCAGTTCGCGGGTCTGCGTACTGACCTGGAGCTGAAACCGGTTGGAGAGCCGCTGGTATTGTTTGCTAAGCCCCCGCGCGACTATCTGCCGCAACCCGGCGCTTGCCTGGTGACGGGAATCACTCCGCAACGTGCAGAAAAAGAGGGTGTCTGCGAAGCGGCGTTTATTGCACAGATTCTTGCGGAGCTTGAGCGCCCCGGCACCTGCGGTGTGGGCTACAACTCCCTGCGCTTTGACGACACGGTTACGCGGTTTACGCTCTACCGCAATCTTCGTGACCCCTATGCGCGTGAGTATGGTGATGGCCGTTCGCGTTGGGACCTGATTGACGCCATGCGAACCGCCTACGCCTTGCGCCCGGAGGGAATAGAGTGGCCCCGTCATGACAATGGCCTTCCCAGCTTTCGTCTGGAGGACCTGACCGCGGCCAATGGTATACATTACGGCGCGGCCCACGATGCGCTCGTCGATGTCAAAGCCACTATAGCCATGGCGCAGCTGCTGCGGGACAAGCAGCCTAAGCTGTACCAGTGGCTGTTCGACATGCGCTCCAAGCACGCCGTACAAGCACTGGTTGACGTGCAATCGTGGCAGCCCATGCTGCACGTGTCCGGCATGTTTGGCGCAGCGCAGGCAAATTTGGGTCTGGTCTTGCCGCTGGCACTTCACGCGAGCAATCGCAACGAAGTGCTGTGTATCGATTTAGCGATCGACGCAGCGCTGGTCACGGAGTCACCCGTCGAGGATTTACACCGCGCGCTGTATACGCCGCGAGCTGATATGGCCGAAGGCGAGCAGCGTCCGGGTATCAAATCGGTGCATCTCAATCGCTGTCCGGTACTGTTGCCCGCCAAAATGGCCAGCGAACAGGTTGCCGAGCGCGCGCAGCTGGACCTGCCAGCCTGTCGACGCAATCTGGCCTTGCTCAAAGCCTATGAACAACGCTTTCCGGGAGCGCTGCGCGACAAGTTGCGGCAGCTCGATACGCTGTCCAAGCCGCGGGAAGAGAAAAACCCGGATCTGATGCTGTACAGCGGTGGCTTTATTCCCCGGGGCGATCGGCAGACACTCGACCGGCTGCTTGCGTTGGATCCAGAGGAACTTGCCAGCGCGACAGCCGTGTTTGAGGATCGCCGGCTGGAGGAAATGCTGTTTCGGTACCGCGCGCGCAATTTTCCACACACCCTGGGTCAGGAGGAGCAGGAACGCTGGGATCAGTATCGCTTTGCGTGTCTCAGCGAGGGCGATGGACGGGGGCTGGATCTGGAGAGTTTTCATGCAGCGCTGGAAGAGGCTTTGGCTGGTAAAGACCTCGTTGCGAGTGACCGGGACATTTTGACGGCGCTACAGAGCTGGGGAGATACGCTGCTGGTCTAGGCGCGAGGCTGCAATACACGAGACGCGCGTCACCCGTTCACCCGTATAATGTGCTCAAGGTCGTGGCGTTGCTATCGGCGGGTTCGTCGCGACCGGAATTAGTCTCTAAAGCAAGAAGGATAAGGCCAACGCATGGAATTAGCGGGTCGTCACATTCTCTCCGTGGCGCAGTTTGATCGTCAGGATGTCGAAGCGATTTTTACTGTGGCCGATCAGATGATGCCCTACGCGCGGCGCAAGCGCGTCACCCGCGTGCTCGAAGGTGCCATTCTCGGGGCTATGTTTTTTGAGCCCAGTACGCGCACCCGTGTGAGCTTCGGCAGTGCCTTTAACTTGCTGGGCGGGGAAGTCCGCGAAACCACCGGGATCGAGAACTCGGCGATAGCCAAAGGCGAGTCCCTCTATGACACCGCGCGGGTACTGTCGGGTTACTCGGACATTATTGCCATGCGACACCCCGATGTAGGCTCCGTTGCAGAGTTCGCGCAGGCCAGTCGCGTGCCGGTGATCAACGGCGGTGATGGCAGCAACGAGCACCCCAGTCAGGCGCTGCTTGATCTCTACACGATTCGCAGTGAGCTTTCTGCGCATCAGCGCGGGATCGACGGTCTGCGCATTGCCATGCTGGGCGATCTCCGGTTTGGTCGTACGGTGCACAGCCTGTGTAAATTACTCTGCCTTTTTGACAAGGTCAGGGTGACGCTTGTGTCTCCCAATGAGCTGCGCATGCCTGAGGATATTGTCGACGCGCTCAGGGCAGCCGGTCATCATGTTGTAGAGGGCGATGCGCTGGAGGAAGCTATCTCTCAGGTTGACATCGTGTACAGCACGCGTCTGCAGGAAGAGCGATTTGCCTCGCCGGAGGAGGCTGCGCTCTATCGAGGCAGGTTCCGTTTGAATCAGCAGGTTTACACCCGTCACTGTGATCCCAATACGGTGATCATGCATCCGCTACCGCGTGATTCCCGCGAGGCAGCGCGGGAGCTCGACGATGATCTCAATGAGAATCCCAATCTGGCGATTTTTCGTCAAACGGATAACGGTGTGCTGGTGCGTATGGCGCTGTTCGCGATGATTCTGGATGTCGTGGATCAGGTAGAGACGCACGCTCGGGATGTCAACTGGTATACCGGCGGCCGTCAGGCATGAGTTTTCGTCGGCGTTTTGGTTCTGCCGATGTCAAAATGATGTCCCGGAAACGTGTGTTTGACGGCTATTTTGCCATTGAGCGCCTCACGGTGCAGCACCGGGGTTTTTCAGGTGATTGGTGTGAGCCTGTCACGCGGGAAGTGTTTCAGCGTGGCAATGCAGTCGGTGTGCTGCCCTACGATCCCGAAAGTGATTCACTGATTCTGATTGAGCAATTCCGTGCCGGGTGCGTGGATAGCAGCCACAGCCCGTGGATGCTTGAGCTGGTTGCGGGCATTATCGAAGACGGCGAGGGTGACGAGGACGTGGTCCGCCGTGAAGCGATGGAGGAAGCCGGTTGTGAGCTTGCAGACTTGCAGCCCATCGCCAGCTTTTACCCGAGTGCCGGTGCCTGCAGCGAGCATGTGCGACTCTACTGCGGTCGCGTGAGCAGCGCTGCGGTAGGTGAGGTTCGGGGGCTGGAGAGCGAAGGAGAGGATATTCTTGTGCATCGTCTTTCTCGCGATGCAGTGATGCAACTGCTGGCCGAGAATCAGATCGACAACGGTCACACACTGGTCGCTCTGCAGTGGTTTGCGCTGAATTTTGAGCGACTGCGTGCGCAATGGTCAGGGCCGTGATACTCGGCTGATGGAGAATTCCGACAACTCTGAGCCAAAGCCTGCGGCGACAAATGCCGGATTACCGAACCCCGGTCTTTTGCGTTCGAGTGCCGTAGTCGGCGCGATGACGATGTTGTCTCGTGTACTGGGTCTGGCCCGAGACGTCATCCTTGCGGCGGTCATAGGTGCGAGCGCAAATGCCGACGCTTTTTTTATCGCCTTTAAAATCCCCAATTTTCTGCGTCGACTTTTCGCTGAGGGTGCATTTGCGCAGGCGTTTGTGCCGGTTTTGTCAGAATGCCGTGAGCAGGGCGGGCAAGCCGCAGTGCGCATGCTGATAGACCGCGTAGCAGGTGCCCTTGGCGGGGTCCTGTTGCTGTTGACGATGATTACCCTGGTCGCCGCGCCGCTGGTCGCGGGCTTGTTCGCGCCGGGTTACGTGGGGCAGCCCGAGAAGTTCGCGCTTACCACCGAACTGATTCGCATAACGTTTCCCTATCTTATGTTGATCTCACTCACCGGCATGTGCGGCGCGGTGCTCAATAGCTACGGCCGATTTGCCGTGCCCGCATTCACGCCGGTTCTGCTGAACTGTTCTCTGATCTGTGCCGCGCTGGTCGCCGCGCCGCGACTTGCGGAACCGGCTTACGCGCTGGCGTGGGGCGTGCTCTTTGCCGGCCTCATCCAGCTGTTGTTTCAGCTGCCGTTTCTCTATCGCCTTGATTTGGTGCCGCGACCACGTCTGGATGTACAACACCCGGGTGTGCGTCAGGTTATGACCCTGATGATCCCCGCGCTGTTCGGCGTATCGGTTAGTCAGATCAACCTGCTGCTGGATACGGTAATTGCCTCGTTTCTGCCGACCGGTAGTGTTTCCTGGCTGTATTACTCTGATCGCTTGACAGAACTACCGCTGGGTGTGTTTGCGATTGCGGTTGCCACGGTAATCATGCCGACACTTTCAAGCCATAAAGCGGGCGCACGTGACAAGGAGTTTACGGTCACTCTGGATTGGGCCGTGCGCAGTGTCCTGCTGGTGGGAGTGCCCGCATCCATTGCGCTGCTGGTGCTCGCGGAGCCTATCCTGATAGCGCTGTTTCATTACGGTGCGCTGACCGTCAGAGATATCGATATGGCGAGCTTGAGCCTGCGAGCTTACAGCGTAGGGCTCTGCGCGTTTATGCTGATCAAGGTACTGGCGCCAGGCTATTACGCGCGCCAGGATATGATGACACCGGTGCGTATCGGTATTCAGGCCATGGTGGCGAATATGCTGCTCAATCTGGCTTTTGTACTGCCGTTGATGCACTACGCCGGGATTGGGCACGTGGGCCTTGCGCTGGCGACCAGTTGCAGTGCGTTCCTGAATGCGGGCTTGCTGTGGCGGGGTTTGCATCGCGAACGGGTGTATCAATTTGACCCGGTCTGGCGCGTGTACCTGCTGCGTTTAACTGCGGCTTGTCTTATGATGCTGGCTGCGATTCTGTTTCTGCAGCCCGATACCCAGCAGTGGCTCTTATGGTCCTGGCAGCAACGCTCAATAGCGATGCTTGCTCTCTGCGCGTCTGGTGCTTTGGCGTACCTGGCGACTTTGTGGCTCTGTGGCATGCGCTTCGCTGACCTGCGTGCGCCCTGCACAATAAGCGGCGGTTCCCAATAGGCTGAAACAGCGTTCTTCGATATACTTTCGCGCTTCCTTCACCAAGCCATAGAACAGCATGGAGCTCCTTCGCGGTCTCAGTAGCCTGGGCCCTAAACAGAACAATTGCGTAGCCACGATCGGGGCCTTTGACGGCGTACATCTTGGTCATCAGGCAGTTATTGAGCAACTGGCAGAGCAGGCCAAAGGCCTTGATTTGCCCATGACAGTCGTGACCTTTGAGCCGCTGCCACGAGAGTACCTGGGAGAGTATCTTGAGCTGGAGTCGGCACCGGCGCGCTTGCAGAGCTTTCGTGAACGATACGGGGCTCTTGCTGCACTTGGCGTTGATCGTCTGTTATGCCTGCGTTTTGATGAGTCGCTTCGACAAATGTCAGCGCAGGATTTTGCGAGCGAAATTTTTGTTCGGGGCTTGGGCGTTCGCGCGCTGGTGATCGGCGACGATTTTCGCTTTGGGCGCGAGCGAGAAGGTGGGTTCACTTTTATGCGCGAGCTTGGAGAGCGTGAGGGCTTCAGCACCTTGCCGACGCACACCGTCGAGCTTGATGGTGAGCGCATCAGCAGCACTCGTTTGCGCCTGGCGCTTGCCAATGCAGACTTTGCCCTGGCTCGGCGCATGCTTAACCGCGACTTTGAGATTTCCGGGCGCGTGATTTACGGCAAGCAGTTGGGTCGCCAGTTGGGCGTCCCGACGGCCAATCTGGCCCTGCGCCGCCGCTCGGTGCCATTGTCTGGCGTGTTTGCGGTTACCGTAAACGGTGCAGAGTTGGTTGACGAGCCGGCGATTGCAAACGTGGGCACCAGGCCAACGGTGAATGACGGGCAACGGCCCAATCTGGAAGTCCATATCCTCCAGGGCTCGCCGGCGCTCTATGGCCAGCGCCTGCGAGTGCGCTTCCATAAAAAACTGCGTGATGAACGGCGATTCGACTCCATCGACGAGCTCAAGACGCATATTCACAGGGATATCGACACTGCCCGAGAGTGGTTTCTCGCGGGCAATCAGGAAAACACCAAAGTATGACTGACAAGATCGACTACAAAGAGACGCTGAACCTGCCCACTACCGGGTTTCCCATGAAGGCTAATTTGGCGCAGCGTGAGCCGGCACGCCTGAAACAGTGGCAGCAGATGAAGATCTTTGAACAGATTCGCGAAGCTCGCCTGGGCCGACCCAAGTTCATTCTGCACGATGGCCCGCCGTACGCGAATGGCGAACTGCATGTCGGCCATATGGTGAACAAGGTATTGAAAGACATTATCGTCAAATACAAGACGCTGGATGGCTTTGATTCGCCTTACATACCCGGTTGGGATTGTCATGGATTGCCGATCGAGCTAAATGTAGAGAAGAAAGTCGGCAAACCCGGCGTCAAACTCAGCGCTGCCGACTTTCGCACCAAATGCCGGGAGTATGCGGCCCGGCAAATCGACACCCAGCGTGAGGACTTTCAACGTATGGGGGTCATTGGTGACTGGGAAAACCCCTATCTCACCATGAACTTCGATTTTGAAGCCAACATCGTGCGCACCCTTGGGCGCTTGATTAATCGCGGGCATCTGCACAAGGGCTTTAAGCCAGTGCATTGGTGTCTGGATTGTGGTTCAGCCCTGGCCGAAGCAGAGGTGGAGTATGCCGATAAGCGGTCGCCAGCAATCGACGTGGCGTTTGCCGTCGTTGATCCAGCGGCGGTCAACAAGGCTTGCGGCGTTGACGATGATCTTCCGGTGTCGATTGCTATCTGGACCACCACGCCCTGGACTTTGCCCGCGAATCAGGCGGTCAGTATGCATCCGGAGCTCGATTATGTGCTTATCGCCAGGGCCGGGCAGCGTTTGCTGTTGGCCGAGGCGCTGGCCGAATCGTGCGTGCAACGCTACGCTCTGGAGAGTCTGGATGTTCTGGGTCGTTGCAAGGGTAGCGATCTTGAATCGCAGTTGCTGCAACATCCGTTTCTGGACCGACAGGTTCCAGTGGTTCTGGGTGAGCACGTGACCGTCGATGCGGGTACTGGTGCGGTGCATACTGCGCCGGCGCACGGTCAGGACGACTACACGGTTGGCCTGCGCTACGACCTTCCCGTGGACAACCCGGTTGGTGCAAACGGCGTGTTCAATGAGGACACGGCGCTGTTCGCGGGGCAGCATGTGTTCAAAGCCAATGCGTTGATTGTCGCAGCGCTCGCCGAGCGGGGCGTACTCCTGCATCACGAAGACTACGAGCATTCTTACCCGCATTGCTGGCGACACAAGTCACCGCTGATTTTCCGGGCTACGCCCCAGTGGTTCATCAGCATGACGCAAAATGGACTGCTAGATGCTGCTCGGAATGCGGTCAAGGACGTGCAGTGGGTGCCCAGTTGGGGCCAGGCGCGAATCGAGTCCATGCTTGAAGATCGTCCGGACTGGTGCATTTCTCGTCAGCGCACCTGGGGCGTACCCATCCCACTGTTTGTGCACAAAGAGAGCGCTGAGCTGCACCCGGATACGGTGCAGTTGATTGAGCAAGTCGCACAGCTTATCGAAGAGTCGGGTATTGAAGCCTGGTTTGCCCTCGACGCGGCCGAGCTGCTGGGGAGCGAGGCCGATGATTATCACAAGGTGACCGATACCCTGGATGTCTGGTTTGACTCTGGCGTGACCCATGCCTGCGTGCTGCGTGGTCGACAGCCGCTTGAGGCACCAGCCGATTTATATCTGGAGGGGTCCGACCAGCACCGAGGCTGGTTTCAGTCCTCGCTGCTGACCGCTATTGGCGCTTACGGTGAAGCGCCGTACCGTGCGGTGCTCACGCATGGCTTTACTGTCGACGGGGACGGACGCAAGATGTCGAAGTCTCTCGGCAACATTGTTCCCGCGCGCAAGGCGATGAACGAATTGGGCGCCGATATTCTGCGCCTGTGGCTGGCGTCCACGGATTATCGCAATGAAGTGGCCGTCTCGGACGAGATATTCAAACGCACCGGTGACAGCTATCGGCGCATTCGTAACACCGCGCGATTCATGCTTTCCAATCTTTCGGGCTTCGATCCAGCCGAGCACGTTGTGAGTGCCGAGGACATGTTGCCACTGGACCGCTGGGCGGTGGATTGCGCAGCGCGTTTGCAGGATGAATTGCGCCGCGCCTATGACGAATATCAGTTCCATCAGGTGTGCCATCGCTTGCATAATTTTTGCGGCGGCGAGATGGGCGGCTTTTACCTGGATATCATCAAGGACCGACAGTACACCACTCAGGCGGACAGTCTGGCCCGGCGTTCGGCGCAAACCGCGCTGTACCGTATCGCTGATGCCATGGCGCGCTGGATGGCGCCGGTGCTCTCGTTTACCGCGGAGGAGATCTGGGAGAATCTACCGGGTGAGCGCGAGGAATCGGTATTGCTCGCCTCCTGGGGTGAGCCTCTGCTGCGACTTGCGCCAAATGCAGAACTCGGAGCGAGTTTTTGGGATGAAGTCATCGCCGTGCGGGTGGCGGTCAATAAGCAGCTAGAGCAGTTGCGAAGTGCCGGCGAACTGCGCGGATCTCTCGATGCCGACGTGACCCTGTACTGCAGCGGTGATCTCCTCGCCAAGCTGCAAATGCTACGCGACGAATTGCGTTTTGTACTGATCACCTCAGAGGCCCGGCTAGCGCCACTGGCCGAGGCTGACGATAAAGCAGGGGCTACGGAGATAGACGGTCTACGCGTGTCAGCGAAACCTTCTGTGGCGTCCAAGTGCGAGCGCTGTTGGCATCGACGGGATGATGTGGGCGAGAACGATGCGCATCCGACGCTGTGTGGGCGCTGTGTCACCAATGTCGCGGGCGATGGCGAGGTGCGCTATTTTGCCTGATGCGCCTTCCGAGAATGCCGGGTCCGGGGCTGCTCAGACAGAGAAAAAACTGCCAATTCGCTGGTATGCGCTGGCGCTGGTGATTGCGCTCGCGGACCAGCTGACTAAGTGGCTGGCTTTCGCCCAGCTGGAATACGCACAGCCGGAGCGCGTTTTTGCCTGGTTTAATTTCACACTGCACTACAATCAGGGTGCTGCGTTCAGCTTTTTAAGCGATGCGGGTGGCTGGCAACGTTGGCTGTTTACGGCGCTCGCTCTTGCGGTAAGTCTGATGTTGGTGTGGTGGATACGGGAACTGAAAGCGGGGCAGCGGATGCTGGCCTCGGCGCTGGCCCTGGTTCTTGGCGGGGCCGTGGGCAACCTGGTGGATCGGGTGCGACTGGGCTACGTGGTCGATTTTATCAGCGTGCATTATCAGAACTGGTATTTCCCGACCTTTAACCTGGCAGATGCGGCCATTTCGGTGGGTGCTGCACTCATTGTGCTTGATAGTCTGCGATCAAACGTCGCATCGGAAACATGACCATGAGTTTGGATGTAAGCGAGGGTACGCGGGTTTTTCTCAATTTTTCACTCACTCTTGAAGATGGGGCCGAGGTGGACAATAACTTCAGTGGTGAGGCGGTGAGTTTTGCTGTGGGCGACGGAAGCTTGCTGCCCGGCTTTGAGCGTCGTGTTTTGGGGATGCTGGCAGGGGAGCGACAAATTTTCAGCGTGCCCCCTGAAGACGCTTTTGGACAGCCTAATGCGAATAACCTGCAGCGTATCCCGCGTGCGGATTTCGATCGCGACATTGAGCTTGAGCTGGGCCTCGTTTGCTCGTTTGCCGATGCCGCGGGTGGGGAATTGCCCGGTGTAATATCGGCCTTCAACGAAGAGAGCGTGACCGTAGACTTCAATCATCCGCTGGCGGGTCGTACTATTCTCTTTGACGTACTTGTTCACCGCATAGAAGCGACGGAGTTGCACTAATGCAGATTGAGCTGGCTAATCCTCGTGGGTTCTGCGCCGGGGTAGATAGGGCGATAGATATCGTAAACCGCGCGCTGGAGGTATTCGGCGCGCCTATTTATGTGCGTCACGAGGTGGTGCATAACCGCTTCGTCGTGGATGACCTGCGGGAGCGGGGCGCAATATTCGTCGAGGAGCTGCATGAGGTGCCCGATGACCGTATTGTCATTTTCAGTGCGCATGGCGTCTCCCAGGCGGTTCGGAAAGAGGCCGACTCCCGGGGGCTCAAGGTATTTGATGCCACTTGTCCTCTGGTGACCAAAGTGCACATTGAGGTCACGCGCTACAGCTCATCGGGTCGCGAATGCGTGCTGATTGGTCATGCAGGGCATCCAGAAGTAGAAGGCACCATGGGGCAGTATGATCGCAGCGCGGGAGGCGAGATTTACTTGGTCGAGGACGAGGCACAGGTTGCGACCCTGAAAGTGCGCGATCCTCAGCGGGTCTCCTATGTGACGCAAACGACCTTGTCGATGGACGATACCGCTCGGGTAATCGATGCATTGCGCGCGCGCTTTCCTGCGATCACCGGCCCACGCAAAGACGATATCTGTTATGCAACGCAAAACCGCCAGGACGCCGTCAAGCAACTCGCAGCGGATTGTGAGCTGATGGTGGTGGTTGGCTCGCCTAACAGCTCTAATTCCAATCGGCTACGCGAGCTTGCCGAGCGCATGGGAGCCCAGGCCTATCTGCTCGATCGGGCTGAAGAAATTGACCCCGCCTGGTTGGATGGCGTGACGAGGGTCGCTGTGACCGCCGGCGCGTCGGCTCCGGAAGTACTGGTGCGGGAGGTCGTGGATCGACTGCGTAACCTGGGTGCGGGGGTCGTAACAGAGGTCGAAGGCCGCCCGGAGAACGTCACCTTCAGTATGCCGCGGGAGCTTCGTCTGAAGCCCGTTGACTAGTCGAGCATCTTCCTGAAAAAAAAAGATATTTTCGCCGAAAACCGGTCGAAACCCCGATAAAAGCAAACGTAACGCCCACTCGTCGTAAATTCTGACCGCTCATCCGCTCTCAGCAGCATTGCGCTGTGCTTATTCGTAAAGTACGGGTATGAAAAAGCACCGCGACGAGAATCGCACATTTCCGACCTTAACGAGACGTGAAGCCCACGGGCGCTGCGCTGTGCGCGGCTGTGGCCAAAGCGGGCGAGATAGATCGCAGCTGGGGTCGGGGATGCAGTGTGGGGGGATTTCACGTGCTCGCCCGCCAGAGGCTGGTTTCACGTTGGTTGAGTTAATGGTGGTGCTGCTCATGGTCACTATTTTACTAGGCGTGGGTGGTCCGTCCTTTCAGAACAGCCTGCAAAGAAACCGTCTGCAAAGCACGGTGAGCGAGCTTGCGTCGGCGCTTAGCTTTGCTCGCGCGGAGGCGGTAATACGCTCCGACCCCGTTGCCATCTGCCCGACGTCCAACTTTGCGGACTGTGCGGGAAGCAACTGGGAGGACGGATGGCTGATATTTGTGGACAACGGGTTTGGCACGGGCGGTGTGGCACTTGATGGCACGCTTAATGGAACCGAGGAATTGCTGCGCATTGGCGATGACGCCCCCGCGGGCGTGACAATCCGCACGCTCAACTTTGTGGCTACCAGTAGCATTGTGTTTCGGGACAGTGGTCGGATATTGCAGGACAACAGCGGGACCGTCACCATCTGTGATGCTCGAGGCGTCAATGATGCTCAGGGCCTGATTGTAGAAGTGTCTGGTCAGGCGCGTCGCGCAGTCGATACTGACGCGAATGGCATTGCCGAGAACGATGAAAACAACCCACTGGTATGCCCATGACGGAGTCGACTCTGAATCCCGCATCGAATCCCGCTTCCGGTCCTTTCTCCTGGGGCTCATCCTGGTGTTCGCCGAGAGCCACTCACGCGCTCGCTCGGCGCTCGCCAAGGCTTGGCGGTAAGTTTCCCGGCCGTATCAGTGCTAATCAGGGCGGATTTACCCTCATAGAGGTGCTTGTCAGCGTGCTGATTCTGTTGGTCGGTATGCTCGGCGTGGTAGGTATGCAAATGCTCAGCTTGCAGGCCAATCAGGGTGCTTATTTTCGCTCTCAGGCAATTTATATAGGCTCGGAAATACTTGATGCAATGCGCTCGAATCCGACCGCGGTCGCGGCCTATGTGGGTGACTATCCGGGCGACACCCCGGGAGATCCCGGGTGTCAGGCAGCGCCTGCCGGGTGTACGCCAGCGGACGCCGCTGATTACGATCTGCATTTCTGGTCGCGTCATTTTATAGATGCAAGCGGGCTTGCGGGCGCCGGATTCCGCCCCAGTATTCCCGATGGACGAGCGGTGATTACCGCCGCTGGTAATGAGTACACCGTGCAGGTGATCTGGGCGGAAGAGCAGTTTGACGACACGGACGCAAGTGACGGATCGCTCACGCGCTCGCGTGTGCAGCAGTTTGTAAACCTCACGGCGGTGCTTACGCCATGATCATCAGCTATGCAAACTGCCGCCCGAATTGCAGCCCCAGTCTCAGTCTCAGTCTCAGTCCCAGTTATAGCCGGGCTCCGCGATTGCAGGCGGGACTGTCCCTGATCGAGCTTATGGTAGCGCTGGCGATTGGCGCGTTTCTGGTGCTTGGCGTTGTGACGGTCTTTTTGGCAAACAAAGATTCTGCGCGATTGGAAAACTCGCTTGCCCGACTGCAGGAAAACGGCCGCTTCGCCATCGATCTTATGCGCGAAGATTTGTACCAATCCCAATACCTGGGCTGTAACACCGGCGACGTCTTCCTGGTGAATATGGTCGAAGATCCAAACGCAGTGGGGTTTACGTCAACGCTTGAGGGCATTCGTGGATATGAGCGTAATGGAACCGGCGTGTGGGGCGCGGCTCCTCCCTCGGCTGACCTGTCGGGCGGGATTCTAGCCGCAGATACCGCTGGAGGCGCACGCAATGGCAGCGATGTGCTGGGCATTCGTATGACCGAGCGTCTGAACGAAGATGACCCCAACGATCCGCTGCTGACTGGCTTTGTCCTCCCGACCAGCACCGGGGTGTCCATTGATGATAATCCTGAATGTGCTATCCAACAGGAAAGTCAAATAGTACTGACCGGCTGCTCGCTGACAGCGCACCTGTTTGAGGTGTCGAATGCACAGGTCTGCACCGCCGCGACCCCACCGAATGCGACGACTTTGGAATTTGACAGCTCAGCCAACTTTACCGATCGCGTCAATACCACCTACGACACTACTTCCGAACTGCTGCTGTTTGAAGAGGCCTTTTGGTTTGTCGCCGATACTGGTAGGGACAGGAACGGCTTCGATGTATGGGCGCTATTTCGCGAGGTAAACGGCACTCGCCAGGAAATGATCGAGGGCGTGGAGCACATGCAGGTGAAGTTCGGGCAACGTGTGCCGTTGACCGGTGCAATCCGCTATGTCAATCCGAGCGATGGCACTCTGAACACCGGCCTCAACTACGAGGGGCTGATCTCCGTGCGAGTTGCTCTGTTGATGCAGGGCTTCGATCGTGTGCGCACTGGAGACGATGATCGGACCTATGTGCTGATTGACGAGCCCGTGGTGGTGGTCGGAGGCGCCGTGCCGTCAGGAGCGCAGGGTGGCTTGCATGCTGGTGGCCTGTCGCAGCGAGATGTGTTCACGACCACCCTGCAGTTGCGCAATGCGCCGGAGATATAGCGTGCGGACTCTTAGTAAACAAAATTCGGGCAGTCAACGCTACCGGCTCGCAGCGCAACGGAGCCAGCAGTGGCGGGGCCGGCACCAGAGGCTCGCTCTTCTGTCAGCGCCCTCGGCAAATACGGGGACGCAATCCCGGCAGAGCGGCGTCGTGCTGCTTGTGGTGTTAATACTGCTTCTGCTGACCACCATCGTGGGTTATCAGGTGATGGAAACCAGCTCACTCGAATCGCGTATGGCGGTTTCCAGAGAGGGAAAAGAAGTCAGTTTTCAGGCGGCAGAGTCCATTATAGATCAGGCAAAAAACAACGAAGCGGTGCTGGTAGACGCGTTTGCGGCGGGACTGACTGGGGCCACGTGGCCCGACGAGACCTACAGTTTTACAGGCGATACAACGTTGGCAGGTAACGTTCAGGTTCGCTATATCGACGAGATAGCCACCCTGGGTAACGATCTGGTAATCGGAAACCCGGGATTGCGCAGCCTCCACTTTGAGCTGCGCGCTGACACCAGGCGTACGGACGATCCAAACGGTCGATTCGACGCCCTACATATTCAAGGAATTAAACGTTTTGCACCAAAGCTGTGAACCTGTTTAAGAGCAGATCTGAATACAGAGTTCAGAAAAAGTATCAGTACACAGCGGTGAGGAGAATTTTTATGGATCGTCTAAATAAACTGTTAAAAGGGTTTGGCTCAGCGTGCCTGGTCACGCTGTGGTGCACGTCGCCGGTATGGGGGGACGATACAGAAATCTTCTTTGGCGACCTTGGAACCTCCGAGGTCAGGCCGAATGTACTGTTTATTATTGACACTTCGGGTTCCATGAACGGCAACGTAAACGATATTGGTGATCGGCTGGATAACGTGCAGCAGGCGATGTATCAGTTACTGGATGAACTCGACAATGTGAATGTCGGATTGATGCGATTCACCAATCCCGGCGGACCTGTGCTGTTTCCGGTGACCTACATTGACGCGGATGTTAACGCCGGTGATGTTGTTACGGTCGAAGCCTCAGTTACAGCAAGCGAGGACGACGCACAGGAGGTCGAAGGCTCTGGTCTGATGGTGATTGATGCTCGAAAACTCGAATTTGTGGAATACACCGGCGCCGGTTTGTTCCTGTTTGAGGATCAGGTTAATGACGATGCTGATGATGCCGAGGAATCCGTTGCGGATGGCTCGGCCGATATCGATAGCGGTGATTTCGACGTCGAGATAGAAAAGCGGTTTGGGGTGCGTTTCAGTGGTTCCAGTGTGCCGACAGGTGCAACTATCACCAATGCTTACATGCGTTTTTTCGGCCGCGATGGTGGTGATTCTGACCCTTTGGGCTTTCGGATTTATGGCCAGAGCGATGACTCCGAAAGTTTTACCCAGACCGGGACGTATGACCTTCGCGATCGTGCGGATACCACCGCGTTCGTCGACTGGGCAATACCTACCGTTGTGGGGGATCAAACAGTCGATACGCCGAGTATCACGGCGATCGTGCAGGAAATTGTCGACAACGCTGTTTGGGATCCTTCTGACAGTGCGCTTGAAGATGACATGGTGTTCATCTTTGAGCCGCAGCCGGGGGAGACCAGCACGGCTGAGCGCAAATTTTCGACTCGGGACGACGGACTTAGCGTAGCGCCGCAACTGTTTATCGAGTACTACGTCGGCACACCTCCCGAAGTCGGGCTTTCTAGCGTTGGACTGCGTTTTGATTCGGTAGACATCCCCCGGGGCGTCAACGTTACTGATGCCTACATTACGTTTACTGCCGAGCGGGATTTTGCGTCTGATTTTGATCTCGAAGTTTCCATTGAAGAGTCGGGTGACGCCGCGTCGTTTGCGAGCACAGCGGGTGATATTACCAGCCGGCCTCTGGCTTCCAGGACCGAGAATTGGACAGAAAACGAGACCTTTAGCTCAGCCGACACGTTTCAGACACCGGACCTAAGAAGACTGATCGAGGAGGTGACCGACCGCGGCGATTGGTGCGGTGGCAACGCTTTGGCGTTTGTGATCGATGGCGACGAAGGTCAGTTGCCGGTCTGGGCATTTGACGGCAATCCATCCCTGGCGCCTCGATTGACCGTGAAGTATGAACACGACTCCATCGAGCCGGGGTCTTCCTGCATTCGCCGCACGCTTAGCCGAACCATTATTGCGTCCGCTGATGATGCCGAGGAGCGAGGAGCTAACGTGACTACAACCGGCAACTCGCTGGATATGAACGATGGCAATGTCGTTGGGCTGCGTTTTGCGAATATCGAGATTCCGCGCAATGCGACAATTTTTGAAGCGAGTATCCAGATGACAGCCAGGAACGATGATGGCGGGACGGCTGGACTCAGCTTGCAGGTCGAGGGTTCTGATAACGCATCGGAATACACCAGCACAGACGGCTCCGTAGAGGCGCGGGGCTATGTAGCGGGCTCGGTGACCTGGACTAGTGCTACCGACTGGGATGACGATAGCGTGTATAGCTCGCCGGATCTGCAGTCCTTGGTTAGCACAATTACCTCGCGTCCCGGCTGGGAGGCGGGCAATGCCATCGCATTCCGTATTGATCGAACTGCGGGGCAGCGTCGCGCGAAAAGTTTTAACGACAGCCCGGCGGAAGCGCCGCGCCTGGTCGTGAGTTTTGAAGACGATGGCTCCGGATTAATAGGCAGAACCACGCGCGACGTGATGAAGGAGTTGGTGAGTCAGTTGCCTCATCGAGGCTACACACCAGTGCAAGATACGCTTTATGAGGCGGCGCTGTATTACACCGGCGGAAATGTAACCTGGGGAGCTGCTCGCGGTCAGACGGGTGTCGACGGAGGGCCCTTTAATTACACGCGTGTCTCTGCGGCCGATTCCATGGTTAGCGGCACCTATTCGATCAATCGGCCGGGTGGATGTAAGGAAGATGATCTCGACGACGATGATTGCGAAGACGAGACGATTACCGGCGTTGCGGGCGGACCCACGTACGATAGTCCCATTGACGACTCCTGTCAGAAGCAAAGTCATATCATTATGCTGACTGACGGCGCGGCCAATCGTCCGCACTCGGCGACCTTGATCCCTCAGTTCATGGGCACGGAAGCTTCGCCGGTCGCCTGCCTCAACGAGCCGACGTTAAACGACGATGGTACGACCAGTAATCTTGGTAGCGGCGAACGCTGCGTGAAGGATCTCGCCAAGTACATCAACGAAACCGATATGGCGCCGACGTTGATCGGTGATCAGATCATTACCACGCATACGATAGGCTTTAACTTTTCGAGCAATTGGCTTGAAGATGTCGCAGACGCGGGGGGTGGCTCTTACAAAGAGGCGAGCAGTGCGTCGGAACTCGTTGCCGAGATCAAGGATATCGTCCGCGATGTCTTGTCGACAGATACCACGTTTGTCGCTCCAGTTGCCGCGGTGAATGAGTTCAATCAGTTGAGCCATTTGAACCAGGTGTATTTCGCTGTGTTTCGCCCCGAGGAAACACCAAGTTGGCCCGGTAATATCAAACGCTACGCGCTGAGTGAGGAAGGGGGCAATATCATCGACGCCGATGGAAATCTGGCCATTGATCCAGATACCGGTTTCTTTCTGAGCACCGCACGCAGTTTCTGGAGTACGGATACAGACGGAGGGCGCGTTGAAGATGGTGGCGCGGTGGAGAATCTTCCGACGTATACCTCGCGAAATGTGTACACCTATGTGACGGGGTCTCCCAGCACCAATTTGGCGAATAGTGCCAATGCTGTGGTGAGTACCAACACTGATCTGACACCGTCACTGCTGGACGTTTCGACGATGAGCACGACGGAATTTGCCGACCACATTGAGTGGATTCGCGGTAAGGACGTGGACGACGAAAATGAAAACGGCAATGTAGACGAAAACCGTTATTTCTTTGGTGATCCCTTGCATTCGCGTCCTGTGGCCGTGACCTACGGCGGTACCTCAAGCTCCCCGGATGTGGAAATTTTCTTCGGCACCAACGCTGGCTTCATCAAATCAGTTGATGCCAGTAATGGACAAGAGCGTTTCGCATTTATCCCCGAGGCACTGCTGCCAATGCAGAAAGATCTGCGCGCTAACGCACCGACGACGCCACACCTTTATGGTGTGGATGGTACACCCACAGCTTGGACTAGCGATGTCGCCAGAGATGGCATCAGTACCAGCGACGCAGGCGACTTTGTGCGTCTTTATACGGGCATGCGCCGCGGGGGCAGAAACTACTACGCAATGGACGCCACTGACCGCTCGAATCCACAAATTATGTGGCAAATTCTAGGCGGATCCATACAAAGCAACGGTGATGATTTTCGTCAACTGGGTCAGAGTTGGTCACGACCAATCAAGACCCGCGTGATCCTCGACGGTGATACGGCGCCTCGCGAAGTACTGTTTTTCAGTGCGGGCTACGATGAAACACAGGATGATGCCCTGGTGCGGACGGGAGACAGCGCAGGGCGAGGTATGTACATCGTTGATGCGGTCACCGGCGATCTATTATGGTCTGGCGGCAAGACTGGCGCCCAGTCGTGGACCGAGTCTTTCTCGGCGATGGATTATTCGTTCCCCAGCACGCTTTCGGTCGTGGATATCAATCAGGACGGCTTGGCTGACATGTGGTTCGTCGCCGATACCGGCGGACAGCTCTGGCGATTTGATATCGCCAATGGCGAAACCCTGGCAAATCTGGTTACCGGGGGCGTGATTGCGGACCTGGGTGTGGCTGGGGGTACCAATTCAATCGATAGTAATCGTCGCTTCTTCTCTTCACCGAGTGTGGCGCTGATACGGGGTCCAGATGGCCCTGAATTGGCTGTAGCCATTGGCTCGGGCATGCGGCCTTCTCCGCTCTCGATACTGGCTACGAATCGAATGTTCCTTGTTCGACAAAAAGCGGTGTTTTCAGCGCCTTCATCCTACGTGGCGGTGACTGAAAGCGATCTCTACGACGCGACGCCCAATACCCTTGCGACAGCGACAGGTACGGCATTGGAGGCGCAGCAGGTGCTGCTCAATCAGGCACAGGGTTGGTTCTTCGATTTCGGTCTGTCGGGTGAGAAAGCCTTGTCATCACCGTTGATAGCAAATGACCGCATTATTTTCACCACCTACACGCCAGGGGACTCGGGTATCTCCTGTGACCCGGTGGCGGGTACTTCCAGATCCTATTCGGTGCGCCTCGAAGACGCTGTGCGCGCAGAGCCGCGGCCGTTATTGACGCCCAGCATTGTGGACCAGGCGACAATCATTGTGCCGCCACCGTATGTGCCAGACCCCAACGATGCCGATCCAAACGACCCGGGTGATCCCAACGATCCCCCCGGGAGCGTGTGTCCAAATGGCAATGAGGTGGTGATCAAGCTGAACGCTGAGGATGGCCCCATCGATGACTGGTGCAATGACGCACAGAAGACCTACTGGGTTAGGGAGCAATAGTGGTGCGGCGTCGAGAGCAACAAAAGGGCTTTACCCTGATAGAACTGATGATCGTGGTCGTCGTTCTTGGCATTCTGGTGTCGATAGCCTTGCCGAGCTATCAAGACTCCGTTGTGCGATCAGGACGCGCTGATGCTCAGGCTGTGCTGCTGGGCTTTGCCCAGGCGATGGAGCGGCATTTCAATCAGAACTATACCTATGTCGGTGCCGCGGTCGGCGGCGTTGCGGTCGGCGCTCCGGCGCCTACCGTCTACTCCGCGCAGGCGCCTATCGATGGCAATGCATTCTACAATCTCACTATTTCGGCGGCGGATGCCACTGGGTTTACTATTCGCGCAACACCGGTAGCTGGGGGGCGCCAGGACGGAGACGGATTATTGGAGCTCGACTCGCTCGGACGCAGAGCCTGGGACGCCGATAACGACGGCACGATCGCGGCGGCTGAATTTACCTGGGAACGCTGAGTATCTGTTTGCCTACGTTAAGTGCAGGTGCCCAGTAAATAATTGCTCGAAAGGCGGTACGGAGAATACGATATGAACACACGATTTTTTGCTGCTATCAGCATTTTGCTTTTTTCTTTGGTAACGCAGGGACAGGAGTCCACCGCGTCGTTGAACGAAGAGCTTCAGAAACACGCTGTCGGAGAAGTCCCAGCGGCAGTGATGGCCAGTGCGCGAGCGGCAGCACCCGGTGTTTTTTTTACCGGTGCGCAGAGCTATTGGAAGGATGATTGGCGCGTGTACCTTGTGTCCGGTCGTCTCTACAGCGCTGTCTGGAACGTCGTTGTGCGCGAGGATGGCAAATTGCTGCGTACCGAGTCTGATAATCAGGACGGTTAGCAGCGCAGATTCTTGCCGTTTCGATCTTCTCTAATACCATCGGCGTTGCTATCTCCGGGTAGGTAGGTGCGACCACTATGACTAAGCACCAGAGCGCGTGCTTGGCGCGCATCACGGCTCACCGGGCAATAGTACAGAGTACCGTTCTGCCAGGTGCCGCCGGTTGTTTCAAATTCAATGTATGCGCGCGCTAACGAGGCTCTCCATGAGAGCACCCCCTGCGACAGGGGCCAACGGAGCTCACGAACACTTGTTTCGCTCGCCTCTCGGCGTCGGTTCTCATTGCCGTCGACGAACGCCACTATCACGTGCTCGTGCGACCAGTCCCGCGTGCAGCGCCCTTCGGCATCGACAGCGCACACTGTCACGTTGCGTCCACGCAGCAGTGCTTCCTGTCGAGCCATATTAAACAGGGTGCTGAGATGACGCATCGCGGACTCGCTGCGCATATCGGCAATGGCCCTTGAGAAGCTGCTGTTTGTGAGCCCCAGCGCTATAGCAACTGTCGCCACTACCAGCAGTAGTTCGATAAGTGTAAAGCCCTGAATCGATGGGATTGCCTGGCGGTTTTTGTGACGACTTTTGCAGTTGCATGAGTTACTGCAGTTACTGCGGTTACAGCAAGTACAGCGACCGCAGTAAGTCTTGCTCGCAACAATGGTCGGATCCACGGCAAGGCCCTCAGTGTCATTGGGGCCAACAATGTTTGCAGCCCGCGCACCTTAAGGGAACATCAGCGACGACGTAGATTAATCATCCAAGGCCAGCTTCTTCATCCGATAGCGTAAGCTGCGGAAACTGATGCCGAGCTTCTCTGCGGTCTCCGTGCGATTCCAGCGGTTGGCCTCCAGCGCCGAGCTTAGAATACGTCGCTCGATGTCCGCAAGATAGCCGTCCAGATCATCGCCAACTTTCATCAGCAGCTGCGTTTCGCTATCGGTTTTAACGTCCACGGTGGGCCGCGCTACGCTGCCTATCTGCAAGTCATCGACGTCGATAACTTCGCCATCGCAAAGCGCAAATGCACGCTCCAGTATGTTCTCCAACTCTCGCACGTTGCCGGGGAAATGGTGGTTTTCGAGTCCCTCATGAGCGCGAGCCGATATCTGAGGCGCGTCGCTCTGATTGGTTTTTGCTATGCGCTGCAGAAGCGCTTCGGCAAGTGCGCGGATATCACCTTTGCGTTCTCGCAAGCTCGGGACCATCAGCTCTATCACATTGATACGAAAGAACAGGTCCTCCCGGAAACGGCCGGTCTCTACCTCTTTGGCGAGATTTTTGTGCGTGGCCGAAAGGAGTCGCACATCGGTTGCCAGCTCTTCGTTACCGCCGACGGGTCGCACGCGTTTTTCCTGAATGGCGCGGAGCAGTTTGACCTGCATGCTGAGAGGAAGGTCCGCTACTTCATCCAGGAATAGCGTGCCACCTTCAGCGGCCTGAAACAGTCCGAGTTTGTCTCGACTGGCGCCGGTGAAGCTGCCCTTGAGGTGACCAAACAGTTCACTTTCGATCAGATCGGCAGGGATGGCTCCGCAGTTCACTGCGACAAAGGGTCCTGCGGCCCGCGGGCCTCGGCCGTGGATACTGCGCGCCACCAGTTCTTTGCCGCTGCCAGACTCCCCATGTATGTGGACAGGCGCTTGGCTGCGCGCCAGCTTGTCGATCTGTTGGCGCAGGCGCAACATCGCATCGGTGCTGCCGATGAGTTCATCGCTTGACGGTGAGCTATTGGCTGGGCTCACAATGTCGAGTTCGAGAGCTGCGCTGACTAGGCTGCGTAGCTTCTCCAGCGCGACCGGCTTGCTGATGAAGTCAAAAGCGCCTGCCTTGAGTGCCCTGATTGCACTGTCGACGTTGCCATGCGCGGTAATCATCGCGACCGGCATATCCGGATGCTCAATCTGTATGTGTTCGATCAACTCGATGCCGTTCCCATCCGGGAGACGCATGTCTGTGAGGCAAAGCTGTAGCGATGCGCCTCCATCCAACTGCGCATAGGCCTCCGCGAGGGTCGCTGCGCTCACGGTTTCCAAACCCATTCTGCTCAGGGTTATTTCCAGCAATTCGCGAATATCCGGTTCATCGTCAACGATGAGCGCTCTTGCCGGTTGTGTTGTGCTATGCAACGCGTTTCACTCCTGCTGCTGAATGGTGATTTGAAAACGACTGCGCTGGTCAGAGGTCGGCGCGTAGGTAATGCGCGCCTTGTTAAGTTCGCAAAGGTCGCGACACACGTAAAGACCAAGACCGCTACCCTGGCGGCTGCGCGTAAAAAATGGTTCAAACAAGCGCCCTACATCCTGCATATCAACACCCTTGCCGTCATCATAAACATCAATAACGCACTCCTGGTGCCCTGTGTCCACGCGAATACGAATCTCGGCGCGTGCGATACCCACACTGTCTTTACTGTGCCGCATTGCATTATCGACTAAATTGTCCAGTACGCGACGCAGGTGCTCCGGGTCGAACATAACCTGGGCTTTGGGGTCGGCATACTCGACAAGCAGCGCACCCGGGTTTTCACGCGCGGATTCGTATTGGCCCTTATACTCATCAATCCAAACCGACATTGCCAGTAGTTGCGGATGTGGCGGTTCGCGCCGGGAAATCCGCAGCACGCTCTCGACAATTTCGTTAACCCGTTGACAGTTTGTCAGCACCAGGCTGAGCATATGCCGATCGTCATCGGCCAGCGTCGGTGACTCCTGTAGCAACTGCGCAGCGTGGCTGATTGCGCCGAGCGGATTGCGAATTTCGTGCGCAATGCTCCCGGTAAGTCGGCCGAGCGAGGTGAGCTTCAGGGACTGTGCGTAAGCCGCGACGGGTCGGTAATCTTCGAGAAATAGCAGGGTCTGATCCTCATCACCGTCTTTAAGTCGGTCAAAGCGTGCTACTACTTCTGTGCCGCCTTCCTGAGCCTGAAAAGGTGTGCCGTCCTGGCGATTGTGTCGTTTATAGTTTTCCAGATGCGAGGCCAGAGTCTGGCTGTACTCCGCCAGCGGCCTGCCTTGTTCGAGCGCGATGGGACGACTGGGGTCGAGCAATCTGCCGGCCGCAGCATTCATAATACGGGCGCGCTGTTCGCCATCGACGATCAGGATCCCGGTTTGCATATGATGCACAATTTGTTCATTCAAGCGCTGCAATCGATACAGATCGCCAGAGCGTTTGCTGGCGATAGCCTCAACGCGACCGAGGCGCTGGGCCACAGCCTGAACGACCGCCGAAACGGCAAAAAATAGTAACCCTAAAAGGCCCGCAGGGAACAGGGCGTTGATACCGACCTCGTTGATCGACATCAGACGTACAGTGTCGGCAAGTACGGCGAGTGCCGCGAGCGCAGCGACCAAGGTGGCCAGCGTGCGGTTGCCCAGGAGGACCGCACTCGAAGCAACGGTCACCGTCAGTAGTAGGGGTAAGCCGCTGCTCATGCCCCCCGATGCGTCGCTGAGCAGGGTTATACAGACGATATCAAGGGCAAACAGCAATACAAGTCTGGACGTGGAGCTTTGCCAGCGAGCCATGCCTACCAACGGCAGGGCTAGACTTCCTGTGAGGAATATCAGCGTTACGGCGATAAAAAGTGTGGGATTCTGCGTGCCGACCAGCGCCTCAGTTGCTGGCAGACTGAGTAACAGAAGAAATACCAGCGAAAGGACAGCGCGGTATAACAGATAAATGCGGAAAAGCTGCAGATTTTGTCCGGCGGCGGCGGGTGTCGGTGTGGCCGGATCTGCGGGCTTTGCCAGGATTGCGGTGCTCTTCATACTACTTCAATCAGCCTCGACTCTGGGCCTGGGCAGCTCAATCGACAAAATAGGTCGCCAGTTTAGCAGTGCTCGCACTAATCCGGCGCTATCTGGTCAGCGACCGCTGATTGCCTGACAATAGCGCCCGTAGTTTTACCGCTTAGAGAACGATTTTGTATGCATATCCTGATGGCACAGATAAACACCTCGGTTGGCGATTTCTCCGGGAACGCAGAGCAAGTGCTCGCCGTTACGCGCGACGCCGTGCAGATACACGAACAGGCGGTGGTGGTTTTTCCCGAGTTGACGCTGTCAGGTTATCCGCCGGAAGATCTGCTGTTACGCCCCTCGCTCACCAAGCGAGTAAAAAAGGCTCTGGACTTTTTATTGGCGGAGTTGCCAGGCGATTGCTGGGTCGTGATTGGTTATCCGATGCGTCATGGCGAAGCGCTTTTCAACTGCGCTGGCGTTTTGCATGCAGGCAAGCTCGTTGTTGAGTATCGCAAGCAAGAGCTGCCTAACTATCAGGTATTTGACGAGAAACGCTATTTTGAGGCGGGTACTGAGGCCTGTGTTTTCGATTTACTGGGAACGCGAGTGGGGCTGAGTATCTGCGAGGATATATGGGTCACCGGACCCACCGCGGATGTCGTTGCAGCGGGCGCTGATTTGTTGATTAATCTCAATGCTTCGCCTTTTCATCAAGGCAAGCAAGCGCAGCGAATTGCCCTGGTTTCTGACAGGGCTCGCGCTCATCAAATACCCATTGTGTATGTGAATCAGGTGGGAGGGCAGGATGAGCTGGTGTTTGATGGTGGCTCTTTTGCCGTGAACCCCGATGGAGAGGTTGCGGTGTTGGCGCCGCGCTTTGACGACGCACTTGCCTGGTGTGAGGTGGACGCCGCAGCAGTGCCGCATCGAATGCTTGCGGGCCATCGTGAGCTCGCCCTGGATGAGTTGGAGGCGACCTGGCAGGCGTTGGTGCTGGGGGTTCGCGACTATGTCAACAAAAACGGTTTCCCGAGCGTCGTGCTGGGCCTCTCTGGCGGCGTCGACTCCGCGCTTACCCTGGCGGTAGCGGTAGAAGCGCTGGGTGCGGAGCGGGTCGAAGCGATTATGATGCCGTTTCGCTTTACCTCACAAATTAGTATTGCCGATGCCGCCGAGCAGAGCGCGACGCTTGATGTGGAGCACAGTGTGATTTCTATCGAGCCTATCTACGAGGCGTTTCTCGCGGCCCTGAAACCCGAGTTCGAGGGTATGGCAGCCGACACCACAGAGGAAAACCTACAGGCGCGTTGTCGCGGCGTGCTGCTGATGTCAGTGTCCAATAAAAAAGGGTCTTTGGTGCTCACAACCGGTAATAAGAGTGAGCTTGCGGTCGGTTACTCAACACTTTACGGCGATATGGCTGGTGGCTTTGATGTGCTCAAGGATGTTCCCAAGACGCTGGTTTACGCCTTGTGCAGTTATCGCAATGCGTTGGGCCCATGCATCCCGCAGCGCGTGATAGACCGGCCGCCCTCGGCGGAGCTTGCGCCCGATCAGAAAGATGAAGACAGTCTCCCACCCTATGACATTCTCGACCGAATTCTGGAGCTTTATGTTGAACAGGATATGAGCGCCGACGACATTGTGGCCGGGGGTATTGCCCGGGAGCACGTTGAACGGACAGTGCGTCTGGTGGACCTGAATGAGTACAAACGCCGTCAGGCACCGATTGGCGTGCGCCTGACCCAGCGTGGTTTCGGTCGCGATCGCCGCTACCCGATTACGTCAGCCTGGCGAATGGGTGATTGATCAGGCGCTCAGCCGCGACCTTTGCGACTATCAAACTGTGGTGGTTTGGGCGGATCAAACAGACCAAAGGTGGCGCGATTGATAAACGAGCGTTGCACGCCCTCGGACGTATAGACCGTATCAAACTCGCCATTTTCATCCAGTGATGCGTGATCGGGATAGTTGAGGGCGAGGGTGTCAATAGCGTCCTGTGCCAAGTCATCCATACCCAGGAGTAGATACCCCTGCGCCATAACGGCAAGCCCGTCGGCCACGGCTGGGGTGCGCTGGAAGTTCTCTACGACGTAGCGCCCGCGGTTTGCGGCGGCGAGATAGGCGTTGCGGCGAAAGTAATAGTTAGCTACGTGGATCTCGTTGCGGGCCAGTAGATTGCGTAGATAAACCATCCGCGCCCGGGCATCCTCCGCATAGGGGCTGTTTGGGTAGCGGGATACCAGCTGCGCGAACTCCGCGAAGGCTTCCTTGGCAAAACTGGTATCTCGCTTGGTTGCATCCGTAGGGCTGAAACGGGCGAGAAAATCCTGATTGGACGTCGCCTGGGCAAGTCCCTTCATGTAATAGGCATAGTCAACAGACGGGTGCTGTGGATGCAGGCGGATAAAGCGATCAGCGGCTTCCACGGCGGCTTCTGGAGCATAAGCACCGTAGTGTGCATAGATAAGTTCGAGCTGAGCTTGCTCGGCGTACTTTCCAAACGGGTAGCGAGATTCCAGCGCCTGCAGTGCGCGGATGCCCAGGTCATAGTTCCGCGCGTTCAGAAATCCCTGCGCCTGATCATAGATTTGCTGCTCGCCGCTATCGGCCGAAAACTCGTCTTCCTCATCGTTACCAGCGCAGCCGGACAGGATGCACAACGCAAACATCACCAGCAGTGTGGCGATTAAGCGCATACTGAAAGTCGTGTCCGGTGGCGTTTGGCGTATTTCATGGCTTTGTCCAAAGCAAGGCAAACATGTGGAGCAAAGGGATCTGACAGACCCAAAGATGGATCGCCCGGCGCGTCGGTCGCTGGGCGAGTTGCGGTCAGACGCGCTATCGGAGGTGCTATCAGGGGTGCTATCAGGGGTGCTGTGAGAATAGCCATCTGAGAAGCTGTGCAAGTCGGAGTACTGCAAGGAGCTCATGCTAAAATCGATACATAACGAACGGGAGGCTATTTAAGCATAGCGGTGGTAGTGCATAAACCAGAAAAGCAGTCAGAAATGCCGGGTCTCCTGGATAGCCTTACGGCCGAATCCCGCCAGGTTCAGCGCAGCGCGCAGGCAACTGACGAGCAGCACGGTATGCGGCTCGATCAGGCTTCGGCCCAGTTGTTTCCAGAGTTCTCGCGGGCTCGACTGCAGGCCTGGATACAAGCGGGTGCCTTGCATCTTGATGGAAAATCCGCCAAACAGCGCGACAAAGTGTACGCAGGTGCGGAGCTGGTATTGGAGGCCGTGTTGGAGAGTGAGGTCTCCTGGTCGCCAGAATCGCTTCCACTCAACGTGCTTTACGAAGACGATGAACTGCTGGTCATCGATAAGCCAGCGGGCCTTGTGGTCCATCCGGGAGCCGGGAATCAACAGGGCACTCTGGTGAATGCGCTGCTCCACTATCGCCCCGCGCTCACAACGATTCCACGCGGTGGCATTGTTCACCGCATTGACAAAGACACCTCGGGTTTACTGGTGGTGGCGGGGACCTTGCGGGCGCATACGAAGCTGGTCGCTCAACTTCAGCGTAAGGATGTGACCCGGAAGTATTTCGCACTGGTGCGCGGCAGGCCCACTGGAGGCTCCACGGTAGATGCGGCCATTGGTCGTCATCCGCGGCAGCGCACAAAGATGGCCGTTGTGCCTGGCGGTAAACCCGCGGTAACCCATTATCGCATCGCGCAGCGATTTGATGATTACACTGCGCTCGAGGTTGCGCTTGAAACCGGGCGAACGCATCAAATTCGCGTGCATATGGCGCACCGGGGTTACCCCTTGCTCGGTGACCCGGTTTACGGTGGACGCCTGCAACTGCCGCGCGGATGTTCTGACGCTCTGGTGACCGCCTTGCGTGGTTTTCGCCGGCAGGCCTTACACGCAAGAGAACTCCGGTTTACGCACCCGCTCAGTAAGGAGGAATGCCACTTCGAGTCGCCACTGGCCGCAGATCTGGAAGCGTTAATTAAAACGCTGGCAGCGGAGAATCGGAATCCGTGAAGAATGCCAGACAGTGAATCTGAGCACATATCCGGTCTCGATTCGGTGGCGAGTTTTGCAGACCAAACTGTGCCGCAGAACGACAAGACGCCACAGCTGCTGACACCATTATTAGCGAATTGGCCGAAGAACGTCAGGCTTTACTCCAGTACCCGCGGTAACGGTCTGAGTCAGGCACCGTATGCAGCGTTTAACCTGGCACAGCATGTCGGTGATGATCCGCAGACGGTCGAGGCTAACCGGGCACTGTTACATCAGCAATTGCCCGCCGGCACGACAGTCGCATGGCTGGCGCAGACACACGGCACCCGTGTCGTTCTCGCGGACAGTGCTTTGGGAAATACGCCCGAAGCGGACGCCAGTTGGACACCAACCGCGGGGGTGGCCTGCGCCATCATGACAGCCGATTGCCTGCCGATACTTATCACCGACGCAACCGGAAGTCTGGTTGCCGCCGTGCATGCCGGCTGGCGCGGTCTCGTTGCTGGCATCGTCGAGAACACACTCGCGTTGTTGCCCGCCCAGGCTCCATCGCTGCGGGTCTGGCTGGGTCCAGCCATCAGCGCGCAGGCATTCGAGGTCGGCGCTGAGGTCCGCGATACGTTTTTGGCGGTGAATGATGACCCCGCTAACGCTGCGTGTTTTCGGCCATCCGCGCGCGGATCGCAGCATTACTACGCCGATTTACGCGGCTTGGCGCGGCTACGGCTGCAACGGCTGGGAGTATCTTCCATATTCAGTGACGATGCGTGCACATTTGGCGATTCTGAGCGGTTCTTTTCCCATCGGCGGCACGCCCCCACCGGTCGCATGGCGAGCCTGATTGTTCGATTGCCCGCGCAGTGAGCGCTTGAAATCGGGACATTTAACCCCACATATGTAGGGTTAAAGGCTCAGGCCGCTGTAAAGCGCCCGACCGGTGTATGGCGCTACGCGCCCAGGAGGTAAAGCCCGATGAGAATGGACAAGCTAACCAATACCTTGCAAAACGCGCTCGCCGATGCGCAGTCGCTGGCCCTGGGCCAGGATCACAGTCAGATAGACTCTGCGCACTTGTTGCAGGCTCTGTTGAATCAAAACGGTGGTTCTGCCCGGCCGCTATTGCAGCGCGCTGGCGCGAATCTGGACGCACTGCAGCAATCCATCAGTACGCTTATCGATTCACAGCCCGTAGTTGGCCAGGTCACGGGCGAGGTGCATGTCTCGCCGGAGCTGAGTCGCATACTCAACCTCTGCGATCGCAAGGCACAGCAAAATGGTGACAGCTACATCTCTAGCGAACTGGTGTTGCAGGCGCTGTTGGAGGGTGGTGGTCCTGTGGGGAATGCACTCTCCGAGAGTGGGGTGAAGCGAGATACCCTGGATGCGGCAGTCAGCGCCGTGCGTGGGGGAGATGCGGTCGATAGCGCGGACTCTGAGGAGTCACGCCAAGCCCTGGAAAAGTACACAATAGACCTTACCGAGCGCGCTCGCGACGGCAAGCTGGACCCGGTTATCGGTCGCGATGACGAGATTCGTCGCACGATTCAAGTGTTGCAACGTCGCACCAAAAACAACCCGGTTTTAATCGGTGAGCCCGGTGTGGGCAAAACCGCAATCGTCGAGGGTTTGGCGCAACGGGTAATTAATGGCGAGGTACCGGAGGGATTGAAGAACAAACGAGTCCTGAGTCTGGATTTGGGCGCCCTGCTGGCGGGGGCGAAGTTCCGCGGTGATTTTGAGGAGCGCCTAAAGGCCGTTCTCAATGAGCTGTCCAAAGAAGAAGGCCGGGTCATCCTGTTTATCGACGAAATTCACACCATGGTGGGTGCCGGTAAAGCCGAGGGGTCCATGGATGCGGGCAATATGCTCAAGCCCGCGCTGGCGAGGGGAGAACTACATTGCGTGGGCGCCACCACGCTCAATGAATATCGGCAGAACGTAGAAAAAGATGCCGCGCTGGAACGTCGTTTTCAAAAGGTGCTGGTAGAGGAGCCGAGCGAGGAGGACACCATCGCTATTCTGCGCGGGCTCAAAGAGCGCTATGAAGTGCATCACGGGGTGGACATTACTGACGCCGCCATCATTGCCGCCGCGCGCTTGTCGCAGCGGTATATCACCGACCGGCAGCTCCCGGACAAGGCCATAGATCTGATCGATGAGGCCGCCAGTCGTATCCGTATGGAAATCGATTCCAAGCCCGAGGCAATGGATAAGCTCGAAAGGCGTTTGATTCAGCTGAAAATTGAGCGTGAGGCGGTCAAAAAAGACAAAGATGATGCCGCTGCCAAGCAGCTTGCGCTGTTGGACGAACAGATAGACGTCATCGAGAAGGAATACGCGGATCTGGAGGAAGTCTGGACCGCCGAAAAAGCCTCCCTGCAGGGCGCGGCAGATGTTAAGGGAGAAATAGAGCAATTAAAGCTGGATTTGGAGACGGCGCGTCGAGCGGGCGATCTCACGCGAATGTCCGAGCTTCAGTACGGCCGCTTGCCGGAGCTGGAAAAGCGCCTGACCCAGGCGCATGCAGCGGAAACCACCGAGCGAACCCTGCTGCGTAACAAAGTGAGTGAGGAAGAGGTTGCCGAAGTCGTGTCGCTATGGACTGGAATTCCCATTTCCAAAATGCTGGAGGGTGACCGCGAGAAGTTACTGCGCATGGAAGAGGCATTGCACGATAGAGTCGTCGGTCAGGAGGAGGCTGTGGTCGCGGTGTCAAATGCCGTGCGCCGCTCACGGGCGGGGCTTTCAGACCCGAGTCGCCCGAACGGATCGTTCCTGTTTTTGGGACCCACCGGTGTCGGTAAAACGGAGCTCTGCAAGGCTTTGGCTGATTTTCTGTTTGACAGCGAACAAGCCATGGTGCGTATCGACATGTCGGAGTTTATGGAGAAGCACTCGGTCGCGCGCTTGATCGGAGCGCCACCTGGTTACGTGGGTTACGAAGAGGGCGGGTACCTCACGGAGGCCGTGCGCCGTCGCCCCTATTCCCTGCTGCTATTGGACGAAGTCGAAAAAGCACACCCGGATGTCTTCAATATTCTCTTGCAGGTTCTTGAGGATGGGCGCCTGACTGATGGGCAGGGACGTACCGTGGATTTTCGAAACACGGTAATTGTAATGACCTCCAACCTCGGTTCTGATTTGATTCAGGAGCTTGCGGGAGATGAGAATTATGACGCTATGAAAGCGGCTGTCATGGGCGTTGTAGGGCAGCATTTCCGCCCAGAGTTCATTAATCGCGTGGATGAGTCGGTGGTGTTTCATCCACTGCAGCGATCACAGATTCGCAATATTGCGAATATCCAGCTGGGGGGGCTTCGCGCTCGCCTGCTGGAGCGAGAGCTTCAGTTGGAGATCAGTGACGCCTTTCTGGATCAACTCGCAGAAGTGGGTTTTGATCCGGTTTATGGCGCACGGCCCTTGAAGCGTGCGATACAGCAGTACCTCGAGAACCCGCTGGCACAGCGTATTCTTTCTGGGGAATTTGCTCCGGGTCAGCGTATCGTTGCACAGTGGGGCGATGATGGGCCGCAATTCGCGGCGCAGGCTCAGGTCGCCGCCTGACAGCGGCATGCCTTTCTCGTTGCTGTGTCGCGGCTGACTCGCGCGTGTTTATAGAACCCCCGTGCTGACTAGCAGTGCACTCGGATGATCACCTGCGCTTTGCGGCGCTGGATATCTTTTTCTTCTTCCGAGATGTAGCGTAATTCGCCTGTGTCTGGATCGCGAATGTTGATGCGCGCGTAACCATCGAGTGTTGCGATGTTTTCCTTGGCCCGCGCACAGCGCTCAGGATTCTTCTCGACGGTTTCGATTTCGGGTAATCGGGTATCAACCTGCTCGAATTCGTTGCCGGGTCGCGGCGTAGTTTCTGCCGGCACGGCACCCTCGCCTGGCTTTACGCGTCGAACCAGTGTGGAGCGTTGCGAGACAACATCGTATTCGATCGTGTTGTCCGGCGGTGGTCGGTCACTCACGACCAGCTTGTCTTGCGCATCTTTCCAACGGTAATAGGTTGTTTGTGCGTCGGCATCTTGCGCTGAGCTCAGCCCGATAAGCAGAACAGTGCCCAGCATGGAGAGCATTAGCACCTGCGATGAGACTCTGGATAGCGCCCTGCGACTCAACATGTTGCATCGGCCGGGCATATCTACGCCAGCCTTCACACTGGCATGGGGTCCTGCGGATCTGCAAACAGTCATGTGAGTAAACGCTCAGCCTAAAGGGTAATAGGACCATACCCAAGCGTCGCGCACAGCGCAATTGATCTAATGCGCGCTGCGACTGTCGCGGTGGTGGTCCCCATATGGTTAGCGACGCATACCCGTGTCGACTTTAGTGCACTTCTCACCGTTGACAATTCCTCTGGTGCTCACCACACTAACGGCGTCGTGGTTATGGTAACGGTCATGCGGGGTATCCCCTGTCTCTGGCCCACTAAGGCGGTGCGATTATCCGTCTTGGCTGTAGCTGCGTCCCGTCGACGGTTGTTGACTCTCCGTAGGGGCCTCTTTTCCTGAGGTACTTACCGGGGATCGTTTCCGTAGTCCACACTGCGTTACCGCGCAGGCGACAATGACACGGGTTTTACCGCGCCTGGTTGCGCTCTTCCGTGCTTTTTCTCCTGATTTAACAGCGGTGCTTGCAAATGTCTCCAAGACACTTGCCGCCTGCTCGTATCCTTGGCGTGTAGATTGTGGGTCGGCGGTTTAGCGATTGCGGCAAGCGCCACTGGCTGCGCGCCACATCAGTAACACACAGTGATATCAGGAGTTTGCAAAGTGAACGCAGAGCTGGATTTGGACGCGGGGGTTGAGATGCTATCGGGCGGGGAGATGATTGCCCGAGCCTTGGAAGACGAGGGCGTAGAGTTTATCTTCGGCTACCCTGGTGGTGCGGTGCTGCATATATACGACGCGCTGTTTAAAGCCGCGAAGACCCCCCACATTCTTGTGCGCCACGAGCAGGCCGCCACGCACGCTGCAGACGGGTACGCGCGAGCTACCGGTAAGCCCGGCGTTGTACTGGTCACGTCAGGGCCCGGTGCCACCAACGCCATCACGGGTATTGCAACCGCCTACATGGATTCCATTCCTATGGTGGTTCTCTCCGGGCAGGTACAGAGCCATCTGATTGGAGAAGATGCGTTCCAGGAAACCGACATGCTTGGTATCTCGCGCCCGATCGTGAAGCATAGCTTCCAGGTGCGTCACGCCAGCCAGTTGCCCGGCGTGATAAAGAAGGCATTTCACATTGCCGCCAGCGGGCGCCCTGGCCCGGTGGTTATCGATATCCCCAAAGATATAACTCGCCCGGATGAGCGCTTCGAATACGTGTATCCGAAGACCGTCAAACTGCGCTCCTACACTCCAGCCGTTCGCGGGCACAGTGGGCAGATTCGCAAGGCCGCGAAGCTGCTGCTGTCTGCGCGAAAGCCAGTGATCTATGCGGGGGGCGGCGTCATTCTGGGGGAGGGCAGCGATTTACTCATCGAGTTGGCAAAACTGCTGAACTTTCCGGTGACTAACACGCTGATGGGGCTGGGTGCCTTTCCCGGGTCCGACGATCAGTTTCTGGGAATGCTCGGTATGCATGGTCTCTACGAGGCGAACATGGCTATGCACCACGCGGATGTTATTTTGGCGGTTGGCGCTCGCTTTGATGATCGGGTTACCAATACGGTCGGCAAGTTTTGTCCCGGCGCCAAAATCATTCACATCGACGTGGATCCGGCCGCGATATCAAAAACTGTCAAAGCCGACATACCGATTGTTGGGCCTGTACGACCCGTGCTCACAGATTTGCTTGCGACTCTGCGCTCGCTCCAGGAAGCCGCGGATGTGCCGCTGCCCGACGTTCGGGCGCTGGACTCATGGTGGACGCAGATTCAGGAATGGCGCGATGCGCATGGCCTGTGGACCGGGCGACGTTTTGCCGAGAGCAGTTACATCATGCCGCAGGAGGTTATTCAGAGCCTCTACAAAATCACCAAAGGCGACGCTTTCGTGACCTCCGATGTGGGGCAGCACCAGATGTTTGCGGCGCAGTACTACCGGTTTAACAAACCACGACGCTGGATCAACTCCGGTGGTCTGGGAACAATGGGTTTTGGCTTGCCCTCGGCTATGGGCGTAAAGCTGGCCTTCCCGGACGACGACGTCGCCTGCGTTACCGGTGAAGGTAGTATCCAGATGAACATTCAGGAACTCTCGACGTGTCTCCAGTACAACACGCCGGTGAAGATCATCAACCTGCGCAACAACGCTCTGGGTATGGTCAAGCAGTGGCAGGACATGCAATACGAGGGCCGCTACGCCATGAGTACCTATGAGGATTCACTGCCCGATTTTATGAAGCTGACCGAAGCATACGGCCATGTCGGGATTGAGGTGCGAAACAAGGAGGATCTGGACGACAAGATGGCCGAAGCTTTCTCATTGAAGGATCGACTGGTGTTTCTCGACGTTTTCATCGATCCCATGGAGCATGTGTATCCGATGCATGTCGCGCCCAATGGCTCGATGAAAGATATGTGGCTTAGCAAGAATGAGAGGAGCTGATATGCGTCGCATAATTTCGATTTTGTTGGAGAACGAGCCCGGCGCGCTTTCGCGAGTGGTTGGCTTGTTTTCCCAGCGCGGCTACAACATTGAGACTCTCAATGTCGCCGCCACCGAAGACGTGACACTGTCGCGGCTGACGCTGACAACGAATGGGGACGACCGTCTTATCGAGCAAATCACCAAGCACCTCAATCGGCTGGTCGACGTCGTCAAGTTGGTTGATCTCACCGATGGCGCGCACGTCGAACGTGATCTGATGCTGATTAAGGTCAAGGCAGATGGTGCTGCTCGGGAAGAGATCAAGCGCACGACCGACATATTCCGCGGGCAAATTGTAGATGTCGGCCCGAAGGTTTATACCATTCAGATCGCAGGCACCACGGACAAGCTGGATTCGTTTGTTGCGGCGATTCCTGAGGCCGACATACTCGAGGTTGTGCGCTCCGGTGTTGCCGGCATTGCGCGCGGTGACAAAGTCCTGCGGCCTTAGCCGATTGGGTAGATAGCTAGCCAGTTGTTACGATGCTTGGCCGTGTAACCGCCTAGCCTGTCAGCAGCGGGCTGAGTCAGGCTCCGGGGTGGGTCTTCCTGGGCCTGACATGCAGATTCCGCGTCAGATGATGCTCTTCATTGCGGTCATGTGGCCGCGCAGGGTAGTGCCAACGGCTTCAACCGGGTGCGACCGAATGGCCTCGTTCACCCGGATCAGCTCCTGATTGTCGACACTGTTGTCAGTTCCGATACCGCGGCCGATAACATCTGTTTCGATGTCGAGCATAAAGTCTGCCAGCAGCGGGCGACAGGCATGATCGAACAGATAGCAGCCGTATTCGGCCGTATCCGAAATGACCACGTTCATCTCATAGAGTTTTTTGCGCGCAATTGTATTCGCGATGAGCGGCGTTTCATGCAGTGATTCGTAGTACGCCGACTCGTCTATGATGCCTGCGGAGACCATGGTTTCAAACGCCAGCTCAACGCCGGCTTTGACCATTGCAACCATCAGAATGCCGTGATCGTAAAATTCCTGTTCGGGGATGTCTTCGGTGGTATTGCTCGATTTTTCGAAGGCGGTTTCAGCGGTTGCTGCGCGCCACTTGAGTAGATTCGCATCGTCGTTCGCCCAGTCCTGCATCATCGTGCCCGAGAAGGTACCGGTCATAATGTCGTCCTGATGCTTTTCGTAAAGCGTTCGCATGATGTTCTTGAGCTCTTCTGCGAGATAAAAAGCGCGTATCTTCGCTGGATTGCTCAGACGGTCCATCATGTTGGTTATGCCGCCGTGCTTCAGTCCCTCGGTGACGGTCTCCCAGCCGTACTGAATCAGTTTGGAGGCATAGGCTGAGTCCAGGCCCTTTTCGATCATCTTGTCGAAGCACAGAATAGATCCGGTCTGCAGCATCCCGCAGAGAATGGTCTGCTCGCCCATGAGGTCGGACTTCACTTCGGCGATGAAGGAGCTCTCCAGGACCCCGGCACGATGCCCACCGGTACCTGCCGCATACGCCTTCGCAATTTCCATACCGTCGCCCTGCGGGTCGTTTTCCGTGTGCACCGCGATAAGTGTCGGAACGCCAAACCCACGTTTGTACTCTTCGCGCACTTCAGTGCCCGGGCATTTGGGCGCGACCATGATCACCGTAATATCATCGCGGATCTGCATGCCTTCCTCGACGATATTGAAGCCGTGCGAGTAGGACAGACAGGCGTTCTGCTTCATCAATGGCATCACGGCTGCAACCACGGCACTGTGCTGTTTGTCCGGGGTGAGGTTCAGAACCAGATCGGCGCTGGGGATTAGCTCGTCGTAGGTACCCACGGTAAAGCCATTCTCCGTAGCATTTTTCCAGGAAGCGCGCTGCTCGCTGATGGCACTGTCACGCAGCGCGTAGCTGACGTCCAGGCCACTGTCTCGCAGGTTTAAACCCTGGTTGAGGCCCTGGGCGCCGCAACCAATGATCACCAGCTTTTTGCCGCGTATTTTTTCGACCCCGTCAGCAAATTCCTCAGCGCCCATAAAACGACATTTGCCGAGCTGTTCGAGCTGCAGGCGGAGCGGTAGCGTGTTGAAGTAGTTCTCGGCCATGTTCTGACTCCGGTTCGTTGAATAGGGAAGCGCCGCGGAGTGTAGAAGATTCGTTGACTTGCGTAAAACGCTATATTAGAGAAACAGTATTGCGTAAAACGAAAATTCAATTTCCAAGCGAAAGCATGAAAAGGGTGCCCGACATGGATATCAAATCGCTGCAGGTGTTTATCAGTGTTTGCGCTACATTGAGTTTTACGGAGACAGCCGCAGCCCTGCACATGAGTATTTCGGCGGTGAGTCGAACCGTGCAGCGCCTAGAGGAAGAGCTCGGGGCGCAGCTATTTGATCGGGACAGACGCGGTATTCGTCTGAGCAACGCTGCGCGGCGGCTTCAAGGAGTGGCAGAGGGTATGGTCGCTGACTGGCGCGGGCTGCAGCATGCCCTGAGCAGCGGCACCGCCATTCAGGGTGACCTGCGCGTGTACTGTTCCGTCACTGCAACACATCGACTGCTGTCTCCTCTGCTTGCGGCCTACCGCGAGGCCTGTCCACGGGTAGATGTGCGCTTGCAGACAGGTGATCAGGCGGATGGGGTGCAGCGCCTGCGGGAGGGCGCGACGGATGTCGCCGTCATCGCCAAGCCCCATAACTTGCCAGCCTCTTTGAGTTTTTTGCCTTTGACGGAATCGCCAATGCGACTGTGTCTTCCCACCCTGGATTGTGCAGTGAGCCGCGCGCTGCAGGGGAAGCGCGGTGCAGCTCTCTGGACGGCTTTGGACACGGCGCCGTGGATACTGCCAGAGCGTGGTGCGAGCAAACAGCTGATCGAACGTTGGTGGTCTGCGCAGCGACCCGTTGAGCCGACGGTTTATGCACGAGTGGCAGGGCACGAAGCGATCGCGGCAATGGTATCGCTGGGATTGGGTGTAGGTATTGTTCCAGAATTGGTGGTGACGGCCAGCGGTGTCGCCGACGCCCTGCGACTACAAGCCGTTAAGGGACTGCCCGTTCTGCAGATTGGTCTGTGCACGCGGTCAGCGCGGTTGTCTGACCCCGTGATATCGGCGCTGTGGGCGGTGGCTGAGCAAAGCACCACCGAAGCAAGCCCCGCGCCGGGGTCGTGATTAGCCTATTCTGATGCCGCGACGCTTTGGATAGGAGTGGGTATGGCCGGAGGGTCGATTGTTGCGATCGTGCCCTCGCGACGAGGGTCGACACCTCCTTCGAGATGCCCATCTGGATGGCGAAGGACGATGCTTAAGCCGGAATTTTCTCCGGCTGACTCTTTAATGCTGAAGCCAAAAGCGCGCATGGATGTGAGCATGGAAGGCGTCGCCCGCTCGCTTTCCACGCGCACCGTATCGCCCCGTGCCACGACGTTCGGGAGGTTTATGGCTTCCTGAGGGCTGAGTTGCCAGTCCAGTACGCCGACCAGGGTCTTTAAGGTGTAAGCAATGATTGAGTTACCGCCGGGAGAACCGGTGGCCATTCGGAAGTTTCTGTCGGCATCCAGAACAATGGTGGGTGACATGGACGATCGAGGACGCTTGCCCGGCGCTGCGTGATTCGCGACCAATAGTCCGTCTTCATCTTTGGGCTGTTTTGCGAAATCAGTGAGCTGGTTATTCAGGAACATGCCGCCGGCCATGCGTACAGAACCAAATATGCTCTCTACGCTGGCGGTCATGGATACCGCGTTGCCCCAGCTGTCGACAATTACAAAATGCGTGGTGCCGGCATAGTCCACAGTGGTGTCGCGGCCCACAACAACAGCCGTGCTATCACCTGCCTGGTACTCCCATGGGTTGCCGAAGTCAGCGTTTTCCGTCGCGCGCGTGGCGCTGATTGTCGCGGCTCTAGATGCCAGATAGTCCACATTAAGCAAACCGTCGATCGGTACCTGGGTTTGGGTGTCGTCGGCGACGTAGTGATCGCGGTCGGCGTAAGCGAGGCGCTGCGCTTCGGTAAAGACATTCCAGTCCCGGAGTCGATCGTCGCTTGGGAATTCGCTAGCTTCGAGTATGCCGAGCGTCATGCCTACGGCGACCCACGAAGAGGCCGGCGGCGGACCGCAAACCAGCTGGGTCCGGTAACTAACACACAAAGGCTGCTGTTTTCGTGCGCTATAGGAGGCCATATCGTCGAGGGACAGACTGCCCGCTCTTGGTGCTTGCGCGGCAGCTGCCACCATTTGTGCGGCCAGGTCTCCACGATAAAAGGCCTCAGGATCGTTGCCAATCAGTGCCAATGTGGAGGCATATTCTTTGTTGACCAGCCTGTCGCGAATAAGGCCTTCCTCGTTGAAAAAATAGTGGTAGGCGTCCAGTGGGCCTTCACTGGCATTTTGAGGCACCAGCCGCGCGCCATACTTCTCGAGGAACCCGTGCAAGCGAGGAGACATCTCAAAGCCTTCGTTCGCCAGGGTCGTAGCGTTACCAAAGAGCGATTTCCACGGCAGCCTGCCGCGCTCGCGGTGAGCGAGCGATAACATAGAGACGACCCCCGGGACGCCGATAGACAGGCCGCTATTTTTTGCCTCCAGATAGCCATACGGCTCACCGTCGTCCTTTAAGAACATGCCGCTATGCGCGGCTGCGGGGGCCGTTTCGCGTCCATCATAGACTGTGACACTGCGGTCTGCCGCGTGATAAAACACCATGAAGCCGCCTCCTCCCAGCCCGGAACTCTGCGGTTCGACGAGACTAAGTACCGCTTCCATCGCTACCGCCGCGTCTACCGCGTTGCCGCCGGAGCGCAGTATTGCTTCACCGGCGTCGGTGGCCAGCGGATTTGCGCTCACGACCATTGCTGTGCCAACCGGCTTGGCGACATTTTGTGCAGCTTCTTTTGCCTGGCTGGGCATGCAAACTACGCTGAGACAGGTGAGCAATAGCGCTCGAGTGAATGGCGTAGCTTGATCGAGTAAGTGTTGCTTCGGCATTTTTTCTCTCTGTCCGGATTGCTGACCCCTTACATCGTTGAATAGTCCGGGACGGTCGGGGTCATCTGCAAAAGTGATATGTAAAAAACTGGTGTAAAAATAGATACAAGGAATGTGCCATTGATTGGCATACTATATTACGGACTGCGTCCTCCGGCATGAATAGCTCGGATTAGAACAATTTTCGCACGAACAACTCTGGCACAAACAACTCTGGCACGAACAATGCGTACACATTTTGATTAGGCAACGCATCATGCCACCTGTTGCGTCGTTAATTTCCCCCGCCCGTAGGATGAAACATAGAGGATATGCAATGCCCCGCAGGAATTACTTCCTGATGCTAATGAACGCTCCATGCCGGATTGCGCCTGTAGCAATGCTTGTCTGCTGCTCTGCGCTCTCGGCTTGTGATGGCGCGTCGGAGCCAGCAGCTGGACCGCCCGGCGCTGCGGGCGCCAGGCCACCCGTGTTGGTGGAGACAGAGCTTGCCAAACGTATGCCGCTTACACGCCAGGCTGAATCCGTTGGGACGTTGATTGGGAACGAATCTGTGACCCTGACCGCGAAGCTTACGGAGCAGGTCAGCGCCGTTTACTTTGAAGGCGGTGAGTTGGTGCAGTCGGGTGATGTGTTAGTGGAGCTGGTCGATGTTGAGCAGTTGGCACTGTTGCGCGAGGCCGAAGCGAACCTGCGCGAAACGGAGCTTCAGTTGCAGCGATTGCTGACACTCGGTAGAGAAATTGCGACAGCGGCGGAGATCGATGTAGCGCAGGCTCGTGTCGATGGCAACGTGGCGCTTCTGGAGGCCCTGCGCTCCCGGATAAGCGATCGTAAAATTCGTGCCCCCTTTGACGGCGTAATAGGCTTTAGGCAGATCAGTGTTGGTGCACTACTGTCCCCCGGCACAGTGATCGCCGAGCTCGATGATATTGACCCGCTAAAACTTGATTTCACTCTTCCTGAGCACTACCTCTCGGACGTCGCTGGTGGTGATGTGGTGACCGCCAAAAGCACCGCCTGGGCGGGTGAGTACTTTGTCGGTGCCGTCTCGCAAATTGGTAGTCGCGTGGACCCGGTGACGCGTGCATTTTCTGTGCGCGCCCTGATTGATAACGCCGCTGGGCGTCTGCGTCCTGGCATGCTCATGACTGTTAACGTAGCACTTGCCGAGGTCTCAGCCATCGTCGTATCTGAGACGGCTCTGCTGCAGAGCGGTGGGCAGAGCGCGGTGTACATGATTGATGAGGCCTCCGTTGCGCGTCGAGTACCCGTGCGGATTGGTCGACGTCTGCCGGGTGCCATAGAGATTCTGGACGGTGTTGATTCGGGTGACCGTGTTGTTACCAATGGGCAGCTTACGCTTCGGCCGGGTAGCAGCGTGCGCGAAGCCGTGCGGACCACCAGTGACGCAAGTATGGCCGGGGAGTAGGAGAGACGCTGTATGAGACTACCTGAGATATCGGTACAGCGCCCCGTTTTCGCTACGGTGATCGCCCTGCTGTTGGTGGCGTTCGGGGTGATGGCGTTCCTGCAATTGTCGACCCGCGAATACCCGGATCTGTCACCCATTCAAGTGTCGGTGATCACTGACTATGCTGGCGCCGCTGCCGATGTGGTCGAAACGCGCATCACGCAGCCCATTGAAGATGAAATTGGTGGTATCGAAGGTATCCGCTCCCTTCGCAGCAGCAGCAGTGACGGGCGCTCGAACATTACCGTCAACTTTGAGCTCGGACGTGACCTGGACGCCGCCGCAAACGACGTGCGTGATCGGGTGTCGCGCGCCAGCCGCCGCCTGCCGGAAGATGCGGAGCGACCGCAGGTTACCAAGGCTGATGGCGATACCTCAGCACTTGTTTACGTTAGTGTCGAGGGGGTCGGGCAGTCGGTTATGGAGCTGACGGACTACGCTGAGCGTTATGTTGCCGATCGTTTCGCGGTGCTGCCGGGCGTGGCCTCAGTGCTTGTCTACGGTGGCGCTTCGCGATCTATGCGCATCTGGTTGGACCGCCAGAGTCTCAGCGCGCGACAGCTTAGCGTGAGCGATGTGTTGGAAGCCTTGCGCCGCGAAAATCTCGAGCTTCCTGCGGGTCGTCTCGAATCGGAGCAACTCGAATTTCCGGTGCGCGTAAAGCGTGGATATCGTACAGCGGACGATTTTCGTCGGCTCGTGCTGCGCCGCGGAAGCGACGGTCACTTAGTGCGCCTGGCAGAAGTCGCCCGAGTGGAAGAGGGCCCCGCAACAACGCGACGTGTGTTCAAGAGCAACGGCGTCGACAGTCTTTCCATCGGTATATTTAAACAGTCCGATGCAAACACCATTGAGGTGCTCGATGCGGTGCGCGCTGAGATTCTAGCGGTAGAGGCTGATTTGCCCGATGGCATGGGAGTTTCGGCTTCTGGCGACGCTTCGGCCTTTATCCGGGCAGCCATTAACGGTGTCTACTACACTATTGCGCTGACCATAGGCCTGGTGGCCGTGGTCATACTGCTTTTTTTAGGAACATTCCGAGCCACCCTAATCCCTGTAGTGTGCATACCGGTTTCATTGCTTGGCGCCGTTATCGCACTGCAGTTCCTGGATTTCTCCCTGAATTTGATCACGCTGCTGGCCATGGTGCTGGCCATTGGTCTGGTGGTTGACGACGCGATCGTGGTGCTGGAAAACATCTATCGCAGGATAGAAGAGGGCGAACCGCCTCTGCTAGCCGCGTCCAAGGGCGCTCAGCAGGTCGGTTTTGCTGTGATTGCCACCACGGCGGTATTGCTTGCGGTGTTCAGTCCGGTGCTGTTTTTGCAGGACGCGTCCTCGCGGCTGTTTATCGAGTTATGCGCCACCATCGCGGTAGCTGTGGTCGTGTCGTCGCTACTGGCCCTGTCGCTTGTACCTATGCTGTGCAGTCAGGTGCTGCGCAAGGGAGGGTCAACCAGCGCCCTGAGTCGTGCGGTCGAGGTGACTCTCAGCGCGTCGCGACGTGCTTATGAAAAAACCCTCCGAGCGCTCCTGGGGCATGCCTGGATCGCTTTGATTCTCGTAGTCGCTTCATTGGTAGCCCTTCCGATGTTATTGCAGCAGCTGCAGCGCGAATACATTCCTGCGGAGGATCAGGATTCCGTGATGGCACTGATCACCGCGCAGGAGGGTACCAACGTCGACAAAATGCGGGAGATTATCGAACGTCTGGAGCCGCCTTTGGTGGCGCTGAACAAGGAAGGTTCTCTAACTCGGGTGTTGTTTGTATCCCCGTTCAGAAACTCGGTGTCTCCTTCTATTGCCTTTGCGCGCATTTCCATGGTGCCCTGGGACCAGCGGGATTACAGCGCCTTTGATCTGCGTGCAATGATGGTCAAGGAATGGAGTCAGGTCCCGGGTATTCGGACGATGCCGTTTCTGCCGGCTGGACTCGGCCAGCGCGGACCTAACACCCCGGTAGAATTCGTGCTGCAGGGCCCGGATTACGGCAGCCTTGCGGCGTGGCGCGACACGCTTATGGATGAGGCGCGACGAAGCGGCTTGTTTGGCATGCTGACCTCGGATTTGAAGGAGAATCAGCAGCAGGTGCAGGTCAGTATCGATCGACCTCGGGCGGCGGCGCTTGGCGTCAGTACCCGCGAGGTTGCGGAGGCCTTGCAGACGTTAATGACGGAGCAGGAGGCGGCCACCTATTCGGTCGACGGGGAAGAGTACCCGGTGATCGTGCAGCTCGAAGATCGTCAGCGTGTCACTCCCGACGATATCGGAAATATTCAGGTGCGCGGCACGGACGGCACCCTGATTCAGCTATCCAATCTGCTGAATACGGAGAGTATTTCCGGGATCGCAACCTTGAACCGCTATAACCGACTGCGAGCTGTGACGATCAGTGCCACGCTGGCACCGGGTGTCTCACTGGGTGACGCTCTGGCCTATCTTGAAAAAAGCGCCGAGGAAACGCTGCCTGCTGCGGCCAAAGTTGATTACCGCGGTCAGTCACTGGATTACAAAGAGTCAACCGGGGATATCTACTTTGCTTTTGGCCTCGCGCTTCTGGTGCTGTTTTTGGTTATGGCGGCGCAGTTTGAGAGTTTCGTCCATCCGACGGTGATTATGGTTACCGTGCCTCTGGCTCTGGCAGGAGGGCTTGTGGGACTGCTGGTTATGGGTAAGACATTTAACCTCTTTAGCCAGATCGGTATGCTGATGCTTATTGGTATCGCGACCAAGAACGGTATCCTTCTGGTCGAATTTATCAATCAGGTACGCGACGAAGGTGTGGACTTTGACGAAGCGATTATTCGTGGCTCGGTCTTGCGTTTGCGCCCGGTGCTGATGACGGCCGTGTCCACCATCGTGGGTGCACTTCCGCTTGTATTGATGGATGGGCCGGGATCCGCCAGTAGGAACGTGCTCGGTGTGGTTGTGCTTTTTGGCGTAAGCATCGCTACGCTATTCACCCTCTACCTGGTGCCTGCGATTTACCGATTGATTGCGCGGCGCACCGGATCGCCTGAAGCTATCGCAAGAGAAATGCAGATTCTCGCGACAGAATTCAAACCGAGCGAGTCCAGCTGAAGTATTTTGCACCAGGAAAATGCGCAGGTCGCACCAGTCGAGTGCGAGAGAAACCTCGACGCAAGCTCAATGTTCCTGACGCCCCCTGTTTTTCAACAGGGAGATCGTACTTTTTAGTTCCCGGGGTTTCGCCGCGACCTTAAAAAATCCTTCTAGTGGCACCATTTTCACGATTTTTCGTGAAACTGGCGGTTCTCGGTGCCGGTTTTGGCTGTGAGTTCGATCTTTGTACTGCCGTCCCTTGTTGAGCGGGTCGGTGTGTTTAGATTTTTGTACACATTGCTTTTTTTGGCCCGCTTCTTGCGATCAGTAAAGCAAACGCGGGTTTTAGCAAGGCCCGCAGACGGCGTTGATTGCTGGCGTCCTGCGAGACCACTCGTCCAACTAGTTGTTAAGAACATGCTTGCGCTACCGGTGCGGTGTAGATCCTTGCCGTTAGCGCCTTTTTACATAAACCGCCGGCCGCCTGAATAGCGCAGTCCAAGTGAGCCATAAATGGGCCACATTCAGGCGACGGGCTTTTAGATCGGTTCGCAATTAACGAATAAGGTTTAGACAAACAGTGTTGGCTCAAGAAGTGATCTTGTTTACCGCATTGCTCAGCGCAGCGGGTGTAATTGCGGGTATCACTGCAGGCCTTTTTGGAGTCGGTGGTGGATTCGTTGTTGTACCTGCGCTGCTGGCTGTGTTTCCTATTTTGGGAGATCAGTCTGAGGACTTGATGATGGTCGCTGTAGGTACATCACTTGCCACGATAGTTGTGTCCTCGGCAAGAGCGGTGTACTCCCACAGCAAGCGGGATGCGGTTGATTTTGCTTTGCTCAAGGAGTGGGCTGTCTGGGTAGTGCTGGGTGTCGGCGTAGGCATTTGGGTCGCGTCCATGGCTGACGGTAATCGTCTGATCATGGTGTTTGCTATTGGTGTGTTGGTCTATTCAATCTACTTTTTGTTTCCCACTATATTCGATCGCTTCAAGGGTAAGTGGTCAATGCCTACCGGTGTCGGAAGAGCGGCACTAGCCAGCGGGCTTGGGGGTTTCTCTGCTCTGCTGGGCATCGGCGGAGGAACAATTATGGTGCTGACGATGGTGTTGTGTGATCGCCCCATACACCAGGCGGTGGCGACCGCGTCGGGCATCGGCTTCCTGATTGGCGTCCCGGGAATGATTGGCTTTTTGATAATGGGGCTCGGCGTAGAAAATCTGCCAATGGGCTCGGTCGGTTACATCAATATTCCGGCCTTGGCCGCTGTCGCGTTTTTTTCCCTGCTGACGGCCCCGCTTGGAGCGCGCTGGGCGCACAGCCTCGAGAGTACGCAGCTCAAGCGGGTGTTTGGTTTCTATCTAGTGCTGGTGGCGGCATCAATGTTTTTGAAGGCTTGATTTTTTTGTAGTGGTTGAGCAGGTATCTCGATTTAGGGATTTAGGGATTTAGGGATTTAGGGATTTAGGGTTTTAGGGTTTTAGGGTTTTAGGGAAACAGGAGAGAGCTATGACGACTGATGTGAACAGACGGAAATTTCTTTTTGGTGCTGCGGGAACACTTGCGCTGGCATCGGCGATTAGACCGGGCGCGTCGCTTGCGGAAGAGGTGCGCGCAGTAACGCGATTCAAGCCGCTCTATGGTCCTGCGCCGGGTGTCGCCAAGTTGAATGCTAACGAGAACCCCTACGGCCCGAGCAAAGCCGCGTTGGCGGCGATCCAGGAGGCCAGTGCGAGTGGCGCCTATTACGCACGGGAGTCAGCGATTGCCTTGCGCGCAATGATAGCGGAGCGCCATGGACTGGCACCGGAGTACGTGTCGCTCAGTTCCGGTTCCAGCGGTGCTCTGGCAGCCTGTGCCATCTCTGCCGCGCAGAATGGAAACATTCTCGGACCCGATCTGTTTTGGGATACGACATCGAGGAGCGTGGAGCACCAGGGAATCGCCAAGATTGAGCGTCTTCCAAAGACGTCAAATCTGGATATTGATCTGAATGAGATGTACGCGTCCATAGATGATTCAATCGCTATGGTCCAGGTGGTTAACCCGAATAATCCGACAGGTCTGTTAAAGGATCCCGTGGAACTGCGTGCTTTCTGCAAAAAGGCGTCGGCAAAGGCGACGGTGTTGGTCGACGAAGCTTACAACGAGCTTACGGAAATGCCGGAGGCGAACTCTATGGTTTCTCTGGTAAAGGAAGGGTATGACGTTATTGTCGCCAGAACCTTCTCGAAGATTTACGGCTTGGCTGGACTGCGTGTTGGTTACATCATTGCGGCACCGGAAAAGATTGAGCAGATGAGTCGCTATGGTATCGGCTCTTATGGCTTGAACCAGGCAGGGCTTGCGGCGGCTATAGCCTGCTACGAGGATCAGCAGTTCATGAACGCGTCTCGGGCCAAGATCCGCGAGGGTAGGGAGATGGTATCGGCTGCCTTGCAGGAAAGTGGCCTGACCGCGTTGCCCTCGCAAACCAACTTCATGTTTGTCGATTTGGGTTCGATTAACGCGGAGGAGTTCCGTGCGGCAATGGCAAAAGAAAATGTGTTGATCCGTGGTATCTACCGCGACTATACACACTGGTCCCGGGTCAGTATGGGCCGGCTTGAGCACGTGCAGATGTATGTAGACGCCTTGCCAAAGGTGCTTTCACAGTTTGCTTGAGTAGAATGGATTTTTTCGTCAACTGACGTTCAGTTAAGAATCCAGCGCACTTAATTCTGTCTGAAAGAGCGGGCCGGCGCACTGCCTGACCGCTCTTCCTCAATTCGCTTTTCCTGATACTGCCTGCGATAATCCCCGCGCCTTGCCGAAGCTGTTTTTTCGGTGGGTGGGATGGACGTTATGCTGGTGGCAACTGCGTTTATCACCAGAAGCAGTATTCGGGAGCATCCGTGCCAGAAGATAAGCAGGAAAATCGCAGTACCGATGGCATGACTTCGTCATCCGGGTCATCTTTGTCACCCGAGTCCGCTGTGGCTTCGGAGCCGGCTTTGGTTTCAGGGGCGGCTGTGCCTGCAGAGTCAGGTTCATCGTCACAGCCAGCTACGCGTGACCCGCGAGACCCCCTCGGCAGTATTACGGATGCTGCGGGCCAGGCTGCCAACAGCATCGAAAGTCTGATTGATGATCACGAAGAGGAAGTCTCAGAAAACGGGCAAACCGTAAAGCGTCGCGGCGTGTACCTATTGCCGAATTTACTCACCACGGGCGCCTTGTTCTGTGGTTTCTATGCGGTGGTTGCCGCGATGCGTGGAGATTACGAGACGGCGCCAATAGCGATTTTGTTCGCTCTGGTCTTTGACGGTCTTGATGGCCGTGTTGCGAGACTGACCAATACTTCCAGCAAGTTCGGGGCAGAGTACGATAGCCTGGCTGACATGGTGTCATTTGGCGTCGCGCCAGCATTAGTGATGTTTAGCTGGGCGCTTGGTGATTTGGGGAAGGTTGGGTGGAGTGCCTCGTTTATTTACGTCGCCTGTGTAGCCCTTCGACTGGCGCGCTTCAACACGCAGGTCGGTGTGGGAGATCCGAACTTTTTTATGGGCCTCGCCAGTCCTGCGGGCGCCTGCATCATGGCTTGCGCAGTGTGGGTCTGCCAGGATCAAGGCTGGGTGGGCGATGCGTTGCCCGCAGAGATCGGGGCTCTCGCCGCCCTGCTGACTACCGTTGTCGCCGTACTTATGGTTGCGAATGTTCCCTACCATAGCTTCAAAGACGTTGACCTACACGGCCGCGTGCCGTTCTTCGCTATTTTTGTTGTGGTGTTATTGTTTGGTCTGGTCACCGTTGATCCGCCTAAAATCCTGCTGCTCGCCTCCCTTTGCTACGCTGTTTCGGGCCCTCTTGAGCAGGTTCGACGCTGGCGTCAAAGCACGTAAAAGGTTCGTCTTTTGGGCCTTTATAACTTTTTTTAAGAAAAGCCTTGTGCGCCTTAGGCGCATGCGTATAATGCGCGCCTCCGCCACCCTAAGGGTTGTCGGAAACACCCGGAGCCTTGGCGCTTGCGGGCGATATTTAACAGTTTGATGAAGACAGAAGTGTGGGCACTTGTTGGGATAGTTGCTAACTATTCAGACACAACAAGTGACTCATCGATTCATTGGCTGTTTTCGGTTTGCTTGTGGGTTTA
>JBGCDU010000023.1:0-24289 GCA_045105635.1 Congregibacter sp.
TATCCCGCCAACGGATCTCCATAGCTGAACCGATCCTCAGCCCTGTATTGAAAAGAAACGTAATCAGAGCCGCAAGCTTGCCCCACCGCCGGTCCTCAAGCTGTGCGACACGAATCAATTTCTCAACCTGTTCGGGCACGAGAAATTTATTCTTATCGACTGGCGAAGCCGACTTCTCAATGGACCTCGTGGGCGGTACAAACGATCTAGAAACGTAACGTTGCTTTCGCGCCCATTTGTACACGACCGCTAGCGTGCCCAGATAACGCGAAATAGAGGCGTCAGCCAATGGCTTTCCAGTGGGTACCGAGCGGCCGTTTACCGTCTTTAATCGACCACGGCGAGCTAACTGCCCGAGCGCTTCTTCGACATCGTCGGGAGAGATGTCGATGGCTGAACGAGTGCCTAAGGCTTCCAGCCAAAAGTTCAGACGAGTATCGGCGGTGGCGTCGGCTGACGCACTAAGGGAGCGAAATCCATAGATGAGATCCGCTAGTGAGGGTTGGTTGTTCATTACAGGCTCTCCAGCTGACAAAAAGAGCGGAACACTTCCGTTCCGAAGTTTTTGCTGTGAAAAGCAGCCAAGTACCTGATTTACAACCGCATAAAGCGATATTGGTGGAGCCAGGCGGGATCGAACCGCCGACCTCAACACTGCCAGTGTTGCGCTCTCCCAGCTGAGCTATGGCCCCAAAACCGAGGCGCGAGTCTACTGGGCGCGTCAGCAGATTTCAATACACGATCCCCCGCTAGTTCAATTTTGATGGCGACGGGGAACACCGCCTTGCAGAGCCCGGTGATTCCGGGAACAATGCCGCGTGACCCGATTTCGCCCCTCAGTAGCCGCCGCCATAGTGATTGCCAATATGATCGGGACCGGTGTATTTACCAGTCTTGGTTTTCAGTTGGTAGAAATTCAGTCAGCGCCCGTATTGCTGGCTCTATGGGCGGTCGGCGGACTGGCAGCGCTTTGCGGTGCCCTATCCTACGCCGAATTAGGTGCTGCGCTGCCCCGCTCCGGCGGCGAATACAATTTTCTGAGTGAGATTTACCACCCAAGCGCGGGTTTTATATCCGGATGGGTATCGGCGACCGTGGGCTTCGCCGCGCCAACAGCGCTCGCGGCGATGACATTTGGCAGCTATCTCTCCGCAGTTTATCCCGCGCTGTCGAGCAAATGGCTGGCAACGGGGTTAATCGTCGTGCTATCTGTGGCACACAGTCAAAGTCATAAAAGCTCTGGCAGCACCCAAACGCTATTCACCGTGCTCAAGATTCTCTTGATCATTGGATTTGCCGCTCTCGCCCTTCTCATGAGCGATGGGCAGGTGGAAACGCAATTCACCCCGGTCAGTGGCGACGGCACCCTGCTGCTCTCTGGCGCCTTCGCAGTGTCTCTAATCTACGTGAACTATGCCTATTCCGGCTGGAATTCGGCGACCTACATCAGCGGTGAACTCGAGAACCCTCAGCGCAGCCTGCCAATCGTGCTCATCGGCAGCACGGCTCTCGTATGTCTGTCGTATCTACTACTGAACTTCGTGTTTCTCAAAGTCGCCCCCATGGATGCCATGGTAGGCAAGGTCGAGGTCGGGTATATCGCTGCCACCTACGCGTTTGGTGAAGCCGGCGGCACGATCATGGGCGTACTTCTCTCTTTATTGCTGGTCTCTACTGTCAGCGCAATGATCCTCGCGGGCCCCCGGGTACTGCACAGGATCGGAGAGGATTTTCCGTTGTTCCGTCCTCTTGGCAGGGTCAACGAGGACGGCATTCCTTCAACGGCGATCATGGTTCAGTCGATAGTCGCGCTGGTTTTCTTATGGAGCGCGTCCTTCGACCGTATTCTTGTATTTTCCGGAGCCACTATGGCACTCAATACCTTTTTTACGGTCCTCGGCGTGTTTGTGCTGCGCAGGCGACAACCAGACCTCCCGCGCCCTTTCAAGACCTGGCTTTACCCCCTGCCCCCGCTGATATTTTTAGGAATAACCGGATGGACGCTGCTTTACATTGTGTTCCAGCGTCCTGTCGAAGCCATGATAAGCCTGGGGGTGATTTTCTCTGGAGCCCTGTTTTATCTGATCAGCCACCGCGCGGGCGAAAAAATCGAAGCTATTCGAAACAGCACGTAAATCAACGAACAAAATAATCCTGGATCTGCCTATGACTCGCATCTACCTGATTATCGTTTCACTCATCTTCATCGGCTATGGAGTCGCCAGCGCGCTCGACCCCATGCTGCCCGCACGGCTTGCAGGTCTGCAGATTCAAAGTGGCGATGGCTATGCAGAAATGGGTGCCATGTACGGTGGATTGCAAACAGGATTTGGACTGTTCTGCTTGATGGGAGCCTTCCGCAAGTCACTCCAGGAGCCGGCTCTGATGCTCCTCCTTATCTGCATCGGACTCGTGGCAGCGCTACGCGCGGGCAGCACGCTGAGGGCCGACAATCTCGTCAGCAGCTACACTTGGGGTGCATTGGCATTTGAAACGCTGGTAACCGCTATTGCTGCCTGGTTATTGCTGCGTCGTAGTAGCTGATGCGTACCCGCGCCGTCGTTGTAACTGGCCTCTTGCTGGGGTTCACCGCGACGTTGGCACTTGTATTTTTTGCGCTCAATCGCGGGGTAACGCTGGGCTTTGCGAAACAAACCATTGAGCAGATAGCAAGCGCGCGCATTGGCCGCGCGGTCACACTTCAGGAGGCGCCCTATGTTCAACTGGGAAGCGAGCTTAGGTTGCGTGTCCAGGGACTGCGCGTAGCCAATGCACCCTGGGCATCTGGTCCGGCGTTTCTCACTGTAGGCCATGCAGACGTGCGTATTGGAACGCGATCACTTTTTTCGGGCATCACCGTTGTTAACCGCGCGGAAATCCGCGATACAGAACTGGCATTGGAGCTTGCAGACAACGGTCAGAGTAATGCGCCTGAGCTTGGCGAAGAACCGGCAGGCGACGCGGCATCGGAGTCGCAAAGCGATGATCCAACACTACTCTTCGACGACCTCTTGATAAGCAACCTCCGCGTAAATCGTCGTAATCAGCGCGATGGCACAAATGTCGCTTTCATCGTGACCCAACTCAAAAAGGCCCCCGCGCCCGGCGGGATTCTTCTCTCTGGCGAGGGACTACTGCAAGACCGCCCCTGGATACTGCAACTGAGTGGTAGCGCTATCCGTGATTTTATCGACGGTAAACGCGTGAGCTGGAACCTGGAGGGGAAAATTGCTGAGCTGACGTTTGATGCAGCCCTCGGCTTGCCGTCCAAACACAGGCTTGCCGATGCAAGTCTAAAGGCTCGTGTCAGCGGGTCTCTGCCCCGGGAAATCACAACGCTCTCGCCCTTACTGGATGCAGACGCACCGATCTCGCTCACCGCGACTATCAGCGATATCGACCCGGGCGTAGCCGTAGAGATCAATGCGGATCTACCGCAGCTAAAATTGACACTGTCAGGAGAAATCGACGAACCGGGCGCAGGCGACGGTATGAACTTATCGCTAAGCGCCGATGCTCAGAGTTTTCCGCGACTCGCAGCGGCTCTGAATCTGGGGGTTACGTCTGACGTCCCTCTATCCGGCCGCGCACGCCTGACGAGAAACGGCGCAGCAATCAACCTAGCCGATCTGGTAATTCGCGCTGGTGAACACATCGTCTCGGGTGACGGCAATTTCCCCGCATTTCCTTCCACGGCTGCGGCCCACTTCAAACTGGAGGCCCAGGGGCCGGACTTCGCGTTTTATCAACGGCTTCTTCAACGCCCTGTCGGCTTGCCTTTCCCCTACAAATTGACCGCCACGCTTAACGGCAGCGCCGACGGCATTGAACTACTTGATACGGTGCTCAATATAGGCGACGCGCGAGCCAAAATCAGCGGCCGTCTGGGCAGCTTTCCAAGTTACCGCGGTAGCGACCTGAATCTGCAGCTCAGTGGTCCCAGCTTGCAAGCCCTCGGTGACAGTCTGGCGCTCGCGCTTCCCCCTGAGCCCTATACGCTCAGCGGCAAAGTATCAGTGGCAAACGATAATCGTATCAGCCTCACACAACTTGAGGCTCGCACGGTGGGCGCGACACTCACGCTGGACGGCGCAGTGAACGGATGGCCGGTCCTCGACGAACTAGATGCCAACATTGAGCTTGTTGTTGACTCTTTGGCGAAGAGTAGCTCCCTCTTTGGCATCGACTCATTGGGTGATACATCCGGAACTATTAGCTTGTTAGCACGCGGCTCGCTCTTTGAACCGACGCTGAGTGATGTAAATATTGTCGCCAGCGGTTTTTTGGCCAGCACGCGAGGATCGCTTAGGCTCAGCGCTGGACAAATCAACAGCGACCTGGTGCTGGACGTCGCAATGGAAGACTTGCCAACCTTGCTCGGAGATTACGCGCACAGTGGCCTGCCCAGCGGTCCCTTCCAATTGACTCTCGCCCCGACGATCGATGATGAACTGCTCTCGCTGCAGCTCCGTGATTTTGAAGGTCCGGGTATGCGTGGCAATGCACAGCTTGTGATTGATTCCGGACTGAAAATAGACGAGCGCACGCAGCTCGACATGGACATTGCTTTCGAGTCGCTAGCGGAATTGCTGCCGTCCATCGGCGGATACACCCCCGCTGATCAACCTCTGTCAATCAGCGCCAAAACCCAGTTCTCCGGTCAGCTCAGCACACTGAATGCGGACATCATGAGCGGCGATACACCCGTGCTCGCCGCGGCCTTGACGATTCCCAGGAATGACCCACAAAGCCTGAGCCTGCATCTGGAGGGCGAAGGCCCAGATTTACATTCACTAGGTCGCCTCTCCTTCGCGCCGCCCGCGGCCCTACCCTATCGCCTGAGCCTCGATGCACAGACGTCAGACAGTGTTTGGGATATTCAGGTGAACAGGCTTTCCCTGGCGGAATCTGAGGCTCGAGGCCGCATCTCCTGGAGCCCGGCGCAGCGGAGTCTGCGCGCTGATATCCATGTGTCTCGCGCAAATCTAGATCTCTGGTTGCTCCAACGTGACGCCGAGTCAGAATCAACCGCAGCAGGCGCCAGCGTCGGCACCCCAGCACGGCTTATCCCGGATACATCGATTCCGCTGAATTGGCTGAGTGAAATTACCAGTGACGTTCGACTCAGCACGGGTCCACTAGGGATAAATGATCCGGTATTTCGGGCAGAGTCTCTGGTTGATAGCATGCAAGCAAGCTTGCAAAGTGGCGACGGCGCGGCGCGGCTGACAATCACTGATATGACCGGCAGTCGAGGCGAGCTTAGCGCCACACTCGGTGTACAGCGACTGGATGACTCGCGCGGCGCGATGCTCGACGCAGACCTGACAATCGACGATTTTCCACTTGGCATCGTCTCGCGTGCACGCACTATTGACGATCTCCCCAAGCACGCCCTGAGTACATCGCTTCGGGCCTCTGGAACAACTGTGCGTGAGCTTGCCAGCACGCTCAATGGCGAATTGCTTGTTGTCGGTGGCCCGGGAACACTCCAGGACATGACGCTTAGCTTCGCGACGACGTCTTTTTTATCGCAGCTTTTCTCAACCCTGTTACCAGGCCTTGAGACCGACAGCGATATGCAGGTTGATTGCTCGGTTATTGCGGCACAGGCGAAAAACGGGGTTGTGTCGCTCGATCCAGGACTCGTACTGCGGACACGTCGCGTCGACCTGACAGCGCGTGGAACCATCGACCTGAGTGACGAAAGACTGGCTGTTCGTTTCGACAATCAGGCCCGTAAAGGCCTGGGCATCAGCGCAGGCAGTCTCGTCAATCCTTACGTGCAAATCACCGGCACGCTGGCAAAGCCGGCCTTGGGTCTCGATGTAGCCAGTACCGCTATCGCCGGCGGTGCGGCAATAGCCACCGGGGGACTTACGGTGCTTGCCAGACCACTTTATGGTCGGTTTCTAAGGCGTAAAAATCCTTGTGATACGGCACTGAAACACTGGCAGGACCGCTAGCGCTCATCAAACGCCAGAGAGCGCCTGATCCAGACCCTCGCGCAAACGAGTTGCCCAAACCTTCAAAATGCGATCGGCATCAGCCTTATTGGTCACGCTGTTGGACCACTGCATAAACCCGGTATCCCGCTGACCTTGCCGATCATAGGCTCGCGCCAGAACCTCGCCCGTCGTGGCATCAATAAGCTCGAGCACCAGGGTCATTTCGCCTGCCGAAGTGGTGTAGTTCCGCTGCCGGGTGGCGCTATTCGTGTCGGGTGCATTCACGTCCAGATTGACGATGGCTGGCCGAATAATCAGCACCGACTCACCTTCAGTGAACTGCTCAACGAGGCGATACGCGGGCTCCTGCTCCAAAGCCCCGCGAAGGTAGGTATCGCACTCCTTCGCCAAGGTGTCCTTGATTCGATCGACATCCTTTTGCGTGACACGATTGGACAAATCAATACGACCTGAATTCTGGTCGCGAAGCCAGTTGCGCTTGAACGACACCTCACACGCACCGAGTCCGAACTCCTCGTAGCCCTTGATTACCGCATTCGGTCTCACGTACAAAGTTGCTGAGCCCGGAGTGCTTCGGAGCACCAAACCATCTTCAGTCACTGTGGGAGCCTGAGAGGCACAACCCACTGCTCCTAAGAGCGTTGCTAGCGCAAGTAAACTCAAATCACGTAGTTTCATTGTTAACTCCTTTCTCCACTGAGACTAAAAAGCCGCGTAAACCACCGTAGCTGATTTAGGCCAACCAGCCTCGGTAAGTCCAATCATGTCGTCCCGCACAACCGAGCATAACTAAATTAACCTTGCTGGCATAACTCGAACTAATCGTGCAAAGCCTGAAACTCTTTGTCGAAGCGCTTCGACGCTTTTTTTGAGACACCGCCAAGCACGTCAATCGCATGACGAACTCGGGCACGACTCATATCAGGACCTAACATACTCATCGCATCGACCACCGAAAATGACGCCTTGCTTCCGGAAATCGCAATAAACAGCGGCGCAAGTAAATCACGTACTTTGATCTGCATGTCATCAGCGAGCGTTTTCATTGCCAGCCAGACCGCATCGCGGTCCCAGTCACGGACATTTTCAAGTGTCCATAGTGCGAATTGCAGCTGCCGAAGCAGCGCTTCGCTCTCAAGCTTCAACTCATCGAACTGCTCCTTGCCAAGCGCTAATGTCCCTGACGCCAAAAAAGCAGCTTGCGGCACAAAATCGCTGAGCGTTTCCATGCGCGGCTGCAAATGCGGGATCACCGCATTGAGGCTGTCCGCATTCAGGGCCCAATCCATCAAACGCTGTGCCAGCTGTTGCTCAGTCAAGTCCTCCCTGATCCACATGCCGTTCAACCAGCGCAGTTTCTCGACATCAAAAATCGGCCCGCCCAATGAAACCCGCTTTATATCGAAACTGTCCTGCATATCCTTTAGCGTAAATTTCTCGCGCTCGTCGGGCATGGACCAGCCCATTCGGCCGAGATAATTACACAGCGCTTCGGGAAGAAAGCCCATACGCTGATAATAGAGAATACTTGTCGGATTTTTGCGCTTGCTCAGCTTGGATTTATCCGGGTTGCGCAACAACGGCAAATGGCACAGCACCGGCATATCCCAGCCAAAGTACTCGTACAGTAACTGGTGCTTGGGTGCGGAGTTAATCCATTCCTCACCGCGGATGACATGCGTAATCTGCATGAGGTGATCATCGACAACGTTCGCGAGGTGGTAGGTCGGCATGCCGTCGGACTTGAGGAGGATTTGCGCATCGACCATAGACCAGTCGAGATCAATCGTCCCACGAAGCAAATCTTCGACCCGACAGACGCCAGCGTCTTCCGGGACCATCATACGAATAACGTAGGGTTCGTTCGCACTGCGTCGACGCGCAACTTCCTCATCGGGCAAGGCAAGATCCGAGGGCTTGAGCGCGGTGCTGCTGCCTCCAGCCCGTCGCGCTTCGCGCAGCGTATTTAGCTCATCCGGCCTACGGTAGCAGATAAACGCCTTACCCTCATCCACCAGCTGCTGAGCATAAGCGGCATACAATTCCATACGTTCGCTCTGTCGGTAAGGGCCGTGTTCGCCACCAACATCCGGCCCCTCATCCCAGTCCAGTCCCAACCAGCGCAGGGACTCCAGGATGGCCTTCTCGGAAGCCGACGAGGATCGAGTCTGATCCGTATCCTCGATGCGCAGAACAAAGCTGCCTCCGTGAGCTTTGGCAAAACAGCGGTTAAACAGCGCCACATAAGCGGTGCCTACATGGGGGTCTCCGGTGGGCGATGGAGCGATGCGGGTGCGAACGGTCATGGTCATGTCTTGCGTAGCTCAGAGGCCGCGATTATAGAGTCTCAAGACCAGGAGTTCACGAAGCAATATGCCACCCAGCAGGAAACACGCTATACACCGCAGGCCGAGGTACTTACACTTCTGCATCTAAAAATAATAGGGCTTTTATGGAGTACGTCGGTCTTCTGGGTAGCGTTGCGCTGCTAATCTATCTTGCTCTGCGCGGTATCGACATCGTCTTTGCGGCGCTCCTTTGCGCAATCATCGTTATTCTCAGCAATGGCTTGTCTCTGGATCGTGGTCTGAGTGAATATTTCGCGCTGGGCCCTCTGGGCGCTTTCACGTTTGCGGGCAGATTTTATCTGCTGTTTATCGCTGGTGCTGTATTTGGCCGCCTCATGGGTGACAGCCACGCCGCCAGCAGCCTCGCCATGGCCCTGGTTCGTTCTCTTGGTGCGCAACGCGCGCTTATCATCACCACCCTCGCCTGCGCACTGCTCACCTACGGCGGTGTGGTTGTTTTCGTAGTCATCTTTGCGATTTATCCCCTCGGCTTGCGTCTACTTCAGGAATCGAACATACCCAAGCGTCTGTTCTGCGCAGCCATGGCGCTGGGCTCGGGCACTTTTACGCTCACTGCCCTCCCCGGCACCCCCTCTATTCACAACGTCATTTCCGCCAGGGCACTGGGCACCGATCTTTTTGCCGCGCCCCTGCTGGGGTTTATCGGCGGTGCGATCATGCTGGGACTAGGTCTGATTTACCTGGAGCGACAACGAATCAAAGCCGCAGCAGCAGGTGAAGGTTTTGTGCCCGGCCCGCGCGATGTCATTCTGCCGGCGGACAGTGCTGGCCCGCAACTACCGCCCTGGCCGGTCGCGCTGCTGCCGCTGATACTGGTGATCACCACGATTCTTTTGCCGCGACTTCTGGATGGCTACGCAGATGAGGGTGCCATGGCAAGGGTGCTGCTATTTGCCCAAAGCCAACCCGTGCTCTGGCCCAGTATCGCGCTTGCTTTTGGCAGCCTCGTGGCGGTTGTCCTGTTCCCCACTTTGCGCCGGCAGGGACTGACGACAGCGGGACGCGGCACCCATGACGCCATCATGCCGCTCATCAACACCGCTGCGGTTATTGGCTTCGGCGGCGTGGTCACGCAGACGGCGGGATTCGCCAACTTCAGCAGCCTGGTGCTTGATTCCGGCTTGCCGCCGCTTCTGTCAGCATTCTTTTCGGTGAGTCTGGTGTCTGGCCTGACAGGCTCCGCGTCAGGGGGGCTACAGATTTTCATGCAAACCCTTGCGCCCGCCTACCTCGACTTGGGCATCGAGCCTGCAGTACTGCACCGGATAGTCACCATGGCCAGCGGCGGCGTGGACTCATTGCCTCACTGTGGCGCGGTGGTCGCAATGTTGACAGTTACCCAGATGACACACCGCGAAGCCTATCGGGACGTGGGCATTATCACCGTCGTCATCCCGGTCATCGCGACGCTGCTGGTGATAGGGTTGGTGGCACTAGGACTGTAGCCGCAAAGCCTAGAACAGGCTATCCGGGAGAACCACCCACTCTGGCGCGTCGAACTCACCGATGAGCTCAATCTCAACGTGCGGCATTTGCACGGCTATAATCGCGGCGACCTCTTGCGCCGGCTCCCGTTCCATCGCATCTCGTGACGCCTTGGAATCCCAGGTCGCGATTGCCAGCAGCGTTCGCGGATCTCCGATCTTACGGTGCAAACGGGTACCCTGCGCGCCCGGCGCACGCTGGATAAACGCACTGGCCCGAAGCCAGGCCTCAGCATAATCCTCAGCGCTGTAGTTTGGATCAATGATGCGAACCGCAAAAATGTAATGCATGTGCCGCTGTGCTCCGCGTGCTAAAGAACTCCTTACCGAAACCGGCGATTAAGCATACGCAGGAGCACGCCGCTATCGCTACGGATTGCCAGACTCAGGAGTCCCGAATCCCAATCGATGTCGAGGGTGCCAAAGCTGGCTCCTCCATACAGCTCCCCAAGCCTGAAAGGACCCGCTTCCGCCAAGGTGAGCTCACGATAGGGAAACGATATCGTGTTGTTCAGCGCCGACGAAGTGAATTCCAGCAGCGGTGCCGTCAAACCAATGTCCCGCGCATAAAAACCCGCAACGTGTCGATCGCCAGACAGCAACACCAATGGGGTATTGCCGTGGCGGCGCAGCAGATTAAAGAACTTTGCTTGTTCGGCGGGCAATTGCTTCCAGCCTTCCCAGCCGTGACCATCTGCCAAGACCTGAATAGACGATACGATGATGCGCAGATCCGCCGCTTTTCCCAGCTCCTTCTCCAGCCAACCCCATTGCGCTGCTCCCAACATCATTTGTCCGTCTTGCGACGAAGGCATATAACGCTCTATACCCCTGACACCACTGACTCTCGCCGCAGTAAGACCGGAGCGAAAGTAGCGTGTGTCGAGAACGATCAGTTGCAGCCGCTGACCCGCGAGGCCAAGGGTCTGGCTAAAGTAAATGCCTGGGCGACTGCGACGCGGATCACTGGCCTCTATACCCCAGCTATTTTCAAACAAAGCCTCTGATTCAGCCTTGAACGCAAAATCACCACCGCCGTCATTGCTACCATAGTCGTGGTCATCCCAAACGGGCAGCACGGGCACTTGCTGACGCAAACGCTCGAACGGCCGGACTTCTGCCAGCGCCCGGTAAGCCGCACGCAAGTGCTCCAGGGCGGGGCTATCATCGTCCTGGTCTGGATAAAGCGCATCACCCGCAAACAGAAAAAGATCGGGCTTGTAGCGGCTCACAGCGTCCCAAACCCGATCTTCCGGGCGCTGCGCCTTGAAACAGGAGCCAAATGCCACGCGTGTAACAACGGTATCGGGATTCAGGCTGATCGATCCCAGCGGCGCATCGAGGGCCTGCTCGCCAGCATTGCTGGCGGTGACCACAATACTAAAGACTACGCCGAGCATAGATGGGACGGGCGATAGCCGGCGGAGGCGTAGTAAAAAGATTGCTAGCATCTCAGGTTACCTTTGGACGTTGCTGAAACCGCACACTCAAATAGCGCTGATCCCGCACTATATCCGCCAGGGTCATCGCGGTGATTTCGACATCCCCAAAGCTATTGTACAAAGGCGCAAAACCCAGACGCAGCACATCCGGCGCACGAAAATCCACAATGATGTTTGCCTCTATCAGGGCCTGGCTGATACCCCAGGCCTGCGGGTGTACCAGACTTAGCTGGCTCCCTCGGCTGTTTGGCGTCGACGGTGTGATGCAGGTCATCTCATTCAGGATGCCAAGCGCGTCCATACGCTCCAGGGCAAACGCAGTGAGCGCAAGGGATTTGGTACGAATCGCTTTCATACTCGCCTCGCCGTACACATCAAGCGCGGCATTCAAAGCCGCCATGCTGAGGACGGCAGGAGTGCCAACCTGAAACTGTGCGACTCCCTCAGCGCCACGATAACCTGTCTTAAACGCGAAGGGTTCGCTGTGGCCTAGCCAGCCCCAGAGGGGCTGCGTGACGCGACCATGATGGCGTCGATTGAGATACACGAACCCAGGAGCACCCGGCCCGCCATTCAAGTATTTGTAGCCGCAACCCACGGCCATGTCCACATGGTGCGCATCGAGATCCAAGGGCATAACCCCTGCGCTGTGTGCGAGGTCCCACAATATCAAGGCACCGCTGTCGTGTGCCGCGGCGCTCAATCGCTGCATATCGTAGCGTTCTCCGCTTCGATAATTGACATGCGAAAGCATCACGACCGCCGTTTTCGAATCGAGGGCTTGCTCAAGCTGCGTTTGCGCCACAAGTCGCAAGCGACAGCGGCCAGCACCCAGCAAGGCCGCCAGGCCCTGCGCAACATAGGCATCGCTAGGGAAATCGTCCTCCACGGCAATAATATCCAGCCGTCCCGGGCGCAACGCGAGCGCCGTGTTTAACAGCTTAAAAATGTTCACGGAGATACTGTCTACGCTGACCACCTGCCCCTCCGCTGCGCCCAGCAAAGGTGCTATGCGCTCACCAACGGAGACCGGCATACCAATCCAGTCGTGCTTGTTCCAACTGCTGATCAGGTCCGCGCCCCACTGCTCAGTGAGCACGGCGTTCACCGCATCAATGACGGCAGTGGAACTGGCACCGAGTGAATTGCCATCGAGGTAGACCATGCCCTCGGGGAGGCAAAAACCGGCACTAAACCGCGCCAGTGAATCGTCTTTATCAAGGCTTGCCGCTTCTGGCACCACTGTTTAAGCCATTACTCCTCGACAATATTTTCGGCGCCTAGTTTCGGATCCGCTGCGAGTCGCTGCTGTTGAATTTCCGCGGCGACGCGCTCGCTCTCATCAAGAACCCGCAGCGCATTGCCGCTTCCGATCGCCTCGAGATCGCTGGCGCTGTAACCACGTGCTTTTAGCTCGGCGAACAAATCCTGGTAAGTGGACACGTCTTCAAGGCCTTTGACCACGGTACCAATACCGTCAAAATCGCCGCCGAGGCCAATATGCTCTATCCCAGCCACCTTACGGATATGGTCGATATGGTCGGCGACATCATTCAGGGTCGCGCCAGGCTGAGCATGGTTGGATTCCCAGGTCTCGAGCAGTGAATCGCGCAGCTCTTCGTCGAAGGGATGTATTGCCTTTAATCTCGCGCGTTCGCCGCTTTGCGCTTGCCCCCAGTCACGCTGTGCTTGCGAAACATAGCCAGGCACAAAGGTGACCATCACAACGCCGCCATTCTCCCCCAGCCGCTCAAGGACAGAATCAGGCACGTTGCGGGGATGGTCTGTGACTGCTCTGGCCGAAGAATGCGAGAAAATAACCGGTGCCGTCGCCGTATCCAGCGCATCGTGCATAGTGGCTTCTGTAACATGAGAAAGATCGACCAGCATGCCCAGGCGGTTCATCTCTTCGACTACCGCCACACCGAATTCGGTCAAACCGTCGTGGCGGTGCTTATCGGTAGCCGAGTCAGCCCACTCTAGACCCCGGCTGTGCGTCAGGGTCATGTAGCGTGCTCCCGCCGCGTATAACGAACGCAGCACGCCCAAAGAATTCTCGATGGCGTGCCCGCCCTCGATACCCATGAGTGAGCCAATCTTTCCCGCCGCGGCGGCATTTCGGACATCTTGCGCCGTCAAGGCCAGCGCCAGTTCATTCGGGTATCGCTCTATCATGCGGTACACCACGTCCATCTGCTGCATCACCTTGGCTGCATCGCCCGCGGAGCCACCATATTCGGTGACCGGCACAAAAACCGACCAAAACTGCGCGCCCACGCCGCCTTCGCGAAGCCTGGGTAAATCTGTATGCAGAGGCGGGTCCATGTCGTCATGGCGCGACGCAATATCAAGCGGCGCTAATTGATTCGAGTAACGCTGGTTGTACTGCCACGGCAGGTCATTGTGGCCATCCATGACCATTATTTTTGTGGGCGCGTCGTCAGCGCCCGCAAGGGACGCAAAAGCGACAGCGAAAATCAGTATCACTACGCGGGCATGCTCGCGTCTGAGAGTGTAAAAAAACGTGTTCATAAATCAGGTTTCCGTGGCTGGGTTCACATTTGACGTGCTTATTGTGGGGTTTCGCTTGCCGCATGGCCAGCAGATGGCATGATTCTGTGGGGTCACACAGGTCTTTATTTTTTCATGACAATGCTATGGCCTGCGATGCCTTGTCCTTCGACGCGACCGCGCCATGCACCAGCGAGCATCGTCACTCCGCTACCATGCCTGACATCGCCCGCAATAAACGCAGAGACGCTGCCAGTGGTGTACCAACTCGATGAGCCCGACGCTGGAACCGTCCTTTGGCACAACGTGTTGATACTTGCTACGGATATGCTAGCTGTCAATATCCCGACCAAGCCAGAAAATCCTGTTGTTGTAGAACATAGCAACAAGCGTTTTACGCCATTTGTCTCGGTAGTGCGACCGATAACCTCCGTCGCGTGTCTAAACAGTGACGACATTGGCCATCCCGTGGACTCGGCTTCCAAGTCCAATAGGTCTGGGATGAAGCTATACGGCGCAAGCGATGTGAGGCTGGAACCGCTGCTCAAAAAACGCTCTCGCGATGTTCAATAGTCTTGCTGGCCGTATTTCGCCTCTCCTGGTGGTGCTGGTAGGCACCGCGTTATTGGCGTCTACCTTCGCCTACCTTCGCCGCCCTGAGCGCTGCAAATGCCAACGTACGCAGACTGGTTGAACAGGAGCTGGTCGTGCGGCAAGGCGCCACGCGATTGACTCTCGAACAACAGTCCGAAGTCTTTAAAGAGCGCGTCACGGTTATCACGGCCGACCTTGGATTCAAGTCGACAATCGCCACCGGCGAGCGAGATACCATCCTCTCAGCGCTCGCCAATCAAGCACAAAAACTCAATGCTGATCTCGCACTATTTGTGCAATCCGATGGCGTCACTAGTATTGGAACTGTTCCGATTGGCCGCTTACCGCTCACGCTCGAGCATCGCGTTTTAACTGGCGCTATCGAAGGCGCAAAGCAGCGGCAATGAGTACCAGGTCTACAACCTCGGCCAGGACGAGACACATTTACGACAGATACGTATCGCCAATCGTTTACAGCAGGCGACTCAAAACGGTGGCCTACGACTGCTGTACCAACCGAAATATCATTTGCAAAGTCAGCAAATAGTTGGGGCCGAAGCGCTACTGCGCTGGATGGATGACGAGCTTGGCGCGGTGTCCCCGGATGAATTCATTCCCATAGCCGAGCAAACCGGCGTGATCACCCTGCTGAACGAATGGGTTTTAGAACAGGCGATTCGCGACCAAATACTGTGGCGGCGTGCTGGCATCGACATCAGCGTGAGTATCAACGTCTCGGGTATTGATGTGCTGAAACAGGAGTTCATGGACGAACTATTGCGGCAGATGACACTCAGCGCTTTACCCATGGAGGCTCTCGTCATTGAAGTGACAGAGACTGCCATGATGGCCGACGCCAACGCCGCGCGCGACAATCTGAAGCGAATAGAGGCGGCCGGCATTCGCGTATCGATCGACGATTACGGCACGGGCTTCTCATCACTGGCCCAGCTGCGCAGTCTTCCAGTCAGGGAACTCAAGCTGGATCGCAGCCTGGTAGAAAATATTGACCAGGAGCCGGGCGATCGACTGATCGTCAAGTCAACGATCGATATGGCGCATCTCCTGGGCTTGTCAGTCGTCGCCGAAGGCGTTGAGACAAACGAGATTCTCGCTGAGTTGTATAAGCTTGATTGCGATGGTATTCAGGGCTACCTGCCCTCCAAGCCCGTCGCTTTGGATGTGCTCACAGCGATCATGAGGTCTGACAAACACGTAACGTCTGGGCTGCAGAACGCACTGAACACCGTCCATGCTGCGTAGCCGCCCGGTTTTTCAGCCTGCTATGTTGTGATAAGCAGGCGTCTTTTATCTGAGCTCGGTGTGTAGAGCGTGTATTGGCACGGTCTGAATGGCTCCCGAAACTTTATGACGAGATCGTTACGCCATAAGGTACTCACATCCGTTAAAAATACGGCATGTACCCATCGCGGTGCTTAACTGGTTATCATATTGCCTCCGGACTTGAGACCTCCCAGACAGCTGCCAGGAAACGCCTAAGCGTGACGCATCGATTCTGCACTGCCCCCATGATGGACTGGTCGGACCGGCACTGCCGCTACTTCTGGCGTCTGCTGAGCCGTCACGCAAGGCTTTACACAGAAATGGTCACGACCGGAGCCCTGATTCATGGGGATAGGCCTTACCTCCTTCAGTTCAATCCGGAGGAACATCCAGTAGCCCTGCAACTCGGAGGATCGGAACCGGCCGATCTTGCTCGCTGCGCGCGCTGGGCCCAGGACTGGGGGTACGACGAAGTAAACCTGAACTGCGGCTGTCCGTCGGACCGCGTGCAAAATGGCGCTTTCGGTGCGTGCCTCATGGGTGATCCCGAGCGCGTGCGCGATTGCGTCAAGGCTATGCGCGACAGTTGCGAGCTTGCGGTTACGGTCAAGCATCGCATTGGTATCGACCACATGGACAGCTACGCAGAGCTTCGCGACTTTGTGGGCGTCGTGGCCGACGGCGGCTGTGAAGTATTTATTGCCCATGCGCGCAAAGCCTGGCTCCAGGGACTATCGCCAAAACAGAATCGGGAAATCCCACCGCTCAACTATCCCTGGATCTATCGATTAAAGGATGAATTCCCGTCGCTCACCATCGTCATCAACGGTGGTATCGAAAGCCTCGAAGAATGCGAAACACACCTGCAACACGTAGATGGGGTGATGTTGGGTCGAAGCGCCTATCACCAACCCTGGCTTCTTGCTGATGTGGACGCCCGGCTGTTTAATGAAATCGATACCAAATCCAGCCGCGAGATGATGCTCGAGAAGCTGATACCCTACATCGAGTTCCAGACCGCTCAGGGCACTCGACTCAACCAGATTACGCGACATGTGCTGGGACTCTATCAACAGGTACCGGGCGCGCGTCGTTTTCGCAGGCTGCTGAGCGAGCAGGCGCACCGCCCGGATGCGGGCAGCGATGTCTTGCGCGCGGCCGTTGCAGAAATCACCCGACTCGCAGCCTGAACAGGACTGACGCAGAAGCTATGACCGACAAACTAAGCCAACTAAAAACCATGACAGACGTGGTCGCAGATACCGGAGACATCGAAGCCATCAAGCGCTTCAAGCCCCAGGACGCGACCACTAACCCTTCTCTGCTACTCAAGGCCGCGGCAATGCCGCAGTACCTGTCGCTGGTTCAGGCAGCCAAGGCCCGGGCACAGCGCGAAGGCGGTAGCGATACAGAGCAACTCGCAGCCTGCAGCGATTATTTTGGCGTGTCCGTGGGCAGCGAGATCCTTTCGATTGTGCCCGGCCGCGTATCGACCGAAGTGGATGCTCGCCTTTCATTTAGTCGGGACGCAATGATTGTGCGGGCGCGACGACTAATCGCGTTGTATCAGGAGTCCGGCATTGGGCCAGAGCGCGTGCTGATAAAGCTCGCCTCCACCTGGGAAGGCATCCGCGCGGCCGAGGCCCTGGAAAGAGAGGGTATCCAATGCAACTTAACCCTGCTGTTCGGTTTTGAACAGGCTGCGGCCTGTGCAGATGCCGGCGTATTTCTCATCTCGCCGTTTGTCGGGCGCATCCTCGACTGGCATAAAAGCCGTGGACTAGTCGTTGAGCGAGGCGAAGACGATCCGGGTGTCCAATCAGTCCGGCGCATCTACGCGTACTACAAGCAGCACGGCTACAAGACGGTGGTCATGGGCGCGAGCTTCCGAAACACCGGTGAAATAGAGGCGCTGGCGGGCTGCGACCGACTCACCATAAGTCCACCGCTGCTCGAGGAGCTCGCCGCGGACCACGGCGTGCTTCCGCGCTGTCTTGCCCCGGATCAGGTCACAACAGACGATGACAAACGCTCTCTTAGCGAGCCCGACTTTCGCCTGGGTACCAATGCAGACGCGATGGCGACCGAAAAATTGGCCGAGGGAATCCGTAACTTTATTGCCGACCAAATTCGTTTCGAAGAGGTAGTGCAAGCACTGTGATCAATACCCTGAGAAAGATCTTTACGCAGCCTGCCGGCGATGACGGCCAATCTGCCGACGAAACACGTAAGCTCGCGGCCGCCGCACTGCTTATTGAAGTCGCCCGAGCTGATTTCACGCAGGACGCGGCTGAAGAAGCGGCAATGGCCGACCTACTGACATCGAGCCTTCAATTGGATCGAGCTAGTGTTGACAAGCTGCTCGAGCAGGCGGGAGAGTCAGTCGACGAAGCGACCTCACTTTACGAATTCACGCGACTGGTGAATGACCATTACAGCTACGAGGACAAGTACGCGCTGATCACTTCCATGTGGAAAGTAGCGTTCGCCGACAACACCCTGAACAAATACGAAGAGCATTTGATTCGCCGGGTGGCCGATCTTATCTACGTGACGCACGAGGATTTTATCCAGGGCAAACTCGCCGCGCGGGCGGATACCTGATAACGATTTACGAAGCGGTGCTGGAGCGCGTCTCGCCAGACGTCAATTAGTGCCCGCATCGACACTCGCATCGACACTCGCATCGACATAGGGCGCTCCAGCTGCCATCAGCATAATACCCATCTCGTCCAGGGACTTCACGACAGCGTCGAGACGAGACCTGATAGATTTCATTGTCTTCCTTGCGAGTTCAAGGGTTCGCTTACTGGTGTCTGTGGGGCCATACAGGGATCGGGAAATGCCTCTCTCGACGGCCGATAACCTTTGTCCCACTGTCGTGTGCGTCTTCTCGCCTACCTCCAGGCGCGCTGGATTGCCGTTTACCTCCGCGTTGAGTGCGTAGATATCTGCCCTGATGCTGTGCAGCTGAAAATCCAGCTCTCCGGCATCGGCCCTTGAGCGTCCGAGCGCCAAAACCATCGAATCCACTCTCCCGACTGCCTTGCTGAGCTGCATATCGATCGTCGAGGCTTCCCTTACGGCATCTTCATAGGACCTCCAGAAAGCCACCACCTCCGCCTCGGGGGCACCCTGCAAGGCACCATCGTAAAGCCGCTCAACCTCAAACTCTATCGCACCATCGAGAAGAGTCGTCCGTCCGTCAACACGCTTGTACAAAGAAGCAGTGTATGTAGCTGGGGCCGCCATCATGCCTCTGGGGGCATCCTCTTCGTCGCTAACCGACATGCCAATTGCTTGGGGTGCGGGGAACCGCAAGTCCCAGGAAATGCGATGAAATCCCTTCTCTTTAGGGCCATCGACTCGGCGCACGACATTACCTGCCCTATCTTTCACAATGACAAAGACACTGGGCTCTAGCTGAGTAGCTTCCGCTCCCACTTCATCCCAGCCAGGAAAGTCGATGTCTGAACCGGACTCGACCAGCGGACGCTCCGCAGCCTGTCGTGCTTGGGCTTTTGTTTGCAAACCTTGCTGGAGGTGGTAAGTGAAAGTTGCGCCAAAATCCGGATTGGGCGCAACATAATGCGACGCGCCCTGCGAGCCTTTCGGGTCATCGAAGTCAAGAGAAGGCCGTGGAATGTACCACCACGCCTTCCGGGTCGAGAACAGAGAACCCTCTTTTTCCAGCGCGGACTCGGAGACCTCCCGCAGCACGCTATAGTCGTCTAAGATGAAAAAACCTCGTCCAAACGAGGCACCAACAAGATCGTTTTCACGCTTCTGGATAGCCAAATCTCTGAAGCTGATGGTTGGCACGCCCCCTTCCAGCTTTATCCATTTTGCGCCGGCATCAATGGAGAAAAAGATACCGAACTCAGTCCCTACAAACAGCAATTCGGGCTTCATATGATCCTGAGCGAGCCGCCACACGAGGTGCCTGTCGGGAAGATCGGCACTGATTGATGTCCAGCTGCGCCCTCTATCGTCACTCTTGACCAGATACGGCTTGTAATCTCCGTACTTGTGGTTGTCCAGAGAAACATAGACGGTGTCTGGGTCGTGGAGATCAGCCTTGATATCATTGATGAACGCTCTGGAGGGAACACCCATACGGCTCACTTCCACTTTGCGCCAATTTTTGCCGCCATCCTCGGTCACCTGAAGTAGTCCATCGTCAGTGCCGGCATAAATCAGGCCCTCGACCTTGGGAGACTCAGCCAGGGATGTGATGGTGTTGTAGTTGGACATAGCCGATACATCCCAGGGCGAATCCCAGCTCTGCTTGGCCCCCATAATCTGACGATCGAATCGTTCCTCATTGCGGGTCAGGTCCTTTGATATTGCATGCCAACTGTCACCGCGATTGTCTGAACGCCAAACCCGCTGACTGGCGAAATACAGTCTTGATGCCAGATGCGGACTCACATGTATCGGCGCATCCCAGTTGAATCGTTCATAGTCCTCGCCCTCTCCCGCTTGAGGTTGTATGTCGACGACCTCACCCGTAGAAACATCAACTCTGGCAAGACTCCCTTGCTGTCGCTCGGCGTAAACGATATCGGGATTGCCCGGTTCTGTGGCCGGGGCATGGCCGTCCCAGTCCAGCACCATTTTCCAGTCTGAGTTTTGAATGCCCTGGACCGTGTCGGTTCTCGATGGTCCACCGTGGGAGCCATTGTCCTGGGTTCCGCTGTAGATGTTGTAGAACGGCTCTGCATCATCCAGGGCCAGTTTGTAGTACTGAGTCACCGGAAGATTGGGCATGTATCGCCAGTTTTCGGTCAGGTCAAAGCTCTCATAGACACCACCATCCGTGCCCAGCAGGATGTATTCTGGGTCGCTTGGCTTGAACGCCATGGCGTGATTGTCTCCATGCCGGTACTCCCGGTTCACCGGGGCCCATGTTTTACCGCCATCCTTGGAGTGCCTTAGGGTAGCGTCCATCAGATAGAGATGGTCGAAGTGGTGGGGAGAGGCGTAGAGCTCCACGTAATAATGTGGCCCGGTTCCACTTGAAATCACCTCAGACTGCTGCGTCCAGGTTGCTCCCCGGTCCAGTGACCTCCAGGTACCTCCATTTCGTCGATCGAGTTCGATAGCGGCGTAAACGATGTCCGGCTGCTGCTGTGAGACGGCAAGGCCGATCTTGCCCATCTTGCCGCCCGGGAGGCCGTTCGTCAGCTTCTCCCAGTTGTCACCGCCGTCTTCACTTTTATAAATCGCTGATTCAAGACCACCATCCATTAATGCGGCTACGGAGCGCTGGTGCTGCCAGGTCGCGGCATAGACACGCTCAGGATTGGTGGGATCAAGCACAATATCCGTCACGCCAGTGAACTGCTCATCCCCCAGGGTTTTTGTCCAGGTCCCCCCGCCATCAGTAGATTTGAAGAAGCCGCGATCACCGCCCGCGCTCCACAAGGGACCTTGCGCTGCGACATAAATGACGTCCGGGTTTTCTGGGTGAACAACGATCCGGCCAATATGCTCAGACTTTTTCAGTCCCATGTTTTTCCAGGTCTTGCCGCCATCGCCAGACTTATACACACCATCGCCAAAGCCAAAGTGACGACCTCCGCCATGCTCGCCGGTACCGACCCAAACGGTACTCATGTTTGCCGGATCCAGTGCCAGCGCACCGATCGAGTAAGACCCCTCGTTGTCAAAAATCGGCTCAAACGTGGTGCCGGCGTTGGTGGTCTTCCACACACCTCCCGAGCCCACAGCCACGTACCACACACTTTCATCCTCAGGATGAATCGCGAGATCAGCAATCCGTCCCGACATAAATGCCGGCCCGATACTGCGTAGTTTGAGGCCTTGAAACGCCTCCTCTGACAGCAGGGCTTGAGCCCCGCTGTCATTACCCTGTGCCATTCCAACCTGTGCAGTGCAGGTTAAGAGAATCGCAGATAACATTGCGAGTATTAGCTTTTGCATGGCTTTAAGTCCTAGCAGAACAGAGATATGGGGATACGCACTATTGTCACGCAGGAGCTTGCGTCGATCGCACAGCCCTCCAGCAATCCTGCGTCAAGCAGTGGGACTTTGCAAACAATATGCCCTACCGCGATAGACCGTCGACGCGCGTACACCACCATCACCGAGCACGCGGAGATTACACCTGCTTCTGAGCAGATCGATGCAGAGTCTATGGAAGACTCTAAACTCTAATCCCGCCCTCCTGTGTCTTATCGCCTCTTGATATGCTGCGGAATCGAACATCGCGAGATAGGCTCTCCGCGACGGGTACCGAACCACAATTGTCTCATCGTAATCCTGGGAGGCGTCGCCGACAAAGTGGTAATTGCATGCTCTCCGATAAACCAGGAATCCACCGAGTTGAATGATTCCCAAGAACGACTTTACCGTACTCCTTATAGGCTTCTCGTCCGGTTCGTTCCATCGCATTTTCAAATTCCGATTCGTAGATTGCGACGCTTCGATACTTAAGCAGGTTTACCCTATCAAAAGGCGAATCCAAATCGGACTCTGCCATTTTAGCCAGCTGAATTGACGTGGGCTCAGTTGATTTCGTAACGATTATGCGTGCTTACTTTGTGAACTTACATGGGCCTGCAATAGGGCCTTCTCCAGTCCCCTTTTCACCTCAAAGGAGCCGAAATTGGAGGCCGGCGATGGTTCGACGGACGTCAAAAAATTTACAAGATCGAGTGGTGGGCGTTCCTCAATAGGCAGGCTGAATACCTAGCTAGGAATAAAGCTCCAGCCAACTTTCCGGTTGCTCTTCGTAACACTTCAGGTTTTTATCGATCGTAAGCCAGGGCTGCGCACTGCGAACCCATACGTTTGCGGACGGTTTAAACCACGACTTATCCTCAAAGCAACCGGGAAATATACATGTGACCGGGGCGTCTGCGTACATCTGTGAAGTTTTCAGAAAAAGCATTGTTCTGCATTTTTCGCAGTATTCAATTAATCGCCTACCAGTTCCGCTTTTCACTGAAGCAGGCTCTCCTTCCAAAATCTCAAGGTTACGACTACAAACGTGCATCGACATTCCAAAAGCTGACCCGGTTCGGGATTGACAGATAGTGCAGTGGCATAAATACACGGCATAGGGCTGCCCGGTAAATCTGTACCTTATAGCGTTACAGGCGCATCTTGCGTCATGTGATTCCATTCACTTGCCTCCCTTAGCGACTCAAACTTTAACTTACGACAAGACTGAGTAAAAACGGTGTCCTGGGTCAGTTTTGCCAAGAGCGATAACCTCAGGCGACCGTCCACAGTTGGCCGTGTCCGACGTGCCGCCCATTGAGAGAACACCACAGTCAAAGAATGCTGGGCAGGATGCCCAGCGTCTGAAGAACAAAGCCGGAAGAGAGCAAGATAAACCCGGTTACGCCTATTGTCCCTTTGCCGGAGCTCTCTTCAATACGCAACAGAGCACTGGATGCAGCGCGCAGTAGAAACACGCCCGTCTGTAAAAAACATCCACCGATGATGAGACCCATGACGAAAAACGGAACCCTCAGCCACTTTGAGAATCCATGGCCTTCTGCGACGTCACCCATCAACACGGTGAACGCGAGCGCCACCATCGTTGCAAACGTCATGGTGAGACCGACGAACCATTGCATGCCGTTTTTGTTCGCCCGTCGCTCCATTTCTTCATTCTTACTCGCGCTCAGAATGAATAGGGGTGTTTCAAGCCAGTGTTCCCTCCAACTTTGAATTCGATCCAAGCCAATCGCTTCAGTCGCAAGCAAAAAAGCACCGGCCATCTCGAGTGCGAGACCGATCAAAGTTGAGGTCGCTGCAGTATTCATAGATATCTCACAGGGGATCGACCTTCGATTTTATTCCCATCTTCCGCTCGAGACGCCAGGATGAGTGCCCCTGATTGAGGTGACCGAAAAGGTAGATCGTCAGCACCGTTCGAAGATGTTAGCCAAATCTAGCTGTGGCGCCGGCTTCAGTTTTGAATCCGAGTCCAGATATGTCCAGGTCGACGAATACCTTGATCACGCGAACGGGGCTGTCTTCATCGACGTAATCGTGCACGCGTTCCAGAAACAACGCGGACTGTGAACGACTGCCCGCTTCGATAAAGCCGCTCATGTGCTCTCCCAAGGGTGCAAAGCCATAGTCTATATCACGCTGGGGTTTTCACACCGCCTCGGCCGAAAGCGGCCCCTTGGGGTGTCTCAAAGCACCCCAAGGTGGTCTTTAGTGCAGTGCAGAGTCTCATAATTTTAACGACTGCTGCAGGCCAGGAGTTGACTAATAGGCTACGCTGGGAATGACGGGTCTGATGAAGGGGATGGTTAATGAAGGTAAATGGTGGGTGCTTCTGCGGTGAATTACGCTACGAAGCTCAAATTGATCCAGGTAAAACCGGCATCTGCCACTGCAGGGATTGCCAGAGATTTTCGGGCTCGGCATTCAGAACCATAGCGGTGGTGAGGCCAGAGCAGTTCGCTTTTACTTCTGGCGATCCTAGTTTTTTCGAGAAGACCGGAGCTTCGGCAGGCGTTCGCAAGACTGCATTTTGCGGTGCTTGCGGATCACACATATGCTCGCTGCCCGGTGATGGTTCAGCCGATGTTGTCTCGCTTCGATTCATTACAGCAGACAATGTTGGAGATCTCACTCCAAAGATGGAG
>JBGCDU010000024.1:0-32358 GCA_045105635.1 Congregibacter sp.
ACACTCTGCTTTGTCGGCGGCGTAAGCCGACATATTCACGCCCTTTTTGTCGATAATGATTTCGTCGGTGGTTGTGCAGGCCAGCAATAGCAGCGGCACCGCCGTGACAGCGACGCCACGGATAACGACCGACGGCCATCCGGCCGCGGAAATAGCATTAAAAGAAAACACGGGCATGCGCAAGAACTCCTTTAAGCTGCCAGGTTGCAGATTCCGGGTCCAAAACCCCGGAATCAAGCAGGGTTTCCGGATCGTCCAAAAGCCTGTACGTAAAACCCTCTACGTAAAAACCTCTACGTAAAAACCTCTACGTAAAAGAAACTCATATCCGTCTATAAGCTCTGACGCTTTTTGCCGGGAAATGTTCAGCGCGCCGAACATTTAATTGTCGGCCTGCGACTGTCAGGCAGCGCGCAATGCCCTGCCTAGCGTTTCAACACCCAGGGAATCAGTAAACTCGCCTTCGTCCCAGACCAATTCACCGCAGATCATCACCTTGCGAACGATACCGCTCGATCGGTTAACCATCTGGTGATGGTCGAAAAGATCACGGTAGATGTACTCGCGGGTGTCGTTGCAATCCCAATCGCGCAGCGCTTCGGGATCGATAAGCACGATGTCGGCCTGCGCGCCAATATCCAGCGTGCCGATATCGAGATTGAAGAATTCCGCAGGCTCGCGCGTCAGACGCTGAACCATCTTCGCAACCGTGTCCAGGCCCCGCTGCTGCGCCAGTTGCAGTGACATCAGGTTGCCATCGAAAAACGCCATGTTAGTCAGGTGAGCGCCGGAATCGTTAAAGCCCGGCAGCGCCTGTGGATGCAGCAAGTAGTCCATGGTCGCCTTGTTGCCGACATTTGACACATCGGCCCAGTAGCGGAAAGACTTGTCGTAACGCCGCATCAGGAAGAGCATAAAATCGGCATCGTCCTGCGGCAGCTCGTCAAGAGAATCAAACGCCTCGCGCTCCGCATCAGATCTGACCGCCGAGGTGTCGCCATCCGCATGGCGGCGCAGTCGTTCATACACCTGCTTGAAGGTTTCGCCGTCCCAGTCAGCTACGGGGGCACCATCAAAGTTAAGGCGTTCAAGATCGCGAATCACCAGATGATCAGGCAGTCCCATACGCGCCTTGAAGCTCGCCCAGTCGCCACCACTGCGGCCGTGTTGCCAGTCCCGGCGAAACTCATCTACCCAGTCTGGGTCGTGCATGAGCGCTTGCCGACCTGCCGCGTCGTCATACTCAAGGGCAATCAGTTGTGCGGTGGACGGCAACTCCTCGTAGAGAGGGCTGACGATACCGTCGGACCAGACCCGGAAGTTGGTGCCCAAAGCCTGAAAATGCAGGTCCCCCTTGAACAGCCAACTATTCATCAACTTGGCAAAACCTAGGAAAGCCCGCGTCGCACGCGGCGCCAGAACCAGCTCCATCGCGGACAGCGCAGACACCTTGAGGGTTTTGCCAAACAAGCGCCCGCTGGTCAGTGCGAAGTACAGCAGGGCGGTCATTCGATTCTCGATAATCGGCGTGGCCTGCCAGACGCGATCATGTTTGCGCACGATACCCAGCAAGCGCTTCAGTTCACCAAAGGTCGCAAACTGTGTGGGTATACGCTTGTCCGTATTTGGATCATTGGAGAGGTAGTGAAAAGGCAAGCCATCTGTGGACAGGCCCAGATACCCCTGCTCGAGCGCCCGCTCCAGCAGCACCTCCATCTTTTGCAACTCAGCTTCGCTTGGTTTGCGACTGATAGCCGCATCCAGGCCCATCGCCTCTATGCGCAGCATGGAATGCGGTACAAAGGTCGCCACGTTCGGGCCCAGAGGCATGTCGGCAAAGTGATCCATGTAGCCGCCGGTATCTGACCAGCTGATCGCGTCTACACACTTGCGTAGCACCGGCTTGGGGATATTCTCGACCCGCGTGAAGCAATCCACGATAGGGTCCTGACCGCTGGCATCACGCTGGTGGCCAAAACAGGTGCCAAGACTGCAATTGCCAAACAACACGGTCGTGGTGCCATGTCGAACGACCTCAGGCAAACGCGGATCGAGATCCACCTCCAGATCCAGATGCGTATGGATATCCAGCAAGCCGGGCATCAACCAGTGGTCGGTAGCATCAACGATACGTTTCGCCGGCGCCTCCGGAAGCGCCGTACCCTTGGCCGCAATGCGGCCGCGGCGAATCGCAATGTCCATGCGTCGCGGCGGCTCACCTTTGCCATCAAACACCGTTGCGTTGCGAAACAACACGTCCCAACTGTAGTCTTGCTGCTGATCCACAAGTTGCACGGTGGCCTTACCTCCAAAGTCTCTGGTTTGCGTTCGCGACCCTGGAGGGTACTAATGCCGGCGCCGCAATCCAAGCAATCATCGGAGTCATTAATGCCACTTCAGTTCGACAATAGCTACGCAGGACTGGGAAGCCCGCTGAGCGTGCCACAACAACCAGATCCCGTGGACAGCCCGGAGCTTATTCGCGTAAATGATTCCCTGGCCAAAGAGCTTGGATTTGACCCGCAGTGGCTGGCATCCGACGCAGGTGTTCTTGCCCTTGCGGGCAATGAGCTGATACCGGGCAGTGAGCCTGTGGCGACGGCCTACGCCGGACATCAGTTCGGGCAGTTCAACCCGCAACTGGGTGATGGCCGAGCCGTGCTGCTGGGTGAGCTACTCACGCCCGCTGGGCGACGTTACGACCTGCAGCTCAAGGGCAGTGGCCGCACATCCTGGTCGCGTGGGGGAGATGGCCGCTCCCCTATTGGTCCGGTCTTGCGCGAGTATCTCGTGAGTGAAGCCATGGCCGCGCTGGGCGTGCCCACGACGCGAGCCCTCGCCGCGGTGACCAGTGGCGAGCGCGTCGTTCGCGAGAGCGTTGAGCCCGGGGCTATTCTCACGCGCGTCGCCTCCAGTCACCTGCGCGTTGGCACAGTGCAGTACTTCGCGGCCCGAGAAGACCGGCATTCCCTGGGATTAATTGTCGAGCACATTCTGGCGCGGCATTATCCGCAGGCGCTGGACGAGCCGAACGCCGCTCTTGCGCTACTCAATTCGGTGATCGAGGCGCAGGCAGCACTGATCGCACGCTGGCAGCTTCTCGGCTTTATCCACGGCGTCATGAACACCGACAATATGCTGTTGTGCGGAGAAACCGTGGACTACGGGCCGTGCGCGTTTATGGAAGCCTTCCACGCCGAAACGGTGTTCAGTTCTATCGACCAACAGGGGCGGTATGCCTACTGCAACCAACCGGGCATCGCCCAGTGGAACCTGACCCGGTTAGCCGAGTCATTGCTACCTTTAATTGACGATGACACTGACGCGGCGGTAGCCCTCGCGCAGGTGGCGATTCAGCGCTTTCCCGGGCTGTTTGAGTCCGCACACAACGCGGGACTCGCCGACAAGCTTGGACTTGCGTTGTTGACCGGGGAGGATAGCGCGCTGACCGAGAACCTGTTTACTGCATTGCAGGCCGATCAGGCAGATTTCACGCTCGCGTTTCGCTTTCTCGCGGACGAAACCTGCCCTGGCACGGATGGCAGTGGTGCGGGCGCGCTGTTTGAGCCGGGTGAGCAACTGCTGGAATGGATGCCGTTGTGGAAGCAACGACAAGCCATGGAAGACGCCAGTCCGGCGGATTTACAGCGCCGGATGTTCCTAGCAAACCCTGCATTCATTCCCCGCAATCACCTGATTCAACGTGCGATTGAGCAGGGTACTGAGGGGGACTTCAGCCTGTTTCATCGGTTGACTGAGCGCCTGGGGCGGCCCGGCGACTACGACAGCGCCGATCGAGATCTGGCGCTTCCTGCAAAGCCCGAAGAGAGAGTGCTGCGCACGTTTTGCGGCACCTGATATTGGAAAGCGGCCTGCCTCGGTCTGTTCTTACAGCGGAAGGTGCGTCCAAAATGGCGACAAAACTGGGAGCCGCGCGGTCGACACCGTATAATCTTGCCGCGCCCCGCTGGACGCAAATACGCCACTCGCAACCCCGCACGATGGCCTGGCATAAGTAGAGTATTAGCTTGAGCACTGATTTTTTTGGCAAGTCCCTTTCCGGTCCCTTCACGATTCCATCGGGAATAGTGACCACGGCGCCGTCGATCATTCAGTATTTTTTTGACCATGTGCCTGAAATTGGCGTTATCACTACCAAAAGCATCGGTCTTGCCCCGCGCGCGGGCAATCGCGAGCCGGTCTACTCTCAATACGCCCCAGGATGCTTTGTTAATGCGGTCGGTCTGACAAATCCCGGCGCCGATGCCAGTGTCGAAGGTCTGCGCGCGCTGCGGGTTCCAGCAGACCGGTTTTTGCTGACATCAATTTTTGGTGGCAGCGTCGATGAATTTGTTGCGGTGGCAGAATTGCTGGCACCGTTTTCCGATGGACTGGAACTGAACCTCTCCTGCCCGCACGCGCAGGGCTACGGTATGGCGATGGGACAGGACCCGGCGCTGGTGGCCGAGATTGTCGCGGCGGTTAAGCGCGCGGTAAATATTCCCGTCATACCAAAACTGACACCCAATACCCCGGATATCGGCGCCATTGCCAAAGCCGCAGAAGAAGCGGGCGCGGATGGGTTCTGCGCGATTAACACGGTCGGCCCTGGCTACACCGAAGCGCATGGACATCCGGTGCTTTCCAATGGCATGGGCGGCATGTCCGGGAAGGGCGTGCTGCCTATTGCGCTCAAGTGCATTCGCGAGGTCCGCGCGATCAGTGAGTTACCCATCGTGGGCTGCGGCGGTTTCTCCAGCGCCGCCGATGTCGACGCTGCCCTGCAGGCCGGCGCCAGCGTAGTGGGCATAGGCTCTGCGCTGACCGGAATGGACAGTGCGGAGATCGGCGATTATTTCACCCGATTAAGCCGCGATCTCGATAAGGGTACTGCGAACGCCGAGTCTCTCGTGCGCTATGACATCGACATGCAGTTTATGCCGGTTACTCTGGTCAGTAACGAGCAGGTCTGTGAAGACATCGCGCTGCTCACCTTTGATCGCAAGGTTAATGTGCAGGCGGGCGAATTCATCTACCTGTGGATTCCCGGACTGGGCGAGAAGCCATTCTCGGCGCTGGTGGACGACCCCTTTACGCTAGTGTCTATCGACGTGGGTGAATTCACTCATGCGCTGCTGGACCTGGCCCCGGGCACCGAAGCCTACGTCCGCGGTCCTCACGGCGTCCCCGTCGCGCCGCCTGAGGACGCAAAAATTATGGCCGTGGCAGGCGGCACCGGACTCGCAGCGGTCTATCAGATCGCCCGTGACTTTGGCAATGCAGAGGTGTTTGTCGGGGCGCGCAGCGCAGATCGACTGTACTTCGCCAAAGAATGCGCCGAAGTAGCAGAGCTGCATGTTTCCACGGATGACGGCAGTCAGGGCTTTCATGGCCGGGTGACGCAGATGCTCGAGGAACGGCTGGAAGCCATGTCCGCAAAGGAGCGGGAATCACTCGTGTTCTACAACTGCGGTCCCAAACCCATGGTGCACGCTGCTATACATGTGCAGCGCAAATACTGCCGTGAAGAGCAGATATTCAACGCCATCGACTACTGGACAAAGTGCGGGGTTGGCATCTGCGGCGCATGCGCCACGCCCGACGGGCGTCGGCTCTGTGTGGACGGGCCGTTTATCTCCGGCTCGGAGTTGCTGGAGACGCTGTAAGCTGGCCCGGGCCGCGTCCGTCGGTGCTTACTTCTTCTCGCCTTCTGTGCCTGCACGGGTATCGGCCTTTGCCGCATCATCGTTAGCACCATCGACATCCAACTCAACGTCGACTTCCGTATCAGTGGCGTTCGTCGGCAAGGGGACCGCGGGGACAGGGTTCTCAAGTCGGTAGATAAGCTCCTGCAGGTTTTTAACGTCCGGCTCCAGCTCGGCTATGCGCCGATAGTAGTTCAGCAGCCCTTCTGACGACTCAGGAATTGCGATTCGCTCCCCCCCCTGCGTAGTGAACAGTTCGCCCTCTTCAATTAATAAGCTGGCGAGGTGCCCTCCGTAATGCGCAGAGATGCCGCTGTCGATTGCGAGCACGCGGGATGAGAAGCGCGGAACCAGGGTGCCAAAACCGGGCGTATGACCCACCACGACCCGGTCGGCGTCAAAGTGCTCTAGAAGCGCGTCTACGTGTGCGGCCTCCAGCTCGGTTTCCGTTCGCGACAGCCCGCGGTACCAAAGCGGCCCTTCCTCCGACTCGGATAACAGATCTTGCGTAACGACTGGATTGCCGAGTTCGGCGCGGATCTGCTCATTCATCTCCTGAAGACTCAATGCCAGCGTCAGGGGTCCCAGGCCACCGTGAACAAACAGTGTTCTGTTGATCTTGATCACCGAGTTGTGTTTTGTGACCCACCCGCCGAATTCCCCGCTCGGATGCCATATCTGCCGGTGCTCTACATACCCCAGAGGATGCTCGTCCATCCACTTCTCTCGAAAAGCCTCATCGATAACCGGGGGCTCTTCCAGGCCGCCAAGATAGTCCACAACCCGCTGGTAATAATTAGCTCGCAGCTCTTTGGAGCGACGGCTCTTCAGTGCCGCGTACTCTCCCGGGTGCACGTAGCGAAGATCACCGATGATGTTCATCGCCTCGTGATTCCCAATCAGGGCATGCACGTAACCACCGGCCTTTTGCGCCTGCTTCTCAAGACCCATGAGATGGCGCAGGATTTTAGCCGTGTCAGGTCCGCGGTCAGGTACATCGCCTACCTGCACAAAGTGCGTGCTACCGCCGCTCCATTTGCCACGGCGGTTGATCAACCCGGCCTCGCGGAGTACCTGCAGATAGTTGTCGTAATCACCATGTACATCGCCTATGGCGACAATACGGCTGACCCCATCCCACTCGCTTTCGATCTGTTGCGCATTGGCCAGGGGTAACAACAGGACTACCGACAGGGCCATCAGGCACAGCTGCCTTAGCAAGCATAGGGGTCTCAAATACTTTGCATAAGCCATTGCTATCGGCACTCGTCCATAATTTCTCGCTCTAGCTTTGCGGGGTTATCGATTACCGCGTAAAACTTATCCGTATACTCAACAGCTCGTCGAATCCCTTTTTCCGAGCTCAGGGGATCTTCCTGCATAATCGCGTAAATGCGCCCGCGCTTATCCCGCAAACGATTCAACGCATACTCAGTGGCACTGTCCGACATACAAAATCCCCGGTAAATGCGCTGTTTGATATTGCGTTGGCCGATGCCACCACTGGGCTCGGCATACGATGTAGCCACAAACCCCGTCGAATCAAAGTCATAGGGCACCGGATAGAGCACGCCGTTAGCGTCCTCAAGCACCTTGATGTTGTGGCAGCAATTCTCGCCGGGCAGAGCCGAAATCATCGAATAGTCCGTGTTGGCGATCAAATACATAAACAATGACACCAGCACTGACTGACGATCATCCAAACGCAGTTTGTAGGCACTGTCAGCATCCAGCACCGTCAGATCTTTCGCCTTGGCCAGGCGTTTCTGGTGCTCGATGAAAAAGCCCGGATGCGTTCGACTGCGCCCCGTATCGGCATCTGTGTAGGTTACGTTCAGCAAGCGCGTGTCGAGACTGATGTCGCTGAGTTCCTGGAACATCAGGTACGCCTGGTGTTCTCGCGCCAGGTAATCCGTATAGCGACTGCTGCTTTTGCACTGCACCACCAGCTTGAGCTTGTCCTGCTTCTCAAACAGCGTGCCCTTTAACTGACCTTTCTTCAGGTTTACCCACAGCTGTGCGTAGCTACACACATCTTTTCGCAAACGGAAGTTACCGCGCACCGAGAATTTGGCATCCAGGGTCACTGCTTCGCCGTCCGCGCCGGTGTAACTCAGCGAACCGGGATACTCAGCTTCTTTATCGCGTTTTCTATTGATGATCTGAAAGGGCCCGGTCAGCGTGATATCGAGGGGCGTAGACTGAGAAAACAGTGGGTCTGAAGCCGTTGCGGCTGGTGTCGGGCCAACCAGCAATGAAGCCAGCGCAAGCGCACTACCGAGGATTCTATACAGGCCGTTCATCACTGATGCTCCATCACTCTTTTGTGAACGGTGAGTCTATGACCAGCGCTCGTTCCGTGCAATCAACGGGACGATGCCTGCGTTTACATTCAGAGGGACGGCGGTTAGCATCACGGGCACTAGTAAAACAAGGTAGTTCAGGGCACGCAGCCAGTTCCTATCCCAGTGAAAGCTAACTGATAGCCGACTGATAGACGACTGATAGACGACTGATAGACGACTGATAGCCGACTGATAGCCGACTGATAGCCAACTGATAGCCAACTGATAGCCAATCAGGGTGAAGAAGATAAATATCAATGAATAAGTACCTCGCCACTATCGACGCGAAGACCTTGCTGCTGTGCGCCATATGTCTGATCGTCACGCATCTCAGTTTTCGCTTTGATATCGCCTACGACCTGAATATCACGCTGTTTAGCATCGCGGTAGTTTTCCCACTGGTCTTTACTATTCGTGAGGCGTTTAAACGCCGCGATAGCGCGCTGAAATTTTTGAGCCTGTTCAAAGCATCCATGGCATCGGTGCATTACTGCTTTGAACAATGCAAAAAACTCAATGATCAGCAGCACGCTGAGGTCACCGCACAGCTGGAAAAAGTATCCGATTTGTTTTTTGAAGCACTAAATTCCCAGGACTCAGTAAAAACCATTGAAACGACCGGACGTCATGCGGAAGCCGCAGTCAACGAGATTTTTCATTTCATACAGCGAAACAACGACGCCATATCCAGCGGTTTAACCCTGAAGATCATCCGCTTTGTTCAGGATGTAAACGAGAGTATCGAAAACACCATCAGTCTTAAAATGCATGGCACACCCATCAGCATGCGCGCTTACTGCCTGGTGTTTGTATTTCTTTTTCCCTTTGTCTTCGCGCCGACTATCGTCTACCACCTCCCCGACACACCGGCGGCGGTCTCCTACGGACTCGCTATCCTGCATGGCTTTGTACTAATTTCTTTGTATAACGTCCAAACTCAGATGGAAAACCCGTTCGATCAGGTAGGCCTGGATGATATTAAGCTGGAGGAGTACGCGTTTCGGCCTATCACTTCACCCTTGCCCACTACAGCACCACTTTAAGCGCCAGTTTCGACAGAGAACATCAGCAGCGGCAGTGACTCTGTCCTAATGCGCATGGTGGCGGAACTAGCACCGCGCCTCCAATTGGGCGTTCTGCGCAGGATCAACAAACCGTCTTCGGAGTTTGGCTTTCGAGTAGCTCTGCCCACTCACCCTCTGACCAGATTCAATCAAGCTGTAAGCATGTGGTAGTAGAGTGGGGCCTTATCTATCGCCAATACGATTGATACAAGCAAACCAACCACCAGCACTGCGTTGCGCCACCACTCAGCCTGGAACCCGCGCATCACCGCAACATTGTTGGCAAGCAGGAGCACAATAATAAATCCCAGCGGAATCACAACAACATTGATCCCCATCAGCAGTATGACCTTGAGCAGCGCAGGGAAATCCCAGAGCGGCGCAAGCGCGGCTGCGGCGAGTACAAAGGCGGTTAAGGCGCGGTGGTAAAGCTTGTTGTCGTCGGAAAAACGCCATTCCAGGGCAAACATATCGAGAATAAAATAGATGGTCACCTGCGCGGCAACGACCAGAGTCGTCATCGCTGCGGTAAACAAGCCCAGTGAAAAAATCGTCGGTCCAAGCGTAGAAAGTATGCCGGGCAGGACATCACGAAAAACCCGCGATGCCTGACTCACATCCGCAAAGCTCGCATGTTCCGGTAAAGAGTGCAGTGCGAAGCCCCCTGCAACCACAACAAAGATCGCATACGCACCGAACACCACGCCCATATTGAGAATAGCCTGGCGGAACGCGTGACGAAGCTCTGCTCGCCCTCCCCCATCGTCGGCGCACAGATAGGGCATTCCCAGAAGAGCCGCCGGCGCCACGGCCGCACCCACCATGGCAATAATCGAACTGGTGGCAACACGCGGCGCATCACTACCTGGCACCGGTAGGTCAGCGGGTAGTGACGGTACGAAACCCGCAAGAATCGCGCGCCACTCGGCCAGTCCACGCAATGCGACCACCAGAAAACACACAAACATAAGCACCATCAGCAGGGTCATCACCCGCTGCATGCGTGCATAGCCGCGCGAGAAAACCAGCCACAGCACCGCCGCTGAGAGTACGAGCGAGAGCACAAGCTGCAAACCGATAGACAGCGAAGCTGCCGGTCGCGCAGCAACATCTGATTGGCCCAGCAGTGATATGAACGCCGAGGACATGACGGAAATCTGCCCCATGGTCACAAGGAAATGTACCGGCACTATAAGCAACAACATAAACCAGGCCAGGCTGCTGCTTATGCGCTCACGGACCAGACTGAACATGCCCATATGGGGATTCAAAGCGCCGATCCGTGAGGCGCTGTCCACGGAAATAACGAATACCGGCAGCATTGCCAGAATGACCCAGAGCAGGTCGTAGCGAAACCAGGCGCCCGCCAAGAGTAGCGATGCAACTGCGCCTGCACCCATAGTGCCAGCGGCCATAACTGCAGCCGGTCCGACAAGATTGGAGAAAAACCGCAGCAGCGCGTTCACGATAGAACACCAGGGTTTTTAGGCATTTCCAGATGTCCTACCTTTGAACGGCCGATTCATCATCGCGATACACCATGCCGCCTTTCATGACAAAATTTATGCCTCGTAGTGCGCCGATGTCCTCTAGCGGATCTGCAGATACCGCGACAATATCCGCATATTTACCCACTTTGAGCGAGCCGATCTGATCATCGGCACCGAGCATTCTTGCAGTTTCTATGGTGGCCGAACGCAGTGCTCGCAGCGGCGTCATACCTGCCTCTACATAGTATTCAGCCTCGCGCACCGTGGCCGTGGTGCCATCGTTGGGTTCATGCGGCAGCTGATCCGTACCCAAACCAATATTGACGCCCTCGGCTATCGCCATGCGCAGGGTTTCCCAGTGCTGCTTACCGACCGACTCGCGCCGCTCCAGGTACCACTGTGGCGATCCAATCCGTTCGAAGAAGGGTGCGGTGGCTGGCTGACTCACTACAATCGTTGGCACCAGCCAGGTTCCTGCCTGCTTCATCTTGCGTAGCACTTTCCGATCGAGCGTATATCCGTGCTCGATACTGTCGATACCCGCATCCACCGCAACGCTGGTCGCAGCAGACGAGCCGGAATGTGCCGCCACTTTTGCACCGAAGCGATGTGCCGCATCCACAACGGCATTAATCTCCTCCGGGGTCATCAGTGCCTCGGCAATATCGCCACCATCTGTCGCAATACCGCCAGAAATCAGAATCTTGACCCACTTCGCGCCGAGGCTAAGCTGCAATCGCCCTGCTTTTACCAACTCGTAGGGCCCGTCTGCATAGACCTTGCCCGACTCCGATCCATGCCCTCCGGTGACTATCAGCGATTCACCGGCAGAAAAAATGCGTGGACCATCCGACTCGCCTTTGCGAATTGAGCGATCGAGAGCCAGACCCGCATGGCGGTCGTCGCCAGGAATACGAATCGTCGTGACACCGGCCTGCAAGCTCTTGCGAGCGGCAGCCGCGACTCGCAATGCCAACTCTGCCTCGGTCTCGTTCGCAAGCTCCGCCGCCATCTTGCCAGGTAGAATCAATCCCGGGTGCACATGCATGTTCATTAAACCGGGAATCAACCACTTGCCCGAGGCATCGATCAACTCGGCGTCCGCCGGTACCGCAAGTTCACCTGCGCTTCCGAGAGCCGAAATACGCTCACCATCTATGATTAACACGGCATCGCGCAGGACCTTCCCGGTCTCCACATCGACGAGATTGCCACCGACAATCGCGGTGACTGCTGCGCCCGCGTTTAAAGGAAGCAGAGCCGAGCCAATCAGTACGGCCGCAAAGAGCACGAATCTGGATTTCATGTGGTATCCCTTGATATTAGTAGTGGTCTAGAGGCAGGCACAAAGATGCACGCATCTGCGGCGCAAAGCCAGTCTAAAGCTCAGACTCAAGCAGTGCCATGGGCAGCGGGCCGGCCTGCAGCACCGCATCCACCCAGGGACGTGTGCCCAGGTTTTCCGGCATCGCGCGATAACCGGCGTAGAGGCGTCTAAACTCAAGATACCCCGTGAGGTAATCGGTAATCTGCAACGGTGAGTTGACCACACGCTGCCAGAGATTGGTTGCAAATTGCGGTGCCAACAAACCCTCGTCGCGGGCAAAACTAAGGACCTGCTCCTCGCCCCAGGCGGCCGTGTTCACTTGCACGCTGACGTAGGCACGTGTCGCGTTTTCCAGACGTTTGCGTAAGTGGGCCAGGCGCGTAAGCGGCGCGTTATCCGCCCAGCCTGCATTGAGCATCAGCTCCTCGACGAAGCTACCCCAGCCTTCTACGTACGCGCCGTTTGCAAACAGTGAGCGAAGCATGGGCGCCTGCGTTACCGCGACCTTGTATTGCAGATAATGCCCGGGAAACATCTCGTGCGAAAGAATCATGGTATTGAAGTGCGTGTTAAAGGAGCGGTAAAAACCCTCTTTGGCTTTTGCAGTCGCGTCATCCGAAATTGAGGGTATGTAAAACAGGGTATCGGCCTGCGGCGCAAAAGGACCGCTTGGATAGACGCCCCCTACCGCTGCACCACTGAAATACGCGGGCGACAGCGCTACAAAAAGCGTGGTTGGCTCGGGAACCGTAGCCAACCCACCTTCCCGGACGAACTCTTCCGCCGCGAAGGTAAGCTCGGTGAAGCTCTCCAGAAAGTCAGCGCTGTTATCCTGCCGATCATGCTCCATCGCTTCGATAGCCGCTGCGAGGAGTTGCCCATCGTCGACATAACTGGGGGCAGCAACTGTATTAGTCGCGGCATTCTCGCCGACGGCTGCCTGCGAATCCCTCCAGCGCGCGGCCTCCTCATGCATGAGCATCCGCGCCTCGCGCATTTCATTGCCAGCAGCCAGGAGCAGTTTTTCAGGTGTGTACAAACCGGAGGTGCGTCGGGCCAGCTTCGCCGCGTAAATGTCGACACCGATAGCAGCGGCGTTTGGCGCAGTGGGTAAAATCCTGTCGACAAGATGCGCCTCCAAAGCAGCAATTGCCTGCACCGCCGTGTCGATACCGTCGGAAAAAGACTGGTCACCGGGCGCAACCGGCCAGTCTGCAACTAGCGCACGCAGTCCGTCGTCATAAAACGCCCGGGTGGCAGCGAGGGTGCGCACAGCCCGCGCGGTGCGTATCGCATTGCCACCTTTGAGCGCCATCAAGGCGGCGCGACACAGCCGCGTAACGCCTTGCAAACGACCTATGGCCGCTGCGCTGCGCGCTTTATCGGTGAGCTGCTCCCTCACCAACAGGTGCGTGAGGGCCTGGGACACCTGCTCCGCATACCACTGGGGCTGTTGCGCTAAGGGCTTGTCTTCCCGCCATTTGGCGAGTTCGTCTTTGGTCTGGGCTAGCAGCACCGCTAGATCCGTTGCGAATGCCCGAGAGGCCTTGTCGGACATCAAAGTGCTCGCTTGAGGCGCATACGCAGCATTCAGTGCCAGCCAGTTGCTTACCCGTTCTGAACTAAAATCCTCGAACGACGCCGCGCTGGCCACATCGCCATAACCAAAAGCCTGGCTTGGATAAAAACTGCGCCAGGCATCGATATACTCAGAAATCAGCTTCTCGGCTCTGGGTGACGAATGCGCAGCAGCGCCAAGCAGCAAGAGCATTGCTGGAAGAACGGCCAGCGCTGGTCTCGGGAACGCTAGCCGGATCACATTAGCAACGACGACGCAAAGAGCCGGTCGCATGAAGATCAGAAGTTGTAGCGCACCCGCATGCCAAAGCGCTGCACGCCCGGCTCGACATGCAGACCTCCGGTAAAGGCCTTCTGATACGCATTGGTGAAGTAAGTGTCGTCAAACACGTTCTCCACGTAAAACGCGACCGTGTAGTTCTCATGCCTCACGCCCATACGCACATTGGTAATGTCGTAGCTGGGCACAACCCAGGGAAAACCCTCCTGAATCAACGCCGAGGTGGTTGAGCGCAGGCTGTCGCGATAGAAGTACTCCGCCCGGACAAAACCCGTCATGTTGCCACGCAGCGGGAAGGTGTATTCACCGTCGGCAGAGATAGTCCACTCCGGGGAATTGGGAATTGTCGCGCCGTCCAACACGCGGTTAGAGCCATCGATCAGGGCCGTAAACTTCTCGTATTCAGCCTGGAGGTAACCGATGTTCAGATTCATCAGCAGACCATCCATTGGCGCCGAGGTGAGCGACAGCTCAACACCGTAACTCTCTGCGGACTCCGCATTATCAACGCCACCGAAGATAATGAAGTCCCCGTTTTCATTAAGTCCCGACTCCTGGAAGGCGGTCTGCAGATCGGTCCAGTCCATATAAAAGACCGCTGCATTTACCCGCAGCGTGCGATCGAAGTACTCGGCTTTGTAGCCAATTTCGTAGTTCCACAGCTCTTCGGGATCATAGGTCTCTGCACCCGGCAAGGGGCTGACCTGCACGCCACCAGACTTGAAGCCTTTAGCTACCGTTGCATACACCGAAGCATCGTCACTCAGGTCGTAGCGCATGGCTACCATGGGTGAGAAGTCGGTAAATGTGTCTTCTACGGTCAACTCCTGAGACAAGCCACCACCAAAGCCGGAGATATCCGTAAAGATCTCCTCTTCGCTGTAGCGACCGCCAAAAGTCAGCGTGAGTTCATCAGTGATCGCGTAGTTAACCTGGCCAAAGAATGCCCAGACTTCCGAGCTGCTGAAGGACTCCTCGCTATCGATCAGAAAGCCCTCGGACAAACCAAACGGCATCGCAGAGCCAACAAATGTCTTGTTGTCTATAAAGCCCTCATCGTCGGAGTAGTAAAAGCCCACATTCCATTCAAGCTTGGAATCTCCCGTACTCTGCAGACGGAATTCCTGCGTGGTGCTTTCTCTGGGTATGGTGCGGAACTCGCGAAAGAAATCACCGCTGCCGCCGTCGATATCACCTTGAAGAAAGAAGTCCGACTCCATGTAGCCGGTGATGCTGGTGAAGCGCATGTCCGCAAAATCGTAGTCTATGCGGCCAATGTAATACTCGAACTCGGTGCCGACAGATTGCGGCGCGTTGAAATTTACGCGGCTTTCGTTCTGAGGGAAGAACCCCACGCCGTCTGGATTAGGGTCGGCGCGGCCGTCGCCATCCAGATCCGGGAACCCCGCGTACAGAACGCCCCCGGCAAAGGTGGAGAACACGCCGGAAGGTACGCCCTCACGCATGCCGACTTCTTCGTTTGCATCGCTGTAATTGAACGTTATGGAAAGCTGATCGTTCGGCGTCCAAAGAATCGCCGCGCGCACATAATCGTATTCAGAATCGTTACCGCCGCCCTGCGGATTGATGTTCTCGATGTTCCCGTCGGAGCTGAAATTCTTGTAGTTGATCCGCGCCGCCAGTTTGTCTTTGACGATCGGTACGTTCAGGATTCCTTCTACGTCGAGCGTGTTAAAGCGTCCGTAATCAACCATTACAGACCCTTCGACCTCGTCGGTGTGCGGCGCATTTGTGGTTACGCTGATGCCACCGCCCAAAGCGTTGGCCCCAAAATACGTAGACTGCGGGCCACGCAATACTTCGATACGCTGGATATCCAGTATCGGCGGATTAATGCTGCTACTAGCCAGGTTGAAGCCGTCCATGTAAAAGCCAAAAGTCGAGGTCCGTCGCGCCTGGTTGGAGTTTACGAAATTGGTCACGCCACGCATGCTGATCTCACGGCGCGAACGTGCGCCATTGCTGATAAAGCTCGCATTTGGCGTACGCGCCACAAAATCGGTGACGTCACGGAACATGTTTTTCTGGATACTGGCTTCGTTAAATGCCGATATAGCAATCGGCACGTCCTGCAGGCTCGCTTCCCGCTGTTGCGCGGTAACCACGATCTCTTCCAGGGGAGTGCTGTTCTGTGCATGTGCCGTGATGGCAGTCATACTCGCGGCGGCTACCGCAAGTCCGAGCATGCCCCGCGCCAATCCTAGCGGCTTATCCAAAGGCTTATCCAAAGGCTTATCGCCTTTCAGCCGCGAGTGCTGTCCGCTTAAACCTTGCGCACCCTGATTAATCAAAGCCAAATCAGCCATTGCCATACTCTCCAGAAATTCGTTAAACATTATCTAACATCGACCAAACGCGATCCAAAATTTGCCAGCGGTTTCCATTCGCGCTTTCCACCAGCATCTCCAGCCAGTACCTCTGCTCCCGCGTTTTTAAACAAGAGCCTTTCACCAACGGCCTTTTGTATTGCATATTATGCGTTTGGTTTGTTCAATAACAGCAACATTATTTACTCTCTCGCTGACTTGACTGGCATACGCGCAGGCGCGTGATAAGCTAAAACTCGGCATGTTTTGGAATGCGAAAGGATTTAGAAATGCGGTCTAGTTCAACGAAGCATTTGTGCTGGAAATCTAGGTGTCTCAGCCTACTTGTCACCTTGTTAGTCGCGGCTGCGCAGATTGATATTGCCGTCGCGGAAGAAGACGCGGTGCGAATTGCAGAAGGCCTCTGGAAATACACCGGCCTAGTCACCAAAGACGGTCAGTCTTTGCCGTTGACCGGAATCTTCCTCATAAAGAATGGCGTTTTCATGCAGCAAAGTATATTCAACGGTCAGCCTTTTGCGTCGCAAGGCTCAATGGCACACGCAGGCCCCTATTGGGCAGGCGGTGCTGGCCTGCGACTGCGTTCAAACCAGACACTCAGTCTGGACCCCATGCACGAATCCCCCCTGACCTCCGCCGGAGCGCTTGAGCACGATCTAGAAGTCACGCGGGATGGGGATGAAATGAGTCTGGTTTTTGGTGGTGGCACGAGCACTTTGCAAACCTTTCGACACCTGGGCGATGCCAATGACACGCAGATTGTCGCCTTTCGCGATGGTGGGCTTGCATTCGCTGACGATCACTTCATTCTGGTGATCGGCAATGATGACACCGCCATTACCGGTTACGGCGTGTACTCCCAAGAGGGCAACCGATTGACGCTGAACGCCGAACGCTGGGCTGCCAGCGATGGCGAGAGTGTCATCAACCTCAAGGACGCCGTCGTTTCCGCGATGTTCGATGGCGAGGCGCTGACGCTTCCCGGTGGGCAACGATTTGCGGTAATTGACTGAGCCTGTGCAATGACAGATGAACAATTCACACTCTATGACCTGCGGGTAGAAGTAATCGAAGGCGATAAGCCATTTGTCTGTAACCACGAACTGGGCAGCGCCTTTGAGGTGCGCGGCGAGAATCTGCATTTCGAAACCGGCAAGCCGTTTTCACTGTATACCCTGTCTGCGTTGTTGCCGCTGCTGCCGGCAAAACAGCGTCCGCTGAATGAGTTTGACTGGATGGCCACCGATCACGTGATCGCCTGCCCGGATCCACATTGCGGCGCCAAATTCAGAATTGACCGTATCGGCAAGCAGGTTTTCCAGCGTTCACAAACCACAATAGAACCGCTACCTGCGAGCAATCCATGGACGGAGTGATAGAGCAATACGGCCTGCGTGATGACTACAGCATTTCGCGAGTCATCAAAGGGGGTTGGCAGTTGTCCGAAGGGCACAGCACCACACTCTCCCAGGACCCCGTCGCGGACATGCTGACTTTTGCACAGCGCGGTATCAATACCTTCGACTGCGCGGACATTTATACCGGCGTCGAGGAGTTAATCGGGAAGTTCATTGCCGCAAACCAAAGGTTAGAGCAGCCCCTCGCCATCAAAGTACATACCAAGTACGTGCCGGACTACGATGAACTTGGACAACTCAGCAAGGCTAAAGTAGCAGCGATCATCGACCGCTCGCTCCATCGCCTGAACGTTGAGCGTCTGGATATGGTGCAGTTTCACTGGTGGAACTACGCTGCGCCAGGTTGCGTAGAGGCGGCCACCTGGCTTCAGGAACTCCAGCAGGCTGGTAAAATCGATCTGATATCGACAACCAACTTCAATACCGCCGAAACACGCGAGCTGCTCGACGCGGGAATCAATCTATCGACGACACAGGTACAGTATTCATTACTGGATCCTAGACCGGAAAAATCTCTGCTGGGACTGTGCGCTGAGCACGATATGCACCTGCTGTGCTACGGCACTCTCGCCGGCGGATTCCTAAGCGAGAAGTGGCTGGCCGTGCAAGCCCCGGAAGGCTTTGATAACCGCTCACTGATAAAGTACCGGCTGATGATCGAAGAGATCGGCGGCTGGGATCTGTTCCAGACATTGCTCGGCACCTTGCAGAGCATTGCCGCCAAGCATGGCGCGAGCATTGCCGCCGTCGCCTCACGCTGGGTGCTGGATCAAAAGCAGGTCGCCGCGGCCATTATCGGCTCACGCAATGCCTCTCACATTGATCGATACGAGGAAATCTTTCGACTGGCACTGGACGCGCAGGACATGCAGGACATTCAGAGCGTCCGCGCACAGATGCATACACCTGATTTGGATGTCTTCGACCTTGAGCGGGACAAGGAAGGCCGCCACGGCAGCATCATGAAATACAACCTGAACGCCGACTAGGACACGCAAACATGAGTGCCAATGCGCAACGCTTCGATCATTGGATACGCTCAAGCTTTACTGAGATCAATACAGAGCTTGAGGAACTGTATTTTGCCCAGGGTGACCGATCCGATGTCTCGTGGACAAACGATAAGCTGCGTCAAAGTCTGCATGATGAGGGCAGGTCCTATCTGATTGATCTAAATACGGAAGACAACACTGCCACAGCATTTGAGTCAGCGCTTGAGCTGCTCGGTAACGTAGGGCTCTATATGAGCGCTTGCCGCCGTCATGAGCTTACGGAGCCGTCTCGCGAACAAGCCTCACCACTGACAGAAGCCTCTGGACTAGCTATGCACATCGGCGCGTCCCTGGGCGTAGCGCCACGTTTTGCGGCGAGCCATATCTCCACACACAATCATGCGCAAAACGGTGTCTACCGAAGCTTTACCCGCCTGGACGATGAGCTGCTGTTCCTCGACTACAACACGCGGGGAATATTTGCTTACAAACGCGCTGCGGATGCGCTGGTGCGAACGGTGCCCTTAGGTATTACACACCCGGTCACCAGCGACCTCCTTCGCGATGCGCGCCGTGCTCTGGAGGATGTGGCCGCCAGCAATGACCATTTGTTTGAGGAACTGGACGCTGAACGATTCTTCCATTCTGTGCGGCCTTACTACCAATCCTATCGGGTGGGCAAAACAGAATACCGTGGCGCCAATACAGCGGACTTCCCGGAGATCAACGAATTAGATTTGTTACTGGGTCTTTGCCAGGCTGAGGATTCGCTCTACTCACAATTTCTCGTCGACAAACGTCTCTACATGATGCCAACCGACCAGGCGCGCCTGCAGGACTGCATGCGCCGTACCAGCCTGATGAATCAGATTCTGGCTTGCCTGGACTCAAGCGAGCCGAGCGGTGCTTACTTTGAAGAGAATGCCGCTTTGTTCCTGGATGTCTGTGAAGCCCACGGCAAAACCGCATCGCAACACCATGACCAACTGGTAAAGCGATTCATCGAGCAGCCTGCGTCCAGGCTGCGAGAGGAACACGCCGCAAAACTTGCCGCGATCGGCCCTCCATTGGATGTGTCTGTAGAGGCCTCGCAGAAACTCAGGGATATGCGCATCGCGGCGCGGCGAAGCGGTATCAGCAGTCGTCACCGAGACCTCGATAGAATTCGCGAAGCATTGGCTCTGGTACCGAGGCCTGCCTGACACTCCTCGCTCAAGGTCTGGGGCAAATATTTTTTTGCGCTAGGCCCCGCTACTTTGCGCCTTCTGCTGAATGCGAATAATCACAAACTCCGCCGGTTTGATCGGCGCAAAGCCCAACTCAATATTGACAATGCCACGCTTGATGTCGCCCCATGAGTTGGTTTGACGGTCACACTTCACAAAGTAGGCCTGTTCTGAAGAATTCCCCCGAAAGGCACCCTGACGAAACAACGCGTGCATAAAGTCGCCGACGCTCGTTCGAATCTGCGCCCAGAGCGGTTCATCGTTGGGCTCAAACACCACCCACTTTGTGCCACGAAGCAGGCTCTCCTCGATAAACAGCGCGGTGCGGCGAACTGACAGGTACTTCCACTGTGCACTCAGGGGATTGCCGCCGGCTAGTGTCCGAGCTCCCCAGATCAGGTGTCCGCGCGACGGAAAGCTGCGCAGCACATTCAGACCCAGTTTATTCATCTGTCCATTTTCCGCATGCGTGGCTGCGACAGTTAGTCCTGCTACGCCTGTGAAGGATGCCGCGGTTCCCGCAGGTGCCTTCCATACGCCTCTCGATAAATCGGTACGCGCAATAATGCCCGCCACGGCACCGCCAGGAGCGTGCTCAGCATCAAGACTATTCGGCAGCGGATTGGCTACACGCAGACGCGGAAAATACACCGCGGCATTGCTTACCGCCGGTTGACCTATCGCGGTATGCAGAGCGCTGACTCCAGCTTCCGCGCTCTGGGCAGTGTTCCAGCTCTGCTTTGGATCGATGATGTGCACTGCTCGGCGGCGATGACAGTAAAGTGTCGCTACGGTTAAGCTTGAATCGGAAACATCTGTTGCAGGCGTTAATGGTGGGATGTAGAGCAGATTGAAAAGATCGGCATAGTCCAGGGCCCAGATACCCCGACGATCAGATTGCAAATTCGCGGCGCTCAGTTGTGCGTCTGTGATCGCGTTGCCATCACTGCCATGGCTTGCCATCGCATTAGCGATAGCACTCGGGCGCGCGGCGGACATTGAACTGTTCACGTCAACACGCAGGAGTCTCGAATTTTTTGCAAGGACCTCGGTGATAAACAACGAATCACTGGAAACCAGCGAAACATCCCGAAAGGATTCCCGGCGCACAACGTCGCTACTGCTGCCCTGAGCCAATTCTTCGACAAGCAGATTGAAAACGCGGGCCTCGGAAGTATCGTGGTCTACCGTTATGCGTAAGCGGTTGCCCCAACTACCGGGGCTCTCAGCCAGCAAGCGCAAAGTGCCGCTGCCGGCTGCCAGTTCGAGGGATGCTGAAGCGGCGGAGTCGTGGATTCTGACAATGAGTGCGTCATTACCGCCGTGTCGGAAAAACTGATCGACGGCATCCGGCATCGTCAAATCCGACGACAGGCCGGCATCGCCTGTACGCGATCCAAAGTACTCCTCGTACTGCGCAAAGCTTTGAACGCGATGTGGAAAATTGCTGCGGCCCCGTGCCGCTCTGCCAACAAACGCAGTAGTGGACGTCGAGACACCGCTTATGTTCCGAGCTGTGCCGGTGGTCTCTTTAATGTAAACGCCTGGGAAGGTCCGCGTAGGTGTCAACTCGACCTCACTCTGCTGGCAAAAGCTTCATGCAAGCGATCATACAGTTTTTGACTTCACAAATTTCAATCCATACCTGATCTGGAATAACATCACCAAACATCGCATCCTCGGCCGAATAAACGCACTCTTTTATCGATTCGCGCACGGAGTAGCTGCATACGCTCTTTACCTGTTCGGAACCAGTCATGGAGTTAGTATGCCAAATAGTAATGCGGATTGATCAACTCACAACCTGATTCCGACCCCGCTTTTTTGCAAGGTACAGCTTTTCATCACAGCTCTTCATCCAGGCTTTCCAGTCAAAGCCCGCGTCGACTTCGCTGACTCCAATACTGACCGTTACTTCATGCCCTTCAAGCAAGGAAAGTTCTTGCACGATCGAACGTATTACTTCCGCCGTTTTCTGTCCTTCGTTTACGCCAGTATTTTTCAACAGAATCAGAAATTCTTCTCCTCCAATCCTGAATAAAACGTCGTCAACTGCCAGCTGCTTACTGATCTCTTTAGCAAACGTAGCAAGCACCTTGTCACCGGCGTCATGTCCAAAATTATCGTTAATGGCTTTGAAGTTATCAATATCAATCAAGCACACTGTGGAGAGGTTCCCGCGGCGATGAAATTGCTCGGTCGCCTGCGTCAGCGATTCAGTAAGCATAGTGCGATTCAAAACACCTGTTAACGTGTCGGTAGTCGCCAGTTTTTTTAAGCCATCCTGGCTTTTCTCGATTTCCCGCGAAAATATAAATATAAATACGCTAGTAGCAATCAGCACCGTGCAAAAGCGAATAGCAATGACGCGTTCCAGGTATACACTCGCAACCGCGAGGACTAAAACCAGGTAGGCGAGGCTTGCATATTTTGCGTAATGGAACGGCAATATAAAGTAGATACTGAACACGCACAGATAGGGCCAATATGAGCCCACCACTTGAAGAGAAATGAGAGCGGTAATAGAAGCAAGTGCCAAGGCCGGAACGATGCCAAACAAATTAAGATACAGCGGGTATGTGCCGCGAGACGTAGTCACGGTATTGGCAAAAAACAACAAAGCAAGGAGCAGTGCAGTGACACCGCCCGCAAAGCGTCCTTGCACGAAATTGTTGATGCCAAAAGACGACATGATCAAAAACGCAGCGAGCGATATACCAAACGCTGACCTGGTTATGAAGTCCGCTCGCCCTAAGGCAGACAATCTTTTTCTAACACCAATAATCATGTGTGGGTATACGAGTTAGCGTCCATCATTAATATTTTCGGTACCTGACGGAGAACTAGGCTCGAGCTGTCACTGGTGGCAGGTAATCGGTTTTACTGCGCCGTCGAGTAAGCAAAACGCGTGTCGTGGCGCAAGATATGGCGCGAGTACACCTTGTTCATTGGCACAGGGCAAGTCGGATGTCGCTAAACTCGCTGTCCGTCACAAAAGCTTGTGGTTTTTGGATAAGCGCAAGCTGAGCACCCCGTTCTGCGACCAGACACCAACAGCACACCCGGATCCGCGGCGACGGGAAAGAGCAGCGCGGTCTCCGCGAACAGGCCGGGCATCGCGGCGATCGCAACTTGTTTGCGGATCGCGAAGGGCCCCGCCCAGTTCGAACGTACTGCTGCTGCAAGCCAACTGCTGAACTTTCCATCTCATCAAATTTGAGGAAACGGCAAAATTATTGATCCTTATTGCTTACATGTGGCGCGTGTACCGAAACAACGGGAGAAAACCATGTCAAAAGTAATCTGCGCTATCGTTTTTATCGTCACCGCCTTTTCTTCGGCGGCCAGTTTTTCACAGGATGTAACCGGGAGTTACAGACTCGAGGTTATCGACACCGGGCCCACCGCTTGTGTTTGGCGAGGCACAACGGAACTTGTACAGTCGGGTGGGAACCCAGGCACTCTGGGAGGGTCCGTAAATGCAAATCAGATAAGTGGCGACAGTGGCTGCTTCAGCAGCTTTTCCGGAACTATCACCGGCACGGTCAATGGCAGCGCGATAACGCTGGGTGGGGCCTCAGGTGCCCTTGGCAGTGTGAGCTTTGTCGGCACGATTGCCGGGGCCTCCATCTCAGGAACCTGGACCGGCCCTGGAGGGCTTGAAGGGACCTATTCTATGACGGCCACGGCCACGGCGGTCCCTGCGTTGCCTATATGGGGTCTGGCTATTCTCTCGATGCTGCTCGCGGCATTTGCCGTCCGTTTCGATCGATCAGCGGGGCGCGAGGTCACGGGAAACTCGACGAATTAAGTCTGACGTCGCAGGGCATCGGCGCTGTGTCCCTTTTCACGTCTTTGCTGTTGTAACGTATCTGGTCAGCTCAATCGACAGAGCCGGCAACCCGCGCACGCAACTTCGGACGCAGCTCCAAGGCAAACACGGTCAGGGCGGGAAGCATGGTCAGCGTGACCAGCATCGAGCCCATAATACCGAACATGACAATGACGCCCACGCCGCGATAGAGCTCTGCGCCGGCCCCGGGGATCATCACCAGCGGCGCCAGGCCGAAGAGCGTGGTCAGCGTGGACATGGCAATGGGACGAAGACGCGTCTTGAGCGCATCGCGCACCGCGTCGAGGGGCGGACTCCCAGCGTCCGCATTTTGCAGCGCCCGGTCCACGACCAGGATCGGGTTGTTCACCACCGTACCCATCAGGATCAGAAAACCCAGCATGGAAATCATGTCAAAGGGTTGTGTGATCGCGCCGATGCCCACGAACGGCAGGAGACTGCCCACACCGTTGAGCATGGCCAGACCAACGATGCCGCCGGCAACTCCGACGGGGATAGTGACCATGATCAATAGGGGATAACCCCAGTGCGTGAAGATCGCCACCATGAGCAGATAGATGATCAAGAGCGCCACCCCATAATTACCCACCAGTGATTCTCGCGTGGCGTCGAGCTGATCGGCGGCACCGGTGATGGCGATGGTGACATCCTGTGGCAGCGCGCCCGTCTCGCGAAGATAGGTGACGACCTCGCGCTGCACGATATCGACGCCGGTCTCCAGCGCGGTGGACCGTGGAGGTATCACGTTCAAAGTGACCGTACGACGTCCGCCGACCCGTCGAATTGCGCTCGTATCCACCGTTTCTTCCAGAGTAACGAGGCTGCCCAGAGAAACGACGTCCCCGCCGCTGGTAAAGATAGGCACCTGGGCGAGACGATCCAGCACAAGATCTTGGCCGCTGGCGCTGTAGAGGTAGATGTCGATCTTGTCATCACCCAGAAAAAATTCGTCGACGTACGCACCGTCGGTCAGCGCTGCCACGGTGAAGCCAAGATTCTCTGCTGAGATTCCCAGGGATGCGGACCGCTCCCAGTTTGGCCGCAACTGAATCAGCGGCTGAGCCAGGCTCAACGCCGAGGGCTGGCTCTGGATACGCGGGTTACCGAGAACCTCCGCGGCGCGTGCCTCAGCGGCCTGAGCGACCCGGTAAATACTGGCCAGATCGGTCCCCGAGATATCGAGATTGATGCTGCGACTGCCGCCCTCATTTCCAGAAATGATCGAACCCCGCGAGGCAAAGGCGCGCATCCCGGGAAACTCTCGGAACATGTCTTCCATGGCGTCCATGAGTGCTTCCATATGCCGCGTCTCCTGCGGCTCCAGGATCACCCGGAGACCGCCGGTGTTGAGGAAGGTGGCCGAGTATTTTACCGGCGGTATCGGCGTCAGCCCCGATCCGTAGCGATCCGTCGCAGGCATAATTTCAGGATCGAGGCGTCGCTGAATCTCATCGGCGACCTGACGCATGGTCTCGAGGTTGTAGCCCGGTGGCGCGCTCATGGCCGCAAACACCTTGGGCTCCTCACCCTCCGGTAAATACTCGGCTGCGGGCGTCAGAAACGCGATCACTCCGATGCTGACAAGCATGGCGATTGCAATGGTCGCAAAGCGGCGACGGGGCGTTGAAATCAGCCCGTCGGCAAGGGCCAGGATTCGCTCCGCCGCAGGCGATGGGCCATCACCTGCATGTGTTCCCGCAATCTCCATGCGCGCCGCGGCGGTCGGGATTACGGTGACCGCCACAAGCAAGGAGGCAACAATGGCAGAGGAAACGGCTATCGCGATATCTGAGTAGAGCTGCCCCGCTTCCTCGGCCACAAAGGCCACGGGCAGAAACACCAGCACGGTGGTCATGGTCGACGCGAACACTGCGGGCCACACCTCGCTGACGCCTTTGAGCGCGGCATCGAAGGGTTTCAGTCCCTGACGACGTTTCAGCTCGATGTTCTCCAGCACCACGATACTGTTGTCCAGCGTCATGCCCAGGGCAAAGGCAATGCCGGCGAGGGAGATCACATTGATCGTTCTCCCGGCTATAAGAAGACCGAGAAAGGCGACGATGACGCAGATCGGAATACCCAGAACCCCGATGAACGTTGCCGATACAGAGCGCAGGAACAGAAACATGATCAAGGTGGCCAGGCCCGCACCCAGCGCCAGGTTTTTCCACACGTTGACCACCGATGCCTGGACATAGCGCACGTCATCGGACTGCAGTGTCATCTGCAGACCGGCAGCGGCCATCTCGTTCCGGTTAAGCGCTTCCGCCACGGGCATCATCTTCTTTTTAATATCGATGACGTTAGAGCCCGCCTCGCGCCGGATAGCCACCATGATCTGCGGACTGCCGTTGTAGCGCGCCTCGGAACGGGTTTCGAAGTGGTCGAGCTCGACGCTTGCCACGTCCTCGAGTCGGATAATCTGGTCGCCCCGACGCGAAAGGATTAATTGTCGCAGGCCATCCAGGTCCTGGAAGCGACCCACGGTACGCAGAAGGTACTGGCGCTTGCCATCTTCTACATCGCCCCCGGAGCGGTCGCGATTGCGGCTGCGAATAACACTGCGTACTTCGGGCAGGGTTAGGCCGCGCTGCGCGAGGCGGGCGGGATCAATCATGATCTTGATCTGCCGCCTCGACCCACCGCGAAACTCGATTTCCGACACGCCGGCTACGCTGGCCAGCTGGGGGCGCACATTATCGCGAAGGAAATCGAGCATCAGGTCCATATCGATGCCGCGAGGATTCCCATCGAGAGGTCGTACCGAGAAGAAGATAAAGCCGTTGCTGGAGAAGGAGTTGGCAAAAATCTGCGGCTCGTCCACATCCTCGGGATAGGACGGTACCTGACTGAGCGCATTGCTGACGCGAATCATCATCTCTGTGATGTCAGTACCCAACGGGAATTCCAGCTCAATCTGTGCCGAACCGGTGGTGGCCGTCGCGGTGATGCGCGCGAGATTCGGGAGATTGCGCAGGTAGTCCTCCTGCTCGATGAGAATCTCCTTCTCGACGTCCTGCGGCGTCGCGCCGGGCCAACTCGTGCGCACGCTGATCACTCGGACATCGAGGTCGGGAATCATTTGTACGGGGATACGCAGGGCCGCCACAATACCCATGACGCAGACAATCAGCGTGATAACCGTGGTGAGAATCCCGCTGTGAATCACGCGGTCAAACATGTCAGTCTCCGTCCACCACGCGCACGATCTGGTCGTCGCGCAGGGATTCATTGCCAACGACCACCACGCGTTCGCCGGCATCCAGGCCGCTGCGTATTTCTACCAGGCCATCAAAGCTTAGGCCCGTCTGCACAAGGCGCTCGTCCGCACGTTCAACACCGTCCAGGTTCTGCACGACCCAGACCACGGTGCGACCGTCGGAATAGCGCTGAACGCCATCGCGCGGCACCGCGGTACGCGCCCGCCCCGTCGCCAGGGAGATGTTCGCAGTCACCGATACCCCGGGAAACATGGCGGGATGAGGCTCGTTTACCTGTGCACGCACGAGAAAGGTCCTGGCCCTCGGGTCGGTCACGGGCACGGACGCCGTCACTGTGGCGGGCACCGCTTCACCATTGCCGAAGCGCAGTTCCAGCGGGGCACCCGGCGCAATCGCACGAAGATAGGTCTCGGACACCTGCAGTTCCACGGTCAGTTGCTCCATGGACACCAGCTCAAGGACTGTCGATCCCGGTATCACCCATTCACCGAGATCCGTAGATCGCGCGCTGATAACGCCGGAAAAAGGCGCGGTGAGCGTATGCCGAGTCAGGGTCGCATCACTCAGATTCTCGACCGCCTGAGCGCGCGCAAGCTCCGCCTCGTCTTCGATAACCTCGGACTCCAGATCCCGCACGGCGGTCTCGGCAATCGTCTGCTTCCTGGCCAGTTCCCGGGCCTCCGCCAGTCGGCGTCGTGCATCTGCCGCTGCCTGCTGCGCCCGCCGCGCCGAAGACGCGTCGCTGGCGACCTGGAAGCGGGCAAGCTCGTCGTCGAGCCTGAGAAGCACATCACCACGCTCAACGCGGTCGCCGGCATCGACCAGCAGCTCGGAGACCAACCCCGACGTTGCGGGAGACAAGGAAGACGCGCGGAGGGCCGATACGCTACCCGCGAATTCGAGCTCCTGGCGCACAGGCATTTCCTGCACGATGGATACACGCACGGGTGCACTGCGACGGTCCTGGGCATGGCTGGTGGGTGCCTGAATCAGGACCGCGAGCAACAACAGTTGCCCTACCCATCTTCGCGAACAGTAAAAAATAAATATCAGCATGTGACGCAGTCTACCTCTCGATGGTGTCGCCGTGAAACGCGCGCTCGGCCAAAAATTGGCGACAAGCAATCCTCTTGTCTTTGGCGTGCAGAATACGGAGAATCTTCCCCCGTCCTCTTACTTCGCGAGAATGAATAAAAATGACTGTTAACCGCAAACTTTCGACAATTTTTTGTGCCGCACTGGTGTTTAGCCTGAGCCCTATGCTTCGAGCCGCTCATCATGAAGAAGCTATGTCTGATCACGCTGAGCGCGCCATGGCCATAGAAGTTGACGCGGAGCTACTCGCCGTTGATATGGAAACCCGTGAGTTGGTACTGCAGCTACCCACCGGCGAGCAATTTACGACAAAAGTGGACCCGGCCGTCAAGCGACTCGGTGAGGTTACACCAGGCGACTTTCTGGTTGTGACCTACCTGGCCGCACTGGCGGCCGACCTTCGCGAGCCCACGGAAGAAGAGTTGGCCAACCCCTGGGTAGAAGGCGCAGATGCGGCGATTGCTGGCGCGGACAGCTCGCCAGGCGGAGCTTTGCTATCGGCGGTGAGAGCCGTGTGCAGCATCGAGGGCATGAATCGCCTGACGAGAACTGTGACTATCCTGGATTCCCGCGGCAAAGCTCACGTGATCGGTGACGTAAAGGCAGAGCGCTTTGAACAGTTGCGCATCGGTCAGTCAGTGGTAATGACCTTCACACAGGCGCTGGCGGTGGGTATTGAAAAGGCTGGTGCGGACTGAGACCAGGTTCCGCTCTGTACCGCCGCGAATCGCCAGATCCGGGCTACTGAGTGTCCTGCCGCCCTAAAAAGACTTCTTTCCCGCTTGGGCTTGCACAGCGTCGGTCTCACTGTGACAAAGATTTACAGGCGGTAGTACCTGCATCGAAGCGGCGAGATCTCAGGGATTTACATGGACGCCACAGAAACCACCATGCAGACCCCGCAGGGCGACTTCGTATTGCAACGCCGCCCAAGGCGTCGCCGGGAAATACTGCGCGCCTGGGACTCGGCGGACGAGTATCTGTTGCGCGAAGTAGCGGAGCGCTTGCAGCCGGACAAAGGTATGCGAGTCCTGGTCGTCAACGACAACTTTGGTGCCCTGACGGTTGCTCTGGCCCCCTGGGCACCGCAGGCGTGGTCAGATTCCTTTCTTAGCCAACTGGCAACGCGCGACAACCTGCTGCTCAATGGCATCGATCCAGCTCGCGTGAGCCTGCTGCACAGCCTGCAGCAACCCAACGGTCCCGTCGACCTTGTACTAATCAAAGTGCCCAAGACGCTGGCCTTGTTCGAGGATCAGCTTACAAAGCTACGACCGCTACTGAGAGCGGATACCAAAGTGCTGGTGGCCGGCATGGTCAAGGCGCTACCGCGCAGCGTGTGGGTGATGCTTGAAAAACTGCTGGGCTCCAGCGACACCGCCCTGGCGTGGAAGAAGGCCAAGCTGATCCGGGTAACCCCGAATCTAACGCTGACCGTGCCAGACAATCCCTACCCGGTGCATTACGAACTGGAGGGTACGAACTGGCTTATCAGCAACCATGCCAACGTCTTCTCGCGCGACAGCCTGGATATCGGGACGCGTTTTTTCCTGCAGCATTTGCCCTTGGTGCCGCGGGCAAATGACATCATCGACCTCGGATGTGGCAACGGCGTGGTAGGGCTACAGGCGGCAGGGCAGCATCCAGGGGCAATCGTGCATTTCGTCGATGAGTCTTTCATGGCGGTGACCTCGGCGCGGGAAAACTTCAACCGTGTGTTTGGCGCAGCACGCGCGGCGGCGTTTTGTGTCGGCGACGGCCTCGAAGATTTCTCACCCGCTTCGACGGACCTGGTCCTGTGCAACCCGCCCTTTCACCAGCAGCAAGCTGTGGGAAACCAGATTGCTCAGCGCATGTTCCGGCAGTCGCGCGAGGTGCTGAGGCCAGGTGGCGAGCTGTGGGTGATCGGCAATCGGCACCTGGGTTACCACGCGGTGCTAAGAGAGCTGTTTGGCAACGTCGAGTTGGTAGCTTCGAACGCGAAGTTCGTCATTCTGCGGGTGCGGCGTGATAGTCGGTCGTGACAGTCGGTAATGAGGTGGCTGCTGACATCCCTGCTGCTCGAGAGGTTGCGACAAACCACGGGCAGCTAAAGTCAGCAATGGATCGTTAACAGACATTACATTCGTGTTGACCCAATGTCTCAAAATTGGCGATTCAAGTCGCCTCGAGACCCGGCGCCAGGAAAAACGAAAAGTCGGTAAGACAAAGCACAACGCCCACCAGGATCATGTCATTCATGTTCGCGATACTTACTGCTGAGGATTACATGGCAAATCAGTGTAGCTGACCGCTAGCGTAGACTCCGCGACAGTGCCTTGGGAGTGCAAGAGGTGGCAGGTGATTGTGGAAACCGCCACTTAAGCCGGCTCACTTCGAAAAGTCGACAGCCCCTACGCTTTCTACAAAGGGAGCATTGAACTGCATAGCAGCGACGTGCGCCGGGTGCTTCTGGTAGCTGCGGAGGGTCTCCACGGAGTGGAATGTCATATTCAGCACCAAGTCCCAACTACGCTCTTCGTGAAGCTCATCCAGACCTACTTCAAGCGACTCTATCTCGTTGATAAGTTGCTTCAAAGCGAGCATCTTGTGACAGAATTCTTGAATATGCAGTGCGGGTGTTTCTCTTTTGAACTTTAAAAACACATGGTGCTGCAGCACAATCAACTCGCTCCTTTATTCTTGCTAAGGTATGGAAATTGTTGGAGCCGCCGCATTGAGTTGATCCACCGAGTAGCCTGCCGCTGCTTTGTAACTCCCCATAAGCTCTTCGCGTTCCGCGGCAGGAAATACCGCCTCAATATCATCAAATATGCCGCCACAACGGCTATCTAACTCATTCAGAATCGCTAAGGGTCCAGCCCCTCTATTGCGCAGAACCACCGCAGAGATTTTCTCACACAGTTCTTCGTTATATGCTTCCAGCGCCGCGCCCGAGACGCCGTGCTTGATCAGTTTGGCCCCTAATACGCGGGCATCAACAATCGCCTGGCTCGCGCCATTGGAGCCCGTTGGGTACATGACATGCGCAGCGTCACCCAGCAGAGCAACCTTTCCATCTACCCAGCTTGGAACCGGATCACGGTCTATCATGGGGTATTCAAAAACTTCTGCAGCGCCACGCAGCAGTCCTTGGATGTCTACCCAATCGTAGTCCCATCCCTCAAAGTGATGGATGAAGTCCGCCAGCTCTACTTTTTTGTTCCAGTCGCCATGCGTCCAGCCATCAGAGTTGTCCATGGTGACTTCTGCAATCCAGTTGATGAGAGCTAATCCGGTATCAGGGTCCGGCGGAGTGATCGGGTAAAACACGATGCGATGGTGATGCGTACCCAAACCAACAAAAGAAGCACCACTTCGAATAGGCTTGGCGTACGCTGTTCCTCGCCACATGACTGCTCCACCCCAGTGAATGGGTGGCTGCTTGGGATGCATCTGCTGGCGGATAGTTGAGTGCAGACCGTCTGCCGCAATTAGCAGAGCGCCTGCAACTTCCAGCTCCTTTCCAGCTCCCGTAACGACTTGAGCAACTACGCCGTTATCCGTGTTGCGGTAGGCCTTTACCCGATGGTTTGTTTTAAGCACCGTTGCACCCAGGCGCTGTAGAGCACTGCGGTAAAGCAACATCTGTAATTGCCCGCGATGAACCGAGTACTGTGGCCAGTGGTAACCCGCTGCAAGGCCTCGAGGTTCTGAATAGACATCTTTACCGTTTAAGCCTACCAATGCCCATTCGCGGGTCTGCAAGCCGATGGTATCTAATACCTCAGCCCCGAGCCCCAGATCATAAAGTTCACGAACCGCATTTGGCTGGAGGTTTATGCCCACGCCCATCGGTTTAAGTTCCGGGACGGACTCAAACACGACGCAGGAGATGCCTATTTGATGAAGCGTGAGAGCCAGGCTCAGGCCTCCAATACCACCGCCGGCAATGAGTATCGGCGCAGACTTAGTTTCTGCTGCATTCATTTTTCAGGTGCAAACTCCATTGACGAAGCCGGCGTCTCCCAGGCCTAGCGAGGCGTGCTGTCCGGTAAAATTACGCCTACCTCTTGCGCATACTTGTCCCATGCATTGATAAGAGATTGGCGCAATTCCGGGTGCTTCCGGCTAAGGTCTTCCTGCTCGCCCGGGTCCGTAGTCAGATCATAGAGCTGCCACTCCCCCGTGCCGTAAGGCGGATTTTGATACAGCGCTTTCCATTTGCCCTGGGTGACAGACCGCCGTCCGAACAATTCGAAAGCAACAATATCGCTGGGACCGTAGGCGGGCTCTCCACCCTGAATGCGCTGAAACTGGGAGCGGCCAAGAAAATGCGATGGCACCGGTGCACCGGCTGCCTCGAGCAGCGTGGGAGCAATATCCATAATGGTCATGTAGCTTGAATCAATACTTCCGTTGCTGCTGCCCGGCAGC